>NZ_JACHOG010000003.1:0-660491 GCF_014199735.1 Xanthomonas sp. 3307 | reverse complement strand
CGGGTGTGCGTGCTCAACCCGGCGCAGACGGCCGCGTACGCACGCAGCCAGCTCAGCCGGGTCAAGACCGATCGCAGCGATGCCAAGCTGATCGCTAGCTATGCCCTGCGTCACCGCGAGCAGTTACGCCGTTGGCACCCTGATCCGCCGGCGCTCAAGCAGCTCAAGGCACTGGTGCGCCGGCGCCAGGACTTGCAACAGATGCTGCAGATGGAGCGCAACCGGCTGGACGTCGCTCCGGCCCAGGTGAAGGACTCGATCCAGGTCCATCTGGCCGATCTGCAACATCACATCGCCCAGATCGAGCAGGCCATCGATGACCATATCGACCAGGATCCGACCTTGCGGGGGCAACGCGAGTTACTGGTGAGCATCCAGGGCATCGCCGACACCAGTGCGGCCTTGATGCTGGCTGAGCTTGGCGATGTGAGGCGCTTTGCCGATGCCTCGGCGGTGACCGCCTTCGCCGGCCTGAATCCGTGCCTGCAGGAGTCGGGCGACCGCAAAGGCCATGTCTGCATCTCGCGCACCGGCTCGCCCCGCCTGCGCGCGGGCCTGTTCATGCCGGCCCTGGTGGCCATGACCCACAACCCGGTCATCCGGGCGCTGAAACAGCGGCTAAGCGAACGCGGCAAAGCCGGCAAGCAGATCGTGTGCGCCGCTATGCGCAAGCTCCTGCACCTCGCCTATGGCGTCCTCAAATCGGGCACCGCGTTCGACCCGAAAAGGGGCCTTGCCTGCTAGGGGGTAAGACGGTATCTACGAGGACAACGCCACGTCCCGCTGAGCCGCGGCAAAGCGCGTTGCTCGAAGCTCCCTCAGCCACCGACGCCGAGCTTGCGCAGCGCCTCGCCCCAGATCGCGTAGCCCGCTTCGCTGGGATGGGTGCCATCAGGCATCAGCGCCGCCGGCAGCGTGCCGTCCGGCTGCAGGAAGCGCGCGCCGATGTCGAGCCAGCGCACCTGCGGGTCGTGACCGAAGCGCGCGGCCAGCAGGCGGTTGGTCTCCAGGATCGGCGCACGCTGCGGCGCATCGGCGGCGAAGCCGCGCGGGAAGATCCCCATCAGCACGATCCGGCTGCGCGGCAGGCGCCGCCGGATGTCGGCGACCACCGCCGCCACGCCGTCGGCGGTCTCCTGCGGCGTATTGGTGCGCGCATGTTCGGTGCCGGCGAGATTGTTGGTGCCGAGGTTGATGACCACCCAGCGCGGCGCCAGACCGTCGACCTCGCCCTGGCGCAGCCGCCACAGCACGTTCTGGGTGCGGTCCCAGCCGAAGCCCAGATTCAGCACCCGCGCATCGCCGAAGGTGCGCTGCCAGGCCTGCGGCCCGCTCACCCGGATCGCCTGCGGCGCGCCAGCCCAGAAATGGGTGATCGAATCGCCGAGCATCACCACCTGCGGCCGCAGCTGTCGCGCCGCGTCCAGCGCGGCACGGTGGCGGCCGTACCAGTCGTAGGAATCCTGCTCCAGCCAGGGCACCGGGATGCGTGCGGTATCGATGTCGGTCATCGCGTCCAGCGGCACCCGCGGCGCTTCGTCGAGCAGCCGTGCCAGGGTCGGCTCGATGGCTTCGGCCATGCGCCGCTGCCCGCGCGTGTCCGGGTGCAGCGCGCCGCTACCCGGACGCTGCCGCGGGTCGTAGAACAGGCCCTGCTCCAGCGTGCCGTCGGCGCGCTGGAACACCGTGCCGATGTCCAGATAGGCCACGCGCGGATGGTCGCCGTAGCGCACCGCCAGCGCGCGGTTGACCTCGGCATCGCGCGCGCTCTTCTGCGCCGACAGCGCGCTGGGCAGCAGGCCCAGCAACAGGATGCGCGTGCGTGGCAGGCGCTGCTCCAGCGTGGCCACCACCGCATCGATGCCGCGCACCGTGTCCGCGGCGCTGTGCCCGTCGCGGCCGGTGTTGTTGGTGCCGATCAGCAGAACCGCGACCTTGGGCCGCAGACCGTCGACTTCGCCGTGCTGCAGGCGCCACAGCACGTGTTCGGTGGCGTCGCCGCTGAAGCCGAGGTTGAGTGCGCCACGGCTGCCGTAGAAGGTCTGCCAGGTCGACTGGAAGTCCTGGTCCGGCGCCTGCGCCTTCTCGTAGTTCTGGGTGATCGAATCGCCGATCAGCAGCAGCGGTGCATCCGGATGCGCGCGCACCTGCGCCAGCACTTGCTGATGACGGTCGGCCCACCAGGCTTCCTGCAGGCGATCGGCCGGGGTCACCGGAACCTGGGAGGCCGCGGGCGGCGGCGCGGCCTGGACGCTGCCCGGATGCGCAGCGAGACAGAGCAGCGAGAGGACGGCCGCACGCGGGAGCGATACGGCGAAGCGGGCGCCGAGGGCGCGGAGAAAGCGCTGCATGTGCGGGGCTGCCGAAGCCTGCGAAGAGCCGCATTCTGGTGTGCGGGCCGCAGCAGCGGCAAGTGCCCCGCGCCGGAGCGCGACGCCGGGCACGCATGCCGTGCCGGCAGCGTTGGCACGGCATGCCGGGCGCTACGCCAGCGTGCAATGGGACGCACGCGACGCGATCGCATCACCGGCGCGGACTGTCTGCAGCCCGCGCCGGCCGAACCCCGGACTCAGTGGCCGCCGGCCGCCGCCGCGCCACCACCGCCGCCGAACGGCGGCTTGGCCAGCCACAGGAAGAAGATGATCCCGAGGAAGGTCCAGCCCAGCAGGTAGAAGATGTCGTTGAAGCCCATCTGCGAGGCCTGGTGGTTGATGGTGTTGTTGAGAAAGGCCGCGCCGCTCTGCAGGCTGCCGTTGCCCATCATCTGCACCTGTTCCTGCATGCCCGGCGTGTAGGTGGAGATGTGCTCGGTCAGGTGCGCATGGTGCAGCTGCGTGCGCTTGGCCCACAGGTAGGTGGTCAGCGAGGCGGCGAAGCTGCCGCCCAACGTACGCAGGAACGTGGCCAGGCCGGAACCGGCGGCGATCTCGCGCCCGTCCAGGTCCGACAGCAGGATCTGCAGCACCGGCATGAAGAACAGCGCCACGCCCACGCCCATCAGCAACTGCACCCCGGCCACGTGCGGGAAATCCACCTGCAGGTTGAAGTCCGAGCGCATGAAGCTGGTGGCGGCCATGAAGATGAAGGCGATACTGGCCAGCATCCGCAGGTCGAAGCGCGAGGCGTACTTGCCGACGAACGGGGTCATGATCACCGGCAGGATGCCGATCGGCGCGGTGGCCAGGCCGGCCCAGATCGCGGTATAGCCCATGTCGCGCTGCAGCCACTGCGGAATCAGCAGCGACACGCTGAAGAACGCGGCGTAGGCCACGATCAGCGCCATGGTGCCGGCGCGGAAGTTGCGGTGGCGGAACAGGCGCAGGTCGACGATCGGATCCTTGTCGGTCAGTTCCCAGATCAGGAACACCGCCAGCGCCACCGCCGAGATCGCGGCCAGCACGATGATCTTGGTCGAATTGAACCAGTCTTCGTCGTTGCCCAGGTCCAGCACCACCTGCAGGCAGCCGACGCCGATGATCAGGGTGATCAGGCCGACGTAGTCCATGCGCGGGCGTTCGGTCGGCTCGGGGCGATCGCGCAACTGCGAGCCGACCACGGTCGCGGCGATGATGCCCAGCGGCACGTTGATCAGGAAGATCCATTCCCAGCTGTAGTTGTCGGTGATCCAGCCGCCGAGGATCGGCCCGGCGATGGGCGCGACCACGGTGATCATCGCCAGCAAGGCCAGCGCCTGGCCGCGTTTCTCGCGCGGGTAGATCGACACCAGCAGGCTCTGGGTGATCGGGTACATCGGGCCGCAGACGAAGCCCTGCAGCGCGCGCGACACCACCAGCATGCCCATGCTCTGGGCCAGGCCGCACAGCAGCGAGGCCGCGGTGAAGGCCAGCGTGGCCCACACGAACAGCTTGGTCTCGCCGAAGCGGCGGCTGAGGAAGCCGGTCAGCGGCAGCGCGATGGCGTTGCTGACCGCGAACGAGGTGATGACCCAGGTCGCCTGCTGCGAACTGGCGCCGAGGTTGCCGGCGATGGTGGGCAGCGAGACGTTGGCGATGGTGGTGTCGAGCACCTGCATGAACGAGGCCATCGCCAGGCCCACCGTGCACAACGCCACACTGGGCGGACGAAACGCGGCGGCCGGTGCGCCCGGAACCCCGGGCGCGGCGGGAGCGGCTGCTTGGTTGGACATGGCCGGGCTCAGTTCGCCTTGGCGGCGTCGGGCAGGTTGGCGTGGATGATCTGCTTCACGGCCGCATCGGCCTGCTGCAGTTGCTGGGCATAGACGTCGGTATCCAGCAGCACGCCGCTGGCCGGCTTGCTCGGCAGCACCGAGCCGTTCTGGTCATGCAGGTTGACGTTGACCTTCATCGACAGGCCGATGCGCAGCGGGTGCTGCTCCAACTGCTTGGCGTCGATGGCGATGCGCACCGGCACGCGCTGCACGATCTTGATCCAGTTGCCGCTGGCGTTCTGCGCCGGCAGCAGCGAGAACGCGCTGCCGGTGCCGATGCCCAGGCTCTGCACGGTGCCGCGGTAGCTCACCGCGCCGCCGTACAGATCCGACTCCAGCTCCACCGGCTGGCCCAGGCGCATGTGCTTGAGCTGGGTTTCCTTGAAGTTCGCGTCCACCCACACCTGGTTCAGCGGCACCACCGCCATCAGCGCGGTGCCGGGCTGCACGCGCTGGCCGACCTGCACCGAGCGCCGCGCCACATAGCCGGACACCGGCGCGACGATGGCGCTGCGGGCGTTGTTGAGGAAGGCCTGGCGCACCTGCGCGGCGGCACCCTGCACGTCCGGCTGGTCGGCCACGCCGTTTTCGTCGATCAGCGCGCGGTTGCGCGCCAGGCTCTCGCGCGACCCGCTGACCGCGGCCTCGGCAGCGGCCAGCTGATCGCGGGCATGCGCCAGCTCTTCGGCGGAGATCGCACCGGTGGCGACCAGGCTGGCGCGGCGGGCCACGTCGGCGCGGGCACGCTGCAGGGTCACCTGCTGCGCGGACAGTTCGGCCTGGGCGCCCTCGACCGAGCGGTACAGACCGCGTACCTGGCGCACGGTGCGCGCCAGATTGGCCTCGGCCTGCTGCAGCGCGACCTCGGTGTCGGCCGGGTCGAGCTTGACCAGCGGCTGGCCGCGCTCCACGCGCATGCCGTCGTCGGCGTCGATGCGCACCACGGTGCCGGCCACCATCGGGGTGATCTGCACCAGGTTGCCCTGCACGTAGGCGTCGTCGGTGTCCTCGTGCCAGCGGCCGACCAGGAAGTACCAGATCGCCAGCGCGATCAGCACCAGCACCACTACCACGGCCAGGCCGCGCAGCAGCTTGCCGCGCCGGCTGGTGGCGGGAGCGGGGGAAGCGGGGGTCGTTGTCTGATTCATTGCAGCGATCTCAGGAATGCGAAGGTGCGGAAGAAGAAGAGCTCGGCGCGTCGGCGGCGGAGGTGGCGTCGTAGCCGCCGCCCAGCGCCTGATTCAGGCGCACCGAGACCAGGATCTGATTGGATTGCAGCGAGGCCAGGCGCTGCTGCGCGTCCAGCAACTGCTGCTGCGCGCTGAGCACGTCCAGGTAGTTGCCGATGCCGGCGCGATAGCGCTGCTGCGACAGGTCGAAGGCGGCCTGCGCGGTCTCCAGCGCCTGCGTCTGCTGCTGCACCTGTTCGGCCAGCGAACGCGCTGCGTTGACCTGATCGGCCACCTCGCGCAACGCCGCCACCAACGTCTGGTTGTAGTTGGCCACCGCCAGGTCGTACTGCGCATCGCGCTCGGCCAACTGGCTGCGCAGCCGCCCGCTGTCGAACAGCGGCAGGCTCACGCCCGGGCTGAGCAGGCCCAGCACCGAAGAACTCTTGAACAGGTCGCCCGGATTGGTGGCGGCAACGCCGCCCAGCAGGGTCAGATTGATGCTGGGATAGAACTGCGCCTTGGCTGCATGGATGCCCTGCGAGGCGGCTTCCACCCGCCAGCGCGCGGCGACCACGTCGGGCCGGCGGCCGAGCAGGTCGCTGGGCAGCACCGAGGGCACCCGCGCGGCCTGCGGATCGAGCAGGCGCGGCCGCTCGATCTGCAGCCCGCGGTCCGGGCCGCGGCCGAGCAAGGCGGCCAGCGCGGTGCGCGCTTCGTCGATCTGCTGCTGCGCCGCCGCCTGCTGCTGCCGCGCCGCCGGCACCCGCGCTTCGGCCTGGCGCAGTTGCAGGTTGTTGTCGATGCCGGCATCGCGGCGCTGCCGCACCAGCTTCAGGCTGTTCTCCGAGCGCGCCAGTTCGGCGCCGGCCAGGTCGTACAGATGCCAGGCATACCCCAGCTGTACGTAGGCGCGGGCGACGCCGGCCGACAGGTCCAGGCGCGCGGCCTGCGCGTCGACCTCGGCCGCATGCGCCTGGTCCACCGCCGCTTCCCAGGCCGCGCGCTTGCCGCCCCACAGGTCGAAGCCGTAGCTGAAATCCAGCAGCGCCTGTTCGTTATGGAGGTACTTGCCGCCGATCTCGTCGCCGGCCAGGCCCTTGGGCAGTTGCAGGCCGGTGTAGCCGGCCGACAGCGACAGCTTGGCACCGCGGTCGGCATCGGCGGCGCCGGCCTGCGCCTGCGCCAGGCGCAGCCGCGCATCGGCCGCGTCCAGGCTGGGCGTGCCCTGCAGGGCCTCGGCGATCAGGGCGTCGAGCTGCGGGTCGCCCAGCGCCTTCCACCAGTCCTGCTGCGGCCACGGCGCCGGCGCCAGGGCGTCGGCGGCCAGGGTCTTGCCGATGTGCAGTTGGCGATCGGCATCGAGCCGGCGCCCCTGCGGTTCCAGGCCGCGGCTGCTGGCGCAGGCGGCCAGTGCCAGGGTGAGGGCCGCGACCGCGAACGGGCGCAGGCGGGAGAGAGAAGGAGACAGAGTCATGTGGGCGGGTTCAGGGCGAATTGAGGGAATCGCGGACGCGGGCCAACAACGAAAACAGGTGCTCGCGCTCTTCGGCGGACAGATCGCGCAAGGCGTCGGCGATGGCGTCGTCGCCGCGGCGCTTGAGCTGCTGCCACAACGCCTGGCCTTCGTCGGTGAGCACCAGCCGCAGCGCGCGGCGGTCCTGCGCGTGCGCCTCGCGGCGTACCCAGCCCAGGTCTTCCAGCTTGTCCAGCAGGCGCGTCACCGCGCTGGGGTTCTGGTCGATGGCCTGGGCCAGTTCGTTGGCGGTGCACGGCGCCATGTGGGCCAGGGCCTTCATGCCGATGTAGTGGCTGAAGCCCAGGTCGGGCTCCAGCCCGGCCATGGCCTGGTCGAGACGGCGCATCAGGCCGTCACGCACCTGGCGCAGCAGCAGGCCGAACGACGGCGGGCCAGGCAGGGAGGGAGCGCAGTTCATGGGCGCCTATTATTTTCATTTAGAAATATATGTCAAGAAAATATCCCTAAGGAAAGTAGATGCTGCGTTGCAGCGGAGGAACGCTGGCGGCGAACGCACTGTAGCGGCGCGCGGCCATGGCTCGGTATTACAATCCGGACAATGGATATCGAAATCGAGCCATCCCACTCCACCCCCACCCCCGCTACTGCCGGCTCCGACAGCGCCCTGGACCCGCGCGCCATGGAGTGGTTCGAACGCGCCGATGGCCCGCCCGCGCTGGCGTTCATGGCGCATTCGCCGGTGTCGCTGCGGCGCGAGGTGGACTGGCATCGCCACGTGCGCGGGCAGTTGATCTACGTGGAGGACGGCGTACTGGGCACCCGCACCGCGCACGGCCAGTGGTCGTTGCCGCCGGGCTGCGCCGGCTGGATGCCGCCGCAGGAACTGCACACCGTGCAGGTGTCCGGGCGGGTGCGCAGCTACCTGGTGCTGATCCGCCCCGACGTCTGCGCCGACCTGCCGCCGCGGACCTGCGTGATCGGCATGAACGGCCTGTTCCGGGAGCTGCTGCGGCGGATGACCCAGTGGGGCGTGCCGCTGGAACTGGAAGCCGAGCAGCAGCGCCTGTGCGCGGTGCTGCTGGACGAGGTCCGCAACGCCCCGGTCGAGCACCTGCACCTGCCGATGCCGCGCGACCGGCGCCTGCTGCGCATCGCCACCCAGTTGCTGGAAACCCCCGCCGACGACCGCTCGCTGGCGCAATGGGCGCACTGGGCCGGGCTGTCGCCGCGCAGCCTGAGCCGGCACTTCCGCGACGAGACCGGCTTCGGCTTCGCCGGCTGGCGCCAGCAGGCGCGGCTGGCCGAGGCGCTGCGCCGGCTCAGCGATGGCGCCAGCGTCGCCGATACCGCCTTCCGGCTGGGCTACAGCAGCCCCAGCGCCTTCGTCACCGCCTTCCGCGGCCGTTTCGGCCATCCTCCGGCCCGTTACCTGGCCAGCGCCGGCGGCACGCGCGGCTTGGCATCGCCGGCCGCATCCGGATAATCGACCGGCTGACCTGCGGCGCCTGGCGCCGCGTCCCCCTATAGGTACTTCCCACGCATGACCGATCTCGCCCGCCCCGCCTTCCACGGTTTCGAACAGCTGCCGCTGCGCGAATACGCCGAACGCGCCTACCTCGACTACTCCATGTACGTGGTGCTGGACCGCGCCCTGCCCTTCCTCGGCGACGGGCTCAAGCCGGTGCAGCGGCGCATCATCTATGCGATGAGCGAGCTGGGCCTGAACGCGACGGCCAAGCCGAAGAAGTCCGCACGCACCGTCGGCGACGTGATCGGCAAGTACCACCCGCACGGCGACAGCGCCTGCTACGAAGCGCTGGTGCTGATGGCGCAGCCGTTCTCCTACCGTTACCCGCTGATCGAAGGCCAGGGCAACTTCGGCTCCACCGACGACCCGAAGTCGTTCGCGGCGATGCGCTACACCGAATCCAAGCTGACCCCGATCGCCGAAGTGCTGCTGGGCGAACTGGGCCAGGGCACGGTGGACTGGTCGCCGAACTTCGACGGCACCATGGACGAGCCGACCTGGATGCCGGCGCGGCTGCCGCACCTGCTGCTCAACGGCACCACCGGCATCGCCGTGGGCATGGCCACCGACGTGCCGCCGCACAACCTCAACGAGATCGTCAGCGCGCTGATCCGCCTGCTCGACGACCCCGACGCCAGCGTCGCCGACCTGTGCGAACACGTGCGCGGCCCGGACTACCCGACCACCGCCGAGATCATCACCCCGGCCGCCGACCTGCGCACCCTCTACGAGACCGGCCATGGCAGCGTGCGCGCCCGCGCCACCTACCAGAAGGAAAACGCCAACATCGTGGTCACGGCGCTGCCCTACCAGGTGTCGCCGTCCAAGGTGATCGAGCAGATCGCGCAGCAGATGCGCGCCAAGAAGCTGCCGTGGCTGGAAGACATCCGCGACGAGTCCGACCACGCCAACCCGGTGCGGGTGGTGCTGGTGCCGCGCTCCAACCGGGTCGATGCCGACCAGTTGATGGGCCACCTGTTCGCCACCACCGACCTGGAGCGCAGCTACCGGGTCAACCTCAACGTGATCGGCCTGGACGGCCGTCCGCAGGTCAAGAACCTCAAGACCCTGCTGGAGGAATGGCTGCGCTTCCGCAGCGACACCGTGGTGCGCCGCCTCAACCACCGGCTGGAGAAGGTCGAGCGCCGCCTGCACCTGTTGGAAGGCCTGCTGGTCGCGTTCCTCAATCTGGACGAAGTGATCCGCATCATCCGCAGCGAGGACGAGCCGAAGCCGGCGCTGATCGCGCGCTTCGCGCTCAGCGAGGAACAGGCCGACTACATCCTGGAGACGCGCCTGCGCCAGCTGGCGCGGCTGGAAGAGATGAAGATCCGCGGCGAGCAGGACGCGCTGGCCAAGGAACGCGAGCAGTTGCAGGCGGTGCTGGCCAGCAAGACCAAGCTGAAGAAGCTGATCAAGGACGAACTGATGGCCGACGCCAAGAAGTTCGGCGACGCGCGGCGCTCGCCGCTGGTGCAGCGTGGCGCGGCCCAGGCCATCGACGAGACCGAACTGGTGCCGAGCGAGCCGATGACGGTCGTGATGTCGGAGAAGGGCTGGATCCGCGCGGCCAAGGGCCACGACGTGGACCCGGCGGCGCTGTCCTACCGCGACGGCGACGGTCTGCTGGCCGCGGTGCGCGGACGCAGCACGCAACAGGTGGCGTTCCTGGATTCGGAAGGCCGTGCCTATTCGACCCTGGTGCATACCCTGCCCTCGGCGCGTGGCAATGGCGAACCGCTGACCGGACGCTTCTCGCCCGCGGCCGGCGCGTCGTTCCAGGCGCTGGCGAGCGGCGAGAGCGATTCCCGCCTGGTGCTGGCGTCCTCGCACGGCTACGGCTTCGTCACCCGCTTCGAGAACCTGACCAGCCGCAACAAGGCCGGCAAGGCCATGCTCAACCTGACCCCGAACGCCAAGGTGCTGCCGCCGGCACCGGTGAGCGGCGCCGGCAGCGACCGCATCGTCGCGGTCACCAGCGCCGGCCACCTGCTGGCCTTCCCGGTCGCCGACCTGCCCGAGCTGGACAAGGGCAAGGGCAACAAGATCATCGACATCCCCAAGGCCAAGCTCAGCACCGAACGGGTGGTGGCAATCGCCGCGGTGGCGCCGGGCAACACCCTGCTGGTGAAGAGCGGCCAGCGCACCATGTCGCTGTCGTTCAAGGACCTGGACGCCTACCTCGGCGCCCGCGCCAGCCGCGGCGGGCTGCTGCCGCGCGGCTGGCAGAAGGTCGACGATCTGGCGGTGGAGTAAGCGCGGCTTCGCTGGACGAACGTCCAGAGCCGGCATGGCAATCATCTCAACGAAGGACCGTAACGATGAACGAGAACGTGATCAATGCCGACAATGACGCTTCCTTGATGGCCAGGGTGGAGCGGCTGGAGCAACAACTCCAGGCCAAGGATCAACGCCTGCGCCGTGCCGTGACCGTCAACCGGGTGCTGCTGTTCGGCGTCGCCGCCCTGGTAGTCGCCAGTGCCGGTGCCATCACCAGCGTCGGCGAACAACTGAGCCAGTACATGGATTTCTCCAGCACGCCGGTGTCCACGCCGGCGCTGGACACCTCGGTGCGCTGGGGCCGGCGCGATGCGTCCAATGTCGGCCCGGGCTACACCAACGAGATCCTGTCGCTGATCTCCGAGTCCGACCAACAGAACTCCTATAGTTGGCCGCTCTACATCCAGCTCAATGCGACCACCCATCCCAGCGCGACCCAGAACAGTTCGCAGAGCGTGGGCGCCACGGTCCGCGCGTTCCAGCGCAGCACCGGTTCGCCGTGGCTGGCGGGTTTCCACAGCGAACTGTTCCACGGCTACGACGGGATCGCGGGACAAAACGTCGCAACGCACGGCACCAGCATCCTGTTCAACGGCGAACTGACCTCCTACACCAACGGCGGTTCCACGATCGGCCTCAATCTGTTGAACACGCCTGGCTCGAGCGTTGCCGGCACGCATGCGATCCAGATCCAGCCAGGCACGCACGGCTGGCAGAACGGCATTCACTTCGACAGCGGCGCGCTAGGCAATGTCGGCATCAACTTCGACCAGTCCACCTACAACATGGGCATCGACCTTGGCGACAACAGTCTGAGAATGAATGCCAATCAGCGCATCATCCTCGAGAAGTACGGCAGCGTGTATCTGCGCTACAACAGTGCGAACGAAAAGGTGGAACTGGTCAAGAAGGGCAGCGTCGTCGCTTCCTGGTGAGGCATTGAGCGGGTCGACACTGTCCGCGTCGGCCAGCAGGTCCGTTTTTATCGTAGGAGCAACTTCAGCCGCGATGGCTCAGCGTGTCGCGGCTGAAGCCGCGTTTCACTGATTCACACCGATGTAAGCGCCGCGTGTAAGCGCCGCGTCCGTCCGCGTCGCCTGGGCTGCACCATACGCGGTCGCCAGTGCGCGAATGCGCACGGCCACATCGGCGTCGACCGGCGTGTAGACGATCATGCCCAGGTCCGGCCGGCCCTCCACGGCGAAGGCCGAGTACTCCAGCGCGATATCGCCGAGCAGCGGATGCCTGAGACGCTTTTCGCCATCGCCCTCGCCGTGGCTCAGCACCTCGTGGTCGTGCCACAAGGCCGCGAACTCGGCGCTGAGCGCGCACAGTTCGGTCACCAGGGCTGCCGCGTCCGACGCGACGCCAGCACGCACCACGTCGGCACGAAACGCACCCACCACGAAGCGTGCCACCCTGCCCCAATCGTGCTGCTTGGCACGGGTGGCGGGATGACAGAACAGGAAGCGCAGGATGTTGCGCTCGCCGACCGGCAGTTGGCCGTAGTCGGTTAGCACCACGGCCGCCGCGCGATTCCAGGCCACCACGTCCCAGGTCGGCGTCTTGACGATGGCCGGACTCGTTTCCAGCGCATCGAGCACGCGCTGCAGCCGCGGGGCGACGCCCGTCACCGCGCGGTAGCGCACCTCAGGCTGGCGCCCCAGCGCGACCATGAACAGGTGGTCGCGTTCGGCCTCGGTCAGCAGCAGCGCGCCGGCGATGCGCTCCAGCACCTGCGCCGACGGCGCGCCCCCGCGCCCCTGTTCGAGCCAGGTGTACCAGGTCGGGCTGATGTTGGCGCGCTGCGCGACTTCCTCGCGGCGCAGGCCCGGCGTGCGCCGACGACCGGAGAAGCCGAAGCTCGCGGGGTCGAGCCGGGTCCGCCGGCTGCGCAGGAAGTCGCCCAGGGAATTGGCTGGATCGGAATTCATGGCAAGCCTGTTAATCGTTTTACTACGATGATGTCCCTACTTTAACGGGATAAGCGAATACCGGAGAGTCGCTCGCACTGACCCAATGGAGTTCACGATGCGTATCTTTCTGACAGGCGCGACTGGTTTCATCGGCTCGGCCCTGGTTCCCGAACTGCTCCAGGCCGGCCATCGCGTGCTCGGCATGACCCGATCGGAGGCCGGCGCGCAGGCGCTGCGCGCGGCCGGCGCCGAGGTCCACCACGGCACGCTCGAGGATCCGGACAGCCTGGAGCGTGGTGCCGCCCAGGTCGATGCCGTGATCCATGCGGCGTTCGACCATGATTTCAGCAACTTCGCCGCCAACTGCGAGAAGGACAAACGCGCGATCGCGGCGCTCGGCGCGGCGCTGAAGGGCTCCGATCGCCCGCTGTTGATCACCTCGGGAACGGGCGTGGGCAGCGGCGAACACGGTGCGCCGGCCAGCGAGGACGTGTTCAACGCCACGCACCCGAATCCGCGCATCGCCTCCGAGCAGGCCGGCAACGCCTTGCTCGAGGCCGGCGTCAATGTCTCGGTGATGCGGCTGCCGCAGGTCCATACCCCGTACCGGCAAGGGCTGATCACGCCGCTGGTGGCGATCGCGCGCGACAAGGGCGTGGTCGCCTATGTCGGCGACGGCAGCAACCGCTGGCCAGCCGGCCATCTGTCCGACGCGGTGCAGCTGTATCGTCTTGCGATCGAGAAGGCGCAGCCCGGCGCGCGCTATCACGCGGTCGGCGAGGAAGGCGTGCGCATGCGCGAGATCGCCGAGGCGCTCGGGCGCGGCCTGAAGCTGCCGGTGGTGTCGATCGCGCCGGGCGAGGCGGCCGCGCATTTCGGCTGGATGGCGATGTTCGTGCAACTCGACATGCCGGCCTCGAGCGCGCTGACGCAGGCCAGGCTCGGCTGGACGCCGACCGGCCCCACGCTGATCGCGGATCTCGACGAAGGCACGTTCGCCGCCGCGCCCTGATCGCGGCCGCAGCGGCATGCGTACCAAGTTGCAGGCGCCGCGCCTTGTGCGCTGACGCCTCGCCTGCTGGCGGCCGTGTGGCGACGCGTGGTTCGCGACGTCGGCTGCCGCGCCTTGCGGTTCGGTTCCCTGGCCGCGTGCGCCAAGCAGGAGCCCACATCAGGAACCGCAGCCGAGGCTCACCCAGCCGATGCTCCATCGCGCAGCTGCTCGATATGGCTGGCGATCATCGCCGCCACGGTGTCGGCCACCGCGCGGGCGCTCAGGCGGGTGTCGAACAACAGTTCCACGGTGGCGTAGATCAGGTCGACCACGATGCGGCTGACCAGTCGCAACTGGCGCGGATCGGCGTCGGGAAAGGCCTCGCTGAGGAAGCGCACCTGGCCCTTGGTCACCTGCGCATGCGAATCCAGGCGCACCTGCTGCAACGCCGGCACCGCGCGCAGGGCGCGCAGCACCCACACTCCGCCCTCGGTCGCCTTGGTGACGCGGTAGGTATCCAGCACCAATCCGGCCAGCGCACGCTGCAGGTCCTCGCGCGTGCCGCTCATCGCCGGCAGGGTGATCCACTTGGGGATGAGCTGGTTCTGCCGCTCCATCAGCCGCCGGCCCAGTTCCGACAGCAGCGCGTACTTGTTGGGGAAATAGCGGTACAACGCCGGCGGCGTCAGCCCGGCACGCGCGCACACCAGGTTGGTGGACAGCCGCTCCACGCCAACGTCGCCGAGCAGTTGCGCGGTGACCGAAAGGATCTGTTCGTAGGTCTCGGTGGCGCGATGCTGGGCCGGCACCTTGTTCCCGGTCAGGCGCGGGCGGTGCGGTGCGGGAGGACGCGGCGTGTCGGCGGGCATGGGATCTCGATGGTGGTGAAGCGGCAGGCGCCGCGGTGGCGGCACTACGCCAGCCTCACGGCACGCATCGCCGCGGCAATGGGTGCGCGGACTGCGCCGCGAGGTCGCTGCACGCGCCGACATCGCATCTTACCGCGCCCGCACCTGGCACACCGGTAACGCCGCTCAGCGCCGCGCCAGCCAAGCGCTGAGGCCGGCCGCCAGCCGCTGCTGCAACGCGCTGTACGGAGGAAAGAATGCCTTGACGATGGGCAGGCGGCCGCCCTGCAGCAGTGCGCGCTCGTGCGAGAAGGTGCGGAAACCGTGTACGCCGTGCGCGCTGCCGAACCCCGAGGCGCCAACGCCGCCGAACGGCAAACCGCTGTGCACGAACTGCTGCAGGCAATGGTTCACGACCGCGCTGCCGGAACTGGTACGCGACAGCACCCGGGCGATGCCGGCGCGGTCGCGGCTCCACAGATACAGCGCCAGCGGCTTGGGCGCGGCGTCGAGGCGGTCGAGCACGTCGTCGAGACGTTCGAACTCGATCACCGGCAACACCGGACCGAAGATCTCTTCCTGCGCGATCTTCGCCTGCGCTGGCACCTGGGCCAGCAGCGTCGGCGCCACGTAGCGCCGCCCCGCGTCGTGCTCGCCACCGGCCAGCAGCTGCGCGCCGCCGGCGCGCGCCTCGTCGATCAGTGCGGCCACGCGCGCCGCATGCGCCGGGTGGATCATGCGCGCCAAGTGCGGACTGGCGGCGACCGCCTGCGCATCGGCACCGTAGCGCTGCGCCAGCAGGGCGCGGCAGTGGTCGAGCAGGCGCGCGCTGACGTCGCGATGCACGAACAAGGTATCCGGCGCGATGCAGGTCTGCCCGGCGTTGACCAGCTTGGCCCAGACGATCACCTCGGCGGCACGGCGCAGGTCGGCGCTGCGGTCGACGATCACCGGCGACTTGCCGCCCAGCTCCAGTGTCACCGGGGTCAACTGCCGCGCTGCCGCGGCCATCACCTGCCGGCCGACCGATGCCGAGCCGGTGAAGAACACATGGTCGAACGGACACGCCAGCAAGGCCTGCGCGGTCGCCGCGCCGCCCTGCACCAGGGCCACCTCCTCCGGCGCGAACGCTTCCTCCAGCACCGCCTGCAGCACCGCATTGACCTGCGGGGTGAACTCGGAGGGCTTGATCAACGCCGTGTTGCCGGCGGCCAGCGCCGACACCAGCGGCCCCAGCACGGTGGCCACCGGGTAGTTCCAGGGCCCGATGATCAGGCAGCGGCCCTTGGGCTGGAACGCGATGCGCGCACGCGTGCCCAGGGCGAGCAGGGTCGGCGCGACCTTGCGCGGACGCATCCAGCGCGGCAAGTGCGCGATGGCGGTGGCGATCTCGTCGACCACCGGCAACACCTCGGTCAATTCGACTTCCAGCGCGGGCTTGGCGAAATCGGCGGCGAAGGCCGCGATCAGCGCCTGCCGCCGCGCCAGCAGCGCATCGCGCAGCGCACGCAGATGTGCGCGCCGTGCGTTCGCCGAAGAGTTGCGCCAGGCCAGCGCGGTGGCCTGCTGCGCGGCGAACAGCGCCGCGATCGTCTCCGGCGCGGTGTCCTGCACGGGCTCAGGCGACATCGCCACGCTCCTGCTTGTCGGACATCGGCCATCGCCCTGTGCGTGGCAGCATCCTGCCCTGCACCACGCGCGGCCTGCCGGCGCGCGTCGCGATGGCGACCAGCGCGCTCACACGGCCACCATCACCGCGCATGCGATCCAGCCTCCACGACGGCCGGACGGTGTTGCCGCCGGCCGATCCACAGCGCCAGCAGCGCCGCGGCCAGCGCAAATCCCAGGCCGACCAGCGGCACCGGCGCCGGATCGTCGGCGTGCAGCAGCAGCGAGGCCAGCAACGGCCCGCAGGCCGATCCGATCAACTGCGCGGCCGGCACCAGCACCGCCACCCGCCCCTGCGCATCGGCGCGCAGCGCCAGACCCACATGGAACGGCATCAGGAACATCCAGGCGAAGCCGAACGCTACGCACACCGCGGCAAAGCCCAGCGCCGCATTGCCGGGAACCCGGTACATCGCCGCGGCGACCAGGCACAGCGCCACGCTGCCCAGGGTCAGGGTCGCCGTCACCGACAACCGGCGCACCCAGTAGATCGCCGCCAGCCCGCCGACGATCTGCATGCCCAGCACCCACGAGGTCTGCAGCTGCGCCGCGTGCGCATCCAGCCCCGCGCGCAGCGCCAGCGGCTCCAGATAGGCCCACAGCGCGCCGATCGCCGACATCTGCAGGAAGGCGACCAACAACGGCGCCAGCGTCGCCGGCGACCAGCGCAGCCTGGCGGTGGCGGTCGCCGCGCAGTGGGCAGTGGCTGCGGGGGCCAGGCGCGCCGGCGCCGGCAGCGCCGCCGCCAGCGGCAGCACCAGCAGGCAGGTCGCGGCCATCGCGACGAAACCGCCCTTCCAGCCGGCCGCCGGCAACACCCACAGCGCCAGCGCCGACGCCAGCGCGATCTGCGCCAGCGCCTGCAGCACCATGAACACCGCGGTGATCCGGTCCGGCGTGGCCGCGCGCACGATGCTGACGGTGGCCACCCAGACCAGCAGGCCCTCGGCCAGGCCGGCGATGGCGCGCAGGGCGACGAAGGCCGCATCGCCCTGCGCCTGCACGGTGGCCAGGTTCAGCAGCGCCGCCAGCAGCGCCGCCACGATCGCCGTGTTGCGCTGCCAGGACACCGGCAGTAGCGCATCCCCCAGCGCCACCCCGATGCCCAACGCGATGATCTCGCCCATCGCCACCACGCCCACCCCGGGCAGGGTGATCAGGTGCTGTTCGACCAGCGCGCCGAGCACGATCGGCTGCACGCCGAGGATCAGCAGGGCGATGGCGCCGATCGACAAGGCCGCGGCGAGCGGACGCGCCGCCTGCGCGGCCGCGGGCAGGATGGACGTTGGAGAGGGCGTGGCGGTCATCGCAGCGATTCCTCAATACCCGGTGGTTTCGGCCGGCAGTTCGCCTGCGGCAAAGGCCGCAGCGGTACGCGCCTGGTCCTTGCGCAAGCGCCCGTTGGCGATGCGCCGCACCCACCATGGCAGTTCCCGCACCTGCCCGCCGGTGGCCGCGGCAAGCACATAGGCCTTGGCGCACTTTTCGAACAGTTCCACGTTCAGTGCCAGCCGTTGCGCACTGGTCCCCAGGCACAGCGGGCGCCCGCCCAGCAGCAGGGCGTTGCCGATCTGCGACGGCGCACCGGCCAAGGCGTCCGCGGCCGCCAGCGGCGCCGGCATCGGCCCGATGTGCCGGGCCTGCTCGTCGAACACCTGCGGCAGCACGCCGCCGACGTCGGCCAGGCGGTTGCCGAATACGCCGGCCGACCAGGCGCTGGCCCCGATATCGGGACGCCGCAGGTAGACCTGCGCGTGCACCTGCGCCGACGCCGGCATCGCCGGGTCGCGCCAGTCCAGCCACTGCGGCCGCTCCGCGTCGAGCGCGCCGCAGCACATCGCCGTGGTGCCTGGGCAGCGCAGCGAAAGCGCTGCCGCATCGTCGCCAAGCAGGCGCTTGGCCACGAGCCGCTCGCGGGTGTGCAGCCACAGCGCTTCGATTTGCGGGACGGTGGGCATGCGCTACACCAGCTTGAATACGTCGTCGAAGCGATTCAGCGCCTCGTCGACCACCGCGTCGGTATCGGCACGGCTGGTGTAGATGCGGCTGCCGGCCAGGGTGATCAGCCCGTGTGCCGAATACGCCGCGCCCATCTCCTCCATCATGTGCTTGCGCTCCTTGGCCTCGTTGCGCACGCGCCACAGCTTGTACAGGTTGCCGGTGTCCAGCAGCAGCACGCCGGAGGTCTGCAGGTGCACGATCGAGCCCATGTTGTAGACCACGTACGGCAGGCCGAGACGGCGGATGATCGCCTCCAGGCCCTGGCGCAGGCGATCGCCGGCCCGGCCGGCCTGGCCGGCGGCGTCGCTGCGCTGCGCTTCCAGCAAAGCGTGGTAGCCGGCCACGCAGGACAGCGGATTGGCCGACAGCGTGCCGCCGACGAAGGCGCGTCGCGCGGTGGTGCCGATGCCGCCGACCAGGCTCATCATCACCTCGCGGCGGCCGCCGATCGCCCCGGCCATCGGATAGCCGCCGGCCAGGCATTTGCCGAGCACGGTGATGTCCGGCAGCACCCCGAAGTAGCCCTGCGCACCGCCCGGGCCGAGCCGGAAGCCGGTGACCACTTCGTCGAAGATCAGCAGCGCGCCGAACTCGTCGCACAGCTTGCGCACCTGCCGGTTGTAGTCGTGGTGCACCGGCCGCGTGCCGCTCTCCGGCCCCAGCGGCTCCAGCAGCACCGCCGCGGTGCCGCCGCGCAGGCGATTGAACTGCAGCTTGCGGCGCAAGGCCTCCAGATCGTTGGGATGGCATTCCTGGGTGTAGGCGGTGGCGCCGCGCGGGATGCCGATCGCCTCCATGCGCCCGGTGCCCGGCAGGCGCATGCCGTACACCAGCTGATCGCTCCAGCCGTGGTAGGCGCCGCCGATCTTGATGATCCATTTCTTGCGGGTGTGGGTGCGGGCCAGGCGCACCGCGCCCATCACCGCCTCGGTGCCGGAGCCGAGCAGGCGCAGCATCTCCACGGCCGGCATGCTGGCGCAGACCAGTTCGGCCAGCTTGACCTCGTACTCGTGCAGCAGGCCGGTCACCGGGCCGCACTGGTCCAGCACCGCCTGCACGTGCTCGCGCAGTTCCGGCGGATTGGAGCCGAGCAGGGTCGGACCACCGGCCTGCAGGAAGTCGATGTAGCGGTTGCCGTCCACGTCGGTCAGGTACGCGCCCTCGGCGCTGTGCATCGCCAGCGGGAACGGATGGTTGAACGCCAGGTTGTGCTGCACGCCGCCGGGGATCACCTGCTTGGCCGCCTCGCCCAGGCGCCTGGAGCCCTGGCAGCGCTCGTCGAAATAGCGCATCACCTTGGCCATGCCGGCGGCGCCGATCGGGCGCATCGGCTGGTTCACCAGTGCATGGAAACGCGCGTACAGCTGGTCCACATCGGGCCATTGCGAAATGGCGGGAGTCTGGCTCATGGTCGGTGCCGGGTTCGGGGGAACGGAAACGGAAAGGGCGTGCATGGGTTCAGGCCTCCAGTGCGGTGAGGACGGCGCGCAACGGCGCAGCCATTCCGGCGTCGTGCAGCGCGCGGCGTTCGATGCGGCGTGCCAGGTGATCGCGCGCCACCTGCTCCAGCGCATCGACCGCCGCCACCGCCTGTTCCAGGCTGCGGCCGCAGCACAGCACGCCGTGGTTGCGCATCAGATAGGCGTTGCGCGACGGGCGCAGTTGCCGCGCCAGCAGCCAGGCCAGCAACCCGGTGCCGGACGGGAAGTAGCCGACCATCGGCACGCGCGCGCCGATTACCGCCTGCAACGCGGTGTCCTCCACCGGCAGCGCCGCGCCAAGCAGCGCGCAGGCGCTGGCCACCGGCTGATGGGTGTGGATGCTGCAGGCCACGTCGGGCCGGCGGCGCAGCACCTGCGCATGCAGCCCGGTCTCCACCGACGGCGTGGCGGCACCGTCCAGTTGCCGCAGATCGGCCAGGCGCACCACGCAGATGTCCTCGGCGCGCATCGCCAGGTAGTCGGTGGCCGACGGCGTCACCGCGAAGCGCTCGGCGTCCAGGCGCAGCGCGACGTTGCCGCCGGTGCCGGCCAGGTAGCCGCGCCGCGACAACTCCACGCACAGCGCGACCACGCGCGCACGTTGTTCATGGGCAAACATGCTGGGGAACCTCCGGCACGCACTCGGGAGCGGGATTCATGCGCCGGTAGATCGGCGCCAGGGTGCGCTGCAATTCGCGGAACGTCGCATAGCGGTCGTCGTATAGCGCGCGGTTGCGCGGCGACGGCTCGTATACCCGGCGCGCGCGTTGCAGCGCCGGCAGGTCGGCGAAGCGCAGCCGGCCCAGGCCAACGCCGGCGATGAAGGTGGCGCCGATCGCATTGGCCTGGATCGGGTTGTGCAGTTGCCGGATCGGCTGGCCGCCGACGTCGGCGATGATCTGGCACCACAGGTCCGACTGCGCGCCGCCGCCGACCGCGGCGATCACGCCGGGATCGCGCCCGAGCAGGCGCGCGAACGGCTCCATCATCCAGCGCGTGTTCAACGCCACCCCTTCCATGAAGGCGCGGATGATGTCCTCGCGGGTATGCATCAGCGACAGGTTGACCAGCCCGGCGCGCAGGCTGTGGTCCTCCACCGGGGTGCGCTCGCCGAACAGCCACGGCATGTACACCAGGCCATTGGCCCCGGGCGGCACGCGCGCGGCGATGACGTTGAGCACTTCGTACACGTCCGGACGATCCTCGTCGCGGAGCAACTCATCGGGATGGAACAGGATGCGGTCGCGCAGGAACGACAGGTTGGCGCCGGCGGTGGACTGCAGCGCGGTGGCCAGGTAGCGCCCGCTCACCGCGCACGGCACCGCGGCGATGTTGCTGAACACATCGGTCTTCATCCGCGGCACGTGCGCGCCCAGCCATGACGAAGTGCCCAGGTACAGATGCGCGGCATAGTCGTCGACCGCCGCGGCCACCGCCACCGCCGAGTTGTCGATGGCGCCGGCGATCACCCGGGTCTGCGGCGACAGCCCCAGTTGCGCGGCCACCTGCGGCAGCAGCGGCCCCAGCACCTCGGTGGAGGCCACCAGGTCCGGCAGCTTGTCGCGCTCGATGCCGAGCAGCCGCAGCAAGCCATCGTCGTAGCGGATGCGCATCGGGTCGCGGTTGTCGGTGACCCAGGTGGTCAGCACCGAATCGGCGGTGGCGCAGAAGCGCCCGGTCAGCCGCAGGTTGAGATAGTCCAGCGCGTTGAGGAACTTGTGCGTGCGCTGGTAGCGCTGCGGTTCGTGGTCGCGCAGGTAGGCGATGTGGCCGGCGCAATCCTTGCCGCTGCCGGCCGGCGCGCCGCCGCTCAGGCGCAGCCAACGCAGCAGCTTCAGCGGCGCATAGCCGCGCACGTTGAGCCAACGCCCGCGCAGGCGCCGCGCGATCGCCGCCTGCCCGCGCATGTCCAGCCACAGCATGGCGTTGCCCAGCGCCTGGCCGTCGTGGTCCACGCACACGGTGCACTCGCCCTGGGTCGAGCAGCACACCGCGGTCACCCGCCGGCGCAGCGCCTCGCCCCCTTGCAGCACCGCCGCGGCGGTGACCAGCAGCGCGTTCCACCAGTCGCGCGGATCCTGCTCGGCACAGACCCCGTGCACGTGCAGCGGCACCGGTTCGAACGCCCAGGCGATCACCTGGCCGTCCAGCGTGACCAGCGCGCACTTGCAGCCGGAGGTTCCCAGATCCACCGCCAGCACCAGCGGCTGGTCGCCGCCACGGTCGGCATCGAGCAGTTCGCTGCGCATGGGTCAGAACGTGTAGCCGATCGAGGCCACGAGGGTGTCGCCGTCGGTCTTGCGGATGCGTCCGCCGTCCTGCACCCAGTACAGTTCGTGCGCGTTGACCCGGGTGCTGACCCAGTCCAGGTTCCAGTCCAGGCCCCAACGCTTGTGGGTGACGCCGATCTGGTAGTCGGCGAAGCTGCCCTCGCTGAAATTGCGCAGCTTCTGGTAGCCGGCGTGCAGGCGCAGCGTGGTCGACGGCAGCACCGACGGCAGCAGCGGGGTCTGGTAGTTGAGATCGCCCAGCAGGGTGCCGCGCGAGTCATGTTCGCCGCGGGCGAAGCAGCGCAGCGCCGTCGTCGGGTCGGCGGCGAACTGCAGGATCTGCGCGCACACGCCGCCGGTGTCGGCGCCGCGGTAGGTCTTGGAGAACACGTACAGCACGCGGCCTTCGATCGCGCCGTAGCCGAGTTCCAGCACGCCGAAATTGCTGTCGTAGTCGGTGCGGCGGACATCCGCCGGCGTGCCGGTCTGCAGATCGATCCGATGCGGGGCCAGGAAGCTGGCGCCGGGGAAGCGCTCGGTGGCCAGGCCGACGCCGGCATGCCAGGCATCGGGATTGCCGAAGCGGTAGCCGGCCGCCGCGGTGATACCCAGGCCGTCGCCGTCGAGGAACTGCTTCTTGCTGACCTTGGCCACCTCCAATAGCGCAACGAAGCCGCTGGCATGCACGAACTGGGTGGTCCACTTCAGCGACGGACGCATCAGCGAGTCGGACACGCCTCGCGTGCGCTGCTCGCTCATCAGCTTGATCTGGTTCTGGAACTCGTAGTTGACCATGCCATCGGTCTCGGCCTGCTGGGCGTGGGCCTGGGCGCAGCACGCGCCGTGCAGGGCCAGTGCGCCCGCGAGGGTCGCCATGAAGCGGACTGCCGTCATCTCAATCTCCCCTGGTTCGCTGAGGAAGGTGGGACGTGCGGTGGCCGTCGTCGGCCCCGCACGTCGATGGCGCCGGCGCGTTGCGCGCGCGGCGAGTCAACTACTTGGCGCAGACCGGCGTGCTGGGCAGCGCCTGCACGCGGGTGAAGCGTTCGGTCTCGCCGAGCACTTCCACGCCGACGAAGGCGCGCAGGTCCAGCGACTTGCCGCTGGCGCGCAGCGTGGCCTTGTAGCGCTTGCCGCTGCGCGGATCGAAGGCCCAGCCGTCGCGCCAGGTGTCGCCGTCCTCGCGGCCCAGGCGCGCGATCTGCACGCCGCAGGTATCGGTGGCGGTGCCGGCGTCCTTGTCCCAGACGATGCGCCCGCACAAGGCGCTGGCCGCATCCGCGCAAGGCGCGAACTCCACCACCGCATCCTTGGCCGCGGTCAGCCACAGCCCCTGCGCCGCGGCCGGTGCGGCGCCCGCCGCGGCCGGCACCAGCAGCCATCCCGCGACGAACGCACCGACCGCGCCGTACCGCTTCATTTCCAGATTCGCCTGCATCGAACGCCCCCTCGCCATCGCGCAATTCAGTAGTGAAAACTACCGTATAGCGATCACTACTGTTTTGCAAGCATTGCCGGTACGGCGCTTGGCGCGGACCTGACGAGGCGCGCAAATGCCTGGATTTCAAGGGATTCCGTGCGTAGCGCCATGCCGGCGCCGGCCGTTTTTTGCGGCATTGCAACAGCAGCCAGCGGGGGCTTCGAAGTGGCTCGGTGCGCTTTGTGGCCGTGTCCCAACCCTTCAGGCCGACTGAATCCGTCGATCGCACGTCCTCGGACAACGCAGCCACGCGTGCGCAGCCGAACACGGTCGGCAACGGCACGAAATGACCAGGGAAGCGAGGTTGGTCCGCGTTCGCTGCAGTCTGGCTGCAGCGACCAACGCGACGACATCGATGACACGCATCGCCCGCGAGTGCGGCAGTGCCGATGCGGGCCAACGAGAGAGATGGCGACGGGTACGATCGACCGGTCGCAAGCAGCCGGCGATGGCGCGGCCGCGGTGGCGGGAAGCTCCCGCTCAACGCATCGGCGCCTCCCGCAGGCGGGAGGCGCGCGCCTGGATCAGGCGTCCTTGCCGGACACGTGCCCGTCGATCTTCGAGGTCTGGTACAGCGCCATGCCGATGCGCTTGATCAGGCCAAGCTGCTGCTCCAACCACCACGCATGGTCTTCCTCGGTGTCGCGCAACTGCGCCAGCAGCACGTCGCGGCTGACGTAGTCGCCGTGCTGCTCGCACAGCTTCATGCCGGCGGCCAGGTTGGCGCGCACTTCGTACTCGACCTTCAGGTCCTTCTCCAGCATCTCCTCGACCGTGCGCCCGGGTTCGAACGCATGCGGACGCATGTCCGGGTCGCCCTCCAGGAACAGGATGCGCCGCAGCAGCGCATCGGCGTGCTCGGTTTCCTCTTCCATTTCATGGTTGATGCGCTCGTACAGCGCCTGCAGGCCCTGGTCCTCGTAACGCCGCGAGTGGATGAAATACTGGTCGCGCGCGGCCAGTTCGCCGCGCAGCAGCTCCTTGAGGCATTGCACAACGTCGGGGTGTCCCTTCATGGGGCGGGCTCCGTGGGGTCGACTGAGGGCGCCATAGTGCCCGATGCCGCCACGCCGCGTTCCAATCGGAATCATTCACATCCCGACTCGCACGTCCGCGATGCGTGACCCCGCGCACAGCGCGCCGCACCTACGCGGGAACGACACGCACTCGTGTCTAGAATCGGAGACTTGCCTATCCGGAGAGAGACGATGCGCGGTCGATGGAAACGCCTGCTGCTGGGGACGCTGCTGCTGGCGGCGGCCGTGGCGCTGGGCGTCTGGCTGCTGCTGCGCGGCAGCCTGGCCACGCTCGACGGCACCGCGCCGCTGCAAGGCCTGCGGGCGCCGGCGAGCATCCAGCGCGACGCGCTGGGCGTGGTCACCATCGATGCCGCCGACGAGGCCGATGCGATGCGCGCGCTCGGCTACGTGCACGCGCAGGAACGCTTCTTCGAGATGGACCTGCTGCGCCGCGCCGCCGCCGGCGAACTGTCCGAGCTGGTCGGCCCACATGCGCTGGGCGTGGACAAGGCGCGGCGCGCGCAGCGCCTGCGCGCCCGCAGCAGCGCGCAACTGGCCACGTTCGCCGGCACGCATACAGCGGCGCTGCAGGCCTACAGCGCCGGCGTCAACCAGGGCCTTCACGCATTGCGGGTGCGGCCCTGGCCGTACCTGATGCTGTTCGCCACGCCGCGCGACTGGCAGCCGGTGGATTCGGCGCTGGCCGGCCAGGCGATGTACTTCGATCTGCAGGGCAAGCAACTCGAGCGCAAGCTGGACCTGTACCGCCTGCAGCAGCGCTTGCCGGCGCCGCTGTATGCCTTGCTGCGCCACGAAGGCAGCAGTTGGGACGCGACACTGGACGGCAGCGTGCGCGGCGACGCGGTGCTGCCCGATGCCGGCCAGGTCGATCTGCGCCGCCTGGCCGACGCGCCCGCGCCGGCCGCGACGGAAGCGGTCGCCACCAGCGCGCCCGGCAGCAACAACTGGGCCATCGCCGGCAGCCGCACCGCCGACGGCCGTGCCATCGTCGCCAACGATATGCACCTGGCCCTGCGCGCGCCCAGTCTGTGGTTCCGGGTGCGCCTGCGCTATGCCGATGCGCAGGCGCCGGGCGGCCGCGTGGAGGTGTCGGGGTTCTCGCTGCCGGGCCTGCCGGCAGTGATCGTCGGCAGCAACGGCCACATCGCCTGGGGCTTCACCAACAGCTATGCCGATACCGCCGATTGGTACCGACTGACCCCATGCGCCGCCGTGGCCCAACCCGGCTGCACGCCGGTCACCGTGCATCGCGAACTGATCCGCGTCTCCGGCGCTCCCGACACCACGCTGCAGGTGGAGGACACCGCTTACGGCCCGATCCTGCAGCACGAGCCGGACGGCAGCGCGCTGGCGCTGCGCTGGGCCGCGCAGTTGCCGGGTGCGCTGAACCTGGGCCTGGCCGACTTCGCCCGCACCGAGACGCTGGGCAGCGCCTTCGCCCACGCGCAAGCCATCGCCACGCCGGCGCAGAACCTGGTGCTGGCCGACCGCGACGGCCACATCGGCTGGCGCGTACTCGGCCCGCTGCCGCTGCGCGGCCCGCACTGCGCGGCCGATGCGGTGATGCACGACGTGCGCGCGACGGTGCCGGCGCAGGCCCGCTGCGCGCCATGGCCGCTGTCCACCACCCAGTCGCCGCAGCGCATCGATCCCGCCGACGGGCAACTGTGGACCGCCAACGCTCGCGTGGTCGGCGGCGCCGAACTGGCCCCGATCGGCGACGGCGGCTACGCGCTGGGCGCGCGCGCGCAGCAGATCCGCGACGACCTGCGCCTGCACCCGCATCTCGACGAACAACAGTTGCTGGCGATCCAGCTCGACGACCGCGCGTTGTTCCTGCAGCGCTGGTGGGCACTGCTACGGCAACGCGATGCCGGCGCGGCCACGCCGGCGCTGCACGCCGTCGCGCAGGCGGCCGCGCACTGGGAAGGCCGCGCCAGCACCGGCTCGGTCAGCTACACCCTGGTGCGCGCATGGCGCCTGGCGGTACTGACCCGGATCCGCGACGGCCTGATCGCGCCGGCCCGGACAGGATCGGACGCCGATGCCGCGCCACCGCCGCTGCCGCAACTGGAAGGCGTGGCCTGGCCGCTGCTGCAGCAACAGCCCCTGCACCTGTTGCCGCGCCGCTACGGCAGTTGGCAGGCGCTGCTGGAGGACGCCGCCGCCGAGGTGCGCACGACGCTGCAGGCCGACGGCCCGCTGGACACGCGCCGCTGGGGCCAGCAGAACCGTGCGGCGATCTGCCACCCGCTGGCGCAGGGCCTGCCGGCGCCGCTGCGTGGCTGGCTGTGCATGCCGGACACGCCGCTGGCGGGCGACGACGACATGCCGCGGGTGCAGCGCCCGGCCTTCGGCGCCTCCGAGCGCATGGTGGTGGCGCCGGGCCACGAGGCCGACGGCATCGTGCACATGCCGGGCGGCCAGAGCGGCCATCCGCTGTCGCCGTTCTGGGGCGCCGGCCACGCCGACTGGGTGCAGGGCCGCGCCACAAAGTTCCTGCCCGGTCAAACCCGGCACACGCTGACATTAAGCCCGTCCACGCCACAATGACCCGATGTTTCCGCGCCGGCGTTCGTCCCATGCGCCGGTCCGCCGCCTCCCCTCCCCCCACTGCCGAGTCTGCCTACCGATGAAGCGCCCTCCCCTGCTCGCCCTGTTGCTGCCGCTCGCCGCGGCCGTGTCGTTCTCCGCCTGTGCCACGCCGGCCGCCGACGCGCCCGGTGCCAACTCCGACTGCAGCGTGCGCGCCGAACCCGGCGACGATCTGCAAGCCGCCATCGACCGCGTCCCCAACGACGGCAAACCCGCCACCGTGTGCCTGAGCGCCGGCGAATTCCCGGTCGGCAAGCTGATCTCGATCCAGCGCGACGGCCTGCGCCTGCGCGGCCAGGGCGACAGCACCGTGCTGCGCATGCGCGACCACGTGCAGCAACCGACCATCGTCATCGGCGATTACCAGAACGAGCGCCCGCTGAAGCCGATCCGCGACGTCCGCGTGGAGCAGTTGCAGATCGTCGGCGGCACCATCGACAAGGAGTTCATGCCCGAGCGCCCGTACCTGAGCAACAGCCTGGTGGTGGTGCGCAACGGCCAGGACATCCAGCTGACCCACCTGCGGGTGAGCAAGTGCCGCAGCGCCTGCCTGCTCAGCGAGTTCGACAGCCGCGACCTGCTGATCGCGCACAACGACGTGTCCGGCGCAACCTGGGATGGGGTGTCGTTCAACCGCACCGCCAAGGTCAAGCTGATCGACAACGTGATCCACGACAACGTCGCCGCCGGCATCACCACCGAGCACCTGGAAGACAGCGAGATCCGCGACAATCGGCTGGAGCGCAACGGCAGCCAGGGCGTGTACCTGGCCGACGCGCGGCGCAACCTGTTCGCCGGCAACCAGTTCATCGACAACAAGGGCGCCGGGCTTTACCTGACCTGCTCGATCCGCCAGCGCACGCCGCAGATCCTGTGCTGGGACAACAGCATGAGCCAGGACAACACCTTCGAGAACAACACCTTCCGCGGCAATCCCTACACCTACACCATCGGCGTGGACAGTGCGGCCAACTGCACCGGCCCGGACTTCCGCCCCAACCTGTGGCGCAAGAACAACCAGGCCGACGCCTCCGGCATCGATATCCAGCCCGAACGCTACGGCCACTGCGTGCGCTTCGAGTAAGGCCGGGACCCGGGACGCGCCCCCCCGGAAAGGCGGTGCCGCGACCCGAAGCACTGCCGACTCCCGCTGCTTGGATCCCGAGTCCGACACGTCCCGCCGGCGTATCGCCGGCGGGACGTGCGAGTTCAGGCTCCCAGCGCCTGCGCGTGCACACCCGCCACCGCACGGCCGGAGGGATCGGCCATGGCCGCGAAGCTGGCGTCCCAGGCGATCGCCGCCGGCGAGGAGCAGGCGATCGACTTGCCTCCGGGCACGGTCTCGGCCGCGGCCGGCGTCGGGAACACGCGCTCGAACAGGCTGCGGTAGTAATAGGCTTCCTTGGTCTGCGGCGGGTTCACCGGGAAGCGCTTGTCGGCCGCGGCCAGTTCGCGGTCGCTGACCTGGGCTTCGGCATGCGCCTTCAGGCCGTCGATCCAGCCGTAGCCGACGCCGTCGCTGAACTGCTCCTTCTGCCGCCACAGGATCGATTCGGGCAGATAGCCCTCGAAGGCCTCGCGCAGTACCGCCTTCTCGATGCGCTTGCTGCCGTCGGCGCGGGTACCGGCCATCTTGTACTGGGCGTCCATGCGCATGGCCACGTCCAGGAACTCCACGTCCAGGAACGGCACACGCGGCTCCACGCCCCAGGCCATCATCGACTTGTTGGCGCGCAGGCAATCGTAGTTGTAGAGCGCGTCGAGCTTGCGGATCAGTTCCTCGTGGAATTCGCGCGCGTTCGGCGCCTTGTGGAAATACAGGTAGCCGCCGAAGATCTCGTCGCTGCCTTCGCCGGACAGCACCATCTTCACTCCCATCGCCTTGATCCGCCGCGCCAGCAGGAACATCGGCGTGGAGGCGCGGATGGTGGTGACGTCGTAGGTCTCGATGTGCCGGATGACTTCCGGCAATGCGTCCAGGCCTTCCTCGAAGGTGTATTCGAAGCCGTGGTGCACGGTCCCCAGGGCCTCGGCCGCGATCGCCGCGGCGGCCAGATCCGGCGAGCCCTTCAGGCCGATCGCGAACGAGTGCAGACGTGGCCACCAGGCCTCGGCCTCGTCGTTCTCTTCGATGCGCTTGCGCGCGAAACGCGCCGCCACCGCTGCCACCAGCGAGGAATCCAGCCCACCGGAGAGCAGCACGCCGTACGGCACGTCGGTCATCAACTGCCGATGCACGGCACGCTCGAACGCCTCGCGCAGTTCCTGCTTGCCGACCTCCACGCCCTGCACCGCCGCATAGTCGCGCCAGGGCTTGCGGTAGTACTGCACGAGCTCGCCGCTGGCGCTGTCGTAGTAGTGGCCCGGTGGGAACTGGGCGACGTCGGCGCAGCTGTCGGCCAGCGATTTCATCTCCGAGGCCACCCGCAGCCGGCCCTGCGCGTCATGGCCCCAGTACAGCGGGCACACACCCATCGGATCGCGCGCGATCAGCACGCGGCCGGCGGCCTTGTCCCACAGTGCGAAAGCGAAGATGCCGTTGAGGCGGTTCAGCAGCGCGTCCGGCGTGGTTTCGCGGTACAGCGCGTTGATCACCTCGCAGTCCGAACCGGTCTGGAAGGCGTAGGGCTGGACGAGTTCCTTCTTCAGCTCGCGATGGTTGTAGATCTCGCCGTTGACCGCTAGCGCCAGGCGTCCGTCGTCGGAGAGCAGCGGCTGCGAGCCGCCAGCCGGGTCGACGATGGCCAGGCGCTCATGGACCAGGATCGCGCCGTCGTCGACATACACGCCGCTCCAGTCCGGGCCGCGATGGCGCTGCCGCTGCGAGCAGTCCAGCGCCTGCCGCCGCAGCGCCTGCAGGTCGTCGCCCGGTTGCAGGCCGAAGATGCCGAAGATCGAACACATGGGAAAGCTCCTGATCGTGGGGTAAGGGTTGCGAGGGAATCCACACGCCCAGGCACAAAAAAACCCGCATCGGCCGATGCGGGTTTTCTGGTGGCTGGGCGTGGTGTTTCTGGTAGCGCCTAGTCGCAGACCCGCATCGGCCGCGCACGATTATTCGCCAGCGCATTATTGCGGCCGTTGGCGGTGGTCGAGCGGAGGACGGACAACGAGGTCATGCGGCGACCGTAACCCGGCGCGCGGGCCGGCGCAACTGTTACCGCAGCAACCGTTCGATCAGGCGCAGATACAGATCCGGCAGCGCCTCCAGGTCGGCCACGCGCACGTGCTCGTCGACCTGGTGGATGCTGGCGTTGACCGGGCCGACCTCGATGCATTGCGCGCCCAGTGGCGCGATGAAGCGCGCATCGGAAGTGCCGCCGCCGGTGCTCTCCTCCGGCGGCGCGCCGGCGACCTCGCCCAGCACCTCGCGCGCTACCCGGCGCAGCGTGCCTTCCGGGGTGTAGAACGGCTCGCCGCTGCGGTGCCAGCGCAGGTCGTAGTCCAGGCCGTGGTGATCGAACAGCGCGGCGATCTCCGCTTCCAGCCGCGGCGCATCCCAGTGCGGGGTGTAGCGCAGGTTGAAGGCGACCTGCAGTTCGCCGGGGATCACGTTGTTGGCGCCGGTGCCGGCATGCACGTTGGAGATCTGCAGGCTGGTCGGCGGGAAGCTTTCGTAGCCGTCGTCCCAGTGCCGCGCGACCAGTTCGGCCAGCGCCGGCGCGGCCAAGTGGATCGGGTTACGCGCCTTGTGCGGATAGGCCACATGCCCCTGCACGCCGCGCACGCGCAGCGCGCCGGAGAGGCTGCCGCGGCGGCCGACCCGCAGCAGGTCGCCGAGACGTTCGGTGGACGAGGGTTCGCCGGTGACGCACCAGTCGATGCGTTCGCCGCGCTCGGCGAACAATCGCGCCACGTGGCGCACGCCGTCGATCGCATCGCCTTCCTCGTCGCTGGTCAGCAGCACCGCCAGCGTGCCCGGGTGCTGCGGCTGCGCGGCCACGAACCGTTCGGCGGCGACCACGAAGGCGGCCACGCTACCCTTCATGTCGGCAGCGCCGCGCCCGTACAGCACGCCGTCGCGAATCTGCGGTACGAACGGATCGCTGGCCCAGGCCTCGCGCGGCCCCGGCGGCACCACGTCGGTATGGCCGAGCAGCGCCAGCACCGGGCCATCGCCACCGCGATGGGTCGCCCACAGGTTGTCGACCTGGCCGCAGCGCAAATGCTCGATGGCGAAACCAGCGCGTTCCAGCCGGCGCGCGATCAGTGCCTGGCACCCGGCATCGTCGGGAGTCACCGACGGGCGGGCGATCAGGTCGCGGGCGAGTTCAAGGACATCGGACATGCAGGGACACCGTTGGGGAAAGCGCTAGGGCGCGATGATGATCGGGGCCGGTAACGTCGCGTGCGGGCGACGCAGCAAGTGCAGTGTACGAGCGGGACTGGCGGATTCGAAGTCTCGGCCCGGGTCGCCCTGGCGGATGCACGTTCGCGAGCCTGACCTTCGCTACGGCGCGACACCCGGCCAGCGCATGCAGCGCACGCGCACCGCGAAGGCCTCGTTGCCGGGCATGCGCCCATGCTGCACGCCGGTTTCGACGAAGCCGCAGGCACGGTAGAACGCGAGTGCCGCGACATTGCCATCCAGCAATTCCAGCGTCAGGCCAGCCGGGCTGGCGTCCTGCACCGCGGTCACCAGCGCCTGGCCGACGCCGCGCCGGCGCGCGGCCAGATCCACGTACAGCCAGGCCAGTTCCTCGCCGTCGTCGGCGACGAACCCCAGCACCTGGCCTTGCCATTCGGCGACCTGCACGCGGTAGTCGAACAGGTGTTCACGCTCGGCCGCGATCGGCAGCGGCAGGAACGCATCCGCCAACACCGCCGCCTGCAGTTCCTCCAGGCGCGCGGCGTCGTGGATGACGCACAGGCGTGCCCAGTCGTCTGCCCGGTACGGGCGGATGTTCACGCGATACCGAATCGTTGCTTGAAGCCGTTGTCGGAGAAGCCCTGGCTGAGCCGGCCGTCGTCGGTCACCACCACCGGCCGCCGGATCAGCTGCGGATACTCGCGCAGCAGCAGCTTCCATTCGGCATCGGAGCCAGGCGCTTTCTTGTTGTCGGGCAGTTGCCGCCAGGTGGTGGAAGACTTGTTGACCAGCGCGTCGAACCCACCGGCCTGGCCGGCCCACTCCAGCAGGGTCTCCGGCGTCGGCTTGTGCTCGCGGTAGTCGACGAAGGTGTAGGCCACGCCGAAGCGGTCCAGCCACTTGGTCGCCTTCTTGCAGGTGTCGCAGTTCTTCAATCCGTACAACGTCGTCATCGAAATGTCCCATCAAGCGGATGAAGCCCCTCTCCCGCCGGGAGAGGGGTTGGGGTGAGGGTTGGCGCGCCGTGGCGACATGGCACGCGCAGATATCGTGTTTGATCTTACCCGGCGCACGCGCCGTCGGCTCTCCCGCGCAGCGAGAAAACGCACTTGGCCACACCGCGTCTTACTGCGCTGGCACTTCCTTGAGCCGGGCCGAGTCGATGCGCCAGCGCAGTTGCGCGGCCGAGGCGCCGTCGACACCGTTGACCCGACGCAGGACGTAGTCGCCACGGAAGCGTTGCCGCGTGCCGTCGGCCAGCGTCGCCTCCACGGTGACCGGCACTGGCTGATACACCGAGCCGGCGGCACCGTCGCTGGCACCAAGCGCGCCGATCGTCACCTTCACCGCGCGCGTCTGGGCGAAGCCGGCCTTGAACGCGTCGTAGGACTGCCCCGGGCGCCCGTCCTCGCCCCACTGCTGCCAGGCCACCGCGTAATCGCGCGCGTTGATCGCCGCGTAATAACGCCGCACCACGTCAGCCGCGGCCTGCGGGCTGTCCGCCGCCGGGCCGCAACCGGCGGTGGCCGGTCCATCGTGACCGAGCAGCGCGCAGCTGCGCGCGATCTCGTCGTCGATCATGGCGCAGCTGTTGGCGGCACTGCAGGGCGGATGCGTGGCCGGCGACACCGAGCGACAGGTCGCCACGCGCGCCGCCGCAGCATCGGCGCCGATTTCGGCGGCGCAGGACAGTGGTTCGCTTGCCACGCTGGCGCTTTCCGTCGTGGCAGGCGCTTTTGCAGGCGCGGCGGTCGCGGCAGGCACGGGGTTTGGCGCAGCGCCCGTCTCGGTGGGCGTATGACCGTCCGCAGGTGCCGCTGGCGTCGGCGCGCCCTCGCGACCGCACCCGGCCAGCGCGACCGCCACCGTCATCCAGCAAGCCCATTTCATCTTCCGCATTGGTGTCTCCCTGTCAGGGCAGTGCAGCACCCGGCAACAGTCGCACCGGGCATCGTCGGTCCGATGCACACTGCCGCGGCAGCGCTCGAACCCGCGTGTGGCAGCGTATCCGGCCACCGATGTACGTCGGGTGTGCGCCCGCTCTGCCCTTGGTTCGGAATCGCGAACCCTACGATGAACCAGTCGACCAACTCTTACGGGCGACAGCCATCAGTTGAGCTTGCCTACCTACAAGCGGCACAGTGCCACTAGGCCGAACGCCGCGTTCTTGCCGACGCACGGCTGTTCGCACTGGAGCCGAATCCGCCGAAGACTTTGCATGCGGGTCCCGACGACAGAAGCCACCGCGTGCTTTACCGCCTTTGCGTTTGCTTTTGATTTACCGGGTTCCCTTCCGCAGCGGCGGGTGGACCGGGGAAAACCCCCGAAGGGGCGGCGCACATGGACATGCGCCGTTCGCGGCAGGGGCAGGGCTCGCCGGAAAAAGGCGAAGCACTGCTTCGCCCCGGCGGGCGGGCTGGCGCCGTGAGGCGCCTGCCCCGGGCTTGGCTGCAAAGCAGCCAAGCCCCTTCCGCGAATCCCCGGTGCATCCGCGGACCCGGAGCGCGCAGCGCGGAGGGCGCAAGGCAGGGCGCGCTTGACCAGCCTTCGGCTGTGGTAAAGCGTTTCTTTTGGTTACCTTTTCTTTGCGCGAGCAAAGAAGCGCTTCTCAGCAGCCAAAGGCTGATCAAAGTAACTCGCCCGCAAGGGCGAAAGCCTTTCTAGAACAGGAACAGGCAGGCGCCGCCCAACTCAGTCAGCCAACCCACGCAGCAGATCGTTGACGCTGGTCTTGCTGCGGGTCTTGGCGTCGACCTGCTTGACGATCACCGCGCAGTACAGCGAGTGCGAGCCGTCCTTGGCCGGCAGTTGCCCGGACACCACCACGCTGTACGGCGGCACGTAGCCGTAGGAGATCTCGCCGGTGGCGCGGTTGTAGATGCGCGTGCTCTGGCCCAGGAACACGCCCATGCCGATCACGCTGTGGTGGCCGACCACCACGCCCTCCACCACTTCCGAGCGCGCGCCGATGAAGCAGTGGTCCTCGATGATGGTGGGGCTGGCCTGCAGCGGCTCGAGCACGCCGCCGATGCCGGCGCCGCCGGACAGGTGGCAATGCTTGCCGATCTGCGCGCAGGACCCGACCGTGGCCCAGGTGTCGACCATGGTGCCCTCGCCGACGTGCGCGCCGATGTTGGTGAAGCTCGGCATCAGCACCACGTCCTTGCCGAAGTAGCTGCCGCGGCGCGCCACCGCGCCCGGCACCACGCGCACGCCGGCCTTGCGGAACTCGGCCTCGTGGTAGCCGGCGAAGCGCGACTCCACCTTGTCCCAGAACGGCGCCGGCTGCGCTTCCACCACCGCCATCTCGTTGACCCGGAAGTACAGCAGCACCGCCTTCTTCAGCCACTCGTTGACCTTCCAGCCGCCGTGCCCGTCCGGCTCGGCGACGCGGAACTCGCCGCTTTCCAGGCCGTCGATGACCCGGTTGACCACCGGCCGGGTCGATCCCTCGATCTCGTCCAGGGTCAGCGTGGCGCGGCGCTCGAACGCGCTGTCGATGGTGAACTTGAGTTCGTCGGCGCTGGGCATGGCGACCGGCTTGGCGCGCAGCGGCTTCGGCGCGGGCTTGGCCGCCGCGGTCGGTGCCGCAGGCTTCGCGGCGACCGGCTTGGCGGACTTGGCCGGCTTGGCGGTCTTCTTGGTGGCCGGCTTCTTCGCAGCGGGCGTCTTGGCGGCAGGCTTCTTGGTGGCCATCAGCGGGGGTCTCCAGGCGGGGTATCGGGGTCCAGGCAGGCCTGCAGCGCGGCCTGCAGCGCCTGGCGGCAGGCGTCGGGCAACGGCAGGTTGTGCTCGTCGGTGATGTGGAACAGATCCTCGGCGCGCTCGCCGAAGGTGGCGATGCGCGCGTCGTGCACGCGCAGCTGGTGCCGGCGCAGCACCTGGGCCACGTCCGACAGCAGCCCGGGGCGGTCTGGCGCAACCAGGCTGAGCCGGGTCAGGCGGCCGTCGAGGCTCTCGCGGAATTCGATGCGCGGGGCGAAGCGGAAATGCCGCAGCTGGCGCGGCACCACGCGCCGCGCCGGACGCAGCCGCGCCAGGTCGCCGGCCAGCGCCTCGCGCAGTCCGGCCTGCAACTGCGCGATGTCGCCGCTGGCGAAGGCATCGGCCGGCATCACCTCGAAGGTGTCGAAGATCGCCTCATGCGGCGCATCGAGCACCCGCGCGCGATGGATGCCGTAGCCGAGCCGGTCCAGGGTCATCACGATCGCGGCGAACAGGCCGTCGCGGTCCGGCGAGTACACGAACACTTCCAGCGCCGCGTCGTCGGGGGTGACCGGACGCACCTTGACCAGGGTGCCGCCCAGTTCCACCTCCATCAGCGAGGTCGCCTGCCAGGCCAGTTGCTCGGGACGGAAGCGCAGGAAACTCTCGTCCGGCATGCCGGCGAACTGGCGGTCGATGGTGACGTCGTCGTGGCCCTGCAGGTGCATCAGCGCACGCGTGGCCTCGCGTGCCTCCTGCAGGCGCTCGGCCACCGGCAGCGGGTGTTCCAGGCCCTCGCGCAGCGCGCGGCGGGCGGCGAAGTACAGGTCGGCCAGCAGCCGGTCCTTCCACGCGTTCCACAGCTTGGGGCTGGTGCCGGCGATGTCGGCACAGGTCAGCAGATACAGATGATCCAGCCGCTCGCGGTCGCCGACCAGGCTGGCGAAGCGATGGATCACGTCCGGATCGGCGATGTCCTGCTTCTGCGCGGTCACCGACATGCGCAGGTGCTGCTCGACCAGCCAGGCGACCAGGTCGGTGTCGGCGGCGCTGAGCGCGTGCGCGGCGCAGAACGCGCGCGCATCCACCGCGCCCAGTTCCGAATGGTCGCCGCCGCGGCCCTTGGCGATGTCGTGGAACAGGCCGGCCAACAGCAGCAGTTCCGGCTTGCGCAGCCGCGGCCAGACCTCATGCGCGATCGAGAAGCGGTCGTCGGCGCGCGCGCTGGCGAACACCGCCATGTTCTTCAACACCATCAGCGTGTGCTGGTCGACCGTGTACACATGGAACAGGTCGAACTGCATGCGCCCGGACACCTGCGCGAACGCCGGGATCCACTGCCCGAGCACGCCCAGCCGCGCCATCCGGGTCAGCGTCTGCACCGCGCGCGGGCCGCGCAACAGCGCCAAAAAGCGCTCGCGCGCGGCCGTGCTGGCGCTGGCGTAGGCCGGCAGGTGCGGCAGCGCCTCGGCCAGCGCGCGCGCGGTCAGCGAATGCAGGCCGCGGATCTCGCCGTGTGCGGCCCAGGTGGCGAACAGCGCGAACACCTGCACCGGGTCGGCCTGCGGCCAGTGCTCGTCGTCGGCGGCCAGGTAGCCGCGGCGCAGCGAGAAGTCGCCGGCCAGCGGCTGCGGCTGCGCCTCGCCATCGAACTGTTCCTCGAAGCGCTGCAGCAGCCGATCGCTGAGCCGACGCACGATCGCCGCGCTGCGGTAGAAGCGCTGCATCATCTTCTCGACGCCCAGGCTCTCGACGTCGTCGGAGAAGCCCAGGCGCTGCGCCAGGGTCTTCTGGTAATCGAAGCGCAAGCGCTCTTCGGGGCGGTTGGCGACCAGGTGCAGGCCGTAGCGCAAGCGCGCCAGTTCGCGGCGCTCGCGGCGCAGCGCGGCGGCTTCGTCGCCGCCGACATGGCCCAGCCCGATCAACGGCTCCAGGTCGCGCACGCCGAACGCGCGCAACGCCATCCAGCCCAGGGTGTGCAGGTCGCGCAGGCCGCCGGGGCCGTCCTTGATGTCCGGCTCCAGGTTGTCGGCGGTATCGCCGAAACGCTGGTGGCGGGCCTGCAGCTCCTCGCGCTTGGCCATGAAGAATTCGCGCGGCGGCCACACCCGCTGCGGCGCGATGGCCGCCGCCAGCGCCGCCTTAGCCGCGGCGTCGGCCTGCAGCGGGCGCGCCTCGATCAACGCGGTCAGCACGGTCTGGTCGGCGCAGGCCGCGGTGCACTGCGCGGCCGAGCGCACCGCGTGGCTCACCGGCACGCCGGCGTCCCACAGCAGCGGAAACAGCCGCGCCAGCGCCGGTTCGTAGACGGGGTCGAGCTCGCCGAACACCAGCAGGTCGATGTCCGAGCGCGGGAACAGTTCGCCACGACCGTAGCCGCCCACCGCGAACAGGGCCAGCCCGGCCTCGCGCGGCACGCAGCGGCTCCAGGCGTGACGGATCAGTTGGTCCAGCGCGCGCGCGCGCAGCGCCAGCAGGCGGTCGATGTCGTCGCCCTGGTCGAAGCGCTTGCTCAGCCGCGCATCGGTCTGCGCCAGCAGTTGCCGCACCGCGGCCGCCCAGCCGGCATCGTCGACGCCGGCGTCGGGCATGCCGGCATCGGCACCGGCCGGCAGCAGGCTCACGGCTCGCCGAGGCCGCCCGGCGACAGGGTCAGTACCTCCACCCCATCCTCGGTGACGGCGACCATGTGCTCCCATTGCGCCGAGAGCTTGCGGTCCTTGGTCACCACGGTCCAGCCGTCCGGCAGCACGCGGGTGTAGCGCGTGCCCTCGTTGATCATCGGCTCGATGGTGAAGGTCATGCCCGGCTTCAGCACCAGGCCATCGCCCGGCCGGCCGTAGTGCAGCACCTGCGGCTCGTCGTGGTAGACCTTGCCGATGCCGTGGCCGCAGTACTCGCGCACCACGCTGAAGCGCTCGCTCTCGGCGTACTGCTGGATGGCATGGCCGATGTCGCCGAGCGTGGCGCCCGGCTTCACCGCGCGGATGCCGCGCCACATGGCCTCGTAGGTGGCCTCGATCAGGCGCCGCGCCATCACCGAGGGCGTGCCCGCGCAGTACATGCGGCTGGTGTCGCCGTGCCAGCCGTCCTTGATCACGGTGACGTCGATGTTGACGATGTCGCCGTCCTTCAGGACCTTGCTTTCACTGGGGATGCCGTGGCAGATCACGTTGTTCACCGACGTGCACACGGTCTTCGGAAAGCCGCGGTAGCCGACGTTGGCCGGCACCGCCTGCTGCACCTTGACGATATGGTCGTGGCAGATGCGGTCCAGCTCGGCGGTGGTGACGCCGGGCTTCACGTACGGGCCGATCAGGTCCAGTACCTCGGCGGCCAGGCGGCCGGCCACGCGCATCTTCTCGATGTCCTGCGGAGTTTTCAGATTGACGGTCATGGTCGTCATTATCGCTCATCCCGGCGCTGGCTGAACGCGCCGGGCGCATCGGTGGTTTTCCGGCGCGTTGCCCTGACCACCATCGTCTTCATCGCACTGAACGCGCTGTCCTGTGGTCGCCATCTCATGTGAAATCTAGATGACGATCCAAAAAAATGTGAACTGGCCCGCAGTTTGCATTGATGGCGACACCGGCGGTTGTCCGCCCTCACCGAAGAACCCTGCCATGTACCTCTTCCATCGCGTTCTCGCCTTCCTCGTGCTGTTCGTCGCCGGGACCGGCCTGGCCTGGGCCCAGTCCGACTCGCGCACCTTCAACGTCAAGATCCAGATCACCAGCGTCTGCGACATCCAGACGGCCCCCACCGACGTGGATTTCGGCAGCGTCAATTCCAACCAGACGGCGATCAACAGCACCGGCACCTTGAACGTGCGTTGCACCTCCGGCACGCCGTACAACATCGCGCTCAACGCCGGTTCCGGCTCCGGCGCCACGGTCACCACCCGCACCATGGGCAGCGCCGTCGCCGGCAACACCACGCGGGTGCCTTACTCGCTGTATCGCAATGCCGCGCGCACGCAGAACTGGGGCTCGACCATCGGCACCGACACCCAGGCCGGCACCGGCAATGGTGCAGTGCAGCCGATCACCGTCTACGGCCAGGTCGCCAACACCAACTACCCTGCCGGTTCATACAGCGACATCGTCACCGCCACCGTCAGTTGGTAACCGGAGCCGCCTGCATGCATGTGCGACTGCATTCCTTCCTGCGCCTGCCGGCGCTCGCCGCGTTGTGGCTGGCGGCAGCCGGCGCGGCAGTGGCGGCGAGCCTGCAGGTGGCGCCGACCTCGGTGTCGCTGCGCGCCGAGGAGACCGCCCAGGGCGTGTGGCTGAGCAACAGCGGCGACGTGCCGCTGCGTGCGCAGGTCCGCGTATTCCATTGGCAGCAGCGCGACGGCGAGGATGTGCTCGACCCCAGCGACCGCATCGCGCTCAGCCCGCCGATGCTGGAGCTGGCGCCGCATTCGCGGCAGTTGGTCCGCGTGATCCGCCTGGATCCCGCGCCCGGCGCCGGCGAGGACGCCTACCGCATCCTGGTCGACGAGTTGCCCAGCCAGGACGCCAGCGGCAACGCCAGCGCCGGGCTGCAGTTCGTGCTGCGCTATTCGGTGCCGGTGTTCCTCAAGCCGGCCGTGGCCACCGCGCCGGCACTGCGCGCGCGGCTGGTCCGCGACGGCGCGGGCACGGCGCTGGAAGTGCTCAACCATGGCAACGGCCACGCGCAATTGGTGGACCTGCAGTTCGTCGCCGGCGATGGCCAACGCAGCGCCGTCGCCCAAGGCCTGGCCGGCTATGTGCTGCCGGGCCAGCGCAAGCGCTGGCCGCTGCCGGAAGCGCTGGCCCGGGCGCAGGGAACGTTCGAGGCAAGGATCAATGGCGAGCCGCGCGCGCAGTCGCTGGTCGTGGACGCGGCGGCGCCCTGAGCTGTTGCTGGCCCTGTGGGCCGGCACTGCCGCGCTCGCCGTCGCCCAGCCTCAGCCCTCCACCCCGCCCCAGGCCGCTGCGCCGGCGCAGGAGACCCTGTACCTGGAGGTCACCCTGAACCAGACCCGGCAGCCGGGCCTGTTCCAGTTCCAGCGCGACGGCGAGCAACTGCGCGCCAGTGCCGCAACTCTGCGCCAGCTCGGTCTGCGCGTGGACGGCAGCGACGCCACCGCGGCGATCGCCCTGGGCGATCTGGACGGCGTGCGCTTCCGCTACGACGCCAGCCTGCAGCAACTGGCCATCGACGCGCCGGTGGCGCTGCTCGACGTCGCCACCACCCGGATCGACGCCCGCGGCGGCGTGCCGTCGCTACCGGCGACCAGCTCGCCCGGCGCCCTGCTCGACTACGACCTCTATGCCAGCCGCCAGGGCAGCGCCAGCAATCTCACCGCCAGCGGCGAACTGCGCGTGTTCGGCCTGGGCGATGGCCTGCTGCGGCAGTCCTTCGTCGGCAGGCTGTACCGCGAGCCGCAGCAGAACTGGCATGCCGAGGCGATCCGCCTGGACACGCAGTGGCAATGGTCGTTGCCCGAGCGCATGACCAGCGTGGTGCTGGGCGACACCTTCAGCAGCAGCACCAGTTGGAGCCGCACGCTGCGCCTGGGCGGGGTACGGGTGGGCAGCGATTTCGGCCTGCAGCCGTACCGCGCGCTCACCCCGCTGCCGGAATTCCTCGGCGAAGTGGCGGTGCCGTCCAGCGTGGACCTGTACGTCAACGGCATCCGCCAGTACGGCGCGCAGCTGCCGGCCGGGCCGTTCCAACTGTCCGCCGCGCCGGGCGTGGACGGCGCCGGCAATGCCCAGGTGGTGATCACCGACGCCTACGGCCGCACCCGCTCGCTGGCCTTTCCTTTCTATGCGACCCAGGATCTGCTGGCCAGCGGCCTGACCGACTGGTCGCTGGCGCTGGGCCGGGTGCGCGAGGACTACGGCGTCGCCGACTTCGCCTATGCCGGCGACACGGTCGGCAGCGCCAGCTGGCGGCGCGGTGTCAGCCCGCGCTTCACCGCCGAGGCGCACGCCGAGGCCGGGGCCGGCGTGCGCAACGCCGGCGTCGGCGGCCTGTGGCTGCTGCCGCGCGCCGGCGTGTTCGGCGCCTCGCTGGCGCACGGCGGCGATGCCGGCCAGCAAGGCCTGCAGTACGCGCTCAGCTACCGCTGGAACAACGGCCGCTTCAACCTGGCGTTGGATACCCAGCGCGCGCAATCCGGCTACCGCGACGTGGCCGCGCGTTACGGCGCCGCGCCGCCGCGGGTCAGCGAGCGCGCCCTGTTCGGCAGCACCTGGGACGGCCTGGGCAGCATCGCCCTGAGCTATGTGCGCCTGGCCTATCCGGACAGCGGCGACCAGCGCTACGCCAGCCTGTTCTGGACCCGGGCCCTGCCGCGGCAGTCGTCGTTGAACCTGAGCATCAACCAGAACCTGGACCAGGCCAGCGACCGAAGCGTGTATCTGGGCTGGTCGATCGCGCTGGAGGGGCGCCGCCAGGCCGGCGTCGCCCTGCAGCGTTTCGGCGAACGCACCAGTGCGACGGCCGATCTCAGTCAGGCAGCGGCTGCCGACGGCGGCAGCGGCTGGCGGCTGCAGGCGCGCGGCGGGCAGGACGGCGGCGGCGGCCTGGCCGAAGCCAGCTGGCGCGGCGACAGCGCCCGTTACGCCGGCGGCATCGCCAGCGCCGGCGGCCAGACCTACGGCTACGCCGAAGCCTCGGGCGGCGTGGCCTGGATCGGCGGCGGCTGGTTCCCTGGCCGCGATCTCGACCAGGCCTTCGCCCTGGTCTCCACCGGTGGCGTCGCCGACGTGCCGGTGTTGCTGGAGAACCGGCCGATCGGCCGCACCGATGCGCGTGGCTTCCTGCTGGTCACGCCGCTGCTGGCCTGGCAGCACAACCAGCTGTCGATCGATCCGATGCGCCTGCCGGCGGAGTTGCGGCCGGAGCAGGTCGACCAGATCGTGGTGCCGCGCGACCGCACCGGGGTGGTGGTGGCGTTCCCGATCCGCCGCAGCGACGGCGTGCTGGTGCAACTGCGCGATGCCGACGGCGTGCCGCTGCCGGTCGGCAGCCGGATACGTGGACCGGGGGTCGACACGGTGGTCGGCTACGATGGTCAGGCCTATGTGGAAGGACTCGGGCCCGGCCGCAACGATCTGGAGGTGGACATGCACGGCAGCCGTTGTCGATTCCGGATCGACCGCGCGACGCAGGCGCGGCCCACCGGCCTGGAGCCGCTGCGCTGCCTGCCGGAGACCACGCCATGAGCGCGCGCGCCTGGCGAATGCTGCTGCCGGCCCTGCTGTTGGCGGTCACACTGCTGCTGCCCTCGCGCGCCGCGGCCACCACCACCTGCACCGCGCAGGCCACGGCGCTGAGCTTCGGCACCCTCTCCGACACCGCCGCCACCGACGCCACCGCGCAGATCGTGGTCACCTGCCAGACCGGCGCGCTGAGCATCCTGGGCACCATCTATGTGCGCATGTGCCTGAACATCGGCGAGGGTGCCCAGGGCGGCGGCCTAGGCATCGCGCCGCGGCGCATGCTCAACCCGCTCAACGACAGCCTCGGCTTCCAGCTCTACCGCGACAGCGCACGCAGCCTGATCTGGGGCAGCACGCTGGCCGGCTCCACCCCGCTCCAGGTCGATCTGACCTACTCCTCGCTGGTGACCGGCGGCAGCGGCAGCGCCAGCTACACCCTGTATGGACGCATCCCGCTGCAGAGCGGTATCGCCACCGGGCTCTACCAGAACAACTTCAGCGGGGTGTTCACCAACCTGCAGTACCGCTACGACGAGCCGTTGATCGGCACCCCGGCGAGCATGCCCGCCTCCTGCACCACCGGCGGCGCCGGCGGCGGCACCTCGGTGCAGTTCCCGTTCGTGGCCAGCGTCACCGCCGCACCGACCTGCACCATCGCCAGCATCGCCGACCTGGATTTCGGTACGCAGTCGGGCCTGATCGACAATCCGCTGAACTACACCACCGCGCTCAGCATGAACTGCCGCTACCGCACCGCCTGGCAGGTGAGCCTGGACAACGGCCAGAACGCCAGCGGCAACGTGCGTCGCATGCGCAACGCCAGCGGCCAGTTCCTCACCTACGAGCTGTACCGCGACGCCGCCCGCACCCAACGCTGGGGCAGCACCCTGAACACCGATACCCAGACCGGCACCGGGACCGGCAGCGCGCAATCGCTCACCCTGTACGGCCAGGTGCCGGCCCAGCAGACCCCGGCCCCGGGCAGCTACAGCGACGTGGTCAAGGTCACCGTGACCTACTGAGGGCTGAACGGCGCCGTCGCGCCGGTCAAGTTGCCAGGATGGGAGCCGTTATCAGTTGTGTCTACCGCGGAGTCCCGATCGATGCGCCTGCCGTTCCTACGACCGCTGCTGTTGGCGAGCCTGTGCGTGGCCGGCGTCGATGCGGCGGCACAACCGACCGCCGGCAGCGGCAGCGCTGCATTGCGGATCGGCATCCGCATCGAGCGCAGTTGCGAGGTCGGCACCGAGGTCCGCGCGCAGCCCGGAGCGATGCCGACGATCGCCTGCAACCGCCCGATGGCCTACCAGGTCAGCGTCGACGGCGCGCCCGCGCCCAGTGCCGGCACCGCGCTGGCGTTGAGCCTGTCCACGACCGGCGCCGCGCCGCGCGACCCGGCGCGCTACGCCACGGTCGCGTTCTAGTGGGCGGTGCCCGTGGCTTGCTCATGCGCCTGCTGCCGGCGCTGCTGCTGGCGTTGGCCGGCAGCGCCCATGCGGGTGGAGTGCGGATCAGCCCGACCCTGGTACAACTGGCCCCCGACGAGACCAGCACCGAGATCTGGCTCGACAATACCCAGGACCGCACCTGGCAGGCGCAGGTACAGGTCTATCGCTGGCAGCAGACCAACGGGCTGGAACAGTTGGACAGTACCGACGACCTCCATGCCAGTCCGCAGTGGATCACGATTCCGGCACAGGGGCGGCAACTGTTGCGCCTGGTACGCAGCGCCCCCGCCGATACCGCCGAGCGTGCCTACCGGCTGGTGGTGGAAGAACGCACCGCGCCGGCCGACGTTGCATCGGCACCCGCGGCGACGCCCCCTCCCCTGCTGCTGCGCTATTCCACGCCGGTGTTCCTAAGTGCATCGGACCCCGCGGCGGCGCCGCGCCTCAGCGTCCACCTGCTCGCCGGCGCGGGCGGGCCGGAGCTGGTGGTGCACAACCGCGGCAACGCCCACGCCCGGCTCAGCGACCTGAGCTTCATCGGCGCCGACGGCCATACCATGACCCTGTTCCCCAGCCTCGCCGGCTACGTCCTGCCCGGCGAATACAAGCGCTGGCCGCTGCCGGCCGCCGCGACCGCACCGGGCGGCCACTTCGCGGCACGGCTCGACGAGCAGTCACCGCTGCAGCCGCTGCCGGCCGAGTGAGCCACCCGGCGCATTGCGCCGCCCAGCGCCGCCAGGTATAGTGCGCGGCTTCGTCGTGCCTGTCATGTCCCGATGGACCGTCCACGCCGGACGCACCGGCGAATTCACACCTGCTGCCATCGCCCGTGCCGGGGTGCTCCGCAAGGAGTTCGGCCACGGAGACAGCAGGGAGGCCCAACCCCGGAATCGTCGTGCGGACCCACAAGGCCGCACCGTCATGCGCGCGCTTCACCCATTCCTGCCCGCGCACGGCCGGTTCCCCATCAGGAGTCACTGCAATGCCCCAGGTCACCATGCGTCAGATGCTGGAAGCCGGCGTCCACTTCGGCCACCAGACCCGCTACTGGAACCCCAAGATGGCGCCGTACATCTTCGGCGCGCGCGGCAAGATCCACATCATCAACCTCGAGAAGACGGTTCCGCTGTTCAACGACGCGATGAACTTCATCTCCAGCGTCGCGCAGAAGCGCGGCACCATCCTGTTCCTGGGCACCAAGCGCAGCGCCCGCGACGCGGTGAAGGAAGAAGCCGAGCGTTGCGGCCAGCCGTTCATGACCCAGCGCTGGCTGGGCGGCACGCTGACCAACTTCCGCACCGTCAAGCAGTCGGTGGCGCGCCTGAAGGAACTGGAAGCGGCCGAGACCGACGGCACCTTCGACAAGCTGGTCAAGCACGAAGTGCTGACCCTGCGCCGCGAGCGCGACAAGCTGGAAGCCTCGCTGGGCGGCATCAAGGAAATGAACCGCCTGCCCGACGCCCTGTTCGTCATCGACATCGGCCATGAAGACATCGCCATCAAGGAAGCCAAGAAGCTCGGCATCCCGGTGATCGCGGTGGTCGACACCAACTACAACCCGGACCTGGTGGACTACGCCATCCCGGGCAACGACGACGCCATCCGCGCCGTGCAGCTGTACGCCCGTGCCGCCGCCGACGCCGTGCTGGAAGGCAAGGCCGCTGCGCCGAACGCCGCCAGCGTGCGCGAGGAAGAGTTCGCCGAGGGCGGCGACGACAAGGGCCGCGGCCCGCGCAAGAACGGCAAGAAGGCCGAAGAGACCGCTCCCGCCGCCGAGTAACCGGCGCGCCATGCGACTGCGCGATCATGCGCAGCCGCCGCCCGGCGCGTTCGGCGCGCCCGGCTTCGCGAGCGCCGCCTGCGGCGCCCGCTCCCCAGATCTTCCGGCCGGCCGCAAGCCGGCCTTTTCCCACCTTTCGTGAGGACATCCCGTGGAAATCACTGCTTCCCTGGTCAAGGAACTGCGCGAGCGCACCGGCGCCGGCATGATGGAGTGCAAGAAGGCACTCACCGAGAACGCCGGCAACATCGACAACGCCGCCGAGTGGCTGCGCAAGTCGGGCCTGGCCAAGGCCGACAAGAAGGCCGACCGCGTCGCCGCCGAAGGCCGCATCGCGATGGCCCAGGACGGCGGCAAGGCGGTCCTGGTCGAAATCAACTCCGAGACCGACTTCGTCGCCAAGGACAACAACTTCCTGGCCTTCACCGACGCCGTGGTCCAGGCCGCGCTGACCTCCGGCGCCGCTGACGTCGAAGCGCTGAAGAGCGCCAAGCTGCCCGGCGGCGAGACCGTCGAGGAAGCCCGCGCCGCGGTCATCGCCAAGGTCGGCGAGAACGTGCAGGTGCGCCGCCTGGTGCGCATCGACAGCGCCAACAACGTCGCCGCCTACGTGCACGGCGGCCGCATCGGCGTGCTGGTCGAGGTCAAGGGCGGCGACGCCGACCTGGCCCGTGGCATCGCCATGCACATCGCGGCGATGAACCCGCCGCACATCAAGGCGTCCGACGTCCCGGCCGAGTTCGTGGCCAAGGAAAAGGAAATCGAGCTGGCCAAGATGTCGGAGAAGGACAAGGCCAAGCCGGCCGACATCCTGGAGAAGATCATCAGCGGCAAGATCGCCAAGATCGTCAACGAAGTCACCCTGTACGGCCAGCCCTACGTGCTGAACACCGACCAGACCGTGGAGCAGGCGGTGAAGGCCGCCGGCGCCGATGTGGTCGGCTTCCAGCGCCTGGCCGTGGGCGAAGGCATCGAGAAGGTGGTGGAAGACTACGCCGCCGAAGTGATGAAGCAGGCCGGCCTGGCCTGATCCCGCCCCCGGGAAGAAAAGAGCCGCGCATTGTCGCGGCTTTTTTTTTGCGGGTGTACGCTGCGCGGGCTGGGACAGGCCGCTGCCCCACCTCTTATTCCATGCCGTATCGGAAGTGCATGCATCCTGAACTCGAAGCGATCCTGAGCCACTCCCGCGACCTGCCCTCGCCCCCGGGCATCGCCCTGCGCATCATCGAACTCGCGCAGGATGCGGACGTGGATCTCGCTGCCACCGCCGATGCCATCGCCATGGACATGGCGCTGAGCGCGCGGATGCTGCGCATCGCCAATTCCCCGCTGTACGCCAGCCGGCGACGCATCGACAACCTCGGCCAGGCGCTGACCATGCTCGGCCTGAACGCCGCGCTGAGCCTGGCACTGGGCTTTTCGATGGTGCAGAGCCTGCGTGGCGACGCCAGCGCACCGCAGGAACGGCTGTGGCGGCGCAGCGTGCTGGCAGCCCTGGCCAGCCGCCTGCTCGGCCAGGCCGTCGGCCTGCGCAAGCACGAGGAACTGATGCTGGCCGGCCTGCTGCAGGATATGGGCGCACTGGCCCTGCTGCACGTCTGCCACGACCAGTACGCCGCACTGCTGCACGAGGCCGCCGGCGATCCGCAGCGGCTGAGCGCCCTGGAGCGCGAGCACCTGGGCGCCGACCACGCCGAGGTCGGCGCCTGGCTGGCGAAGAAATGGAAGCTGCCCGCCTACCTGCAGCGCAGCATCGCCAACGGCAACGATGCCGCGGCGAGCGAGCCCTTCGACATCTGCGTGCGCCTGTCCGGGCCGATTGCCGATATCTGGCTCAGCGAGGACACCGAAGCCGCGCGCACCTACGCCATGCAGCGCGCCTATCGCGACATGCAGCTGGACAGCCGCCGCTTCGACGAAGTGATCGGCCACATCGCCGAGGCGCTGCCGGCGGTCAGCCCGATCTTCGACGTGCGCATCGCGCAGCCGGAGCGGGTCGACGCGATCATCAGCCACGCCCGCGAACTGATGGTGCTGCGCAACCTGCGCGACGTGCAGGAAGCCAACCGCGTGCGCCAGCGCGCCGACGAATACGAGCAGCACGCCCGGCGCCTGGCCGAGCAGGCCAGCCGCGACGCCCTCACCGGCGTGTTCAACCGGCACCAACTGGACACCCTGCTGCAGCAGCAGTTCGAGCTGGCCAACCGCCACGACTGGCCGCTGTCGGTGGCCTTCATCGACCTGGACGATTTCAAGAAGATCAACGACGCCCACGGCCACCTGGTCGGCGACCAGGTGCTGCGCGCGTTCGCCCAGGCCCTGCAGCCGCTGGTGCGCAGCAGCGACATCGTGGCGCGCTTCGGTGGCGAGGAATTCCTGGTGCTGTTGCCCAACACCGGCGAAGACGCTGCGCTCGGGGTCATGCGGCGCATCCTGTCCGAGATCGCGCAGCGGCCGATGACCGAGACCAAGCAGGGGCCACTGCACATCAGCTTCTCCGCGGGCGTGGCCACCCAGGGCGGCCGCGAGCGCTTCAACAGCGCGCAGGAACTGCTGCAGGCGGCCGACGACATGCTGTACAGCGCCAAGCACGGCGGCCGCAACCGCGTCACCGCGCGCTCGTGCGGCGAGGTGCAACGCTGAAGCATCGCCGACGGCACAGACGCGCTGGCGCGCATCGGCTAAAATCGTGTGGTTTGCCCGTCATCCCCCAACGAGGTCGCCATGTCCCAGCTCGCCTATCGCCGTATCCTGTTGAAACTTTCCGGCGAAGCGCTGATGGGGGACGGGGACTACGGCATCGATCCCAAGATCATCAATCGCCTGGCCCATGAGGTGATCGAGGCGCAGCAGGCCGGCGCGGAAGTGGCGCTGGTGATCGGCGGCGGCAACATCTTCCGCGGCGCCGGCCTGGCCGCCGGCGGCATGGACCGGGTCACCGGCGACCACATGGGCATGCTCGCCACCGTCATCAACGCGCTGGCGATGCAGGACGCGCTGGAGAAGCTCGGCGCCAAGGTGCGGGTGATGAGCGCGATCAAGATCAACGACGTGTGCGAGGACTTCATCCGCCGCCGCGCGATCCGCCACCTCGAAAAGGGCCGCATCGCGATCTTCGCCGCCGGCACCGGCAACCCCTTCTTCACCACCGACTCCGGCGCGGCGCTGCGCGCGATCGAGATCGGCGCCGACCTGCTGCTGAAGGCGACCAAGGTCGACGGCGTGTACGACAAGGACCCGAAGAAGCACGCCGATGCGGTGCGCTTCGACAGCCTGACCTACGACGAGGTCATCGCCCGCAACCTCGAGGTGATGGACACCGCCGCCTTCGCCCTGGCCCGCGACAGCGACCTGCCGCTGCGCATCTTCAACATGGGCCAGCCCGGCGAACTGCTGAAGATCCTGCGCGGCGCCGAGATCGGCACGTTGGTGAAGGGTCGGGGCTGACGCCCCGACCCGGGATTGGGGATTCGGAATTGGGGATTCGCAAGAGCATTGCGCGCTGCAGCATCGCGCCTGCGGTAAGAGCCACCGCGGTGCATGCGCCTGAAGCGCGGCTTTTACGAATCCCCAATCCCGAATCCCCAATCCCGAATCCCCAATCCCGGCCCCACGCCTTTCCCGGCTATAATCGTCCGATTCAGATTCAGCACGGACACCGGCGATGCTCAACGAAATCAAGCAAGACGCACAGACCCGCATGGCCAAGAGCATCGACGCGCTGCGTCATACGCTCGTCAAGGTGCGCACCGGGCGCGCGTCGACCGCGCTGGTCGAGCACCTGAAGGTCAACTACTACGGCTCGGACATGCCGCTGAGCCAGGTCGCCAGCGTGGCCGTCGCCGATGCCCGCTCGCTGACCATCACCCCGTGGGAAAAGCAGATGGTCAGCGCGGTCGAGAAGGCGATCCTGGCCTCGGACCTGGGCCTGACCCCGAACACCGCCGGCACCACCATCCGCCTCAACCTCCCCGCCCTCACCGAGGAACGCCGCCGCGAGCTGTCCAAGGTCGTGCACGGCGAAGGCGAGGACACCAAGGTCGCGATCCGCAACATCCGCCGCGACGCCAACCAGCAGGTCAAGGATCTGCTGAAGGACAAGAAGGTCACCGAGGACGAAGCCCGCGCCAGCGAGGACGACATCCAGAAGCTGACCGACAAGGCGATCAAGGACGTGGACGAGGTGGTCAAGGGCAAGGAACAGGAACTGATGGCGGTCTGAGCCTGCGCCTGCCGGCCATGCCTTCCGACCCCGTCCCCATGTCCCTGCCCCGCCATCTGGCCATCATCATGGATGGCAACGGCCGCTGGGCGCAGCGCCGCCGTCGGCCGCGCGTGATCGGCCATCGCGCCGGCGCCCGCGCGGTCAACCGCACCATCGATTTCTGCCTGGAGCGCGGCATCGGCGCGCTGACCCTGTTCGCCTTTTCCAGCGAGAACTGGGGGCGCCCGCAGGAGGAAGTGGACGCGCTGATGAAGCTGTTCCTGCACGCACTCGACCGCGAGGTCGAGGAGCTGCAGCGGCGCGGGGTGCGCGTGCGCTTCATCGGCGACCGTTCGCGCTTCGCGCCGTCGCTGTGCGAGCGCATGGCCCAGGCCGAGGCGCGCACCCGCGACAACCAGGCCCTGCACCTGTCGATCGCCGCCAGCTACGGCGGCCGCCAGGACATCGCCCTGGCCGCGCGCGCGCTGGCCGAGGACGTCGCCGCCGGGCGCCTGCGCCCGGAGCAGATCGACGAGGATGCCCTGTCGGCGCGCATGGCGCTGGCCGACCTGCCGCCGCCGGACCTGTTCATCCGCACCGGCGGCGACCTGCGCATCAGCAACTTCCTGCTGTGGCAGCTGGCCTATACCGAACTGTGGTTCACCGAGACCCTCTGGCCCGAGTTCGGACCGGAGGTGCTGCAACAAGCCCTGGACGACTACGCCCGCCGCGAGCGGCGTTTCGGCCTCACCAGCGCGCAGGTCGCCGAAGCGGCGACGGAGAACGTTTCCGCATGACCCGTACCCGCGTCATCGCCGCGCTGATCATGGCCCCGCTGGCCATCTGCGCCATTCTGCTGCTGCCGACCCAGTGGCTGGTCGCGCTGGCCGCGTTGATCTTCCTGATCGGCTTGTGGGAATGGCTGAAGCTGGCCGAGGTCGACGACACCCTGCCGCGCACCATCCTGCTGATGCTCAACCTGCTGCTGATGGTGCTGCTGGTGTGGGCCTCGGCCGGCTCGCTGGTGCTGTTCCAGCTGACCACCCTGATCGGCGTCGGCTGGTGGTGCGCGGCGCTGCTGTGGCTGGGCTTCTACCGCTTCGGCTCCGACCACGCCACCTATGCGCGGGTGTTCAAGCTCGCCGCCGGCACCCTGGCGATCGTCCCGGCCTGGGCCGCGCTGGGCCTGATCCACGCCAGCGAACCGAACGGTCACCGCTGGCTGCTGACCGCGCTGGCCACGGTGTGGGCCGCCGATTCCGGCGCCTATTTCGCCGGCCGCCAGTTCGGCAAGCACAAGCTGGCGCCGCGGATCAGCCCCAACAAGACCGTGGAAGGCCTGATCGGCGGCTTGCTGGCCGGCCTGATCGTGGCCGCCGGCTTCGGCTGGCTGGCCGGGGTGAGCCTGCCGCACCTGCCCGGGCTGCTGATCGTGGCCGCGGTCAGCGTGCTGGCCTCGGTGGTCGGCGACCTGTTCGAAAGCCTGCTCAAGCGCCACGTCGGCGCCAAGGACTCGGGCAACGTGATTCCCGGCCACGGCGGCGTACTGGACCGGATCGACGGCGTGCTGGCGGCGCTGCCGATCTTCGCGCTGGGCAAGGACATCTTCGGGTTCTGAGGCCAGTGAACACGCAACGCAACAAGGCCGACACGGTGCGCACCATCGCCGTGCTCGGCGCCACCGGCTCGATCGGCGCCTCGGCGCTGGACGTGATCGCGCGCCATCCGCAGCGCCTGCGCGCCGGCGTGCTGGCGGCCGGGCGCAACGTCGACGCGCTGCTGGCGCTGTGCGCCACGCATCGCCCCGCCCATGCGGTGATCGCCGATCCGGCCCTGTACCCGGCACTGCGCGACGGGCTGCGCGCGGCCGGGCTGGCGACCCAGGCGCATGCCGGCGACGCCGCGCTGGACCAGCTGGTGGCCAGCGACGCCTGCGACAGCGTGGTCGCCGCCATCGTCGGCGCCGCCGGCCTCGCCTCGACCCTGGCCGCGGCCCGCGCCGGCAAGCGCCTGCTGCTGGCCAACAAGGAAGCGCTGGTGCTGGCCGGCGAGCTGGTCACGGCTGCCGCCGCGGCGGCCGGCGCCGAGATCATCCCGATCGACAGCGAGCACAACGCCATCTTCCAGTGCCTGCGTTCGCGCCAGACCGGCGCCGAAGTACGGCGTGTGCTGCTGACCGCCTCCGGCGGCCCGTTCCGCGGCTGGGACCGCGCGCGCCTGCAGGCGGTGACCCCGGCGCAGGCCGTTGCGCACCCGAAGTGGTCGATGGGGCCGAAGATCTCCGTCGATTCGGCGACGTTGATGAACAAGGGCCTGGAAGTGATCGAGGCCCACCACCTGTTCGCGCTGGCGCCCGAGCGCATCGAGGTGCTGGTGCACCCGCAGAGCCTGGTGCATTCGCTGGTCGAGTTCATCGACGGCTCGACCCTGGCGCAGATGGGCCTGCCGGACATGCGCACCACCCTGGCGGTGGGCCTGGGCTGGCCGGACCGGATCGCCTCCGGGGTCGCCGGGCTGGACCTGCTGGCGCAGGGCCGGCTGGATTTCGAGGCGCCTGATCTGGACGCCTTCCCCTGCCTGGGCCTGGCCTGGCGCGCGATGCAGGCCGGCGGCAGCGCCCCGGCGATCCTGAACGCGGCCAACGAAGTGGCTGTTTCAGCCTTTCTTCAGGGCCGGATCGGTTTCCTATCGATTCCTGCGCTGGTCGAGAACGCCCTGACCGAGCTGCCTGCGGTCGCGGCCGATTCCCTGGACGCATTGCTGGCGGCGGATGCGCAATCGCGCAAGATCACCGAACTCGCCATTGCCCGCCAATTCGCCCATGCTTGATTCCCACGCCGCCATGAGCCACGCGCATGGGTAATTTCTTTGGCTCCATCTGGTGGATGCTGGTCAGCCTGGGCATCCTGGTGACCTTCCACGAGTTCGGCCATTTCTGGGTCGCCCGCCGCTGCGGGGTCAAGGTGCTGCGCTTCTCGGTGGGCTTCGGCAAGCCGCTGTGGTCGCGCTACGACCGCCACGGCACCGAGTTCGCGATCGCCGCGATCCCGCTCGGCGGCTACGTGAAGATGCTCGACGAGCGCGAGGGCGAGGTGGCCCCGGCCGAGCGATCGCAGGCCTTCAACAACAAGAGCGTGTGGCAGCGCATCGCCATCGTCGCCGCCGGCCCCATCGCCAACCTGATCCTGTGCGTGGCGCTGCTGTGGGCCATGTTCGTGATCGGCAAGCAGGACTACGCGCCCATCGTCGGCCGCGCCGAGGGCCTGGCCCAGCAGGCCGGGTTCCAGCCCGGCGAACGCATCGTCCGCGTCGGCGACCGCGACGTCGCGACCTGGAGCGAGGCGGCCATGCAGCTGACCGTCGCCGCCATGGACCGCGAGGACGTGCCGGTGCAGACCGAGGACGCGCAGGACGGCGCCAGCCGCACCCATACCCTGCGCCTGTCGCAGCTGCCGGTCGGCTTCGACGAGCAGCAGGTGCCGGCCCTGGCCGGCCTGACCTGGCGCTTCACCCTGCAGCCGGCGGTCATCGCCAACGTCGCCGCCGGCTCGGCCGCCGACGGCGTGCTGCGCCCCGGCGACCGCGTGCTGGCGGTGGACGGCGCCCCGATCACCAGCGCCGACCAGGTCGCGCCACGGGTGCAGGCGCTGGGCCGCGACGGCGGCAACGGCCTGATCGAGGTCGAGCGCAACGGCGAGCGGCTGGCCCTGGAGGTTCATCTCAAGCCGACCACCGGCCCCGGCGCGCCGAGCTGGAAGCTGGGCGTGGGCATCGGCGAGCAGCGCCGGCCGGCCTACGACGCCACCCTGCGCTACGGCCCGCTGGCGGCGATCCCGGTCGCCTTCCGCGAGACCGGCCGGCTGGCCGGCGACACCCTCGGCATCCTGCGCCGCATGCTGACCGGCGAGGCCTCGCTGAAGAACGTGTCCGGCCCGATCACCATCGCCAAGGTCGCCAACGTCTCGGCCAAGCAGGGCCCGGACTGGTTCCTGAATTTCCTGGCCCTGCTGTCGCTGAGCCTGGCGATCATGAACCTGCTGCCGATCCCGATCTTGGACGGCGGGCACTTGCTGTATTACCTTATCGAGTTGGTCAAGGGCAGCCCGCTGAGCGAGCGCGCCATGGCGGCAGGGCAGTTCGTGGGCCTGACGTTGCTGGCAGGACTGATGGGGTTGGCGTTCTACAACGACCTCTTCGGCCAGGCACTGCGATGACCCGCGCCGATCCACTCGACCCGCTGTCGTCTTGCGCCGGCGCCCATGCAACAACGATATCGACCTCTACCGGACGTGACATGACGAGATTTCCCACTCGCCGCCTGCTTGCCCTCGCCCTCGCCGCCAGCCTCAGCCTGCCGGCCATGGCCCAGGTAGCGGAGCCCTTCACCGCCAGCGACATCCGCGTCGACGGGCTGCAACGCATTTCGTCCGGCACCGTGTTCACCTACCTGCCGGTGGAACGCGGCGACAGCGTGGACGAGGCCAAGGTCGCCGAGGCGATCCGTGCGCTGTACCGCACCGGCTTCTTCGAGGACGTGCGCGTCGACCGCCAGGGCAACATCCTGGTGGTCACGGTCAAGGAACGTCCGGCGATCAACAAGCTGACCGTCACCGGCAACAAGGACATCAAGAGCGAGGAACTGCTCAAGGGCCTGTCCGACATCGGCCTCAGCGAGGGCGGCACCTTCGACCGGCTGAGCCTGGACCGGGTGACCCAGGAGCTGACCCGCCAGTACAACAACCGCGGCAAGTACAACGTCGAGATCACCCCGACGGTGAGCCCGCTGGACCGCAACCGCGTCGACGTGGCCATCGCGATCAAGGAAGGCAAGGCGGCCAAGATCCGCCACGTCAACCTGATCGGCACCGAGAAGTTCCTCAACCAGGACATCATGGAGAACTGGGAGTCGCGCGAGCACAACTGGCTGTCCTGGTACCGCCGCGACGACCAATACTCCAAGGAAAAGCTGTCCGGCGACCTGGAGAAGCTCAACTCCTGGTACCTGGACCGCGGCTACGTCGACTTCAGCGTCGACTCCACCCAGGTCGCGATCAGCCCCGACAAGCGCGACATGTACCTGACCGCCGGCATCACCGAAGGCGAGCAGTACAAGATCTCCGACATCAAGGTCACCGGCGACACCATCCTGCCGCAGGAAGAGATCGAGAAGCTGGTGATCCCCAAGCCGGGCGACACCTTCTCGCGCGCGCTGCTGGAATACAGCTCCGACGCGATCACCAACACCCTGAGCAACATCGGCTACGCCTTCGCCAAGGTCACCCCGATCCCGACCACCGACCGCGAGAAGCGCACGGTGGCGGTGAACCTGCAGGTGACCCCGGGTCCGCGCGTGTCGGTGCGGCGCATCGTGTTCCGCGGCAACACCCGCACCTCCGACGAAGTGCTGCGCCGCGAAATGCGCCAGTTCGAGGACACCTGGTACTCGCAGGCCGCGATCGACCGCTCCAAGATCCGCCTGCAGCGCCTGGGCTACTTCGAGTCGGTGGACGTGGAAACCCCGCCGGTGCCGGGCAGCAACGACAAGGTCGACGTGGTCTACAACGTCAAGGAGACCACCTCGGGCAGCTTCACCTTCGGCCTGGGCTACTCGCAGACCTACGGCGTCACCACCTCGGTGCAGCTGTCGCAGAACAACTTCCTCGGCGGCGGCAACCGCGTCTCGGTGGACGCCTCGCGCAGCAGCTACCAGGAGCGCTACGCGTTCTCCTACACCAATCCGTTCTTCACCGACGACGGCGTGTCGCTGGGCTACAACCTGTCGTGGCGCAAGCTGGACTACTCCGACTTCGGCACCGCGCAGTACAACAGCACCAACGGCGCGGCGCAGGTGATCTTCGGCGTGCCGATCACCGAGACCGACAGCGTCTCGCTGATGTTCGGCGTGGACAGCAACCAGATCACCACCTATCCCGGCTTCACCCCGCAGGCGATCATCAACTACATCGACGCGATGGGGACCAAGACCTTCCACGCCTGGCGCAGCGAACTGGGCTGGGCGCGCGACACCCGCAACGACTACTTCATGCCGACCCGCGGCATGTACCAGCGCGTGGGCCTGGAAGCCACCCTGCCCGGCTCGACCGTGGAGTACTGGAAGCTCAACTACCAGATCTCCAAGTACTGGCCGATCTCGCCGGCCCTGGTGCTCAATACCCGCGCGGAGTTCGGCTACGGCGACAGCTACGGCAGCGACGTGTCGCGCGACATCTGCGGTGTCACCGTGCCCGATGCGCAGGGCACGCCGGTCTACAACCCGCAGGCCTGCGACGGCACCAACCTGGTCCGCCGCGTCACCGCCTCGGGCCTGCCGTTCTACGAGAACTTCTACGCCGGCGGCACCAACTCGGTCCGCGGCTTCGAGGACAACACCCTCGGCCCGCGCTCGGAGGCCACCGCCTCGTACAGCCGCGGCCAGCCGCTGGGCGGCTCGTTCAAGACCGTGGGTTCGGCGGAAATGTACTTCCCGAAGCTGTTCGACAGCCCGTCGGCGCGCATTTCGGCGTTCGTGGACGTCGGCAACGTGTTCAACGGCGTGGACAATTTCAAGTCCAACGAACTGCGTGCCTCCACCGGCATCGCGTTGCTGTGGCGCGCGCCGGTCGGTCCGATCTCGATCAGCTATGCGGTTCCGCTGAAGAAGGAAGACAACGACGAGATCGAGCGTCTGCAGTTCACCTTTGGTGGTCAGTTCTAAAGAACTGCCCACCCGCTGCCAGGGCGTTGCCCTGGCAGCCAGGTTTTCGCGACGCGAAAACCTGCTGGGGCGTGGCCTGCCTAATCCCCGCGCCTTCGGCGCGCCCCGAGCGCGTCACCGCATTCGCGCTGACGCCCCACGATTCGCGTTGCGAATCGCGGGCCCCGGCTCATTACTCTCCGAATCCCCACGCCTTCGGCGCGCCCCCTTTACCAAAGGGGGCTTTGCTCCAGCAGGCTGATCCTCACCTGTAGATTGATCGAGTCTGTTCGAGACGGTGTTGCGCGAGCGGGTCACGCGCCCTACGCGGCCGTACGTATGACCGTGTCGATGGCACACGGTAGAATCCCCCGGTGAATACTTCGACCTATACCGCTGACGAGATCGCCGAGCGTTTCGGCCTGCAGGTGCATGGCGACGGCAGCGTCGCGGTGCATGGCGTGGCCACGCTGGCGCAGGCCGGCCCGGGACAGCTCAGCTTCCTGGCCAATCCCCGCTATCGCGCACAACTGGCCGACAGCACCGCGGCGATCGTGGTGCTGCGTGCCGACGACGCCGAGGCCGCGCCGGGCACGGCGCTGATCGCGCGCGATCCGTATGTCGCCTTCGCCAAGATCGCCGCGCTGTTCGACGTGGCGCCGGCGCGTCCGCCGGGCGTCCATCCCAGCGCCAGCATCGATCCCAGCGCACAGGTGGCGCCCACCGCGCACATCGGCGCCTTCGTCAGCATCGGCGCGCGCAGCGTGGTCGGCGATGGCTGCGTGATCGGCCCCGGCTGCGTGATCGGCGAAGACTGCCAGGTCGGCGCCGGCAGCGAACTGATCGCCCGCGTCACCCTGGTCACCCGGGTGCGCCTGGGCCAGCGCGTGCGCGTGCATCCCGGCGCGGTGCTCGGCGCCGACGGCTTTGGCCTGGCGATGGACGCCGGCCGCTGGATCAAGGTGCCGCAGCTGGGCGGGGTCAGCATCGGCGACGATTGCGAGATCGGCGCCAACACCTGCGTGGACCGCGGCGCGCTGGAAGACACCACCCTCGAAGAAGACGTGCGCCTGGACAACCTGGTGCAGGTCGCGCACAACGTGCACATCGGCGCGCACAGTGCCATCGCCGGCTGCACCGGCATCGCCGGCAGCGCCAAGATCGGCCGCTACGTGATGCTCGGCGGCGCGGTCGGCGTGGTCGGCCACCTGGAGATCTGCGACAAGGTCGTGGTCACCGGCAAGTCGGTCGTGCGCAACTCCATCCACGAGCCGGGCGAGTACTCGTCCGGCACCCCATTGACCGACAACCGCACGTGGCGCAAGAACGCCGCGCGCTTCAAGCAGCTCGATGCCCTGGCCCGTCGCATCCTGTCTGTCAGCAAGGAGAAGGAATGAGCCACGATCAGCCCCTGCCGGACATCGCCCAGATCCGCGCACTGCTCCCGCACCGCTACCCGTTCCTGCTGGTGGACAAGGTGGTCTCGCTGGATTTCGAGAACCGCCGGATCGTCGCGCACAAGAATGTGAGCATCAACGAACCGTACTTCCAGGGCCATTTCCCGGGCCAGCCGATCATGCCGGGCGTGCTGATCATCGAGGCGCTGGCGCAGGCCGGCGGCATCCTGACCCAACTGGCGATGGGCCGCGACGCGCAGTCCAAGCTGTTCTACATGGTCAAGGTCGACAACGCCCGCTTCAGCGCCCAGGTGGTGCCAGGCGACGTGCTGGAGCTGCACGTGGAGATCAAGCGGGTGATCCGCAACATGGCGGTGTACTACGGCGAAGCCAAGGTCGACGGCAAGGTCGTGGCCTGCGCCGAAGTGCTGTGCGCCGGCACCCGCGAATGACCCTGGCAGGAGATCTGCGATGAGCGCCAACGCCCCACTGATCCACCCGTCAGCCGTCATCGACCCTGCGGCGACGCTGGCGGCCGACGTGCGCGTCGGCGCCTTCACCGTGATCGGCGCCGAGGTGGAGATCGGCGAAGGTTGCGAGATCGGCTCGCATTGCAGCATCGTCGGCCCGACCCGGCTCGGCCGCGACAACCGCCTGGTCGGCCACGTCGCGCTCGGCGGCGACCCGCAGGACAAGAAGTTCGCCGGCGAACGCACCGAACTGGTGATCGGCGACCGCAACGTGATCCGCGAGTTCGTCACCATCAGCCGCGGCACCGGCAGCGGCGGCGGCATCACCCGCGTCGGCAGCGACAACTGGTTCCTGGCCTACACCCACGTCGCCCACGACTGCATCGTCGGCAACCACTGCGTGTTCTCCAACAACACCACCCTGGCCGGGCACGTGGAAGTGGGCGACCACGTGATCATCAGCGGCTTCGCCGGCGCGCATCAGTTCTGCCGGATCGGCGATCACGCCTTCCTCGGCATGGGCGCGCTGATCAACGGCGACGTGCCCCCGTTCACCATGGTCGGCGGCAATTCGCTGGGGCGCCCGCGCGGCATCAACAGCGAAGGCCTGAAGCGCCGCGGCTTCGATCCCGAGCGCGTGGCCGCGATCAAGCGCGCCTACCGCGCGCTGTACGTTGCCGGCCTGCCGCTGGCCGAGGCCAAGCACCAGCTGGCGGTGCTGGCCGAAGGCAGCGAGGACGTGCGCGCGATGCTGGAATTCATCGAATCCAGCGAGCGGCCGTTGTTGCGATGAATGCCGGGATTCGGGATTCGGGATTCGGGATTGGTAACGGCGCTGATAGCGCCGCTTCCGCTGTTGCGAATCCCCAATCCCCAATCCCCAATCCCCGCGCAGCGCCGCTGCGCATCGCGCTGGTCGCCGGCGAAGCCTCCGGCGACCTGCTGGGCGCGGGGCTGATCGAGGCGCTGCGCGCGCGCTACCCCGACGCCGAGTTCGCCGGGGTCGGGGGCGAGGCGATGCGCCAGGCCGGTTGCCAGACCTGGTTCGACGCCAGCGAGCTGGCGGTGATGGGCCTGCTGGAAGTGCTGCGGCACCTGCCGCGCCTGCTGAAGCTGCGCCGCGCGCTGCGCGAGCGGCTGCTGGCCTGGCGCCCGGACGTGTTCGTCGGCATCGACGCCCCCGATTTCAATCTCGGCGTGGAGCGCTGGCTGAAGCAGCGCGGGCTGCGCACCGTGCATTACGTCAGTCCGTCGGTGTGGGCCTGGCGCGAGCAGCGCGCGGCCAAGATCGGCGCCAGCGCCGACCGGGTGCTGTGCCTGTTCCCGATGGAGCCGCCGATCTACGCCAGGCACGGCGTGGACGCGCGCTTCGTCGGCCACCCCATGGCCGACGCGATCGCGTTGCACGAAGACCGTGGCGCGGCGCGCGCGGCTCTCGCTGTGCCCGCCGACGCACCGGTGCTGGCGGTCCTGCCGGGCAGCCGCCTGGGCGAGATCGGCAAGCTCGGCGACACCTTCTTCGCCGCCGCCGCACGGGTGCTGCAGCAGCTTCCGAACGCGCGCGTGCTGGTGCCGGCCGCCAATGCCGCGTGCAAGACGCTGATCGCCGAGCAACTCGCGCGCTCGGCCTTGCCGCCGGCCGCCACCCAGGTGCTGGACGGCCAGGCGCGCGCCGCGCTGCTGGCCGCCGACGCGGTACTGCTTGCCTCCGGCACCGCGACCCTGGAAGCGATGCTGGTGAAGCGGCCGATGGTGGTCGGCTACAAGGTCGCCCCGCTCACCTACCGCATCGTCAAGGCGCTTGGGTTGCTGAAGGTGGACCGCTACGCCCTGCCCAATATCCTCGCCGGCCATGACCTGGCGCCGGAGCTGATGCAGGACGCCTGCACCCCCGACGCGCTGGCCACCGCGCTGCTGCACTGGCTGCGCGATCCGCAAGCGGTGGCGGCGCTGCAGCCCGAATACGAACGCCTGCATCTGCTGCTGCGCCAGGACGCCTCGGCGCGGGCGGCCGATGCGGTGCTCGAGTTGCTTGAGAGCCGGGAGTCGGGAGTGGGGATTCGGGATTCGAGAGAAGCAAAGGCATGAAGCGCCCAGACTCCCCATCGCCGCAGCAGGAACTGCTCTGCGAATCCCCACTCCCCAATCCCCAATCCCGGCTCTACGCCGGCGTCGACGAAGCCGGCCGCGGGCCCCTCGCGGGGCCGGTGGCGGTGGCGGCGGTGGTGTTCGATCCGGCGCGTACCCGCATCAACGGGCTGGACGATTCCAAGCAGCTGACCGCGGCGCGCCGCGAGACGCTCTATGCGCGCATCGTCGAGCGTGCGCTGGCCTGGCAGGTGGTGTTGATCGAGGCCGAGGAGATCGACCGCCTGAACATCTATCAGGCGACCATGCTGGGCATGCGCCGCGCGGTCGAGGGCGTGGCACACGTGGCAGGCTTCGCCCGCATCGACGGCAACCGGGTGCCCAAGGGCCTGCCTTGCGCCGCGGAGGCGCTGGTCGGCGGCGACGGCCTGGACCGCGCGATCATGGCCGCCTCGATCGTCGCCAAGGTCACCCGCGACCGGATCATGCAGCGCCTGCACGACGAACACCCGCACTACGGCTTCGACCTGCACAAGGGCTACGCCACCCCGGCGCACCTGGCCGCGCTGGCCGCGCACGGCCCCTGCGTCCACCACCGGCGCAGCTTCGCGCCCGTGCGGATGGCCCTGGAGGGCCGGGATTCGGCAGTGGGGATTCGGGATTCGATGGAATCGCTGCAGCTGGCGTAGGACGTTCAGCGGAATCCCGGGCAATCGCGCGCACTCAACGCCCAGTGAGACCGCAACGAATCCCCAATCCCTACTCCCGAATCCCCGCTCCCACCTGTCAAGCCTTGCCCGGCTCGGCCCCCGCCGCTACCCTGCCCGGGCATCGCTCTGGTTCCGCATGTCCACTTCCCGCTTCGCCCATCTGCACATCCACACCGAGTTCTCGCTGGCGGATTCGACCATCCGTGTGCCCGAGAAACCGGATCAGGCTGACCCGAAGAAAGCCAAGCAGGCCAACCTGCTCAGCCGCGCGGTGGAGCTGGACCTGCCGGCGCTGGCGGTCACCGACCTCAACAACCTGTTCGCGCTGGTCAAGTTCTACAAGGCCGCCGAGAGCGTAGGCATCAAGCCGATCGCCGGCGCCGACCTGCTGATCGCCGACGGCACCCAGGCGCCGTGGCGGCTGACCGTGCTGTGCCGCAACCGCGACGGCTACCTCAGCCTGTCGCGTCTATTGACCCGCGCCTGGCTGGAAGGCCACCGCAACGAAGGCGGCGTGGCGCTGCGCCCGGAATGGCTGCAGACCGGCAGCGACAACCTGTTCGCCCTGGCCGGCCGCGAGAGCCTGGCCGGGCGCCTGGCCAGCGAAGGCCGCCACAACCTGGCCGAGCAGCAACTGGCCGACTGGCAACGCATCTTCGGCGACGGCCTGCACCTGGAACTGACCCGCACCGGCCGCGACGGCGAGGAGGCGTTCAACCAGTTCGCCCTGCACGCCGCCGGCACCCGCGGCCTGCCGGTGGTCGCCAGCAACGACGTGCGCTTCCTGTACGCCAGCGACTTCGCCGCGCACGAGGCGCGCGTGTGCATCTCCTCCGGCCGCGTGCTCGACGATCCCAAGCGCCCGCGCGACTACAGCGATCAGCAGTACCTGAAGTCGGCCGAGGAAATGGCCGCGCTGTTCGCCGACATCCCCGACGCGATCGACAACACGCTGGCGCTGGCAAAACGCTGCAACATCGAGATGCAGCTGGGCACCTACTTCCTGCCCGCCTACCCGGTGCCCGACGACGAGACGCTGGACAGCTGGATCCGCAGCCAGTCGCGCGACGGCCTGGCCGCGCGCCTGGAAAAGAATCCGCTGGCGCCCGGCAAGACCCGCCAGGACTACGTGGACCGGCTCGAGTTCGAGCTGGACACCATCATCAAGATGGGCTTCCCCGGCTACTTCCTGATCGTGGCCGACTTCATCCAGTGGGGCAAGAACCAGGGCATTCCGATCGGCCCGGGCCGCGGTTCCGGTGCCGGCTCGCTGGTGGCGTGGGCGCTGCAGATCACCGACCTGGATCCGCTGCCGTACAACCTGCTGTTCGAGCGCTTCCTCAACCCGGAACGCGTGTCGATGCCCGACTTCGACATCGACTTCTGCATGGATCGCCGCGACGAGGTGATCGACTACGTGGCGCGCAAGTACGGCCGCGACCGGGTCAGCCAGATCATCACCTACGGCACCATGGCGGCAAAGGCGGTGGTGCGCGACTGCGGCCGCGTGCTCGGCTTCCCGTACGGCCTGGTCGACGGCGTCGCCAAGCTGATCCCCAACATCCTCGGCATCACGCTGAAGGATGCGATGGGCGAAGGCAAGGACAGCGAGATGGCCTCGCCGGAGCTGATCCAGCGCTACCAGGCCGAGGACGACGTCCGCGACCTGATGGACCTGGCGCGGCAGCTCGAGGACCTGACCCGCAACGCCGGCAAGCACGCCGGCGGCGTGGTGATCGCGCCGACGCCGCTGTCGGACTTCTGCCCGCTGTTCGCCGAACACGACGTCGACAACTTCGGCAAGAACCCGGTCACCCAGTTCGACAAGGACGACGTCGAGCAGGTCGGCCTGGTCAAGTTCGACTTCCTCGGCCTGCGCACCCTGACCATCATCGACTGGGCGGTGAAGGCGATCAACGTGCGCCACGCGCGCGCCGGCATCCCGCCGGTGGAGATCGCCGCGATCCCGCTCGACGATGCGCCCACCTACAAGGGCATCTTCGCCTTGGGCAACACCGGCGCGGTGTTCCAGTTCGAATCCTCGGGCATGCGCCGGCTGCTGAAGGACGCCCGCCCCGACCGCTTCGAGGACCTGATCGCGCTGGTGTCGCTGTACCGCCCCGGCCCGATGGACCTGATCCCCGACTTCAACGCGCGCAAGCACGGGCAGCAGGAGATCGTCTATCCCGATCCGCGCACCGAAGCGATCCTGCAGGACACCTACGGCATCATGGTGTACCAGGAGCAGGTGATGCAGATGGCGCAGATCGTCGGCGGCTACTCGCTGGGCGGCGCCGACCTGCTGCGCCGCGCGATGGGCAAGAAGGTGCCAGCGGAAATGGCCAAGCACCGCGAGATCTTCCGCGAGGGCGCGGCCAAGGGCGGCGTCGGCGAGGCCAAGGCCGACGAAATCTTCGACCTGATGGAGAAGTTCGCCGGCTACGGCTTCAACAAGTCGCACGCCGCCGCCTACGCGCTGGTCAGCTACCAGACCGCGTGGCTGAAACGCCATTACCCGGCCGAGTTCATGGCGGCCACGCTGTCCTCGGACATGGACAACACCGACAAGGTGGTCGGCTTCCTCGACGAGGTGCGCAACCTCGGACTGACCGTGCTGCCGCCGCGCATCAACGCCTCGGCCTACATGTTCGAAGCGGCCACCCCGGACACCATCCAGTACGGCCTGGGCGCGATCAAGGGCGTGGGCCGCGGCGCCTGCGAGGCGATCGTGGCCGAGCGCGAGCGCGGCGGCGAATACGCCTCGCTGCTGGATTTCTGCACCCGCGTCGAATCGGCCAAGCTCAACAAGCGCACGCTGGAAGCGATGATCAACGCCGGCGCGATGGACGGGCTGGGCAGCAACCGCGCCACGCTGATGCTGCAGTTGCCGGAGGTGATGAAGGCCACCGAGCAGATGGCGCGCGAGCGTGCCTCCGGGCAGAACTCGCTGTTCGGCGGTGCCGACACCAGCGCCCCGGCGCTGCGCCTGGACCTGCCGGAGAGCAAGGAATGGCCGCTGGGCCAGTTGCTGGCCGGCGAGCGCGAGACGCTGGGCTTCTACCTCAGCGGCCATCCGTTCGACCCGTACCGCGACGAAATGCGCGAACTGGTCGGCTGCGACCTGAGCGCGCTGGAGAAGATCTGCGCACAGTCCGGCGGCGGCCGCAGTGGCGGCGGCGATGGCGAGAAGCGCGCCTGGCGTCCGGAGGTCAGCGCGATCCTCGCCGGCCAGGTGGTCGGCGTGCGCCGCAAGGGCGACAGCCAGGTGTTCGTGCAACTGGAGGACGGCCGCGGCCGCATCGAATGCAGCGCGTTCTCCGACGCCATCGCCGAGTTCGGCCACCTGCTGACCCGCGACCGCATCCTCATCGTCAAGGGCGGCGTGCGCGAGGACGAATTCAACGGCGGCTACGCGATGCGCATCCGCCAGTGCTGGGACTACGAACAGATCTGCACGCACCACGCGCAGCGCCTGTCGCTGCGCCTGGACCTGCGCCAGCGCAGCGCCTGGCCGCGCATCGACGGCCTGCTGGCCCGCCACCGCCCGGGCAAGACGCCGCTGCGCCTGGACCTGCTGCTGCAGTCGGCGCAAGGCGGCATCGCCGGCATGCTCGACCTCAACGGCAGTCATTCGGTGCGTGTGGATCCGCAGCTGCTGGACGCACTGCGCGGCGACCCGGCGGTGCGCGCGGTGAAGGTCAAGTACAGCCCGCCGTGGGCGAGCTGACCCGCGCTGCAAGCCGAATCTACCGTCTCTTTTTTCCCTACGTTCTGGATATCCGCGTGCGCTTTTTGCTTCTGTCCTGCTGCATTTTGTTGTTGACCGCCTGCGGCAAGGGTCCGCAAACCTTCCGCTTCGACAATCCGACCGGGCAGGCCTTGCCGATCCAGGTCGATGGACAGCCGCACAGCATCCCCGCACATGCCGAACTGGCCCTGGAACTGGCGCCGGGCGCGCACACCCTGCAGACCGCGCAACTCGGACGCGTGCCCTTCACCGTGTACGCCGATCACGACGGCGCCCTGGTCAACCCCACCCTGTCGGATTACTACTGGGTCGACGAGGTCTACTGGACCAGCACCGCCAAGCCGCGCGAGTTCCAGGGCGATGCGGTGGTCGAGGTGCGGGGCGTGGCACTGAAAGGCCGCTACGGGCAAGTCCACGACTTGTTCATCGTCAAGGACTGGGACTTCGACGTGCATACCCCATTCCCCGAGAACGCCGTCGGCGCAGTCGACAGCAGCGGCGGCCGGCGCATGCGCAAGATTTTCGCGCCCGACGACTTCGTCGCCTACGTCGAGAGCAGCCACGATGCCCCTGGCTATGTCGCGGCGCATCAGCCACGCGATTGGCAGCCGCCGCAGCGCCGGGTCACGCCCGCGGCCGAACGCCTGCCGGCCTTGCCGCCAGTGATGGAGGCGCACGCCGGGCCGCTGCGCGCGCTGGTCAATGCCTACCTGCATGCGACCGATCCGGCCGAGCAACAGCGCCTGCGCAAGACCTACGTATCCACGCAGATCGACTTTACCCATGCCACCGCGCGCCTGTTCAGCGGCCTGTCGGTGGACGACAACAAACGCGTCAACGCCTTCGTCGAGGGCGTCAGCCAGATCATGACCAGCCCCGCGCTGGTGACCGGCCCCTGAGCCGAGTCACCGGACGGCCGCGTACGGGTCGCCACGCGGCATTCGGCTAAACTCCACCACATTCACGTTCACCACGGCGTCCAATGAACCCGAACTACCTCGACTTCGAGCAACCCATCGCCGATCTGGAAGCCAAGATCCAGGAACTGCGCAACGCCAGCACCGGCCCGGCGGTCAACGTCGACGCGGAGGTGGGCGCGCTGGAGGACAAGCTGCGGGTGCGTACCGCGCAGATCTTCCGCGACCTGTCCTCGTGGCAGATCTCGCAGCTGGCGCGGCATCCGCAGCGCCCGTACACGCTGGACTACATCAACGTGTTCTGCGACGAGTTCCAGGAGCTGGCCGGCGACCGCGCGTTCGCCGACGACAAGGCCATCGTCGGCGGCCTCGGCCGCATCGACGGCCGCGCGGTGGTGATCATCGGCCACCAGAAGGGCCGCGACACCAAGAGCAAGATCGCACGCAATTTCGGCATGCCGCGTCCGGAGGGCTACCGCAAGGCGCTGCGCCTGATGAAGCTGGCCGAACGCTTCAAGCTGCCGCTGCTGACCTTCATCGACACCCCCGGCGCCTACCCCGGCATCGGCGCCGAGGAGCGCGGCCAGAGCGAGGCGATCGCACGCAACCTGCTGGAGATGGCCGAACTGAAGGTGCCGGTGATCTGCACCGTGATCGGCGAAGGCGGCTCCGGCGGCGCGCTGGCGATCGGCGTGGGCGACCGCACCCTGATGCTGGAGTACGGCACCTACTCGGTGATCTCGCCGGAAGGCTGCGCCTCGATCCTGTGGAAGGACGCGTCCAAGGCCAAGGACGCCGCCGAACAACTCGGCCTGACCGCCAAGCGCCTGTCCGCGCTGGGCCTGGTGGACAAGGTGATCCGCGAACCGATCGGCGGTGCCCACCGCAACCCGACGCAGATGGCCAAGCGTCTGAAGGCGGTCCTGCTCAACGAACTGGACGCGCTGGAACAGCTGCCGATCGAGCAACTGCTGCAGAAGCGCTACGAGCGCCTGCGCGGCTACGGCGCCTACGAGACGGCGTGAGGCGCCAGTCGCCGCGCGCGGCGACTCGGGATTGGGGAATCGGGATTCGGGATTCGCAAAAGCGGGGCCTTCCGCTCCAGTGTTGATCGCGGCAACCCATAACACGTCGGCGCCGGGGAACTCGCTGTTACGAATCCCCAATCCCGAATCCCCAATCCCCGCTCAAAACGGCTTGGCCAACACCAGCCAGATCACCACCAGCAGTCCGAGCACCGGCAGTTCGTTGAACAGGCGCAGCGCGCGCGAGGACGGCAGCGGCTGTGCCTGGCCCACGCGCTTGAGCCAGCGGCCGGTGAAGATGTAGTAGGCCAGCATCAGCGCCACCAGGCCGAGCTTGGCGTGCAGCCAGCCGCTGTGGCCGGGCGCGACCATGGTCGGGAAGTCCGGCAGCACCTTGTAGCCCAGCCACAGCGTCAGCCCCAGCAGCAGCGCCAGGCCGAACATGCTGTGGCCGAAGCGGTACAGGCGCCGCCCCATCAGCGCCAGGCGTTCCTGCACCTGCGGCTGGCCCGCGCTCTCGGCGACGTTGACCAGGATCCGCGGCAGGTAGAACACCGCCGCCATCCATGCGATCACGAACAGCAGATGCAGGGACTTGATCCACAAATAGAGTTGCATGCGCTGGCTCCGGGTCGCTGGCGTAGGATGTGCGGCCATTTTCGCCGATTCGTCCGGCGCCCGCACGGATCACACGCGCTCATGAGCAAACAGTACGACGCCGACTACTTCCAGCGCTGGTATCGCCGCGACGGCATCGGCGATGCCGCGCGCCTGACGCGCAAGGTCGCCCTCGCCGTGGCCCAGGCCGAGTACTACCTGGAACGGCCGATCCGCAGCGTGCTCGACATCGGCTGCGGCGAAGGCGCCTGGCGCGCGCCGCTGCTGAAGTTGCGGCCGAAGCTGCGCTATCTCGGCTTCGACAGCAGCGACTACGCGGTCGCCCGCTATGGCCGCCACCGCAACCTGCACCCGGCGCGCTTCGGCGATTTCGCCTGGCTGCGGCCGTGTGCGCCGGTGGACCTGCTGGTGTGCTCGGACGTGCTGCATTACGTGCCCAGCCGCGAGTTGCGCCAGGGCCTGCCCGGCCTGGTGGAGTTGTGCGGCGGCGTGGCATTCCTGGAGACCTTCGCCGCCGAAGACGACTTCGACGGCGACCACGCCGGCTTCCAGCCGCGCGCGGCGCGTTGGTACCGGCGCCAGTTCGGTGCGCTCGGGCTGCGCCCGGTGGGCAGTCATTGCTGGCTGGCGCCAGCGTTGGCGGGGGATGCGGCGGCGCTGGAGACGATTGGTCTGGTGCCCCATTAAGGTGCAAACAGCGCGGATGCGCTATGCTGCACGGCAGCATACGCTCAGGATGGAAACGCCGGCATGCTCTACCAGTGGCACGAACTGACCCGTAACCTGCTCGCCCCCTGGGTGCACCAGGCCGAAGCCAACGCCAAGATCTTCTCCGATCCCAACAGCCTGTGGTCGACGCTGCCAGGCGCCGAGCGCCTGGCCGCCAGCAACGAGCTGATGCACCGCCTCGGCAAGGACTACGAGAAGCCGGCCTGGGCGCTGGACCATGTCGAGGTCGACGGCCACGCGCTGCCGATCGTCGAACAGGAAGTGCTGCGCAAGCCGTTCTGCCGCCTGCTGCGCTTCAAGCGCTTCAGCGACGACGCCAAGGTCGTGGACGGTCTCAAGAAGCAGCCGGCCGTGTTGGTGGTGGCGCCGCTGTCCGGCCACCACGCCACGCTGCTGCGCGACACCGTGCGCACCTTGCTGCGCGATCACAAGGTCTACGTCACCGACTGGATCGACGCGCGCATGGTGCCGCAGGCCGAAGGCGACTTCGGGCTGGACGACTACGTGCGCTACGTGCAGGACTTCATCCGCCACATCGGCGCCGAGTCGCTGCACGTGATGAGCGTGTGCCAGCCGACCGTGCCGGTGCTGGCCGCGGTGTCGCTGATGGCCGGGCGCGGCGAGACCACGCCGCGTTCGCTGGTGATGATGGGCGGCCCGATCGACGCGCGGCGCAGCCCCACCGAGGTCAACAACCTGGCCACGCGCAATCCGCTGTCCTGGTTCGAGCACAACGTCATCCACACCGTGCCGCCGTCATACCCGGGCCACGGCCGCGAGGTCTATCCGGGCTTCCTGCAGCACATCGGCTTTCTGGCGATGAACCCGAGCCGGCACTTCATGTCGCACTGGGATTTCTACGCCAACCTGGTCAAGGGCGACCTGCAGGACGCCGAGGCGCACCGCCGCTTCTACGACGAGTACAACGCGGTGCTGGACATGCCGGCCACCTACTACCTGGACACCATCCGCGTGGTGTTCCAGGAGTTCCTGCTGCCGCGCGGCGAATGGGTGATCGACGGCGAACGCGTCGATCCGGCCGCGATCCGCGACACCGCGCTGCTCAGCATCGAAGGCGAGCTGGACGACATCTCCGGCCTGGGCCAGACCGCGGCCGCGCAGGACCTGTGCACCGGCATTCCCGCCGCGCGCCGCCAGCACCTGGAAGTGCAAGGCGCCGGTCATTACGGCATCTTCAGCGGCCGCCGCTGGCGCGACATCGTGTATCCGCAAGTGCGCAGCTTCATCGCCGCCAACGCCGCTGCCAGCCGCGCGCCGGCGGCCGGCAACGTCACCCCGCTCAAGCGCCGCGGCAGCCGCAAGGCCGGCTGAGCCGGTAACGTCCGCGGCCGGCAGTCGCCGGCCGCGGCACCTCGTCATTGCCCCGCGCTGTGCACCAGCAGGTGCTTTGCCAGCAGGCCATGCAGCTTGCCGACCGCGCGCGCCAGGTGCAGCGTACCGAACAGCAGCACGATGCCCAGCGCGCTCCACACCGGCAGCAGCCACGGCGCGCTTTCGATGAGGTTCCCGTCGACGAACATCGCATTGAACTGCTGCGGCAGGAAGAACCCCAGCGGCGCCGCCGCGAGCGCCAGCCCAATACTCAGCAGGGTGATGAACACGCTGAAGTAGAAGGTGCCCAGCGGCAGCATCAGCAGGAAGTACAGCATCGTGGTCCAGGTGCGCGCATCGGTGAACATCTGCCCGATGCGCCGCAGCCACGGTTGTTGCGGCGCGCTGTACAACGGCCGCCGCGGCATGCGCTCGCCCAGCAGCACTTCCACGATGCGCCCTTCCACCAGCGACAGCACGCGCACCGAGCCGAAGAACAGCACCAGCAGCGGCACGCCGACGATCAGGATCAGCATGCCCGCCGACACGCTGATGCCGGTGACCAGCCAGGTGAAGTAGAAGATGCCGGTGACCAGCGACAGCAGCATGTAGAACAGGCTGCCGTAGGCGCGCGGGTCGGCGACAACGCCGAAGAAGCGACCGGAAAGCGAGCGGCGCTTGGGAAGCGTCGGCGGGCGCAGTGCACGGTTCACCGTCACTTCGGTCTCACGGTAGATCTCGGCCACCTCATCCGGCGCACCGTAGCTGCCGGCCACACCGGCGATGACCTCGGCCTCGCTCTTGCCCGGCTGCTCGGCCAGCTCCGAACGCAGGTATTCCTCCGCGTCGTACAGCGCGTCCTGGACCAGCGCCGGGTCGGCGCCGGCCAGCGCCGCGCGCAGTTGCGCCAGGTAGTCGGGAATGGTGGTCGGCAAGGGCCGCGGTGCGGTGTGTGCGCTGCTCATTCTGAAATCCCCTTCAGCACGGAATCGACGGAATCGCGGGTGGCGCGCCACGCCGCGGCCCATTGCCGCAGCGTGGCCAGGCCCGCCGCGGTGATGTGGTAGTAACGCCGCGGCGGCCCGGCCACCGACGGCTCGACATGGCTGGACAGCAGGCCAGCCGCCTCCAGGTTGCGCAGCACCGGGTACAGCGCGCTCTGCTTGCCGCTGAGCACGCCCTCGCCCACCTGCTCCAGGCGCTTGGCGATCAGGTAGCCGTACAGCGGCGCCTCGGCCGCGGCCAGCACCGCCAGCAGAGCCAGCGACACCGTGCCGGCGCTCAGCTCCTTCTGGAACTTCTTCAGTTGTGCATCCGGCTCGACCATGGCGCCCTCGCTAGGTTGAGGTAGATACTAGTACCGAGTTCGACATAGTCCCTGTGCCGTTGGTCATGCCTGCCTCGCCTGCCCGCCACCGGTGCGACAAACGATTCGACAACACCGCGCTGACTACACTGGGAAGACTTCTTTCTCGCATGCCATCCAGGAGGTCACGCATGAGTTCGACGCCCGCCACCCCACAGCCCGGGCAGGCCACCGACGCCAGCTTCGCCGGATCCGGCAATCAGTTCTCGGTCGGCGGGGTCAAGCGCGACCCGGCGGCCGGCTCGGGTTCGCTCGAGTACAGCCGCACGGCCGCAGAGGCCAAGTACGGCCCGCTGGAATACGCGGTGGTGCATACCGGCAAGGTCGGCGCCGGCCGCAAGGAGGAAGACGGCAAGACCACGTTCAACGTCGAGATGGAGTTCACCCAGGGCCATCGCATCCAGGGCGACTTCAAGGCCGGGCGCCTGGCGGCCGACGGCAGCCTGACCCAGGCCACCGGCGAGCGCGGCCGCTACGAGGTCAGGCTGCCCGGCGCGGCCACGGCCGACGCCGCCGCGCGGGTGAATCCCTTCGATCCCACGACCATCCCGGAAGGCGGCCGCGTCAGGCTCGATGGCCAGGTATTCGCCAAGACCTCGATGGAGGCCGCGTTCCGCGGCTTCGCCACGTCCAGCGAGCGCACCGACGCGGCCGGCATGAGCTCTGCGGTGGAGCGCCTGGACGCCGACCGCGTCCGCGTCGCGGTCGGCCCGACCCAGGCGGTGGAGCGCCTGGAGGCGGTGGGGCTGAAGACCGACATCGCCCAGGCCATGCTCGGCCGGCAGGACGCGCTGGGTCAGGCGACCATGCACACGGCCACCTTCGACCTGCGCGAGCCGCAGGCCCAGGCCGCCTATCGCGCGTTCCTGGCCAGCGGCCGACTCGCCGCCGACGCGCCCGGCGTCGGCGACGTGCAGAAGGTCGAAAGCCTGACCATGAGTTCGGAGACCCGCGCCCAGCTCGGCCTGGGTCCGTTCAAGGCCGAACTGGGCGGCCAGCGCAACAGCGGCGAGAACGTGCGCACCACCTATGCCGATGGCAGTTCCAGCGTGGTCGGCAAGGTGCAGTACGCCGGCAACGTGCCGATGACCCTGACCCGTCAGTTCGATCCGGCGGGCAAGGAGCGCGTGGACGAGCGCAGCTACCAGTTCACCTTCGACAAGGTCGACCACAACCAGGCGCAGCTGCTCAACGCCGCGCTGACCGGCAAGGACACCGCCTCGGCCGATACGCCGATCGCGGCCGGCCAGAACGCCACCCTGCGCTTCTCCGAACAGCAGATGGACGCGCTGCGCCAGCAGTACCAGCGTGCCGCCCAGGCCAGTCCGATGACCGCGCACGAGGCCGCCCAGTATGAAAAACAGAGTCCGCAGGACTTCGCGATCGGCCTGGCGCGAAACCTGGGCAATTCCCAGTACGGCCTGAGCGAGCGCCTGTTTCGCGTAGCCAGCAGCGCCGGCGGCACGCCGGGCGGCGACCTGGTGCGCATCGACGCGCAGGTCGAGCGCGCCGACCAGCCATCACCGTCGGCGCCCGCGCGCTCCGCCCCGAGCACCGGCGCTGCGTCCGAGGTACGTGCCGCCGCCGATCCGCAGCAGCAGGCGATGCAGCAGGCGATCGCGAGCAAGCTCAGCCCCTACGATGCCAACGTCGCCGGCAGCCTGCTGCTGGCGGCACGGCGCGACGGCCTGACCCAGGTCGACCACGTCCTGCGCAACGACAACGGACGCGTGTTCGCGGTGCAGGGCGATCCCATGTCCGGCGACAAGCGGGTGGCCTACGTGGACGCCGCGCAGGCCGCGACCATCCCGGCCGCCGAAAGCGCCAGGCAACTGGCCGCGCTGCCGCCGGCCCCAAGCCAGGCGCCGGTGCAGGAGGCGCAGGAACCGCAGCGGCGCGCGCTGTCGTAGGCGGCACTGCCGGCGGCACGGCGGTCGCGCCATGCCGCCGGCGCATTGGCAGCGGCCGCCGCTTCGGTGAGAATCGAGCGCTCACCGACCGGGCCGCCCTCATGCCGCTGCGCACTTCCCTGCTCGCCCTCGCGTTGTCGCTGTCCACCTTCGCCGCATCGGCAGGGGCGCCGCCGCCGGCCGTGCCGTACCGCAGCCCGCAACAGATCCTGGACGCCTCCAAGCCCAGCGACTGGCGCACCCTGGATCCGGCGAACACGCTCTACCTGGAACTGGAGACCGGCCGCGTCGTCATCGAGCTGGCGCCGGCGTTCGCGCCGCAGCACGTCGGCAACATCCGCACCCTCGCCCACGAGCACTTCTGGGACGGCCTGAGCATCTACCGCTCGCAGGACAATTTCGTGGTGCAGTTCGGCGACCCCGACGGCGAGGAGCCGGGCAAGGCCAAGTCGCTGGGCAGCGCCAAGACGCATCTGCCGGCCGAATTCCAGCGCCCCGCCGCGGGCCTGGCGTTCCAGCCCCTGCCCGACCGCGATGGCTGGGCGCCGCAGGTGGGCTTCGTCGACGGCTTCCCGGTGGCGCGCGATCCCAAGGCCGGCACCGCCTGGCTGGCGCACTGCTACGGCACGCTCGGCGCCGGCCGCAACAACGATGAGGACAGCAGCATCGGCGCCGAACTGTACGTGGTCACCGGACAGTCGCCACGGCAACTGGACCGCAACATCACCGTGGTCGGCCGCGTGGTCAAGGGCATGGAACTGCTCAGCGTGATCCCGCGCGGGCCGGACCCGATGGGCTTCTACGAAAAACCCGAGCAGCGCACGCCGATCCGCGCGATCCGCCTGGCCAGCGACGTGCCGGAAGCCGAACGTACCCCGCTGCAAGTGTTGCGCACCGATACCCGCACCTTCCGCGAAGTCGCCGAAGCGCGGCGCAACCGCCGCGACGCGTTCTACAAGCGCCCGGCCGGGCACATCGACCTGTGCAACGTGCCGCTGCCAGTGCGCACGCCGCCGCAATAGCGCATTCCGCGCGACACTGCGCGCTCAGGCGCCGCCGCCAGCGCGCCGTTGCGGCTGCTGCGCGTGCAGGAAGCGGGTGAACAGTTCGCGCGGCTGCTCCACGTCGCACTCGGTCAGCAGCATGGCGATGTTGCCGCGGTGGAAGGCGCCGTGCGCGAGCACGTGGAACAGCATTTCCTGCCGGCTCATGCTGCCGGCGTCGCCATCGGTGAAGCGGAACGCGAGCGTCTGCTGCATGGCGGGCGCGTCGAGCCGGGCGACGTAGTCGGCATACCATCGGTCCGATTCGGTCACGGCCGCGCCCAGCGCCACCAGTTCCGGCGTCTGCGGCGTGTTGCTCGCGGTGAACGCATGCGTGCCGCCCTGCAGATGCGCGGCGAAGATCCGGTCCACCACGTAGGTGTGGTTCAACAGCCGGATCGCGCGCTCGCGCTGCGCCGGAAACGCATCGCCGTCGATCTGCGCCAGCGCCTGCAGCAGTTCGGCGTTGGCCCAGGCCTTGAAGGCGAACTGCGATGCGAGCAGGGAATCGGTCATTGCGTTGTTCTCCAAGCCAAAGGCGTGCGCCACACGGCGATTAGGGCGCGCCGGTGCGCCGCCAGTTCGGGCATCTTCGCGCACGTTGCCGCGGCGCTGCTACCGCGCGCGCTGGCTGAAGGCGACGCTGCCCAGGATCAGCATGCCGGCCAGCAACATGGTCCAGGTCAGCGGTTCGCCGAGCAGCGCCCAGGCCAGCAGCGCGCCGAACACCGGCACCAGATAGGTCACCGTCGACGCGCGCGCCGGGCCGATGCGCTGGATCAACCGGTAGTACAACAGGAACGCCAGCCCGGTGCACAGCACGCCCAGACCGCCGGCGCAGGCCCAGGCGACGGCCGGCACCGGGGCGGCCGGCCAATGCGTCCAGGCCAGCGGCGCCAGCAGCAAGGCGCTGCAACCCAGGGTGGACGCGGCGGAAGCGGCCGGCGGCAGATCGCTCATGTGCCGCTTCACCAGGCTATAGCCGATGCCGTACAGCAGCGAAGCGGTGGTGCCGGCCAGCGCGGCGGGTCCCACGCTGATGCCGGCCGACTTACCGGTGGCGAGCACCACGATGCCGGCGAAGCCGATCAACAGTGCCAACGCGCGGCGCGTGCCGATCTTCTCGCCGAAGAACAGGAACGCGATCAATGCGGTGAACAGCACGGTCATCGCGTTGCAGATCGCGCCGATCGCCGCCGGCGCATGTTGCGCGCCCCAGGCGAACAGCAGGAACGGCAGCGCGGAGTTGAGCAAGCCGATCCCCGCCAATGTCGGCCAGCGCCGCAGCGGGAAGCGCGCCCGCGCCAGCCACAGGAACGGCAGCAGCACCGCCGCGCCCAGCGCCAGGCGCAGTTCCACCAGCGCATAGGCGCCGAACTGCGGCGCGGCCACGCGCATGAACAGGAACGAGCAGCCCCAGACGACGCCAAGGAAACCCAGTTCCAGCGGCGTACGCCAGTCGCGCGTGGCAACGCCGTCGGATGCGGATGCAGCAGCAGCGGAGGCGATGGCCGGCTGCAGAGAGGTATCGGAAGTAGGCATGGAGGAGGCTCGTGGTCGACCGGGAACGCGCCGCAGCGATCGTGCGACGCCGGCATCCGCGGCCGGCTGCGGGTGCCGAGCGGCGCCTTCGCGCCGACCCCGCCTCGCCGCTGCGCGCCGCGCATGTCGCGTTCGGCTGCCAGCATCATCCTGCGCCACGGGGCCGACAAGCGCGTAGTATCGTCGCGAGCCACAAATCTGCCGCGTGTCTGCTCATGCAACTGCGCCCGTCCCTGCTGCCCGCGCTTGGCGTGTTCGCCGCCGCGGCCCGCCACCAGAACTTCGCCCATGCCGCGGAGGAACTGCACCTCACCGCCAGTGCGGTCAGCCACCATGTGCGGCGCCTGGAAGCCCTGCTTGGCGCCACGCTGTTCCAGCGCCACGCGCGCGGGGTCAAGCTGACCGCCGAAGGCCGGCAACTCGCCGATGCCGCCAGCGCGGCGCTGGCCGACATCGCCGCGGTGGCCGGCAACCTGCATCCGCAGGCCGACACCGCGCCGCTGCGCCTCACCACGCTGCGCTCGCTCTCGTACTGCTGGCTGCTGCCGCGCCTGCCGCGGTTCTGCCAGGCCTACCCGCACGTACGCCTGGAGATCCAGACCGACTCCGCGTTCTCGCGCTTCGAAGACGGCGGGCCGGAACTCGGCATCCGCTACGGCCAGGGCGACTGGCCGGGACTGACCTCGCACCACCTGATGGACGACGAACTGTTCCCGGTGGCCTCGCCGGCCCTGCCGCAACTGGCGACGCTGCGCCGGCCCGAGCAGATCGCGCAGTTGCCGCTGCTCACCGACATGTCGCCGCAGGGCTGGCGCGACTGGTTCCGCGCCGCCGGCGTGCGCGGCGTGGCGCTGCCGCCGATGCACACCTTCAACGACAGCACCGATGCGATGCGCGCGGCGGTGTACGGCGTGGGCGCGGTGCTGGCGCGCAAGCACATCGCCCAGCCCTACCTGCAACGCTACGAGCTGGTGCGCCTGCCCGGCCCGGCGCTGACCGCGCGCTATTCCTACTACATCGTGCATCCGACCCACCGCCTGCTCAGCCCGGCCGCCAGCCACTTCGTCGACTGGCTCAAGCGCGAGGCGCTGGACGAGCGCACGCCGATGCCGGCGCTGCCGGCGGAACTGCTGGGGTTGCCGCCGAAGGCGGGTTAGCTCGCCTGGCCGCGCGTGTTCGCAGGCGCGGCATCGACCACGACCGATGCCGTGCGTGCGCAGTGCGTGTGCAGTGAGGTGGTGGCGCGACCGAGATCTTGCGTCTCACGGCGGATCGCGTCGGGACTGAAGTCCCTCCCACAGAGAGCGGAAGCCCCTCTCCCATCGAGAGAGGGGTTGGGGTGGGTCCGACGCACAAGCGACTCGCGGAATCCGGATGGACGAGGCTGCGCCCATCCCCTCGCCCGCGCCTGCGCTGCACCTTCCCCCGAAAAGCGGGCCATGATCCCGATGAGGAAAGGACACGCCGTCGCCTCTCTTCGATCGGGACAGCGGGTCAAGGTGAGGTTCCAGCCGTCTCAACGGCCTGCAGCGCACGCCCGCCCGACTGCGAATGCGGCAACGGCCGAATGCGCACGCGGTGCGCGCAAATGTCCACATCCCGATACAGCATCGAACGTCCGTTGCGAAAGGTGAAGCGAAGATCGTAGCGGCAGGCATGACCGGCGAGCGGAAAGGTCGCTGCGTCGCCGCCGCCCCGCAACGGCGCGTGGAGCGCGACCTCGCGGAACTGTTCACTGCCTGGTGCAGCGACGGCCAGCGACGTCAGCGCGTCGTAGGCGCGGTTGCTCAGTTCCAGATAGCGCACCGGCTCGGCCGCGGCAGCCGGTGCGGTCGCAACGGACAGGGCAAGAGTCAAGGCAAGGACGCGGATCGAGGGCATGACGGATCTCCGATGGAAGGATGCGCCAGCCACGCGGGGTGGATTCCGCTGTGCTGGCCTGCCCATCAGGCCGGGTGATCGTGCGGCTGCAAATCGATTCGGGACGAATCGTCGTTCTCGCGCTCCCAATCGTAGTGGGCGCGCGCCGGCGCTTTCCACGGCGTGTCGCTGCGCCTAGGATGCGCCCGTCACCCCTCGACCACCTCTGGATGAACGTCCGACTCGGCAATACCGAAATGAGCCTGGGGCGCTATATCGCGCTGTGGACGCTGGTGGCCATGGTGTTCATGCTCCAGAACATCGTCAACAACGGTGCGATTGCCAGCAGATGGCCTTTGGAGGTGCTCATCCGATGGTCGCTGATCCAGTGGTACAGCTGGGCCCTCCTGGCACCCACCGTCTTCCGGCTCGCCGAACGCTTTCCTGTCCGTGGCGCTCAGCGCTTCCACGGGCTTGGCGCGCAGGCAGTCGCAAGCCTGTGCGTGACGTTTGCCGCGATGGTCATCGGCGCGCTGGCCTCCACCCTGTTCGAGCCCAGTGGTTTCGCTGAACAGCTGGGATATTTCCTGGAGCAGCACTTCGCCATCGGGTTGCTGACCTACTGGACCCTGTTCGCGATCCAGCAAGCGCTGCACTTCCACGCCGAGAAGACCCGGCGCGAAGTGGAAGCCAGCCGTCTGGCCGCCGAGCTCGCGCAGTCGCGCCTGCAGGTGCTGAAGAGCCAGCTGCAACCGCATTTCCTGTTCAACACGCTGCATGCCATCGTCACCCTGCTGGACGAAGACACCGTCGCCGCCGAGGACATGCTGCTGCGGTTGAGCGAACTGCTGCGCGCGTTCCTGGAAGAATACGACGGCCAGGAAATCACCCTGGAACGCGAACTGGCCCTGCTCGACCTGTATCTCGGCATCCAGCGCAAGCGGTACGGCGACCGCCTGAGCGCGAAGATCTATGTCGCCCCCGGCACCCTGCACTGCGCGGTGCCCAGCCTGCTGCTGCAACCCCTGGTGGAGAATGCGATCCGCCATGGCATCGGCCAGCGTGTCGGCAGCGACCGCATCGAGATCGAGAGCCGGCGCGAAGGCGACACGCTGTCCATCGAAGTGCGCAACGGCAACAGCACGCTGGAGGAAAACAGCAAAGCGGGCGGACACGGCATCGGCTTCTCCAATACCCGCCTGCGGCTGCAGGAACTCTACGGCGACAACGCCGACATCCGGCTCGACATGCTCTATCCGCACGGCGTTGCCTGCCGCATCCGGCTGCCGTTCCGCGAGCTGGACGCCGAGGAAGCCCCGGAGCACCTCCCTGCATGAGCGTCACCGCGCTGGTGATCGACGACGAGCCGATCGCACGCCACGCCATCGTGCGGCTGCTGCGCGCCGATCAGGACATCGAACTGCTCGGCGAATGCGGCGATGGCGCCTCTGCGGTGATCGCGATCCGCAGCCAGTCGCCCGACCTGGTGTTCCTGGACATCCAGATGCCGGCGATGACCGGCATGGATGTCGTCGCCACGATCGGTGCGGCCAACATGCCGGCGACGATCTTCGTCACCGCCTACGAGCACTACGCGGTCCGTGCGTTCGAGGCCAACGCGGTGGACTACCTGGTCAAGCCCTTCAGCCGCGAACGCTTCGCCGAGACATTGCAGCGCGCGAAGCGGCGCCTGTCCGCCGGCATCGGCGTTGGCACCTCTTCCGAGGCGCGCATCCTGCAGACCCTGGATGCGTTGCGCCAGCGCGACGACTATCTGCAACGGATTCCGGTGCGCGTCGACGAGGCGGTGGTGCTGGTCGCGGTCGAGGACATCGTCTGGATCAAGGCCAGCCGCAACACGGTGCTGATCCACCTCGCCGACCGCACCCATGAACTGCGCGAGACCATGGCCGCGCTGGCCGCGCGGCTGGACCCGCGCCAATTCGCCCGAGTGCACCGGTCCGCGATCATCAACCTGCGCCGGGTCAGGGCGATCCACCCCTGGTTCAACGGCCACCATGTGGTCACGATGGATACGGGGCAGCAATTGCGCATGAGCCGCTACCAGCACGAAGCCTTCCTGCGGCTGGTGACGACGCGCAAGGACCCTTGAACGAAACGCGGGCACTGCGCCGACCGCCTCGTCCGCCACGACCGCTCTGCTGATGGATGGCGAACGCCATGGAAGGGCACCGAGTCATCGCCATGCCGCCCGCCTGTGCGCGGACCGAAAATCCCCGTCGCGGCCGAGCCGCTTCCACCAGAAGGCAGCGCACGTGGCCCCCACCGCCGCGCCCGACGGCGCTGCCTCGGCACTTGACAGTTGCATGGCGACACGTCATTAATTAACTAATTCGTTAATTAGCTAAACCCCGATGTCCATCGATCGCGTTTTCGAAGCCCTCGCTTCGCGGCCACGCCGCGAGATCCTGGCCTACCTGTCGGCCCAGGAACTTACCGCCGGGGAGATCGCGCAGCGCTTCGCGATGAGCGCGCCGGCGATCTCGCGGCATCTGTCCGTGCTGGAAGCGGCGGGACTGGTGGCGAGCGAGCGCCGCGGCCAGTTCGTGGTCTACCGGCTCACCCCCGACAACCTGGTCAACACCCTCAGCGGTTTCGCCTTCGAGATCTGCCCCAGTGCCGGCCCGCTCAAACGCGAGTCGCGCAGACAGGCCAAGCGCACCGCCTGATCCTTCCGCCACGGCAACAGGAGTCCGCCGATGACCGCCGCACCGCTCAGCGAACACGCCACCGCGCAAACCGGATTTCCCTCGGTGCGCCTGCCCTCCTACAGCGGCGGCTTGCCGGTGGAGGTCATCCTGATCGCCCAGCTCGGCGTGGGTGCCGGCGATCCGTTGATCGCCCAGGCCTGCCTGCGCCAGCGCGCGCATCCGCAGTTCCGCGATGCGCTGGACGAACCCTCGGCGCGTCTGGCCGGCACCGATTTCGGCAATGGCGAGTCGACCGCACTGTATTCGTTCGCGGTCGGCAGCGGCGGCCATCCGTTCCATTGCCATGCCGGGCATCGCATGTTCACCGCGATCACCGGCAGCGGCGGCGCGCTGCTGCGTTTCAGTACCGCCTCGCCAGCGCAACTGCAGGAGGATCCGCAGCATTTCCTCGCCGCGCTGCGCCATGTCGAACTGCCCGCCGACTGCCTGTTCAGCGTGCGCTTCGGCGGCGGCACCTGGCACCAGTTCGCGCCGCTGCGCGCGCAGTCCGGGCATCCGGCGTTCTTCGCCCTGTCCTGCCACAGCGACGAAGCTGGCGGCGCGCTTGCCGAGGACGTGCGCGCGCAGGTCCTGGCCGGCACCGCCGACATCGCCACCCTCACCGAACTGCTTCCGGCCCCGGTCGCGGCGCTGCTCGCATCGCCGCAGACGCAGGCGCTGCCCGTACCGGCGGTGCGGCTGTCGCTGGCGGCGTCGCCAGGCAGCCGGCGCCTGGCCTGGTGCGCCGGCCTGCGCGCCCTCAGCGGACGCCTTCGGCAGCGGCTGGGCGCCTGGCGGCATCCAGCCGGTTTCGCGGCGCTCGCGCCACGCTTGCCGCGTGCACGGGTGACGCGACAGTTGCTGCCCGGCTCGCTGCTCGAACAGCAGCTGCCCGCGCATCATCATCAGGACAGCGTGCGGCTGACGGTGCCGGCGCAGGCGCTGCGGCCACTGGGCGCACACGCACTGATGGCCGCCTTGCTGGACGGCTTCCTGCGGCACCCGCCGCGTACCGTGACCTGGCTGATGCGCCTGCGCAACGTGCTGGTCGCGCCGCTGCGGCTGCGCACCTCGCCGCTGGGCTGCCCGGTGTCCTCGCTGCTGTCGCCGCAGCGCGATCAGTTGTTCGCCGGCCGCTTCCCGGTGCTGGCGCAGGCCTCCACGGCGCAGGCGCGGCGCGTGCAGGTGCTGCTCGGCGCCGACGACCGCCACCTGGTGTTCCGCAGTTGCGTGGGCGTGACGCTGCGCGACGACGGCAGCGCCGAGCTGAGCCTGGAGACGCGTGTGGCCTGCCGCAACCGCTTCGGCCACCTGTACATGGCCCTGATCGCCGCCGCGCACCGCCGCTACATCGCACCGACGCTGCTGCACGCGGCCGCCGAGGCGCTGCTGCTGCCGGTGGCCGAGCATGCCGGGCCGGACGCGGTCGTGCCACTGCGCTGAGCGCGTCATCACCCCGCCTTAGCCGATGCCTGCCTAGCCTGCGCCTTCCCCCCAAGAGGAAGGCACATGCCCCAGCTCCGCATCCGCATCACCGGCAGCGAGGACGACGCCCGCGCCATCATCAACCTGCTGTCGAGCCTGGAAGGCATCGAACACGTCGAGGAAATCGACGACCTGATGCCGCACATGGACGACGACGATTCGAGTTCCGCCGGTCTGCCCGACGATCAGGGACCGGGCACCCACGAAGTGGAAGTGGAAGCCGGCAACGCCGCCACCGCACAGAAGGTGCGCGAAGCGGTGGAAGCGCTGGCGTTCGAGCTGGACGTGATCGTCGAGTTCGAACAGGACGAAGGCTGACGCCGGCCGATGGGACGTTGCGCCGCGTGGCGCCGCGTCCCGGCAGGCCGCATGGCCTGCTTGCGTAGAAGTACGGTCAGCCGCGTCCCCTGGTTCGGGCACGTTGCGGCCATGCGTCGGGATTGAAGCATTCCCACGCTGCCAGCACGCGCATCGTCGATGTACCTGCAGGGGCGGCGTCAGCCGCGACCCGGGATCAATGACCGACCAGACCTGTTCGATGCCACGCCACCCTGCGTGGCATGCGTGCGGCAAGCGCAGCGCCGCCCCACCTCGCTGGCGTATCGCCTGGGGCGCTCCCGCCCGATCCACATCGGACGGGAAAGCCACGTCTCCTAAGCTGCGCGCCGCCGACGTCGACGCCAGGCGATCAGCCGCCACAGCGCATAGCCGAGCAGCACGAACGGCGCCAGGCCGACCACTGCGCGAATCGCCCAGGCGATCGATCCGGCAAAGATTTCGCCACTGTCGCGCAGCGCATCGCCGATGTCGCTGCGGCTACGCTCGGCGGTCGGCGCGGCGAAGGTCAGCGTCACTCGCTGCGTATCCAGGCGTCGGCGCTGCTGCGCGGCTTCCTGGCTGGTGGCGAGCAACTGCGTCTCCACGGCGGCCAGTTTCTCCGACAGCGCGATCATGTCGGCCACGCTGAGATCGCGGCGCTGCTGGAACTCCTGCAGGCGCCGCTGCTCGGCCTGCAGACGCTGGCGCTGCGCATCGTTGTCCTGCACCTCCTGCGCCAGATCCTCGGCATGGGTGGTGCGGCTTTCGATCTGGCCACCCTGGCCTGCTTGCGCGATCAACGGCTCGACCCCGGCCGGCGCGATCCGCACGCTGAGTTCGCCGTGCGGCTGCTCGCCGCCACGCTGTTCGACCTGCAACACCGTGCAGGCCCCGAAACGCGACTGCTGGCACTCCTCCTGGAGTTGTTTGAGCCGCGCGGGGATCTGCGCCGCCGGCAGCGCCACATCGACCTCGTGCTCATAGGCCAGTGTCGCCATGGCGCGATGCTCTTCGCCAGGCGCGCCCGCGGCGAAGGACGCATCTGCCGCCTGCGACGCGGCCTCGGCGGCACTGGCAGCACTGCTGGCAGCATCGGCGGCATAGGGCGGCGCCGCAGCGCTCTCGCCGCCACGGCTGCAGGCAGCAATCGCCGCCATCAACGCCAGGGAAACGCCCCAGCCGCGCCAGCGCCGGCTGCCAGGCCGCGGGCCGCGCCGAGCGCTCGCAGTCTCGGCACGCCCTGCCCCGGCTGCGGCAGGCAGTGCGGCATCGACCGTGGCGATCTCGGAATCGCACACACTGGGGCCGCGATGGCGACGTCCCTTGTCCTGCATTTCGATGCTCCTGAGTGGCGAAAGCGTCAAGGGTAATCCAATGGCAGGGGCGCCGGCAGCACGGCGGGGCTACCCTGGCGGATCGACCCACTCCAGGAACCCCGATGCGCAAGCACCTGCTCGCCGCCGCCCTGCTCGCCGCCCTCGCCGGCTGCCAGAAACCCGCCGATGCGCCCGCCGCCAGCAACGCCGCTCCCGGCCAGGCCGCGGCCGCCACCGATGCCGCCGCCGACGCCAGCTTCGCCGCGCTGTCCAAGCGCGCCGTCGACACCTGGATGCAGCTGTCCCCGGTCGGCGCCACCCAGACCGGCGACCACCGCTACGACAGCGAACTGGACGACCTCAGCGCCGCCGGCCGGCAGAAGAGCCTGGAGGCGAGCAAGCAGCTGCTGGCCGAGCTGGACAAGCTCGACGTGGCCAAGCTCTCGCGCGAGAACCAGGTGGACGCGGCGATCCTGCGCAACCAGTTGCAGTCCGACATCTGGAGCAACGAGGTGGCGCAGGGCTGGGCGACCGACCCGCAGGTCTACAACGGCCTGGCCGGCGGTGCGATCTACGGGCTGATGGCGCGCGAGTTCGCGCCGCTGCCGGAGCGGCTGAAGTCGGCCACCGCGCGCATGGAGAAGATCCCGGCGTTGTTTGCGCAGGCGCGCGCCAACCTCGACCCGGCCCGCGTGTCGGAGATCAGCGCCAGGACCGTGGCCAAGCAGAACCGCGGCATCCTCAGCATCGTCGACAGCTTCATCGTCCCGCACATCCAGGAACTGCCGCAGGCCGACGCGCAACGCCTGCAGGCGGCGATCGAGGGCCTGAAGAAGGCCGTGGCCGAGCAGCAGACCTGGCTGGACCAGACCCTGGTGCCCAACGCCAAGGGCGATTTCCGCCTGGGTGCGGAGAAGTACGACCAGAAGCTGAAGTTCGCGCTCAACTCCTCGCTGTCGCGTGCCGACATCAAGCAGCGCGCCGAAGCCGAGCTCACGCGCGTGCGCCAGGACATGTACGCCATCGCCCGCACCGTGCTCAAGGACAAGCCCGGCGCCCCGGCGCTGGTCGACGCGCCCAGCGACGCGCAGCAGCAGAAGGCGATCGAGGCGGCGCTGGAGCTGGCCTACGCGCAGCATCCGGCGCGCGACAAGGTGGTCGAGGACGCCAAGGCCTCGCTGGCCGATGCCACCGACTTCGTGCGCAAGAAGGATCTGGTGACCCTGCCCGACGCGCCCGTGGACATCATCCTGATGCCCGAGTTCCAGCGCGGCGTGGCGGTGGCGTACTGCGATTCGCCCGGTCCGCTCGACAAGAACCTGAAGACCTTCTATGCGGTGTCGCCGATCCCCGACGACTGGACCGCGCAGCAGGCCGACTCGTTCCTGCGCGAATACAACAGCCGCATGATCCACCTGCTGAGCATCCACGAGGGCGTGCCCGGGCATTACGTGGAAGGCTGGCACTCGGCCAAGTTCCCGTCCACCCTGCGCGGCGTGCTGCGCTCGGGCGTGTTCGCCGAAGGCTGGGCGGTGTACACCGAGCGGATGATGCAGGAGCAGGGCTACCTGGACAACGATCCGCTGTTCCACCTGGTGCAGCTGAAGTTCTATCTGCGCAGCATCGCCAACGCGCTGCTCGACCAGGGCGTGCATGTGGACGGCTGGAGCAAGGAGCAGGCGCTGCACCTGATGGTCCACGACACCTTCCAGCAGCAGAGCGAGGCCGAGGGCAAGTGGGTGCGCGCGCAGCTGACCTCGACCCAGTTGCCGACCTACTTCGTCGGCGTGCAGGAACACCTGGACCTGCGCAAGGCGATGCAGGACAAGCTCGGCGACAAGTTCAACCTCAAGGCCTACCACGACCAGGTGCTGTCCTACGGCGCCCCGCCGGTACGGTTCGTGCGCGAGCTGATGCTGGACGAGCCGATCAAGTAGTGGGGATTGGGGAGTCGGGATTGGGGATTGGCAACGGCGGCGTTGCCGATGCGCCTAGAGAAAAGCCCCCTCGATGGAGGGGGCTGCCGAAGACGGCACAAGGTGCGAACCGGAAGGCATGGCTGCAATTGACGGTGCGCAGCGCACAGCGGCCATCTCGCTGCGATCAGGCCGCGACCGCAGCGGCCCGAGGCGAAACCAGCGCGTGAAGGCATTGGCAGATACCGCCGCAATCAGCGGCGGCACCTGCGTCACTCACTCGCCGTAGACTTCGATTTCCGAGTAGGCCAACCACGAGTACGGGTTGTTGGCCTCGATCTTCAGGTACTGGGCGGTGCTGCCGTTCAAGGCGATGTACACCGGCGCCACGTCGGACTGATCGGGCTCGGTGTAGTACTGCGGGTTGTCGAAGTACACCGGCCCGGGATTGGTGCTGCCGCCGAACACCGCGCCATGCCGGCCGGCGGAAACGGCGAAGTCGATCGGCTGCGCGACGCCCGCGGTTTCGCTGGCCGCGGTGCGCACGGTGATGCGCACGCCGGTGACCTTGCGCGTCTGCCCCAGGTTCACGGTGACGCTGCCCCAGTTGGTGCGTGCGTTCCAGTAGTCGGTATCGCTGAAGAAGCGGCCGTCGTATAGCGAGGCCAGGTTGTCCGAGTTGGTCGGCGATGTCGCGCCGATGATCGGCAGGCGCTTGATCAGGTTCAGCGACGACGGCGCCACGTACTGCACCTTGCGCAGCGGCAGGCCGGCCTCGCTGTAGCCGGTGTTGCTCAGGCCGGCCTTGATGTAGGCCTCTCGCTCGAGCGGCCGGGTCTGGGTGTTGCCGTAGCGCGAGGCGATCGCGGCGACGATCGGCGCGGCGAACGAGGTGCCGGAGACAGCTTCGGTGCCACCGTCGTAAATGAGGTTGGTGATTTCGTGCGCCGGCGCCCACGCCTCGACGCAAGGGCCGACGGTCGATCCCTTCGCATAGCCGCCCCAGCGATCGCTGTTCTGTGCGCCGGCAAAGCGCGAGCCGTCACGCTGCAAGCCACCGACCACGACGATGCCATCCATGTCGCGTGCGGCCCCCTGCTGGGTCTGCGGATCGATGTAGCCGAACGCCACCTTGCACGCGTCCTGCTCTAGCGGCGAGAGCCCGACGGTGTAGGCATTGCCCGCCGACTGGGTGATGAAGAAACGATTGCTCGCCGCGCGCATCCGACGGCCCCAACGATTGCTGGCGTTGAACGGGTTGTAGGTCCCACCCGGGCTCTGATTGAACGACATGTTCAGGACGGCGAATTCGCCCGACGCTTCGGCGTAGCGTACTGCGGCATCCAGCGCCGTGGCCACGGTGCTTTCGTTCAGATCGGCAAGGCCGAACGCCTTGATCGGCTGGCCAGGATTGACGCCGCGCACCAGTTGTCCATTCTGCCTGGCACCGATCAAGCCTGCCGTCGCCGTGCTGTGCAGGGGGTTGGGCGAAAGCGTCGGGAAATCCTGGCGATACACCACGTTGAGCTCGGGATGCGGCGGATTGTCGAGCACCGCATCGAGCAGATACGCGGGATTGGACGTGGTGACTCCATCGTTGGTCTGCGTGTACGGCAGCGCCCAGGGCGTGATCTCGCCGCCATTGACGATGTCGCCCGCAGCGGAGAACGTGGCGTGCGTGGCTTCGACCCCGCGCACCGAGACCACCCAGTCGGCCTTGAGCAGTTGCGCCGCGGTGCGCTCCGGCATCCAGGCATAGACGGTGCTGGAAACCGTGGACAGCACCCGCTCGATCTTCACCCCCGGCAGCTGCGCGATCTGGTCGGCGTAGTGGACCATGCCGGTGCTGTTCTCGTGCGCGCGGATCGCCGGATCCAGGGTGCGGTAGTCCGCGGGACGGAACTTGGCGTACAGGCGCGTGGTCTCCTGCAGCACGAACGGGTTGAGGTCGATCGCGTACAGGCGCCGTCCCTGCGTATCGGTGCGCGGCATGGTCGCTGCCTGCAGCATGCGCTTGGCCGGGAACTTGCCGCCGCCGGCGGCTTGCGGCTGCGCGTGCGCGGAGGCGACGGCCAGGCTCGCCAGCAGCGCGGCCAGCAGCAGCTCGGTCGATGTCTTCTTCATGGACTCATCCTTTGACTGGGAGATGCCCCGCGCGTCGGGGCACCGGAACAGGGGTTCCACCATCAAGGACGAGGAGCGCATGCGCCTCCCCTACCGAGTGCGCGGCATCGTCTACTCAGGCAGACGCTGCGCGCTGTGCATCACAGTCCGCACGTTCGTCGCATCGATGCGGCAGCGTCGGCAAGGCGATATGGGGTGGGCACCGATGTCGCGATGCAACGACGCAACTCACGCGTTCATGCACACGCGCGGAGCGCACAAACCCAAGGCGCGCGCCGCCGCACCCGCGTGTGTGCGGGCACGGCACGCGGCGCATCACGCGACGCGGTCTGCCGGCGTCTCGCTGCTCCACAGCAGCATCGCGTCGCCGTAGCTGAAGAAGCGGTAGCGCTCGGCGATGGCGTGGCGATAGGCGGCGAAGATGCGCTCGCGGCCGGCGAAGGCCGAGACCATCATCAGCAGCGTGCTTTCCGGCAGATGGAAATTGGTCACCATCGCGTCGACGCTGCGGATGCGGTAGCCCGGCAGGATGAAGATCTGCGTCTCGCCGGCGAACGGATGCAGTTCGCCATCCTTGGACGCGCTTTCCAGCGCGCGCACCACGGTGGTCCCCACGGCGATCACGCGGCCGCCGGCCGCGCGCGTGCGCCGCACCTGCTCGACCAGGCTGGCGCCGACGTTGAGCCACTCGCGGTGCATCTGGTGCTGCTCCAGCGCTTCCACCCGCACCGGCTGGAAGGTGCCGGCACCCACGTGCAAGGTCACATGCCCCACCTCGACCCCGCGGTCCTGCAGCGCCTGCAGCAGCGGCGCGTCGAAATGCAGTCCGGCGGTCGGTGCGGCGACTGCGCCGGCCTCGCGCGCGAACACGGTCTGGTAGCGCTCGCGGTCGTCCAGGCCCGGCTCGCGGCGGATGTACGGCGGCAACGGCAAGCGCCCGGCCTGCTGCAGCCAGTGCTCCAGCGCGCCGTCCACATGGAACTGCAACTGGTAGAACTCGCCGTCGCGGCCCAGCACCTCGGCCTCGCCGCCGGCGTCCAGGGCGATGCGCGCACCGGCCTTGGGCGACTTGCTCACGCCCAACTGCGCCCGCGCGCGCTGGCCGCCGAGCAGCCGCTCGATCAGGATCTCGACCCGCCCGCCGGTGCGCTTCTGCCCGAACAGCCGCGCCGGGATCACCCGCGTATCGTTGAAGATCAGCAGATCGCCGGCACGCAGCAGCTCCGGCAGATCGCGCACGTGCCAGTCGGCGAAGGGCGCCGGCGCCGGCGGTACCAGCAGCAGCCGGCTGGCCGAACGCTCGGCCAGCGGCGCCTGCGCAATCAGCTCTTCGGGCAGGTCGTAGTGGAAATCGGACTTCTTCACGGCGCCGGGAGAGATCGGGAATGGGGCCGGCCATTGTAGCGGCGCCAGGATTGGGGATTCGGGAGTGGAGATTCGCCAAGGCAGGCAGGACCGCGCTCTTGCGAATCCCCAATCCCCAATCCCGAATCCCAGCCCCTCAGCGCTCGAACTTGGTGGACAGAATGATCGACGACGTCGTGCGCTCCACCCCGTCCAGCGCACCGATGCGGTCGGTCAGTTCGTCCATGTCGTTGACGCCCGGCACCACGCCGAGCGCGATCAGGTCGAAGGAACCGCTGACCGAATGCAGCACGCGCACCGCCTCGATCTCGCGCAGCGCCTTGACCACCGAGGTCATCTTCTTCGGCAGCACGGTGATCAGGATGTGCGCACGGATATGGCCCTGCTCGTAGTCGTCGCGGGTGCGCACGGTGTAGCCGCAGATCACGCCCTCGCGCTCCAGGCGCTCGATCCGGCTCTGCACGGTGGTCCGCGACACCCCCAGGCGACGGGCGATCTGGGCGGTGGAGGCGCGCGCATCCTCGCGCAGCAGCGACAGCAGGGCGTCGTCGGAAGCGGTGATCTTCATGGCCGGGGATTTTCGTCGAATCGACGAAATTGCGTCAATTCCTGCACGGATTCACGCTGCCATTCGACGATCCTGTCCTGATAATAGACAGGATCGTCGCCAGACAGCCCGCCTTCAGGAGATCCCTCATGACCGTACTCGGCCCCCTCGCCCCGCTCCGTGCCCACGCCGGCGACCGCCTGACCCACGGCCTGGATGACGCCAGCATCGAGCGCCTGGCCGCCTCGCACCCCGCGTTGCGCGCGGCGATCGAGGCGGCGGGTGCGGAACATGCACGCATCGCCACCGAGTTCGCCGACCTGCTCGACCTCGACGAGGCCGAGCAGATCCGCCACCTGCAGGCCGGTTTCGTCAATTTCTACGCCGACGACGCGGTGACCCCGTACGTGGCGCTGAGCGCGCGCGGCCCATGGGTGGTCACGCTGAAGGGCGCGGTGCTGTACGACGCCGGCGGCTACGGCATGCTCGGCTTCGGCCACACACCCGAGGCGGTGCTGGAGGTGATGGCGCGGCCGCAGGTGATGGCGAACGTGATGACCCCCAATCTGTCGCAACTGCGCTTCGAGCGCGCGCTGCGCGCGGAGATCGGCCACCGCCGCGGCGGCTGTCCGTACAGCCGCTTCATGTGCCTCAACTCCGGTTCCGAAGCGGTGGGCCTGGCCGCGCGCATCGTCGACATCAACGCCAAGCTGCAGACCGATCCGGGCGCGCGCCACGCCGGCGCCAAGATCAAGCGCCTGGTGGTCAAGGGCAGCTTCCACGGCCGTACCGACCGGCCGGGCATGTATTCCGATTCCAGTCGCAAGACCTATCAGCAGCACCTGGCCAGCTACCGCGGCGACGACGCGCTGATCGCCATCGCGCCCTACGACGTGGACGCGCTGCGTCGCGCCTTTGCCGAGGCCGAGCAGCACGGCTGTTTCATCGAGGCAGTGTTCCTGGAGCCGGTGATGGGCGAAGGCGACCCCGGCCGTGCGCTGCCGCCGGCGTTCTACGCCGCCGCGCGCGAACTGACCCGCAGCCACGGCAGCCTGCTGCTGGTCGACTCGATCCAGGCCGGCCTGCGCGCGCACGGCGTGCTGTCGGTGGTGGACTATCCCGGCTTCGAGCAGCTCGACGCACCCGACCTGGAAACCTACTCGAAGGCCCTCAACGCCGCGCAGTACCCGCTGTCGGTGCTGGCGGTGACCGAGCATGCGGCGCAGGTGTACCGCAAGGGCACCTACGGCAACACCATGACCAGCAACCCGCGCGCGCTCGACGTGGCCACCGCGACCCTGGCGCAACTGACCCCGCAAGTGCGCGCCAACATCCGCGAGCGCGGCGCCGAGGCGGTGCAGAAGCTGGAGAAGCTCAAGGCCGAGCTCGGCGGCGCCATCACCCAGGTGCAGGGCACCGGCCTGCTGTTCTCCTGCGCGCTGGCCCCGCAGTACAAGTGCTACGGCGCCGGTTCCACCGAAGAGTGGCTGCGCCAGCACGGCGTCAACGTGATCCACGGCGGCGAGAACTCGCTGCGCTTCACCCCGCACTTCGCGATGGACGGCGAAGAGCTGGACCTGCTGGTCGGCCTGATCGGCCGTGCGCTGCGCGAAGGTCCGCGCGTGGCGCAGGCTGCTGCGGCCTGAACCACACTGTCAGCGGCGCCGAAGGACGGCGCCGCGAAGCGGCCGATCTCCGGGAGCACAGCCGCTTGCCGGCACTGGCACAGAGGGCGTGCACCGGCCGACTTGATGGTCGCCGATGCCGGCGCCTCTGGCGGCATGTCGTGTGACACCCCACCCGTTCCCTCGGTGTATGTCGAAGCGCCCGTAGTAAGCGCGTCCGGCTACGGCAATGTGCCGTCGCCACCATGGCGTCTTCGGAAAGCATCGGCAGCCTGACACCGGCGCCCTTCGCCCTCGCCCCTGCCTCCCCGGACGTCGCCGCATCCGCCTCGCTGGCGTCCGGCGTCGCACGCCTGCACAGACCCGCATCTCTCACCTCGGCGCCCGGTCATCGGGCCGACAGCGTGCCTCCGTAGCCCCGTGCTGTTCCTGACGAATCACGGCGTCCGAACAGTGGCGGATCTGCTTCGACGACAAAGATATTGCAAACAATTCGCATTTGCATGGAAAATGAACGTACTGCCCGCATCGCACTCGCGGCAGACACCCTTTCGCACTGCCGCCCGACCCCGGCGCCGCGCCCGCTCCTGATGAGGGACGGCCGGTGGTCGCGGCCGGGGCGTCATCCATCCTGCAAATCGAACCGCCCATGACCTCTCCGATCAAGCGCCGCAAACACCCCGTCACCCGCCAGGCCGCCGCACCGACCCTCACCACGGCCATGCTGCTCGGTGGGCTGAGCCTGCTCTCCTCCGCGCACGCGGCGGCGGCGGATCAGCCGACCACCCTGGACAAGGTCGACGTGCAGGCCCAGCGCGCCAAGCGCTACCTGGTGGAAACGCCGGATTCGCCGAAGTTCACGCAGCCGCTGATCGACACCCCGCAGACCCTCAACATCATCGGCAAGGACCTGTTCAACGAGCAGGGCGCCACCACCCTCACCGAAGCGCTGCGCAACAGCCCGGGCGTGGGCACGTTCTATGTCGGCGAGAACGGCAACACCAGCACCGGCGATGCGCTGTACATGCGCGGCTTCGACAGCTCCAGCAGCATCTTCGTCGACGGGCTGCGCGACCTCGGCTCGATCTCGCGCGACGTGTTCAACATCGAGCAGATCGAGGTCGAAAAGGGCCCTGCCGGCACCGACAACGGCCGCAGCGCGCCGACCGGCGCGATCAACCTGGTGAGCAAGCAGGCGCACCTGGAGGATGCCAGCAGCGGCACCCTGTCCGGCGGCGACCATGGCCAGCGCCGCGCGACCGCGGACTGGAACCAGCACCTGGGCACCAGCAGCGCGCTGCGGGTGAACGTGATGGGCCAGGACAGCGACGCCATCGGCCGCGACCATGTCGCCAACAAGCGCTGGGGCCTGGCCTCGTCGCTGGCGTTCGGCCTGGGCACCGACACGCGTTACCTGCTCGACCTGCTGTACGTGAAGCAGGACAACGTGCCCGATGGCGGGGTGCCGACCATCGGTCTGCCTGGCTACAGCTCGCCCGATCCCGCGCGGCCGTGGCTCGGTGGCGCCGCGCGCGTGGACAGCGCCAATTTCTACGGCACCCGCGACGACCACGACGACGTGACCGCGAAGATGGCGACCTTCCGCATCGAGCACGACGTGTCCGACACGGTCAAGCTGACCAATACCGCACGCTGGGGCCTCAACGACCAGGACTACCTGCTGTTCGCGTTCATGCCCAACGCCGCCAACCTGCGCACGCCGAATCCGGCGGATCCGTCGACCTGGACGGTGCTGCGCAGCCTGCCGACCTTCAAGGACCAGCAGTACACCACCCTCGCCGATCAATTGAATCTACGTGTGGACTTCGCCACCGGCGCGGTGCGGCACAACCTCAGCACCGGCGTGGAAGCGTCGCGCGAGGAACTGCGCAGCTGGGGCCACAACATCGTCGACCGCGCGGCCTGGCTGGCGGCCAATCCGGCCAACCTGTACGCGCCGGACTGGAACACCACGCCGCTGCGCACCGCGCGCAACGGCGCGCGCAGCCATGGCACCACCACCACCTACTCGGCCTATGCCTTCGACACGCTGAAGTTCGGCGACAGCTTCCTGGTCACCGCCGGCGTGCGTGCGGACCGCTACAAGACCGACTTCGACAGCCTGGTGTGCAACTCCGCCACCTCCACCGCCGCGCCCTGCACCACCGTAGTCGGCCTGGACACCGATATCGCCGACACGCTGTTCAGCTGGAAACTCGGTGCGGTCTACAAGGCCAACGAGGACGTGAGCGTGTACGCGAATTTCGCCACCTCGCAGCAGCCGCCCGGCGGCAGCACGCTGGAACTGAGCAGTTCGGCCAACAACGCCAACAATCCGCGCTTCGACCCGCAGAAGGCCAAGACCGCGGAGGTGGGCACCAAGTGGAACTTCCTCGACGATGCGCTGTTCGCGACCCTGGCGCTGTTCCGCACCGACGTGGACAACGAGATCGTGCAGGGCAGCGACGGGCTTTACTACCAGAGCGGCGCCAAGCGCGTGCAAGGCATCGAACTGTCGGCAGTCGGCAAGCTGACCGAGCGCTGGTCGCTGTCCAGCGGCTACACCAAGCTGGATGCGCGGGTGCGGCAAGGCACGACGGTCTCGCAGGACGGCAGCCAGGACCTGGCCTACACCCCGGACAGCGCGTTCACCGCCTGGAGCACCTATACCCTGCCGTTCGGGCTGACCGTCGGTGGTGGCGTCCGCTATTCGGGGCAGATGCAGCGCGGCCGCGACAGCGCGGTCGGCACGCCGGCGTTCGTGAAGTCGTACACGGTGTGGGATGCGGTGCTGAGCTACCCGGTCAACGATCACGTGGCGCTGCGCCTGAACGCCTACAACCTGTTCGACAAGGACTACGTCGCCGCGATCAACAAGAGCGGCTTCCGCTACACGCCCGGCGCGCCGCGCTCGGTACTGCTGACCGCCGAGGTCCGGTTCTGACCGACCGCGCCTGCCAACGTGCGGTGGACGCCCTATCCTGGGCGTCCACCGCCGGAGCGCCCCATGCTGTTGCACATTCCCGACATCCTCACGGCCGATGAGGTCGCGCGGTTCCGCCAGGCACTGCAGTCCGCCGACTGGGTGGACGGCCGCGAAACCGTCGGCGCGCAGGGCGCGCAGGTCAAGCGCAACCTGCAGCTGGCCGACGCGTCGCCACTGAAGCAGGAACTCGGCCAGGCGGTGCTGAGCGCCCTGGCGCGCAGCCCGCTGTACTTCGCCGCGGCGCTGCCGCTGCGCACCATCCCGCCGCGCTTCAACCGCTATACCGGCGGCGGCAGTTATGGCCTGCACGTCGACGGCGCGGTGATGACCCAGGCCGCCAGCGCCGCACAGCCGGCGCTGACCGTGCGCAGCGATCTGTCCTGCACCCTGTTCCTGAGTGCGCCGGAGGAGTACGACGGCGGCGAATTGCTGATCCACGACACCTACGGCGAGCACGAGGTCAAGCTGCCCGCGGGCGACCTGATCCTGTATCCGTCCAGCAGCCTGCACCGGGTGGCACCGGTGACCCGCGGCGCGCGGCTGGCCTCGTTCTTCTGGGTGCAGAGCCTGGTGCGCGACGCCGGACGGCGGCAGACGCTGCTCGACCTGGACACCGCGATCCAGGCGCTGACCGCCAGCGGTGCCGACGCAGCGGCGTTGCTGCGCCTGACCAACGTCTACCACAACCTGCTGCGCGACTGGTCGGAGACATGAACCGACTCGGCGACCAAAGCGCCGAGCACTCGGCCCACGCACGGCTGCGTAGCACCGCACGCCTCCGCCCTGGCGTGGTAACGCCGCGCCCAGTCGACGCGTGAACCACCCTGCTTCACCCACCGCATCGCGCTCCAGCGCCGGCATCGCCACGCTGCACGGCAGCAGCATGGGCACGCGCTGGAGCGTCAGGCTATTGCCACCCCTTGGCAGCGACCTGCACGCACTGCGCGACGCGATCCAGGCGCAGCTCGATCTGGTCGTCGCGCAGATGAGCACCTGGGACGCGCAATCGGACCTCAGCCGCTACAACCGCGCCGATACCGACACCTGGCACGCCTTGCCCGCCGCGCTCGACACGGTGCTGCGCTGCGCACTGGACGTGGCACAACGCAGCGGCGGCGCCTTCGATCCCACCATCGGCGCCCTGGTCGGCGTGTGGGGGTTCGGCGCCATGGCAGGAGATCGGCGCGTGCCCGACGCGGGGGCATTGCGCCAGGCGCGCGCTGCCGGCGATTGGCGGCGGCTGCGCGTCGATGACGATGGCCGTTGGCAGCAGCCCGGCGGGCTGCACCTGGATCTGTCGGCGATCGCCAAGGGTTATGGCGTCGACCTGGCAGTCCGAGCACTGCAGGCACGCGGCGTGGAAAGCGCGCTGGTGGAGGTCGGCGGCGATCTCTACGGCTATGGCCGCAAGCCGGATGGGCAGGCGTGGCGTGTGCTGCTCGAGGCGGCCCCGGAGGACGGCCTGCGTGGCGATGCATCCCCGCGCACGCTCGCGGTCGACGGCTTGGCCGTGGCAACCTCCGGCGACCGCTGGCAGCACTTCGAACAGGACGGCCACCGCTACGGACACCTGCTGGATCCACGCAGCGGCCAGCCGATCGCCGCGACGCTCGCCGCGGTCAGCGTCGTGGCCGCCGATACCATGCGCGCCGATGCCTGGGCCACCGCGCTCAGCGTGCTGGGCGCCGACGCTGGCATGGCCTGTGCCGAACGCGAAGGGCTGGCGGTGCGCTTCGTGCTGCGCCAGCGCGGCGGCCTGCAGGAACGGGTCAGCCGCGCGTTCGCTGAACTGCCAGAGGCGTGACGGCCGAGCACTGCTCCAGGATCTGCGGTCGCGGAGACCGGCCAGTGCACCGGGCGACACAACGCGGCGGTGAGCGGGACGACGAGCGGGCGTGGCACCGCTGACCGCCCGCAGCTGCGGCGGCTACGGCTACGGCTACGGCGGCGATACGGTGCGACACGCAAGGGAATGCTTATCGGCCCAAGGACAAACGCTTGCCGCAGGGTGAGGGCCACATTGCGAGGAAGCCTTCGGCAACACGACGGTGTGCGATCGGTCATCCGGCTGCGTTACGCATGCACTCGGCGATGAAGATGCACATTGGAAGGTGCGAACGGACCGCCTCGCGGCCAGGCCGTTTTCGGTAAAGGCACGGTGTGCAATCGGCTACCCGGTCGCGTCGCGCATGCGCTTGGCGATGACGATGCGCGTCGGAAGGCGCGAACGGAGCGACGCGACCTGAGGCAGTGCCTCGCCAGGCGCTACCGCGCCCAAGCGACGATCTGGAACACGCGCTGTCGAGACGCACCAGCCATTCGGCGGACAGGGCACACGCGTCGCCTTGCATCCCGCGCGTGGCCGGGCATATGCGGACGCGGCGTCCGCCGCGACGGGCATGGCAGGAGCGCCCGAGCCCGACCGTCACGCCATCAGCGCGCGGTCGGCAACCCCATGCGCTGCAGCTCGAACACATAGCCCTTGCCGCGCACCGTGCGGATCCATTGCGGCACGAGCGGGTCGTCGCCGAGCTTCTGGCGCAGCCGCGAGACCTGCAGATCGATGCCGCGGCTGCTCGGCGGCACGCTGGCCTCGCCGTCGCCCAACGCCGTCCGCAGCACCTCGCGGCTGAGCACTTCGCCGGGCTGTTCGAGGAACACCGCCATCAGTCGCAGTTCGCCAGGGGACAGCGGGATCGTCCGCCCGTCCGGCGCCACCGCCTGGTGACGCGCGGCATCGACCTGCCAGCCACCGTGCGCAGCCGGCGGCGGCTGCGTCGCACGCACCCGGCGCAGCACCGCGTTGAGCCGCGCCACCAGTTCGCGCAGATCGGGCGGCCGCACCAGGAAATCGTCAGCGCCCAGGTCCAGGCCGATCACCCGGTCCACCGGCTCGGCGCGGTCGCCCATCATCACGATGGCGATGTCACCGCGGTCGCGCAGCTGCCGGCACAGGCGCAGGCCCTCGGCGCCGTCGAGGCCGGCGTCGAGTACCACCGCGTCGTAATGCCCGGCCGCCAGTTGCGCCTGCAGTTGCGGCGCGCTGTCGGCGTCGTGCGTCTGCAGGTTGAAACAGGCCAGGTAATCGCGAACCCGGCCGCGCAAGGCCGCGTCCGCGTCCGCCACCAGAATTTTCGCCAACCACCTGTTGTCCGAGACCACCTGTCGGCTTCCGCTGTGCGACCCGGATGGCCGCGTTCGCGCATTGGACGCGGTCGGCGCCGACGCCGCAAGACCCGCGCGCGCGGTCGCGCAGGCTCAGTCCGCGGACGTCGGTGCGGCCTCGATGCGCATCGCCAACAATTCCCCGCCCCCGCTCAAAGCGAAGCGGCGTCTGCCATCGGCGGCCAGCCAGGCGCTGTCGCCGGCCGCCAATGGCGGCAGTCCGCTGGCCGCATCGAACTGCGCTTGCCCTGCCAGAAGATGAACGGCCCAGGCGACACCCGGTTCGGCGAAGAACAACATCGGCCCGACCAGTGGCCGGTGCAGCAGTTGCGTGCGCAGCCGGTCGCGACGCCACATGAGGTTGAAATCGTGGGTCGGCCCATCGAACAGCTCGCCGCGCAGCGGCCGCTCGCCGGCAAAGCGCAGGCGCGCGTACGGGTCCTGCAGCACCTGCTCCTCGCCATCGTCGAAACGCAGACGCACACCGTTGCCACGCAACAGCACCAGTTCGCGGTCGATCCCGGGAAAAGCGGAGAACGCGGCGTCCTGCTCGATCTCGGCGATGGACAGGCGCAGCAGCCAGTCGTCGCCGGACATCGGCAAGCGCAGGATCTCCCGGGTCCAGCCCAGGCCGTTGCGCCAGCGTTCGCGGCGGTACTCGTTGGCGGGAATCACCCGCGCGGGCAGCGTGTGCAAATCCATGCGCGCATTCTGCACGATCATGGCAACGGCGCCTGTCCCTGGCGCGCCCGCGGTTGCCAGGCAAGACGCACCTTGGCCCAAAAAAAACATCGCCCGGCTGCACGTCACTGTGCAACGCCGGGCGACGATGTACCTCCCTGTCGGCTTCCTGCCTTCCCCCCTCGCATCCTGCTCAGTGAGGCTGCGGCCGCGCGTCCAGCGCCGGCCCTATCCTTTCGTTGCAAATCCCTTTAACGCCTTTCCACCGGCTTGGCAGCTGCCTGCTTGGCGGCTGTCGGCGCGGGTGCCTTCGTGGCGCCCACTTCGATCCGGTCGCGGTTCCGTTCGACCGTCTTGAGTCCGATGCCTTTCACCAGTGCCAGTTCCTCGGCGCTCTTGAAAGGTCCGTGCGCCTGCCGGTAGTCGACGATCGCCTGAGCCTTGGAGGCTCCCACGTTCACCAACACCTGGTCGATTTCCTCCGCTCCAGCGGAGTTGATGTTGACCTTGTCCGCGGCGAGCGCGGAACCGGACAGCATCAGGGCAACGACCAGCGACTTCAGGACCACGATAAAAGACTGCATGGCAACGCTCCTTGTGACTTGGATGGGGACTTCGCCGGCCTTTCCTGCCGGCGTTGTCAGCATCGCTCGCCACATGGGTACAGCCTATCGTCGGAGCGCGTCACAAACAGCAGGTAAACGGCGCGTCGCCGTGTAGGAAAAACCCTACACGGGCACCGGGGCGTAGAATGGATGCACACGTGTGCAATCACCTCGGAGTTTTTCATGGACAGTGCCAAGATCGACCGTTTCCTGAGCGAAAAGTGGGATGACGACATCGTCCCGCAACTGGTCGATTACATCCGCATCCCCAACAAATCGCCGATGTTCGACGCCGATTGGGTCGCACACGGCTATATGGCCGATGCGGTGGCGCTGATGGAGCGCTGGGCGCGGGCCCAGGCCATCCCCGGCCTGCAGGTGGAGGTGGTGCAACTGGAAGGCCGCACCCCCTTGATCTACCTGGAGGTGCCGGCCAGCAGCGAGGCGACCGGCGAGGACACCGTGCTGCTGTATGGGCACCTGGACAAGCAGCCCGAAATGACCGGCTGGGACGCCGATCTGGGCCCGTGGACGCCGGTGCTCAAGGGCGACCGCCTGTACGGCCGCGGTGGCGCCGACGATGGCTATGCGCTGTTCGGTTCGCTGGCGGCGATCCAGGCGCTGCAGGACCAGGGCATCCCGCACGCGCGTTGCGTGGTGCTGATCGAGGCCTGCGAGGAATCGGGCAGCTACGACCTGCCTGCCTACGTCGATCACCTGGCGGCGCGGATCGGCAAGCCGTCGCTGGTGGTGTGCCTGGATTCGGGCTGCGGGAACTACGAACAACTGTGGTGCACGACCTCGCTGCGCGGCCTGGCCGGCGGCAACTTCAGCGTCAAGGTGCTCAGCGAAGGCGTGCATTCGGGCGACGCCTCCGGCGTGGTGCCGTCGAGCTTCCGCGTGCTGCGCGACCTGCTGTCGCGGCTGGAGGACGAGGCCACCGGCAAGATCAAGGTCGAGGGCCTGTATGCCGACGTCCCCGAGGAGCGGCTGGCGCAGGCGCGCAAGGTCGCCGAGGTGCTGGGCGATGAGGTCTACAGCAAGTTCCCGTTCCTGCCCGGCATGCGGCCGATGCACGAGGACCTGTCCGAGCTGGTGCTCAACCGCACCTGGCGCCCGGCGCTGTCGGTGACCGGTGCCGACGGCCTGCCGCCGCTGGCCTCGGCCGGCAACGTGCTGCGCCCGGAGACCGCGGTGAAGCTGTCGCTGCGCCTGCCGCCGACGCTGGACGGCAAGCGCGCCGGCGAACTGCTGAAAGAGGTGCTGCTGCGCGACCCGCCGTATGGCGCCGAAGTGTCGCTGGCGCTGGAGAAGTCCTCCTCCGGCTGGAACGCGCCGGCGCAGTCGCCGTGGCTGACCGACGCGATCGAATCGGCCTCGCAGGCGGCGTTCGGCAAGCCGGCGATGTACATGGGCGAAGGCGGCTCGATCCCGTTCATGGGCATGCTCGGCGAGAAGTTCCCCGGCGCGCAGTTCATGATCACCGGCGTGCTCGGCCCGCATTCCAATGCGCACGGTCCGAACGAGTTCCTGCACATCCCGATGGGCAAGCGGGTCACCGCCTGCGTGTCGCGGGTGATCGCCGCCCACCATGCCGCCAGCCTGCGCGGCGAGACTACCGGCAGCGCGGCGGTGGCCGGCGGCGAGCAACATGGCGGGCACGGTTGCTGTTGATGGGGCCGGGATTTGGGAGGCGGGATTGGGGATTGGCGAAGCCGGTTTCCTGAGTGCCTGACGCCCTGTTTGCGCTGGGACGGGCGTCGGCTCCGACACGGCGCCTTCCGATGGGCGTGATCGCTGGGTAGCGCGGGCGGCCGGCCTTCCATGGCTGTGCCGCCTGCATCGTGCACGCAAGCATCGACGCCGTGACGGTCGATCTGGCACGATCCGACGCTGATCTCCCCTCCGCGCTCGGAACGCTCTCCATGCACACTCTGTTCGGCAGTGACAGCTGGCTCTACATCATCCTGGTGGGCTTCGTGGTCGGCCTGCTGGCGCGGTTCCTCGGCCCCAGCAGCGGGCGCTCCGGCTGCCTGTTCACCGTGTTGCTGGGCATCGCCGGCGCGCTGCTGGCCGGCTGGTTCGGCCACTACATGGGCTGGTACAGCCGCGGCGAGCCGGCCGGCTTCCTCGGCGCGCTGCTCGGCGCCATCGCCCTGCTCGCGCTGTTGCGGCTGTTCTCCAGCAAGCGCTGAGGCACGTGGCGCCGCTCGCCACGGCGGCGGCGCCCGTTTACGCTGTGCGGCTCGTTTCCGCCGCAGCCTGCCGATGAGCGCCAGTCCGACCGTTCCCGATGTCCTTGCGGCACGCGCCGCGCACCGCCTGGCCTGGGCGCGCATGGCCCTGGACGATGCGCAGGCGACGCTGGAGCGCGCCTCGGTGGACGCCGGCCAGCGCAGCTACTGGCGCAGCCACGGCCGCGGCATCAGCCGCATCGTGATGGATTCGCCACCGGACCTGGAAGACGTGCGGCCGTGGCTGCGCATGCACGCCCTGCTGCACGGCGGCGGCGTGCGGGTGCCGGCGATCCTGGCGCAGGACGCGGAGGCCGGCTTCCTGCTGCTGGAAGACCTGGGGCAACCGACGCTGGCGCAAAGCCTCGATACGACCACCGCGGACGCGCACTTCGACGCCGCGCTCGGCCAGTTGCTGCGCCTGCAGGCGATCGCGCCGCCGCCGGGCATGGGCGTGTTCGGCGAGGCGCTGCTGCAGCGCGATGCCGGGCTGTTCGAGGAGTGGTTCCTGCAACGCCACCTGGGAATCACTCTGGGGGACGACGAGCGCGCGGCCCTGCACGGGGTGCAGCGCCAGCTCATGGACAACGCGCTGGCACAGCCGCAGGTGCTGGTGCACCGCGACTTCATGCCGCGCAACCTGATGCCGGCAGCCGACGGCCCGGCGGTGCTGGATTTCCAGGACTGCGTGGTGGGGCCGGTGGCCTACGACCCGGTGAGCCTGTTCAAGGACACCACGGTGAGCTGGCCGCTGGCGCGGGTGGACGCCTGGCTGGCCGGGTACCACGCACGGGCGTTGCAGGCTGGGATCCCGGTGCCGCCGCTGGCGCAATTCCTGCGCGACGCCGAATGGATGGGCGTGCAGCGCCATCTGAAGAACCTGGGCATCTTCGCGCGGCTGAACTACCGCGACGGCAAGGCCTGGTACCTGGACAACGTGCCGCGCTTCATCGCCTACCTCGACGAGGCATTGCCGCGGCACCCCAGCCTGCAGCCGTTGGCGCAGCTGCTGCAGACGCGGATCAAGCCGGCCCTGGCGCAGCGCGCGGCGGCCGACGCATGAAGGCGCTGATCTTCGCCGCCGGCCTCGGCGAGCGCATGCGTCCGTTGACTGCGCACACGCCCAAGCCGCTGCTCGCGGTGGGCGGCACGCCGCTGATCGTCTGGCACCTGCGCAAGCTCGCCGCATTGGGCGTGCGCGAGGTGGTGATCAACACCTCGTGGCTGGCCGAACAGTTCCCGCAGACGCTCGGCGACGGTAGCGCGTTCGGGCTGCGCATCGCCTATTCCTACGAAGGCGCCACGCCGCTGGAGACCGGCGGCGGCATGCTGCACGCGCTGCCGCTGCTCGGCGAGGCGCCGTTCCTGCTGGTCAACGGCGACATCTGGACCGACTTCGATTTCGCTCGGCTCGCGCCGGAGCCGCCCGGCCTGGCGCAACTGGTGCTGGTGGATCCGCCGGCCTATGCGGCGCGCGGCGATTTCGCCCTGCGCGACGACGGACACGTGCACAACACCGGCGAACCGCTGCTGACCTATGCCGGCATCGGCATGTACCGCCCCGCCCTGCTGCGCGACTGGCAGACCATCGCCGCCCCGGCGCCCACCGCGCCGGGCGTGCCGCCACGCTTCTCGGTGGTGCCGCTGCTGCGCGCACAGGCCGAACACGGCCAGCTGCACGGCCTGCATCATCGTGGCCGCTGGACCGACGTGGGGACGCCGCAGCGGTTGGCGGAATTGAATGAGGTGCTGGGATTGGGGAGTGGGGATTCGGGATTGGTCAAGCGCTGAGCGCTCGAACTCTTTGCCAAATCCCGCAAACGCGTGCGCCAGCCAGGCCGAGCGACCGCCTAGCTCTTCTCGAATCCCGAATCCCCACTCGCCAATCCCCGCCCCTCCAACACCCTGCGCAGGAACGGCACCGTCACCCGCCGCTGCGCCGCCAGCGATTCGCGGTCCAGGCGCTCCAGCAGGCCGATCAGGCCGGCCAGGTCGCGTCCGGCGTGGGTGAGCAGCCAGTCGATCGCCGCATCCTCCAGCACCAGGCCGCGGCGCTGGGCGCGTTCGCGCAGCACGGCGGCGCGGCCGGCGTCGTCCAGCGGCGCCAGCGCGATGCGGGTGCACTGCGAGAGCCGCGAGCGCAGATCCGGCAGGGACAGGGCGAGACCGTCGGGCATGGCCTGCGCGGTGTACAGCAAGGTCACCCCGGCGCTGCGCGCACGGTTGTGGAAATCGAACAGCGCCACCTCGTCCTCGCGCTGCCCGGCGATCGCGTCCAGGCCGTCGAGCGCGACCAGATCGCGACCTTCCAGCGCTTCCAGCGCATCGCGCAGGCGGCCGGCGGCGGCCTGCAGCGGCAGGTAGGCGGCGCTGCGCCCGGCCTGTTCGGCGGCCGCGCACAGCGCCAGGGCCAGGTGGGTCTTGCCGGTGCCGGCGGGGCCGGACAGGTACACCCAGTCGTCGGCGGTGCCATCGGCGACTGCCTGCAGCTGCGCCAGCAGCCCGTCCGGCGCGCCCAGATAACGGTCCAGGCGCTGTTCCGGCGGATAGCGCAGGGCCAGCGGCAGTTGCGGCACGCTCACGGCTGATCGGGGCTGCGCGGCGGCAGTTCGATGATGGTGGTGCGCTCGGTGACCGTATCCAGCAGGATCGCCGACTTCTCGCCCGCGTACAGGTCGCTCTGCCGGTACTGCTCGTGCAGGTAGTGCAGCAGCACATTGGCCACCGCCGCCACCGGCAGCGCCAGCAGCATGCCGAGGAAGCCGAACAATTGGCCGCCGGCCATCACCGCGAAGATCACCGCCACCGGATGCAGGCCGATCTTGTCGCCGACGATGCGCGGGGTCAGCACGTAGCTCTCCAGCAGCTGGCCGACGGTGAACACCACGCCGACCAGGATCAGCAACTGCAGGTCGAAGCCCTTGGCCTGCACCAGCGCGGCCAGCACCGCCAGCAGGATGCCGGTGGTCGCGCCCAGGTAGGGAATGAAGCTGATCAGGCCGGCGACGATGCCGATCAACAGGCCGAGCTTGAGGCCAACCAGGGTCAGGCCGCCGGCGTAGATCACGCCCAGCGCCAGCATCACCAGGAACTGGCCGCGGATGAACGCGCCCAGCACCTCGTTGGACTGCTGCGCCAGGCGGGTGATGGTGCCGACATGGTTGCGCGGGATGGTGACCGCCACGCGCGCGACCAGCAGGTCCCAGTCGCGCAGGAAGTAGAAGGTCAGGATCGGCAGCAGCACCAGGTTGACCACCCAGGTCACCATCGCGAAGCCCGAGCGCGACAGGTAGCCGAAGAAGGTCGCGGCGACGCCGCCGGCCTGCTGCCAGTGCCCGCGGATCCAGTCGATCAGCCGCTCTGGATCCAGCCAGGTCATCAGCTCCAGCCCGGTCTTCTGCTCGGCCCACGGGATCGCGGTGCCGATGAACCAGTCGCGCGCCTGCGGCAACACGTCGATGAAGGTGACGATCTGCCGCTCCAGCATCGGCACGAGGATCACCAGCGCCAGCACCAGCAGCAGCACCATCAGCACGAACACCAGGGTCACCGCCATGTTGCGCGAGCGCCCGGCGCGCTCCAGGCGATCCACCAGCGGGTCGCCGAGCCAGCCGAGCAGCAGCGCCAGCACGAACGGGGTCAGGATCGGCGCCAGCAGCCACACCACCCACAGCACGCCGAGGATCACCGCCGTCCATTTCAGGCGGCGCAGGAACAGCGCGATCTCGGCTTCGGGCGACAACGTCATTTCAGGCGGTACTCCGTCGGCTCGCTGTTGAGGATCACCGGACCCTCGACCGGCGCGACCACCGGCTGCAGCGCGCCGTCCGGGCCGAGCATGCGGTTCAGCCCGGACACGCCGCTGAGCAGGTCCAGGTCCAGTTCCAGGCGATCGCCGTCGGCGCGGATCGGCACGATGCGCCTTACCACCGAGGCGTTCTGCAGCGCGGCGGAGGCGCGCAGGTAGTCGTCGGCGCTGCGGATGCCGGTGATCACCACCCGGTAGATGCCGGCCGGGCCGGCGCTGACCGCCTTGGCGTAGCGCTTGACCAGGGCATCGGCGGCGCCATCGGCACCGCTGGCCATCGCGCGACGCGCGTCGGCGTCGCTGGACGACCAGGTCGACAGCACCTTGCCGCCGTCCACGAAGGTCCAGTCCGCGGTCCAGCCACCGGCCTTGCCGCGGTACAGCTTGCCGATCAGTTGCATCGGCGGGCTGTAGCGCGACGAGGCGCTGGCCACCGCGGCGGTGTCCTGGCGCCAGATCGCGCCGGCCAGCGCCTGCTCGGCGGCGCTGCCGGTCGGCAGGCCGAGGCGGAAACCGCGCTCGATCGCACGGTCGAGCAGGCTGCGGGCGGCATTGGACTGCTGCACACCGACCAGGCGCGGGCCGCTGCCATCGTCGATCGCCAGCCACACCACCGGCTTGGGCCGCGGCTGCGGCCACACCGGCAGGCCCAGCGCCGCGGCCAGGCCATCCACGTCCTGCGGGCGGAAGCGCGCCACCAGGATGGTGCGGAAGGTCGGGGCGCCGCTCGTCGAGGTGCCCTGGTCCTGGCGGTAGTCGAAGGTGTCGACCAGATTCTTGGCGTTGCGCAGCGCCTGGCTCACCCCCGGCCGCGACATCACACCCTTGTCGCCGGAGATCTTGCCCAGCACCACGCCGAGCGCGCGGGCCAGGGCGCCGTTGCGGTCGCCCTCGCTCTGGCTGTTGACCGGCACCTCGGCATCGTAGGGGCCGGTGGCGCCGGCCACGTCGCCCTCGGTGCGCAGATCGGCCTGAGCCAGGGCGCTCGCGGCAGGCAGGCACAGTGCGAAAGACAGGAGGAAGGCAAGGCTGCGGCGCATGAAGGGTCCAGTACTCGGCGTATCCGGGGCGAATTGTTGCCCGAATGCGGGCCTAGCGCCAATGCGGCCTGTTAAAATCGCCGCCTTTCCGCCCGACCCCGCCGCCCGTGACCACTTCCCAGCCCCCCGCCGCCGCCCCGTTGACCTACCGCGACGCCGGCGTCGACATCGATGCCGGCAATGCCGTCGTCGAACGCATCAAGCCCCTGGTCAAGCGCAGTTTCCGCCCCGAGGTGATGGGCGGGCTGGGCGGCTTCGGCGCGCTGTTCGACCTGTCCGGCAAGTACCGCGAGCCGGTGCTGGTGTCCGGCACCGACGGCGTCGGCACCAAGCTGAAGCTGGCGCAGCAGCTCGGCCGCCACGACACCATCGGCATCGACCTGGTCGGCATGTGCGTCAACGACGTGCTGGTGCAGGGCGCCGAGCCGCTGTTCTTCCTGGACTACTTCGCCACCGGCAAGCTCGACGTGGAGACCACCGTGGCGGTGGTCGGTGGCATCGCCCGCGGCTGCGAACTGGCCGGCTGCGCGCTGATCGGCGGCGAGACCGCGGAAATGCCCGACATGTACCCGCCGGGCGAATACGATCTGGCCGGCTTCACCGTCGGCGCGGTGGAGAAGTCGCAGCTGCTCGACGGCGCCAAGGTGCGCCAGGGCGACGTGTTGATCGGCATCGCCTCCTCCGGCCCGCACTCCAACGGCTACTCGCTGATCCGCCGCATCTACGACCGCGCCGGGCGCCCCGACGCGCTGCAGGTCGGCGGCGTGGCCCTGGCCGACGCGCTGATGGCGCCGACCGCGCTGTACGTCAAGCCGATCCTGTCGCTGCTGCGCGAACAGGGCGACGGCATCCACGCCATGGCGCACATCACCGGCGGCGGCCTGACCGAGAACATCATCCGGGTGATCCCCGACGGCCTGGGCCTGGACATCCGCGCCAGCGCCTGGACCCTGCCGCCGGTGTTCGAGTGGCTGCAGCGCGAAGGCGCGGTGGCCGACAGCGAGATGTGGCGCACCTTCAACTGCGGCATCGGCTTCGTGCTGGTCGCCGCGCCGGAGCAGGTGGCGGCACTGGAGCGCAGCCTGGACACGCTGGGCCTGGCGCACTGGCAGATCGGCGCGGTGACGCCGGCCGGCGCCGGCGAACGCGTGCACATCGGCTAAAGGCGCATGGCGGCGGCCAAGCGCGCCTGGCTGGCACTGGCGCTGGCGGTGTTCGCCGCCAGTTGGATACGGCCGCTATGGCCGGCGGAACAGGCCATGCACAGCTCCCTGGCGGTGCTGGGCCTGGCCTGGCTGGTCTGGCACGACCGGCGCTGGCCGCTGCGCACCGGCCACTTCGCCGCCATCTGCATGTTCATCAGCGTGCACAACGTCGCCGCGCACTGGCTCTATTCGAATGTGCCCTACGACCAATGGTTGCGCACGCTGACCGGCGGTTGGTCGCCGAGCGCGGCCTTCGGCTGGCAGCGCAACCACACCGACCGGCTGATCCACCTGCTATTCGGCGTGTGCGTCGCGCCGGCGCTGCGCGAGCACGCGCGCCAGCGCTGGCCGGCGTTGTCGGCGCGCCAGGCCTTCGTCCTGGCGACGATGGCGATCATGTGCGTCAGCCTGGTCTACGAATGGCTGGAATGGCTGATCGCGCTGCTGCTGTCGCCGCAGCAGGCCGAGTCCTACAACGGCCAGCAGGGCGATCCCTGGGATGCGCACATGGACATGCTGCTGGCCACCCTGGGCTGCGCCAGCGCCTGGCCGTGGCGGCGCGCCGCGCCCCCGCTTCCTTCCGCGCCGCGCTGAGACCGACGATGTCGCTGCCACCGCCCCTCCCCGTCTCCGGCGGCCGTGCCGCCGAAGTGACGCGTGCCACCACCGACCTGGACAATCTGGCGAGGCTGTACGCGGTGATGGCCGGGCTGCAGTTCTTCGTGGTGCTGTTGGTGGGCGCCGTGCTGGGCTACGGCGTGCACGAGGAGGCGCGGCTCAACGCCGTCGGCCAGAGTCCGGACCAGGCCCAGGGCGGCGTCATCGCGATCGTGATGCTGTCGGTGCTGCTCGGCTTCGGCCTGCTTTCACTGGTAATCAAGGTGCTGCTTGCGCGCGCCTTGCGCCAGCGTCGCCAGTTGGGGCTGTGCTACACCGGCGCCGCGATCACCTGCCTGGGCTTTCCGCTGGGCACCGCGCTGGGCATCGCCACCTTGCTGACACTGCAACGCCCTGGCGTGGGCGACCTGTTCCGGAACCCTGCCCGATGACGCTTCGCCTCGCTGTGCTCGCCTCCGGCCGCGGTTCCAACCTGCAGGCCATCCTCGCCGCGATCGCCGCCGGCACCCTCGATGCCGAGGTGGTCGGCGTGTTCAGCGATCGCCCCGAGGCGCCGGCGCTGACGATGGTGGCGCCGGAGCGGCGCTGGTCGGCGCGGCCCAAGACCTTCCCCGACCGCGCCGCGTTCGAGCAGGCGCTGGGCGACGCAGTCGCCGCGGCACGGCCGGACTGGGTGGTCTGCGCCGGCTACATGCGCATTCTCGGCGCCGCCATCGTGCAGCGCTTCGGCGGGCGCCTGCTCAACATCCACCCCTCGCTGCTGCCCAAGTACCGTGGCCTGCACACGCATGCGCAGGCCTTGGCTGCGGGAGACGCCGAGCACGGCGCCAGCGTGCATTTCGTGGTGCCGGAGCTGGACGCCGGCGCGGTGATCGCGCAGGTGCGGGTGCCGGTGCAGGCCGGCGACGGCCCCGACGAGCTGGCGCAGCGGCTGCTGCCGCGCGAACACCGGCTGCTGTGCGCGGTGCTGCGGCTGGCCGCGGCGGGTCGCCTGGCTGAACGGGACGGCAAGGTCTTGCTGGACGGTCAGTGCCGGTTTAGTCCGCTACGCCTAGATTGCGACGACGTGCTGCTTCCCTGAATGCGCTGCGGCACCTTCCGCGACCCCTCCCCTCTTCCCTCCCGCCCACGCCAGCCGATCCCATGAAGCTCGCTCCGCGTCCGTTCGCCCTCCTCGTTGCGTCCGGCCTCGGCCTGCTGGCGCCCATCGTCGCTGCGCAGGTCGCGCCGGCGCCCGCCGCGCAACCGGCCCCGCAGACCGTCCCCGCTCCGACCACGCCCGCACCGGCCGCCGCGGCGTCGCCGGCGCTGCCCGCAGAGGCGTGGACGCCACCTCCGCTGCAGCCGTTCGTGGCCACCTACGACGCCCTGTACAAGGGCAAGCCGGCCGGCGACGCGCGCATGGACGTGGTGCACACCGGCGGCGACCAGTGGCGGGTCGACCTGGGCGTGCATGGACGCAGCGGTTTCGCCAGCATCCTCGGCCTGAACATCGAGCAGAGCACGGTGTTCACCGTGCAGGACGGCCGCTACGTCCCGCAGAGCCAGAGCACGGTCAAGAAGGCGGTGTTCTTCGGCAAGAAGGTCACCGGCGTGTACGACTGGAAACAGGGCGTGGCGCGCTGGGACGGCGACCTGAAGAAGGACCGGCAGGCGCCGATCCCGCTGCAGCCCGGCGACCAGAGCGCGCTGCTGCTCAACCTCTCGCTGATGCGCGACGCGCAGCCGGGCAAGACCATGACCTACCGCTTCGTCGACGTCGGCCGGGTGCGCGAACATATCTACCGCGCCGCCGACCAGACCGAGACCGTGCAGGTGGGCGACATCAGCTACGACGCATTGCGGGTGTCGCGTACCAACGGCGGCCGCAATGAGACCATCCTGTGGATCGCCAACGGCGTGCCGACGCCGGTGCGCATCCTGCAGCGCGAAGACGGCGAAGACCGCATCGACCTGCGCCTGACCGAATACCAAGGAGCCTGACCATGACCCGCATCGCCCGCCCGCTGACCGCCCTCGCTGCCGCCCTGCTGGCCACGGCGAGCCTGCCCGCCCTGGCCCTAGAGCCGTTCACCGCGGACTACCAGGCCAGCTACATGGGCATGCAGGCCAACGGCGTGATGACCCTGGCCAAGCAGGGCGGCGACCGCTGGCGCTACAGCCTGGCGATCAAGAACCAGGTCGCCGACCTCAGCCAGAGCACCGTGTTCGAGGAAAAGGGCGGGCAGCTGCGTCCGCTCAGCAGCGACGACCGCTCGGTGTTCCTGATCAAGAAGAAGGCGGTGACCGCCAACTATGACTGGAGCACCGGCCAGGCGACCTGGGGCGGCGACCTCAAGGCCGACCGCCGCGGCCCGGTGAAGCTGCAGCCGGGCGACATGGACGCACTGTTGATCAACCTGGCGATCGCGCGCGACGTCAATGCCGGCAAGACCCCGAGCTACCGCATGGTCGACGAGGGCCGCGCCAAGCCGATGACCTACCACGTCGCCGGCAAGGAAGCGGTCACCGTCAACGGCAAGACCGAGCAGGCGACCAAGGTCACCCGCACCGACGGTTCCAAGGAGATCGTGGCCTGGATCGTGCCGGACATGCCGGTGCCGGTGCGCATCCTGCAGCGCGAGAACGGCCAGGACGCGCTGGACCTGACCATCAAGTCGTTGCGCTGAGGGGCTGGGATTGGGGAATCGCAACGGCGGTTCCGCCGTGGGAATGGGGAATTGGGATTGGGGAATCGCAAAAGCGGCTCCCCGCTCGTGGCGGTTCCCATGTAGGAGCGGCTTCAGCCGCGACCCGGTGAGCCGGGATTGGGGGACCGCAACAGCAGCCCGCCAGCGCGTGGTGTCCCCATGTGGGAGGGGCTTCAGCCCCGACGCGAGGATGCAAATCGTCCTACGGAAACCGGCCGGCGATTTGCAGCAGACCCCAAAGCCAAGGCGCGCGTCAATTCCTCTCCATGAAACATGGAAGTATGGCGACCGACGCGCGTTGCTGATGCACTCCCAACGCGGGCGCCACCCATGCAGCGCCCTGCCCCACGCCCTTACTTCTTCTCCGCCGGCGCGGCCTTGAACGTGGTGCGGCAATCCACGCGGATCTGGGCGCCGCTGCTGCGCCAGTAGAACGTACTGCACTCGCGCGGGCCGTTCTGGGTGCGGCTCACGCCGACCGCGTAGAACGATTGCCAGATCTCGTCGCGGGTGACCTGGCCGTCGCCGTTCCAGTCCATGTCGCGCTCCTCGATGCCCTGGGTGATGGCGATGCCGGTGTACCAGGCATAGCCGACCCAGGCCAGCAGCACCACGACGATCGCCAGCAACACCTTGCGCCGACGGGTGAAGCGGCCGCTGAGGATCATGCGACGCGCCGGATGGACGCGCCCAGCGCCCCCAGCTTCTCCTCGATGTTCTCGTACCCCCGATCCAGGTGGTAGATGCGGTCGATGGTGGTGTCGCCGTCGGCGACCAGGCCGGCCAGGATCAGCGAGGCCGAGGCGCGCAGGTCGGTCGCCATCACCGGCGCGCCGCTCAGCCGCTCGGTGCCGCGCACGATCGCGGTGTGCCCTTCGATCTGGATGTCCGCGCCCAGGCGCAGCAGTTCGTTGACGTGCATGAAACGGTTCTCGAAGATCGTTTCGTTGATCACGCCGACGCCGTCGGCCACGCAGTTGAGCGCCATGAACTGCGCCTGCATGTCGGTGGGAAACGCGGGATACGGCGCGGTGGTCAGGCTGACCGCACGCGGGCGCTTGCCGTGCATGTCCAGGCGGATCCAGTCCTCGCCGGTCTCGATGCTGGCGCCGGCCTCGGTGAGCTTGTCCAGCACCGCGTCGAGGGTGTCGGCACGCGCGCGGCGCACGGTGACGCTACCGCCGGTCATCGCCGCGGCGACCAGGAAGGTGCCGGTCTCGATGCGGTCCGGCAGCACCGCGTGGCGGCCGCCGGACAGGCGTTCCACACCGTGCACGACGATGCGCGAGGTGCCCGCGCCTTCGATCTTCGCGCCCAGCGCGATCAGGCAGTCGGCCAGGTCGCTGACCTCCGGCTCCATCGCCGCGTTCTCCAGCACGGTGGTGCCGTCGGCCAGGGCTGCGGCCATCAGCACGTTCTCGGTGCCGGTGACGCTGACCATGTCGAACACGTAGCGGCCGCCCTTGAGCCGGCCGTTGCTGCTGGCCTTGATGTAGCCGTTCTCGACGCTGATCTCCGCGCCCAGCGCCTGCAGGCCCTTGATGTGCTGGTCGACCGGCCGCGAGCCGATCGCGCAGCCGCCGGGCAGCGACACTTCGGCCGCGCCGAACTTGGCCAGCAGCGGGCCCAGCACCAGGATCGAGGCGCGCATGGTGCGCACCAGCTCGTACGGGGCGACGTGCTGGTGGACCTTGCGCGGGTCGACGGTGATGGCGCTGCCGCGCGACAGCGTGCCTTCGTCGATGGTGACTTCCGCGCCCAGCTCGCCGAGCAGCTTCACCGTGGTGATCACGTCGTGCAGTTGCGGCACGTTGGTGATCTCCACCGGCGCATCGGCCAGCAGGGTCGCGCAGAGGATCGGCAGCACGGCGTTCTTGGCGCCGGAAATGTTCACTTCACCGTGCAGCGCGTTGCCGCCGGTCACTACGATTTTGGCCATGGGTCTCGTGGGGGAAGGAAAGAAGGGGAATGACGGGCACGCGGCGGCTCAGCCGGCGACGCGCCCGGCCTGCTCGGGGGTCAGGGTGTTCAGCGCCAGCGCGTGGATCGCGCCGCCCATCAGGTCGCCCAGGGTGGCGTAGACCATGCGGTGGCGGGCCAGCGGCAGCTTGCCGGCGAAGGCGGCGCTGACCACGGTGGCTTCGAAGTGCACGCCGTCGTCGCCCTGCACCTGCACCTGCGCGTCCGGCAGGCCGGCCTCGATGAGTTTACGGATGGTTTCGGCGTCCACCGGGCTTTCCTCATAAAATGATCGGCCATTCTACCCTCCGACCGGCACCCGCATGGATGTATCGCCCCTGTCTCCCACGACGCCCGACGACGCCGGCCTGGTCGCCAGCGGCCGCCGTGTGGTCGAGATCGAGCAGGCCGCGCTGGCGGCGGTCGGCGCCCGCATCGGCGCCGACTTCGCCGCCGCCTGCCGGCTGATCCTGGGTTCGCACGGGCGCGTGGTCGCCACCGGCATGGGCAAGTCCGGCCACGTGGCGCGCAAGATCGCCGCCACCCTCGCCTCCACCGGCACCCCGGCGTTCTTCGTGCACCCGGGCGAGGCCGGGCACGGCGACCTGGGCATGATCACCGATGCCGACGTGGTCCTGGCGCTGTCCTATTCCGGCGAATCCGACGAGATCCTGATGCTGCTGCCGGTGCTCAAGCGCCAGGGCAACGCGGTGATCGCGATGACCGGCCGCCCGCAGTCCACGCTGGCGCGCGAAGCCGACCTGCACCTGGACGTCAGCGTGCCGGCCGAGGCCTGCCCGCTGGACCTGGCGCCGACCTCCAGCACCACCGCCTCGCTGGCGCTGGGCGATGCGCTGGCGGTGGCGCTGCTGGACGCGCGCGGCTTCACCGCCGACGACTTCGCCCGCTCGCACCCGGCCGGCAGCCTCGGCCGCCGCCTGCTGCTGCACATCACCGACATCATGCATCGCGGCGACGAACTGCCCAAGGTGCGCGAGGACGCCAGCCTCAGCGAGGCGCTGGTGGAGATGAGCCGCAAGCGCCTGGGCATGACCGCGGTGGTGGACGCCGACGACCGCCTGCTCGGGCTGTTCACCGACGGCGACCTGCGCCGCGCCCTGGACAGCGCGCTGGACGTGCGCCAGACCCGCATCGCCGAGGTGATGACCCGGCAGCCGCGTACCATCGGCGCCGACCAGCTCGCCGCCGAGGCCGCACGGCTGATGGAGACCCACAAGATCACCGGCCTGATCGTGGTCGATGCGGCCGGCCGCGCGGTCGGCGCACTCAACATTCACGACCTGTTGCGCGCCAGAGTGGTTTAACAGGCTGAACCCGTTCACCGCCCGCCGGCGTCCCCACGCCGCTGGCCCTGGCCGCTGGAAAGCCGGCCTCCCCGCCCCGATATCCCGAACATGCCCTATTCCCCGCTGGCCGACCTCCCCGCCGACCTGATCGACCGCGCCGCCCGGATCCGCCTGGCGTGCTTCGACGTGGACGGCACGCTGACCGACGGCCGCCTGTACTACGACCGCGACGGCAACGAGAGCAAGGCCTTCAACGTGCTCGACGGCCAGGGACTGGTGCAGTTGCGCCGGCACGGCATCGACGTGGCGCTGATCACCGCCCGACCCAGCCTGGCCGCGGAGAAGCGCGGCCAGGAGCTGGGCCTGCTGGTGCAGATCGGGGTCAAGGACAAGCGCGCCGGGGTGCAGGCGCTGTGCGACGAGCGCGGCATCGGCCTGGAGCAGGTCTGCTTCATGGGCGACGACCTGCCCGACCTGGCGCCGCTGCGCGTGGTCGGCCTGGCGGTGGCCCCGGCCAACGCCCACCCCTGGACCGCCGAACACGTGCACTGGACCACCCGCGCCCGCGGCGGCGAAGGCGCGGCGCGCGAACTGTGCGACGTGCTGCTGGCCGCGCAGGGCCACGTCCCATCCCTGCTGCAGGAGCATGGCGCATGAACTGGCGCACCACCCTTGGCACCCTGTTGCTGGTCGGGGCGCTGATCAGCGGCTGGTCGGCCTGGAACCAGCGCAGCAAGCCCACCCGCAATCCTTCCGACGAAGCCAGCGTGGACTACATCGCCCGCGACTTCGAGATCGTCAGCCTGGACAAGCAGGGCAAGGAAGCGATGACCCTGCGCGCGCCGCAGATGGAACGCAGCCGCGCCGACCAGACGATGTCGATCGTGACCCCGCTGTTCCTGCTGCCCGACGCCAACGGCCAGCACTGGGAGATGCGCAGCAAGACCGGCTGGGTCAGCGCCGACGGCGACGAACTGCGCCTGCGCGACGACGTCGCCGGCGACAGCCCAAAGGTGCCCAGCATCCCGCCCACCACCTTCCGTACGCAGAGCCTGGACGTCTTCCCGCAGACCAACAGCGCGCGCACCGCCGCCCCGGTCACCATGACCCGGCCCGGTATGATGCAGACCGGCGTCGGCTTCGAAGTCGACTTGAAATCCCGGCAGTACAAGCTCCTTTCACAGGTCAAGACCCGTTATGAACCGAATGCTGCCCGCTAAGCTCGCCCTGCTCGCCCTGCTGCTGCCGACCCTGGCGCTGGCCAAGTCGACCGACCGCAACCAGCCGATGGATATCAAGTCCGACGCGCAGGACGGCAACATGATGGCCGACGATGGCAAGGTCCGTTTCTTTGGAAACGTCGTCATCATCCAGGGCACGCTGGAAATCCATGCCGATACCGCCGACCTGTTTCGCAGCAACGGCGATATCGACCGTGTCGTGCTGACCGGCAAGCAGGCGACGCTGAAGCAGGAGCTGGACGACGGCTCGCCGATGGACGCGGTCGCCGACAACATCGACTACAAGGTGCCGACCGACACGGTGATCCTCACCGGCAACTACCGCATGACCTCGCCCAAAGGCACCAACGCTGGCCAGCGCATGGTCTACAACACCAAGACCGGCGACATGCAGGGCGGCGGTGATGGCAGCCGCGTGCACACGGTGATCCAGCCGAAGAATGCCGCCGCGGCGCCGGCCGGCACGCCCGCGAACGGCGCCAAGCCCGCCGCCAAGCCGGCCGCGACGCCAGCCAAGCCCGCCAAGCCGACCAAGCAAGGAGGCCAGTGATGCTGCTCGCCGAAGGCCTGCGCAAGCGCTACAAGCAGCGTGAAGTGGTGCGCGACTTCGCGCTGACCCTGGAGGCCGGCGAAGTGGTCGGCCTGCTCGGCCCCAACGGTGCCGGCAAGACCACCTGCTTCTATATGATCGTCGGCCTGGTCGATGCCGATGCCGGGCGCATCGTGCTCGACGGCAACGACATCACCGCGCTGCCGATGTACAAGCGCGCCAAGCTCGGCGTCGGCTACCTGCCGCAGGAACCGTCGGTGTTCCGCAAGCTCAGCGTCGCCGACAACATCCGCCTGGTGCTTGAACTGCGCGAGGATCTGGACAACGCCGGACAGGAACGCGAACTGGCGGCGCTGCTGGACGAACTGCAGATCAGCCATGTCGCCGACCAGCTCGGCGCCAGCCTCTCCGGCGGCGAGCGCCGCCGCTGCGAGATCGCCCGCGCGCTGGCGGCCAAGCCGCGGCTGATGCTGCTCGACGAACCCTTCGCCGGCGTCGACCCGATCTCGGTCGGCGAAATCCAGCGCATCGTCACCCACCTCAAGCAGCGCGGCATCGGCGTGTTGATCACCGACCACAACGTGCGCGAAACCTTGGGAATCTGCGACCGGGCGTATATCCTCAACGAGGGCAGCGTGTTGGCGCAGGGGGCGCCGGAAGCGCTGCTGGCCAACAGCGACGTGCGCCGCGTCTACCTCGGGGAAACCTTCAGGCTCTGACCGCGCACGCGCCGGCTACGCTCCTTCCGCGCTCGGTACAGGCATGAAAGCACGGCTGCAGACATCGCTGGGACAGCACCTGGTCATGACGCCGCAGTTGCGGCAGGCGATCAAGCTGTTGCAGATGTCCAGCGCCGAGCTGGAGGTGGAGATCGCCGAGGCGGTGGAAAGCAATCCGCTGCTGGAATGGTCCGAGGACGCTGCGCCCACCCTGGATGTGACCAGCCACGGCAGCGCCGAGGGCGAGGTCGAGGTCACGCCGCCGGCCGGCGACACCCTGGACGACGTTCCGCAGCACAACGGCGACGAATGGTCCACTGCCGAATCGGCCTGGAGCGGCGGCAACGGCGGCTCGTTCGATGACGACGACCTGGGCAGCGCGGCCGAACGCGTGGCCGAACCGGACACCTTGATCGACCACCTGCTGTGGCAGTTGCACCTGTCGCCGCTGTCCGCGCGCGACCGCAGCATCGGCGCGGCGCTGATCGACGCGCTCGACGACGATGGTTACCTGCGCGAGCCGCTGACCGCGATCGCCGAGACCCTGCGCCCGGACATCGCCGCCGAGGAGGACGAGATCCTCACCGTGCTGCACCAGATCCAGCGCTTCGACCCGGCCGGCATCGCCGCGCGCAGCCTGGGCGAGTGCCTGACCCTGCAGCTGGACACCCTGCCCGAGGACACGCCGGGGCTGGCGCTGGCACGCACCATCGCCAACGGACCGCTGGAACGGCTGCCGCGCAGCGGCGTGGCCGGCCTGGCGCACGAACTCAAGCGCCCGACGGCGGAGGTCGACACCGCGGTCGCGCTGCTGCGCTCGCTGGACCCGCGCCCGGGCAAGCAGATCGGCGAGCTGGGCAGCGACACCTATGTGGTGCCGGACTGCGTGGTCTGGCGCCAGCGCGGGGTGTGGCATGCGGCGCTGTCCGCGCACGCCCAGCCCAAGGTCACCATCCACCGCGGCTACGAGCGGCTGATCCGCCAGTGCGGCGAAAGCGACGCCGGCTATCTGCGCGGGCAACTGCAGGAAGCGCGCTGGCTGCTGAAGAGCCTGGAGGCGCGCGGCGAGACCCTGCTCAAGGTGACCCGCTGCCTGCTGAAGCAGCAGGCCGGTTTCCTGGAGTTCGGCGAACAGGCGCTGCGGCCGCTGACCCTGCGCGAGATCGCCGGCGAACTGGGCCTGCACGAGAGCACCATCTCCCGCGCCATCGCCCGCAAATACGTGCGCACCCCGCGCGGCACCATCCCGCTGCGCGCCTTCTTCGCCTCCGGCATCGACACCGACAGCGGCGGCGAAGCCTCCAGCACCGCGATCCAGGCGATGATCCGCCGGCTGATCGATGCGGAGAATCCGCGCAAGCCGCTTTCTGACGCCAAGCTGGCCGACCTGCTGAAAAGTGCCGGCGTCCCTGTAGCGCGCCGCACCGTGGCGAAGTATCGTGAGGCCATGAACATTTCCGCCTCCCACGAACGCGTCCGGATCGGCTAGCGGCGGCGGCAATGGTTCATAGGTGAAACCCGAACCAAGGAGTATCCGATGCGTATCGAGACCTACGGCCAGCAGATCGAAGTCACCCCCGCCCTGCGCGAGTATGTGGAGACCAAGCTGCAACGGCTGAAGCGGCACTACGAGGAAACCATTGAGGTCCGCGCCCAACTGGCGCTGCGCAAGCCCGACCATCACGTCGAGGCCACGGTCAACGTCCCCGGCCGCACCCTGCACGCCGACGCCAGCGCACAGACCATGTACGCGGCGATCGACCTGCTCGCCGACAAGCTGGACCGGCTGATCATCAAGCACAAGGAAAAGAAGCACGACCACCATGCGGCCGAGGTGCGCGACAATCTCGCGTGATCCTCCCCACGTTGCGCCACCATGCCCTTGACCGATCTGATGGCGGCCGTCAGCACCCAGGTGCTTCCGGCCGCCGATCGCGACACCCTGCTGCACACCGCCGCCGGTCTGCTGGCCTGCCAGCAGGCCGGCGCCGATGAACTCTTCGCCAGCCTGCGCGAGCGCGAACAGCTCGGCAGCACCGCCATCGGCCACGGCATCGCCATCCCGCACGGCCGCGCGCCGGACCTGGACGCCCCACGCGGCGCGCTCCTGCGCCTGCACCAGCCAATCGATTTCGACGGCCAGGGCACCCAGGTCGATCTGATCTTCGCCATGGCCGTCCCGGCGCACTACACCCACCAACACCTGATGCTGCTGTCCGAACTGGCCGAGCAGTTCTCCATCGAGGAATTCCGCGACGCCCTGCGCAATGCGCCGGACGCCGCCGCGCTGTATGCGCTGCTCGGCGGCGCGCCACGGGCCGCCGCATGAACACCAGCATCGACGCACGCGAACTGTTCGACCAGCAACGCGACCGCCTGAGCCTGCGCTGGATTGCAGGGCACAAGGGCGAACACCGGGTGCTGGAGGCCGGCAATGCGGTCTCGCGGCGCCCGTCGCTGGCCGGGTATCTCAACACCATCTACCCCAACAAGGTGCAGATCCTCGGCACCGAGGAACTGGCCTGGCTGGACTCGCTGGACGCGCGCCAGCGCTGGGAGACCATCGAGAAGATCGTGCAGGTGCGGCCGCTGGCGCTGGTGGTCACCAAGAACCAGTCGTGCCCGGAAGACCTGCGCGCGGCCGCCGACGAATCCGACACGCCGCTGTGGATCTCGCCCAAGCGCGGCCACGAACTGCTCAATCACCTGTCCTACCACCTGGCACGCACGCTGGCGCCGCGGGTGATCCTGCATGGCGTGTTCATGGAGATCTACTCGATCGGCGTGCTGATCACCGGCGAGGCCGGCTCGGGCAAGAGCGAGCTGGCGCTGGAACTGCTCAGCCGCGGCCACCGCCTGGTCGCCGACGACGCCCCCGAATTCACCCAGATCGCCCCCGACGTGCTCGACGGCACCTGCCCGGAACTGCTGCAGGACCTGCTGGAAGTGCGCGGGCTGGGCGTGCTCAACGTGCGCGAGATGTTCGGCGATACGGCTGTAAAGAAGAACAAGTACCTTCGGCTCATCGTGCACCTGACCCGGCCCATGACCGAGCCCACGCCCCACGGCTACGAGCGCCTCACCGGCGATTCCGGTACCCGCCACGTGCTGGACCTGGACGTGCCGCTGATCACCCTGCCGGTGATGCCGGGCCGCAACCTGGCGGTGCTGACCGAGGCCGCCACGCGTCTGCACATCCTGCGCACCAAGGGCATCGACCCGGCGGCGATGTTCATCGCCCGCCACAGCAACCTGCTGGAGCGGCGCAGCCCATGACCACCGGCGCCAACACCTCCACGCTGGTCATCGTCAGCGGCCTGTCCGGCTCCGGCAAGTCGGTGGCGCTGAAGACCTTCGAGGACCTGGACTACTACTGCGTCGACAACCTGCCGGTGGAACTGCTGCCGGCCTTCGTCAAGAGCCTGGTGCGCGAGGATGCCGGCCCCAGCAAGCTGGCGGTGGGCATCGACGTGCGCAGCCGCCACAGCGACCTGACCCAACTCTCGCGCTGGCGCGAGGCGGTGGCGCAGTTCGGCCTGGACGCACGGCTGTTGTTCTTCGACGCCAACGACGAGGCGCTGATCAAGCGCTACGCCGACACCCGCCGGCGCCACCCGCTGTCGCGCCAGGGTCTGTCGCTGCCGGAAGCGATCGAGCGCGAGCGCGCCCTGACCGAGCCGCTGCGCGAAGCGGCCGATGCGGTGATCGACACCAGCGCGCTCAACGTGCACCAGCTGCGCCGGCGGGTCACCACCGAGTTCGCGCTGTCCGCCGAGAACACGCTGTCGCTGCTGTTCGAGTCCTTCGCCTACAAGCGCGGCGTCCCGGCCGAAGCGGATTTCGTGTTCGACGCGCGGGTGCTGCCGAATCCGCACTGGGACCCGGAGCTGCGCCCGATGACCGGCCGCGACAGCGGCGTGCGCGAGTACCTGGATGCGCAACCGGACGTGCAGCGCTACACCGCGCAACTGATCGATTTTCTCGACACCTGGCTGCCGCGGCTGCGCAACGACACCCGCAGCTACGTGACCATCGCCTTCGGCTGCACCGGCGGCAAGCACCGCTCGGTGTACCTGGCCGAACGCCTGGCCCGCCATGCCCGCGAACAAGGCTGGCCGGAAGTGGCGACCTTCCATCGCGAGCAGGATTGATCGAAACGCCGGGATTGGGGATTGGGGATTGGGGATTGGCAAACGTGGGGCATTGCTCTGGCTCTTGCTAATCCCCAATCCCAAATTCCCAATCCCCGCTCCCCACAGCCATTCCCTGCGCCCTGCCTGACCTGTTAACGTTCTCCCATGGCCTGTGGCATTCTCCTCATCACTCATCCCGGGATCGGCGCGGCGCTGCTGAGCGTGGCGACCCGGCTGTTGCGGCAGTTGCCGCTGAAGACCGAAGCGTTCGAAGTGCCGTTCGATGCTGATCTGGAGGCGCTGCTGCCGCAGGCGTCGGCCGCGTTGCGGCGGGTGGACGACGGCGATGGCGTGCTGGTGGTGACGGATCTGTACGGAGCCAGCCCGAGCAACCTCGCCGCACGCCTGGCACGCCTGGGCACGCCGGTGCGGCGCGTTTCGGCGTTGAGTCTGCCGATGCTGCTGCGGATCATGAATTATCCCGAACAAGGACTGGAGCAGTTGCCCGCGACCGCGGCAGCCGGCTCGCGCAACGGCGTGGTGATCGACGATGCTTGAACGCGAATTGCTGGTCTCCAATCGCCTCGGCCTGCACGCCCGCGCCACTGCCAAGCTGGTGCAGACGCTGTCCTCGTTCCGTTGCAACGCCACGCTGGCGGCCAAGGGCCGCGAAGTCAACGCCAAGAGCATCATGGGCGTGATGCTGCTGGCCGCCGCACAGGGCACCCCGGTGACGGTGCGGGTGGACGGCGCCGACGAAGCCGAGGCACTCAAGGCCGTGGTCGACCTGTTCGAGCGGCGCTTCGACGAGGACAGCTGAGCATGCGCCGCCGGCGGCCGCAGGCAGGGACGCGGTGCCGCCGCACGGGGCACGCGCGGTGAGCGTGCGCATCGCCGGCCATGGCGCCTCGCGCGGCAATGCCCTGGGCCGCGCGCGGGTGCGCCTGCCGCATGCGCTGGAGGTGGCCGAGCAACGCATCGCCGCCGCGCAGATTCCCGAGGAACTCGATCGCCTGCACCGGGCGGTGGACGCCGCGCGCGAGGAGATGCACGGCCTGCGCCAGCGCCTGCACGGCGCCCTGGCCAAGGAGGTCGGCGAATTCCTCGACCTGCACGCGCTGCTGCTCGACGACCCGGAACTGCTGCATGGCCTGGACGAACTGATCCGCACCGGCCGCTACAGCGCCGACTATGCGCTGCGCCTGCAGCGCGACCGCCTGGCGACCGTGTTCGACGACATGGAAGACGCCTACCTGAAGAGCCGCATGGACGATCTGGACCATGTGATCGGGCGGATCCATGCGTTCCTGCAGAAGCGTCAGCCGGACAGCGAAGGCCTGGCCGGCGAGATCCTGGTGTGCGAAAACGTGGCGCCGTCGGAGCTGGCGCAACTGCAGGCGCAGGGCGTGGTCGGCATCGTCACCAGCGCCGGCAGCACGCTGTCGCACAGCGCGATCCTGGCGCGCAGCCTGCACCTGCCGCTGGTGGTCGGTGTCGCCGACGCATTGCAGAAGATCAACGACGGCGACGTGCTGATCATCGACGGCACCCAGGGCGCGGTGCTGGTCGATCCGACCCCGGACGACCTGCGCGACTATCGCAGCCGCGTGCGCGAGCAGGCCAAGCTGCAGCGCAGCCTGGGCAAGCTGCGCTCCAAGCCCAGCCGGACCCGCGACGGCGTGGACATCACCCTGCTGGCCAACGCCGAGTCGCGCGACGACGTCACCCGCGCGCACGCGCTCGGCGCCGACGGCCTGGGCCTGTACCGCACCGAATTCCTGTTCCTGCAGCGCGACGCCCTGCCCGACGAGGAAGAACAGTTCCACACCTACCGCGACGCGGTGCTGGGCATGAGCGGCCGACCGGTGACCATCCGCACGCTGGACCTGGGCGCGGACAAGGCCGATCGCACCGGCCTGACCATGAGCAACGAAGAAAACCCGGCGCTGGGACTACGCGGCGTGCGCCTGTCGCTGGCCCGGCCCAAGGTCTCCGATACGCAGTTGCGTGCGCTGCTGCGCGCCTCCGCCTACGGCCCGGTGCGGGTGCTGGTACCGATGGTCAGCGCGCGCGAGGAACTGCTGGCGATGCGCCGGCATCTCAAGCGCATCGGCGCGCAGTTGCGCCGCGACGGCCATGCCATCGCCGAGCAGGTGCCACTCGGCGCGATGATCGAGGTACCGGCGGCGGCGCTCGCCCTGGACACCTTCATCGACGTCATCGACTTCCTGTCGATCGGCACCAACGACCTGGTGCAGTACCTGCTCGCCGCCGACCGCAACAACGAGGCGGTGGCCGACCTGTATTCGCCGCTGCATCCGGCGGTGCTGCGGCTGATCGCGCAGGTGATCGCCACCGGCCAGGCCCACGGCAAGCCGGTGGCGGTGTGCGGCGAAATCGCCGGCGACCCGGCGCTGACCCGCATGCTGTTGGCCCTGGGGCTGCGCGAGTTCAGCCTGCATCCGGCGACGATGCTGGAAGTGCGCCAGGTGATCCGCGACAGCGACCTGCAGACCCTGCGCCAACGCGGCGCCAAACTGCTGCAGGCGCGCGACCGCAAGGGCATCGAGCGCTGGCTGGCGTGAGAGCCGGGATTGGGGAGTCGGGATTGGGGATTGGGATGAAGCCGTTCGGCTGCGGAACGCAGGGATTCGATTGAAGGATGCCGGTTGCGGCATCCTGCGCCGCGCGCTTCGATGAAAAAATCGCCAACCCTCTGGGCAGCAACCGCACGGTTCCGACAGCGCCTGCCCCGCCGCTTTTTTGTGGCAGGGGCTTCAGCCCCGCCCACAGAGGAGCGCAGCGCCTCACGCTCGCGCAGAAGCATCGACTCCCCAATCCCGAATCCCCAATCCCGGCCTTCCACTGTGCTTCCAGCAACATGCAGGCGATAATGTTGGGATGAACATCTGACCGACCGCGTTTCTCCGGAGCGCGGCCTCTACCGAAGGGAGCAGCGCATGGCCGACGCCGTCCGCCACGACAAGACCGCGCGGCAGCTGCGCATGCTGTCCGATGCGCTGGACAGCGGGCGCCTGGGTCCGGTGCGGCGACTGGTCAATACGCTGGCGCCGGCCGAGATCGGCAACCTGCTGGAGTCGCTGCCGCCGGGCAAGCGCGAGGTGGTGTGGGGCCTGGTCGATCCGGAGGACGACGGCGAGGTGCTGGTCCACGTCGGCGAGGAAGTGCGCGAGAGCCTGCTCGCGGACATGGACCCGGACGAAATCGTCGCCGCGGTCGAAGACCTGGACATCGACGATCTCGCCAACCTGGTCGAGGACCTGCCGGACACGGTCATCGACGAAGTGCTCAAGTCGATGGACCGCGAGAACCGCGAGCGGCTGGAACAGGTGCTGTCGTATCCCGAAGACAGCGCCGGCCGTCTGATGAACCCGGACGTGGTCACCGTGCGCGCCGACGTCAACGTCGACGTGGTGCTGCGCTACCTGCGCCTGCGCGGCGAACTGCCGGACCACACCGACCACCTGTTCGTGGTCAGCCGCCGCCACCAGTACCTGGGGCGGGTGTCGCTGGCGGCGCTGGTGACCCACGAGGACTCCACCCCGATCAACCGGCTGATCGACGACGAGCAGCCGGCCATCGACGTTGGCGAAGGCGCCGACGAGGTCGCGCGGCAGTTCTCCGACCACGACTGGATCTCCGCGCCGGTGGTGGACGACAACAACATCCTGCTCGGCCGCATCACCATCGACGACGTGGTCGACATCATCCGCGATCAGGCCGAGCACCAGGCGATGAGCGCCGCCGGCCTGGACGAGGACGAAGACCTGTTCAGCCCGGTGCGGCGCGCGTTCCGGCGCCGCCTGATCTGGCTGACGATCAACCTGGGCACCGCCTTCATCGCCTCCAGCGTGGTCAGCCAGTTCGAGGGCACCATCGCCAAACTGGTGGCGCTGGCCGCGTTGATGCCGATCGTGGCCGGCATGGGCGGCAACGCCGGCACCCAGGTGCTGGCGCTGATGGTGCGCGGCCTGGCGCTGGGCCAGATCGGCGCGTCCAACGTCGGCGTGCTGCTGCGCAAGGAGCTGACGGTGGCGCTGATCAACGGCCTGTCTCTGGGCATCGGCCTGGGCCTGATCGTGCTGCTGTGGTTCAAGCAGCCGCTGCTGTCGCTGGTGATCGGTTCGGCGCTGACCATCAACCTGCTCACCGCCGCCCTCGGCGGCGTGCTGGTGCCGTTGACGCTCAAGCGCCTGGGCTTCGATCCGGCGCTGGCCGGCGGAGTGATCCTGACCACGCTGACCGACGTGATGGGCTTCCTCAGCTTCCTCGGCCTGGCCACCCTGGTCCTGCTGTAGGGCGTGTCCGTGCGGCGGGGGCGGTTCCGCCGGCCCGCCGTGCGACACAGCAACGGTGATCCGCGCGGCGCAGATCCCGCCATCCGCCCGGTACGCGGCAGGCCCGCCGCACCAGCACGCGCCGCGGCCGGCGGCTGACTGGCGCATGTCCGCTCCCCCTGCCCGGGTTGTGGTGGAGACGCCCAGCCCACGATACTGCGGCCTTCCCATCCGAGGGCCGGCCATGTCGATGCGTTCGTTGCTGCTTCTGCTGTGCCTGTCGATGGTCGGATGCAGCAGCTTGCCCAGCGACCCGGCCACCGGCCACTTCGTCAGCCGCCAGCTCACCCTCGACGGGCGCGTCTACCGCTACCAGGTGTTCGTGCCGGCGCCGGCGCATCGCCAGGGCCCAGTGCCGGTGGTGCTGTTCCTGCACGGGTCGGGCGAGCGCGGCGACGATGGCCGCGACCAGACCACGGCCGGACTGGGTCCGTACCTGCGCCGCCACCTGGCCGATTTCCCGGCCCTGGTGGTGATGCCGCAGGCGCCCGACGGCGAGGAATGGAACGGCGCCAACGCGACCATGGCACTGCAGGCACTGGACGACAGCAGCGCCGAGTTCAACGGCGACCCGCAGCGCACCTACCTCACCGGCATGTCCATGGGAGGCTACGGCACCTGGGAAATCGCCTTGAAGCAGCCACAACGCTTCGCCGCGCTGGTGCCGATCTGCGGTGCGATCCTGTCCCCGCACGAGGACCGTGAATACCTGGTGGTGACGCCGGTGGCGTATCTGGCCGATCCGTACAGCGCGCTGGCGCAGCGCCTGCGGCACGTGCCGGTGTGGATCTTCCATGGCGCCCAGGACGACGTGGTGCTGCCGCACGACGACCGCAAGATCGTCCGTGCGTTCAAGAACCTCGATGCCGACGTGCGCTACACCGAGTACCCGCAGGGCAACCACAACGCCTGGGATGCCACCTATCGCGATCCGAAGATGTGGCAGTGGCTGTTCGCGCAGAAGCGCAACGACGCCGGCAATGAGACCACCGCCGACAAGTAAGCCGTTTCCAGGAAAGGCTGCGCGATCGGGTAGTCAGCTCGCGCTTACGGCGTTCTGCCCTCAGTCCTACGCCGCATCCTTACGGGAGGAACTTTAGTCCCGACGTCTGACCCCAACCGCGTCGGGACTGAAGTCCCTCCCACAAAAAAACCCGTGGCGCTCGGCATGCGACGCGGCGCGCGGCCAACGCCAGGCTATGCAAGCCAGGCTGCATCGACGCCAGGCTCAGCGTTCGCCGACAGGGGCGTCCACGGCGATTGGCGCCAACGCGTCGTCGCTGCCTGCGCAGCACCCCACCAAACCGCGTACAGTCCGCGCTTTCGTGCACAGGTTAGGCATGTCCACCGCCCTTCCCTCATCGCAGTCCGTTTTCCACGCCCACCTGCGCGGCCTGGACCCGAGCGCCGCGGCTATCGCCGGCGCGGCGATTCCACCGCTGCTGGTGCCGGCACGCGACGACCCCGCGGCACTGCAGCTCAGCGACAGCGGACGCTGGCTGTTGCAGGTGCTGGATGCGCTGGATGCCGTGGACCACGCCACCCAGGCCACCGGCCTGTCCGCCGACGCGCTGCGCCGCGACCAGAAGTTCGCGCCGCCCGGGCGGCCCTCGCTGCACTTGGTGCAGTTGCGCCAGCAGCAGGCAGCCGCGCAGCAGGCCCTGCGCCGCGCCAATCAGGCGCTGGCCCAAGCCGCCACCGGCTTCGTGCGCAGCGCCGGGCTGACGCCGCCGCCACGGATCGGGCCGGTGGCGTTCGTGCAAGGATGGATTGCGCGCCATCTGGGATAGCCGCACCGCAGTGCGACGCGTGTCTGGCGTCCCTTGGGCGGCGCACCGAGGATGAAGCGGGCGAACGTCAAGGAGATCTCGCATCGCGCCATTCGGAATCAGCCACGATCGCGGCTGGCAAAGGACGATGCCAGCCACTCGCCTACCGGCATGCGACGCGCGTTGGCCGCACTGCATCGCGTCGCGAAGCCGATGTGCAAACACGCCACGCCGCGCGTCTACGCAAGCTAAACCGCGAGCGCCAGGCCGCTCACACGGGCCAGGGTTGCGCCTGTCCCGCTGCTATCCTGCACGCCCCTCGGACTCCGCTGCCCGACGCCCCATGCCCGCGCCCTCCCTCACTGCCCTCCCCTGCCCCACTCCCGCGGCACCTTCGCGCATGTGCCTTCGCGCCCGCGCCAAGGCAGCGGCGGCATGAGCATGCCCGGCGCGAACACGGCCAATCTCGCCACCTGGGGCATCTGCGCGCTGGCCACCGCCGGGGTGATCACGCGGCCGTTCAAGCTGCCGGAGGCGTGCTGGGCGGTCGGCGGGGCGCTGCTGCTGATGGCGCTGGGGCTAATGCCCGGCGGCGAGGCCTGGCACGCGGTACTGAAGGGCCTGGACGTCTATCTGTTCCTGATCGGCATGATGCTGCTGTCGGAAACCGCACGCGCCGAAGGCCTGTTCGACTGGGTGGCGATGCATGCGGTGAACCTGGCCAAGGGTTCGACCCAGCGCCTGTTCGCGCTGGTGTTCGGCGTCGGCATCGTGGTCACCGCGTTCCTGTCCAACGACGCCACCGCGGTGGTGCTGACCCCGGCGGTGTACGCGGCCGCACGCAAGGCCGGGGCCAAGCCGCTGCCGCTGCTGTTCGCCTGCGCGCTGATTGCCAACGCCGCCAGCTTCGTGCTGCCGATCTCCAACCCCGCCAACCTGGTGCTGTACGGCGGAAAGATGCCAACGCTCGGCGCGTGGATGGCCGCGTTCGCGCTGCCGTCGCTGCTGGCGATCGGGGTGACCTTCGTGATGCTGCGCTGGGCCGAACGCAAGGACCTGACCGGCCGCTGCGCCGCGCGCGTGGACACGGTGCCGCTGACCCGCGGCGGCACCTTCGCCCTGGTCGGCATCCTCGCCACGGCGGTGCTGCTGGTCGGCGTCTCCGCGCTCGGCCTGGACCTGGGCCTGCCGACCTGCCTGGCCGGCCTGGCCACCCTCGGCGTGGTCTGCCTGGGCGGCCGGCAGTCGCCGCTGCCGATGGCCAAGGCGGTGTCGTGGTCGGTGCTGCCGCTGGTGGCCGGGCTGTTCGTGCTGGTGGAAGCACTGTCGCGCACCGGCGTGATCGGCCTGCTCGCGCGCACCCTGGCCGACGCCGCCGCGCACTCGCCGCAGGCCACCGCCGGCATCGCCGGCACGCTGCTGGCGTTCGGCTCCAACCTGATGAACAACCTGCCGGCCGGCCTGATCGCCAGCACCACCGTCGCCCAGGCGCAGCCGCCGCAGCTGGTGGTGGACGCGCTGCTGATCGGCGTGGACCTGGGCCCGAACCTGTCGATCACCGGCTCGCTGGCGACCATCCTGTGGCTGACCGCGATCCGCCGCGAAGGCGAGGACGTGGGCTTCTGGCGCTTCCTCAAGGTCGGCGCGCTGGTGATGCCGCCGGCACTGCTGTGCGCGCTGGGCGCGCGGCTGCTGCTGGGCTGAGTAGCGCGCGCCCACGTCGTGGATTGCCCATGGCGGTCAAGCCCGCGGGATGGGCGCCCAGGCTCCGCCTGCAGCGATCGCGGATCGGTCGCGGTGTCTTCCATCGCAACGCGTCGCGGCTGAAGCCGCTCCTACAAGGGCATGCCTGCGAGCTGTCGGTGCCGTTGTAGGAGCGGCTTCAGCCGCGACAGGCCTTACCGTGGACACCTGCCGCGGTTGATCCATGAAAGGCAACAAGCGCCACTGCTACGGCAGCACACGTGACGCGCGCGGAGCCCCCTCTTGTGGGAGCGACTTCAGTCGCGACGCGCGACGCCACCGGCCATCGGCACCCCGTCGGGACTGAAGTCCCTCCCACCAAGGCACGACGCTCCCGATGGAGCGCGCGCGCCCTACCCCGCGCGCAACCGCCGCGCCACGCCGCTGACCAGGGCGATGGCCGCAGTCAGCGCCGCCATCGACAGGAACTGCGTGCGGGTGTCCGGCGAGGCCACCAGCAGGCCGAAGATCAATGCCAGGATCGCCAGCGCCAGCACGGTGAGCACCGGATAGCCGCGCATGCGGAACGGCAGGCGGGTGCCGGCGCGGTCGGCACGCGCGCGCAGGATCAGCTGCGACAGCAGCGAGATCGTCCACACCAGCAGGCAGGTGGCGCCGACGATGTTCAGCAGCACCGGCAGCACCCGGTTGGGATACAGCAACTCCAGCACCGCGGCGACGAAGCCGAACAGCACGCTGGCCAGCACCGCCAGCCACGGCACCTGTTGGCGACTGGACGCGGCCAGTGCGCGCGGCGCTTCGCCGCGCTGGGCCAGCGAGAAGATCATCCGCGAGGCGCCGTACAGATTGGCGTTGAGCGCCGACAGCAGCGCGATCACCGCGATCAGGGTGATGCCAGTGGCGGCGCCGGGAATCCGGGCCACCTGCAGCACCGCCGCGAACGGCGAGCTCAGCGCCTGGCTCTGCCACGGCACCACCGCGATGATCACGCTCAGCGAGCCGATGTAGAACACCAGGATGCGCCAGGCGACGGTGCGGATGGCGCGGGCGATGCTGCGCTCCGGGTCGGCGGTCTCGGCCGCGGCCACCGCCACGATCTCGGTGCCGCCGAACGCGAACACCACCACCAGCAGCGCGGCGCCGATGCCGGCCATGCCCTTCGGCGCGAAGCCGCCGTTGCCGGTGACGTTGGACAGGCCCGGCGAGGCCACCCCCGGCAACCAGCCGGCCAGCAAGGCCACGCCGACCAGGATGAAGCCGACGATCGCCGCCACCTTGAGGATGGCGAACCAGAATTCGAACTCGCCGAAGTTGCGCACGCCCAGCAGGTTGATCGCAGTGAACGCGGCCATGAACGCGATCGCGGCCAGCGGCACCGGCAAGCCCGGCCACACCGTCGCCAGCAGGCCGGCGGCACCCACCGCCTCGGCGGCGATCACGATCACCAGCTGCAGCCACCACAGCCAGCCCACGGTGGCGCCGGCGGTCGGCCCCATCGCGTCGGCGGCGTACACCGAAAACGCGCCGCTGGCCGGCTTGGCCGCCGCCATCTCGCCCAGCGCGTTCATCACGATGATCACCAGCGCGCCGGCGACCAGGTAGGAAATCAGCACCGCCGGCCCCGCGGCGTGCACGCCGACGCCGGAACCCAGGAACAGGCCGGCGCCGATCGCGCTGCCCAATCCCATCATGATCAGTTGCCGCGGTTTCAGCGCATGGCGCAAGGCGGGTGCGGCGGCGGGCGGGACAGGCGCGGACGGATGCGGCATCGGCTCGGTCGGGTGCGGAAAACGCGACACGATACAGGCTGACGGCGGCGGCGTGCGGCTGCGCCCGTGTTTGGCCGCCCGGGAGCGCGGATCGGCCCGCCGCCGCGGAATGGCTGCTGCAACGCAGCGCGGATCCGCGCACGCGGCCGCGATGGGAGACCGCCCGCTGCGTGCGGGCGAACACGGTCCCGGCATTACGGCTTGCCCGGCAACACGCCAGCGCCAACCAGGCTGCGGAAAGTACGGAATCACCTTACATCCGAAGCAACGGCGAATTTCTCGGATCACTGTGATTTTGCATATTGACAGCGATACTAACGTCAGAAATACTGAACTCGACGCCAGCAAAGTCTCCTATCTCCGCACCTGCCGATGAGGGCGCACACGCGGAGCCAGGAGGACGGCAGGCGACGACGGACCGGGAGACGGCCCGTTGCGGGCGCTCCGGCCGGAAAGGACCACGGCTGCCGCTCGTCCCATGGCGTACAGGTCCGTACATCCAGACAAGGAGAGACACCATGATCAAACCGCTACTGACGCTGACGATGCTGGCGGCCGCGCTGGCCGTGCCCTGCCTGCAGGCCGCCGAGCGCGCACCGCTGAACGCCGCCGATGCCATCCAGGGCATGGGCGAACGCCTGCCCATCGGCAAGCAGAACGTCAGCCTGTCGCCGCTGTTCAAGGTCTACACGTTCGAGAAGGCCGGCCTGCGTTTCGTGCAGATCAACTCGTTGAAGGACGAGGTCATCACCGTGCTCACCGCCACGCCGGGCACCGAGGCACGGCTGCCGATCGGCACAGCCGCCGAGGAGCAGATGATCGCGGTCAACGATGCGAAGAACCAGCCGCTGGGCATGGTCACCGCCGCGGCGAGCTGCCCGTGCAACGCCACGGTGGTCTACCGCGACGCCAACACCACCATCGTGGTGGTCTACGGCTCCAACGGCGAGTACATCACCTCGTACGTGATCAAGAGCCCGCAGACCAAGCCGCCGCAGTAAGCGCCAGCTGTGCGTCGCGGCCGCAGCCTGCGGCCGCGACGTGGCCAATGGCCGTCGACCGGCGGCCGCTGGCCGCTGGTACCCGAATCGGGCCACGTCGCCGATCGCCCGATCGCCAAACGTAGGCGGCCGCCTTCCAAAGAAGGCGGCCGCGCAAGCGCAACAGCAGTCCGGGTCCCGGACCGTTGCGACTTAGAACTCCTGCCAATCCTTGTCCAGCGCCACCGCCGCCGCGAACGACGGCGCGCGTCGTGCCGGGGCAGCCGCTGCCGCAGCCAGCGGGCGCGGGCTGCGCGTGGCCACAGGCGTCACGCTCCTGCCGCGTGGCGACTGCACTGGCGACGGCGCTGCCACGGGCGCGCCCTCCAGTTTGAACAGCGCCACCGCCTGGGTCAGCTCCACCGATTGCTGCTCCATCGAACGTGCGGCCGCCGTGGCTTCTTCCACCAGCGCCGCGTTCTGCTGCGTGCTCTCGTCCATCTGCGTCACGGTCTGGTTGACCTGTTCGATGCCGGCGGACTGTTCCTGCGACGCGGCCGAGATCTCGCCCATGATGTCGGTGACGCGCTGCACCGATGCGACGATCTCCTGCATGGTGCTGCCGGCCTGGTCGACTAGCGCCGAGCCTTCGGCGACGCGGCTCACCGAGTCGTCGATCAGGCCCTTGATCTCCTTGGCGGCATTGGCCGAGCGCTGCGCAAGGGTGCGCACTTCGCTTGCGACCACGGCAAAGCCGCGGCCCTGCTCGCCCGCACGTGCCGCTTCCACTGCGGCGTTGAGCGCCAGGATATTGGTCTGGAAGGCGATACCGTCGATCACGCCGATGATGTCGGCGATCTTCTTCGACGACGCTTCGATGCCGCTCATGGTGGCGACCACCTGACCCACCACCGCCCCGCCCTGCGAGGCGACCGACGCCGCGCCGCTGGCGAGCTGGTTGGCCTGGCGCGCATGCTCGGCGTTCTGCCTGACGGTGGAGGTCAACTCTTCCATCGACGCTGCGGTTTCCTCGAGACTGGCGGCCTGCTGCTCGGTGCGGCGCGACAGGTCGTCGTTGCCGGTGGCGATTTCGCTGGCCGCGGCATTGATGCTGACCGCCGCGCTCTGGATGCGGCCGACGATGCCGGTCAACTGGTCGGCGGTGGCGTTGGCGTCGTCGCGCATGGTCGCAAACACGCCATGGAACTCGCCGTCCATGCGCGCGGTCAGGTCGCCCGCGGCAATGGCCTGCAGCAACGCCGACAGCTTGCCCAGGTTGCGGTCACTGACCTCCATCATCGCGTTGAGGTCCTGCACCATCAGCCGGAAGTCGTACTGGAAGTGGGCGGCATCGCCACGTGCGCTGAAGTCGCCGGCGGCGGCCGCAGCGGCCAGGCGCTTGATCTCGGTGTTGATCGCCAGCAGGCTGGACTTGGCCGCGTCCATCGATTCGTGCAGCACCGCACGGCTGCCGGGCAGGCGCCGGGCGTCGCGGCGCAGGTCGCCGTTGGCGTATTGGTTGAGGATCTCGACCGCCTCGACGATGGCGTCCAGGTGCTCGAACATCATGGTGTTGATGCCCTTGCTCAGCTCGCCATAGACGCCGGGGAAGTCCTGCGGCATGCGGTGACTGATGTCCTTGTCGGCGTGCAACTCGATCATCAGCGTGGTTTCGCGGGAGAAGCGCTGCAGCTGGTGCTGCATGCGGCCCATCGCCAGCAGCAGGCGGCCGGGCTCGTCGCGCGCATCGGTGACCACGTCGTTGTCCAGGCGGCCGTCGGCGATGGCCTCGGCGGCGCGGGTGGCGCGGGCCAACGGCAGCGTGAGGCTGCGGGTGATCATCCACGCCAGCAGGCTGCTGACCAGCACCACCGCCAGGCCGCCGGCGATGAGCATCGCGCGCCCACGCGCCATCGCCGCCGTCGCGTCCGCGTAGGCTTCGCTGCTGCGCGTGGCCTGCAGATCGGCATAGCGGGCGATGGCGTCCTGCCATTTCTGCGTCAGCGGCGCGGACTCGGCCATCAGCAGGGCCAGCGCCTGGTCCGACTTGTCGTGCATGCCCAGATCCATGACCCGGTTGTTGACGTCCACGGTCATCTGCCGGGCGCGATCGACCTCTTCCAGCACGGCCTGGCTCTGCGCACCGCTGGGAATGGCGCCCGCCCGCTTGCGTGCCTCCTGGTAGCGCGCGCGTTGCTCGGCCACGATCTTGGAGAAGCGGACGTTGTCCTCTTGCGAGGTCGGCAACACGATGTTGCGGACATTGATGGCCACGACCGAACTGGCGTTGAGCATGTCGCTGGACGCGCGGATGGCGGCGATGTTGCGGTTGACGATGCCGTCCAGCCGTTCGCGTGCCTGGAACAGGGTCAGCAGCCCGGCAACGACCAGGGCCGAGGACAGCAGGATGAGGATGCCGAATGCGGTGGCGAGCCGGGCGCCAACGTTGTAGCGCTGAAGGAATGCAATCATGGAAGAGGCCTGTTTGGGGGAATGGCTGGGGCAATGGAGCGGCCGGGACCACGCGCGCCGACCAGCCGCCGGTGCGTGCGTCCGAATGGAACCGGGATGAAGAGAGCGTGAAAAAGCGTTCTGAATCAAACGCTTGATGACGCTTCCCGCTCAATGTGCGGGCGGTGTAACGGCTTCCCGCGGAGAGACTTGAGAGGCGATTGCGGAAAATTTATTGAACAGCCTCAGGCAGATGACGGATGTGTCGAAGGCGCATTCGCGCAGCGGCCGGATCGGCCGTTTTGCGTGAAAGATGCGTGCATGCAGGGTTACAAATGCCGGCATGGCACTTGCTTGCGATGAAAGGGCGAGAGGTGGAAAAACTTTCCGTTGGCCGCGGTGCGCGGCATGCCAAAAGCGCGCGACGCCCACAAGAAGTGCGATCGCAGTCGCGTCGCAGCATCGACAGGAAGAGATGGGGCATGCAATGACGCGCGGATACGGTCGTGCAAGCGGCACATGCCCCTTTGCACGAAAGCGCACGCACGCGGCAGCGGCGAACATGACGCAGGTCAGCAACACGCTATGCGGCTATACGTCCGCGTGAGCGTGGCGGTGTTGAGGGCGGCACACGGTGCCGCGCGCACATGGGGTGCGGCTTTCTCAGGAGCGCAGGCGCCGCGCCCCTGCAGGCACGGCATCATCGACTGCAACAGCAAACGCCTGGATCAGCGCGCCGTGGCGCCGGCAGCAGCGTGGCTGCCGGCCGTGTGGAGCGGGCGGCGCGTTGCGCCACGCCGCCCGATGCAGCACAACCTCTGGATCAGAACTCCTGCCAATCCTTGTCCGAAGCCAACGCCAGCGCCGCGGCGGGCTGCGCCGCACGCCGCGCCGGTGCGGCATTCGCCACCACCGCACGGACACTGCGCTTGCCTGCGGGTGCCGCGTTGGCGTGATGACGCGGTGCGTGCACCAACGGCGCGGCCGCCGAGGCGTCCAGCTTGAACAGCGCGACCGCCTGGCTCAGTTCCACCGCCTGCTGCTCCATCGAGCGCGCCGCCGCACTGGCCTCTTCCACCAACGCCGCGTTCTGCTGTGTGCTCTCGTCCATCTGCGTCACGGTCTGGTTGACCTGTTCGATGCCGGCCGACTGCTCCTGCGACGCAGCCGAGATCTCGCCCATGATGTCGGTGACGCGCTGCACCGAGGTCACGATCTCGGTCATGGTCTTGCCGGCCTGATCGACCAGGGCCGAGCCTTCGGCCACACGGCTCACCGAGTCGTCGATCAGGCTCTTGATCTCCTTGGCGGCACTGGCCGAGCGCTGCGCCAAGGTGCGCACCTCGCTGGCGACCACGGCGAAACCGCGGCCCTGGTCGCCGGCACGCGCCGCTTCCACCGCCGCGTTGAGCGCGAGGATGTTGGTCTGGAAGGCGATGCCGTCGATCACCGAGATGATGTCGCCGATCTTCTTCGAGGAGGCTTCGATGCCGCTCATGGTGGTCACCACCTCACCGACCACGCTGCCGCCCTGCGCGGCGACCGAGGCCGCGCCGGCCGCCAGCTGATTGGCCTGACGCGCGTGCTCGGCGTTCTGGCGGACGGTGGAGGTCAGCTCCTCCATCGAGGCGGCGGTCTCTTCCAGGCTGGCGGCCTGCTGCTCGGTACGGCGCGACAGGTCGTCGTTGCCGGCGGCGATCTCGGTGGCCGCGGCATTGATCAACACCGCCGAGTGCTTGATGCGGCCGACGATGCCGGCCAGTTGTTCGGCGGTGGCATTGGCGTCGTCGCGCATCTGTGCGAACACGCCACGGAAATCGCCGTGCATGCGCGCGGTCAGGTCGCCCGCCGCGATCGCCTGCAGCAGCGTCGACAGCGCCTGCAGGTTGCCGTCGGCGGTGGCCATCAGTTGGTTCAGGCTCTCCACCATCACCCGGAAGTCGTACTGGAAGCGCTCGGCGTCGCCGCGCGCGCTGAAGTCGCCGTCGGCGGCCGAGGTGGCCAGTTGCTTGATCTGCTCGTTCATCGCCGACAGGTTGGCCTTGACCTCGTCCATGGTCTGGCTCAACACCGCTTCCTCGCCGGGCAGGCGGTCCATGTCCTGCGACAGGTCGCCGATCGCATAGCGGCCCATGATCTGCGCAAGGCGCGTCTTGACCGCCAGGTGCGAGGCCACCAGCGCATTGGTCTCGGCCGCCATGCGCCCGTAGTCGCCGGGGAACGCCTCTGCGTCGATGCGATGGCTGACTTCGCCGGCGTCGTGGCGCTTGGCCATCTCCAGTTGCGCACCGATCAGGTTACTGACCTGCTGCTGCATGCCCTGCATCGCGACCAGCAGGCGGCCGGTCTCGTCGCGGGCGTCGGTGCGCACGTCGTTGTCCAGCTTGCCGCTGGCGATGGCCTCGGCGACGCGGGTGGCGCGGGTCAGCGGCAGGGTCAGGCTGCGGGTGATCAGCCAGGCCAGCAGGCCGCTGACGAGCACCACGATGGCGCCGCCTGCGATCAACAAGGCACGGCCGCGATCCATGGCTGCTTCGGCGCTCGCATATGCCTGAGCGCCCTGTTCGCGCTGCCGGTTCGCATAGACGTTGAGCGCCTCCTGCCATCGCTGGGTGGCCGGCGCGGCCTGGGCAATCAGCACCTTCAGCGCCTCGGCGTCCTTGTCCTGCATGCCCAGATCCAGCACCTCCTGGTTGGCGACCCGCGTCCGCGCGTAGGCATCGTCGATCGCCTTGCGCATCTGCGCGCCGACAGCATTGGTGACCGGAATCGCGTAGAGCTTGTCGTGGATCTCGCCGTAGTAGCGGCGCTGCTCGTCGACGACCTTGGCGAAGCGCTCGTTCTCCTCACGCGTGGTTGGCAGCACGATGTTGCGCAGATTGATCGCGATCAACGCGCTGGCGTTGCGCATTTCGCCGGTGTAATCGAGGATCTGCATGCGCCGATTGACGATGGTATCCATCATGTCGCGTGACTGTTTCAACGTCAGCAGGCCGGCGCCGACGAGGGCGCAGGACAGCAGGATAAGGACGCCGAAGGCGGACGCGAGCCGCGTCCCGACGTTGTAGCGCTGCAGGAAACCGATCATGGATGGGGTACCGAGTGAGAATGGGGGGAGCCCCGCGTCACGACCTGGGATCGCGCACGACACTGCCAGGCGGAAGGCCTGGGACGCGATGCGACGGAGAAGAAGACGAAGACACTTCCAGCACCGACCGCCTCGGGGATGTCACGTGCGGGGACTCGCTTTATGTAGCGGCGGCCGCCCGCGATTCTTGATGCGTAACTGAGCACACTTTTTGAAGCCCCTCAGCATCGTGACCGCGGCGTGTACGGCAGCACCCGCAGTCGCTCAATAGCGTCAAATCCATGTGAAACAATCTACCCATAGCGCTCCCAGGCTAAGAGCGCAGCGCCGAACGCACCGTTTTGGGGCTTTCGCGCCGCAGCCTATAAATGCCGCAAACGGCACACATTGTGTGACGGATATATAACAGGACCACGACTGCCTCCGCACCCCGGCATGCGGAGGCAGCGCGTCTCATTCGGCCAGGTTGGTGCCGGCGCCCGCGGTGGCGATGACCTTGGCCTTGACCTGCGCGGCGGGGATCGCCGTGTACAGATAGCCCAACGGCTCCGGATAGGTCTTGGACGAGATCCAGGTGGTGGCGTTGGCGTAGGGCTTGCTGGTGCTCTCCGGCGCGGTCCAGCTGATGCCGCTGCCGACGTAGTTGTTGATCAGGTCCCAGTAGCCGATCTCGCTGCTGTCGCGCGAGGTGACCGGGTTCTTGATGTTCTCGAAGTAGTTGGCTTCGATCAGCGCCACCCCGCCCATGCGCACGTTGATGCCGGAGGTGAAGACGTTGTTGAAGTAGTTGTTGTAGATGTGGCTCAGCCCGCGCCGCTGCAGCGGCAGGCGCGATTCCACGTTCTCGAAGCGGTTGTGGTGGTAGGTGGTGCGCGCGGCGGCGTTCTGGGTGTCGCTGTCGCTGTAGCCGTTGAGCGCGACCTTCTGGTAGTCGTGGATGTAGTTGTACGACACGGTGACGTGGTTGACGCCCTTCTTCATGTCGATGCCGCCGTCGAAGGAGGCGTCGCCGGCGCCGGGGCACTTGGTCAGCGAGGCGAAGATGGTGTTGTGGTCCACCCAGATGTTGGACGGCTGGCCGCTGGAATTGCCCTCCAGCGAAATCGAATCGGCATCCTCGCCGCCTGGCAGCAGGCCGATGGTCATGTTGCGGATGATGACGTTGTGCGCGTTGCCGACCACGCGCACGCCGAAGTTGGCCGAGGACCCGTTGGCGCCCTTGATGGTGATGTCGCGCTTGTTCTTGATCTGCACGGTCTTGGCCGGCAGCTTCCATTGCGTGCACACGTCGGTGATGCCGGCGTAGTTGAAGGTACCGGTGTAGTTGAGCACCAGGCCGCCGGAACCTGCGTAGTTGTCGATCGCCGCCTGCATCGCCTCCATCGTGGCGACGTTGACCGGGATGGCACTGCCGCCGCCGGTGGTGTTGGCCCCGTAGCCGACCGGGCCGGCGAAGGCCGGGGTGGCGGCGACGGCCAGCGCGAGCGCCAGTGCGCCCATGCGGAATTGCTGCTGCATGATGTTTCTCCCATCTGTCGCGATGAGTGCAGGACGCATGGCGGTGCGCGCATGCGCCGGCACGGGGCGTGGGGGCCGGCGGCATTCTTGGAATGCGCGCTGTGGCCCACGCAATCGCCGCGATGCCGAACTGGAACCCTCCGCCCCGTTCGCCGCGTGGGACAGGACAAGCGGACACCCACGGTCCGCAGGAGACAGACAGCGACAGCCAGGGACAGGCTGTCTACACGCGCGCCGCGTTGGGCACAGGGCGTCGGCAATGACGGCGAACGCACGCGCATCGCACGCATCGGCATCGCCGCCGGGGCACTGCATCGGGACAAGCCCACGCCGGCGGCACGCGGCGGCGAATGTTGCGGCCGCAGCACGTTTGCGCCGGCCATCCGACGCCGACGACGGCGCGGATGGCCGCGGCGCGATCAGCTCACCGTATCGAGGCGGTTGTCGCTGCGGTCGGCGTCGGGCAGCACGTGATCCGGATCCAGGGTCACGTGCAGCACCTTCTGCGTGCTCGGCACGCGGATCTGCGGCTGGGTCTGCTGCATCCACGTCTCCACCGGCACGCGCTGGTCCAGATGGCTGCCGTCGGCGAAGTCGATGCGCAAGGTCGCCGGCATCACCAGCTTCTGGCGGCTGCGCAAGGTCACCAGCAGGCCCTTGGCCGGGTCGTGGTCGACGTAGGCGGCCGCGCGCACGCCCATGTCCAGCTGCCAGTTGTTGAAGTACCAGCCGCGCCACCACCAACTCAGGTCCTCGCCGGACTCGCTCTCCATCAGCCGGAAGAAATCCGACGGCGTGGGATGCTTGTATGCCCACGTGGCGATGTACTTGCGGAACGCCGGATCGAAGCGCGCCGGCCCGAGGATCTGTTCGCGCAACAGCACCAGGCCCAGCGCGCCCTTGAAGTAGGTCAGCGGATGCCGGTAGGTCTCGCTGGTGGCATCGGCGCGGTCGAGCAGGGTCGGCGCTTTCGCGTCGGCCAGCAGCGGCAGGATCTCGTCCACCGGGTTGCCGCCGCCGGGCGCGTACTCGCCATCGCGCTTGGGCGCGAATTCGCCATGGTTGATCGCGTCGGAGGCATAGACGTCGATGAAGGTATTGAAGCCCTCGTCCATGAACGCGTGGCGGCGCTCGTTGGAGCCGACGATCATCGGGAACCAGCCGTGGCCCAGTTCGTGCGCGGTGATCCAGAACAGTTGCTTGCCGCCGTCCTCCATGTCGTCGAAGACGATGCCCGGATACTCCATGCCGGCGCCGTGGCCGCCCAGGTTCACCGCCGCCGGCCACGGGTACGGATACCACTGCGAGAAGTGCTCGATCGAAGCCTTCACGAACTCGGTGGAGCGGCCCCACTTGTCGCTGCCGACCGCACTGCGCGGATACACCGACATCGCCAGCGCGTGCTTGCCCGCGGGCAGGTTGATCCGCGCCGCGTCCCAGACGAAGGCCGGCGAAGCAGCGAAGGCCACATCGCGGGTGTGGTCCATGTGGAAGCGCCAGGTCTGGGTGCCGCTGGCGCTGGGCCGGCTGGCCGGGTTGCCCACTTCATCGGCACCGCGAATGGTCACCGTCGTGTCGCTGGCGGCCGCTTGCGCCAGGCGCTGGCGCTGGGTGGCGGTGAGTACCTGCGCCGGATTCACCAGTTCACCGGAACCGGCCACCAGATAGTTCCACGGCACCGTCACCGCGTAGTCGAAATCGCCGTACTCCAGGTAGAACTCCGCGCCCAGGTAGGGCTGGGTGTCCCAGCCGCGCAGGTCGTCGTACACCGCCATGCGCGGATACCACTGCGCGATCTCGTAGATGTCGCCATCAGGGGTGGGCGTGACCGCGGTGCGGCCACCCCAGGTGCCGGGCACGGTATAGGCGTAGTCGATGTGCAGCTTCAGCGCCTTGCCGCTGGCCAGCGGTTGCGGCAGGTCCACGCGCATGCGCGTGTCGTCGATCAGGAAGGTCGCCGGCACGCGCTTGCCGCCCTGCTCCAGTTCCACCTTGGCGATGCGGACGCCATCGGTGCTCTGCGGCGCGGGTCGGTCGGCACGCGCGGCGCGCAGCGTACGGCCGCGGGCATCGGCGCGGTACAGGTTCTGGTCCAACTGCAGCCACAGCACGTCCAGCGTGTCCGGGCTGCGGTTGCTGTAGGTGATGGTCTCCTGGCCACGCAGCGTATGCGTGGCCGGCTCCAGGGTGGCGTGCAGGTCGTAGTCGGCGCGGTTCTGCCAGTATTGCGGGCCGGGCACGCCGCCGCCGCTGCGGTAGGCGTTGGCCGGCTGCGGCAGTTGCAACGGCGCGAACAGCGCCTGCGGATCGTAGGCGCCGGCGCCATCCGCGGCAGCAGCAGTGGCTGCATTGGTCTGAGCGGCGGCGACAAGGGAAAAACAGGCCGCGGCGAACGCAGCGCGGCGCAGAACAGGAATCATGGTGACGTCCGTGGGGAGGATCGCCACCGATGGTAGGCCGAATCGCGGTGGCGCGGATGTGCCGATCGCCACCTGCGGGCGTGATGCCGCCTCAGAGGCGGCTCAGGGCACATCCCGTCGCGACCGGACGTGTCCTGTAGGAGCGGCTTCAGCCGCGACAGAGAGCCGGGAATGCTCGTCGCGGCTGAAGCCGCTCCTACGAGAGTGCGAAGCGCCAGCGCTCAGCCCAGCAAGGTCTCCAGCACCGCCATGCGCACCGCCACGCCGTTGGCGACTTGGCGCAGGATGCACGACTGGGCGCCGTCGGCGACCTCGTCGGTGATCTCCACACCGCGGTTGATCGGGCCCGGGTGCAGCACCACCGCGTCCTTTGACGCGCGGCGCAGGCGCTCGGCGGTCAGACCGTACACGCCGTGGTAATCCTCCAGCGAGGTCACCAGGCCTTCCTCCATGCGTTCGCGCTGCAGGCGCAGCATCATCACCGCGTCCACGCCGTCGAGCATGGCGTCGAAGTCCTCGCCGACCACGCAGCCGTCCAGGGTGTCGTCGTCGGGCAGCAGCGCGCGCGGGCCGCACACCCGCACTTCGCCGGCACCGAGGGTGCGCAGCGCATGCAGGTCCGAGCGCGCCACCCGCGAATGCTTGACGTCGCCGACGATGACCAGCTTGAGCTTGGAGAAGTCGCCGCCCTTGGCGTGGCGCAGGGTCAGCATGTCGAGCAGGCCCTGGGTGGGATGCGCGCTGCGGCCGTCGCCGGCGTTGATCAGCGCGGTGCCCTCGCCCGCCGCCTCGGCCAGGCGCTCCACTGCACCGTCCTCGGGGTGGCGCACGACGAAGCCGCGCACGCCCATCGCTTCGAGGTTCTTCAGCGTGTCGCGCGCGGTCTCGCCCTTGCGCGTGGACGAGGTGGAGGCGTCGAAGTTCAGCACGTCGGCACCGAGCCGCTGCGCGGCCAGCTGGAACGAGCTGCGGGTGCGCGTGGACGGTTCGAAGAACAGCGTGCACACCGCGGTGCCGGCCAGCACGCTGCGCTTGCCGACCCGGCCCACCGCCGCGTCGCGGATCTGTCCGGCGCGGTCCAGCAGTTGCAGCAGCGTGGCGCGCGGCAGCCCTTCCAGGGTCAGCAGGTGGCGCAGGCGCCCGTTCGAATCGAGTTGCGGATCAGTCATGGCAGGTCCGGGCAGTGGATCAGGGAGGGGGAAGGGCGTCGTCGGGCGCGGCCAGCCAGCGCTCCACGATCACCGCGGCGGCCACCGCGTCCAGCGCGGCGGCGTCGCGGCGGCGCTTGCGGCCGGCGGCACGGTCCACCGCGAAGCGTTGCGCGGCCTCGACCGAACTGGAGCGTTCGTCGACCAGCACCACCGGCAGGCGGTAGCGCGCGCCGAGTTCGCGGGCGAAGGCATGCGCGCGCTTGCGGTTGGGCTGGTCGGCGCCGTCGAGGGTGAGCGGATCGCCGACCACCAGGCCGTGCGGCCGCCATTCGGCATGCAGGCGATCCAGCGCCGGCCAGTCCGGCCCCTGCGCGTGCACGTCGATCACCGCCAGCGCCCGCGCGCCGTTGCCGAACGGGCTGCCGACGGCCACGCCGATGCGGCGGTGGCCGACGTCGAAACCGAGCACGGTGCCGTCGCGGCGGATCGTCGCGGGCGCGGCGCTGGCGGGCGCCGGCGCGCCAGGCTCGGGCAGGCCGGACTCAGGCATGCCCGCTGTAGTCGGTGAGGCGGAACAGGTCCACGCCGATGCGCCCGGCCGCGGTCTGCCAGCGCCGCTCCAGCGGCAGTTCGAACAGCAATTCGGCGTCGGCCGGCGCGGTCAGCCAGCTGTTCTCGCCCAGTTCGTATTCCAGCTGGCCGGCGCCCCAGCCGGCGCAGCCCAGCGCGACCACCGCATTGCGCGGCCCTTCGCCGCGCGCCATCGCCTCGAGCACGTCGCGCGAGGTGGTCAGGAACAGGCCGTCGGCGAACGCCAGGCTGGAATCCCAGCCGTGCGCGCCGTCGTGGATGACGAAGCCGCGTTCCGGATGCACCGGCCCGCCGCTGAGTACCACCTGCTCGCGCAGCACGGCGTCGATGGTTTCGATGCCCATCTGTTCCAGCACTTCGCCCAGCGTGTATTCGGAGGCGCGGTTGACCACCACGCCCATCGCGCCGTTCTCATCGTGCTGGCAGATCAGCGCCACGCTGCGGGCGAAGTTGGGATCGGACAGCGCCGGCAGCGCGATCAGCAGTTGGTTGGCCAGAGGCGTGGGCAAAGCGGACATGGCCCCATTCTATCGTCCCTCCCGCATGCGCGCTGCGCCGGGCTGCGGCGGGCTGCCATAATCCGCCCGATCGCGGCCCCGACCGATCGCCCAGGAGCAAGCACGCATGGACACGCCCCCCGACCTGCCACGCCAGACCCGCGCCTTCATCGTGCTGGTGGCCTTGCTGCAAGGCGCGCTGCTGTACCTGGCGCAGCGCGGCGCCGAGAGCGGCCTGTGGCCGTTCGGCTCCCTGGGCGGACAGGTGTGCTGGTACACCCTGGTGCTGACCGTGCCGACCATGACCCTGCTGTCGGTGCGGCACCTGGGCGCGCCGCGCCTGTGGCAGCACACCATCGCGCTGGCGGTGCTGGTGACGGCCCTGTCCGCCTGGGCGGTCTGGAACGCCACCGGCGCGCCCGGCCTGCGCCCCGGCCAGGTGCTGGGCCCGTTCGGTGCCACCGTGGCGCTGGCGATGTTCGTGCTGCTGCCGTGGCTGCAGTGCCGGCTGCAGCACGGGCGCTGGCAGGCGCCGTACCGCGACCTGTTCGAACACGCCTGGCAGAACGCGCTGACCCTGGCGCTGGCGCTGCTGTTCGTGGGGATCTGCTGGCTGGTGCTATGGCTGTGGGGCGCCTTGTTCGCGCTGGTCAAGCTGACCCTGTTCTACGACCTGTTCCGGCAGACGGCCTTCATCTACCTGGCCACCGGCACCATGTTCGGCCTGGGCATCCTGATCGGCCGCACCCAACAGCGTGCGGTGCAGGTGATGCGGCAGATCCTGTTCGCGATCTGCACCGGGCTGCTGCCGCTGCTGGCATTCGTGGCGGTGCTGTTCGCGTTGAGCCTGCCGTTCACCGGCCTGCAGACGCTGTGGGAGACCCGCGCCGCAGCCAGCATCCTGATCGCGGTGGTGGCCACGCTGGTGGTCTTCGTCAATGCGGTGTACCAGGACGGCACGGCCGACGTGCCCTACCCGGCCTGGCTGCAACGGGTGATCGACGCCGGGCTGCTGAGCCTGCCGCTGTATTCAGGGCTGGCGCTGTACGCGTTGTGGCTGCGCATCGGGCAGTACGGCTGGAGTACCGAGCGCTTTGCCGGGGTGCTGGTCGCGGTGGTCGCCTGCGGCTACGCATGCGGTTATGCCTGGGCGGTGCTGCGGCCGGGTGCGCGCTGGCTGCAGCCACTGGCGCCGGTGAACCGGGTGCTGTCATGGGTGGTGATCGGCCTGGCACTGGCGGCCTGCTCGCCGCTGCTGGACCCCTACCGCATCGTCGTCGGCAACCAGCTGCAGCGCCTGGCCGACGGCCGCACCAGCGCGGCGCAACTGGATCTGGCCTACCTGCGCTTCGACAGCGGCCGCCGCGGCTACCGCGCCGTGCAATCGCTGCGCGAAGTGCCTGCGTTCGCCGACGACCCGGTGCAGCGCGAGCGCCTGCAGCGCATGCTGCAGCGCCAGCAGCGCTGGGGCGGCGACAACGACGATGCACCGCGCAGCGCCGATCCGCTGCAGGTGCGCCAGCGCATCGCGCTGGCCGCGGGCAGCGCCGACCCCGGCGCCGCGTGGTGGCAGGCACTGCTGGCCGGAAAGATCGAGGACGGCAACTGCCGACGCGAGGGCGCGCAGTGCGTGGCGCTGCGCCGCGACCTGGACGGCGATGGCCACGACGACGTGCTGCTGTGCGACGCCAGCGTCGGCTACGGCGTCGAATGCCGCATCCACACCGACGTGGGCAACGGCTGGAGCGACGTGGCGCGAACCCACTTCTTCCCGCGCCGCGGCGACAACGCCGATGCGCTTTACCAGGCGTTGCGCGACGGCAAGCTGCAGTTGCTGCCGCGGCGCTGGCCCGACCTGCAACTGCCCGGGACCCGGCGTACCGAGGTGTACCCTGCCGACCCCAACGACCAGACCGATTGACGGATGTCCGCCGCATGAGCAGCTATTGCGATATCGCCCCCGGGCACCCGGTGCACGGCCACTACCACGACCACGAGTACGGCGTGCCGCAACGCGCCGAAGCCAACCTGTTCGAGCGGCTGGTGCTGGAGATCAACCAGGCCGGATTGAGCTGGGAGCTGATGCTGAAGAAGCGCGCCGGCTTCCGCGCCGCCTACGCCGGGTTCGACGTGGACACGGTGGCGGCCTTCGGCGAGGCAGACGTGCTGCGCCTGCTCGGCGACGCCGGCATCATCCGTAACCGGCTCAAGGTGCAGGCCGCGATCCACAACGCGCAGGTGATCCAGGGCCTGCGGGCCAGCCACGGCAGCTTCGCCGCGTGGCTGGACGCGCAGCATCCGCGCAGCAAGGCCGAGTGGATCAAGCTGTTCAAGCGCACCTTCCGCTTCACCGGCGGCGAGATCACCGGCGAGTTCCTGATGAGCCTGGGCTACCTGCCCGGCGCGCACCGCGAGGACTGCCCGGCGTTCGCCCGCATCGCGCAGATGGATCCGCCGTGGATGCGCGCCGGCTGAGGCCACCGCGACGCGCGGACCGGCACGACGCCGCCTTGCCGCGGCCTGCACGGGCGCTGCACGAGGCCGCCGGCATGGTCGGCGCATGGCCTTGCGCATCGGCATTTCCGGCTGGCGCTATCCGCGCTGGCGCGGCGTCTTCTACCCGTCCGACCTGATCCAGCGGCGGGAGTTGGAATACGCCGCGCAGTGCTTCCGCTCGGTGGAACTCAACGGCTCGTTCTATTCGCTGCAGACCCCGAAAAGCTATGCCGCCTGGCACGACGCCACGCCGCGCGACTTCGTGTTCGCGGTCAAGGGTCCGCGCTTCGTCACCCACCTGAAGCGGCTGCGCGACTGCGAGCAGCCGCTGGCCAATTTCTTCGCCTCCGGCCTGCTCGCGCTCGGGCCGAAGCTGGGGCCGCTGCTATGGCAGTTGCCGCCGTCGCTGGCCTTCGACCACGACCTGCTGGACACCTTCCTGGCGCTGCTGCCGCGCACCAGCGAGGCCGCCCTGGCGCTGGCGCGCAAGCGCGACGCTGCACGCATGCGCGACCGCAGCCTGCTGCAGATCGACCGCAATCGGCGCCTGCGCCATGCGCTGGAAGTGCGCCATCCCAGCTTCGCCACGCCGGAGGCGGTGGCCTTGCTGCGCAAGCACCGCGTGGCGCTGGTGCAGGCCGATACCGCCGGCAAGTGGCCGTACCTGGAAGACGTGACCGCCGACTTCCTGTACCTGCGCCTGCACGGCGATGCGCAGCTCTATGCCAGCGGCTACGACGACAAGGCCCTCGACACCTGGGCCCGGCGCATCGAGGCCTGGCACCGCGGCAGCGAGCCCACCGACGCGCAGCGGGTCGGCCCACGCGCCCAGGCGCGGGTACGCCGCGACGTGTACTGCTACTTCGACAACGACATGAAGGTGCATGCGCCATTCGACGCACGGCGCCTGGCGCAACGGCTGGGCGTGCCGACGCCGTGCCCGGCGCGCGGCGACAGCGACGGCGACGGTTGAGGGACATTTCGCATCATGCGGATTTGCGGCGATGCGGTCATACGCACCAGCGCCTTGCGCGACGACGATCTGCTGCAGCTCTCACACGCCCATGTAGCGGCCAGAGCGGTGGTTGAACATCAGCACGAGGCTCAGCACCACCGCACCGATCGCCGAGTACAGCACCTGCTGCGGCGCCAGCAGCCAGAACGCCACCGCCATCAACGCCGCGTCGAAGCTCATCTGCACCTTGCCCGCGCTCCAGCCGCGGCTGCGCTGCAGGTAGACCGCGAGGATGCCGACGCCGCCGAGGCTGGCGCGGTGACGGATGAAGAACAGGATGCCGAGCCCGACCAGCGCGCCGCCGACCAGCGCCGAGAACAGCGGCGTCATCGTCGCCCACTGCGCCCAGCGTGGCAGCAGGTCGGTCAACAGGCCGCAGGCGGCCACCGCGGCGAAGGTCTTGAGGGTGAACTCCCAGCCCATGCGCCGCACCGACAGCCAGTAGAACGGCAGGTTGACCAGCACGAACATCAGTCCGAAGTTCCAGCCCAGCGCGTAGTGCAGCAGGAAGGCCACGCCGGCCATGCCGCCGATCATCAAGCCGCCATGGGCGAACACCGCCAGGCCCAGCGAGGCCACCAGGGTCGCCAGCAACATGCCCTGCACGTCCTCGGCCACGCTGTGACGCAGCGCGCGCGCATCCTGCACGGTGCCGGCCGAATCCGGCGGCGGGGTCAGCGGCCCGGCGGTGACGACGGTGCCGTCGTCGGGCAACGGGTCCAGGTCCGGACGCAGATCGGAATCGGGAAGGCTCACGGGAGGGGGCACGGCGTGGGGGGCGGTATTAGACACCAGCCGGGAGGTGGTTGCACATGAAACTTTGATGGCTGCGTGCATGGCGACGGTTGCATGGGCGAACGCTCAGCGTGCTCCGCCAGCCAACGCCAGCCTATCGAGTCGGCAAGTCGACCTTGATGTGGTGCTGCACCCCGGCGATCGCCACCACCATCCCCACCATCACCAGCAGCGCTACTGGCCCGGCGATCGCCAGCCACGTCCAGGTCCAGGCGTTGAACCGTTCGGCCGGGCTGCGCGGCAGGCCGCGTGCCTGCTTGAAGCGGGCCAGACGCTGGTTGACCAGCAGCACCGGCGTCCAGCTCAACAGCGTCAGCAGCGACAGCGCCGAGGGCCACGCGCCCAGCAGGCTCAGGCAGACATAGGCCAGCGCCGGCCCCAGCCAGCCAACCAGCGCGCCACCCTGCACGCCGATGGTGCGTTCCAGCCCGCGGAAGCAGGCGAACACCCAGAGCAGCGAGAACACCGACCGCCACACCGGCGAGACCCGCCGGCGCCCGGACAGCAGGCGCAACGCGCGCCAGTTGCGGTAGAACCAGTACAACGCATACCAGCCGAAGCTGGTCGCGCACAGCAAGGCCAACTTGGTTGCCGATGGCGCGAACAGCGTGGACAGGGGATCGATGGGGGCGACAGCGGGCGCGGCGTCAGGCAGCGCGGCGGCAGGGGCGGCGTACGGGTTATCTACTGGCATGTGTGGCATTCCTGGCTGACCGCCCCCTCATCCGCCCCTGCGGGGCACCTTCTCCCAACGGGAGAAGGGAGCCAAAGCCCCTCTCCCTCCGGGGCGACGGGGTGCCGCTTGCGCGCCGCTGGCGCGCGCACCCTGGCGCGCCCGCGCCGCAAGCGCGGGCCGGGGCGCGGAGCGGGGGTTGGGGTGAGGCTCCGGCGCGAAGCGTGTCGCTGAAACAAGACCATGAGGCTTCGTCCTCCCCTCATCCGCCTTTTGGGCCCCTTCGCCCGAGAAGGGGGCCATGGTCCGCGGGAGAAGGGGAACAATCAGCGAACGGCCACGGTGCGGTGCTGCCGTTTGTCCGCGTACATCGCCGCGTCGGCGCGTTCGAGCAGTTCCTCCAGCGCCTCCGCGTCCAGATCCCGGCGGTGGCACAGGGCCAGGCCGAAGCTGGCCGACAGCCCGGTCGCAAACCCGTCGTCCTCGCCAGGCTTGGCAAGCGCCGCGCGCAACGTGTCGATCAACGCGTCCGCCCGCTCCGGCGTGGTCAGCGGCAGGTACAGCGCGAACTCGTCGCCGCCGCGGCGCCCGAGCAACTGCCCCGGCCGCAGACAGTGGCGGCAGCGCTTGACGAAGGCGCGCAAGGCCGCATCGCCGGCGGCATGTCCGAACTGGTCGTTGATCGCCTTGAGGTTGTCCATGTCGGCGACGATCACCGCCAGTGGACGCGGATCCTGCGCAGCCAGTTGCAGATCGTTGAGCACCTGCTCCAGGAATCCGGTCCGCGACAGCGCCCCGGTCACCGGATCGCGCACCAGCGCATGGCGCAGCCGCGTGTTGTCGGCGTAGAGCCCGGGAACGGCCAGGCCGAAGTAGCTGTTCGCCGCCAGGCTGATCATGGCGAACTGCAGCGCGAGCGCCTGCGCCTCGAGCCGCAGCAACGGCGTGGCGACGGCGATCAGCAGGCTGAAGGCGGCGATTGCCGTCAGCGCCTGCAGCATCCCGTGGGTATGCACGATCCACAACTGGATCACCACCACCACGAACAGCGCGAAGACCACCGCCGGCTGCCGCGGCAACACCGCCGCAAGCGCCATCACTGTCAGAGTGACGCCGAGCAGCAGCGCGAGCTTGACCAGGTAGGCAGAGACGCTTCCGGCCGGTTCGATCATCCCCGACAAGCGCGGAATACCTGGCTGCGGCACGATCTGCAGCCGCTCGGCCAGACGCAGCACCGCGACGATCGCCAGCGGGCCGAGCGCCAGCAGGCCGGCGTAGTCGCCGATCGCCCACGGGATCAACTGCGCCAGCATGCTCGGCAGGTCGATGGCGCCGGTGACCACCAGCCCCGCACCGCCCAGGCAGGCGGACAGCAACGAGGCCACCCCGCCCCCGAGGATGAAGCAGGTGACCGCGCGCGGCAGGCTGCTCGAGGACACAACCCGGCCGACGCGACGCAGCAGCCAGGCCAGCCCGCCCCAGACGCAGAACTGTTGCGCGGTGAACAGCAGTGCATACGACAGGACCGCTCGGTCGGGGACGGCGGGATGAGCGCTCGTGCGATAGAAGCTGAGCAGCGTGGCCAGCACGCAGGCGATGGCGATCGCCGGCGCGCCGCGCCAGCCCAGCACCATGAACGTCGCCAACGTCACCGCCACCGGCGGAAACCACAGGCTCGCATGCGGCTGATAGTCCAGCACCCGCGCCAACTCGAAGACCGCCAGCCACGCCACCACCAGCACGGCCGACAGCACCAGCAGCGCGGCGGGACGGCGCGGCGCCGCGGCGCGCGTGCGAGACGGCGCCTCGGCGTCCCAGCCGGTCATCCATCGGCCTCCTGCCGGCCACGGCCGATGGCCGAACCGGGGCCGGCGAACGCCCTGACCGTGCTGTCGTCGCTGCCGCCCACCACCACCGTCGCACCGCTGCACAGACGGATCGGCCAACTCATGTTGTCCGTGCCATAGGACCATTGCAGGGTGCCGTCGATCGCGTTCCAGAGCGTGAACGCGCCAGGCGTGGCGTCGGGATGGCCATCGGCCAGCCCCAGCCACTGTCCGCCCGGGTCGAACGCCAGGCAGTTGGGCGAATGCGCGCTGTGCGCGGTCCACTGCAGCGTCGCCGCGGTGCCGGCATCGGCGTACACGGCAACGACGCCGCCGCCCTTGAGGTTGCCGGCGATCGCGACCTTGTCGCCGGCACGGTCGCAGGCCAACCCGTAGATGGTCGTCGCGCCCTCGGGCACCGTCGCGGTCCAGGCCGGCGCGGGCGCGGACGCATGCTGGAACGTCGCCACGTCGAACGCGTACAGCGTGCCGTCGCTGGCACCGACATAGGCCCGGCGCCCATTGCCGGACAGCACCGCGGCATGGACGCTGACGTGCGTGGGCAACTGCCAGCGCGCCAGCGCCGTCGGTTGTCCGGAGGCGATCGAGAACAGGATGATCTCGCCCTGCGCGCTGGCCACCAGCCCGGTCGCGCCGTCGGCGGCGATGCCGGTGGCGATGACGCTGTCGCCGTTGCTGTCGCCGCCAGCGGTCAGCGCAATGCACGCGGGCGTGGCGGCGAAGGCCCCGGCGCCGTCGCGGCAGAACAGATAGCCCTGCTCGGCGCCGGCCAGCAACGTCCGCCCGCACGCGTCCAGCGACACCATGTTGCCGCGACCGGGGAGCGCGAAGGACAGCAGTTCCTCGCCGCCGGGGACCGCCCAGGCGCTGATGAAGCCCGCATACGGCGCCTTGCTCTTCCAGCCGCAGCTCGCCACGGTGCCGCCGTCCGCCGCCACGTCGACCCAGTACACGCCCTGCCAGCCGTCGAACTCCTGCGTCAGCAGCGGCTTGCCGGTCCGATCCCAGGCGTAGGTGCCGAAATGCCCGTCCTGGTCGTCGCGCACATCGGTCCGCGTGGCCGCCGGTGCGGTGCGTTCGAAGATCTTGCGTTGCGCGACCGGCACCGCGTCCATCCCGGGAATCTGCGATGCGGGGCCGTAACGGTGGAAAAAGGTGCCGGCGACGATGACGTTGCCATCGTCGGACACCGCCACCGAGTTGATGTAGTAGCCGGCGTGCGGCTGTGTCGACCAGAGCAGTTCAGGCGCGTCGTTCATGCGGCTTCTCTCCCTTCGGCTGAAACGTCCGCGATGGACTTCCGGCGGACGGCTGACTGAAACACGACACCTGTGAACGCACCGGAGCCAGCCGCTGCGGCGGGGGCGCCGGCCATCGCAGCGAGCGCCCGGCCTTACGCTCGCGTGCAGGACCGGCTCAGCGCACCTCGGCGATCTCGACCCCGTCCAGGCCCTGCGCCAAGGTGCGCGCGTCGCCGCCCTGGGCCAGCTTGATGCGCAGGCGCACCTCGTTCTGCGAATCGGCGTGGCGCAGCGCATCCTCGTAGCTGATCTCGCCGGCCTGGTACAACTCGAACAGGCTCTGGTCGAAGGTCTTCATGCCCAGGTTGGTGGACTCCTTCATCACGTCCTTGAGCTTGTGGATCTCACCTTCGCGGATGTAGTCCTGCACCAGCGGCGTGCCGAGCATGATCTCCATGGCCACGCGGCGGCCCTTGCCGTCCGGGGTCGGGATCAACTGCTGCGCGACCACGCCGCGCAGGTTCAGCGACAGGTCCATCAGCAGCTGGCTGCGGCGGTCCTCAGGGAAGAAGTTGATCACGCGGTCCATCGCCTGGTTGGCGTTGTTGGCGTGCAGCGTGCACAGCACCAGGTGGCCTGTCTCGGCGAAGGAGATGGCGTGGTCCATGCCCTCGCGGGTGCGCACCTCGCCGATCATGATCACGTCCGGCGCCTGGCGCAGCGTGTTCTTCAGCGCGTTCTCCCAGCTGTCCGTGTCGATGCCGACCTCGCGCTGGGTGATGATGCAGCCCTCGTGCTTGTGCACGAACTCGATCGGGTCCTCGATGGTGATGATGTGCCCGGTGGAGTTCTGGTTGCGGTAGCCGATCATCGCCGCCAGCGAGGTCGACTTGCCGGTGCCGGTGGCGCCGACGAAGATGATGATGCCGCGCTTGGTCATCGCCAGGGTCTTGATCACCGGCGGCAGATTCAGCTCGTCCACGCTGGGAATGCGCGTCTCGATCCGGCGCAGCACCATGCCCACCTGGTTGCGCTGGTAGAAGCAACTGACGCGGAAGCGGCCGACGCCCGACACGCCGATGGCGAAATTGCACTCGTGGGTCTTCTCGAACTCCTCGCGCTGCGACGGCGTCATCACGTTCAGCACCAGGTCGCGGCTCTGCTGCGGGGTCAGCGGCGTCTGCGTGATCGGGGTGATCTTGCCGTGCACCTTCATCGCCGGCGGCATGCCCGAGGTGATGAACAGGTCCGACGCCTTCTGGTGCGCCATCAGTTTCAGGAAGGAGGTGAAGTCGATGGTGCTCATGGCGTGCTCCTTCGGAACCGGGATTGGGGATTCGGGATTGGGGATTGGTAACAGCGGGCATCCTGGGATCGGAGAGACCCGCTTTTGCGAATCCCCAATCCCGAATCCCCAATCCCGGCTACTCGAACAACCGCTTGTCCTTGGCGTACTCGCGGGCCTGGTTGCGGGTGATCAGGCTGCGCTTGACCAGGTCCTGCAGGTGCTGGTCCAGGGTCTGCATGCCGTTCTGCTGGCCGGTCTGGATCGACGAGTACATCTGCGCGACCTTGTCCTCGCGGATCAGGTTGCGGATGGCGGGGGTGCCGACCATGATCTCCCAGGCTGCGGTGCGGCCGCCGCCGACCTTCTTCAGCAGCGCCTGCGAGATCACCGCGCGCAGCGATTCGGACAGCATCGAACGCACCATCGGCTTCTCGCCGGCGGGGAACACGTCGATGATGCGGTCGATGGTCTTGGCCGCCGAACTGGTGTGCAGGGTGCCGAACACCAGGTGGCCGGTCTCGGCCGCGGTCAGCGCCAGGCGGATGGTTTCCAGGTCGCGCAGCTCGCCGACCAGGATGATGTCCGGGTCTTCGCGCAGCGCCGAGCGCAGCGCCTCGTTGAAGCCGTGGGTGTCGCGATGCACCTCGCGCTGGTTGATCAGGCACTTCTGCGAGGTGTGCACGAATTCGATCGGATCCTCGACGGTGAGGATGTGGCCGTATTCGTTCTTGTTGATGTAGTCGATCATGCCGGCGAGCGTGGTCGACTTGCCCGAACCGGTCGGCCCGGTGACCAGGATCAGGCCCTGCGGCTGGTCGATCAACTGGCGGAAGATCGGCGGGCACCCCAGGTCTTCCAGGGTCAGCACTTCCGAGGGAATGGTGCGAAACACCGCGCCGGCGCCGCGGTTCTGGTTGAACGCGTTGACGCGGAAGCGTGCCAGGCTGGGAATCTCGAACGAGAAGTCGACCTCGAGGAATTCCTCGTAGTCGCGGCGCTGCTTGTCCGACATGATGTCGTAGACCAGCGCGTGCACCTGCTTGTGGTCCAGCGCCGGGATGTTGATGCGGCGGACGTCGCCATCGACCCGGATCATCGGCGGCAGGCCCGCGGACAGGTGCAGGTCGGACGCTTTGTTCTTGACCGAGAACGCCAATAGTTCAGCGATATCCATACGCTGCTTTTCCCCTTGGGCTGCGACTGGAAGGATGATTCCCCGGCCGGCAGTATAGCGCCCTTCCCTTTGCCGGAACGCCGCCGTGCCCCTCTCTCCGCTGCACCAGATCCGCCTGGACATGAACCGCGCCGCCGACGCCGCAGGGCGGCCGCACGCGCAGTTGCTGGCGGTGTCCAAGACCCAGCCGGCCGAGGCCGTGGCGGCGCTGGCCGCACAGGGCCAGCGCGCCTTCGGCGAGAACTACGTGCAGGAAGCGGCGACCAAGATCGCCGCGTTGGCCAATGCCGGTCTGGAATGGCATCTGATCGGCCACCTGCAGTCGAACAAGGCCGAACAGGCGGCGACGCTGTTCGACTGGGTGCAGACCGTGGACCGGCCCAAGCTGGTCGCCGCCCTGGCCAAGGGCCGCGCCGCCGCATCCGCGCCGCTGAACGTGCTGATCCAGGTCAACATCGACGACGAGGCCAGCAAGCATGGCTGCCAGCCCGAGGCCGTGGACGCGCTGGCCGCAGCCATCGCCGCGCAGCCGAGGTTGGCGCTGCGCGGGTTGATGGCCATTCCCGCACCGTGGCCGGAGGCCGAACGCCGCATCGATGCGTTCGCGCGCATGCACGCCCTGTTCGAGCGGCTGCGTGCCGCCCATCCGCAGGTCGACACCTTGTCGATGGGCATGAGCGGCGACTTCGCCGACGCCATCGCCGCCGGCGCCACCATGGTGCGGGTCGGCACCGCCTTGTTCGGTGCGCGCGGTCCGCGTGCTGCGGGGTGAACCGGCTGCTGCCGCGCCGCATCAGCGCATCACTTGTGACACTGTGATGATTTGTCTACAGCCGCTTCAAAAACGATTCACCAACATCGGAATTCTGTCGTAGCCCATCTCGTTGAAAAAAATAGTGTTTCGAGATGAATGAAAGGTTCGCTCCGACAGTGCTTGCTGAACCGTGCGACACGGTTGCGAACCGTTAATTCAGTCACGTTTCAGATGCGCGCGCTTCGGCTTCCATGGCGGCGACCGCGGGTCATCCGCAGTCCATCGCCGAATGCGCTCGGCTCCAACGAGGTCACAGATGCAAGCATCCACCCGATTGCTGTTCGCCTCCTGCTTCATGGGTCTGCTGCACGTCCCCGCGGCACTGGCCGCGCCGACGGCGACGCCGGCCTGGACCAATGAAGAAGCGATGATGTCGCCCGCCGAAGTCCAGGCGCGCACCGCCTGGCGCGAAACCATGGCGCATCAACCGACACCGGCGGAAGGCTGCTTCCATGCCAACTTCCCCGATACGCAGTGGCAAACGGACGTCTGCAAGACCCTGACCCGCCGTGTGCATCCGATCCCGCACAAGATCCTGTTCGGCGCCACCGAAACCACCGGCAACGGCTACGACTACGCGCTGCGTTCCAGCAGCCTCATCAGCAAGGCCGTGGGCAGCTTCCCGCAGGTCACCGGCGTGACCTCGGAACAGGGCGTCGGCGTGGCCTCCTTCGGCGGCGGCGGCATCCTCGGCCCGAACGAGTACTCGCTGCAGATCAACTCCAACTACAACGCCACCACCAGCGTCTGCGGCGGCCGCTCCGGCTGCACCGTGTGGCAGCAGTTCGTCTACGCCACCGACTACGAGACCCAGGGCCAGGCCGCGGTGTTCATGCAGTACTGGTTGATCGGCTACGGCAGCAGTTGCCCGAGCGGCTGGATGAGCGGCGGCGGCTCGGACTGCTACCGCAACAGCAATGCGGTCAGCGCGCCGGACGTGCCGGCCACGCAACTGGCCAACGTCAAGCTGACCGGTTCGGCCACCGCCAATGGCAACGACACCATCACCTTCACCAACAACGGCACCGCTTACAGCGTCAGCGCCAAGGACAGCGTGGTCAAGCTGGCCACGGTGTGGAAGGACGCCGAGTTCAACGTGGTGGGCAACGCCGGCGGTTCCAGCGCCAACTTCAACTCCGGCTCGTCGATCACGGTGAAGGTGGCCGCCACCAACGGCTCCACCGCCGCCCCGACCTGCGCGGCCAATGCCGGCAGCACCGGCGAGACCAACAACCTCAACCTGGGCAGCTGCTCGACGGCCGGCGGCAGCACGCCGTCGATCACCTTCACCGAGTCCAACTGAGGCCCCGCGCCAGACCGCACGCAGCGGCTGGCGCGTTCTCTCCTGCACGATCCGGTTGCGCCGCACCGCAGCACTGCGGCGCGGCGCAGCCGCTACCATGGCGCTCCCTCTTCGCGACGGTGTTGCGCCATGGCTTCCGCTTTTCCAGATTCCCACGCAGCCGACATCGCCTTCATCGGCGGCGGCAACATGGCGCGCAGCCTGATCGCCGGCCTGGTCCGGCAGGGTGCCGACCCGCGCCGCATCCGTGTGGCCGAGCCGGTGGCGGCGCTGCGCGAGGCCCTGGTCGCCGACTACGCCGTCCACGCCGTCGCCAGCGCGGCCGAGGCCGCCGACGGCGCCGCGCTGTGGATGTTCGCGGTCAAGCCGCAGGTGCTGCGCGGGGTTTGCACCGAACTGGCCGCGCTGGCGCAGGCGCAGCGGCCGCTGCTGGTGTCCATCGCCGCCGGCATCACCACCGCGCAACTGGACCGCTGGCTCGGCGGCGGCCACGCCCTGGTGCGCGCGATGCCCAACACCCCTGCCCTGCTCGGTGCCGGCGTCACCGGCCTATTCGCCAGCGCCGGTGTCGACGCCGCGCAGCGCGCCCATGCCGAGCACGTGCTGGCCGCCGCCGGGGTCACCGTGTGGGTCGCGGACGAGGCGCTGATCGATGCGGTCACCGCCGTGTCCGGCAGCGGCCCCGCCTATGTCTTCCTGCTCGCCGAGGCGATGGAAGCGGCCGGCATCGCCCAGGGCCTGCCCGCCGACACCGCGCGCACCCTGACCCTGCAGACCGTGCTCGGCGCGGCGCGCATGCTCACCGAGTCCGGCGAGGCGCCGAGCGAACTGCGCCGCCGGGTGACCTCCCCCAACGGCACCACCCAGGCCGCGATCGAGACCTTCCAGCGCGGCGGCTTCGAGGCGCTGACCGCGGCCGCGATCGCCGCGGCGGCGGAACGCGGCCGTGCCCTGTCCGCCGCCAACGACGACTGAGCGCAGCGAACACCAGGCGGCGCGGACGGCGCCCGGAATCCTCATCCACCACGCGTACACTGCAGTTCCTCCGCGCCGTCCGCGCCCACCTGGCGACTGCGCGCGACGATGTGTTAGCCACTCCAACCCGGAGAACGCCGATGCGTGTCCTGCCCGCTGCGCTGCTGTGCCTGGCCCTGGCCGCCTGCTCGGACCAGGACAGCCCACGTCCGGCGACACTGCTCGCCGCCACGCCGGCGCAGGCCGATTTCGGCGCGCTGCGCGTGCACTACAACGCCTTGCCCACGCTGGCGATGAGCGAGGACGTGGCGCATCGCTACGGCATCGCCCGCGAGGCCGACACTGCGCTGGTGATGATCGCGCTGCGCACTCTGCACGGCGGTGAGGAAACGCCGGCGGTCGGCACGGTAGACGTGGTGGCGACCGACCTCAGCGGACAACGCCAGCCGGTGGCGCTGCGCGCGGTCCGCACCGATGCCTACACCGACTACGTCGGTACGGTGCGCAGCAGCGCCCACGATCAGCTGCGCTTCGTGGTGAAGGTCCGCAGCGCCGACGGCGCCGGCACAGTGCGCTTCACCCGTAATTTCTAGCGCGCGTAGCGTCCCGCGCGCGCCTTCCCAGCCGTAGGAGCGGCTTCAGCCGCGACCGGGCGTTACCGGGAAAGCCCGGTCGCGGCTAAAAGCCGCTCCTACGGACAACCCGACATACGGATACCGATCAAGGTGATCACAGGTGCGCGTTGTGGGAGGGACTTCAGTCCCGACTGCATGCCGCGTCAGGCAACTGCCCTCTTCGCTCTTCGCGCTGACGGGCGCGGTGAAGCGCCACGTCTCCACCATGCTCGACAAGCTCGGTAACCGCGACGGCCACCTGCATCGCGTCGGGACTGAAGTCCCTCCCACACCGTCCCGATCCCACATGGCGGCGCCGTCGCGTGCCGTAGGAGCGACTTCAGCCGCGACCGGGCGTTACCGGTAAGGCATGTCGCGGCTGAAGCCGCTCCTACAGACAAACCGACCTATGCATACCAGGGCGATCACAGACGCGCGTTGTGGGAGGGACTTCAGTCCCGACTGCATGCCGCGTCAGGCAACTGCCCTCTTCGCTCTTCGCGCTGACGGGGCGCGGTGAAGCGCCACGTCTCCACCATGCTCGACAAGCTCGGTAACCGCGACGTCCACCGGCATCGCGTCGGGACTGCAGTCCCTCCTACATCGTCTCGATCCACATTGCGGCACCGTTGTGCGCAGGGGCGCGGCAACCGCAGCGACATCGCGCGGTTACCGTACGCAGGACGCGCCGCTCACTCCTCCGCCCAGCGTTGCGGCCCATCGCCGTGCGCGGCCAGGGTATCGGCCGGGTTGCTGAGCCGGCAACGGCGCAGCGACAGGCAGCCGCAGCCGATGCAGTCGGTGAGCTGGTGGCGCAGGCGGGTCAGTTGCAGGATGCGCGCGTCCAGTTCCTCGCGCCAGGCCGCCGACATCCGCGCCCACTCCGCGCGGGTCGGTGTGCGCGCGTCGGGCAACTGCGCGAAGGCGGCCTTGACGCTGTCCAGCGGCACGCCGACGCGTTGCGCCACGCGGATCACCGCCAGCCGGCGCAGCACGTCGCGGGTGTAGCGGCGCTGGTTGCTGGCGGTGCGCATGCTGCGGATAAGGCCCTTGCTCTCGTAGAAATGCAGCGCCGACACGGCCACACCGCTGCGCGCGGCAACTTGCCCCACGCTCAGTTCCTCCTGCATCGCTTGACCTCGAGTCCGGTTGAGGTTGCATGCTGCACGGCCTGCACGCGCCCACGCAAGTCGTCGCCGGCAGATGTCCATCCGTTCTCCCAGGTACTCCGATGCAAGACCACGCCGCTGCCGCCGATGTCCCGTCCACTCCTGTCGCTGCCGGTTCCGTGCTGGCGCCGGCCTATCGCGCCACCACCATCGGCATGGTCGCGCTGGTGTCGCTGATCGCCTTCGAAGCGCTGGCGGTGGCCGCGGCGATGCCGACCGTGGCCGGCGAACTGCAGGGCCTGCGGCTGTACGCGCTGGCCTTCGGCGGCACCCTGGCCACCAGCGTGATCGGCATGACCGTGGCCGGACGCTGGAGCGATCTGCATGGGCCGGCGGCGCCGCTGTGGACCGGCCTGGCCTGCTTCGTCTGCGGCCTGCTGCTGGCCGGCTTCGCCCCGTCGATGACGCTGCTGGTGGCCGGTCGGCTGGTGCAGGGCCTGGGTGCCGGCGCGATCTCGGTGGTGCTGTACGTGCTGGTCGCGCGGCTGTATCCGCAGGCGATCCGCCCGCGCATGTTCGCCGCGTTCTCCGCCGGCTGGGTGGTGCCGTCGCTGATCGGCCCCAGCATCAGCGGGCTGATCGTCGAACACGTCGGCTGGCGCTGGGTGTTCCTGGCAGTGCCGCTGCTGGCGCTGCCGGCGGCGGCGATGCTGTGGCCGGCGTTGCGGCGCCTGCCGCCCGCCGCGAGCGCGGACGGCGCCAGTGGCGCATCGCGGCTATGGTCGCTGGGTGCGGCGGCCGGCGTCTGCCTGCTGTACCTGGGCGGCCAGCAGCGCGGGCTGTGGGCGGCGCTGCTGCTGCCGGCGGCGCTGGTGCTGTTGGTGCTGTGCACCTGGCGATTGCTGCCTGCCGGCACCCTGCACGCCGCGCGCGGCCTGCCCAGCGTGATCGCGCTGCGCGGCGTCGCCGGCTCGGCGTTCTTCGGCTGCGAGGCGTTCCTGCCGCTGCTGCTGTCGCGCGAACGCGGGCTGTCGCCGGTGTGGGCCGGCGTGGCGCTGAGCGCCGGCGCGCTGGGCTGGTTCGCCGGCTCTTGGTACCAGGGCCACTACGGCCGCGACGCCACCCGCCTGCGGCGGCTGCAGCTGGGCTGCACGCTGATGGCGCTGGGCATCGCGACCACGACGCTGGCGCTGCTGCCGTCGGTGCCGGCGGCACTGGCGATCGGCGGCTGGACCGCCACCGGCCTCGGCATGGGCCTGATCTATCCGACCCTGGCGGTGCTGACCCTGACCCTGTCGCCGCCGGCGCGGCAGGGCCGCAACAGTTCGGCGCTGCAGTTGAGCGAAGCGATCGCGGTGGCGACCACGCTGGCGGTCGGCGGCTCGCTGTTCTCTGCGCTACTGACCTACTCGGCGGCGGCGGCGTACCTGTCCACCTTCGCCGTCGCCGCGCTGATGGCCCTGCTCGGCCTGGGCATCGCCGGCCGGACCCAGCCGGCGCCAGGCTAGACCGTGTCGTCCATTCCCGCGCACGTCGCGCCGTGCTGGCGCACACGTGCGGCAGAGACGAGCGAGGCAACGATCCTCTGCCCGCACCCGAACGATGACGCGGCCATGGACGCGGGATTGCGGTGCTTCTGCTGGGGCCTGGCCGGTGTGCACCTGCCAGACGACGCGGCCTGCTCGGGGATCGAGAAAAGCGCTACGTCGCGCCCACGCCCCTGGCCCAGGCCTGGATGATGTCGGCGATGGCGCGCACGCCGTCGGTGAGCGCGGCCGGCCCCGGCTGCAGGATCAGCGGCGACTTGATCTCGAACAGTTGTCCGTCGCGCACCGCCGGCATCGCCGCCCAGCCCGGCCGCGCGGCGACGCGCTCGGGGCGGAAGCGCTTGCCGCACCAGGAGCCGAGGATGATGTCCGGCGCGCGCCGCACCACTTCGTCGCCATTGGCGAGGATCCGCGCCTTGGCCAACGGCTGCACCGACAGCTCCGGGAACACGTCGTCGCCGCCGGCGATACCCACCAGTTCGGCGACCCAGCGGATGCCGGTGATGATCGGCTCGTCCCATTCCTCCAGATATACCCGGGGCCGCCGCGGCAGCGTGGCGGCCTGCGCGGCGATGGCATCGAGGCCGCGCTGCAGATCGTCGGCGTAGTCCATGGCGCGCTGGCCGGCGCCGACCAGCGCGCCGAGCCGGCGGATGTAGTCGAGGATGCCGTCGACGCTGCGGTGGTTGGCGATCCACACCTCCACGCCGTGCCGCACCAGTTCGGCGGCGATGTCGGCCTGGATGTCGGAGAAGCCGATCGCCAGGTCCGGCTGCAGCTTGAGGATCTCGCCGATCTTGGCGCTGGTGAAGGCGCTGACCTTGGGCTTGTCGCGACGCGCCTGCGGCGGGCGCACGGTGAAGCCGCTGATGCCGACGATGCGCTGCTGCTCGCCGAGCGCGTACAGCGTCTCGGTCGGCTCTTCGGTCAGGCAGACGATGCGCTGCGGGCCCATGCTCAGCGCGCCTCGTGCGGGCACGCATGCGCCGCGGCGGCGGTGCCGCGGCAGGCCGGGCCGGCGCCGCTCACGGGAACAGCATCCGCTTGCTCCAGTGGCCGGCGGCATCGGCTTCGTAGCGCCAGCGTTCGTGCAGCCGGTACTTGGCGCCGTACCAGAACTCGAAATTGCGCGGCACCACGCGGAACCCGCCCCAGCCATCAGGACGCGGCACTTCGCGGCCCTCGAAGGTGGCCTCGGCCTTGGCCACGCGCTCCTCGAACTCCTCGCGCGATTCCAACGTGCGCGACTGCGCCGAGGCCCAGGCGCCGATCTGGCTCATGCGCGGGCGCGAGGCGAAATAGGCGTCGGCTTCGGCCGCAGCGACCAGTTGCACCTCGCCGTCGATGCGCACCTGCACCCCGTCCTCGCGCATGCGCCGCCACAGGAACAGCAGCGAGGCCTGCGGATTGGCCTGCAGTTCGCGGCCCTTCTGGCTGTCCAGGTGGGTGTAGAACACGAAGCCGCGCGCGTCGTAGGCCTTGAGCAGCACCACGCGCGACGAGGGGCGTGCCTCCAGCGTGGCCGAGGACACGACCATGGCGTTGTATTCGGCCTCGTCGCTGGTGCGCGCCTCGGCGAACAGGTCGGCGAACGTGGACAGGGCTTCGGCGTAGAGATCGGGCATGGCGACAGGCACTCGGCGGACGATGCGCCATTGTCGCGCCATGCACCGCGCGACGCACGCCTCGCCGCACGACGGCAAGCGCACGGGGCCTGCGCAGCGCGCGAGGCGGCGCCAGTCTCTGCTAGCATCGGCGGATGAATCCCGCCCCCAACTTGGTGCTGGTCGGCCCGATGGGTGCCGGCAAGAGCGTCATCGGCCGCCGCCTGGCCGAGCGCTTCGGCCTGGTCTTCGTCGACAGCGACCAGACCATCGTCGAGCGCACCGGCGCCAGCATCGCCTCGCTGTTCGAGCACGCCGGCGAAGCCGGTTTCCGCGAGCACGAGCGCGCGGTGCTGGAAAGCATCCTGAGCACGCCCGGCCACCTGATTTCCACCGGCGGCGGCGCCGTGCTCAATGCCGACAGCCGCCGCGAGATGCGCGAACACGGCTTCGTGGTGTACCTGCGGGTCGGCGTGGCCGCACAACTGCAACGCCTGCACCGCGACCGCAGCCGCCCGCTGCTGCAGCGTGGCGACCGCGAGCAGGTGCTGCGCGACCTGCACGCGGTGCGCGAACCGCTGTACCGCGAGGTCGCCGACCTGATCCTGGACACCGATCACTTCACCCCGGCCGAAGCCACCGCACAGCTGGTCGTGCGCCTGGCCGCGTCGTGGAAACTTCCGGAACCCACTGCATGACGGCAGCATCGCGCACGGTCCAGGTCGCTGGCGACCCGGCCTACACCATCCACATCGGACCCGGCCTGCTCGACGACGGCGCCGCCCTCGCCGCGCACGTGCGCGGCCGCCACGTGCTGCTGCTCAGCGACAGCCAGGTGGCGCCGCTGTATGCCGCGCCGGTCCGCAGCGCGCTGCTGGCGGCACGCCCGGAGCTGCAGATCGGCGAGTTCGTGATCCCCGCCGGCGAAGCCTCCAAGACCCTGGACCACTTCGCCGCGGCGATCGCTGCGCTGGCCGCCCTCGGCGCCACCCGCGACGCCTGCGTGCTGGCGCTGGGCGGCGGCGTGGTCGGCGACCTGGCCGGCTTCGCTGCCGCCTGCTGGATGCGCGGCGTGGATTGCGTGCAATTGCCGACCACGCTGCTGGCGATGGTCGACTCCTCGGTCGGCGGCAAGACCGCGGTGGACATCCCGCAGGGCAAGAACCTGGTCGGCGCCTTCCATCCGCCGCGCGCGGTGCTGGCCGACACCGCCACGCTGCGCAGCCTGCCGCCGCGCGAACTGCGCGCCGGGTTGGCCGAGGTGATCAAGTACGGCGCCATCCGCGACCCGCTGTTCTTCGAATGGCTGCATGCCGAACGCCGCGCACTGCTGGCCGGCGAGCCGGCCGCGCTGGCGCAGGCGATCGCGCGCAGCTGCGAACACAAGGCCGAGATCGTCGCCCGCGATCCACTGGAGAAGGGCGAGCGTGCCCTGCTCAACCTTGGCCACACCTTCGGCCACGCCATCGAGACCGAACAGGGCTACGGCGCCCCGGACAACGCCAACCTCAACCACGGCGAAGCAGTGGCGGTGGGCATGGTGCTGGCCGCCGAGCTGTCGGCCCGGCTGGGCATGGCCGGCGCGCAGGACACGGCGCAGCTGCGCGCGCTGCTGCACGACTTCGGCCTGCCGACCGCGCTGCCGGCCGGGCTGGCACCGGAGGCGCTGCTGGCGCGCATGCGCCTGGACAAGAAGAACCTGGCCGGACGCCTGCGGCTGGTGTTGTGGCGCGGCATCGGCGACGCCGAGATCGTCCCCGACGTGGACGAGGCCGAGGTGCTGGCGGTGCTGGCCGCCGGCTGAGCCGGCGCATCGCTTACGCCACAGCCGTCCACGCGCGCCGGTCGTGCCGGCGCGCCTGCACATGTCCCTACCCGCACTCAGCGTGCCTGCCGCCACGCGCGCGGGGTCTGCCCGACCTGCGCCTTGAACACGCGCGACACCGCGGCCTCGCTGCCGTAGCCCACTTCGTCGGCAAGCTGCTTCAGCGGTCGCCCTTCGCGCAGGCCGCGTTGCACCAGGGCGATGCGCCAGTCCTGCAGGTACTGGCCCGGCGTGCAGCCGAGGGTCTCGCGAAAACTGCGCGCGAACGCACTGCGCGACATGCCGGCACGGGCCGCCAGGCTCTCCAGCGTCCAGGGCTGCGCCGGGGCGTCGTGGATGCCGGTCAGCGCCAGCCGTAGCCGCGCATCGGCCATGCCGGCGAGCATGCCGCCGTCGGCGAGCCCCTGCTCCATCAACTCGCGGATCACGTGCACCAGCACCACCTCGAACAGCCGGTTCAACACCGCCTGGCGCCCGCAATGCTGCGCGAAGGCTTCCTCGAACAGGAGGTGCAGCAGCGCCTCGCCCTGGCGCAGCGCGTCCAGCGGCAGGCAGATGCAGGCTGGCAAGGCGCGCACCAGCGGATTGGCTGCGCCACCACTGAAGCGCAGGTGCGCGCAGGCGAAATCCGCACCGCGTTGCGCATCGATCTCGAAGCGATGCGGCATGGCCTGCGGGTACAGCAGCAGACTGGGTCGATCGATCCGCAGCACCTGTCCGTCGCCGTTGTGGACGACCACGCTGCCCTCGCGCAGCAGGTGCAGTTGCCCGCGGTCGCCATCGTCGAGCCGGTGCAGGCCGCACAGGGTGCCGGCGTGGAAGACCTCGGCGCTGACCGAGAAGTGGGTCAACAAGGCGGCCAGGCGGTCGGTCACTCAGGACTCCAGGTAAAGTTTCATGGACGATTCGCCACCTATCGTACCGCCCTGGCGCGCAAAGTCACTCCTGTCGCCGGCATCTCGCCCGGCATGCCCCAGGAACCGCCATGAAGACCCTGCTCCCCTTGCTCGCCACCTCGCTGCTGGCCGGCGCGATCGGCACCGCCACCGCCGCAACGCCCGCCGATCAGCCCGCGCCGTTGCGCCCGGTCGCGAAGTTCCTCGATGCGCTCAACAGCAGCGGCGGCAAGCCGATCGAGCAGCTCACCCCGGCGCAGGCGCGCCAGGTGCTGGTCGGTGCCCAGGCCAATACCCCGTTGCCGCCGGCCGAGGTCAGCCGCACCACCATCCAGGCCGACGGCAAGCCGCTGAACCTGGTGATCGTGCGGCCGCCGCACACCACCGGCCAGGTGTTGCCGGCCTTCATGTTCTTCCACGGCGGCGGCTGGGTGCTGGGCGACTTCCCGACCCACGAACGCCTGATCCGCGATCTGGTCAACGCCTCTGGCGCGGTGGCGGTCTACGTGGACTACACGCCGTCGCCGGAAGCGCAGTACCCGGTCGCCATCCACCAGGCCTATGCCGCCACCCGCTGGGTCGCCGAGCACGGCGCGCAGATCGGCGTGGACGGCAAGCGCCTGGCGCTGGCCGGCAACAGCGTCGGCGGCAACATGGTCGCGGCCGTGGCGCTGCAGGCCAAGGCGGCCGGAACGCCGGCGCTGCGCTACGACCTGATGCTGTGGCCGGTGACCGACGCCCGCTTCGACGACGGGTCGTACCAGCAGTTCCAGAGCGGCTACTTCCTCACCCGCAACATGATGACGTGGTTCTGGGACAACTACACCACCGATCCCAAGGCCCGCGCCGAGATCACCGCCTCGCCGCTGCGCGCGACCCCGACGCAGCTCTCCGGCCTGCCGCCGACGTTGATCCAGACCGCCGAGCTGGACGTGCTGCGCGACGAGGGCGAAGCCTTCGGCCGCAAGCTGGACCAGGCCGGGGTGACGGTCACGGTGACCCGCTACAACGGCGTGATCCACGATTTCGGCCTGCTCAATGCCCTGCGCGACGTGCCCGCGGTGCGGACCGCGATCCAGCAGGCCGGCGACGGGCTGCGCGAACACCTGAAGTAAGCGCCCGCTGGGCGGCACGCCATGCAGCGCTCCCGGCTGCAGCGTGCCGCCCACCCGCGCCCAGTGCATTCAGGGCTGGGCGCGCTCCAGCGACGCATCGCCGCCCAGCGTGCGATACAGCGTCACCCGATTGGTCGCCGCGGTCAGTTCCACCGCGACCAGGCTGCGCTGCGCCGCGTAGTAGCTGCGCTGCGCATCCAGGTTGGACAGCGCGCTCTCCACGCCGACGCGGTAGCGCTGCGCACTGGCATCGTAGGTATTGGCGGCATCGGCGAGCAGATCCTGCTGCGCGCGCAACTGCGCATCGATGGTGCCGCGCCGGGCCAGCGCATCGGCCACTTCGCCGAAGGCGATCTGCACGGTCTTTTCGTAGCCGGCCACGGCGGCGTCGCGCTGCGCCTCGGTGTAGCGCACGTTGGCGCGCGCCGCACCACCATCGAACAAGGTGTAGGCGGCGCCCGCGCCCACCGAGCCGTTGAACGCGTCGTGGGTGAACAGGTCCGACAGCGCGGTGCTGGTCAAGCCCAGCAGGCCGCTCAGGCTGATGCGCGGAAACAACGCGGCGCGGGCCGCGCCGATCTCGGCATTGACCGCGCGCAGTTCGTACTCGGCCTGCACCACGTCGGGCCGGCGCAGCAGGATGGTCGTGTCCAGGCCGGCCGGCGGATCGCCGATGCACGCCGCGGCATCTGCGATCGAGGCCGGCAACAGCGTCGGATCCACCGGAGCGCCCACCAGCACCTGCAGCGCATTGACGTCCTGCGCCATCGCCGTGGTCTGCGCGGCCAGGTCGGACTGCGCGCCATGCAGCACCTGGTTGGCCTGGTCCAGCGCCGAGTGCGGCACGATGCCGCCGTCCACCCGCTGCGCGGTCAGCGCCACGCTGGCGCCGGCACTGCGCACGGTGTCCTGCGCGATCGTCAGCAGGCTGCGGTCGCTGGCATAGGTCAGCCAGGCCGTGGCGATGTCGCCGACCAGGGTCAGGCGCGTGGCGCGCGCCGCCGCCTCCTGTTCCAGGTAGCGCTGCTGCGCGGCCGCGGTCAGCGCGTGGATGCGGCCGAACAGATCCAGTTCGAAGGCGGTGACGCCCAGGCCCAGGTCGTAGTTGCTGGCATAGCCCGCCGCCGGGGCGGCCGCTGCGTTGCCGCCCTGCGTGGCGTCGTTGGCCGGCGCCGCGCCCTTGCCGCGGTAGGAGCGCGCATAGGTCGCGCTGGTACTCACCTCCGGCAGCAGGGCCGCGCGCTGGATCCGGTACTGCGCCCGCGCCTGGGCGATATCGGCGAGTGCGATCCGCAGGTCGCGGTTGTTGTCCAGCGCCTGGGCGATCAGCGTCTGCAGGCGCGGGTCGCCGAACACCTGCCGGTAGCCCAGCGACGGCAGCGTGGCCTCGTGCTGCGCCAGGTAGGCGTCGCCCACCGGCCACGACGGCGGGATCGGGGCGGCGGGCCGCACATAGGCCGGGGTCAGGCTGCACGCCGACAGCAGGCACGCGACACCGAGTGCGAGCGCGCGCATCAGGCCGGCTCCGGCAGCGTCGGCGCGGATGGCGGCGCCGCCCCGTCGCGGCGCGCGCGACGGGGCGCCAGCCACTCGGCCATCGCGATGTGGAAGGCCGGGGTCAGGTACAGGGTCAGTGCCTGCGAGAACAGCAGGCCGCCGACCACGGCGATACCGAGCGGGCGGCGCGCTTCGGCGCCGGCGCCGACGCCCAACGCGATCGGCAGCGAGCCCAGCACCGCGGCGAGCGTGGTCATCATGATCGGGCGGAAACGCACCGTCGCCGCCTCCAGCATCGCCGCGCGCGGCTGCTTCCAACGCGCATCGCCCGAGCGCTCCAGGTCCAGCGCGTAGTCCACCATCATGATGCCGTTCTTCTTGACCAGCCCGACCAGCAGGATCAGGCCGACGAAGCTGAAGAGATTGAGCTCCTGGCGGAACAGCACCAGCATGAGGATGGCGCCGAACCCGGCCAGCGGCAGCGAGGTCAGGATGGTGATCGGATGCAGCGCGTTCTCGTACAGGATCGCCAGCACGCCGTAGATCAGCAACACGGTGATGAGCAGCAGCATCGGCAGGGTCTTCATCGAATTCTCGAAGGCCTGTGCCGAGCCGGCGAACTGGCCGCTGATCGCGCGCGCATCGCCCTTGCCCAGGGTCTGCGCCATCAGGTTGCCGATGCCCGCGGCGGCATCGCCCAGCGACACGCCTGGCGCCAGGTTCATCGACAGCGTCACCGCCGGCAGGCCGGCGTAGTGGTTGATCGCCACCGGTCCCACGCCCATGCGCACGTCGGCCACCGCGCGCAGCGGCACCATCGGGCCGCCGGCCGCGGTCAGCACCGCGCTGGTGCCGGAACTGCTGTTGGAGGTCTGCGTGCCGATCGCGGTGATGCCCGGGTTCTGGTTGCCGTTGAACGACAGCGCATCCAGGCCGTTGAGGTCGGCCTGCGCCGATGGCTCGACCTGCAGCAGTACCTCGTACTGATCGGTGTCGCCGTAGATGGTGCTGATCTTGCGGCCGCCATACGCGCTCGCCAGGGTGTCCTGCAGGCCGGCGGCGGTGACGCCCAGCGCGGCGGCCTGCTCGCGGTGCAGGACGACCTCGATCTCCGGGTTCTTGAGTTGCAGGTCGCTCTGCGGATCCTGCACGTCGCGCAGTTGCCGGATGCGTTGCAGGATGGTGTCGGACTGGGCGTACAGCGCCTTCTGGTCGGTGGACTGCAGCACGTACTGCAGCGATCCGTTCGATGCCGTCGGCCCCATGTCGATCGCCGGCGGATTGCGCATGTTGAGGGTGATGCCCTGGATCGCCGCGACCTGCTTGCGCACATCCTGGATCACCTCCTCGGCGCTGCCGCTGCGCTCGGACAGCGGCTTGAGCCCGATCAGCAGGCGCCCGCTGTTGCTGAGCGAATCATCCGAGCCGATCACCGATTCGACGTTGGCCACGTTGGGATTGCGCTGGATGATCTTCACCACCGCCGCCTGCTTGGCGACGAAGTCGGCGAAGGCGGTGCCCTCGGGCACGCGGGTGTCGCCGTCGATCTTTCCCGAATCGACCTGCGGAATGAAGCCCTTCTCGACCACGGCGTAGACGCCGGCGGTGCCGACCAGGGTGGCCACACCGATCACGCACATCAGGCCGATACGCTCGGTCGCCCAGGCCAGCGAGCGCGCGTAGCCGCGTTCGCTGGCGTCGACCAGCCGGTCGAAGCGCTCGAACACCCAGCCCGCGCTTTTCTTCGGATCGAGCCAGCGGCTGGCGAGCATCGGCGTGAGCGTCAGCGAGACGATCCCGGACAGGATCACCGCGATCGCGATGACCATGCCGAACTCGGAGAACAGCCGCCCGACCAGCCCGCCCATGAACACGATCGGCAGGAACACCGCCGCCAGCGACACCGTCATCGACAGCACGGTGAAGCCGATCTCGCGCGAGGCAGCGATGGCCGCGTCCATGCGGCTGGCGCCCTGCTCGGCGTGGCGGACGATGTTCTCGATGACCACGATGGCATCGTCGACCACGAAGCCGACCGACAAGGTCAGCGCCAGCATCGAAATGTTGTCAAGGCTGAAGTGCAGCAGGCGCATCACCGCGAAGGTGCCGATCAGCGAGGTCGGCAACACCAGCGCCACGATCAGGGTCGCCATCCAGCTGCGCAGGAACAGCAGGATCACCACGATCACCAGCACCAGCGAACCGACCAGGGTCCACTCCACGTCCTCCACCGACGCGCCGATGTAGTCGCCGCGGTCGTAGAGCACGTCGAGCTGGGCATCGCCGGGCAGCTGCGCGCGGATCCCCGGCAACGCCGCCTGGATGCCCTGGGTCACCGACAGCGTGTTGGCGCCAGGCTGGCGATGGATGTTGATCTCGATCGCGCGCTGGCCGTTGAGCGAGGCGGCGGTCTGCAGGTTCTCGACGCTGTCCTCGGCATGACCGACATCGCGCAGGCGCACCGGCGCGCCGTCGGCATAGGTCAACACCATCGCATCGAAATCGGCCGCGCGCTTGAGTTGGCCGTCGGCGCGCACGGTGTAGGACCGCGCGCGCCCCATCAGCGTCCCGGCCGGCGCGTTGCTGTTGCCCGCCTGCACCGCCGAGACCACCTGGTCGAAGCCGAGGTGGCGGGCGGCGAGCAGGTGCGGATTGACGAACAGGCGCACCGCGTACTTCTGCGCGCCGTTGACGTCGATCTGGCCGGCACCCGGCACCGAGGCCAGGCGCAGCGCCACGCGATCCTTGGCGAACTGGTTGAGCAGCGGCAGCGCGATGGTCCTGGAGCGCAGGATCAGGTGCATGATCGGCGCGGCGCTGGGATCCTCCTTCTGGATCTGCGCCGGGTTGATCTCGCGCGGCAGCAGGCCGGCCGCCTGCGAGACCGCGTTCTGCACGTCCTGCGCGGCGGCATCGACATTGCGGCTCAACGCGAACTGCAACACGATGCGGGTGCTGCCGACGCTGCTGGTCGAGCTCATCGTGTCCAGCCCCGGCAGGCCGCTGAACTGGCGCTCCAGCGGCGTCGCCACCGCCGCGGCCATGGTCTCGGGATTGGCACCGGGCAGCGACATGTTGACGGTGATGGTCGGGAAGCTGACGTCGGGCAGCTCGCTCACCGGCAGCGCGAAGTAGGCCATGCCGCCGGCCAGCACCAGCCCGATCATCAGCACCGAGGTCATCACCGCGCGGCGGATGAACAGCGCCGACAGGTTCACGCATGCCGTCCGGTCGCCGCCGCGTTCGGCGTGGCGTGCGGGTTGCCGGATTGCACCGCGGTGCCGTCGCGCAGTTCGTTGGGCACGGTGAGGATGACGCGATCGCCCGCGCGCAGGCCCTTGGCGATCACCGCCTGCCCATCGATCATCCGCGCCACGCTGAGCGGCCGCGCCACGGCGCGACCAGCGACCACGCAGTACACGTACGGCCCCTGCTGTCCTTGCTGCAAGGCGCTCTCGGGCACCGCCAGGGCCTGCGGGTCCTCCGCCAGGATCACCCGCACGGTGACGAACTGCCCCGGCCACAGCGTGGCGCCGGCGTTGGCGAAGCGCGCGCGCAGTTCCAGGGTGCCGCTGCTGGTGTCGAAGGCATTGTCGAGGAACGCCAGCTCGCCGCGAGCCAGCAGCGTGCCCTTCACCGCATCCAGCGCCAGCACCGGCAAGCCCAGGCCCTGGCGCCCCATCGGCGCCGCGCGCACCGCGTCGACCTGCACATGCGCCAGGGCGAAGCGCACCTCGATCGGCGTGCTGACGTTGAGCGTCACCAGCGCCGTGCTGGAACCGCTGGACACCAGGTTGCCCGGCTTGACCGCGATGGCGCCGGCGCGGCCGTCGATGGGTGCGCGCACCTGGGTGTAGGCCAGCGACAGTCGGGTCTGCTCGACCTGCGCCTGGTCGGCAGCGACGGTGCCGCGCAGCGAGCGCAGCGTGTCGGCCGCGGTGGTGTAGGTCTTGGGATCGACCGCGCCGGTCCTGGACAGCTTGGCGTAGCGCGCCTCGGTGTCGGCCGCGTCGGCCGCCAGCGCTTGGTCGCGGGCCAGGGTGGCGCGCGCCTGCGTCAACGCCGCCCGCAGCGGCCGCGGATCGATGGTGAACAGCAGTTGCCCGGCGTGGACCTGCTCGCCGTCATGGATCAGCACCGACTGCAGCACCCCGTCGGCCTGCGCGCGCACCTCCACGGTCTGCGGCGACAGCAGCGTGCCGGAGGTCTCGATGATGTCCGGCACCCGGTGCGGTACGACCGTCATGGTCTGCACCCGCAAGGGCTCCGGTGCCGGCGCGGGGTGTTGGCGGTGTGCCTGCCAATACCAGCCGCCGAGGATCAGCAGGCACAGCGCGGCCAGTCCGGCGAAGAGCGCGACACGCCCCATGCCATGCGCGGCGCGTGGCATGGCGCGCTCGCCGGCACGCCAGGGTGGCGCGCACAGCAGTGAGAAATCGTCGAAGGTGGCAGCAGGCCGCGCGGGATCCCGTCCCGCGCCGACCTCAGGGTGCTGCCCAGGGAACCGCCCATCGCTCTGGCTTCGCATGCCGGCCGCGTCCGCACTCGTGGTGAATGGCCATGCCGTGACACCAGGATCTCTGTGCGCACGCAGCGGTATAGCCTGTCCCAATGACGCCACATCGACAGTGATGGCTCCGTGATAGAACGCACATCAGCACGCGCAATGTGCGTCGCCCTCGGCACACGTCATCTACCGCGGCACGCCCCGCCACCGCATGCGCACGATCGCGGGGCCGGCCGGCCAGGAACCACGCCTCGGCGCTCACGGACTGCCGTCGCGCTCCACCACCAGCACCCGCGCCGGCCCCTGCGGGTGCGCCACGTGCTCGGTGCCTTCCGGCGCATGGAACACGTCGCCGGCCTGCAGCAGCGCCACCTGCTCGACGCCATGCACGCGCCAGCGCATCTGCACCTGTCCATCCAGCACCACGAACACCTCCTGACCGTCGTTGACGTGCCAGACATAGGGCTGGTCGGTCCAGTGGATGCGCACGCCGATCCCGTCCAGCAGCGCCACCGGCAGCGCCTCCCAGGCGCGGCTGCCGGTGAAGTCACGCGCACGCAGCACCCGCGGCGCGGCGCTCATGCCAGGCCGCGCGCGCGGCGGTTGGACTGCAGGACGTTGTCGCGCGGCAGCGGCAGCCCCGCCTCCACCGCCGCGATCCACTGCGCGGTGTCGGCGACCGCGGCGAAGTTGCTGTGGAACACCACGCCGAACACCCGGTGGATCTCCTCGGCACTGGCCTGGCCGGCGGCGTTGGCGTAGGGCAGCGCGCCGCTGGCGTCGCCCAGCACTTCCACCGCCAGCCCGCGGTGGAAGGCCTCGTACACGGTGGAGGCGTTGCAGTTGTGGGTCATGTAGCCGACCACGGTCAGGGTGTCGATCGCCTGCGCCTGCAGCCAGGCGGCCAGGTCGGTGTCGGCGAACACGCTGGGCCGGGTCTTGCGCAGCAGCCGGGTGTGCGGCCGCGCGGCGACCTGCGGGTGCAAGGCCCAGCCGGCGCTGCCGTCGGCGAACACCGGTGACTGCGCCGGCGCGGTGTGCTGCACCACCAGCACCGGCACGCCGTGCGCCTGTGCCGCATCCATCGCCTGCAGGACGTGGGGCAGCGACTGCGCCACCGGCGGATGGGCGATGGGCAGCGCGCCGTCGAAGTACTCGTTCTGGACATCGATGACCAGCAAAGCGCGGCGGGGGGAAGACATGCGGTGGCTCCAGGGTTGAGAGGCCGCCAGTGTCGGCGGCCGGGTGCGCGGCGACGAGTGGCCCGAAACACCGTTTTCGCTAAAATCGGGCCATGTCGCCGCATCGCATCGCCGTGGTCGCCTTCGACCGCATCAGCCCCTTCCACCTCGCGGTGCCTTGCCAGGTGTTCGAGGCGCGGCCGGACACCGACCTGCCGGCCTTCGACCTGCGCGTGTGCGCCGCCGAACCGGGCCTGCTGCGCACCGACGCCGGGTTCGCCATCCAGGTGCAGCATGGCCTGGAGGCGCTGGACGACGCCGACACGGTGATCGTGCCGTCCTGGCGCGATGCCGCCGAGCCGGCACCGGCGGCGCTGTGCCAGGCCCTGCGCCGCGCCCACGCCGCCGGCGCGCAGGTGGTGGGCCTGTGCCTGGGCACCTTCGTGCTGGCCGACGCCGGCCTGCTCGACGGCCGCCCCGCCACCACCCACTGGGCGGCACTGGACCGCTTCGCGCAGCGCCACCCGCAGGTGCGGCTGCAGCCGGACGTGCTGTACGTGGACGACGGCGACGTGCTGACCTCGGCCGGCACCGTGGCCGGCATCGATTGCTGCCTGCACCTGGTCCGCCGCCGCCACGGCGCCGAGGTCGCCAACCGCATCGCCCGGCGCCTGGTGGTGGCGCCGCACCGCCAGGGCGGGCAGGCGCAGTACGTCGAACAGCCGCTGCCGGCCAGCCGCCGCGATGCCCTGCTCGGCCCGACCCTGGACTGGATGCTGCAGCGGCTGGAGCAGCCGCTGCGCCTGGACGCACTGGCCGCACACGCGCGGATGAGCCGGCGCAGCTTCACCCGGCAGTTCCGCCAGGTGACCGGGACCACCGTGGTGCAATGGCTGGCGCACCAGCGCCTGGTCCGCGCCCAGCAACTGCTGGAAAGCACCGACCTGGCGCTGGAGCGGATCGCCGCCACCTGTGGCTTCGGCAGCGCCGGCGCGCTGCGCCAGCAGTTCGCACGCGCCCTGGGCGTGCCACCCTCGGCCTACCGCCGCGGCTTCCGCGCCGGCTGACGGCAGCCCGCTACGTTCCGGCGCTCGCGCCACGTCGCCCGCACCGGCAACCGCTACAATCGGCGCATGCGCGTCTTCCTCCAGCAACGCCCCGACGGCAACGAGCCGCCACGCTATCTCCAGTTGACCCTGCAGCCGGACCTGCTCGGCGGTTGGGAACTGTTGCGCGAAAGCGGCCAGATCGGCGGCCGCGCGCAACTGCGGCGCGAGCTGTACCTGCAGCAGGACGACGCCCACGCCGCCTTCGAGAAAGCCCGCGACGCGCAACTCAAGCGCGGCTTCCAGGTCATGTTCACCCGTGGCGCCGACGCGCCGCGCTAAGGAATCCCCCATGCTCAAGAACGACCGCCTGCTGCGCGCGCTGCGCCGCGAGCCCGTGGACCAGACCCCCGTGTGGCTGATGCGCCAGGCCGGGCGCTACCTGCCCGAGTACCGCGCCACCCGCGCCCGTGCCGGCAGCTTCCTGGCCATGGCCAAGACCCCGGAGCTGGCCTGCGAAGTGACCCTGCAGCCACTGGCACGGTTCCCGCTGGACGCGGCGATCCTGTTCTCGGACATCCTCACCATTCCCGATGCGATGGGCCTGGAGCTGTACTTCGTCGAAGGCGAAGGCCCCAAGTTCCGCCACCCGGTGCGCGACGCCGCGGCGATCGCCCGGCTCGGGGTGCCGGACATGGAGACCGAACTGCGCTACGTGATGGACGCGGTGCGGGTGATCCGCCGCGAACTGGACGGCAGCGTGCCGCTGATCGGCTTCTCCGGCAGCCCCTGGACCCTGGCCTGCTACATGGTCGAGGGCGGCGGCAGCGACAACTACGCGCGGATCAAGGCGCTGGCGTTGAACGACCCGGCGGCGCTGCACCGGCTGCTGTCGGTCAACACCGACGCGGTGATCGCCTACCTGGCGGCGCAGCGCGCGGCCGGCGCGCAGGCACTGCAGGTGTTCGACACCTGGGGCGGCGTGCTGAGCCCGGCAATGTACCGCGAGTTCTCCCTGCCCTACCTGCAGCGCATCGCCCGCGAACTGGCGCGCGGCGACGGTGCCGAGCGCACCCCGCTGATCCTGTTCGGCAAGGGCAATGCGCCCTACCTGGAGGAACTGGCCGGCTCCGGCGCCGAAGGCGTGGGCGTGGACTGGACCATCGACCTGGCCGACGCCGCGCGCCGCACCGGCGGCCGCGTCGCCCTGCAGGGCAACCTGGACCCGGCGATGCTGTACGGCGCGCCGGAGGCGATCGAACGCGAAGTGCAGCGCGTGCTGCGCAGCTATGCCGACGGCAATAACGGCTCGCTGGACGGCCACGTGTTCAACCTCGGCCACGGCCTGTCGCCGGACATGCAGCCCGAACACGTCGGCGCGCTGGTAGAGGCGGTACAGCGGCATAGCCGGCGCGCATGAGCGCGCCGGTCACACGTGCTTGAAATGGACTGGCGTACGCCGCAGTGACGCCTTCGCTAGCACGCTTCAGCTTCATCTGTTTGCACCGCCTCTGCGAGCCCCGTCTTCAACACGACAACGCCAAGAGACTACGGATGAGTGAACAACGCTTGAGCCGTTCGCGCCGGGACTTCATGCGCGTGGCGGTCACCGCCGCAGGTTTCGCGTCGCTTCCGTGGCTCACGCCGGCGCGAGCCGGAACGTCAGCCGGCAACAAGGCGCCTTCTTCCGGCGGCCCAGGCCACACCGACGGCGGCAGCGCACGCGGCACGAAACTGATCCTGCTCGGCACCAAGGGCGGCCCCACTCCCTCCGCGTTGCGGGCGGCGCCGGCCAATGTGCTGCTGGTCGATGGACAGCCATACGTCGTGGATTGCGGCAACGGCGTCGCGCAGCAGCTCACGAAAGCCGGAATCAGGCTGCCGGCTATCCGCGACATCTTCATCACGCACCACCACTCCGATCACAACGCCGATCTGCTGAACCTCGTGTTCCTCGCATGGGCGAGCGGGCTGCAGACGCCGGTGCATCTGTATGGGCCGCCGCGTATCGGGAAGATGGTCGACGATTTCGTCGATATGAATGCCATCGACCTCGACGTGCGAACCCGCGAGGAAGGCCGTCCGCCTTTCCGGCCGCTCGTCAACGTCCACGAATTCGATGCGCCGCGCACGGTGCTCGAGAACGATCAGGTCCGCGTGACCGCGACGCTCGTCGATCACTATACGATCAAGCCGGCATTTGCCTACCGCTTCGAAACGCGTGAGCGCACCGTCGTCTTCTCGGGCGACACCCGCTATGACGAACGTCTCGCCAGTTTCGCCAAAGGGGCCGACGTGCTCGTGCACGAAGTCATGTATCTGCCAGCCCTGGAAAAGCTGCTGAAAACGAACGACAACGCGCCCACACTGCTCGACCACCTGCTCAAGAGCCACACGACGACGGAGCAGGTCGGCAGAATCGCCGCGGCAGCAGGCGTGGGGACGCTGGTGCTCAACCACTTCGTGCCGGGCGGCGACCCGACCATCACCGACGACATGTGGACCAAGGACGTGCGTCGACACTTCAAGGGCAACATCGTGGTCGGCAAGGACCTCATGGAAATCTGACGACACGCCATGACGATGCCCCGGCCTCCCGTCGCGTTGACCGTCCTGACCGGCTTTCGGCTCAGACAAGACAGCCTCTCGAACCGCCTGCTACCGCAGGCGGCGACGAGTCGTGTGCGCGACACTGCGGTCCCCTCGGCCAGGCCACGCGCATGAATCCGGTCAGTTACTTCGAAATCCCGGCCGCCGACCTGGAGCGCGCCATCGCCTTCTACAGCGCCGTGTTCGATACCACGTTCGAACGTGCGCAAATGGATGGCAACGCCATGGCGTTCTTCCCCTACGCGCCGGGCCGTCCAGGCGCCAGCGGCGCGTTGGCCCAAGACGACAGCTACACGCCCGGCCAGGCCGGCGCGCGCCTGTACTTCACGGTACAGGACGTCCGCGCCACGCTCGACAAAGCGATCGCCGCCGGAGGCCGCGTGCGGTATCCGCCGACCTTGATCGGCGCCTTCGGCGAGGTCGCCGACATCGAGGATTGCGAAGGCAATTGCGTCGCGCTACACGTGCCGCCGGTCGCCGCCGACACCGCGTCCTGACGGGACGCGGGAAGCCTGGAGTTCCGAGCAAAAGCGTTATCGCGCGACCCGATGGGAAAGTGGCGATTTTCTTGTGCAAGGGACTTCAGTTCCGACAAACTGTCCCGGTAAGGCCCGTCGGGACTGAAGTCCCTCCCACAGTGCGGTCGCAACCGCGCTGCACGTGCGGAAGAATCCCGGGTCACGGGTCCCACCCTGTCAGCGTCATCGCTGAGCGCCGACTGGATGACGCACGCGCCGCGAGCGCGGCTGCACGGCACGGCGACGCGATCTGCGCGATCCTATTGCCCCCCGCGTCGCCCTGCATGCCGATGTCCGCGCCCTCCTCCGATCCGATCGCCGTTCCCAACGCGCGCAGTTTCCGTCCGCTGTTATGGCTGGTGTCGCTGGCCATCTTCATGCAGATGCTCGATGCGACCATCGTCAACACCGCGCTGCCGGCGATGGCGCGCAGCCTCGGCGAGAGCCCGCTGCAGATGCAGTCGGTGGTGTTCAGTTATGCGCTGGCGGTGGCGATGTTCATTCCCGCCTCCGGCTGGATCGCCGACCGCTACGGCACCCGCCGCACCTTCCTGATCGCGATCGTGCTGTTCACCCTCGGCTCGCTGCTGTGTGCGGCGGCGCCGCGGCTGCCGTATCTGGTGGCCGCGCGCGTGCTGCAGGGCATCGGCGGCGCGATGCTGCTGCCGGTCGGCCGGCTGGCGGTGATGCGCTCGGTGTCGCGCGCGCAGTTCCTCAGCGCCATGAGCTTCATCGCCATTCCCGCGCTGATCGGGCCGCTGGTCGGGCCGACCCTGGGCGGCTGGCTGGTGCAGGTGGCGTCCTGGCACTGGGTGTTCCTGATCAACCTGCCGATCGGCGCGATCGGCTTCGCCGCCGCGCTGAAGATCATGCCGGACTTCTACGGCGAGCAACGTACCCGCTTCGATCTGATTGGCTACGCGATGCTGGCCTTCGGCATGGTGGCGCTGTCGCTGGCGCTGGACGGCATCTCCGAGCTGGGCCTGCGCCACGCCTTCGTGATGCTGCTGGCCATCGCCGGGCTGGCGGCGCTGATCGGCTACTGGCTGCACGCGGCCAACGCGCCGGCGCCGCTGTTCCCGCTGCACCTGTTCAAGGTCATCAGCTTCCGCATCGGCATCCTCGGCAACCTGTTCTCGCGCGTAGGCAGCGGCAGCATGCCGTTCCTGATCCCGCTGCTGCTGCAGGTGGGCCTGGGCATGAGCCCGATGAACGCCGGCCTGATGATGATCCCGGTGGCGCTGGCCGGCATGGCCTCCAAGCGCGCGGCGGTGAAGCTGGTGGAGCGCTTCGGCTACCGCCGCGTGCTGATGACCAACACCGTGCTGGTCGGCACCGCGATGGCCAGCTTCCTGCTGTTCGACGTCGGCCAGCCGCTGGGCTGGCGGCTGCTGCAGCTGGCGCTGTTCGGCGCGGTCAACTCGTTGCAGTTCACCGTCATGAATACGGTGACCCTGCGCGACCTGGATCGCGACCAGGCCAGCGCCGGCAACAGCCTGCTGTCGATGGTGATGATGCTGGCCACCGGCTTCGGCGCCGCGGCCGCCGGCAGCTTGCTGGCGGCGTTCAACACCCATCTCGGCGATACCCACGGCGCCACCGCGGCGCTGCACGCGACCTTCGTCTGCGTCGGTGCCATCACCCTGACCTCGACGCTGATCTTCTGGCAGTTGCCGGATACGCGGCCGCATCCGAAGCAGGTGGAAGAGGTGGCGGAGTAGCTGGGAGTGGGGATTTGGGAGTGGGGATTCGCAACGGCGAGGGCGATGCGGTCCGCACGGTTCCTGGGCTCTCGTAGGAGCTTCTTTAGCCGCGACCCGACGCGGCCGGGAACGCCGGGTCGCGGCTAAAGCCGATCCTACAGAGACCGTGCGCCGCGCACTGCCTATGTGGCTTCACGGCGACCGTCGCTTTCCCCGGGTCCCGGGTCCCGAGTCCCCGGTCCCGGCTTCCCCTCCACCGCCTCCGCCAGCATCTCGCCGGTCACCGGCTTGCGCAGGAAGCCGCTGAAGCCGGCGGCGCGGGCCTGCGGTTCGGCGTCGGCGTCGGCGCGGGCGGTGACCGCGATCAGCGGCATGCCGTAGCCGAAGGCGCGCAACTGCCGCGCCAGCGCCAGGCCGTCCAGACCGGGCAGGTCCAGGTCCAGCAAGGCGATGTCGAACGTGCTGGCCGCCGCTTCGGTCAGCGCGGCCAATGCGTGCACAGCGTGGGTGACCTGGTGGCCGCGCGCGCGCAGCAGGCCGCCGACCACCTCGGCCACGGTCGGATCGTCCTCGACCAGCAGGATCCGCCGCGGCGTCGCGGCGCTGGCGGACGCGCGGGTGTCGCGCGGCGCCTGCGGCAGCGGCTCGGGCGTCCACGGCAACGGCAGTTCGACCAGGAAGCGGGTGCCGGCACCGAGGCGGCTGCGCAGTTCGATGCGCCCACCCATCGCCACCGCCAGTTCCTGACTGATCGCCAGGCCCAGGCCGCTGCCGCCGTAGCGCGCGGCGGTGCGCGGCCCGTCGGCCTGCTCGAAGCGCTGGAACAGCCGCGCCTGCTGTTCGGCATTGATGCCCGGCCCGGTGTCGGCGACCTCGAAGCGCACGCCCTGCTGCGGCTGCAGCGGCGCCACCCGCAACTCCACGCTGCCGTGCTCGGTGAACTTGATGGCGTTGTTGAGCAGGTTCAGCAGGATCTGCCGCACCCGCGTGGCGTCGCCGCGCGCGGTGACCTGCGGCGGCATGGCGTTGTCCAGGGCGAAGGCAAGGCCGCGGCCACGCGCCATCGGCCCCATCATCGCCTCCAGTTCGGCGATCAGCCGGCCCAGGTCGAACGGCTGCTGCTCCAGTTCCAGGCGCCCGGCCTCGATCCGCGCCAAGTCCAGCGCATCGTTGACCAGGCGCAGCAGATGCGAGCCGGCGTCGCGGATCGATTCGGTGTAGCGGCGCTGCGTGGGATCCAGCGGCGTGGCCAGCAGCAGTTCGCTCATGCCCAGCACCCCGGTCATCGGCGTGCGCACCTCGTGGCCGAGCGTGGCCAGGAAGCGGGTCTTGGCCAGCGAGGCCTGCTCGGCCACCTCCTGCTTGTGCACCGCCAGTTGCCAGGCGGCGCGCCGGCGCAGGCGGCGCCGGTACAGGTAGGCGAGCAGCCACAGTGCCAGCACCGCCAGCACCGCCAGCCCGGCCACGCCCCACGGACTGCGCCACCACGGCGGCAGCACGCGAAAGCGCAGCGTGATCACCTTCGACCACACCTTGTCGGCGGTACGCGCCTGCATCTCCAGGGTGTAGTGGCCCGACGGCAAGCGCGAGAACAGGCGCTCGCCGCTGGCGCCGACATCGACCCAGTCCGGATCGTAACCGCTGAGGCGGAAGCGATAGGTGTTGGCGTCGGTGTCGGAGAACGACAGCAGGCGCGCGACGACGTGCAGATCGCGGTCGCCTTCCTGCAGCACGATGCGGTCGGCGTGCAGCAGGTCCAGCGCGCGCTCGCCGCGGCGCACGCCGATGCGCTCGATCACCAGCGGCGGCTGCCGCCGCGACGGCACCACCTGTGACGGCTCGAACAGCACCACCCCATCCGGGGTGCCGCCCAGGATCTGCCCGCTGCGCGCCTGCACCAGGGTGCGCGCGTAGAACTCCTGATTGGGCAGGCCATCGTGCACACCGTAGGAGCGGATCGCCTTGCTCGCCGGATCGACCCGGATCAGCCCGCGCATGCTGCTCAGCCAGGCCACGCCGCTGGCATCGACGACCAGGCCGTTCGGCGCCAGCGCCGGGAACTCCTGTTCGGCATCGATGCGGTCGAGCAGGCTCAGCCGGCTGCCATCCCACAGATAACGCTCCAGGCAACCGACGCTGGCCAGCCAGACCACATTGCCGTCGCTGATCGCGAAGGCGCTCAGCGGACGCCGCGGCGCACCCGGCACCGGCTCGAAACGCACGCGCGCCGGGTTCCAGGCCAGCAGGCCGTGACGGCCCAGCACCCAGGGCTGGCCCTGCGGCCCGGGCTGGGCCTCGTCCACCACCAGTTCCGCGGGCAGGCCGTTGGTGCCCGGCGCCATGTCGCGCAGGACGTGGCCGTCGAGGTCACGCACCTGCACGCCGCCGATGTCGCTGAAGATCCAGACGTGGCGATCGTCGCTGAAGGCGATCCGCTGCACCTGCGACGCAATCGCCGCATCGGCACCGGCGTCGCTGCCCCAGCGCCGCACCTCGCCGCTGACCGGGTCGTAGCGCAACAGCGCGCCCCAGGCCGCCGCCCACACCCGCCCCTGCGGGTCCTCGGCGATCGCCCGCGACCAGTTGCGTCCGAACATCGCCTGCATGTGCCGATGCACGACGCCGGTGGCCGGGTCCAGCTTGTCCAGCACCCCGCGCGTGCCGGCCAGCCATACGCCGCCGTCGCGGGCGGCGGCAGTGGCCTGCACGTAGGGATTGCCCATCGACTCCGGGTCGTCCACCCGGTGGGACAGCACCGAGAACTGCTGCCAGTTGGCCGGCAGGTGCCACAGGCCGGCATTGGTGCTGGCGAACCACAGGCCGCCCTCGCGGTCCTCGAACGCCAGCGACCAGTTCGGCTTGACCAGTCCGTGCGCGGAGTTGCTGTACAGCGGCACGTTGCGGATCACCCCCGACTCGCTCTCGCGGCCCAGCCCGTCCATGGTGTCGAACCAGCGGGTGCCATGGCGGTCGTGGACCAGCATCCCCAGCACGCTCTCGCTGGGCATGTTGCGCCAGTACGGCTCCACCACGCTGGCATCGGCGCGCAGCAGGCGCGCCCCGCCCTGGGTGGAGACCCACAGCGTATCGTCGCGTTCGGGGGTCAGCCCCTGCACTTCCGGGTGCGGCAGCGCGGCCGCGTCGACACGCTGGAAGTCGTGCCCGGTCCAGCGTGCCAGACCGTCGCGGGTACCGACCCACAGGGTCCCGTCCGACGTGGTCGCCAGGTGGATGACCGTGGCCGACGGCAGGCTGCGTTCGTCGCCGGGCACCGGCATGAAGCGGCGCAGGCGGCCGTCCGGCCGCAGTTGGTGCAGGCCGCCGGTGGCGGTGCCGAACCAGACGCTGCCGTCCGGCGTGGAGGCGATCGCCCACACCGTGGTGCCGCCGATCTGCGGATAGGTGCTGCTGTCGTAGTAGCGGAATTGCCGGCGGTCGGCCGAGAGCATGCCCAGGCCGGCACCGTCGGTGCCGAACCAGACCCGGTTCTGCGCATCGACGTGCACCGACCAGATCTTGTTGGCGTGCAGGCCGTCCTCGATGCGCCAGATGCGGTAGCCGCGTCCGTCGAAGCGCGCCAGCCCGTCGCTGCTGGCCAGCCACAGGTAACCGAGCTTGTCCTCGGCAAAGCCATTGATGCTGTTGGACGGCAGGCCGTCGGCCACGGTCAGCTGGCGCGGCTGCGGCGTCGGCGGCACTGCCGCGCCAGCGACCGCGGACCACGCCAGCAGCAGCCATCCCAAGATCCGTCTCGACCGCATCGCCTCTGTCTCCCCTGACGGGCGTCCGTCCCGCGCCACCACCCCATCGTCGGCGATAAGCGCCGGCGCTGGCAACCGATTCGCATCGCCTCAGAGCCGGGGCGGCGCGCCGTCCAGCACCGCGTCGATGGCGGCCTCCAGCATCTGCCCGGTGACCGGCTTGCGCACGAACCCGGCGAAGCCGGCGGCGCGCGCCGCGGACTCGGCCTCGCCGTCGGAGCGCGCGGTCACCGCCAGCAGCGGGAAGCCGTGGCCCAGCGCGCGCAACTGCCGCGCCAACGCCAGGCCGTCGAGCGCCGGCAGATCCAGGTCGAGCAGGCCGATGTCGAAGCTGCCCTGGCTGGCTTCGGTCAGCGCCTCCAGGCCGTGCGCGGCCCAGGCCACCTGATGGCCGCGGCCGCGCAGCAGTTCGACCATCACCTGGGCCACGGTCGGTTCGTCCTCGACCAGCAGGATGCGCAGCGCGGTGCGCGCCCGCGGGGCCACCGCCGGCACCACCGCGGGCTCCTGCGCCGGGCGCCAGCACAGCGGCAGGCCCACGCGGAAGCGCGCGCCGTGCCCGAGCCGGCTCTCGACCTGGATGCGCCCACCCATCGCCATCGCCAGTTCCTGGCTGATCGCCAGGCCCAGGCCGCTGCCGCCCTGGCGCACCGCGGTGCGCGGGCCGTCGCCCTGTTCGAAGCGCTGGAACAACCGCACCTGCTGCTCGGCGCCGATGCCCGGGCCGGTGTCGGCCACCTCGATGCACAGCCCTTGGCCATCCTGCGCCGGCGCCACCTTCAGCGCCACCGAGCCGCTGCTGGTGAACTTGATCGCGTTGCCCAGCAGGTTCAGCAGGATCTGCCGCACGCGCAGCGCATCGCCTTCCACCGTGGTCGCGCCGGGCATGGCGTCGTGCAGATCGAAGCGCAGCCCGCGCGCCTGCGCCAGCGGCGCCATCAGGTTGACCACCTCGGCGATCAGCGCCTGCAGCGCGAACGGCTGCGACTCCAGGCGCAGGCGCCCGGCCTCGATCCGCGCCAGGTCCAGCGCGTCGTTGACCAGGTGCAGCAGGTGCGTACCGGCGCGGCGGATCGACTCGGTGTAGCCGCGCTGCTTGGGATCCAGCGGCGTGGCCAGCAGCAACTCGCTCATGCCCAGCACCCCGGTCAGCGGCGTGCGCACCTCGTGGCCGAGCGTGGCCAGGAAGCGGGTCTTGGCCAGCGAGGCCTGCTCGGCCAGTTCCTGTTTGTGCAGGGCCAGCTCCCAGGCGTGCTGGCGGCCCAGGCGCCGCCGGTAGGCGCGCAGCGACACCAGCAGCAGCAGGCCGGCCGCGGCGAGCAGCCCGACGATGCCCCAGACGCTGCGCCACCACGGCGGCTGCACCTGGAACGGCAGGCGCAGCGTCGGCGACCAGGCGCCGTTGCGGGTGCGCGCCTGGATCTCCAGCACCTGCGCACCGTCGGGCAGCTGCGGCAGGATGCGTTCGCCGCTGGCGCCGGTGCTGACCCAGTCACGGTCGTAGCCCGGCAGGCGGAACCGGTAGACGATGTGTTCGGGATCGATGTAGGACAGCAGCCGCACCGCCACGCGCAGGTCGCGGTCGTCCGAGCGCAGGGTGAAGTCGCCGCGCGTGGGCAGGCTCAGCAGTTGCGGGCCGCGCCGCACCTGCACGCTCTCCATGCTCAGCGCCAGCGGCACCGGCACCGGATCCGGCTGCCGCGTGTCCAGCAGCGCCACGCTGCCGTCGGCGGCGGCCGCCACCAGCACGCCGTCGGCGGTCATCAGCAGGCCGCGCCGCACCAGTTCCTGGCTGCCGAGGCCGTCGCGGGTGCCGAACGCGCGCACCGCCGGGGTGTGCCGCGGATCGACCCGGAACAGGCCGCGGCGCATGCCCAGCCAGGCGCGACCCTGCGGATCGGCGACCAGCGCGCTGGACTCGGTGGCCGGCAGCCCTTCGGCCACCGCGTAACGCTGGCTGCGCTGCCAGTGCGTGCCGTCGTGCCGCCACAGTTCCAGCCCGGACAGCCGGTGCACCCACAGCGTGCGTGCGTCGGCGAAGGCGAACGACTGCACCTTCTCGCCAGCCAGTTCCGGCGGCGTGCGGAACCGCCCGGCCGCGTCGTCCCAGTGCTGGAGCTGTTCGTCGGCCACCCACGGCGTGCCGTCCGGGGACATCGCGAACGCGGCGATGTCGGTCCCGGCCAGGCCGTGCTGGCCACCGGGGAGGTTCTGCAGGACGTGGCCGTCGCCATCGCGCACTTGCACGCCGTAGCCCGGCGCGGCGATCCACAGCCGCTGGCGCGCGTCCAGTTGCAGCCAGGCGAGCGTGCCGTCCGGAATCGCATCGGCTTCGCCGGCGCTGCGGGTCCAGCGCTGCAGGCGGCCACCGTCGAGCGGACCGCGCAGCAGCATGGCGCTGCCGCCCATCCACAACGCCCCGCGCGGATCGTCCAGCACCGACAGCATGCGGCCATTGGGCGCGCCGTTGGCCCAGTGCGGCGCGCTCAGCGCACCGCTGGTGGTGTCGAGGCGGAACACGCTGGCGCCGGAACCGAGCAGCCACACGCCGCCGGCGCGCGCCGGCGCCAGGCCGACGTACTGGTCGGCGGGCAGGCCCTGCGCGGTGCCCAGCACCGCCAGGCGACGCCAGTCCGGACGCAGATAGCCGAGGCCGCGCGTCGGCAGCGGCACCCACAGGCCGCCTTCGCGGTCGCGCAGCACCGCCTCCACCACGCTGGCGCCGGACACCGCCGCGCCGCCGGTGTCCACCCGCCGCGCCGGCCCGTCGGCCGGCTTGTGCCACAGGCCCTCGCCGTTGCCGAGCCAGTAGCCGCCGGCGCCGTCCTCGGCGATCGTGCTGACCGCGCGGTGCAGGGCGTCGGCCCAGTCCGCGCGCAGCCAGCGCCCGGCGCGGTCGCGCCGGAACAGGCCGGTGTTGCCGCTGAACCACAGGCCGTCGCTGAGCGGGGTGATCGAGGTGATCACCTGCGCCTTGTCCGGCGTGCCGTCGTCGATGCGGTAGGCGCTGACGCGCTGGCCGTCGTAGCGCACCAGGCCCTTGAAGGTGCCCACCCACAGCACTCCGGCGTCGTCGAAGGCCAGGGTCAGCACCGCGCTGTCGAGCAATGCGTCCACCTTCGGATCGCCAGCGCGGATGCGCTGCACCCGGCCATCGCCGCCCAGCCGATACAGGCCGCCGCGGTAGGTGCCGAAGAACACCGCGTCGCCGCGGCTGGCGATGGCGAACACCTCGTCGCTGCGCATCGCCGGCTGCGTGGCCATGTTGAAGTGGCGGAAGCCGCGCCGGTCCGCGCCGAGCACGCTCAGCCCGCCGCCCTCGCAGGCCACCCAGATGCGGTCGCGCGCGTCGATGTGCATGTCCTGCACGTAGTTGCAGCGCAGCGAGGCGGGATTGGCCGGGTCGTGCCGCCAGACCCGGAACTCGCGCCCGTCGTAGCGGGCCAGGCCATCGCCGCTGGCGATCCACAGGTAGCCGTCGCGGTCCAGCTGCAGTGCGGAGATGTCGCTGGACGGCAGCCCCTGCTCGCTGGAAAACACCCGGAAGCGCGGCAGCTCCGGCACCCCGGCCCAGGCATCGGCGCACAGACCGGCCAGCGCCAGCAGGCAGGCCAGCCCCCAGCAGCGCCACCGGCGTGGGGGATGCGGGATGGACATGGACATCGGCTCCGGCAAAGGACGTCGGCGGATGAACACCGGCGCACTGCCGGGGCCGGACGCGCAGGGCGCCCGCTCCGTGTGCCGCTCGCCACGGCAGCGTTCTTATACCCCGCGGCGGCCTAAAAATCACACTTGTCGCAGCGTGCAACGAACCGTTACGCGGCGCAGGTACGCAGCCGGCCCGGACTGTGACTAGAATCCGGCGACCTCCCAGCGCGGCCCCGCTCCATGCTCAAACCCTTTCTCGTGGCCCTCCTGCTGGCCTTGCCGGGCGCCGCCCTCGCCGCGCCGGCGCAGTACGCGCTGGACCCGGTGCACACGCGGGTGCTGTTCGCGATCGAGCACGCCGGGTTCTCCAAGGCGCTGGGCACCGTGTCCGGCAGCACCGGCACCCTGGTGTTCGATCCGGACGACTGGCGCAGCGCGCGGCTGCAGGCGCGGGTGCCGTTGCAGCGGCTGGACCTGGGCGACGACAAGTGGAACCGCGCCGCGCTGGCGCACAACCTGCTCGACGGCGAGCACTACCCGGAGGCGCAGTTCGTCTCCACCCGCGTGGAGCCGATCGATGCGCAGCACGCCAAGGTGATCGGGCAGCTGACGCTGCACGGCGTCACCCGCGAGGTGACCCTGGACGTGACCCTGAACGCAGTGAAGCGCCATCCGTTGCCGCCATTCCGCCGCACCGCCGGCTTCTCCGCCACCACCACGCTGCAGCGCGCCGACTTCGGCATCAGTGCCTGGCCGTCGGTGATCGGCGGCACGGTGGAGCTGCGCATCGAGGCCGAAGCCACCCGCGAAGGCGGCGCCAAGGCCGAGCCGGATCCGGCGCCGAGTACCACGCCAACCGCCCCCACCGACACCCGCACGCCGGCAGCGCAGGACGGCACGCCATGAGCGCGCGCAACACTCCCGAACGCTGGGGCAGCGTCAGCCAGACCCTGCACTGGCTGATTGCCGCGCTGATCCTGCTGCTCGGCGTGGTCGGCCTGACCATGGGCGAGTTGCCGAAGACGCCCAAGTATTTCTGGGTCTACACCGCGCACAAGTCGCTGGGCCTGACCGTGCTGGCGCTGGTGATCGTGCGGCTGGGCTGGCGCCTGTACGCCGGCGCGCCCAAGCCGGTGCCGGGCACGCCCGGCTGGCAGGAACGCATCGCCAGCGCCACCCACGTGCTGCTGTACGTGATGATCTTCGCCATCCCGCTGTCCGGCTGGCTGTACGACTCGGCCAGCGGCCTGCGCCCGTTCCGCTGGTTCGGCCTGGTCGCGGTGCCCAAGCTCAGCGCCCCGAACGAACACCTGCGCGACCTGTCGCACGCGGTGCACGAGTGGGGCTTCTGGCTGCTGATCGCGGTGGTCCTGGCACATGCCGGCGCCGCGTTCTACCACCACCTGTTCCAACGCGATGCCACCCTGGCGCGGATGCTGCCGCGCGGTTGGCTCACCCCCAAATCCTGAGGAGCTGTTTCGATGTCGACCCGTTTCGCGTCCCCCGCCGCCGTCGCCGCCAGTCTGGTGGCCCTGCTCGCCGCTGCCCCCGCGGTGCGGGCCGCCGACTATGTGCAGGCCCCCGGCTCCACCCTGGTGTTCGCCAGCAAGTACGACGGCGAGGTGTTCACCGGCCAGTTCCCCGGCTTCGACACCAAGCTCAGCTTCGATCCGGCCAACCTGGCCGGCGCCAAGCTCGACGTGACCATCCCGCTGGCCAGCGCCAAGAGCGGCAACACCGACCGCGACTCCACCCTGCAGGGCGCGGACTTCTTCGACGTCGCCAAGTTCGCCACCGCGCACTACCGCGCCGACAAGTTCCGCGCGCTGGGCAACAACCAGTTCGCCGCCGACGGCACCCTGGAACTGCGCGGCGTGTCCAAGCCGGTCACCCTGACCTTCACCTGGACCCCGGGCGCGCAGCCGGTGCTGGCCGGCAAGGCCACGGTCAAGCGCCTGGACTTCGGCGTGGGCGGCGGCGACTGGGCCGATACCAAGACCATCCCCAACGAAACCGCGATCAGCACCAAGGTGGTGTTCAAGGCGAAGTGATTCGCCACAGGCCGCGGCGCGCGGCCGCTGAGCGGCGGATTTCCTCGTCGGGTCCGCCGCTTTTTTTATGCGCGGCTCAGGCGCGTTCGGCCGAGGCCGCCAGCCAGGCGCGCACGCCGGCGGCATCGAATGGCCAATCCAGTTCGCGCCCGTCGGCGGCACGCAGCACCGGCACGCGCACGCCGTAGCGCGCCTCCAGCGCCGCGTCGTCGTCGATGAACACGCTGTGCGGCTCGGCCACGCGCGCCTGCGCCAGCACCTGCAGGGCCTGGTCGCACAGATGGCAGTCGTCGCGCTGGTACAGGGTCAGGGACATGCTCGCGTCCAATGCTGCGCTGCGGACCTGTGCCGCGCGCCGGAAGCATAGAATAGACGGTCTTTCGCCACCCCTTCGGCACGCGCATGGCTGTCAGTACCTTCGACCTGTTCAAGATCGGCATCGGGCCGAGTTCCTCGCACACCGTGGGACCGATGCGCGCCGCCGAGCGCTTCGTGCACCGCTGGCTGTTCGACCAGGGCCGCCTGCAGGACGTGGTGCGCGTGCGCGCCGAAGTGTTCGGCTCGCTGGCCCTGACCGGGCGCGGCCACGGCACCGACAAGGCGGTGCTGCTGGGCCTGGAAGGCCAGCGCCCGAACCTGATCGACCCGGACATCATCCCTGGCGCGCTGGAGCGCATCCGCGGCAGCAAGCGCATCAACCTGCTCGGCCAGCACGAGATCGCCTTCGACGAAAAGCGCGACCTGGCGATGAACAAGCGGCAGAAGCTGCCGTACCACACCAACGGCATGCGCTTCACCGCCTACGCCGCCAACGACGAAGTCATCGCCACGCGCGACTACTACTCGGTCGGCGGCGGTTTCGTGGTCAACCAGGACGATGCTGCCGACGACCGCATCGTGGCCGACGAGACGCCACTGCCCTACCCGTTCAAGAGCGGCGACGAACTGCTGGCGCAGGCCGCGCGCAGCGGCCTGAGCATCGCCGCGCTGATGTTCGAGAACGAGAAGTGCTGGCGCAGCGAGGACGAGATCCGCGCCGGTCTGCGCGAGATCTGGGGCGCGATGCAGGCCTGCGTGACGCGCGGTATCCGCGAGGAAGGCACCCTGCCCGGCGGCCTGCACGTGTCGCGGCGCGCGCCGGCGCTGTACCGCGAACTGTCGTCCAAGCCGGAAGCGGCGATGCGCGATCCGCTGACCACGCTGGACTGGGTCAACCTGTACGCGCTGGCGGTCAACGAAGAGAACGCCGCCGGCGGCCGCGTGGTCACCGCCCCCACCAACGGCGCGGCCGGGATCATCCCGGCGGTGCTGCACTACTTCGACCGGTTCTGCCCCGGCGCCGACGAACAGCGCGTGTTCGACTTCCTGCTCACCGCCGCGGCGATCGGCATCCTGTACAAGGAAAACGCCTCCATCTCCGGCGCCGAGGTCGGTTGCCAGGGCGAGGTCGGCGTGGCCTGCTCGATGGCCGCCGGCGGCCTGGTCGCCGCGCTCGGCGGCAAGCCGGGGCAGATCGAGAACGCGGCCGAGATCGGCATGGAGCACAACCTCGGCCTGACCTGCGACCCGATCGGCGGCCTGGTGCAGATTCCCTGCATCGAGCGCAACGCGATGGGCGCGGTCAAAGCGATCAATGCCAGCCGCATGGCGATGCGCGGCGACGGCAAGCACAAGGTCTCGCTGGACAAGGTGATCCGCACCATGCGCGACACCGGCCGCGACATGCAGGACAAGTACAAGGAAACCAGCCGCGGCGGGCTGGCGGTGAACGTCATCGAGTGCTGAACCATCCCAATGGACGCTGGCCCTCGCGATCGCCAGCGTCTCCGCCGCTACGCGGATAAAGATCCGCGCGGCGGTGCCGCTAACGCAAGAGACGTCAGCCGATCCGGCATTGGCATGCTCTTGCGGTTCCCATACGCCTCCTGGCGCCTGCTGGCGCTACAGCTGGCCATGCTCTCGACAGCGTGGAGCGCGTGTGTGCCGCAGGCGCGGGCACTGCAACCGGACAAGCAGTTCAATCACTACGAACGCGAAGGCTGGGGCCTGGACCAGGGCCTGCCGCAGCTGAGCGTGCAGGCGTTCGCGCAGGACCGTCAGGGCTATCTGTGGATCGGCACGATGGGCGGGCTCACCCGCTTCGACGGTGTGCGCATGACCTCGTTCAACGAGGGCGCGCCGGCGCACCTGCCCGGCAACCTGATCAAGGCGCTGCACGTGGATGCCGCCGGCACGCTGTGGATCGGCACCTACCGCGGCCTGTCCCGCTACCGCGACGGTCGCTTTACCACGCTGCTGCCGCAGGATCCGCAGGCGCCGCTGCTCAACATCGAGGCGATCGCCACCGACGCGCGCGGCACCGTGCTGGTCGCCGCGCAGGATGGCGTGTACGCCGTACAGGGCGATCGCCTGCAACTGCGTCACCGCATCGCCGGCGGCGCCCACACGCTGTTGCCGCGCGCCGACGCGCTGTGGGTGGGCACACGCGGCGCGGTACTGCGCTTCGTCGCCGGCCAGGACGCGCCGGTGTCGCTGCCGTTACCGCAAGAGGCCGGCGCCACGCCGGTGCAGCACCTGCTGGAGGCGCAAGGCACGATCTGGGCCGGCACCCGCAACGGCCTGCTGGTGCGCCGCGAGGGACGCTGGCAATGGCTGCCCGATGCCGCCGACCCGAGCCGGCGCGCAGTGCAGGCCTTGTTCGAGGACAGCGACCACAACCTGTGGGTCGGGCTGCCCGGTGCGCTACTGCGCGTGCGCGATGGCGCCATCGTCGAACGCAACCCGGAGAGCAAGCCGAACATCGGCGTCAACGCCATCTTCGAGGACCGCGAACGCAACCTGTGGCTGGGCAGCAGCTGGAACGGCGCGACCCGGCTGTGGAACGGCTGGACCCGTCGCTACAGCACCCACGAAGGGCTGGACGACGCGCTGGTGTGGACCCTGGCGCGCGATCCGGATGGATCGCTGTGGGTCGGCACCGACAGCGGCCTGTCGCAGTTGCGCGATAGCCGCTACCAGCAGCGCCTGAGTCTGGCGGAATTGCACAACGAGGCGCCCTACACATTGCTGGCCGAACCCGGGCAGCTGTGGATCGGCACCCGCCATGGCGCCGCCCTGTTCCGCGACGGCCGGCTCAGTCAGCCCGCCTGGCTGGCGCCGCTGCGCGACCTGCAGATCAGCGGCATCGCCCGCGACCGCGCGCAGCGGCTGTGGTTCGCCAGCGACGACGGCCTGTTCCGCGCCGACGGCGCGCGGCTGCGCCGCTACGGCACGGCCGAGGGCCTGCGCGATCCGCGCATCCGCCTGATCCACGAGACCCGCGACGGGCGCCTGCTGGTCGGCGCGCAGTCGGGCCTGTACGAACTGCGCGGCGAGCGCCTGATCGCGCTGGCCCCGCCGGGCTCGGCGCTGGCCAGCGCCGACATCACCGCCATCCACGAACTGCCCGGCGGGCAGTGGCTGGTCGGCACCCTCAACGAGCAGTTGTGGCTGTTCGACGGCACGCACTGGTATGCATTCGGCGAGCAGGATGGGTTGCCGGTCAACGCCGCGTTCTTCATCGCCGACGACGGCCACGGCGCGATCTGGGCGGCCGGCCTGCGCGGGGTCTACCGCGTGCGCCTGGCCAACCTGCAGCGCCACGCGGCGTCGCCGCAGGCGCCGCTGAACGCAGAACTGATGCTGACCGAGCGCGCGCAGCGCCATGGCGGCGTGCAAGGCATGTGCTGCAACGGCGCCGGCAACGGCAAGGGTTTCATCGAGCACGGCGCGCTGTGGCTGCCCAGCCGCGACGGCGTGGTCGCACTGGACACCGCCGGCATCGTCAAGAATCCGGTGGCACCACAGCCGGTGGTGGAGCGGGTACGCGCGCTGGGGCAGTGGCTGACGCCGCAGGCGCTGCCGGCGCCGCTGCCGGAAGGCGCGCGCGACCTCGACTTCGAGTTCACCGCTGCCTCGTTCCAGGCGCCGCAGAACGTCGAGCTGCGCTACCGCCTGCTCGGTTACGACCGCGACTGGCGCACTCTCGACGACATCCGCCAACGCGCGGTCAGCTACACCAATCTGCCCGGCGGCGACTACGTGTTCGAGGTGACCGGCAGCAACAACGCCGGCGTCTGGGCGGCAGCGCCGGCGCGGCTGCCGCTGCGGATCGAACTGCGCTTCCAGGAAACGCTGTTCTACCGGCTGTTGCTGGCGCTGGGCGCGTTCGCCCTGTTGCTGAGCGCCTTGGCCCTGGCGCGGCTGCACAACCGGCGCCAGCGCGACGCCCTGGAGCGCCAGGTGCATGAGCGCACCCAGGCGCTGCAGGCGGCCAACCAGCGCCTGCAGGAAGCCAGCTTCACCGACGAGCTGACCCAGTTGCGCAACCGCCGCTACCTGTCGCTGCACATCCCCAGCGACATCGCGCTGTACCGGCGCATGGCCGCCAACGACGAGGACATGCTGTCCTCGGGCATGCTGTTCGCGCTGATCGACATCGACCATTTCAAGTCGATCAACGACAGCGGCGGCCACCACACCGGCGATGCGGTGCTGCAGCAGATGGCGCAGTTGCTGGTGCGGCTGACCCGCGAAAGCGACTACGTGGTGCGCTGGGGCGGCGAGGAATTCCTGCTGGTGCTGCGCTCGGCGCCGCGCGAGAACCTCACCATGGCCGCCGAACGGCTGTGCCGCTCGGTGGCCGCGCACCCGTTCGTGCTCGAGCACGGCCGCCAGGGCCGGGTCACCTGCTCGATCGGCCTGGCCGAATTCCCGTTCGTGCACGATCCCGACAACCTGCTCGGCTGGGAGCAACTGCTGGTGCTGGCCGACCGCGCGCTGTACCAGGCCAAGGCCAAGGGCCGCAACGGCTGGGCGGCGTACCGGCCGGTGCTCGGCGCGCAGGCCGAGCAGGTGCTGGCCGCGTTGCAGGAACCGCTGGGGCAGATGCAGCGCCACGCCTGCCTGACCCTGGTGCACAACGGCGGCAGCCTGCCGCCGGTGTGAGGCGTTGACGCCTCGCAAGCGCAGGCCGGGCTAAGGTCGTGGTCCATCACGCCTGCCATCCCGCTGCCATGCGCCACTGCCTGCTGCTCGCCGCCCTCGCCCTGTCGCCACTCGCATCCGCTACGGGCACCGATGCACCGCCGCGCTACGGCGCGCAACTGGAAGGCTTCGCCTATCCCTATCCGGTGCATTGGTACCGCTTCGATTCGCAGCGCCAGCCGCTGCAGATGGCGTACATGGACGCGGCCCCGACCGGCACGCCGAACGGCCGCACGGTGGTGCTGCTGCACGGCAAGAACTTCTGCGCGGCGACCTGGGAATCGACGATCGCCGCCCTGGTCGCACAGGGCTATCGGGTGCTGGCGCCGGACCAGATCGGCTTCTGCAAGTCGAGCAAGCCGCAGGCCTACCAGTTCACCTTCGCGCAACTGGCGGCCAATACCCATGCGTTGCTGCAACAGGCCGGCGTGACCCGTGCCGCGTTCGTCGGCCATTCGATGGGCGGCATGCTCGCCGCGCACTACGCGCTGCAATATCCGCAGGACGTGAGCCAGCTGCTGCTGGTGAACCCGATCGGGCTGGAGGACTGGAAGGCCGCCGGCGTGCCCTGGCGCAGCGTCGACGACTGGTACGCCAAGGAGCGCAAGACCGACGCGGCCTCGATCAAGCAGTACCAGCGGACCGTCTACTACGGCGGACAGTGGAAGCCCGAGTACGACCGCTGGGTGAGCATGCAGGCCGGCCTGTACGCCGGCCCCGGCGGCGACCGCGTGGCCTGGAACCAGGCGCTGACCTCGGACATGGTGTTCAACCAGCCGGTGGTGCAGCGCTTCGCGCAATTGCGCGTGCCGACCACGCTGTTCATCGGCCAGCGCGACCGGACCGCGATCGGCAAGGACCTGGCGCCGCCGGCGCTGGCGGCGACCCTGGGCGACTATCCGGCGCTGGGCAAGCGCGCGGCCGCGGCGATTCCCGGCGCGCACCTGGTCGCCTTCGACGACCTCGGCCATTCGCCGCAGGTGGAAGCGCCGCAGCGGTTCAATGCGGCCTTGCTCGAGGCACTGGGCACGGCGCCCTGAACACACACCCGCCGTTAGCCCAACTACTGATCCCTGCGCGGCGGCGCGAGCGCGCCTTGCCGCGCAATCGGAAGTCTCGTCGCGGCAGCTGGCGGCGACAGCAAGCAGCGAGCGCGCCGCACACATCCTGGCCGGCGACGCGCCTTGTCAGCTCTGCACGCCCTCGCTCGACGGGTTCGACACACCGACACTGCGCTGCAGCATCCGGCGCGACCATGAAAACGTTGTCATCGCAGCAATCCTGGATCTGTCTCGCATTCACCGGAATTGTCGGTTGACAACGTTGTCTCCTGACGCGAACCCTGCGCCTGCCCGGTCCGCGCACAAACGCCTAACGACGTCGGCGCCACGCGCCCCAAGCTCCGGGTGATCGGATTCAAGGAACCAGACAGCGGCCGACCGCCGCTCCTCAGTCGCGCGACACACCGCATCGGAGGCGTCACCATGAACACGAAATCCGCTGGATCGTGGTTGCTGTTCTGCTGTCTCGTCCTGGCCGGCCTCGTGCCCGGCCAGACCTGGGCCGCCGCGTGCAGCGGCGTCGCCGCCTGGAATCCGGCCACGATCTACGCCGCCGGCGATACCCTGACCTACGCCGGCCACCTGTACCGCGCCAACAGCCCGATCTGGAACACCGCGCCGACCTACTGCACCAGCTGCGGCTGGTACCAGGACCTGGGCAGCTGCGACGGCAATTCCACCAACCAGCCACCGAGCGTGGCGCTGACCGCACCCGCCGCCGGCACCCGCTTCGTGGTCGGCAACACCATCACCCTGCAGGCGTCGGCCAGCGATCCGGACGGCAGCGTCGCGCGCGTCGAATTCTTCCGCGGCGGCACCTCGCTGGGCAGCGTGAACGGTGCGCCCTACACGCTCGCCTGGAGCGGCGCGGCGGCAGGCAGCTACAGCCTGACCGCCGTGGCCACCGACAACGCCGGCGCCCGCACCACCTCGGCCGCGGTCGCAATCACCGTCGCGGCACCGTCGACCGACACCACCGCGCCGAGCGTGCCCACCGGCCTGGCCGCGGCCACGCGCGCCAGCAATGCCATCACCCTGACCTGGGCCGCCGCCTCCGACAATGCCGGCGGCAGCGGCCTGGCCGGCTACGACATCGTCCGCGACGGCACTCGCGTGGGCACGTCCACCACCACCGGCTACACCGATTCGGCACTGACCGCCGACACCGCGTACACCTACGCGGTCCGTGCCCGCGACAATGCCGGCAACGTCTCGGCCAACAGCGCCACGCTGAGCGTACGCACCCTGCCCGCCAGCGCCGGCGGCGGCAAGCGCGTGATCGGCTACTTCACCCAATGGGGCATCTACGGCCGCAACTACCAGGTCCGCGACATCCAGGCCAGCGGCGCGGCCGGCTACCTGACCCACCTCAACTACGCCTTCGGCAACGTCCGCAACAACCGCTGCGAAGTCGGCGTCACCCAACCCTCCGACAGCAGCACCGGCGCCGGCGGCGACGCCTTCGCCGACTACACCAAGGCGTTCTCCGCCGCGCAGAGCGTGGACGGCGTGGGCGATACCTGGGACCAGCCGTTGCGCGGCAACTGGAACCAGTTGAAGAAGCTCAAGGCCGCGCACCCGGCGCTGAAGGTGCTGATCTCGCTGGGCGGCTGGACCTGGTCGCGCGGCTTCTCCAGCGCCGCGCGCGCCGAGAATCGCCAGGCCTTCGTCGCCTCGTGCATCGACGCCTACATCCGCGGCAACCTGCCGGTCACCGACGGCGCCGGCGGCACCGCGGCCGCGGCCGGCGTGTTCGACGGCATCGACATCGACTGGGAGTATCCGGTGGCCTGCGGCATCGCCTGCGGCAGCGCCGAGGACCGGCAGAACTTCACCGCGCTGCTGGCCGAATTCCGCCGCCAGCTCGACCAGGTGCGGCCGGGGCTGTTGCTGACCGTGGCGGTCGGCGCCGGCATCGACAAGATCCGCGTCACCGACCCGAACCTGTACGCGCCGTACCTGGACTACCTCAACGTGATGACCTACGACTTCCATGGCGCCTGGGATCCGCAGACCAATCACCACTCGGCGTTGTTCGAGTCGCCGGCCGATCCGTCCAGCGGCGACCAGCGCTACTACAACAGCAACGACGCCATACAGGCCTTCCTCGACCGCGGCGTGCCCGCCGCCAAGCTCAACCTCGGCATCGGCTTCTACGGGCGCGGCTGGACCAACGTGCCCAACGTCAACCACGGCCTGTACCAGAGCGGCAGCGCCGCGCCGGGCACCTACGAGGCGGGAATCGAGGACTACAAGGTGCTGCGCGGCCGCGCCGGCGCCAACTACGTCGACGCGCAGGCGCATGCGCACTGGAAGTACGACGGCAGCACCTTCTGGAGCTACGACGATCCGGCACTGGTCACCGAGAAGATGAATTACGTCAAGACCCAGGGCCTGGGCGGCGCGTTCTTCTGGGAGTTCAGCGGCGACTACCAGGGCGAATTGCTGAAGACCATGGGCCAGGGGCTGCAATGAGCTGAGGCGACGGCCGCAGCGCATGGCTTGCCCGCATCGGCATCGGCGTTGCTGGCAACGCCGGCACTGCGCCGGCTGGCCGTCGGTACCGAATCGCGACGCCCGCAACGGTTGCGGGCGTCGCGTGCGTCGCTCAGCGCACCGCGATCCGCAGCACGTCGTCGAGCAAGGCCGCCGCAGTGACGTCGGCGCCCGCGCCCGGCCCCTGGATCAGCAGCGGCTGCTGCAGATAGCGGTCGCTGTGGATGGCGACGCGGTTGTCGGTGCCGGCGCCGCTGGCCAGCGGATGCGTCGACGGCAGCGCGCGCAGGCCCACCGAGGCGCCATGCGCATCGAAGCGGCCGACGAAGCGCAGGCAGGCGCCTTCGGCCTGCGCCTGCGCCAGGCGCGCCGCCAGCGGCGCGTCCAGTTGCGCCAATGCGGCATCCAGCTGCGCCAGCGGCACCGCGGCCAGCACGGCCGGCACCAGCGACTCCACCTGCACCTGCTCGGCGCGCAACGGCAGGCCGGCGGCACGTGCCAGGATCAGCAGCTTGCGCCGCACGTCCTCGCCGGACAGGTCCTCGCGCGGATCGGGTTCGGTGTAGCCGGCGGCCGCGGCCTCGCGCACGCAGTCGGAGAAGGCGCGGCGGCCGTCGTAGCGATGCAGCAGCCAGGCCAGCGAGCCGGACAGCACGCCTTCCACCGCGTGGATATGGTCGCCGCCGGCGACCAGCGCCCGCAGGCTGCTCAGCAACGGCAGCCCGGCGCCAACCGTGGCGCTGTCGCCGTAGTGGGTATTGGCGGCATGCCGCGCGGCATGGATCTGTTCGGCCCGCGCCAGCGCGGCACCCTGGCCGAGCTTGTTGGCGGTGACCACGTGCACGCCACGCCGCAGCCACTCGGCATGGCGCTGCGCCACCGCCTCACTGGCGGTGGCATCGACCACGATGTCGCCCCTGCCCAGGTCGTCCGGCAGCGTCACCGCCTGCGTGCCGCGCGCGGCGGCATTGGCCGCGGCCAGCGCCTGCGCCGGCGTCAGCGCGCAATCGGCGACGGTGCGCGAATTGGCCAGCCAGGCGAAGGTCGGCAGGCCGGGCCGGCGCTGCTGCAGCGCCTGGTAGCGCGCGACGAAGGCGCGGCCCACGGTGCCGGTACCGAGCAGACCCAGCCGCGGAACTGCCACGGTGGGCGTGGTGCGCAGCGGCGTCGACGGTGCATCGGCCAGGCCGCTGCTCACGCGTCCACCCGTTTGCGTGCCAGCGCCTCGCCGGCGTGCTGCGCGCGCTGCAGGCCGGCCTGCAGGTCGGCGACCAGGTCCGCGCTGGATTCGATGCCCACCGACAGGCGCAGCAGGCCGTCGGAAATCCCGGCCTTGCCGCGCGCCTCGGCGGTCATCGCCGCATGCGTCATGGTCGCCGGATGCGCGATCAGGCTCTCCACGCCGCCCAGCGATTCGGCCAGGGTGAAGTAGCGCAGGCCGTCGACGAAAGCGCGCACCTCGGCCTCGCCGCCGGCCAGTTCGAAACTGATCATCGCGCCGAAGCCGCGCTGCTGCCGCGCCGCCACCGCGTGGCCCGGATGCGAGGCCAGGCCGGGGTAGTACACCTGACGCACCGCGGCGTGCGTGGTCAGCAGTTCCACCACCGCCTGTGCGTTTTCCTGGTGCGCACGCAGGCGCGCATCCAGCGTGCGCAGGCCGCGCAGGGTCAGGAACGCATCGAACGGCGAGCCGGTCAGGCCCAGCGCATTGGCCCACCACACCAGTTGCTGGTGCAGTTCGGCATCGGCGGCGATCACCGCACCGCCGACCACGTCGCTGTGGCCGTTGACGTACTTGGTGGTGGAGTGGATCACCAGGTCGGCGCCGAAGGCGATCGGGGTCTGCAGCGCCGGCGACAGGAAGGTGTTGTCGACCACCGCCAGCGCGCCGGCCTTGTGCGCGGCGTCGATGACGAAGCGCAGGTCGGTGATGCGCAGCAGCGGGTTGGACGGGGTTTCGATCAGCACCAGTCGCGGCGCCTGCGCCAGCGCATCGGCCAGCGAGCGCGGATCGGTCAGGTCGGCGGTGATCAATTCGAAATGGCCCTTCTTGGCCAACGCGTTGAACAGCCGCCAGCTGCCGCCGTACGCATCGTGCGGCACCACCAGCTTGTCGCCGGGCTGCAGCAGCGCGTTGAGCACCAGGTTGATCGCGCCCATGCCGGTGGCGGTGATCACGCCGCCGGCGCCGCCTTCCAGCTCCGCCAGCGCTTCGCCGAGCAGGTCGCGGGTGGGGTTGCCGCTGCGGGTGTAGTCGTACTGGCGCTTGTTGCCGAAGCCGTCGAAGCTGAAGTTCGACGAGAGCACGATCGGCGGCGTCACCGCGCCGTAGGCGGTATCGCGATCGATGCCGGCGCGGACAGCGGCGGTGGCGGCACTACAGGGCAGATCGGTGTCGTGGGCAGTGCTCATGCGGCAACTCCGGTGGGGCGAAGGGCGGTGGCGAGAATCGCGTCGATGCGATCGGTTTCTTTCAGGAAGGCATCGTGGCCGTAGGGCGAGCGCAGCACGCGCAGGCTGCCGCGCGGGCCGAGTCCTTCGACCAGGGTGACCAGGTCCGACAGCGGCACCAGGCGGTCGCCTTCGACCGCCACCACCACCGTGGGCACGGCGACGGCGGCCGGCTCGATGCGGTGCAGGTCGATGGATTCGGACAGGCGCAGGTAAGCGTTGACCTGGGTGCGCGCCACGTACTGCGCGCCGGCGGCGTCCAGGTAGTCTTCGGCGGCGACGCGGACGCGGCCGTTGATCACTTCCGGCGCCGCGTCGAAGCGCTCGCCGAATTCCTCGGGGGTGCGGTAGCTGAGCATCGCGAACTGCCGCGCCAGCGACAGCCCGTGGCTCTCGGCGCACTGCAGCTGGCCCAGCGCCACCGCACGGCGCTGCAGCGCGCGCCAGGCCGCGGCATACGGATGCGCGCGGTGCGCGCCGCTGACCGCAATGAGCTTCTGCAGGCGCTGCGGATGCCGCACCGCCAGTTGCAGGCCGACCAGCGCGCCGTAGGAGTAGCCGACGAAGCCGTGCAATTGCGCGATGTCCAGCGTGTCCAGCAGCGCGGCAATGGCATCGGCCTGGTCGGCGCTGTCGATCGGCGCGTCCAGGCTGCCGTCGGCGCCGACGAAATCGAACGCCAGCAGCCGCCGCTGGGTGGGATCCAGCGCCCGCCCCGGCCCGACCAGGCCTTCGGCCCAGCCTTTCTCGGAAAAGCTGGCGTTGGCGGCGAGGTGACGGTGCGCGGAGATGCCCCCGGCGACGAACACCACCGGCGCGTCCACGGGACCGCTCAACTCGTAGCGCAGGCGCAGCAGCTGCACGCCGGCATGACGCAGCGGCAGCGCGACCGCGATCTCGCCACGCATCGCGTGCACGCCGTCGGCCGGCGCGGCAATGCGGTCGTGGGACGGAATGGCGGAGGTGGGGCGATCAGGTGAGTTCACGAGGCGCATGGCGGTATCCGGAGAGGAACGGCCATCGAGCTTCGCGGAGCTCGCGTTCGCCATGCAGAGGGCATGGATCGAACCATCTTTCGGCGGACGCGGTGGTCCCCGCAGGATTTGGCACCTACACGGTCGCTTGCGCGTCCGCTGGCTGCCCCGGCATCAAAGGGCCTGTCCCTCCGCCGGTCTCGATGGTGGAGCCACGATGCCAGCGTTTTTCGGCCATGTCAATCTCTTTATTCGGATGAAGCGATATGATTTTTCGATCCTTGGCCTCGGCCATACTCCGCTTCCCCCATCACGCCTCTTCTCCGTGCGCCGACGCCGTCCCCGCCGCTGGCTTGCCGTGGCCCTGTCGCTGGCAGCGGCGACCGCTGCGTCCGCGCAGCCGCTGCTGCGCTGGAATGCACCGCGGCCGGTGGCGCAAGCGGCACCCGCATGGCTGGAGGTGACCGCCCGCGACAGCGGCCTGCGCGAGGTCGCGTTGGGCAATCCGCTCGGCGGCCCGGTGCAGATCCGCCTGCTGGGCGACAGCGCAGGCTTCACCGCCGTGCCTACGCTGCCGCTGACCGTGGAGCTGGCCGCCGGCGAACGCCGCGTGGTCGCGCGCCTGTATCCGCCCGGCGACCTGGCCGAGACCGGTGGCGATGGTGCCCGACTGCGCATCGAAGCGGTGCCCGGTTCGCCGCGCGCCCATGCCGACGCGGTGGTGTATGCCCTGCCCTTCGCCGATCGCCCGGTGCGCATCGACCAGGGCTTCGGCGGCGCCTTCAGCCATCGCGATCCGGCCAACGCCTATGCGCTGGATTTCGCCCTGGCCGAAGGCACGCCGGTGCTGGCCGCACGCGAGGGCGTGGTGATGGAGGTCCGCGACGACTTCCGCGAGTCCGGCACCGACCCGCGCCTGGGCCAGACCGCCAACCTGGTACGGGTGCTGCACGCCGACGGCAGCATGGCGATCTACGCGCACCTGGCCGCCGGCGGCGTGCAGGTACGGGTCGGCCAGGCGGTGCGGCGCGGCGAACGCCTCGGCCTGTCCGGCAACACCGGCCTCAGCAGCGGCCCGCACCTGCATTTCGCACTCCAGCTCAACCGCGGCCTGCGCCTGGAATCGGTGCCGTTCCGGATGGCCGGCCCGCTGGGCGAGCTGCGCTTCGCCCATCCCGATCCGCTCTGAGCACGTCCCTACTCGCCGAGTTCGCTCACCGCGCATCGCCAGTCCAGCAAGCGCCCGCATCCCTGGCTGCCGAACTGACCGGGCCTTGCGGGAAGCCCGCTATAATCGCCGGCTTCCTCCTTTGCCGATGACGCCCTTTGCGGGCGTGCCGCCCATGTCCGAAGTCGCCACCGAAGCTGCGCGCCGCCGCACCTTCGCCATCATTTCCCACCCCGACGCCGGCAAGACCACGCTGACCGAAAAGCTGCTGCTGTTCGGCGGGGCGATCCAGATGGCCGGCTCGGTGAAGGGCCGCAAGGCCGCGCGCCACGCCACCTCGGATTGGATGGCACTGGAAAAGGAACGCGGCATCTCGGTGACCTCGTCGGTGATGCAGTTCCCGTACGAAGGCAAGATCATCAACCTGCTCGATACCCCCGGCCACGCCGACTTCGGCGAGGACACCTACCGCGTGCTCACCGCGGTGGACTCGGCGCTGATGGTGATCGACGTGGCAAAGGGCGTGGAAGAGCGCACCATCAAGCTGATGGAAGTCTGCCGGCTGCGCGACACGCCGATCATGACCTTCATCAACAAGCTCGACCGCGAGGGCAAGGACCCGATCGACCTGCTCGACGAGGTGGAGACGGTACTGGGCATCGAATGCGCGCCGGTGACCTGGCCGATCGGCATGGGCCAGCGCCTCAAGGGCGTGGTGCACCTGGTCACCGGCGAGGTGCACCTGTACGAGCCCGGCCGCAACTTCACCCGCCAGGATTCGACCATCTTCCCGTCGCTGGACGCGCCCGGCCTGGCCGAGAAGATCGGCGCGCAGATGCTGGCCGACCTGCGCGACGAACTGGAACTGGTGCAGGGCGCCAGCCACGCCTTCGACCTGGACGCCTACCGCGCCGGCAAGCAGACCCCGGTGTTCTTCGGCTCCGGCGTGAACAACTTCGGCGTGCAGCCGCTGCTGGACTTCTTCGCCGAGCACGCCCCGCCGCCGCAGGCGCGCGCCACCACCGGCCGCCAGGTGCAGGCCGGCGAGGACAAGCTGACCGGCTTCGTGTTCAAGATCCAGGCCAACATGGACCCGCAGCACCGCGACCGCGTCGCCTTCATGCGCATCTGCTCGGGCCGCTTCGCCGCCGGCATGAAGACCCTGCACGTGCGCACCGGCAAGGAGGTCAAGCTGGCCAACGCGCTGACCTTCATGGCCAGCGACCGCGAGATCGCCGCCGAGGCCTACCCCGGCGACGTCATCGGCATCCACAACCACGGCACCATTTCCATCGGCGACACCTTCACCGAGGGCGAGTCGCTGTCGTTCACCGGCATCCCCAACTTCGCCCCGGAACTGTTCCGCCGCGCGCGCCTGCGCGACCCGCTCAAGCTCAAGCAGCTGCAGAAAGGTCTGGCGCAGCTGTCCGAGGAAGGCGCCACCCAGTTCTTCCGTCCGTTGATGAGCAACGACCTGATCCTGGGCGCGGTCGGTACCCTGCAGTTCGACGTGGTCGCCTACCGGCTGAAGGACGAATACGGCGTGGACGCCAGCTTCGAGCCGGTCGGCGTGGTCACCGCACGCTGGGTGCACTGCGACAACCCCAAGAAGCTGGAAGAGTTCCGCGAGAAGAACGCGATGAACCTGGGCATCGATGCCGCCGGCGAACTGGTCTATCTGGCACCGACCCGGGTCAACCTGCAACTGGCGCAGGAACGCGCGCCGGACGTGCGTTTCGCCGCCACCCGCGAACACGCGTACAGCGTCGCGGTGGACTGAGCCTGCGCCGAGCGTGGGCGCGCGCCGGCTGAGCGCACGCCCAACCGGCGCCACCCGCTGGCGCCACAGCGGATGCGAACCGCTCGCAATTGCGGTACCTTGCGGTCCCATGGATGCAGACCGTTCGCCCGCCTACTCGAACGCCGACGCGCCGCCTTCCACCGACTGGCGCGACGAACTGGCCAGCGCGCTGACCCACGGCCTCGGCGCGATCGCCGCACTGGCCGGCAGCTCGGTGCTGATCACCCTCGCCGCGATCTACGGCGATGGCTGGCAGCTGGCCGGTGCGATCGTGTTCGGGGTCGCTTTGCTGTTGCTGTACACCGCCTCCACGCTGTACCACGCCATCCCGCATCCGGGCGCCAAAGCGCGGCTGCAGGTACTGGACCATTGCGCGATCTACGTGCTGATCGCCGGCACGTACACCCCGTTCACCCTGATCGGCCTGCGCGGCCCCTGGGGCTGGGGCCTGTTCGCCGCGATCTGGACCATCGCCGTGGCCGGGGTGGTGTTCAAGCTCTTCTTTACCGGCCGCTTCCGCCTGCTGTCGACCATCCTCTACCTCGCCATGGGTTGGCTGATCGTCGTGGCGATCGAGCCACTGCTGCGCTCGGTCGATGTTCCCACCCTGTGCTGGCTACTGGCTGGCGGCCTGTTCTACACCCTGGGCACCTACTTCTACCAGCGCGATACCGTGCGCTACTTCCATGCCATCTGGCATCTGTTCGTGCTCGCCGGCAGCGTCTGCCACTTCGTGGCGGTGACCAGCCAGGTGCTTTGAGGCGGCCACTCGCTTTCGCGCCCCGTGCACGGCCGCTGCCTAGGATGGCCGCATGGCTCTCGACCCTGCTTCCGCATCCCGCTCCTGGCCCTGGCGGCGCAACGATGGCCGCCTGCGGCGCTGGCCGTTCGTGCTCGGCGCGCTGGTGCTGCTCCTGCTCGTCATCATCCTGATCTTCGACTGGAACTGGTTCAAGGCGCCGGTGGAACGCGCGGTACAGGCGCGCACCGGCCGCGCCTTTCATATCGACGGCAACCTGGACGTGGATCTGGGCCGCATCATCACCGTGCGCGGCGATCGCCTGCGCTTCGCCAACGCCGACTGGTCGAAGCAGCCGCAGATGGCCAGCGCCGACCGCGCCGAACTGGATATCGCGCTGTGGCCGCTGCTGCGCGGCCGCGTGCGCATCCCCGAGATCCGCCTGACCAAGCCCGACCTGCTGCTGGAGACCGGGCCGGCCGGGCAGCCCGGCAACTGGGCGTTCGACCAGTCCGACGACGGCGGCAAGCCAGTGGTCCTGGGCGCCTTGCTGGTGCAGCAGGGACATCTTCGTTTCCAGGACCCGGCCGGGCGCACCGAGATCGACATCGCCGTCGACAGCCAGGTCGGGCAGCGCCGCCGTGGCGATGCGGCGCCGCCGATCACGGTCAGCGGCGACGGCCGCTGGCGTGGCAATCCCTTCACCCTGAAGGGCAATACCGCCTCACCGTTGGAACTGAGCGAGAGCGACCATCCGTTCCGCGTCGATCTGCGCGGCAGCGCCGGCAGCACGCGTGCGCATATGCGCGGCACCCTGACCAACCCGTTCCAGTTGCGCGTCTTCGACCTGCAACTGCAACTGGCCGGCACCGACATGGCCCACCTGTATCCGCTGCTGGGCATCGCCATCCCTTCCACCCCTCCCTACCAACTGGACGGACGTCTGCAGCGCGACGGCGATCGCTGGCGCTACCAGGATTTCCGTGGCCGTGCCGGCGACAGCGACCTGGCCGGCACCGTGCAGATCGACACCGCCGGGCAGCGCCCGTTCCTGCGCGCCGACCTGCGCTCGCAACGGCTGGATTTCGACGACCTGGCCGGCTTCGTCGGCGCGCCGCCGCGCACCGGCGCTGGCGAGACCGCCAATGCCGAGCAGAAGGCGCAGGCAGCCAAGCTCGCCGCTACCGACAAGGTGCTGCCGTCCACCCCGTACGACCTCGGCAAGCTGCGCGCGATGGATGCCGAAGTGCGCTGGAAGGCGCAGCGCATCAACGCGCCGTCGCTGCCGCTGGAGGACATGGACGCGCATCTGAAGCTCGACGACGGCGTTTTGCTGCTGCAACCGCTGAACTTCGGCGTGGCCGGCGGCGACATCCGCTCGGACATCCGCATGGATGCGCGCAAGCCCACCCTGTTCACCCGCGCGCAGCTGTCGATCCGCGGCATCCAGCTGGGCAAGTTGTTCCCCGACGGCAAGCTGGCCAAGGAGGCCGCCGGCGCGATCGGCGGCGAGGTCGCGCTGGCCGGCAGCGGCAACTCGATCGCGCAGATGCTGGGCAGCGCCGACGGCAGCGTCGCCGTCGGCATGGGCAAAGGCCGCATCAGCAACCTGGTGATGGAACTGGCCGGCCTGGATATCGCCGAGTCGCTGAAGTACCTGGTGACCAAGGACCGCGAGATCCCGGTGCGCTGCGCGTTCGGCGACTTCGGCGTGCAGCACGGGGTGATGACCTCGCGCGCGCTGGCCTTCGACAGCACCGACACCTTGCTGGTCGGCAGCGGCACCATCGACCTGGGCCAGGAGCGCCTGGACCTGCTGCTGAAGGCGAAGCCCAAGGACCACAGCATCCTCGCCCTGCGTTCGCCGCTGCGCGTCGGTGGCACCTTCAAGGACCCGAGCTTCCGCCCCGACTTCAAGGCCCTGGGCGTGCGCGGCGCGATCGCCGTGGCCCTGGGCAGCATCGCCCCGCCGGCCGCCCTGCTCGCGACCATCGAGACCGGGCCGGGCAAGGATATTCAGTGCGGCGACAAGTAGCCGCGGGATTGGAGATTAGGGATTGGGGATTCGCAAAAGCGGCGACCTGAGCCTGCCAAATGCAGATGCATGACGGGCTAGGCGAACCTGCCGCACGCACCACCGCCGCTCTTGCGAATCCCCAATCCCCACTCCCGAATCTCAGCTCCGAATGTACTCCTGCAACTGATCCAGCTCCGCGCGCTGCTCCTCGATCACCGCCTTGACCAGGTCGCCGATCGAGATCACGCCGATCACGGTGCCGGCGTCCACCACCGGCAGATGGCGGATGCGTTGCCCGGTCATCAGTTCCATGCACTGCTGCACGCTCTGCGCCGGGTCCACGGTGTGCACCCGGCTGCTCATGATGTCGCGCACCGGCGTGGTCGCCGAGGAGCGGTCCTGCAGGACCACCTTGCGTGCGTAATCGCGCTCGGACAGGATGCCGGACAGCTGTCCGTCCTGCATCACCAACACTGCGCCGATGCCCTTGGCGGCCATCAGCCGCAGCGCCTCGATCACCGCCGTGTCCGGCGCGACCGCGTGGATCTCATTGCCCTTTTCGCTCAAGACCTGCCGTACCGTCCGCATCGCTGCCTCCCGGTTCGCTGGATCGCCCGGCCGAGCATACTCCTTCGCCCGGTGCACGCCAGGTCTCCACCAGATACAACGGACGTTGTTTGGATTCCTCGTACAGCCGGCCCAGGTATTCGCCGATCAGGCCCAGCGCGATCAGTTGCACGCCGCCCAGGAACAGGATGACCGCCATCATCGTCGGCCAGCCCGCCACCGGATCGCCCCACAGCGCCGCCTTGACCACCACCCAGATCGCGAACAGGAAGGCGCCGACCGCCGTCGCCAGCCCCAGGTAAGTGGCCACCCGCAGCGGCGCAGTGGAGAAGCCGGTGATGCCGTCCAGGGCGAAGTTCCACAGCCGCCACAGGCTGAACTTGCTGCGCCCGGCCAGCCGCGGCGCGCGTTTGTACGGTACCGCCAGACGGCGGAAGCCGATCCAGCCGAACAATCCCTTCATGAAGCGATGGCGCTCGCGCAACTGCCGCAGTGCGGCCAGCGCGCGCGGCGACAGCAGGCGGAAATCGCCGGTATCGGCGGGGATCGGCGTCTTCGACAGCCGCCCGATCACCCGGTAGAACAGCGCTGCGGTGCCGCGCTTGAGCCAGCCCTCGCCTTCGCGCACCAGGCGCGTGCCGTAGATGTCGTCGTAGCCGTCGCGCCAGTGCGCCACGAACTGCCCGATCAGTTCCGGCGGATCCTGGCCATCGGCATCCAGCAGCATCGCCGCGCCGCGATCGACGCAGTCCAGCCCCGCGGTCAGCGCCAGTTCCTTGCCGAAATTGCGCGACAGGCGCAACGCCCCGACCCGCGGATCGGACGCGGCCAGCGCCTGGATCGTCTCCCAGGTGGCATCGCGGCTGCCGTCGTCCACGTACAGCACGCGCCCCTCCAGCCCCGGCACGTCATCGAGCGCGGCGAGGATGCGCGGGTGCAACAGCGGCAGGGTCTGCGCCTCGTTGAACGCAGTGACGACGACGGTGAGGCGTTCGGATTCCATCGGCGGATGGTACGGAGCCGCCTGCGCGTTCACCAGCGGCGGGCGCCGTACCCGACAAGATCCAGAGTCCACTCCCCTCTCACGTCAGGAGTAAGGTGCCCCGAAGGGGCGGACGAGAGTTCGCCTGCCGGCCAACCTCAATGCCCGCGTGCGGCCGTACCCTCACCCCAACCCCTCTCCCCATGCTAGAGGGGCTGAGTCCGGACACCTCAATCTACAGCGCAAGATCCCGCGCCTCCCTTCTCCCACCGGGAGAAGGTGCCCCGCAGGGGCGGATGAGGGTCGCCTGCCGCCGAACCTCAATGCCCACGTGCGGCCGTACCCTCACCCCAACCCCTCTCCCGGTGGGAGAGGGGCTGAGTCAGGACACCTCAACCTACAGCGCAAGATCCAGCGCCTCCCCTTCTCCCTCCGGGAGAAGGTGCCCCGAAGGGGCGGATGAGGGTGCGTCTGCCGCCGAACCAATTCGCGCGTGCCTGCCGTACCCTCACCCCAACCCCTCTCCCGAGGGGAGAGGGGCTCCTAGCCTACGGGGCCTGCAGGTAGGCCGGCCCGCCCAGTTGCCGGGTCTGGCGCTGGATCCAGTTGGCGCGGCCCTGCACGTAGGGGCCGGGACGGGTGGCGTCATAGCGTTGCGGCGCCGGCAGCACCGCCGCCAGCAGCGCGCTCTGCGCCGGCGTCAGTTGCGCTGCGTCCTTGTTCCAGAAACTGCGCGCGGCCGCCTGCGCGCCGTACACGCCGTCGCCGAACTCGGCGACGTTGGCGTACACCTCGAGAATGCGCTGTTTCGACCACAGCGCCTCGATCAGCACCGTGTACCAGGCCTCCAGCCCCTTGCGCAGCCAGCTGCGGCCCTGCCACAGGAACACGTTCTTGGCGACCTGCTGGCTGATCGTGCTGGCGCCGCGCAGGCGCCCGCCGCGCGCGTTGTGGTCGCGCGCCTTCTCGATCGCGTCCAGGTCGAAGCCGTGGTGGCTGGGGAAGCGCTGGTCCTCCGCGGCGACCAGCGAGATCGGCAGGCTCGGCGCGATCTGCGCGGTGTCGCGCCAGTCGTAGGCGATGCGATACGACCAGTCGCCACTTGCCCAGGCGCCGAGCTGGCGCTCCAGCATCATCGCCGAGAACGGCGGATCGATGAAGCGCAGCAGCAGCACCTGCGACACGCTCGCCAGCACGAAGATCAGCGGCGCCAGCAGTACCCAGCGGCGCCAGCGCCTAGTGCGCGGACGCGCCGGCGCAGCGCCACTTGCATCGCGGCGCGCCGCCCCCATTCCTATGCCTTCTTCGATCCGGTTCACCGCGATGAGTCCTTCTCCTGCGGTCGCCATCTTCCCATGCGCAGCGAGGCCGCAATGCATTCTTCCGACGATCGTCTGACCCGCTTCCTGCTGCCCGGCGCCGGCGTGCGCGGCGTGCACGTGCGTCTGCACGACACCTGGCGCGAGATCCTGGCGCCGGCCAGCTACCCCGCCGCGGCCACCGAGCTGCTGGGCGAGGCCTGCGTCGCCGCGGCGCTGTTCACCGGACATACCAAGGTCGACGGGCGCCTGTCGGTGCAACTGCGCAGCCAGGGCGCGCTGCGCACCCTGTTCGCCGAGTGCACCGCGGCCGGCACGCTGCGCGGCATCGTCCAGCTGAGCGAAGGCCAGGACGCCCCGCGCGACCTGCGTGCGCTCGGCGACGACGCCCTGCTGGCGATCACCATCGAGAACCCCGGCCTGGACCCGCGCGAACCGCAGCGCTACCAGAGCCTGGTGGCGATGTCCTCGGCCGAGCTGGACGAAGCCTTCGAGGACTACTTCCGCCAGTCCGAGCAGTTGCCGACGCGGCTGATCCTGGCCGCCGACGGCACCCACGCCGCCGGCCTGCTGCTGCAGAAGCTGCCCGGCGACGCCGGTGACGAGGACGGCTGGAACCGCGCCGGCGCCCTGTTCGAGACCGTCGGCGAGGCCGAACTGCTGGCGACGCCGGCCGAGACCCTGCTGCACCGGCTGTTCCACGAGGAGACCCCGGACCTGCTGGGCGATCGCCCGCTGCGCTTCGGCTGTTCGTGCTCGCGCGAGAGGGTCGCGGCGATGCTGCGCTCGCTGGGCGAGGAAGAAGCCCGGGCGGCGGCCGAGGCAACCGGCCAAGTTGAGATCCGCTGCGAATTCTGCGGCCGTCACTATGACTTCCCCTTGACGGAATTCGGAGTATTGTTTGCCGTAACGCAAGCTGAACCGACGTCCTCGGAGCGCTTGCACTAGCGGGAACACGCGTCGCGACCGGGGAGTCCGACTTGTTAAAGAAACATAAACCCACTAGCATCAACCACCCTGTCCGGCGGGAACTTTCGTTCCTGCCCCAAGTCTCAGATTGCTGATGCGACCCTTCCTGCGCCTACCGCTCGCCCTGCTGATCGCCCTTGCGGCGAGCGCGGGCGTGCATGCGCAGAACAAGCCCGCCAACGGCCAGGACCGCACCGTGCTGCCGGTCTGGAACAAGGGCAGCGGCAAGGTCGAGGCACTGCTGTACCTGGAGCCCACCGGCGAGCAGGCGGTCGGCGCACGCTGGCATTTCGGTCGCAACTCCCTGGATGCCGCGTTCGGCCTGTCCTCCGGCGACTCGCTGGGCCTGCTGTGCAACAGCGCCAGCGGCAGCAGCATCAGCGGCCTGGCCAGCCACTGCATGCTGGCCAGCCTGGGCGACGACGACGGCACCAACGGCCACCATGTCGCCGCCACCACCACCTTCAACCGCCCCGGCGGGCACCTGTCGCTGTCGGCCGGCACCGGCCGCGAGAATCTTCCCGCCTGGCTGGCTGGCGCCAACAAGACGCCGTCGATGCGGATGGAGCAGAACGACCTGACCGTCTTCGCGCAGCAGAACATCGGCCGCGAGGGCTTCGTTTCGATCGGCGGCACCTACGCCAAGGCGCGCCTGGTGCCGATCGCCGACGCCACCCCGGCCATGCTCGACCGCTGGGACAGCAAGAGCCTGAGCATCGGCGGCGGCTACGGCTCCTTCAGCGCCAACGTCATCGGCCGCGTCGTGGATGCCCCCGGCCAGCCCGGCAAGTGGACCGGCCTCGGCGTGGGCCTGACCTGGCGCACTCCGTGGAGCGGCCAGCTCACCGTCGGCGCCGAGAACGTCATCACCCGCGGCAAGAATCCGTTCTCGCCGAACAACATCAGCACCGAAGAGGGGACCATCCCCTACGTGCGCTACGAGCAGGATCTGTAGCCACCCACTTGCGGCACGCGCCGCCCCATCACAATGCATTTTGTGATGGATACGTGATTTTTACTCGAATTCACGTCAAAACATCGCTTTGTTAACGGGACTTTAATTCTTCCTCCGACCGGGATACCATCCAGGCACCCTGAAGGGACTTGGAATCGCATTTTCGATTCCGCCCACAGGCAAACCTTGGGCTTTACCCAATCTTTCGGAGAGAGAGCTAATGAATTGCAAGACCAACACACTGCGTGATGCAGTCGTGCTCGCGCTGGTCGTGGGCGCCGGTGGCACCGCGGGCGCAGCCGTCGCTCAGGACGCAAGCGGCAGCGCCACCAACCTGGATCGCATCGAAGTCACCGGTTCGCGCATCCGTTCGGTGGACGTCGAGACCGCCCAGCCGGTCTTCACCGTCTCCTCTGAGGAGATCAAGAAGTCCGGCCTGGTGAGCGTCGGCGACATCCTGCAGAACCTCACTGTCTCCGGCACCCAGACGTTCAGCAAGGCAGCGGTGCTGACCTCGAACGCGGAACAGGGTGGCCAGTACGTCAACCTGTACAACCTGGGCGAGCAGCGCACCCTGGTGCTGGTGAACGGCAAGCGTTGGACCTCCAGCCTGGCCGGCTACACCGACCTGTCGACCATCCCGAGCGCCCTGATCGATCGCATCGAAGTGCTGAAGGACGGCGCCTCGGCGATCTACGGCTCCGACGCCGTTGCCGGCGTGGTCAACATCATCCTGCGCAAGAATTTCGAAGGTGCCGAAGCCTCGGCGCTGTTCGGCCAGAACGGCCGCGGCGACGGCCAGAAGCAGTCCTACTCGATCACCCTGGGCGCCAGCGGCGACCACTCCTCGCTCATCTTCGGCGCCAGCTACACCAAGGAAGATCCGGTGTTCGCCAAGGACCGCGACCTGACCCGCACCACCTTTGGTCCGAACCACCCGCTGGACGGCCTGAGCGCCACCGGTCCGTGGGGCCGCTTCAACTCCAACGGCAACACCTACGTCCTGAACCACACCGGTTCGTGGGACGGCAACGGCGTCGGCGCCGATTCGCGCAACCTCGCCAACTACCACAATGGCCTGACCACCGACGATCGCTTCAACGTCACCCAGCAGATGATGCTGGCGCAGGGCAATGAGACGAAGTCGGTCTTCACCTCCGGCAGCTTCGATATCAACGAGAACATCACCTTCAAGTCGACGGCGATGTACTCCGAGCGCGATTCCACGCGCCAGGTCGGCGGCTACCCGCTGAATGCGACCTCGCAGCGCACGTTCCCGGTCTCCATCAGCGGCCAGAGCTACTACAACCCGGTCGGCCAGGACATCACCTCGTGGTTCCGTCGCATCACGGAAATCCCGCGCGTGTCGGAAAACAACGTCAAGAGCTTCCACTTCGACGCCGCCCTGGAAGGCGCGTTCGATGTCGGCACCCATGGCTGGAACTGGGACGTCGGCATGAACTACAACAAGTACGACGTCACCCAGATCAGCACCGGCAACATCAACCTGCTGGCGCTGCAGAAGGCCCTGGGTCCGTCGTTCCTGAATGCCCAGGGCGTAGTCCAGTGCGGCACCGCGGCGAACCCGATCGCGCTGGGCACCAACCTGGCTGCCGGGCAGTGCACCCCGTTCAACATCCTCGGCGGCCCGTCCGCGTCCACCGCCGACGCGTTGAAGTACGTCAGCACCCTCGGCCAGGCCACCCAGCAGAGCGTGAGCAAGCAGTACTTCGCCAACATCACCGGCGGCCTGTTCGACATGCCGGGTTCGGCAGGCGAATTCGCGTTCGCGGCAGGTGTCGAGCACCGCGAGGTCAGCGGCTACGACTACCCGGATCAGCTCTCCAGCGCCGGTTACACCACCGACCTGGCCGCCGCGCCGACCACGGGCAAGTACAAGACCAACGAAGCCTACCTGGAATTGATGATTCCGGTCCTGAAGGACGTGCCGTTCGCCAAGGAACTCTCGTTCGACGTGGCGAGCCGCTACTCGGACTACGACCGGTTCGGCAACACCACCAACAGCAAGTTCAGCCTGACCTGGAAGCCGGTCGAGGATCTGCTGGTGCGTGGCACGTACGGCAAGGGCTTCCGCGCCCCGACCCTGGACGACACCTTCGGCGGCGGCTCGCAGTCCTTCGATCCGTTCACCGACCCATGCGATGCGCGCTTCGGCCAGCTGTCCACGCCCGCCGTGGCAGCGCGCTGCGCGTCGGAAGGCCTCTCGACGAACTTCCGCCAGACCGACAACGCCGGCCAGCCGGTCAGCGCCCGCGAAACGCAGAGCAACACCGCGTTCCAGGCGGGTGTGGGCAACGCCACGCTGCAGCCTGAGTACAGCAAGACCCGCACGGTCGGCCTGGTCTTCAGCCCGCACTGGGTGCAGGGCCTGGACTTCTCGCTCGACTGGTACAAGATCAGCATCTCCAACGTGATCACCGCGGTCAGCGCGACCTATGTGCTGAACCAGTGCTACAACGGCGTCACCTCGTTCTGTAACTACACCCGCGATGCGGCCACCGGCCAGGTGGTCAGCCTGAGCCGCGGCAACACCAATCTGGGTGCGCTGGAAACCGAAGGCTACAACTTCGTCGCGAACTATCGCCTGCCGGAATTCGCGGTCGGCCAGTTCTCGCTGCGACTGGATAGCAACTACCTGGTTGCGTTCCGGCAGCAGAGCGACAATGGCAGCCCCTGGAACGACTACGCGGGCTACTGGAACTACCCGCGCGTTCGGGCCACGCTCGGCGTGAACTGGGTCAAGGGCGACCTGTCGGCCAGCTGGAACCTGCGCTACTACGGCGGTTACCGCGATTTCTGCCAGTACGCCGAAGAGTGCAACGATCCGAACTACCAGACGCCCAACGCTGGTTGGGGCGGTGGCGTGGGCGCCAACAAGAAGGGAGCCATCACCTATCAGGACGTCTCGATGACCTGGTCGGCCCCCTGGAACGGCGCGGTCACCGTGGGTGCTCGCAACGTGTGGAACAAGCAGCCGCCGATCACCTACTCGCTGACCAACAACAGCTCTTCGTCCATCGATCCGATGCTGGACTACGACCGTTACCTGTTCATGCAATACACCCAGCGGTTCTGATACCGCCGGATGTTCCGGTAACAAGAACGGCCCCGAAAGGGGCCGTTTTTTTTGCGCCGGTTTTTTATGCGACCGCTTCGGTATGCGTCAGCATTCAATGCCGACACGTCACCCCGCAGGGATCAGCCCGGAATCAAGGTCACGATGACGTGTTCGACGTAGGCCTCGAAGTCCTCGCGCGCCTGCTTGGGCTGGTGCAACTGCAGCGACAGCTGCAGGAAGCCGACGTAGGCGGCATAGGCCAGGCGTGCGCGATGCTGCGCGTCGGTCCGGCTGAGCCCGGCCTGGCGGAACGAGGCGATCAGATACTCCATGCGCCGCTGCGAGACGCGGTCGATCACCGGCCGCACTGCCGGATGGTCGAGCGCCTTCAGCAATTCGCTGTAGATGATGTGCGGCTTGACCTCATGCGCGACCAGTTGGAACAGCGCGCGCAGCCGCGTGCGCGGATCCGGCACTTCTTCCAGGCTGCCGAACACCTGTTGCTGTTCGACCAGTTCCCAGCGCTCCAGCGCGGCCTGCAGCAATGCATCGCGCGAGGGGAAGTGCCAGTAGAAGCTGCCCTTGGTGACGCCCAGGCGCCGCGCCAGCGGTTCCACCGCCACCGCACTCACGCCTTGTTCGGCGATCAGGTCCAGGGCGGCCTGCGCCCAGTCTTCGGCACTGAGCCGGTTGGTGCGGCCGCCGCCGGAAGCGGCGCCGTCATCGGAAGAAGGAGCGGGCGCGGTATTCATCCGTGGATTTAACCATACGGGGACGTCGGTTGCAGTATGTGGCCTTCACAAGGCTGGCGCAAATGCCCGGCAGCATTGGCTTTTCGCGCCCATACTGCATCGTATTGACATGCCCGGCAGAGCGACCATACTATCTCGTATGGTTTCCTCTTCCGCCACTGTCCCGCATGCCGTCTCGGCCGCCCTGTCCGGCGTCGGCGAGCTGGCGCTGGCCGCGACCGTCACCGGTCCCGGCGAGGCCGGATCGGTGCTGTTCGCACATGGCTTCGGCCAGACCCGGCACGCCTGGTCGGCGACCGCCGCGGCGCTGCAGGCGCATGGCTACCGCAGCGTCGCCTACGATGCGCGCGGCCATGGCGATTCCGCACGCAACCCGGCGGATCTGCCCTATCGCGGCGAGCAGTTCACCGACGACCTGATCGTGGTCGCCGGCGAGATGTCGCCGCCGCCGGTGCTGGTCGCCGCCTCGATGGGTGGGCTGTTCGGGCTGATCGCCGAATCGCGCTGGCCGGGTCTGTTCCGCGCGATGGTGCTGGTGGACATCACCCCGCGCTGGCAACCCGCCGGGGTCGAACGCATCCTCGCCTTCATGACCGCGCACCCGCAGGGTTTCGCCAGCCTGGACGAGGCCGGCGATGCCATCGCCGCCTATCTGCCGCAGCGCGCGCGCAAGTCGCCCGAGGCCTTGCGCAGCGTGCTGCGGCAGCACGCCGACGGCCGCTGGTACTGGCACTGGGATCCGCGCCTGGTCGAAGAACTGGCACGCGACAGCGATCAGCGCCAGGGCGCGATCGCGCAGGCCGCTGCGCACGTGCGGTGCCCACTGCTGCTGATCAGCGGCGGCCGCAGCGATCTGGTCACGCCGCAGACCATCGAAGAATTCCTGTCGCTGGTGCCGCATGCGCAGCATGCGCATCTGCCCGAAGCCACGCATATGCTGGCCGGCGACGACAACGCCGCATTTACCGCCACTGTGTTGCACTATCTGGACGCCCTGCCACCGGCCTGCGCCGGCGCATCGTCCGCCGTCACCGAGTACCTCCCCGGAGCACGCCCATGAGCATCATTGCCCCCTTCCTCGTGTTGTTGCTGGCCGGCGCGTTCGCCGCCTATCACCGCATGCGGCTCGCCGTCTGGGCCGCGTTGAGCGCCACGCTGCTGGTCGCGTGCTGGCTGCTCGGCGCCAACCACGTCGCCACCATCGTCGCCGCCGTCGTACTGGCGGTGGTCGCGGTGCCACTGCTGTTGCCGTTCGTGCGCAAGCCGCTGCTCACCGCACCGATGCTCAAGGTGTTCCGCAAGGTGCTGCCGCCGCTGTCGCAGACCGAGCGCATCGCCCTGGAAACCGGCTCGGTCGGATTCGAAGGCGAACTGTTCACCGGCGATCCGGACTGGCAAAAGCTGCTGAACTATCCCAAGCCACAGCTGACCGCCGAAGAGCAGGCCTTCCTCGATGGACCGGTGGAAGAGCTGTGCCGGATGACCAACGACTGGGAAATCACCCACGTCCATGCCGACCTGCCGCCGGAGATCTGGAGCTTCATCAAGAAGAACAAGTTCTTCGGCATGATCATCCCGAAGGAATACGGTGGCCTCGGCTTCTCCGCACTGGCGCACCACAAGGTGATCCAGAAGATCGCCTCGGTCTCCAGCGTGGTCAGCTCCACCGTCGGCGTGCCCAACTCGCTGGGCCCGGGCGAGCTGCTGCTGCACTACGGCTCCAAGGAGCAGAAGGACTACTACCTGCCGCGTCTGGCGGTGGGACAGGAAGTGCCCTGCTTCGGCCTGACCGGTCCGTTCGCCGGCTCCGACGCCACCTCGATCCCCGACTACGGCATCGTCTGCAAGGGCGAGTGGAACGGCGCCAACGTGCTCGGCGTCAAGCTGACCTTCGACAAGCGCTACATCACCCTGGCCCCGGTGGCGACCCTGGTCGGCCTGGCGTTCCGCATGTACGACCCGGAAGGCCTGATCGGCGATACCAAGGACATCGGCATCACCCTGGCGCTGCTGCCGCGCGAGACCCCTGGGGTCGAAATCGGCCGCCGCCATTTCCCGCTGAACTCGCCGTTCCAGAACGGCCCGATCCACGGCCGCGAAGTGTTCATCCCGCTGAGCCAGCTGATCGGCGGCGTGGAGATGGTCGGCAAGGGCTGGAACATGCTCAACGAGTGCCTGGCCGTGGGCCGCTCGATCACCCTGCCCTCCACCGCCAGCGGCGGCGCCAAGTTCGGCGCGGTCGTCACCGGCGCGTATGCGCGCATCCGCAAGCAGTTCGGCCTGTCGGTCGGCCGCTTCGAAGGCGTGGAAGAGGCGCTGGCGCGGATCGGCGGCAAGGCCTATGCGATCAGCGCGCTGTCGCAGGCCACCGCTGCGGCGGTGGACCGCGGCGACGTGCCGTCGGTGCCGTCGGCGATCGCTAAGTACCACTGCACCACGATGAGCCGCGAGGTCATCAGCGACGTGATGGACGTGGTCGGCGGCAAGGGCATCATCCTGGGCCCGCGCAACTTCGCCGGCCGCAGCTGGCAGGCCGCGCCGATCGCGATCACCGTGGAAGGCGCCAACATCATGACCCGCAGCCTGCTGATCTTCGGCCAGGGCGCAATCCTGTGCCATCCGTGGGTGATGAAGGAGATGAAGGCCGCCGGCAACCCGGACCACAAGGCCGGCGTCGACGAGTTCGATCGCAACCTGTTCGGCCACATCGGCTTCGCCATCTCCAACGCGGTGCGCTCGCTGTGGTTCGGCCTGACCGCCGCGCGCATCGGCGCCGCCCCGGGCGACGCCTACACCCGCCGCTACTTCCGCAAGCTGGACCGCTACTCGGCGAACCTGGCGCTGATGGCCGACGTGTCGATGCTGATGCTCGGCGGCAAGCTGAAGTTCAAGGAGTCGCTGTCCGGACGCCTGGGCGACGTGCTGAGCCACATCTACATGACCAGCGCCATGCTCAAGCGTTACCACGACGACGGCGCGCCGGCCACCGACCAGCCGCTGCTGGCGTGGGCCTTCCACGACAGCGTGCACAAGATCGAACTGGCGCTGTCGGCGGCACTGCGCAACTTCCCGATCCGTCCGGTCGGCTGGCTGATGTGGGCGCTGATCTTCCCGTGGGGCCGCCGCGCCGAGGCGCCGGGCGACCGCCTGGGGCACCGTGTTGCCGCGCTGCTGATGACCCCCAACGAGGCGCGCGATCGCCTGGGCCAGGGCGTGTTCCTGACCCCGTGCGAGAACAACCCGGGCGGGCGCATCGCCAGCTACCTGACCAAGGCCGTGCTGGCCGAGCCGGTGGAGCGCAAGTTCCTGAAGGCGCTCAAGAGCAAGGGCATCGAGTCGCTGGACTTCGCCTCGCAGCTGGACGAGGCGGTGCGCGAAGGCGTGCTCTCGGCCGACGAGCGCCGTCAGCTGGAGGAGCTGCGCGAGATCACCATGGACACGATCAGCGTCGACGACTTCGACACCGACGAGCTGCGCTCGGCAAGCTACTACCAGCGTGCCGCCGCCGCGGCCGACGACGGGCATTCGCGCGAAGCGGCCTGATCGTTCTAGCCATGCAGCCACTCACGGCGGCGGACTTCGGTCCGCCGTCGTGCGTTTGAGGGAACTGCGATGCGTCGACTGCTTTCGCTCTATCGCCGCTTGCAACGCTAACCCGGGGGATCCTGGCTATTCTCGCGTGCGGTGTGCTTCAAGGCGCCCTACTTTGCCAGCATCGCTCCGCGCGTCACCGTCCTGGAGCCGGGCCGCTGCGAGGCGCGCATCGCGCACCGGCGCCGGGTCAGCAACCACATCGCACGGTGCACGCGATCGCCCTGTGCAACCGGCGGACTCATGGTTGACGCCAGCCTGCCGCCCTCGATGCGCTGGATTCCCAAGGGCATGCAGGTGGAATACCGCAGCAAGGCGCTTGGCCCGATGCATGCGATGGCCACGCCGGACGTGGCGATCGTCGCCGCCGAACGTGGTGACGACCTGCCGGTCAGCGTGGAGATACGCGCGCGAAGGTGGTGTGCGTCGCGCGCATCGCGATGTGGGTGTCGCCACGCGCGCCGGCCACAGACTGACCGCTGCGTCGCCTGGGCGGTGTGCGGCGCGCGACCGTGCTCAGTACGCCAGCAACACCGCGGCGATCGCCAGCGCCGCCGGCAGCGCCTGCACGAACACGATGCGGCGGCTGACGCTCCAGCCGCCGTACAGACCGGCCACGACCACGCAGCCGAGGAAGAACAGCATCACGTCGACCCGCTGCGCGACCAGGCCCCAGGCCAGGCCGGCGGCGAGGAAGCCGTTGTAGAGCCCCTGGTTGGCCGCCAGCACGCGCGTGGCCTGGGCCTTCTCCGGTGAGTTGCGGAAGACCTTCATGCCCAGCGGACGCGTCCACAGGACCATCTCCAGTACCAGGATGTACAGGTGCAGCAGCGCGACCGCGCCCACCAGGATCGAAGCCAACAGGATCATCGTGCTATCCGGCACAGGAGACAGGGCGCCAGCATAGCCAGCGTGCCGATGGGCGGCCAGTCCCCACGCTGCGCCGGCTCACCGCGTCGGCGGCGTGCGTTCCGGTGGCAGCTTGGCCGCCTCGCGCAGCAGCCGCCACGCGCCCAGGGTCATGCCGGAGGCGGCCAGCAGGCCCGCGACGAACACCACCTGCGAGCCGAACCCCGACAGCAGCTTGTACAACCATGCGAAGCTGAGGTCGCTGCCACGATAGATCACCGTATCGATCGCCGCGCCAGCCTTGTAGCGCCATTCGCGGCCGACCCGGGTGTACAGGGTTTCGCGCGCCGGCTTGGCCAGGGAGAACTCGCCGGCGCGGGTCACCACCTGCACCACCGCTACCAGCATCGGCAGCGGCGACACCGCCAGCACCGAGTAGCCGAGCAGGATCGCGCAGCCGGGAATCAACAGCGCCGGCCCGATGCCGAAGCGCGACAGCAGCGCGCGCGTGACCAGCAGTTGCAGGACCAGGGTCGTCGCGTTCACCGCCAGGTCGATGTTGGCGTAGAAGGCGGTGCTGGCCGCCGCATCGGTGTACAGGCGGCGCACGATCGCCGCCTGTTCGTTGTACAGCAGGGTGCCCACGCCCACGCCGAACACCGACATCAGGGCGAGCCAGCGCAGCAGCGGTTCGCGTGCGATCAGCTTCAGCCCGGCCAGCACGTCGCCTCCCATCGGCGCCTCGCCGCCGACCACGCCACGCTCGCGTTCGCGGGCGACCGCCCACAGCCGCAGGCGCAGCAGGCACACCACGCTGACCACCAGGAAGCCGGCCGACACCAGCATCAGGTTGGCGATGCCGATGCGTTCGACCAGGCTGCTGGCGATCACCGGTCCCAGGAACGCGCCGAGCGTGCCGGCGGCGCCGATGTAGCCGTAATAGGCGCGCGCCTCGGCATTGCTGAAGACATCGGCCATGAAGCTCCAGAACACCGCCACCGCAAACAGGTTGAACACCGAGATCCACAGGAAGAAGGCCATGCCGCGCCCGGGCACGCCGCTGTCGAACAGCACGTAGAACAGCAGCAGCGTGGCGATGAAGAAGCCGTACACCACCGGCAGGAACACCCGTCGCGGATAGCGGCTGACCAGCGCGCCGTAGGCCGGCTGCAGCAACAGCATGATCAGGAAGGTGCAGGTGAACAGCACCTGCAGCGCGAACTCCTTCAGCGGCATGCCGTGCGCCGCGAAGAACGCGATCATCGCCGGCGGGAACACCGCGGCCACGTCGGCGGAGGCGCCCATCGCCTCGCGCACCGGCCGCAGCACGTAGTAGCCGCTGAGCAGCGAGAAGAAGTACAGGAACGCCCACGCCAGCGGTGGCGAATCGCGCAGGGCGCCGCGCAACCGCGCCAGCGCGCCTGGGGCATGCGGGGCGGCGCTCATCGGCGGCGGACCCTGGCGCAGGAACGGGACATGGCGATTTTCGGGGCGGAAAACGCGCACGGTAGCTGATGCACCGCAACACCGCCAGCGCACGCGCCATGCGCACGCCACGCCGCGCTTGCATCGCACCCGGCGGCGGCCGCGCCGAGCATATGCTCTATCCCCGGCGACTAGCGTCGGCGCCAGGAACTGAGGGGACATCGCGGGTGTACGACTTCATCATCATCGGCGCAGGCTCGGCCGGCTGCGTGCTCGCCAACCGCCTGAGCGAGGACCGCGACTGCAAGGTGCTGCTGATCGAGGCCGGGCCGCGCGACCGCAATCCCTTCATCCACATGCCCGCCGGCCTGGCGCGCCTGGCCAACAACCGCCGCATCAACTGGAACTACCTGACCGAGGCCGAGCCGGCCTTGAACGGTCGCCGGCTGTGGTGGCCGCGCGGCAAGGTGCTCGGCGGCTCCAGTTCGATCAACGCCATGTGCTACGTGCGCGGCGTGCCCGCCGATTACGACGACTGGTCGGCCGACGGCGCCGATGGCTGGGACTGGCGCGGCGTGCTGCCGTACTTCCGCCGCAGCGAATGCAACAGCCGCGGCGGCGATGCGCTGCATGGCGGCGACGGCCCGCTGCACGTCTCCGACCTGCGCTACCACAACCCACTCTCGGAGGTGTTCGTGGCCGCCGCGCAGGAGGCGGGCTTTCCGCACAACCCCGATTTCAACGGCCCGCAGCAACAGGGCGTGGGCCTGTACCAGGTCACCCAGAAGAATGGCGCGCGCTGCTCGGCCGCGGTCGCCTACCTGGCGCCGGCGCGCATGCGCGACAACCTGCAGGTGGTCACCGACGCACTGGTGCTGCGCCTGCTGATCGAGAGCGGACGCGTGGTCGGCGTCGCCTATGCGCAGGGCGGCCGCGAGGTGCAGGCGCGCGCGGCGCGCGAGGTGCTGCTCAGCGCCGGCGCGGTGAACTCACCGCAGGTGCTGATGCTCTCGGGCATCGGCCCGGCCGATGCGCTGCGCCGTCACGGCATCGCGGTGCAGTTGGACCAGCCGCAGGTCGGCGCCAACCTGCAGGACCACCTGGACGTGTGCACGCTGTATCGCACCCGCCCGGGCATCAGCTACGACCGCCGCAGCCAGGCCAAGATCGCCTTCGACTATTTCCTGCGCGGGCACCGTGGCGCCGGCAGCAGCAACATCGCCGAGGCCGGCGCCTTCATCCGCTCGCCGCTGGCGCCGGACGCGCGCGCCGACATCCAGATGCACTTCGTGCCGGCGATGCTCGACGACCACGGCCGCAATCGCCTGCCCGGCGACGGCTTCACCCTGCACGCCTGCCACCTGCAGCCGCGCAGCCGTGGCCGCATCGCGCTCAACGACGCCGACCCGCGCACGCCGGCGCGGATCCAGGCCAACTACCTGAGCGACCCCGACGGTTTCGACCTGCGCATGCTGGTGGAATGCGCGCGCCTGGCGCGGCACATCCTGCAGCAGCCGGCGTTCGATGCCTGGCGCGGCGCGCCGCTGCTGCCGGCGCGCGAGGATCTGGACGAGGCCGAGCTGATCGCCTTCATCCGCGCCAAGGCCGAAACCATCTATCACCCGATCGGCACCTGCCGGATGGGCAGCGACGCGCAGGCGGTGGTCGATCCGCAGCTGCGCCTGCGCGGGCTCGACGGCCTGCGCGTGGTCGACGCCTCGGTGATGCCGCGCCTGGTCAGCGGCAACACCAATGGCCCGACGATGATGATCGCCGAGCGCGCCGCCGACCTGATCCGTGGGCGCATGGTCCTGCGGGAGGGGTGAGGCGGCTGCGGGGCGGTGCGGGGAGTTCGGGGTGGTGGCGAGTTTCCCGGAGCTTGCCACCAGATTCCCGCTGCCGCTGGGCGACGTACCCTCACCCCAACCCCTCTCCCGGGGGGAGAGGGGCTAAAAAAGGCTGTGCGCGGCACGGCGATTGCATGTCCATTGGCATCCGCCGCAGTCCACGCCGCCCCTCGCTGGCGGGCCTGCGCACCCCCGTCCGACGCGGGAAATCCCCAGCAGGATCAAGGCGATGCCTATTCATCTTCTCCCAGTTTGTGCATTCGAGAAATCCGGCGCTAGAATCGTGGCCGGCAGCACCTCACAGGCCTCAGGCGCAATGACACAGAACAGCAGGCACCGGCTCCTTCGACCGGTGGCAACCGGGTTGCTCGGGGCATTGCTGCCCTTTGCGATGTCCTCCACCGCACAGACGCCGGCGCCCGCGCAACCGCTGCCGCCGCCGCTGCACACCGAAGCCACGCGCTACACCTCGCCGACCCAGCCGCTGCCCTACCGCGCCTCGCTCACCCAGAGCCAGGTGCTGCCGCTGGCCAGGGACTTCGACGTCGCCGCGCTGGAGTCTGTGGCCGAACAGTTGACCTATGGCGAGCGTGTGCCCGGCCTGGCGATGGCCATCGTGCACAACGGCCAGGTGCTCAGCGCGCGCGGCTACGGCGTCACCGACGTCAACCGTCCCGAGCCGGTCGATGCGCACACCGTGTTCCGCCTGGCCTCGCTGTCCAAGGCGTTCGCCGGCACCATGGCCGGGCTGCTGGTCAACGACGGCACCCTGCGCTGGGACAGCAAGGTCGTCGACTACGTGCCTGGCTTCCAGCTCAGCGATCCGGTGGCCACGCGCCAGTTGAACGTCGCCGACCTGCTCAGCCACCGCGTCGGTCTCACCTACAACGCCTACGACCGCGACGTCGAATCCAACCTCGACTACTACACGCTCAGCCACAAGCTCGCCTATGCGCCGCTGAAGTGCGCGCCGGGCGAGTGCTACGCCTACCAGAACGTCGCCTTCAGCCTGATCGGCGACGTGGTGTTCGCCGCGTCCGGCAGCTTCTACGAGCAGTCGGTGGAGCGCCGCATCTTCAAGCCGCTGGGCATGAACGACGCCAGCATGGGCCTGGCCGGCATCCAGGCCAGCCCACGCTGGGCGCGCCCGCATGTGCGCAGCCGCAACGGCTGGGTCTCGCTGACGCCCAAGCCGACCTACTACCGCCTGGCGCCCGCCGCCGGCGTCAACGCCAGCATCAGCGACATGGCGCAGTGGCTGATCGCGCAGACCGGGCATCGCCCGGACGTGCTGCCGGAGCCGCTGCTGGCGACCCTGCACGCACCGCTGATCCTCACCCCGGGCGAGATGCGCTCGGGCTGGCGCCGCGCGCGGGTCAACTCGGCCAGCTACGCGCTGGGCTGGCGCGTGTTCGACTACTCCGGCCACCAGGTGATCTTCCATGCCGGCGCGGTGCAGGGCTACCGGGGCCTGATCGCGCTGGTGCCGGAACGCGACTTCGCTGTGGCGATTCTGTGGAACGGCGAAAGCGGCCTGCCCTCGGGCCTGCTGCCGACCGTCCTCGACCGCGCGATCGGCCTGCCTGCGCAGCGCTGGCTGGACGTGGACACCGACTTCGGCAGCGACAACCTGATGGCCGAGCGTCCGGATCCGAAGGACAAGAAGGGCGCGTCCTCGTCCAAGTCGGTGGCCTCGCCGCACTGAGCGCGGTGTCACGCAGCATCCTCGCAGAAGGCGGCGCAAGCCGCCTTTCTGCTGTCTGCAGGCGTGGATGCGCTGCAGACAGCTGCTGCCCCGCCGTCGCCGGATGTGCGCTGTTCCAGTTGCGGCGATGCGGCCATGGGGCGGCACGGTCACGTCGCGGCAGCGCAACGGCCGACAGCAATCCACGACGAACGATCGGCCACAGCCACAGCCACAGCGGAACAGGGTGGAGGGCACCTGCATGCGGCCGCTCCAGCCGTGCGCCATCCCTCTCCACAACCATGCAAGACGCACGCTGCGCTTCGCTGCGTCGTCCACGATCCCGCATCTGGCGGACAGCACGCGCCCCGCGGCGCCGTCCCGCGGCCGCCGCCGGCATGCTGGCGGCTAGATCGCAAGCAATGGGCAGCGCGCAGCGCGCCTGCCGTCCATGCAACCGGCGAAGAGCAATGACCCATCAAGCGTTCGGCGTGGCGTACTGGCGCGCCGCGGCGCACGCTACGAACAGCACGCAGAGCACGCAGAGCACGCACGGCGCACGATGCCTCGACCGATCCGCGGACGCCAGGCATCCCCGGTTCCTCCCGCAGCCGCGCATCGCGGCGGTCAGGTGGTCTTCGTCAGGGTGTGTGCATTCACTTGGGTGCGCCTCCCCTGCCTGCCGCCCACCGGCGTGGCGTGACAGGCGTGTCGCCGTGACGCAGTCGCTCACCGCACCCGCCTGCTCGCGCGTTCGCCGAGGCGGTACGCGCACGTCGGGAAGACCTGATGGATGCGCGCCATCACAACTGGCAGCTGCCCCCACAGCGGTGGACAGACGTACAGGTTCGCTCCCGATGCAAGACGCAGAGGCGGAATGCTTATCGCTGTGGCACAGGCCGCTCGCCTCTCCCGCCTGCGCACGCGTGGTGCGCACGTGGTTGCCGAGGCGACACGCGCACGCCGGGAAGTCCCGACGCCCGACGGATGCACCACCATCGGCCACAGGCATCCGACAACGCAGCGATGGCACGACGTGCAGTCGCGATCTGGATGGGAGGTGCGCAGGCAGAACATCTACATGGCGACTGACCAATCAGCGCACAGGGGACCGTCGAAGTGAGTTGAGACGGGCGCACGCAGCAGGTGCTGCCAGTCAGCGAGGCGCGGTACGAGACGCACAGGCACAACGCCGACGTCGCGACCTTGCAGGCAAGGCACAGAGGGCGCTCGGCGTGGGTTGAGGCAGAGGGACGCGGCAGGCGCCGCCAGTCAGCGGTACGCGGGTAGAAACGCACAGGCACGGTGTCCACGTCGCGACCTGGCATGCGGGGCGGGGCGCAGAGGACAGCCGGTGTGGTTGAGACAGGCGGGACGTCCAGGCGTCGCTAGTCAGCCGCGCTCAGTGCAAGTCGCAAAGACACTGTCCACATCGCGACCTGCAATCGGGGCGGAAAGGACGGTCGGCGTGGATTGGGACAGGCGGACGCCTCGGAGGCGACCGGGTCCAGGCTGCGATCACGCACGGCAAGCCATCGCAAATAAAAAACTCCCTCCCCGCTGGGCACCGGGGAGAGAGTCTAGGAACAGCGATCGGGATGGATCAGATCAGCGGCGCGGGCGTCGCCGGCAGCGCGACCGGAGCGGCCTTCTTCTTGCGAGCGGCCGGCTTCTTCTTCGCCACGGTCTTCTTGGCGGTGGCCTTCTTCGCAGTTGCCTTCTTCGCGGCCGGCTTCTTGGCAGCCGACTTCTTCACCGTCTTCTTCGCCGCGGTCTTCTTGGTCGCAGCCTTCTTCGCGGTCTTCTTCACCGCCTTCTTGGCGACGGCCTTCTTCGCGGTCTTCTTGGTGGCGGCCTTCTTTGCCGTCTTCTTCACTGCCTTCTTGGCAACGGCCTTCTTGACCGCCTTCTTCACCTTGGCGACCTTCTTGGCCACCTTCTTGGCGACCTTCTTGACCGCCTTCTTTACCGAAACCTTCTTCGCTGCCGGCTTCTTGGCGGCAGTCTTCTTGACCGCCTTCTTAGCGGCCGGCTTTTTCGCAGCTTTTTTCGTCGCCATGGGATGGCTCCTCGTCAGTGAACTATGGATTGAAAATGCCCAGTTAAAGCAACCTCGCGGCGATGCTCCGCCTGCGGGAACCGCCGGCGCGCGCTGCGGGCCGGATCGGATACAGAAACACCCGTACCGAATGTCGATACGGGTGCGATGCCAGGGGAGACGTTGCGTTTCTCGGAGGGAAGCGACTCCAACTCCACCATCTTCGGGTTCCTGGCGGATGTCCAAGTTGTGCTTCGCGTTTTGATGTCGATCCGATTCACTCGCTTGCGCAGCAACGTCTGCTGGGCGAAACCTAATCACGGTTTTTTTTACTGTCAACACTTCTGCGCAAATTTTTTTTCGCTGGCGCGCGCGCCGCGACCGCCGCATGCCACGCCGGCCGCCTCACCGATGCCGCCGAGCGTCGCTGCCGACACCGCAAGGAAATCGGCGCATGCAAAAAAAGCAGGGAAATTTCCGTGTTTTCTGCAACGACGCACTGCCGCCATCGCGTTGCGGACAGGCATCGGCGACGCGTCGGCGGCAACTGCGGTGGTGCGCGCCAGCCTGTCCGCTAGCTGAAAAAAAATTTCGCGACCGCATGCGGTTCCGGCATCGCACAAGTGCAAATGCGCAAAAGTGCGCAAACTTTTTTGCGTCGTGCGGCGACCTCGACGCGCGCGATGCGTCGCGCACCGCGTCGCCGAGACGCGACACTTCGCACCACCGCGACACGACCTGCACACACGTCGCCGACACACCGCCACGCATGCGACGGCCCTCGCCCACTTCCACCTCGTGCTTCCACCGATGCCGTCGCATGGGTGTGTCGACCGGCGCGGATCGCACAGGTCGCCGGCTGACGCCGGCACACACCGCGCCGTCGCACATCGGCGACGTGCGAAGCGCAGCCACGTCGCCACTGCCCGCGTCGCCAACCCACATCGCGCCTGCATGCCGTGCTGCACCTGCGCCGCGTCGGAAAACCGGCACTGACCGACGCGTGGATCGCATGCATCAGCTACCTACAGCCAGGGCGAACGCGTTGCCCTCGCGGTGCTGCCCGGTGGCGACCTCACATCGTCTTCGCAGCGACGCACGCGGCGACGCCGGCGACGCGGGTTCCGGGATAGCCATGCAAAGAATGGCGCCGCCGACGCGCGGACGGTGGCGACCGCACCGCGCGGCACCCAAAAAGAAACCGGCCGCACTGGGCGGCCGGTTCGGGTGTCGCGACGGGCAGTCGGCTCAGTGGCCGTCTTCCTCGAGCAGTTCGGCGTACTCGTCCGGCGACAGCAGTTCGTTCAACTGCTCGGCATCGTCCGCTTCCAGCACCAGGATCCAGCCTTCGCCGTAGGCGTCTTCGTTGATCGTTTCCGGCTTGTCGCTCAGCGCGGCGTTGACCTCGACCACCTTGCCGCTCAGCGGGCTGTACACGTCCGAGGCGGCCTTGACCGACTCGACCACGGCCACGCCGTTGCCGGCTTCGACGTGATCGCCGACGTTCGGCAGTTCGACGTAGACCAGGTCGCCGAGCAGGCCCTGGGCATGGTCGGAGATGCCGATGGTCACGCGACCGTTACCTTCGACGCGGGCCCACTCGTGGGACTTGAGGAATTTGAGGTCGCCAGGGATCTCGCTCATGGGGCTGCTCCGGAAGAAGACGGTATCGAGGATGGGAGGCTAGTGTAGCGAACCGCGCGCGCGGGAACGATGGCGCGCGCGCCGCGGTCGCGGCCCGGACTCAGCCGAGCACGCCGGGCTGGACCTGGCCTTCGCGCACGAACGGGAACTTGACCACGCGCACCGGCACTTCCTTGCCGCGGATGTCCACGCGCACTGCGCCCGGCTCGCCGGCCGGCACCCGCGCGAAGGCGATCGCCTTGCCCAGCGTCGGCGAGAAGGTGCCGGACAGGATCTCGCCGTCGCCGTTGGCGGTCAGCACCTTCTGCCCGTGGCGCAGCACGCCCTTCTCGTCCATCACCAGGCCGATCATCTGCCGCGGCGCGCCGCCGGCCTTCTGCGCCTCGAGCACGGCGCGGCCGATGAAGTCGCGGCCCTCGTCGAGGGTGACGGTCCAGGCCAGCGCGGCCTCGTAGGGCGAGACGCTGTCGTCCATGTCCTGGCCGTAGAGGTTCATGCCCGCTTCCAGGCGCAGCGTGTCGCGCGCGCCCAGGCCAGCCGGCTTGACCCCGGCAGCGATCAGCGCATCCCAGAACGCAGGCGCCTGCTCTTGCGGCAGCACGATCTCGAAGCCGTCCTCGCCGGTGTAGCCGGTGCGCGCGACGAACAGCGGCACGCCGTCGATCGAGGTCGCCTCGATCGCGGCGAAGCGGCCGAGCTTCTGCGCCGCGGCACGGTCCTGCTCGCGCAACAGGCCGATCGCCTTGGCGCGCGCGTTAGGACCCTGCACCGCGATCATCGCGAAGTCGTCGCGCTCGCGGACCTGCACGCCGAACGCCTGCGCCTGCTCGCCGATCCACGCCAGGTCCTTGGCGCGGGTGGCGGCGTTGACCACCAGGCGGAAGAACGCATCGGACATGTAATAGACGATCAGATCGTCGATCACCCCGCCCTGCGGGTTGAGCATGCAGGTGTACAGCGCCTTGCCCGGCGCCTTCAGCTTGTCCACCGAATTGGCCAGCAGATGGCGCAGGAACGCGCGAACCTGCTCGCCGTGCAGATCGACCACGGTCATGTGGCTGACGTCGAACATGCCGGCGTCGCGGCGCACCTGGTGGTGTTCGTCGATCTGCGAGCCGTAGTGGATCGGCATGTCCCAGCCGCCGAAGTCGACCATCTTGGCGCCGAGGGCGCGGTGGCTGTCGTTGAGGATGGTCTTCTGGGTCATGGCGCGGGTCCGTGAGAAAAGTCCCCCATTATCGCTGGCAGTGAGCCGGGAGTGGGGAGTCGGGATTGGGGATTCGTAAGAGCGGCCTTCCTGGACCCGAAGGACTGGCGCTCGATCGCGCAGCGCCGTAGGAGCGGCTTCAGCGAAGGCTGGGATTGGGGATTCGGGATTGGGGATTCGTAGGGGCGGCCGTCCCGATCCGAAGGATTGGCGCCCGATAACGCACTACGCAGGAACAGGTTCAGCCGCGACCTGCCATCGATCCGGGGTCGCGGATGAAGCCGCTCCTGCGAATCCCCAATCCCGACTCCCCAATCCCGGCGTTCAAGCAGCCTGGACGAGCAGCGTCATGCCGTCCACGCCGACGATACGCACCGCGCTGCCCGCGGGCAGGTCGGGGCCGCCGACCACCCAGAACGCATCGTCGACCTTGGCGCGGCCGCGGCCACCGTGGATCGGCTGATCCAGGATCACCACGCGGCCGATCAATTGCTCGGCGCGGCGGTTGAGCAACGGCTGGTCGCTGGCCCGGCCGCGGTTGCGGAACCAGGTGCGATACACCTGGATCGAGACGAAGCTCAGCACCACGAACGCGCCGACCTGCAGCAGCAGGGAGATGTCCGGGAACACCAGTACCGCGAGGAACACCGCTGCGGCGGCGAAGCCCATCCACAGCATGAAGGCGCCCGGCGCCAGCGATTCGGCCGCGAACAGCAACAAGGTCAGGGCACCCCAGGCCACCACCTCAATGCGCATGGCTCAGACTCCGTTGCGCGGCGGCACGCGCGGCACCGCAGGCGGGGTGGTCTGCTTGTTCAGCGCCTCGCGTGCCAACTCGGCGATGCCGGCGATCGAGCCGATGATGCCGCTGGACTCCATCGGCATCAGCACGAACTTCTGGTTCGGCGCGGTGGCCAGTTCCTTGAACGCCTCCACGTACTTCTGCGCGATGAAGTAGTTGATCGCCTGCACGTCGCCCTCGGCGATCGCCTTGGACACCATCGCCGTCGCCCGCGCTTCGGCTTCGGCCAGGCGCTCGCGCGCCTCGGCGTCGCGGAACGCGGCCTCCTTGCGGCCTTCGGCCTCCAGCACCGCCGCCTGCTTCTCGCCGTCGGCGCGCAGGATCTCCGACTGCCGCGAGCCCTCCGCTTCGAGGATCTGCGCGCGCTTCTCGCGCTCGGCCTTCATCTGCCGGGCCATCGAGTCGATCAGGTCGCGCGGCGGCTGGATGTCGCGGATCTCGATGCGGGTGACCTTGATGCCCCACGGATTGGTGGCATGGTCGACCACGTTCAACAGCTGCGCGTTGATGGTCTCGCGCTGGCTCAGCGACTCGTCCAGGTCCATCGAGCCGATCACGGTACGGATGTTGGTCTGCACCAGCGCGATGGTGGCGATCTCCAGGTTGGACACTTCATACGCCGCCTTGGCGGCATCCAGCACCTGGAAGAACACCACGCCGTCCACCCGCACCACCGCGTTGTCCTTGGTGATGACGTCCTGGCTGGGCACGTCCAGCACCTGTTCCATCATGTTGACCTTGCGGCCCACGCCATACATCCACGGGATCAGGAAGTGCAGGCCGGGCGAGAGCGTGTGGGTGTAGCGGCCGAAGCGCTCCACCGTCCACTGGAAGCCCTGCGGCACCATGCGCACGGTCTTGAACAGCACCACCACGCCGAAGAACAGGATCACCAGCGTGAGGAAGAAGGTAGACGGCATCAGGTTGCTCCATTAACCAGAAGAAGGAATCGAATCGGCAGTATAGCCAGCGCAGGCGCACGTGCCGGTCACCAGCGGATGCGGCCCAGCAGCATGTCCTTGAACATCACCCAGTCGCCGGCGAGCGAGTACAGCGGGTGCTTGAAGGTGGCTGGACGATTCTTCTCGAACACGAAATGGCCGATCCAGGCGCAGCCGTAGCCGCAGACCGGCGCCGCCCACAGCCAGCGCGGCTGGCCGGTGCACAGTGCCAGCAGCAGGCTCGCCAGCACGCCGAGGCTGCCGACGAAATGCAGCCGTCGCGACACTCGATGCCGATGCTCGCTCAGATAGAACGGATAGAACTCACGGAAGCTGGCGAAGCGGCGCATGCGATGGCCCTCCCGAGGCGACGCAGGCGTCCAGCATACGCCGGGAGCGCGGGTGTCGCTCGCAGCGCACGGATGCGACGCGCAGGTGCGGTCGCCGGATGTGCTCACGCAGGAGACCGCAGCGCCGCACCAGGCATGTCTACGATTCGGTGACCGCATGGAAACCGCCCACCTGCAAAGAACTGCTGCAGGGCACAACGCCTCGGAAGCGGGACACGTCATCGCGTTGCGGGCAAGGCGTCGGGTCATCTCCATTCACGCGCTGCGCAGCGCCAACGCAGCGGGACGTGCGGTGAGTTTCGCAGGAACGGGTTCAGCCGCTACACGACTCGCCGATGGCACGTTGCGCCGCTGCAGAGCACCGCCAATCGCAACGAAATGTGTCCTGTAGGAGCGGCTTCAGCCGCGAAGGGCTTTACCGGGAACGCCCGTCGCGGCTGAAGCCGCTCCTACGCGCCGGCCGGCCTCTCGTTGTCGCAAGACAAGCTGCCGCGCAGGCCTCAGCCCTGGCGTGGCGCGAACATGATCACCGCCATGCCGAGCAGGCACAGCCCGGCGCCGAGCAGGTCCCAGCGCGTGGGGCGCATCCCCTGCACCGTCCACAACCACAGCAAGGCGACGGCGACATAGACGCCGCCGTAGGCCGCATAGACGCGGCCGCTGGCGGCCGGATGCAGGGTCAGCAGCCAGACGAAGGCCGCCAGGCTGCCCGCGGACGGCAGCAGCAGCCAGGCGCTGCGCTGTTCGCGCAGCCAGAGATAAGGCAGGTAGCAGCCGACGATTTCCGCGACGGCGGTCAGCACGAACAGCAGCAGCGTCTTCATCCGGCTGCGGCGCGCTCTTCGTCCTTGGCGCGCTGCCAGTACGCCTCCTGCTCCATCAGGGCCAGGCCGTCCAGCGCACCACCGTCCTGCTGCGCCAGCCGCTCCATCGCGCGGAAGCGGCGCTCGAACTTGAGGTTGGCGTGGCGCAGCGCGGCGCCGACATCGACCTCGGCGTGCCGCGCCAGGTTGGCGCAGACGAACAGCAGGTCGCCGATCTCGTCCTGCAGCCGTGCCGGATCGGCCGCGGCGCCCTGTGCCAGTTCCGCGCGCACTTCCTCGAGTTCTTCCTGCACCTTGTCCAGCACCGGCGCCGGGCCGGGCCAGTCGAAGCCGACCCGCGCCGCGCGCGACTGCAGCTTCAGCGCACGCTGCCATTCCGGCAGCCCGCGCGCGATGCCGGCCAGCGCCGAGCCGTCTCGCTCGCCGGCGGCGGCGCGCTCGGCGCGCTTGATCTCTTCCCACTTCAGCGTCTGCTGCTGGGCATCGGCGACCTGGCTGTCGCCGAACACGTGCGGGTGGCGGCGCACCATCTTGTCGCAGATCGCCGCGACCACATCGTCGAAGCCGAACGCCCCCTGCTCGCGCGCCATCTGCGCATGGAACACCACCTGCAGCAGCAGATCGCCGAGTTCGTCCTTCAGCCCGGCCAGATCCTGGCGGTCGATCGCGTCGGCCACTTCGTAGGCCTCTTCGATCGTGTACGCGGCGATGCTGGCGAAATCCTGCTCCAGATCCCAGGGGCAGCCCCGCGCGGGATCGCGCAGGCGCGCCATGATGTCGAGCAGGGCGGGAAGGTCGTAGCGGGCTGGAGTCACGGGCAGGTTCCGATGCGACGGCACCGCTGCCGCCTGCCGCCTAGTGTGGCAGAGCGCGCGCCATGCAGCGCGCGCTCGCCGGCGCGGCTCAGCCCAGCCAGTCGCGCCAGGGCAGCGCCGGATCGCCCAGCGCCACGAAGTCGCCGTTGAGCAGCGATTCGCGGCGGTTGTAGCGGAACGGCTTGCCGGTCGCGGCGGCCAGCAGCGCACCGCCGGCGGCCTGCAGCACGCACTGTCCGGCGGCGGTGTCCCACTCCGAGGTCGGGCCGAAGCGCGGGTACACGTCCAGGTCGCCGTCGGCGATCCGGCAGAACTTCAGCGAGGAACCCTGCGCGACGAGTTCGATCTCGCCCATGCGCTGCAGCAGCGCGTCGGTGCGCGCATCGCGGTGCGAGCGACTCGCCGCCACCCGCAGCGGCGCGGTGGCCGGCCGGCGGGTGTTCAGCGCGGTATCGCGAAAGCCTTCGCGGCGGTACGCCTGCTCGCCACGCACCGCATGCCAGACGCGGCCGTCCACCGGCGCCTGGACCACGCCGAACACCGGCGCACCCTGGTGGATCAGGGCGATGTTGACGCTGAACTCGCCATTGCGCTTGACGAACTCGCGGGTGCCGTCGAGCGGATCGACCAGCCAATAGGTGGTCCAGTGCTCACGCACCTCCCACGGAATCTGCGCCGATTCCTCGGACAGCACCGGCAGGTCCGGGGTGAGCCGTTCCAGGCCTTCGACGATGATCTGGTGCGCGGCCAGGTCGGCCTGGGTCAACGGACTGGCATCGGCCTTGTGCTCCACCTCGAAGCCGGTGGCGTAGACGGACATGATCGCCGCGGCGGCATCGATGGCGATGGCGATCACGGTTTCGCGCAAATCACTGGTCAGACGGATCATTCGGCGCGACCCAGCCACTCGCGGGCAATGAACAGCGCCGCCAGCGAACGCCCCTCGGAAAAATCTTCACGCAACATCAGTTGATCCAGTTCAGCCAATTTCCAGGGCACCACTTCCAATTCCTCCGGCTCGTCGCCGGCTAGTCGTTCGGGATAGAGATCTTGCGCGAGCACCAGCCACGACTGGTGGCTCATGTAGGTCGGCGCCAGGGTCATCGCGCGCAGCACGCGCAGTTGCCGCGCGCCGTAGCCGGCCTCTTCCTTGAGCTCGCGGTCGGCCGCCTGCAGCGGGGTCTCGCCGGCATCGATGCGGCCCTTGACCAGGCCCAGCTCGTAGCGGTGCACGCCGGCGGCGTATTCGCGCACCAGCAGCACGGTCTGCGCATCCAGCATCGGCACCACCACCACCGCGCCGTGGCCCGGCGCCTTGAGCCGGTGGAACACGCGGCGTTCGCCGTTGCTGAATTCCAGGTCCAGCTCCTCGACCTGGCGCTCGGCAGCGGTTTCGCTGCGCGCGCGCACGGCGTTGATGACCGGCAACGGCCGGGTCACGCCGGCACCCTGCGGCGCCGGGCGGCGTCGATCGATAGAATGCGCTGAGCGAAGAACCTGTTCATGAGCGCGAAATGCTATCAGACCTGACCGCAGCACAGATGGCCGACGCGTGGCGCACGCGTGATCTGGCCGTGCTTTGGCACCCGTGCACGCAGATGCGCGAGCACCCCGATACCCTGCCCCTGGTGCCGATCGCACGTGGCGAAGGCGCCTGGCTGATCGACCACGGCGGCCGCCGCTACCTGGATGCGGTGAGCAGCTGGTGGACCAACCTGTTCGGCCACGGCGAGCCGCGCATCGCCGCCGCCATCGCCGCCCAGGCCACGCAACTGGAGCAGGTGATGCTGGCCGGCTTCAGCCACGAACCGGCGGTGCTGCTGGCCGAACAGCTGCTGGCGCTGGCGCCGCGCCAGGAGGGGCGCGCGCCATTGGCCAAGGTGTTCTATGCCGACAACGGCTCGGCCGGCGTGGAAGTGGCGCTGAAGATGGCCTTCCACTATTTCCAGAACCGCGGCGAGCCGGGGCGCACCCGCTTCGTCGCGCTGGAGAACGGCTACCACGGCGAGACCATCGGTGCGCTGTCGGTCGGCGACATCCCGCTGTACCGGCGGGTGTACGCGCCGCTGCTGGCCGAGGCGCTGTTCGCGCCCTCGCCCGACGCCTACCAGGCCGCGCCCGGGCAGAGCGCGCGCGAACGCGCCGAAGCCGCCGCCGATGCGCTGGCCGACCTGTTCGACCGCCATCCCGGCGAGATCTGCGCGGTGATCCTGGAACCGCGCCTGCAGTGCGCCGGCGGCATGCGCATGCACGATCCGGCCTATCTGCGCCGGGCGCGCGAACTGTGCGACGCCAACGGCGCCTTCCTGATCGCCGACGAGATCGCCACCGGTTTCGGCCGCACCGGCACCCTGTTCGCCTGCGAGCAGGCCGGGGTGATGCCGGACCTGCTGTGCCTGTCCAAGGGCCTCACCGGCGGCTTCCTGCCGCTGTCGGCGGTGCTGGCCACCCAGCATCTGTACGACGCCTTCCTCGACGACAGCCGCGAGCGCGCCTTCCTGCATTCGCACAGCTACACCGGCAATCCGCTGGCCTGCGCGGCGGCGCTGGCGTCGCTGCGGATCCTGCAGGAGGACGACGTGATCGCGCGCAACCGCAGCACCGCCGAAACCATGCGCGCGCTGTCGGCCCCGTTCGCCGAGCATGCGCACGTGGCCGACGTGCGCCAGGCCGGCATGGTGGTGGCGTTCGAACTCACCCGCAACGGCGACAAGCGCACACCTTTCCCTGCGTCCGCGCGCGTCGGCCTGCACGCCTACCGCGCCGCGCTGGAGCGCGGGGTGGTGCTGCGTCCGCTCGGCGACGTGCTGTACTGGATGCCGCCGTACTGCGTGGACGCCGCGCAACTGGCGCTGCTGGCCGAAACCACCCTGGCGGCGATCGACGAGGCGGTGGCATGCGCCTGACCCGCTGCCACGTGGACCTGCCGCTGCACGCCGGCGCCGAACTGAGCCTGCCGGAGGACGTCGCCAATCACCTGCTGCGCGTGCTGCGGCTGCGCGAAGGCGATCCCTGCGTGCTGTTCAACGGCGACGGCTGCGATTACGACGCCGAACTGCTGCAGGCCGGCAAGCGCAACGCCAGCGTGCGCATCGGCGCAGCGCGGCCGGCCGACAACGAGTCGCCGCTGGCGATCACCCTGCTGCAGGGCGTGGCGCGCGGCGAGAAGATGGACCTGATCCTGCAGAAGGCCACCGAGCTCGGCGTCGCCGCGATCGTGCCGGTGTGGGCCGAGCGCACCGAAGTGAAACTGGATGCGGCGCGCGTGGACAAGCGCGTGGCGCACTGGCGCAGCGTGGTGATCTCGGCCTGCGAACAGTCCGGCCGCGCGCGCGTGCCGCAACTGAGCGCGCCGCTGGCGCTGGCCGACGCCGCGCGCGCCGCGGCGGACAGCCCGTGCCGGCTGATCCTGGATCCGCAGGGCGAACACCGGCTGCGCTCGCTGGACATCGGCGGCGACGCGGCGACGATCGCGATCGGCCCGGAAGGCGGCTGGTCGCCGCGCGACCGCGCCACGCTGGAGACGGCAGGCTTCGTCGGCCTGCGCCTGGGGCCGCGCATCCTGCGCACCGAGACCGCCGGCCTGGCCGCGATCGCGGCGCTGCAGGCGCACCACGGCGACCTGTGAGTTCGCATACGCGATGACGTAAATAGCGACGCCACGCCGGCAGCACCGTGGGCGCTCGCGCGCCGCTGGAAGCGAGAGGAATCCCAGGAAATTCGACAGCGCCCGGCCTGCGACCTGCACAGGAAGGGGGCGTGGCTCCCTACTCGGCCTGCACGTCACCCCGCAGGCGTGATCGCAACGGCAACAGCCGCTGCTGGCGTGGAGGACATATATAAGTGTCTGCGCGACGCGACCGGCGACGCAGGTCAGGCGCGACGCGCTCAACCGCAGGGCGCGCATCCATCGGCGCGGCCATCGCCGCGCCAGGCTCAGTGACGCTGCTGCAGGAACCAGTTCGCCGCGCCGATCACCCCGAGCTGGCCGTGTTCGACCAGCTTCACCGGGATCTGCTCCAGCGCCGGACGCATCGCGCCCTTGTTCAAGTAGCGCTCGACGAAACTGCTGGCGGACAGGAACGCGCCGATCTGCGGCAGGAAACCGCCGGCCAGGTAGATGCCGCCCTGCACGCCGTACAGCAGCGCCATGTCGCCGATCACGCTGCCGAGCAGGCCGCAGAACGCCGACAGCGCCTCGTGCGCCAGTGGATCGCCGCCGGCCAGGGCGGCCGCGGTGATGTCGCCCGGTGCGGCATGCGCGGGCGTGGCGCCACGCAGGTCGCACAACACGCGATAGAGATTGAGCAGGCCCGGGCCGGACAGGAAATGCTCCATCGGCACATAGGGGCGATCGCGCAACAGGCGCTGCGCCAGCGCCAGTTCCAACGCGTTGCCGACCGGTAGTGCGGCATGGCCGGCTTCGGTGGGCAGCACCACGGCGCCGCCATGGGTGGGAATCCACACTGCGGCGCCAAGACCGGTGCCCGGACCGATCACCAACGCCGGCCCGCGCTGCGCCTTGCGCGGCCCGGTCAGATGCAGCACTTCGCTGGCGTCCATCGACGCCGCCGCATACGCCACCGCTTCGAAATCGTTGACCAGATGCAGCGCCTTCAAACCCAGGCGTTCGCGGATCTCCGGGGGCGACAGCGTCCACGGCAGATTGGTGGTGATGACGCGGCCATCCTCGAGCGCATAACCGGCGCTGGCGATCACCCCGCGGGTCGGCTTCGGGCCCTGCACCTGGTCCAGAAACTCGCCGATGATCTCGGCCAGACCGGGATAGTCGGCGCAGCGGTACTTGCGGTAATCCAGCACATCGACAGACGGCGCCGGGCCGGCATCGGCAGCGCGCGCGACCAGGCCGATCCGCACATGGGTTCCGCCGACATCGGCAGCAATGAAGGGCTCGGCGCGCGGCACGGCCGCTGCCACTGATGAACTGCTTGCGGACACGTCTTCTCCCGTTGCGCCAGAGCAGGCACACGCCGATTCGGCCGATTGATCGATCGAGTGTCCGATCACCCTGACAACGTTGTCAAGATGAATTTCACAGCCTTGTCGTTTTGTCTTCATCGCCTCGACTTCATGCGGCCGATCGCCTTGTTATGTGGATGGCCGCTGGTCGCCATCCGTTGCATGGGTGAACATCCGTCGCAAAACTTCGCCGCATTGCACAAATTTCTGCGACCTGCCCGACAACCCGGCAGCCCTTGCCACGCATGGGCCCGTCGGCCGCGGTGCCGGTGCCGCACACGTGTTCGGCCATGTTTTCTTTTGTAGACAAGCACCTAGAGCGTGCGCCGGACACCCCGTGAAAGCCTCTGGAAAGATGCCGCAGCGAGCCTTGCTGGCAATCGTCAAAACCGCGTGAAACGGGTGTTGACAACGCTGTCAGCGCTACGACAGACTCGGCTCACACAAGTTTTACAACTTCAAGACATGCCACGTTCAGGGGATTCAGACACAGCGACGCATCGCCGCTCCTCCCGCGCCAAGTGGCAGGACGCGCGCTGACGCTGCGGGCGGCATCCCCCGAACCGACGAGACCACGCCCGATGCCGGGCACGGACGCAGCGCGCCCGGACCAGGCAGCAGGTGCACTGCTTCATTGCTGGACTTGGTTGTTACCTGCAGGAACACAGGAAGGACTGGCGCCCTCGATGCCGCCGGTTGGCTACTTCCGCGTCAGCGACCGGACGACGCGCATCGAGATGCGATCCGCGCAGCGCCACCAGGCGCGGCGCCATCCACAAGGCCGGGCAGCGGCCAGCACGCCGGAACATCGGTTGCACCTCATGCCCAAGTACTCACCCAGAGGTTTAGCCAATGAATAGCCGCACCACGACCTTAGCCATCAGCATCATGGCCGCGCTGTACCTGTCCGGTAACGCTGCCGCGCAGGAAGCGCCCGCTTCCGCCAACGCGGATTCCAAGAACGTCCAGCAGCTGGATGCCATCACCGTCACCGGCTACCGCGCCTCGCTGGAGAAGAGCCAGTCGGTGAAGCGCTCGGCCAACTCCATCGTCGATGCGATCAGCGCCGAGGACATCGGCAAGTTCCCCGACACCAATGCCGCCGAGTCGCTGGCGCACCTGCCGGGCATCAGCGTGGACCGCCAGTTCGGCGAAGGCGAGAAGGTCAGCATCAACGGCACCGATCCGGCGCTGAACCGCGTGCTGCTCAATGGCCAGACCATCGCTTCGGGCGACTGGGGCGGCAACCCGACCGACACCAGCGGCCGTACCTTCAACTACACCCTGCTGTCGCCGGAAATCATCGGCCTGATGGAGGTCTACAAGACCCCGGAAGCGCGCATCGACGAAGGCTCGATCGGCGGCACCGTGATCGTGCACACCCGCAAGCCGCTGGACCTGCCGAAGAACACCATCCGCGGCTCGGTCGGCTACAACTACAACGACCGCTCGGAAGAAGGCAATCCGCGTGGTTCGGCGTTGTGGAGCTGGAAGAACGACGACGAGACCTTCGGCGCGTTGATCTCCGCCACCCACGACAAGGAAGACCTGTCGCGCGCCGGCATCGAGTTCTTCGGCTACAACACCGGCGCCGGCATCCCGCCGACCGCGCGCATTTCCGGCGACGGTGGTAACGTCGCGACCGCCAAGATCCCCGTGGGCATCAACAGCGCCTTCTTCCAGCAGACCCGCGAACGCAACGGCCTGCAGGGCGCGCTGCAGTGGAAGCCGAACGATCAGAACGAGTTCAACCTGACCGGCCTCTACATCAAGGGCAAGTACAACAACTTCAGCGAATCGCGCTACGTCTGCCCGGGCTGCGGCGACCAGGACAAGATCACCAGCGCGACCGTGCAGAACGGCTACGTCACCCAGGCCACGGTCACCGACGGCGCCGGCAACGGCAACCAGCCATATGCGCAGCTGGACACCAACTACCGCGAAAGCACCGTCACCACCAAGAGCGTGAACCTGCGCCACGACTTCTACGGCGAGAAGTGGGTGTTCACCTCGCAGGTCGGCACCACCGAGGCCACCGGCGGCAAGAACCCCGAGTACCTGATGAAGTACCTGCTGCAGGACGGCGGTTACAACTTCAATTATGACGGCAGCCACACCGGCGTTACCTACGACAACAACAACGCGTCGAACTGGGGCCTGAAGACCGGCCAGCAGGCTGGCGGCGTCGAATACACCACGACCAAGGACAAGGAAAAGTACTTCCAGTTCGATGCCGCGCGCGACCTGGACTGGGGCCCGCTGAACAAGCTGCAGGTCGGCTACAAGTACATCAATCACGACAACGGCCAGCAGTCCCGCGGCAATTCGCTGTTTGCCAACCAGGACGTGCTGCTCACCTCCTTCAATCCGGGCACCACGCCGAACGGACTGTATGACGGCCTGGGTGCAAGCGGCGATCTGGTCAACTGGCCAACCGCCAATTTGAACTCGGTCCTAAACTATCTGAAGGGGCTGCCGCAGGGTGCCTACGAAGAGAAGTACGGCCAGGAATTCAACGTCAAGGAGATCACCAGCGATCTGTACGCCCAGCTGAACTTCGAGTCTGGCAAGTGGCGCGGCAACCTGGGTGTTCGCTACGTGGACACGAAGGACAAGTCGTCCTACTGGCAGAGCAATACCGGTGCCAACAATGTGACGACTTACGCCCCGATTCAGATCACCAAGCAATATTACAAGCCGCTGCCTAGCTTCAACATTGCGTACGATCTGGACGAAGACAAGGTGCTGCGTTTCTCGGTTGCCAAGGTCATCGCACGCCCGCGCTACGGCGATCTGGCCGGCTCCTTCCAGATCAACAGCAACGGTTCCAACTTGACCGCGAGCGGCGGCAATCCGGATCTGAAGCCCTACGAGTCCACCAACTACGATCTGGCTGCCGAATGGTATTTCGCACCGTCCAGCATGCTGTCGGCTGAAGTGTTCTATCGCGACATCAGCTCTTACATCGTCTCGAATACGACGACAGAGATCCTGAGCGATCCTCAAAAGAACATTTTCAATCAGCCCTACAGCGTGACCCGGCCGATGAATGTGTCCGACGCCAAGGTCAAGGGCGCCTCGCTGAACTACCAGCAGGCCTTCGGCTACGGCTTCGGTCTGCAGGCGAACTACACCTACGCCACCGCCGACACAAGTCCCGGCCTGAACCTGCCGTATCTGTCGAAGAACACCTACAACGTGATCCCCTACTGGGAAAACGGTCCGTGGATGGTGCGCGTCAACTACAGCTACCGCTCCAAATACTTCACTCAGATCGGCCGACTGGATTCGCAGGTGTTCACCGACGAGTACAAGCAGCTGGATCTGACCGCGTCGTATCAGATCAACGACTGGATGAGCGTGAGCTTCAGCGCGACCAACCTGCTCGACTCGACCTACTACTGGTACAACGAGGTCAAGTACGCGCCGATCGGCATGTACAAAAACGGCCGCGGCTACCAGGCGCAGCTGAACTTCAAGTTCTGATGTAGCACCGGCGCGCCACCGTCCCTCCACGGTGGCGCGCTTTTTCGTGTCCGGCGCGGCGGCGCCGGCATCGTCTTCTGCAACAAGGAGTGCCGTTCCATGACGACCGAGACCCGCCCCCGTGCGGACCGATCCCGCCACGCCGGAGCCGCACGCCAGACCCTGGCCAGCGCGCTGGCCCTCATGCTCGCGCTGACGGCCCTGCCCGCCGGCGCCGCGGACGCGCCGTCGCCGACAGCGCCCACCGCCACCACGCTCAGTCCGGAACAGATCGACCAGCAGTGGCTGCAGGCCACCGCCAAGTACACGCCCGAACGCGCGCGTCTGGTGCGCGAAGCCAACGACGGCGCGCGCGGCGGACCGTTCCGGCCCGACTGGACCTCGCTCAAGCAGTACCGCTCGCCGTCCTGGTACGACAACGCCAAGTTCGGCATCTTCATCCACTGGGGCGTGTTCTCGGTGCCGGCCTTCGGCAACGAGTGGTACTCGCGCAACATGTACCAGCAGGGCAGCAAGGACTACCTGCATCACCGCCAGACCTACGGCCCGCAGTCGCGCTTCGGCTACAAGGACCTGATCCCGCTGTTCACCGCGCCCAAGTTCGATCCGCAGGCCTGGGCCACGCTGTTCCGCGACTCCGGCGCCCGCTACGTGGTGCCGGTGGCCGAGCACCACGACGGCTTCGCGATGTACGACTCGCAGCTGTCGGACTGGACCGCGGTGAAGATGGGCCCCAAGCGCGACGTGATCGGCGAGCTGTCCAAGGCGATCCGCGCGCAGGGCCTGCATTTCGGCCTGTCCTCGCACCGCGCCGAGCACGACTGGTTCTTCGACGGCGGCCGCCAGTTCGACTCGGACGTCAACGACCCGCGCTACGCCGGCCTGTACGGCCCCGCGCAGGTGCGGCTGCCGGGCAAGGACGACGCCGACGTGCACAACGACTGGACCCCGGTCTCGCAGGCCTGGCTGGACGACTGGCTGGCGCGCACCACCGAACTGATCGACCGCTACGACCCGGACCTGATCTATTTCGATTGGTGGATCGCGCACCCGACCTTCCGCGGCACGCTGCCGACCATGCTGTCGTACTACTACAACCACGGCGCGGCCAAGGGCGGCGTGGTGGTGAACTACAAGCTCGGCGCCTTCCCCGAGGGCGCCGGCACGTTGGACATCGAACGCGGCCAGCTCACCGGCATCCATCCCACGCACTGGCAGACCGACACCTCGGTCAGCAACGCCTCGTGGGGCTATGTCGAGAACGACACCTACAAGACCCCGACCTTCATCATCCACATGCTGGTGGACGTGGTCAGCAAGAACGGCAACCTGATGCTCAACATCGGGCCGCGCGCCGACGGCTCGATCCCGGACACCGAACGCGCGATCCTGTTGTCGATCGGCACGTGGCTCAAGACCAACGGCGAGGCGATCTACGACAGCACGCCGTGGCGCACCTATGGCGAAGGCCCGACCGAAGTGGTCGGCGGCACCTTCCAGGACACCAAGACCAAGCCGTACACGCCCGAGGACTTCCGCTTCACCACCGGCCACGGCGCGCTGTACGCGATCGAGCTGGGCTGGCCGGCCGACGGCAAGGCGCTGATCCGCTCGCTGAAGCCGGCCGATGGCGTGCGCGGCGTCACCCTGCTCGCCACCGGCAAGCCGGTGCCGTTCGAGCAGCGCGCCGACGGCCTGCACCTGCGCCTGCCGGCCAAGCCGGTGGGCGAACACGCCTACGTGTTCCGCATCGACCTGTCCTCCCCCACCCCGCCAACGGATCCCTCCCGATGATGAAGCGTTTCGCAGGGCTGCTGTTCGCCCTCGCCCTGGTCTGCGGACCGGCCATGGCCAAGAACCCGACCGCGCTGTTCTATCTGATGAACACGCAGAAATCGACCAACTCCTTCCTGGCCCACCTCGACAAGATCGACGTAGTGGTGCCGACCTGGTACGGCGTGGATCAGAATGGCCTGGTCAACGGCACCCCGAACATGTACCTGTACGAGATCGCCAAGCAGCACAAGCTGCGGGTGATGCCGATCCTGTCGATGACCGCCGGCCGCGACGGCTTCCACAAGCTGCTGCACGACGAGGACGCCAAGCAGCGCATGATCGCGGCGCTGCTGATCCATGGCCGCAAGCACGGCTACTACGGCTTCCAGTTCGATTTCGAGAGCATCGCCTGGACCGACCGCGACGCCTATTCGCTGATGGTCAAGCAGACCGCCGAGGCGCTGCACAAGGCCGGCTTCAAGCTGTCGGTGGCGGTGGTGCCGAACGCGCCGGGCTATGCCGAAGGCGGGGCGTTCTCCAAGTGGATGTGGGAATACTGGCGCGGCGCCTACGACCTCAAGGCGCTCGGCGCCTCGGCCGACCTGATCAGCCTGATGACCTACGACCAGCACACCCGCTGGACCACGCCCGGCCCGGTGGACGGCATGGTGTGGATGAAGAAGCACCTGGACTACGCGCTGACCCAGGTGCCGAAGGACAAGCTGTCGCTGGGCATCGCCACCTACGGCTACCGCTGGTACACCGGCAGTCCGGTCAAGGCCGACGGCACCGAAGCCTCGAACATCACCGCCGACTACATCGACGCCGACGAGTCGTTCCCGCTGGCGGAAGAGCAGCATGCCACCGTGCAATGGGACCCGGTGGAGCAGGAGTCGTGGTTCTACTTCTACCGCGACGACATGCGCGAGTGGGTGTTCCGCCCGGACGCGCGCAGCTTCCGCGCGCGTTACGAGCTGACCAAGCAGTACGGCCTGGAAGGCTTCAGCTGCTGGGTGCTTGGCGCCGAAGATCCCAAGGTCTGGGACGAACTGCCGACCGCGGCGCGCTGAGCGGCGGTCACGATCGAGATGCGGGACGAGGCCATGCGGCGCGCAGCGAAAGCGCCGCGCTCACCCCAGGCTACCCCACAGCCTCTACGATACGCATCTCGATCGCTTGAGGTAGACCGATGACTGAAGTGGGTGCACACCCCCGATTGCCGCACCGCCCGATGCCCGCCAGCGCGCGCATCGCGGCGGCCTCCCGCAACGCCTGGCTGGGGTTGTCCCTGCTCGCCTGTGGCAGCCTGCTCGGCGGCTGCGACCGCGCCCCGCCGCCGGCGCCGACGCCCGCGGCCAAGCCCGCCGTGGCGCCGCCGCCTGCCCCGAAACACGATGACGACGACGACAAGACCCCGCTGCCGCTGATCCCGGCGCCGGTCAAGGCCGAGCGCGACGGCGGCACCCTCACCATCGGCACCGGCAGCGTGCTGTCGGTGCCCAACGACGATCCCGGCGCGCAGCGCGTGGCCGAGCAACTGTCGCAATTGCTGAGCAAGACCCGCGGCCTGAACCTGGAAGTGCGCGCGGAGACCATCCCCGCCAACGGCAGCATCCGCCTGCAGCTCAATCCCAATACCGAGGTTGCGCAGGTCGAGGGCTACACGCTGGACGTGGACCCGCACACCATCCTGATCCAGGCGCGCGACGAACGTGGCCTGTTCTACGGCGCGATCAGCGCCTGGCAGTTGATGACCCCCGACGCCGGCAAGGGCGAGGTGGACGTGCCGCAGGTGCACATCCGCGACTGGCCGCGCTTCGGCTGGCGCGGCGTGCTGCTCGACGTGGCGCGACATTTCCATGGCCCGGACACGGTCAAGCGCCTGCTCGACGCGATGGCCCAGCACAAGCTCAACGTGCTGCACCTGCACCTGACCGACGACCAGGGCTGGCGCATCGAGATCAAGCGCTATCCCAAGCTCACCGAGATCGGTGCCTGGCGCACCCCGCCCGGCGCCGGCAGCCACGGTCTGCCCGATCGCTACGGCGGCTTCTACACCCAGGACCAGATCCGCGACCTGGTGGCCTACGCCGCCGAACGCCACATCACCATCGTGCCGGAGCTGGACATGCCCGGCCACGCCCAGTCCGCGGTGGCGGCGTACCCGGAACTGGTCGGGGTGAACCGGCAGCGGCCCAAGGTGTCGGTGGATTGGGGCGTCAATCCGTACCTGTTCAACACCAACGCCAAGAGCATGACTTTCATCCAGGGCGTGCTGGACGAAGTGCTGCAGCTGTTCCCCTCGCCGTACATCCACATCGGCGGCGACGAAGCGGTCAAGGACCAGTGGGAGCGCTCGCCGGCGGTGCGCGCGCAGATGCGCAAGCTCGGCATCAAGGATGCGCATGCGCTGCAGGGTTGGTTCAACCAGCAGTTGGCCGACTACCTGACCCAGCACCAGCGGCGCCTGATCGGCTGGGACGAGATCCTGGAAGGCGGGCTGCCGGCCAGTGCGTCGGTGATGTCCTGGCGCGGCGTGGACGGCGCGGTTGCCGCCGCCAAGCAGGGCCACGACGTGGTGCTGGCGCCGGCCGGCTGGATGTACCTGGACAACCTGCAGAGCGCGCGCAACGACGAGCCCAACGGCCGCCTGGCGACGCTGCCGCTGCAGAAGGTCTACGGCTTCGACCCGGTGCCGGCCGCGCTCAACGCCGAGGAGAGCAAGCATGTGCTCGGCGTGCAGGCTGCGCTGTGGAGCGAGTACATCCCCTCCGCCTGGCATATCGACCATGCGCTGTTCCCGCGGCTGAGCGCGGTGGCCGAGGCCGGCTGGTCGCCGATGGCCGCGCGCGACTGGAACGGTTTCCTGCAGCGCCTGCCGGCGCAGCTGGATCGCTACCGCACGCAGGGCATCGCCTACGGCGACGGCGCCTTCGCTCCGGACATCGCGCTGCAGGGCGGCGACAACGCGGCGCTGGACAGCGGCAAGGCCACCGTGGTGCTGGGCAACCAGGCCAAGTTCGGCAGCTTCCGCTACACCACCGACGGCAGCGAGCCCAAGGCCGACTCGCCGCGCTACACGGCGCCGTTCGCGGTGACCCTGCCGGTCACCGTGCGCGCGGCCACCTTCGCCGACGACGGCCGCCTGCTGGCCGCACCGCGCAGCCGCATCCTCGACCGCGCCAATCTGCTCGGCCGCGATACCCAGGGCCTGGCCTCGTGCGAGGGCGGCGAGCTGGGCCTGCGCGTGCCGCTGCTGCCGGACCTGGCCGACCAGGACACGCCGGTGTTCAACATCGACCTGTTCACCAGTTGCTGGCGCTACGCCGACGCGCGCCTGGACGGCATCGACCGCATCCGCATCGACGCCGCACGCCTGGCGCGCAACTACGGGCTGGCGCACGACCAGGCCAAGGTCAAGCGCTATCCGGCGCACAGCGCGCGCGGCGAGTTCGAAGTGCGGCTGGGCGACTGCAAGGGCAAGCTGCTGGCGCGGCTGCCGCTGCCGGCCGGCAAGACCCTGGGCGACCAGTTCGCGCTGGAAGCACGGCTGCCCAAGCAGACCGGCGTGCACGACCTGTGCCTGCGCTCCACCGCGCCCATCGCCGGCCCGTACTACGCCATCGGCGCCGTCCATCTGATCGACACCGCGGCGCAGGCGCCCCCCGCCGCCGCGCACTGACCACGGAGACCCTCGCATGACCCAGCCGCCCCGCCGCTCCCGTTCCGCGTCGCGCACGCGCCTTCCTGCCCACCTCGGGCTGTTGCTGGCGCTGGCCTTGCCGGCGCTGGGACAGGCGGCGGCGCCGGCGACGCTGTCGCTGCAACAGGGCTGGCAGGTGCGGCTGGCGCCGGGCGATGCCAACGCCAAGGCGCACCCGAAGGCGGCGCAGTGGCTGCCGGCGCAGGTGCCGGGCACGGTGCAGACCGACCTGATCGCTGCCGGGGTGGTGCCGGATCCGTTCTATCGCGACAACGAAGCGCAGATCCAGTGGGCCGGGCTCAGCGACTGGCAGTACCAGACCCATTTCCAGGTCGATGCGGCCCTGCTGGCGCGCCCGCACCTGGAACTGGTGTTCGACGGCCTGGACACCTTCGCCGAGGTCTACCTCAACGGCAAGAAGCTGCTGGCCGCCGACAACATGTTCCGGCAGTGGCGGGTCGACGCCAAACCGCTGCTCAAGCGCGGCGACAACGTGCTGGAAGTCCGCATCGCCTCGCCGATCAAGAAGATCCAGCCGTGGCTGTCCAAGCAGCCGTATGCGCTGCCCGGCGCCTACGACTCGGCGTTCGGCGACGAGCCGGTGGCACGGCACAGCTCCACCTACGTGCGCAAGGCGCCGTACAACTTCGGCTGGGACTGGGGTCCGCGCATCGTCACCGCCGGCATCTGGCAGGGTGTGCGCCTGGAAGCCTGGGACGACCTGCGCGTGGACGGCCTGCGCATCGCCCAGCAGCGCGTCGACGCCGACGCGGCGCAATTGCTGGCGCAGGTGCAGGTGCAGGCCGGACGCAGCGGCGAGGTGCAACTGGATCTCGACGTGCTCGGCCCCGACGGCCAGCGCGTCGGCCAGTTCAGCCAGCATGCCATCGTCGATCCGGGCGCCAATACCCTGACCGTGCCGGTGCGCATCGCCAAGCCGCAGCGCTGGTTCCCGGCCGGCTACGGCCGCCAGGACCTGTACACGTTCAAGGCGCAGTTGCGCGACGCCGCAGGCGAACGCCTGGAGGCACAGCGCGTCACCGGCCTGCGCAGCGTCGAGTTGCGTCGCGAGAAGGACCAGTGGGGCAAGAGCTTCGCCCTGGTGGTCAACGGCATCCCGGTGTTCGCCAAGGGCGCCAACCTGATCCCGTTCGACAGCTTCCCCACCCGCGTCGACGCCGCGCGCATGCGCGGCTTCCTGCAATCCGCGCGCGACGCCAACATGAACATGCTGCGCATGTGGGGCGGCGGCCATTACCAGCCGGACAGCTTCTACGAGGACGCCGACCGCCTGGGCATCATGATCTGGCAGGACTTCATGTTCGGCGGCGCCATCCCGCCCTACGACGTGGCCTTCCGCGAGAACACCCGCGCCGAGGCCGAGGAGCAGGTCCGGCGCCTCGGCGACCACCCCAGCATCGTCATCTGGTGCGGCAACAACGAAGTGCAGACCGGCTGGGAGAACTGGGGCGACCGGGTCAAGTTCAAGCAGTCGATCGACCCGGAAGAGCGCGAGCGCATCGTGCGCGGCATGACCACGCTGTTCGGCACGGTGCTGCGCGAAGCGGTACAGAAGTACGACAGCGACACCCCGTACTGGGCGACCTCGCCGGGCACCGATTTCGACGGCGCCGCCGACCAGCCCGACGACGGCGACATGCACTACTGGAAGGTCTGGGGCGGCCCGGCGCTGCCGGTCACCGAGTACCTCAACTTGACCCCGCGCTTCATGTCCGAATACGGCCTGCAGTCGTTCCCCGAGATGCGCACCATCCGCGCCTTCGCCGAACCCGGCGACCTGCAGCCGGAGTCGCCGGTGATGCGCGCGCACCAGAAGTTCGACAAGGGCAACGGCAACAAGCGTCTGCTGCTGTACATCCGGCGTGCGTTCGGCGAGCCCAAGGATTTCGCCAGCTTCGTCTACCTGAGCCAGATCATGCAGGCCGAGGGCATCACTCTCGCCGCCGAGCACCTGCGCGCGTCGCGGCCGCAATCGATGGGTTCGCTGTACTGGCAACTCAACGACGTGTGGCCCGGCGCGTCGTGGTCGAGCCTGGACTACTTCGGCCGCTGGAAGGCGCTGCAGTACCACGCGCGCCGCTTCTACGCGCCGGAACTGATCGCCGCGCTGCGCAACGACAAGGGCCAGACCCAGGTGTCGCTGGTCTCCGACCGCACCACGCCGCTGGCCGCGCGCTGGCGCATGCGGGTGATGGATCTGTCCGGCAAGGTGCTGAGCAAGACCGAGAAGCCGGTGACGCTGGCGCCGCTGTCCAGCGTGCGCGTGGGCAACTTCAGCGATGCGCAGCTGCTGCGCCGCGCCGATCCGCGCCGCAGCGTGGCGGTGTTCGAGCTGCTCGACGGCGAGCGCGTGCTGTCGCGCAACCTGGTGTACTTCGACGCGGTCAAGCGCCTGCAGTGGCCGCAGGCCGACATCCGCACCGAGCTGCGCGCGGACGGCGACGGCTATGCGCTGACCTTGAGCAGCGCCACCCTCGCCGCGCAGGTGTGGCTGAGCTTCGGCGACCTCGACGTGACGCTGTCCGACAATGCCTTCGAACTGCTGCCGGGCGAGCCGCTGAGCGTGCGCGTGCACAGCAGCGCCACCCTGGAGCAGCTGCGCGCCGCGCTGCAGGTGCGCGACCTGGGCGGGACCCTTGCTGGCGCCCCGGCCGAGCCGGCGGAGGCGAAGTGATGGGCGGGGAGATGTCGCATGCATCGGCCGGTGCGGGGTCGCGGCTGAAGCCGCTCCTACAGCCGCTGGCACAGGCGCTGTGCGCGATCGCCCTGCTCGCCGCCCCGCTCGCCCATGCCGACGAGGCCGAGGACCGCGCCGCCGCGCTGGTGGCGAAGATGACCCGCGCCGAGAAGATCGCGCAGGCGATGAACGACGCACCGGCGATCCCGCGCCTGGGCGTGCCCGCCTACGAGTGGTGGAGCGAGGGCCTGCACGGCATCGCCCGCAACGGCGAGGCCACGGTGTTCCCGCAGGCGATCGGCCTGGCCGCGACCTGGAATCCCGAGCTGCTGCACGAGGTCGGCACCGTCACCTCGACCGAGGCGCGGGCCAAGTTCAACCTCGCCGGCGGCCCAGGCAAGGACCATCCGCGCTACGCCGGGCTGACCATCTGGTCGCCCAACATCAACATCTTCCGCGACCCGCGCTGGGGCCGCGGCATGGAGACCTACGGCGAGGATCCCTACCTCACCGGACGGCTGGCGGTCGGCTTCATCCGCGGCCTGCAGGGCGACGATCCGGCGCACCCGCGCACCATCGCCACGCCCAAGCACCTGGCCGTGCACAGCGGGCCGGAGCCGGGCCGCCACGGCTTCGACGTGGACGTGTCGCCGCACGATTTCGAGGCCACCTACTCGCCGGCATTCCGCACCGCCATCGTCGACGGCCAGGCCGGCTCGGTGATGTGCGCGTACAACTCCCTGCACGGCACGCCTGCCTGCGCCGCCGACTGGCTGCTCGACGGCCGCGTGCGCGGCGACTGGGGCTTCAAGGGTTTCGTCGTGTCCGATTGCGATGCGATCGACGACATGACCCAGTTCCACTACTACCGCGCCGACAATGCCGGCTCGTCCGCGGCCGCGCTCAAGGCCGGGCACGATCTGAATTGCGGCTACGCTTACCGCGAACTCGGCTTGGCCTTCGACCGAGGCGAAGCCGACGAAGCCCTGCTCGACCGCTCGCTGGTGCGCCTATTCGCCGCGCGCTACCGGCTCGGCGAGCTGCAGCCGCGGCGCAACGATCCGTATGCGCGGCTGGGCGCCAAGGACATCGACAGCGCCGCGCACCGCGCACTGGCGCTGCAGGCCGCGCAGCAATCGCTGGTGCTGCTGAAGAACGCCAACGCCACCCTGCCGCTGCGCCCGGGCCTGCGCCTGGCCGTGCTCGGCCCCAACGCCGACGCGCTGGCCGTGCTGGAAGCCAACTACCAGGGCACCTCCGTGGACCCGGTGACGCCGCTGCAAGGCTTGCGCACGCGCTTCGGCGCCACCCAGGTCACCTATGCGCAGGGCGCGCCGCTGGCCGCCGGCGTGCCCGGCATGATCCCCGAAACCGCGCTGCGCAGCGACGGCAAGCCCGGGCTGCGCGGCGAGTACTTCGACAACCTGGACCTGGCCGGTAGGCCGCGCGTGCAGCGCCAGGACCGCGTGGTCGGCTTCAACTGGGATCACGTGGCCCCGGCCAAGGGCGTGGACAAGGACCGCTACTCGGTGCGCTGGAGCGGCGAACTGCTGCCGCCCGGCCCCGGCGACTACACCCTGGCGGTGCGCGTGGCGCGTTGCTTCGATTGCGCCGGACACGACCCGGTGCGCCTGTACATCGACGATCAGCTGGTGGTCGCCGGCAATGCCGAGGACAAGCACGTGCCGGCCGGCATGCACAACGCCGACGGCCGCAACGTCGAGACCGTGCTGCATTTCGACGACGCAAGGCCGCGGCGGATCCGCCTGGAGCTGGAGCACCGTGGCCAGGACCAGGGCCTGCGCCTGGAGTGGCTGGCGCCGCCGGCGCTGCAACTGGCCGAGGCCGAACGCGCGGTGGCGCAGGCCGACGCGGTGGTGGCCTTCGTCGGTCTGTCGCCGGACGTGGAAGGCGAGGAACTGCGCATCGACGTGCCGGGCTTCGACGGCGGCGACCGCAACGACCTGGCCCTGCCGGCCGCACAGCAGGCGCTGCTGGAACGGGCCAAGGCCAGCGGCAAACCACTCGTGGTGGTGCTGATGAGCGGCAGCGCGGTGGCGTTGAACTGGGCCAAGCAGCATGCCGACGCGATCATCGCCGCCTGGTATCCCGGCCAGTCCGGCGGCACCGCGATCGCCCAGGCGCTGGCCGGCGACATCAACCCCGGCGGTCGCCTGCCGGTGACCTTCTACCGCTCGACCAAGGACCTGCCGCCCTACGTCAGCTACGACATGAAGGGCCGCACCTACCGCTACTTCAAGGGCGAGCCGCTGTTCCCGTTCGGCTACGGGCTGAGCTACACCCAGTTCGCCTACGACGCGCCGCAGCTGTCGGCCGCGACGCTGCAGGCGGGCGACGCCTTGCGCGTCACCACCACCGTGCGCAACACCGGCGCGCGCGCCGGCGACGAGGTGGTGCAGGTGTACCTGCAGTACCCGCAGCGCGCGCAGTCACCGCTGCGCAGCCTGGTCGGCTTCCAGCGCGTGCACCTGCAGCCGGGCGAGGCACGCACGCTGAGCTTCGCGCTCGACGCGCGCCAACTCAGCGACGTGGACCGCAGCGGCCAGCGCGCGGTCGAAGCCGGCGACTACCGACTGTTCGTCGGCGGCGGCCAGCCCGGCACCGGCGCGCCCGGCGACAGCGCCGCGTTCTCGATCAGCGGCAGGGTGGTGCTGCCGAAGTGAGCGACGTGGCCGCCTGTGGCCCCGTCTACGAAATGCGCCAACGCATGCGGCGGTGCAGCGCAAATGCCCGCCGGCCTTCTGCCGCCGCGCACCACGATCCCCTGTTGCAGCGTCCTGCCGATTTATTTTTCACGACCTATTGACAGCCTTCCGGGACAGAGGTATCGATAACACGTCGGTGCCACGCACCGACGATGCCAGACGCGCCGGACGCCGCAGCACCTGCGGCGTTCTCCAGGGCAGTTCCAGGGGTGATGTGCCATGTCATGCAGTCGTCGCAGCCAGGATCGATGCCTCGCCGGAGTTCCGGCGCCCTGCCTGTTGTCCGCGCACCGCGCGGGCACGCACGGGAGCCGCTGCGCATGACCCGTCGCTACAAACTGAGCGCGCTGCGTTCGCGCTCCAAGTGCATCGCCGGCTACTCACCGCCACGCCACTGATCGCCGTTTAACGGTCCGCCCAGCCGGCAGACGCCTCGCGTCGGTCGCCGTTCGCTTTGTCCTGCTTGCACGCCGCCCGGCGTGCGGTCCGAGCGCGCGCGCCGTCCGTCCACCGTGTCTGCCTCCCAGGAACGCAGCGGCGCGTCGCCTTTGGCGCGTGCCCGCATCGATCACGATCAGCGAGGTGTCACGTGGCAACCCATCCCTATTGCAAGCGCAAGGCGCTGTGCGCCGCCATTCTGGCCATCACCGGCCTTGCCGCCGCCGCACCGGCGCTGGCCGGCACCGTGCAGGGCGAACTCAAGGAGCGCAGCAGCGGCAAGCCCGCCGCGCATGCGAAGGTCGCCATCGTCGGCACTGCGCTCAGCGCCGTCACCGACGCACAGGGCCGCTTCGTCATCGCCGACGTGCCGGCCGGGCAGTACGCGCTGCAGCTGGACTATCCCGGCTTCAGCGCGCCGGAAACCACCGTGCAGGTCGCCGACAGCGGCGCCGCCAATGTGTCGATCGCGCTGGACGAGGCCAAGCAGTTGCAGACGATCAGCGTGGCGGCCAACCGCTACGACGCCAGCACGCTGAAGATGAACGCCTCGAATACCGTTGACGTGCTGTCGGCGAACGATCTCGAGCACACCGCCGTGCACAACGTCGCCGAGGCGCTGGGCCTGATCGCCGGCATCAACATCACCTACAGCGGCTCGGGCTACTTCGGCGGCGTCGATGGCGCCGCACGCGGCGAAGGCATGTTCGCCTCGGTGCGCGGCCTGCCTTCCGAATACAACGTCAACCTGATCGACGGCGTCACCGTCGCCCAGGGCATGCCGTACAGCCGCAGCGTGCAGCTGAGCCTGTTGCCGCCCTCGGGCCTGCAGACCATCGTCGCCAACAAGACCTCCACTGCCGACATGGACGGCGACGCGATCGGCGGCACCCTGGATTTCCGCACGCCCACCGCCTACGACTACAAGGATCCCAGCAGCGGCAGCGTCACCGTCAGCGGCCGCGTCGAGAGCCGCGCCCGCGACTACGGCGGCGACGGCCTCGGCGGCGGCCTGGCCGGCGAGTTCCAGCACAAATTCGGCGACGAGCAGCAGTTCGGCGTCTACGCCAGCGCCTACTACGACTACCGTACCTCGACCAACAGCGAGGTGGCCGCGGCCACCAGCGCGCTCAACGACGGCTCATGGAAATTCCTGCACGCCAATGCCGACGGCAGCAACGCCGCCGGCTACGCGCCGCAGGACAACCTGACCAGCACCGGCATGAACGTCGGCGTGGTCGCCGGCTGGGAGCGCCGCTACGGCGGCAACGCGGCCTTCGACTGGAACGTGGACGACACCCTGTCGGTGTACGCGCGCGCCACCTACGCCTACGCCAAGACCGACCAGGGCACCACCTTCGTGCAGTTGCTGCCGCAGGACGTCAGCTTCGTGCCGAGCGCCACGCCCGGCGTGTATTCGCCCAACATCAACCGCATCGCCGCGCGCTTCTGGTACGAGACCAACCCGGAAATCGCCGACCTGGCCACCTTCCAGGTGGGCGCGCGCAAGACCGTGGGCAACTGGACGCTGTCGCCGAACCTGTTCTACAGCTTCGGCGACAACGACCGTCCCGACCACATCGAGATCGACGGGCGCGAGGACAAGTTCAGCCAGGCCAACTTCGCCTACTCCGGCAGCAGCCTCATGCAATACGGCAGCGGCGCCTTCCCCTACCCGCAGCTGACCCCGGCGCTGCTGGCGCAGGTCAACAACATCCCTTCGCTGTACGCCAGCAGCTACGGCGAATCGACCAAGATCTACTCCGGGCAGAAGAAGGGCGGCGCCAAGTTCGACGCGCACTACGACTTCAGCGACGGCGCGCTGACCGCGCTGCAGTTCGGCGTGAAGTACAGCAAGAGCAGCCGCCACTACAGCAACCGCGACTGGTGGACCGGCCCGGTGCCCGACACCAGCACGCTGGGCGACCTGGGCATCTTCAACGGCGGCTATGCCGCGATCTTCCCCGGCAAGTACCACTGGGCCACGCCGCGGGTCAGCGAAGGCGCGGTGGCGCAGGTGATCGCCAACCACCTCACCGACGACGACCTGGATACCTGCGGCAGCGCGTTCTACGTCAATAACTACAACTGCAACACCATGCGCGGTACCGAGGCGGTCAGCGCCGCCTACGCGATGGCGACCTTCAACTTCGGCAGCCTGGAAGTGGTACCCGGGGTGCGCTTCGAGCACACCAGCATCCACAACACCTTCTGGACCACGCCCACCGACAGCAATGGCAACGAGCAGGTCGGCTACTTCGCCGCCAACAGCACGCACTACGACCAGCCGCTGCCCAGCGTGTTCCTGACCTGGCGCCCGGACAGCGCCACCACCTATCGCGCCGCGCTGTGGACCAGCTATACGCGTCCGGCGTTCGTGCAGTTGGGTGGCGGCAGCCAAATCAGCGTGTCCAACGCCGTGCCGCCGATCACCACCATCACCCAGGGCAATCCGGACCTGAAGGCGATCACCTCGACCAACCTGGATCTGTCCGGCGAGTGGGCCACCGACCACGGCGGGTTCTTCTCGGTGGCCGGCTTCTACAAGCGCCTGCACCACTACATCTACGACGCCGGTTCCGGCCAGGCCAATTCGGACACCAGCGGCAGCGGCACGGTGTTCTATCAGATGCCGACCAACGGCGGCGACGGCCGCGTCTACGGCGTGGAGGTCAGCGCGCGGCAGCGCTTCCAGGATCTGCCGGCGCCGTTCGATGGGCTGGGCGTCAGCGCCAATGCCACGCGCCAGCATGCGCACGCCGATCTGGGCATGGCCGGCTTCGAAGACGAGCAGATGCAGTCGGCACCGAATGCGATGGCCAATCTGGAGCTGTTCTACGAGCGCTCGAAGTTCTCGGTGAACCTGAGCTATCACTTCAGCAGTTCCTATCTGCTGAACTACGATTTCCTGCACCAGAACGCGCCGTGGGACGACCTGTGGGCGCGGCCGACGCGGCGGGTGGATCTGCATGCGGGTTATCGGTTCGACAATGGGGTGAATGTGGATCTGTCGATCTCCAATCTCACCAAGGAATACAGTTACTGGGGCCACGTGGGCCGGCACAATCTGGCGGTGTCGGACATCGTCGATGCCGGCATGATGACGCTGTTGACCGTCAAGTACGCGTTCTAGGCCGCGGCGTGCGCACGGCGATGCCATCGTTTGGAGGTGCCACGCTTTTTGTGGGAGGGACTTCAGTCCCGACGGGCTTTACCGGTACTGCCTGGGTAGGCAAGCAAAAGCAAAAACTTTCGCCTGACGGCGAGTCACTTTTCTTTGCTTGTGCAAAGAAAAGTAACCAAAAGAAAGCACACCCCGCCGCAGCGCCCGCTGCGCGGGTCCGCTCCGCTGACGGGATTTTCGGACGGGGCATCCTGCCCCGGCCGAAAACGGCGCACGTCCATGTGCGCCGCCCCCCTGCGGGGGGTTTTACCCGCCAGCTCCGCCGCTGCGGAGGGGACCCTGGCAAATCAAAAGCTGAAGAGCAAAAGCAACAGCAACAAACACAGCAACAGCAGTGCTCCAGTTGGAGCCCGCAATGAAGCGCCGCGCGTTCTGCCGGTTCGGGTTGTTGGCGCCGTTGGGATTGGCGGCGATGCCGATGCTGCGCGCAGCTGTGCCAGCATCAGTGCCGGTGCCGGCGCCGGTGCCGGATGGACGGCCGCACGCATTCGGCTTCGCGCAAGGACGCTTCACGCTCGACGGCCAGCCGTGGCAGATCCGCAGTGGCGAGCTGCATCCGCTGCGGATCGCACGTGCGGATTGGTTGCATCGCATCCGCATGGCCAAGGCGATGGGGTTGAACACCATCGCGCTGTACCTGATGTGGAATGCGCTGGAAACGGCGCCGGGACAGTTCGATCTGGACAGTGGCGAGCGCGATTTCGTCGGGTTCATCCGGCTGTGCCAGCAGGAGGGGCTGTGGGTGTATCTGCGGCCCGGACCGTATGTGTGCGCGGAATGGACGCTGGGCGGGTTGCCGCCGTATCTGTTGCGCGAGGCGAACATCCGCCTGCGCGATCGCCACGACACGCGCTACATGGCGGCGGTGGAACGCTACATCGGCGCGATCGCGCCGCGCATCGCGCCGTTGATGGCCAGCGCCGGCGGTCCGGTGCTGATGCTGCAGATCGAGAACGAGTATTCGATGCACGGCAGCGACATCGGCTATCTGCAGGCGTTGGCCGCGCTGTGGCGGGCGCATGGGGTCGAGGGGCCGTTCTCGCTGGCCGAAGGGCTCAAGGATCTGCGCCGGCGTCAGGCCATGCTGCCCGGCGCCGCGCTCGGCCTGGATGGTCCCGATCTGCACGATCTGCAGGCGGCCACGGCCTTCGCCGGGCAGGCGCCGGTGTGGGTGTCCGAGGGCTATCCCGGCTGGCTCACGCACTGGGGCGAGCCGCAGTTCGCGCATCGCGACTACGCGCCGCTGCTGCGCCGCATCGCCGCCGCCGGCTACTCGTTCAACCTGTACGTGGTGCACGGCGGCACCAACTTCGGGCTCAGCGCCGGGGCCAATGCCGAGGACGACGGCTCGCAGTTCCAGCCGGCGCTGACCAGCTACGACTACGGCGCGCCGATCGACGAGGCCGGCCGCGCCCCCCCGGCGTACTTCGCGCTGCGCAAGATCATCGCCGCACAAGCCGACGCGCCACTGCCGCCGGTGCCGGCCGCACCGCGCCGCGCGCACTTCGACGCGGTGCAGGCCACACCCGTGGCCGCGCTGTGGGACAACCTCGGCCCCGCGCTGCAGACCGATACCCCCACCGACAACCAGCGCCTGCTCGGCCAGGACCAGGGCCTGGTGCGGTATCGGCGGCGGATCGGCGCGGGCCAGGCGCTGCACCTGGGGCAGGTCCACGACTACGCGGTGGTGCATGTCGACGGGCGCGAGCTGGACCACGTGTCGCGGGTGCGGCACCCGCACCTGCACAGTGCGCTGCACCTGCGTTTGCCGGATGCAGCAAAGGACACGCGCGATCTCGAAGTGCTGGTCGACAGCTTCGGCCACATCAACTTCGGCCCGGCGCTGGGCGATCGCAAGGGCTTGCTCGGTCCGGTGCGGCTCGATGGCCAGGACCTGCACGACTGGGAGGTGCGCGGGCTGGCGCTGGAAGCAGACCCGACGCCGTCGCTGCGCCCGCTGCAGGCGCCGCCGCAGCGCCCTGGCCTGTTCTTCGCCACCGAATTCAGCCTGGACCAGCCCGGCGACGTGCACCTGGACATGCGCGACTGGCGCAAGGGCTATCTGTGGGTCAACGGGCGCCTGCTCGGCCGCTACTGGGACATCGGCCCGCAGCAGTGCCTGTACTGCCCCGGCGCCTGGCTGCGCGCCGGCGCCAACCAGGTCCTGATCCTCGATCTGCATCGCCTGCAACCGGGCCTGGTGCGCTGTGCCGACGGCCTGGTGCCCGCGCCTGCAACACAGGCCTTCGCTCCCCTTCCCTCCCCGCAGGATCGCGCATGCACATGACGTCGCTCGCCGCCCCCGTCGCGTCCTCTTCGTCCGCCGCGGACCAGGGCGCGCCGCCGCGCACGCTGGGGTTCTGGAGCGCGCTGTCGGCCAACCTGCTCAACATGATCGGCATCGGCCCGTTCATCACCATCCCGCTGGCGCTGTCGGCGCTGGCCGGGCCGGCGGTGCTGCTGGGCTGGGTGGTCGGCGCGCTGCTGTGCCTGTGCGACGGCCTGGTGTGGGCCGAACTCGGCTCGGCGATCCCGCGCTCGGGTGGGCCGTATCACTACCTGCGCGAGGCCTATGGCCGCGACCGCGCCGGGCGCCTGTTCGGCTTCCTGTACCTGTGGCAGACGCTGCTGACCGCGCCGCTGTCGGTGGCTGCCGCCGCGGTCGGCTGCGCGCAGTACCTGGCCTACCTGATGCCTGGATTGAGCCACACCGCGCTCACCGGCATCGCCATGGCGCTGTGCCTGTTCAACACCGCGCTGCTGTACCGGCAGGTGCGCTCGGTGCAGGTGCTGTCGCTGCTGGTCAGCGCGGTGGTGATCGCCGCCTGCCTGTGGATCGTGCTCAGCGGCGCGCTGCATTTCGACATGGCGCTGGCGCGCGAGTTCCTGCACGCGCGGCCGGCCTCGCCGCACGGCTTCTGGCTGGGGTTCGGCGCGGTGGCGCTGATCGCGGTGTACGACTACGGCGGCTACAACAACGTGTGCATGCTCGGCGGCGAGATCCGCAAGCCGCGCCGCACGATTCCACGCGCGGTGCTGTGGTCGATCCCGATCGTGGCGGTGCTGTACCTGGGCTTGAACGTGACCCTGCTCGGCGTGCTGCCGTGGCGGCAGGCGGCGCAGTCCAAGGCGGTGGTCGCCGACTTCATGCAGGCCATCTATGGCCCGGTGGGCAGCACCGTCGCGGTGGCGCTGATCGTGCTCGCCAGTTGGGGCTCGGCGCTGGTGGTGCTGCTGGGCTACTCGCGGGTGCCGTACGCCGCGGCGGCGTCCGGCCAGTTCTTCGGCGTGTTCGCACGGCTGCACCCGCGCGGACGCTTTCCCACCGTGTCGCTGCTGTTCGTCGGCCTCACCTCGGCGCTGGCCTGTCCGCTGTCGCTGGACGACCTGATCGCCACGCTGATGATCATCCAGATCCTGTTCCAGTTCCTGGCGCAATGCATGGCCGTGGTGCTGCTGCGGCGGCAGCCACGGCGCCGCGCCAGCTTCGCCATGCCGCTGTATCCGTGGCCGCTGCTGATCAGCGTCTGCGGCTGGCTGGCGCTGCTGGCCACCAGCCCGCTGCCGCGGCTGCTGGCGGCGGTGCTGGCGCTGTGCGCGGGCACCGCGCTCTATCTCATCCAGGCCAAACGCGAGGCAGCATGGCCCTTCCAGCAATGAAAACCCATGACGTCGCGGTGGTCGGCGAGGTCTATCTCGACCACATCTTCAGCGGCTTCGCCAGCTGGCCCGGGCCGGGCGAGGAAGCGATGGCGCGGCACTACCACCGCGATCTCGGCGGCGGCACCGTCAACACCGCCTGCGGGCTGGCGCGGCTCGGGCGGCGGGTGACGCTCATCGGCGCGATCGGCGCCGGCGACCGCGCCTGGTTCGCACAGCGCCTGGGCGAATTCGGCGTCGGCACCGAGGGCCTGGTCGACCACCACGCCGGTACCGGCGTCACCGCCAGCGTGTCGTTGCGCGAGGACCGTTCGTTCTTCACCTATCCCGGTGCCAATGCCGAGTTGGAACCGCTGCTGGGCAGCACCGCCGCGCTGGAGGCGATGTGCGCCGCGCGCCACGTGCACTTCGCCCTGCCGCTGCCGGCGACGCTGGCGCGCACGCTGCTGCCGGCGTTGCGCGCGGCCGGCTGCAGCACCTCGCTGGACGTAGGCTTCAACCCGGCATGGCTGGCCGATCCGGACAACCACGCCACCTGCCGCGCGGTCGACCACTTCCTGCCCAACCAGAAAGAGGCGGCGCTGGCCGGCTGCAGTGGCGACGACGCCGCGTCCTGCCGCGCCTGGGCGCAGGCGCTGGGCCTGGCGCAGGTGACGATCAAGCTCGGCGGCGCCGGCGCCTGCGTGGTGGACGCGGCCGGCGCGCGCCTAATCGCTGCGCCTGCGGTCGCCGTGCAGGACACCACCGGCGCCGGCGATGCATTCGATGCCGGCTTCATCGACGCGCTGCTCGACCACGCTTCCCTCGATGCCTGCGCGCAGCGCGGCTGCCTGTGCGGCGCCGCCTGTTGCACCGCGCTCGGCGCGCTCGACGGCCTTCCCGATCCCCCACGTCTCAGGAGTCTCCATGAGCAGTTCCTTTCCCAACCGTAAACTCGCCCTGATCGGCGGCGGCGGCGTGCGTGCGCCGCTGGTGGTGTACGGCGTCAACGATGCCGCCGAAGCGCTCGGTGCGCGCGAGATCGTGCTCTACGATCCGGACCAGGAGCGGCTGGCGCTGATGGTCGCGCTCGGCCGCGCGGTGGTCGCCGAGTTCGGCGGCGAGCTGCAGGTCAACGCCGCCAGTTCGGCGGAAGCGGCGATCGAGGGCGCGCACTTCGTGCTCAACAGCATCCGCATCGGCGGCATCCGCCAGCGCGCCGCCGACGAGCAGACCATCATCCGCCACGGCTATGCCGGGCAGGAGACCACCGGCCCCGGCGGCGTCGCCAAGGCGCTGCGCACGGTACCGGTGGCGATCGAGCAGGCGCGGATGGTGGAGCGGCTCAGCCCCGACGCCTGGCTGGTCAGCTTCACCAACCCGGCCGGGCTGATCACCCAGGCCATCAACCGCCACACCCGCGCCCGCGTGGTCGGCATCTGCGACACGCCGGTGGAGTTGTTTCACAACATCGCCCGCGCGCTCGGCGAGCCGCCCGCCGACGTGGACTGCGAGTACGTCGGCCTCAACCACCTGGGCTGGATCCGCGCGGTGCGCGTGCGTGGCGAGGACGTGCTCGACCGGATCCTGGCCGATGACGCGGTCCTGCGCCAGCTGTACCTGGCGCCGCTGTTCGACTTCGACATGCTGCGCACGCTGCGGCTGATCCCCACCGAGTACCTGTACTTCTACTACGAACGCAGCCGCGCCCTGGAAAACCAGCGCGCCAGCGGCGCCAGCCGCGGCAGCGAGATCGAGCAACTCAACCACACCCTGATCGCCGACCTGCGCAGCCGCCTCAACGCCGGCGACGGCAGCGGCGCGGTGCAGACCTATGCCGCCTACCTGCGGCAGCGCTCCGGCTCGTACATGAAGCTGGAAGCCGAAGCCGGCTCGGCCTTCGCCGACGACCTGGCGCCGCAGCCGGACCCGTTCCGCGCCAGCACCGGCTACCACCGCATCGCGGTGGACGTGATGAGCGCGCTGACCGGCGCGCTCCCCGGGCGGCACGTGGTCAACGTGCGTAACCAGGGCTGCATGCCGGAACTGGCCGACGACGACATCGTCGAGATCTCCTCCACCATCGAGCGCGACCGCATCACCCCGCTGCCGGCGCGGCCGATGCCCGAGGCGATCCAGGGCCTGGTGCGCACGGTCAAGGCCTACGAGCACGCCGCCATCGACGCCGCGCTCAGCGGCAGCCACCTGGAGGCCTGCAAGGCGATGCTGATCCACCCGGCCATCGGCGAGTGGAGCCCGTCGCGGCGGCTGCTGGACGCGCTGTTCGGCCATGCCGGCAACGACAGCGACGACGGCGAGTGCGTGTGCTCGGGACCGATGCACTGGCACGGCGCGCACCACCCCCACTGAGCCGGCCGGTTGTGCGGTCGCAGGATGCATCGGACGGCCACACGTTGTAAGGTCGTCGCAAATTGGTCCGTTATAGGTACCATCAACCTGCACTCCCGGCCGCGGCCGGCGCCTCCCCGGTGCCGGCCCCGTGCGGGGCGCGTTTGTCGATTCCACGGAGCGTTCCCAGGCCATGCCCACCCGCCGCGACATCCTCCACTTCCTCGGCGCCAGCGCCGGCGCCGCGCTGCTGAGCGGGGCGCTTCCGGCCGCTACCGCGGCAGCCTCCGACGCCCTGCCCAGCAAGCGGCCGCCGCCGGGCAAGCGCCGTTTCGTCAGCGCCGCGGTCGAGCGCCAGTTGCGCACGGTCAAGGCCGGCATCGCCGATCCGCGCCTGGCCTGGCTGTTCGAGAACTGCTACCCCAACACGCTCGACACCACGGTGGAGACCGGCACCCGCAACGGCAAGCCGGACACCTTCGTCATCACCGGCGACATCGAGGCGATGTGGCTGCGCGATTCCTCCGCGCAGGTGCATCCCTACGTGCCGCTGGCCAAGCGCGACCCGGCGCTGCGGCGCATGTACCACGGGCTGATCCAGCGCCAGGCCGCCTGCATCCGCCTGGATCCCTACGCCAACGCGTTCCTGCCCGACGGCACCAGCCAGCGCCTGAAGTGGTCGGTGGCCGACATCACCGAGATGAAGCCCGGCGTCGGCGAGCGCAAGTGGGAAGTGGATTCGCTGTGCTATCCGATCCGCCTGGCGCACGAGTACTGGCGCGCCAGCGGCGACGCCGCGCCGTTCGACGACGACTGGCGCGAGGCGATGCACGTGGTGGTGCGCACCTTCCGCGAACAGCAGCGCCTGCACGGCCGCGGCCCGTACAGTTTCCAGCGGCCCTCGCCGCTGGCCACCGAGACCCTGGTACTGGACGGCTATGGGCAGCCGACCCGGCCCAACGGCATGATCCACTCGATGTTCCGCCCGTCCGACGACGCCTGCCTGTACCCGTTGTTCGTGCCCGCCAACCTGTTCGCGGTGACCTCGCTGCGGCAACTGGCGACGATGAGCGAGGCGCTGCACCACGACGCCGCCTTCGCCGGCGAGTGCCGCGCGCTGGCCGACGAGGTCGAGACCGCCACCCGAAAGTTCGGGCAGATGCGCGACGCCGACGGCCAGCCGTTCTGGGCCTACGAGGTGGACGGCTACGGCAACCAGTTGTTCATCGACGACGCCAACGCGCCCGGCCTGCTGAGCCTGGCCTACCTCGGCTGCTGCGATCGCCGCGACCCGCTGTTCCTGCGCACCCGGCAACTGGCCTGGAGCGAGCGCAATCCGTATTTCTATCGCGGCCGCGCCGCAGAGGGCGTGGGCAGCCCGCACAGCGGCCTGGGCACGATCTGGCCGATGTCGCTGATGCAGTACGCCCTGGCCAGCGACGACGACGCGCAGATCCGCCAGTGCCTGCAGTGGCTCAAGAGCACCGACGCCGGCACCGGCTTCATGCACGAAGCCTTCGACAAGGACAACCCGAACACCTTCACCCGCCCCTGGTTCGCCTGGGCCAACACCTTGTTCGGCGAACTGATCATCGACCTGCACCAGCGCAAGCCGCAGTTGCTGTCGTAGGAGCGGCTTCAGCCGCGACCGAGCGTTACCGGTAAATCCCATCGCGGCTGAAGCCGCTCCTACAAAAACACACACACCCCACCGCACCGCCGCACACCCCGAGGACAGCACCATGGCCACACGACGCGGTTTCCTGCAGGGCGCCATCGCCCTGGCCCTGTTCGGCAGCAGCGGCATCGCGCGCCTGGCGCAGGCACGCGCCGGCAGTTATGCGCTGCCGGCCGATGCGCGCGCCAAGGCCGAGCTCACGCGCAACGTCGACGTGTTCATCGGCACCGGCGGCCATGGCCACACCTTCCCCGGCGCCACGTTGCCGTTCGGCATGGTGCAACTGAGCCCGGACACCGCCAACGCCGATTGGGACGCCTGCTCCGGCTACCACGCCGACAACGGCTCGATCATGGGCTTCTCGCACACCCACCTGTCCGGCACCGGCGTCGGCGACATGCTCGATTTCCTCGTGGTGCCGGCCGTCGGCGAGGTGAAACTGCAGCCCGGCCCGCTCGACGATCCCGACGCCGGCTACCGCTCGCGCTTCGACCACGCCGACGAAGCCGCCTCGCCCGGCTACTACCGCGTGCGCCTGAAGGACAGCGGCGTGCATGCCGAACTCACCGCCACCGCGCGCGCCGGCCTGCACCGCTACCACTTCCCCAAGGGCAAGCCGGCACACCTGCTGCTGGACCTGTGCCACGGCATGCAGGACAAGCCCGACATCCCCACCCGCGTGGAGGACGCCAGCCTGCGCCTGGTCGATGCGCGGACCGTCACCGGCGGCCGCCGCGTCTACCAGTGGGCCAAGGGCCGCTACATCTACTTCGCGATGCGCCTGTCGCGGCCGTTCGCCAGCGCACAGCTGTACGCCGACGACCAACCGCTGGCCGCGAGCGCACGCAGCGCCGACGGCAACCGGCTGAAACTGGCCATGCACTACCCAGACGCCGCCGACGCGCCGCTGCTGGTCAAGGTCGGTATCTCCGCGGTCAGCGCCGAAAACGCCCTGGCCAACCTCGACGCGGAGCTACCCGACTTCGACTTCGCCCGCGTGCACGCCGCCGCCGTGGCCGAATGGGAAAAGGAACTGGGACGGGTGCGCATCGACAGCGACGACGAGGCGCAGCGGCGCATCTTCTACACCGCGCTGTACCACAGCCTGATCGCGCCGACCCTGTTCAGCGACACCGACGGCCGCTACCGCGGCATGGACCTGCAGGTGCACCAGGCGCCGGCTGGCTACCACAACTACAGCACCTACTCGCTGTGGGACACCTACCGCGCCCTGCATCCCTTGCTGACCCTGGTGCAGCCCGAGCGCGTGCCCGACCTGGTGCAGTGCCTGGTGCGCGGCGCCCACGAATCGCCGCAGGGCGTCGCGATCTGGCCGCTGCAGGGCGTGGAGACCGATTGCATGATCGGCTACCACTCCGCGGTGGTGCTGGCCGAGGCGCATGCCAAGGGCTTCACCGGCATCGACTGGAAAGCCGCGTACCCGGCCTGGCGCAAGCGCGCGATGGACGACGACGTGCACGGCCTGGCGCTGTACCGGAAGATGGGCTACATCCCCTGCGACAAGGTCGACGAATCGGTCAGCCGCACCCTGGAATTTGCCTACGACGACTGGGCGGTGGCGCACCTGGCGCAGGCGGTCGGCGCCGACGACGATGCCAAGCACCTGCGCGAACGCTCGCGGCAGTACCGCAACGTGTTCAATCGCGAAAGCAGGTTCGTGCAGCCGCGCCTGAGCGACGGCCAGTGGGCCACCCCGTTCGATCCGCGCGCGATGGGCCATAGCGCGCAGTGGCGCGACTTCACCGAGTCCAACGCCTGGCAGGCCACCTTCCTCAACCAGCACGACCTGTACGGCTACATGGACCTGTTCGGCGGCCGCGACAACTTCGTCGCCAAGCTCGACGAACTGTTCACCACCAGCTCCGAGCTGCCAGCGGACGCGCCGCCGGACATCGACGGCATGGTCGGCCAGTACGCGCACGGCAACGAACCCAGCCACCACGTCGCCTACCTCTACGCCTACGCCGGCCAGCCGTACAAGACCCAGGCGATGGTGCGGCGGCTGCTGCGCGAGCAGTACCACGACGCGCGCAACGGCCTGTCCGGCAACGAGGACTGCGGGCAGATGAGCGCCTGGTTCGTGCTCAGCGCACTGGGCATTTACGCAGTGGACCCGGTCAGCGCCAACTATGTGTTGGGCAGCCCGCTGTTCAAGCGCGCCGAACTGGACGTGGGCAACGGCCGCACCCTGCGCATCGTCGCCCACGGCAACAGCCCGGCCAACGTCTACATCCAGCGCGCACGCTGGAACGGTAAGCCCTACACCCGCAGTTGGCTGCGCCATGCGGACCTCGCCGCCGGCGGTACGCTGGAGCTGGAGATGGGGCCGAAGCCCAACACCGCGTTCGGCGCGGGCAAGGACGATCTGCCGCCATCGTTCGTTTGACGGCCGGGAGTGGAGATTGGGGAATCGGGATTGGTTGATTCCCCACCGCCGCCCTTGTGCGTGCGACCGGTTGCATTGCGGCGCGCGCTTCGTGTTGTCTGTTGCGTTGCATCCGCATCGCCTCTTCCGAGATCCCTCATGCCGCGTTCGACCCTCGCCGCTCTTGCCCTCGCCCTGGCGCTCGCCCTGCCCGCCACCCACGTGCACGCTGCCGACAGCAGCACCGCCTGGCCCGCCTTCGCCACCCAGGGCGATCATTTCATCCGCGACGGCAAGCCGTACCAGGTCATTTCCGGCGCCATCCACTTCCAGCGCATCCCGCGCGCCTACTGGAAGGACCGCCTGCAGAAAGCGCGCGCAATGGGCCTGAACACGGTGGAGACCTACGTGTTCTGGAACCTGGTGGAACCGCGGCCGGGCCAGTTCGACTTCACTGGCAACAACGACATCGCCGCCTTCGTCGACGAAGCCGCCGCACAAGGTCTCAACGTGATCCTGCGCCCCGGCCCGTACGTGTGCGCCGAGTGGGAAGCCGGCGGCTACCCGGCATGGCTGTTCGCCGAGCCGGGCATGCGCGTGCGCAGCCAGGACCCGCGCTTCATCGCCGCCAGCCAGGCTTATCTCGATGCGCTCGCCGCACAGGTCAAACCGCGGCTCAACGGCAACGGCGGCCCGATCGTCGCGGTGCAGGTGGAGAACGAATACGGCTCCTACGGCGACGACCACGCCTACATGCGCCGCAACCGCGCCATGTTCGTCCACGCCGGCTTCGACAAGGCCCTGCTGTTCACCGCCGACGGCCCCGACGTGCTCGCCAACGGCACCCTGCCCGACACCCTGGCCGTGGTGAACTTCGCCCCCGGCGACGCCAAGAACGCCTTCGACACCCTGGCCAAGTTCCGCCCCGGGCAACCGCAGATGGTCGGCGAATACTGGGCCGGCTGGTTCGACCAGTGGGGCAGCCAGCACGCCGTCACCGACGGCGCCAAGCAGGCCAGCGAATTCGAATGGATCCTGCGCCAGGGCCACTCCGCCAACATCTACATGTTCGTCGGCGGCACCAGCTTCGGCTTCATGAATGGTGCCAACTTCCAGAAGAACCCCAGCGACCACTACGCCCCGCAGACCACCAGCTACGACTACGACGCCGTGCTCGACGAAGCCGGCCGCCCCACCCCCAAGTTCACCCTGTTCCGCGACGCCATCCAGCGCGTCACCGGCATCGCCCCGCCGGCCCTACCCAAGCCGATCCGCTTCGCCGAGTTGCCCGCCACGCCGCTGCGCGAATCCGCCTCGCTGTGGGACAACCTGCCCGCCCCGGCCGCCACCACCGACACCCCGCAGCCGATGGAGCGCTACGGCCAGGCCTACGGCTACATCCTCTACCGCACCACCGTCACCGGCCCGCGCAAGGGCAGCCTGTACCTGGGCGAGGTACGCGACTACGCCCGCGTCTACGTCGATCAAAAACTGGCCGGCAGCGCCGAGCGCCGCTTGCAGCAGGTCGCGGTGGACGTGGACATCCCCGCCGGCCCCCACACCCTCGACGTGCTGGTGGAGAACACCGGCCGCATCAACTACGGCGCCCACCTGCCCGACGGCCACGCCGGCCTGATCGACCCCGTGCTACTCGACGGCAAGCCCCTCACCGGCTGGCAGACCTTCCCCCTGCCGATGGACGACCCGAGCACGCTCACCGGCTGGACCACCGCCAAGGTCGATGGCCCTGCCTTCCATCGCGGCACCATCACCATCGGCACGCCAACCGATACGTTCCTGGACATGCGCGCCTTCGGCAAAGGCTTTGCCTGGGCGAATGGCCACAATCTAGGAAGGCACTGGAATATCGGGCCGCAGCGGGCGTTGTATTTTCCGGCGCCTTGGCAGCGGAAGGGGGCGAATAGTGTGATTGTGTTTGATTTGGATAGTTCGGCGGACGTGAGCGTACGTGGAGTTAAGGGGCAGATCTGGAGCGTGCCCAATAACTGAGTTCCTCGCAGAACGAGCCGTCGAGTAAATCCCGAATCCGCGGGACCGAACAACTTGTCTACAAATGAAGGCCGCCGGCGGTTCCGCCGAGCGGCCTTTAACTTGTGACGCGCGTCAACAAGTGATAGCGTCGGCCTTTGCGGGATACACTCGGGAATGGCCGGGGAGTTACACGTAAAAATTAGGGAATAGCAAAGCTGGCGAAGGACTGAATTTGGGGGCGTACTGCTCCAACACGGAGCGGTATCACCTCACTACACACATGTTTTTCACATACCGTTTTTGTCACCACATGTGGTCAAGCGCCGCGAGGAAGGCTTATGGGCGACCTACTGAAATTCCTCAACGACAACTCGGGCGCACTTACGGTCATCTTCACGGGTGTGGTCACGCTCGCTACAGCGGTTTATGCGGCGCTGACTTGGCAACTGGTATCGGAAACGCGCCGCATGCGCAAAGTACAGACGGAGCCAAAGCTCGAGGTCACTCTCCGCTCAGTTGACGAAGCAATTCATATCCAGCGGCTTCATGTTAGGAACATTGGCTTGGGTCCAGCCCTCCAGATTGCTTTCAACCCGAAGGTTCTGGCCGGAGGCGAGGGAGCCAAGGCACTGCTAGACGAGCTCACCGAGACAAATTTCTTCCACACTGGCATCTCGTATTTGGGGCCAGGAGAAGAGCGCTACTCGCACTTCACCCAGATGCACGAGGATCACGACGTAAAGGTCGCATCGGTACTCGCTTTCGACATTTCTTACCGTAGCGCCACGAAAGAGACTTATAGCGAGACTCTTGTGATTGACATGTCCGAGCGCAAAGGCAGCTATCAACTCGGTAAGCCGCACCTTTACTCCATAGCACAAAGTCTGGAGAAGCTTCAGAAGGACTTCGGCCATTTGGCAAGAGGATTCAAGCGAATCCGCGCTGACATTTACACTAGCGATGACCGCGCTGCCGAGAAGAATGCGATGCGAGAACATCTGGAAAAGGCACGTGCCGAGCGCGGCACCTAAAAACTCATTCAAGCCGACGCGATTTCGTGGCGCGGCTTAATTTAGGCGTTATAACCCATGGAACCAGTGACTACTGCCGCCACTTTCGCAACAATCGTAAGCCTACTAGCGGAATTCGTTTCGCAACGAAACACCTCCAAATCAGAAGATTATGGCGAGTTCATGACGTGGCTTTCTGAAAATCGTCATGGCGAGCTTCGCTCCCTTTTGCAGTCCAACACAGCAACGACCATAAGCATTAAAGCAATTCTTAACGAGTCGAGACAAGAAATCTTGGATCGGCTCGCCCTTCTTGATAGGTCACTTGCTTCTTTGGCCTCTGGCATTGACCTCTACAAAGACATCGCAACATCTGTTCACCCTGAGTCTGTTCTTTCGGCTCAGGCAATGTCCTTTCTCTCTCAGCTCAACGACTCGGGAGCAAGCAAACTTCTTGAAATCCATATGATGGATGGCATCGTTCTGCTCTTTATAGACGGTAAGAACGGCACCATGGAAATCACGGAACCTCGCTTTGCCGAAGATGACTTGGACACACTCCTTGGACTGGGGCTTCTTGGTCTAACACACAACGGCAAGGGGGAAAGATTATTCAAGTTCACTCGCGCTGCCGCCTCACTTGTTGAGCAATCGCGCGGGGCGAATATAATAACTCGACAATAAAGGAGCGAGGTTGACTCCTTTGGATTGTTCGGATCGCGCGTACACCTGGCCCTAGACATGGTCATTGCCGCTCTTGTCTAGCTTTGTTCAGGCATAGCCCATGGCACATGACGCTGCACCACATACAAAGGGGCGGGGGGGGCAAGGAGATGACAATGGGGATGTATCAGAAAAAGATCGTTGACTTGGGAATCTTGGTAATCGCCACATTTACCTCATTAGGCGCAATGGCAAAGGAGCCGCCTTACTCCTTGGGTGGCCGCGTATACAACACTGTTGAGAACGGCTGGCTTACCTATGAGTGCTCGCCACCCGAGCGAGACCTACTGACATGCGATTTCGTGCAAATCAGCATTCGCCAGAGATTGTCTGCCGCTGACGCGGCAAAACGCTTGGCGAAGGAGACCCAAGACTGGCCTGATGCTCTTGCAAAGGAAATGAAGACAACTCCCGAGAAAATTTACGAGAGCAGCGACTGGAAGGGTTTGTGCGATATGGCCCAACAAGGCCTTGCGGCGTTGAGTGGCTCACCGAGCACCGACGAGATGCAGAAGGCAGTGTCGCGCATGAGCCCCATAGCACGCCGGGATTTTGCTGCACAGATGAGCGCTATGAATCAAGCCTGTAAAACGCGCAAGCTGGACTACGTAAAGCAGTTCATGGCGCTAGGCATTGATGTTGAACAACGTACGTGCCAAATCAGCACCAACCCCTTTAGGCAAGTATTCAAGGCCGTCTATGCATCAGATGGGACGTTCAATTCGTGGAACGTGGCAGACACCACGCCGACAGGTGACTGCGGCACCATCAACCTGTCCCGCCTCGTGCCCGTACCGGAAAAATCAGGCGGAAATCCCTACTTCTGGCGATACATGGCGCGAAAGGTCATCACAAACCCTGAGTCGAGCATGCTGCTCATGCAGTGCAAGGATCTTGACGAGCGCGAATATCTATACGACTGGAAGAAGCAGAACATCGCCTTACATTGTGACTACATTGAAGACGGCTTGTGAGAGACAATCGCGAAAAAGAAGAAATACGCACACGCGTGCTTTTTCCGGCTGCTAGTAGGGTGCTAGCAATTAAGCATCCTGCGGCGCGCTCCAGATGGCCTCACCAATGCACAGCGCATAAATTTCACCTATAAGACGTTGTACAGGCCCGGCCTGTAGGTCATTATGATGCATCCATAGGAACGGGGAGCTACGGAATGGCCGCTGCACTGCATCAAAAATTCATTGAAAAGTCGCACGCAGCGATGCTGGCGGCAATCGAGGTGTACAACAAGCCCACTTTTTCGTACCGCGAAGAAACTTTTTGCATCCTCGCCGTCAATGCGTGGGAACTGCTGCTAAAAGCGAAGTTGTTGAAAGAGGCAAAGAACGACCCCAAGGCCATCCAGGTACGTGTCCCGCGACAGTTGAAGGGTGGCGAGAAAAGCACCAAGCACATGACCGTGAAGAAGAACCGCACAGGCAATGCGATGACATTGCAGTTGAGCGCCTGCGTTATCGCATTAGAAAAGGCACAGGACCGCGCCGACCGTGTACCTCAGGAAGTGTCATTGAATCTAGAAGCGATGATCGATGTTCGTGACAACGCTACCCATTTCATCGTCGCCAGTGCGCTGTTACAGCGAAACGTGCTTGAACTTGCCTGCGCGAGTGTGCGCAACTATGTGGCGCTGAGCAAGACATGGTTTGACCGCGACTTCGGTTCTTCTCTTTCGTTGATGTTGCCTGTTGCGTTCTTCCACGGGGTCGAAGAAGTGGGCGCCGTTGTGGTCACGCGAGACGAAAAGCGATTGATTGATCGTCTGCAAGCAACAGCCACACAGCCTGCTAACAACGGCGAGTACCAAGTAGCTGTGCGCGTTGATGTACGCCTGCGGCGATCAAACCTCGACACGGCCGCTAACGTACAGGTCACGCGCGATCCCGAAGCGCTTGCCATACGGCTGGACGAGGACCAACTGATGGAAACGTACCCATGGTCCTATGCCGAATTGCAGACTCAGTTGCGCCGCCGCAAGCCGGACATCAAGTTCAACGCCGAGTTCCACGCCATCAAGAAGCCATTGATGAAAGAACGCGGGCTTGTCCACTCGCGCCTACTTGACCCCAACAATCCTAGCAGCAGCAAAAAGGACTTTTACAATCCCAACATACGCGACCGCATTTTGGACGCATATGCCGATCGGGAGTTATAAAACTACGGAATGGTAGCGATCACGTACGGCAACGCAGATCTTGCGGAGCTGCGCTAGCGAAACCATAACGAAGGTAAAACATAAGAACAGCAACTGATTGTTCTGCGCAGAAAAGCTTGCTTCAGTGCGCGCTCAAACGGAACGCAACAGCGCCTACTTTAGGGCGGATGACCAACTCTCTTTCGCGGCTCGAATTGCTCCACCAGATACCGCGGTCAGCGCAACAGCACTGACCGCTCAGGCATCTCCGTCAGATCGACAAGCACAGCTTCCCGAAATGCTTCCCCGCCGCCTGATGCGCAAACGCATCGGCGATGTCTTCCAGCGCAAAGGTCTGGTCGACCACCGGTTTGATGCCGGTGGCGTCTAGGGCGCGGACCATGTCGCGCTGGTGGCTGCGGCTGCCGACGATCAATCCCTGCAGGGTCTGGTGACGTTGCATCAGCGCCACCGTCGGCACCTGGCCGGCAATGCCGGTCAGTACGCCGATCAAGGCGATGTGGCCGCCGATGCGGCAGGCCTGGATGGATTGCCCCAGCGTGTCGGGGCCGCCCACTTCGATCACGACGTCGACGCCGCGGCCGTTCGTGCAGTCGAGCACCTTGGCCGCCCAGTCGGTATCGCGGCGGTAGTTGATGGTGAAATCGGCGCCCAGTGCCTGCGCACGCGCCAGCTTCTCGTCGGACGACGAGGTGGCGATCACGGTGGCACCCATGTGCTTGGCGAACTGCAGCGCGAAGATCGACACGCCGCCGGTGCCGAGCACCAGCACGGTGTCGCCGGCCTTCAGGCGCGCGTCCACCACCAGCGCCCGCCATGCGGTGAGCCCGGCGGTGGTCAGCGTCGCCGCTTCGGCGTGGCTGTAGCCGCGCGGTGCATGCGTGAACCAGTGCGCGGGGCGCACCACGGTGTCGCGCGCATAGCCGTCGACGCCGTCGCCGGGCACGGTCGCGAAATCGGCGATGGTCGGTCCGCCATCCAGCCAGCTCGGGAAGAACCTCGAGACGACCGCGTCGCCCACGGCGAACTCGTCCACGCCTTCGCCCACCGCCTCCACCACACCGGCGCCGTCGGACATCGGGATGCGGCCGTCGGCGCTGGGCATGCGGCCGGTCACCACGCCCAGGTCGTGAAAGTTGAGCGAGCTGGCATGCACGCGCACGCGGATCTCGCCGGCGCCCGGCTGGCCGGGATCGGGCAGATCGACGAGGCGGAGGTTCTCGAGGCCAGCGGGCTGGCGCAGGGTGATGGCTTTCATGGGCACGACATCCTTAGCGAAAAAGTGGCGAGGGGCAGTGCTGCACCGGTTGCAGCGCGACCGTGTTGCAGGCATTGTCGGGATGCACTTCCTGCATCGCAAGAACGTACAATTTTCGCAGGTACTATCAATTTTGTAGGTACAACGACCATGCGTCTGAAACGTCAGGATGGCAAGAGTGGCTGCGCGGTCGAAGTCACGCTTTCGGTGATCGGCGGGGTGTGGAAGCCGGTGATCCTGTTCCACCTGCTGTCCGGCAAGAAGCGCTTCATGGAATTGACGCGCCTGGTTCCCAATGCCACGCAGCGCATGCTGACGCTGCAGTTGCGCGAACTCGAGGAGGACGGCGTCATCGTGCGGCACGTGTATCCGCAGGTGCCGCCCAAGGTCGAATATGCGCTGACACCGCTGGGCGAATCCCTCGCGCCGGTGCTGATCAGCCTGCGCGAATGGGGCGAGTCGTATCGCAGCAGCGAGATGACGCGCGCGCCGGCCGCTGCAGCCCCGGAATGCGCACTTGGCGAAGCGACGGCTAATTGATTCGGGCAGGAGATTCCACAAACCGGCGCGCGCATCACGAGGCGACGTCGGCGTGGCAGGACGCACGCCGTGGCGTCGCAGAACGTTGATGGTCGATAGCGACATCGCTGCAGATGCAAGGTCCGACGAGGCAAGGGAGCCTTCAACAGCGAAGGAAGGCCCACTTGCGGGAGTCAACGATCATGCAAGCAGCGGCGAACGACGCCTGCCGGTGACCCGACCCTGGAAGGCGTCGGGACTGAAGTCCCTCCCACAGTGGGCTTGGCCAATGCACCGCAAGTTCTGAGGAACGGCCGCCGCCGCGACGCGCGTTAGCGGGATTGCCCGTCGCGGCTGCAGCGGCCGCCTGCCGCAAGCACAACGACGTGTCGCGCTACGCCGTGGCAAAGCGTGTCGTCAGAGATGCCGCTCAAGACTTCGGCGGGGTGTTGTTCTTGAACGCCTGCAGCACCACCAGCAAGCTGGCCAGATTGTCGGGGGCACCAGCCTGGGCGATCTTCTCCACCGCCCCGGCCGTGGCACCCGGGCCATGCGTCTGCCCAACCTCCTGGAGGGACGCCTGCGCCGGTTTGTTGCTCTGCTGCTGCCCAGACACTGCGCTCCCGAACACCATGCCGACCGATGATGGCGGCGGCGCAATCGGGCCCTGCGCACGCGCTGTGCCGACCACTGCCTGCATCTGTTGTGCGAGCGCGGCGAACTGGCGATCGACCTCCTCCTTTACCTGGCGCCTGATCGTATCGGCCAAAAAGTCGGCCTGCTGGCCCACCGACGTCGCTCCATCTAGATGCGGATCCGCGTGTCCTTTCGGCAAGGCCAGTTCCAGCGCTGCTGCGGCCGCGATCGCATCGTGTGCCGCCTGGTCGCCATCGCGGATGGCGGAATCCGCGCTGCGCCTGGCCGCATCGATCCGCTGCCGCGTGCGTTCGATCTCGGCAGTACGTGACGACGCCGCCGGATTGGGCGTCTCGTTTGTCGCCTGCGGCGTTCCCTGGGTCGACGCGGCGAATGCGCGCAATTGCGCGCGCTCTTCCTCGGACAACTCACGTCCCAACCACTGGCGGGTCATGTCGTACAAGGCCTGGGTTTTCGGATCCGGCGTCTCGGTCATGCGCTACTCCCTGCGGGTGATGTGTGGGGGATGCCGTCGTGCGGCGACGCGTGGCCGCCTGCGCAGCGTGCGCTCAATGGCTACCGGGCATCGGAGTGATCCGGCGCGTCGTTGGTGTTGCCGGACTGCTCGGCTGCCGGGCCCGGTGCAGCCGTCGCTACGGCCACGATGGCATCTGTCGGCGCGTCGATCAGCTGAAGTTGCGAAGCATCCTCGGCCGCCGGCGCTTCCATTTTCTTGAGCAAGACGGCCTGCGCCGCCAAGGCGGTCTTGCTGTGCTCGCCGAAGTACGTGCCCGCCGACGGCACGGTCAGGCCCGGTGCCTGGCTGACGCGCATCTCGACACCCGCCTCATCCGATACCGGCGCACTGGCGAGGGTCGCGGTGGGCGCAGACGCGGACGCGGCGCCGGACGTTGCCGGCAATGCCCCGATCTCTGCGGCGTGATCGTCGCGCCGCCCGGCGGCTGCAGGTGCCTGCGCGGTGGCCTGCCCCGCCTCGCCTGGTGTGGCTTCGTCGTTTGCATTCGGCAGCATAGGATGTCCTTGCATGGGCTTGGCAGGGCGATGTGGGCTGCCACTACGCTTGCGTCGCGGCACCGGCGAGGCACGAGTGTGACGCTGCAGCGTACCGCGTCGGGCGACTGCGCCATTGATCTTCGATCACGAATTGCGTGGAGTGGCTGCGCTTGTGGCCTACTCTCACCGGCACCCGTACCCTCACCCCCGACCCCTCTCCCGGGGGGAGAGGGGAGTTTGCACTGTCGCGCGCCCCATCTTCTTCGCAGCGATTTTGGAACCACTGTGCCTGCGTACGGGCACCCTCACCACAAACGCAGCGCGCAGCTCCAACGAAAAAGCCGCACCCGGCAGCGCGCCGGGTACGGCTTCAGTCGTGCGCCGCGAGCAGGATTCAACGCGTGGCAGACGCACCCACGTTGAACAGCTGGAACTCGCGGATATGCGCGGCATCGACGCTGGACAGGATGTTCAGGCGCACGCGCGAGGCGGTGACCGCGGGGAAATGGTCGATCTTCATGTGGCCGATCGCCTGCGCCTGCGCCACCTTGACCCAGGCGCCGTCGCGGAACACTTCCACCGCGTACTTCTGCACCAGTTGGCCGTCGTTGAGCCATTCCATCGACAGCGCGGTATCGAAGGTCACCGGCTGCTTGAACTGCAGCTCCAGGGTGGCGTGGTGCGCGCCGTCCGGCGCGCTCCAGAAGGTGTCGCGGTCGCCGTCCACCGCCGCGGCGATGCTGTCGTCGCTCTTGAGCCGGCCGCGCACCAGGTTGCGGTCGGCGCCGTAGCGCGCCTGCAGCGCCTGACCCATTTCCTCCAGCCGCTTGACGTCGGCCTCGGGCAGCAGGCCGCGCTTGTCCGGGGCGATGCCCAGCACAAGTTGGCCGCCGCGGCCCACGCTGTCTTCCCAGATCTGCACCAGCTCGTCGACGCTCTTCAGCGTCTGGTCGCTGTTCGGGTGCCAGAACCACTGCAACTTGTGCAGCGGCGTATCCACCTCGACCGGGCGCCAGCGCAGATAGCCGTGGCGATCGATGGTGTTCCAGTTCTCGCCCTCGATCACCCCGGCCTCGTTGCCGACCCAGCGCACGTCGCCGTATTCGAACAGTGCGGTATCGGCGAAGACCATCGCGTTGGGCTGGTAGGTGCGCAGCTCTTCCATGTACTTGTCGAAGTTGTACACGTGGCCGGCGCTGCCGGCGCCGTCCAGCCACCACTCGGTGAGCGGGCCGTAGTGCGAGGCCAGGTCCACCAGTTGCGCGGCGTAGAACTTGTCGTAGGCCTTGGGATCGGCGTACTTGGGCTCGTGGCGGTCCCACGGCGACAGGTAGATGCCGAAACCCATGCCTTCCTTGCGCACGGCCTCGCCGGTCATCTTCACCAGGTCGCCCTTGCCGCCGAGCCAGGGGCTGTTTTTCACCGAGTAGGCGCTGTCCTCGGTGGGCCACAGCGCGAAGCCGTCATGGTGCTTGGCGACCAGGATCAGGTACTTGGCGCCGGCCGCCTTGGAGGCGCGGGCCCACTGCGCAGGATCCACCTGGTCCGGCGCGAATACCTTCGGGCTGGCGGTACCGTCGCCCCATTCGCGATCCAGGAAGGTGTTGGTGCCGAAATGCACGATCACCCCGAATTCCAAGTCCTGCCAGGCCACCTGCTGCGGCGAGGGTTTGACCTCGGCGAAGTTCTCGGCGAGCAGCGGCGGCGCGGCCAGGGCGGTCAGGCCGAGCGCGGCCAGCCAGCGGAGCGGAGAGAGCGGGCGGTTCGGCATGGCGGATCCTCGCAAGCGTCTGTCGGGCAGGCGGCGCTGCCGGTGGTGTCAGCATATGGTATTTAATTGATGATAAATAGGTATCCCCGTTGGCGGGACAGGACCGTACCACATGATGTCGCCTTCGCTGTTTCCGCTGCTGTCATTGTTCGCCGTGCGCGCCATCGCCGGCCCGGCCGCCGCCGCCCCGCCACCGATGCCGCCCTCGCCCATCGTCTACAGCGAATTCGTCAACGCGCAGACGCCGACCGCGCAATGCCACGCCTCGACCCTGGTGGAAACCCGCGACGGCCTGCTCGCGGCCTGGTTCGGCGGCCGCCACGAGGGCGCCGACGATGTCGCCATCTGGGTGGCGCGCCGTGACGCAACGGGCTGGCAACCGGCGCAGCGCGTGGCCGACGGCACGCAGCCGCAAGGCAAGCCATTGCCGACCTGGAATCCGGTGCTGTTCCAGCCCGCGCAAGGGCCGCTGCGGCTGTTCTACAAGGTGGGCCCCGACCCGAAGCGCTGGTGGGGCATGCAGACCACTTCCAGCGACGGCGGCCATCACTGGTCCACACCCGAGCGCCTGCCCGCCGGCATCCTCGGCCCGATCAAGAACAAGCCGGTGCAGTTGCCCGACGGCCGCATCCTCAGCCCCAGCAGCAGCGAGGACGCCGGTTGGGTCGCGCACATGGAATGGTCCGACGACAACGGCGCGCACTGGACCCGCGGCCCGGCGATGAACGAGCCGGCCAAGATCGGTGCCATCCAGCCCAGCGTGTTGCTGCACAAGGACGGCCGCCTGCAGGCGGTGGGCCGCAGCCAGCAGAACCACGTGTTCAGCACATGGTCGCACGACCAGGGCCGCACCTGGGAGCCGATGACCCTGCTGGACCTCGCCAACCCCAATTCCGGCACCGACGCGGTGGTGCTGGCCGACGGCCGCTCCCTGCTCGTCTACAACCCCACCGAGGCCGGCAAGGACTGGTGGGACGGCCGCGGCGTGCTCGCCGTCGCCCTGTCCGACGACGGCCTGCACTGGACCCGCGTGCTGACCCTGGAAGACAGCCCCAAGGACGAGTTCTCCTACCCCGCGGTGATCCAGACCCGCGACGGCCAGGTGCACATCAGCTACACCTGGAAGCGCACGCGCATCAAGCATGTGGTGCTGGATCCGAAGCGGCTGGGTGTGGAGTCAACGGCGGCTGCCGGCGTCAGGTGAATCTTGCTCGGGACTCGGGGCCCAGGACAGGGGACCCGGAGAAGCAAGAGCAAGAGCGCTGCTGTGGCGGAGACAGATCAGGTCGTGGTGTGCGCCTTTCCGGGCCCCGGGTCCCGGGTCCCCGGTCCCGGCTCCTCCAGCATCGCCACCATCCGCCGCACCCGCGCCACATCGGTCTGCATGCGGTCGCCGCCGAGGCCGCGCACATGCGGATGCGGCGCCAGCGCCCGCGACGCCAGCGGCCCACGCGCCGACCCATGGAACTCGCGCGCGCCGGTCCGCGTACGCAACTGCGCCAGGTTGGCCTCGGTGACGCCAGACCCTGGCATCACGCTCAGCCGCGTGCCGGCCTGCCGCACCAACGCGGCGATCAGTTCGGCGCCCTCTTCCGCCGTCTCGCGCGCACCGGAGGTCAGCACCCGCTCGCAGCCCAGCGCGATCACGTCTTCCAAGGCACGCCGCGGATCGGCACTAACGTCGAAGGCGCGATGGAAGGTGACGCCGAGCGAACCGGCCGCGGCGATCAGCTCGCGCATCGTCGCCCTATCCACCTCGCCGTCCGCGGTCAGCGCACCGAGCACTACCCCGTCGCAGCCCAACCGCACGCACTGCTCCACGTCGCGGCGCATCGCCTCGACTTCCGCAGCGTCGAACACGAAATCACCGACACGTGGACGGATCAGCACGTACAGCGGAATGCGCAACCGATCGCGCACCGCCGCCAGCGTGCCGAACGACGGCGTCAGCCCGCCGCCATCCAGGCCGCCGCACAACTCCACCCGCATCGCCCCGCCATCCTGCGCGGCCAGCGCCGAGCCGATCGCATCGGCGGCCACTTCCAGCCCCATCTTCACCGTGCCGCTCATGCCGCCGGCGCCGCGAAGTGGCTCTGCCCGGGCAGCAGCAGATCCTGCCGCTGCGCATCGCAGACCGCATAACTGAAACCGGGCTGGATCGCGAACGCACCGACCTCGCCGCGCTTGTTCATCGCCAGGAACCCCACCTGCAGGTCGCGGGTGAGCTGCGGCTTGCGCCGCACGATGCGCATCACCACCTCGCGGCAGGCCTCGGCCGGGCTCTTGCCCTGCCGCATCATCTCCACCACCGCGAAACTGCCGACGTTGCGAATCACCTCTTCGCCGACGCCGGTGGAAGTCGCCCCACCTACCTCGTTGTCCACGTACAGCCCCGCCCCGATGATCGGGCTGTCGCCGACCCGCCCGTGCATCTTCCAGGCCATGCCGCTGGTGGTGCAGGCGCCGGACAGATTGCCGTGCGCATCCAGCGCCAGCATGCCGATCGTGTCGTGGTTGTCCTTGCCGCCGGGCAATGTGCCGCGACGATAGGCGCGGTTCTCGATATTGGCCTCGGGCGCGTAGTGGGAGGTTTTCAGCCACTCCTTCCACGCCTGTTCCGATTCCGGCGTAAGCAGCTTGGTGCGCTCGAAGCCCTGCGCCAGCGCGAACTGCAGCGCGCCATCGCCGACCAGCATCACATGCGGCGTCTTCTCCATCACCCGGCGCGCCACCGAGATCGCATGCACGATGTCTTCCAGCGCCGCGACCGACCCGCACCCGCCGGTGTGATCCATGATGCAGGCATCCAGCGTGACCCGCCCATCGCGGTCCGGATAACCGCCCAGCCCCACCGTGTGATTGTCCGGATCCGCCTCCGGCACCCGCACCCCGGCCTCCACCGCATCCAGTGATGCCCCGCCGCGCGACAGCACTTGCCATGCCGCCTGGTTGGCTGCGACCCCGAAGTCCCAGGTCGAGATCACCCTTGCTGCGCCGTGTGGCAGCGGCCCGACACCGGTCGTGGCCTGTGCCTTGGCCGCGGCGCGTGCGCCCGGCAGCACACCGCCCAACCCGGCGGCCAGGGCGCCGAAGGCGGCGGTTTTCAGGAAGTGGCGGCGTTGCGGCATGGGAGGCTCCGGCGTTGGGAAGGCGCGCGGGGGCGTGCGCTTAGCCTTACATCATGCGGCAGAGTGGGAAGGGATTAAATGACCTGCTTGCATCAAGGAGCGCCTCGGCCCGCCTGCTCCTGCAAGATTGCGTCAAAGCCCGCCCGACCTTTCATCAAACTCATCGGTGTGTCCCCATAGTCGTTCCGCAAATTGATGTCCGCGCCATGCTTCAAAAGAAGCCTTGCCACCTCTGGATGGTTCCACATCACAGCATAATGAAGAGGAGCATTACCAATATCGCCGCCAACATTAATATTTTTTACAAATGGAATGAATGTTTTGACAACTTCAAAATTTCCATCCATTGCTGCAACGTGCAATGGCGTATCCCCATCCATTCCAGGACTTTCAGGCCCCTCCACCTCATAGCCCTCAAACATTGCCATCACCCTAAATTTAGTAAGAACCGAATCCAGGAGAGATTCATCATGAGCATTCATTTGGGCACTGCATCCTGTATTGCTGTTCAAGCCGCCGAATAGTCTCCGCGTCCTCGGAAATAGTCTTAGCATGTCTTCCCTCTGGCCAATTGGGATGAGGCCAAGAGGCATCCCAAGTCTGACGCATGGAATTCAATGCCTTCAAAAAATTAATTCGGTTTCTTAACTCCTTACAATGATCAGGATCACGCTGATATCCAGACCGTTGAAACTCTTTGTATGCACTATACTCTTCTTTTCTGCGCGCCGAATCATCAGATGCATTATTTGCCAGGTAGCCGTTAGCCCCAAGGATAGGCGAATTATAAAAATCCACACCTGCCATCAAAATGCCAGATAGCACTTCAGATGAAGTTGGCGCCCTCATCCGTGGATCCCGATATGTCCCAGCCAAATCTTCTCCAGATGAATCGCCGTAACGACCTCCGGGCGAAATAGGACCGGGCGCGGCCCAATACAAAGGAGGAAGAACGACTTGTAGGCCACTCATGTCAAACGAGCTTATTGGTCGCGCCAAGGCATAACCAAAAGTTGAATACCCTCCTCCCAACCCAATCGGATCACTCTGCCCATACCGCCCGGTTCCTGGCTCATAGTCACGGAAGTAGTTCTGGTTAAGCCCGCTCAGCGCGTCGTAACGCTGCCCAGGGAAGCGCATATCGAACACGAAGGCAGCGCCATCCTTGTCGGGGTCTTGGTCCGGAGCGGTGGCGCCGAAGGCTTCGCCTTTCAGGTCCCAGCGCCAGATCGCCACGTCGCGGACCGGATCGATCACTGCGCGCGGCGTGCCCAGGTGATCCGGCTGCACGTAGCGCAGCGTGGTCTTGGCCAGTACGCCGACCGACAGGTCGTCCAGCCAGATCGCCTGCTGCACCACCGCGCCGTTGTTGTCGTAGTCGCCCAGCCAATGGCCGCTCTCGTCGTACAGCGTGTAGACGTTGGTCTTACCCACCCGCCGCACTTGCTCGCCGCGGCCGTTGTAGGCGTAGTTCCCCACGACCGTGCCGCTGCGCTTGACCTGTGTCAGCCGTCCATTTGCTCCATATACGTACTGCACTGCCGTGCCACCGATGGCCGTCGTGTTGCCGGCCGCGTCATAGCTGCGTGCGGTACCGGCCACGCTGCCGAGGCGGTGGCTGGTGGTCGGATAGCTGTAGGTCTGCGTGGTGGTGTTGACCTTGGCGCTGAGGCGGTTGCCGGTGGCGTCGTAGCTATAGCCATCGATCACCGTATCGGTCGGGCCGTCCTTGAACGCGGTCAGCCGGCCCAGCGGGTCGTAGTCCAGTTTGATCACCGGCGCGGTATTTCCCGGCGCGGTCAGCGCGCTGAGATTGCCGACCGGGTCGAAGGCGAAGCCCACCGCCAGACCGTCACTGCGGGTGTCGTTCACTGCCAGCGGGCGGTAGTCCTGGTCCAGCACGCGCTGCATCGGACGGCCGTTGCCATAGGTCCACCCAGCCACCGGGCCGAACGGATAGTAAGTCGCCTGGTTCAGCAGGACCTGTCTTGTACCGCCAGGTGGCGTCACCCCGACTTCGGTGGTCTGACCTTGGGCATTGCGCACGTAGTCCACCACCGCCCCATCCGGGTAGATCAACCGGCTCAGCTGCCCAGCCTTGGTGTAGGCGTAGCGGACCACGAACACCTTGCCGTTCGTGGTCTGCACTTTGCGCACCAACTCGCCGAAGCGGTCGTAGCAGTAATCGGTGCTGCCGCTGCCGTCCTGCATCCGGGTCAGGCGGCCCACGCCGTAGGTCTCGCCGCTGGCGCAGGTGCTCTGGCTGACGTCGTAGGCGTAGCTGACGTTGAGGCTGGTGGTCGGATAGGTGACCTGGGTCAGCCGGTTCAGCGCGTCGTAGCCGTAGCTGGTCTTGATGTTGCGCGCGTCGGTCTGGGTGGCGCGGTTGCCGGCGCTGTCGTAGGTGTAGGTCGTGTTGCCGGTGTCCGGGCTGGTGAGCATGGTCAGGTCGCCCAGGCCGTTGTAGGCGTAGGTGGTGTCCAGGCCCTTGGGATCGGTGACCTTGGTCAGGTTGTCCAGCGCGTCATAGCCGAAGGTGGTCTCGGCGGCGATGCCACCAACGTCCTGTAACGTGCGCGCCAGGCGGTTGAGCGGGTCGTAGTCGTTCTGGGTGACATGACCGAGCGCGTCAGTGACGGTCTTGGTGTTGCCGCTACCGTCATAGCCGAAGTCGGTCGGGTCGCCCTGCGCGGTGGCCTGCGTGGCCAGTTGGCCTAGCTGGTTGTACACCCGCGAGAGCGTGCGCTTGAGCGCGCCCGAGGCGTCCTTGGTGTCTTCCTTGAGCCTGTTGCCGGCATTGTCCAGGGTGTAGTGGATGGTGTTGCCGGCGTTGTCGGCGATATCGGTCAGCCGGTGCGCTGCGTCGTAGGTGAAGCGGGTGAACGCGCCATCGGGCTGGGTCACCTGCTTGACCAGCCCGGTCGGCCAGTAGTCGATCGCGGTGATGCGATCATCGCTCTCGCTGCTGTCGTCGGCTCCGCGTACCTTGCTGGCAGTCAGCCAGCCACGCGGGTGATAGGTGTAGTCGGTGACTACGCCATTGGCGTCCTTCGTCGACAGCACGCGGCCTGCGCCGTCGTAGGCCAGGTACTCGGTGACCTGGCCGAGCGCATTGGTCGCCTTCCAAAGGTCGCCCTTGCGGTGCGGGCAGGTGGTTGGGGACGTGGCGCAGGTGCTGTCGTCTGTGGCGTAGTAGGTAAAACCGGTGACATCGTTGACGTCTGTCCGCGGACCGCTCTTTTGCGTCAGCAGCCCTGCCATTGGGCAAGCATTCCCAGTGACGTCGTCCGCTGAGCAATACTTGAGCAACTGCTGACGAACACCGGCTTGCGGTGCAGATGCGGAACCACAGTTGTAAGCCAAAGCGCTCGCGCTACTTGGGTCAATCGTGCACTGAGCAGACAAGGCACCGTTCGCCGAGTACACATAGTTGGTGATGGAACTGACACCCTGCGATGTGGAGGACTGCAACTGGACAATCTGATTATCGGCGTCACGTATCCGCGTACGTGTACGTTGCTCCGCTTTACCTGCCGCCTCAACTTCGGTAATAGACGAACCGCCGCCACTCAGGGATTCGTCATAGGACCAGGTATTACGTACGCCATTCCCATCGACGGATGCCGCCAAACGCCCATCATCGGTAAACGTCCGCGAAAGAGATAAATTAGGCCCCACGATACCAGTGACTTGCCTAAACGCTCCCGCGCCGATGGTGTACTGATAGCTAGTTCCATTAGGCTGAGTAACCAACACGGCACCGTTGTCGACGTAGTTCAACGTCGTCTTCTCTACCATCCCGGCATCGACATGCAATCCGCTCGAAGCGACCTTGCCGTCATCGACATAAGTGAAAGAGGCATAGCGCACGCCATCCTCTACTATTCCGGTCAACAAATGACGTATCGACGCCGGTGCAGCGCCAGACTCGTTGTAGACGTATTCACGGCGACTGCCATCCTGGCGCACGACAGCAGCGAGGTTACGCTCTGCATCGTACTCGTAGTGCACCGTGCTCCCGTCGCTCAATGCTAGGGCAGAAAGCAAGCCGTTTTCGTAATAGAACGACAACGTGCGGCCCAAGCCATCCATTACTTGGAGCAAGCGTCCCTTTTGGTATGACAGACTTACACTCCGGTCAGGCGCCGCCTGGAAAAAGATGTTCGTCAATAGTCCATCAGTATTGTAAGTCCTTTGCTCTCCACCAGGCCGTTTAAGCAGCCAGGTATTACCCTGACGGATCAACAGGTCGGATTCATTACGAGAACCGCGGTAGGCATTGCCGGACAACAGTACGAATTTTTCGAAGTAGCCCTCTGCTGACATCAGATAAGGGACACCGTCGTAGCCAATTTTTTCCAAATAAGAATGACCCCAGCCTTGGGCCATAGTGTCGGAGATCTGGATCTGCTGCAGAGAATGGTAATAACGCGCAAAGGGACGACCCGCAAAATCGAAATCCTCTTCTACCCGCAACTTGTCGCCTGTTGCTGGGAAACAAGGATGCAAATTTGCAGCGCACGATGATGTCTGCGTGATACCTAGAGGTGACCGCACCTCGATATAAGCATAAATTTGGCCTGCAGTGCATAAATTTGGCCAAATCGCAATATAGTCAGGATTCCCGGAGTTATTGTACTCTGGACTATACCCCCACACCGGCCAAAATCCTGCCTCACAATCAAAATTCTGAAATTTCTGCAATTGGTTTTTGCGCGGATCACTAGCCGGCCAACTTGGACATTGAATGTCGTAATGAAACCACCTTCCTTGCGGAGTGTCGAAGGTTATCTGGCCATGCCCACCCACTGCACTACTGAAAACAAAAGGCTCAGCATAAGAGCCCTGGTAGCTTTCGTTACTTAATGAGCAGTCCGGATAAGACCGACGCATGTAGGCCATAAATTCTGCATTCATCTCCTCCTCACTTGCGCACATGCCTCCATATCCAAAATAGGGATCATCCGCTTTTGAACAAAACGGAGCGCCACCTGGCGAGCTCGCTCCATTACTATAGCCCGGGGCGTAAAATCGAATAGGAGGACGATCTTTCACCGCATAAGAAATAATAAGAGAGGGAGAGTTACTACCGGGGTTTTTTACACTGGAACCCGATCGCTCCAAATAGGCCCCATGGTCCGCTTGACCGCGCATGTAGGACTCAGCCTCTGTAAGGCTGGCAAAGCACGATTCACCATAGCAATACTGAGAGGCTTGCGCGTGCAGATTCATCGAAGGAATAAACCATAGACTTAGCGCCCCTAAAAATAAAGCCAGAATAGAAGCACTTGATTTCATAGTCACAATCCCTTTCACTCAATAAGATCAGCATGCGCCGGCCAGATTAGACCAATTTTTCCACGCCGAACTCCAGACCTATCAAGCCTGGATCAAATCAAATTCCAATCTGATACTTTATTAAGAACACAAATTCATCCCGCCACCGCAAACCGCTCCACCACCATCCCCTCGATCGCCTCCAGATCCGGCAGCAACGCGCTCTGCTCGCCAAGCAGCACGCGCATGTGCACGCCGGGCGGTAGGGTTTCTTCGGAGGCGTCGGCAAGCAGGCCGTCGCGGGGGACGGAGATCAGTTGCGGGAAGGACTGGGTGAGCAGCGCCACGTACGGCAGGTCGGGATTGCCGCCCAGGGCCTTGAGCACGACGATCTTGTTGTTGGCGGCCACGATCTCGGCGCCCAGGCCGGTCAGGCGGGCGAAGGAGACCAGCGGCACTTTCCAGCCGTACCAGGCGATCTGACCAAGCAGCCAGTGCGGGGCGTCGGGCAGTGGTTCGACCGGCACGCGCGACATCACTTCGGCGATGGTGGCGTTGGGCAGCAGCACGCGCTCGCTGCCGGCCAGGATCAGGACACCGCGGATTTCGTCGTTGCTGGCGTAGCTGCTCATGGAATGACTTCGTCCTGAAAGCGAAAAAAACGCGCGATGCGGGCTCAGTGGGGAACGGCGTAGGCCGCCGCGCTCAGCCGCTCCACCGCGCGGTCAAGGCCTGGGCCAGTTGCGCCGGATCGCCGCCGGGATGGCCCTGCAGGATCAGTTGCGCGCCGGCGGCGGGGTCGTAGCAGCCGTCGCCGGATTGCCCGGCCACCCAGGCGCCCTGCGCGGCCAGCGCCAGCACCGCCTCCACCTGCTGCGGATCGCTGCCGCTGAGCAGCAGCACTGCGCTGTGCGCGGCCGGCAGGCCGGCGACTACCGAAGCGCCGGCGTCCTGGGCGACGAAGCGCAGGCCGGCCGTGCCGTGCACGCCGACGTCGTCGGGCAGGATGTAGACGTTGCCGGGAACGACCGGCTCGCCGGCCTCGGCCAGCAGCACCGGCAGCGCGGACACGCGCGCGATCTGTTTGACCAGGTTGCCGTAGCGGCCGCCGTCCAGGCGCAACTGCACCAGCAACGGCAGCGGGAAGCGCTCCGGCAGTGCGGCGAGCAGGCGGCGGATCGCGTCGGGGCCGCCGATACCGGCCATCACCAGCACGGCGCCGCGCGCAGCATCGGCACGGGCGCCGGGGCCGGCACCGCTCGGGGACGTAGGCTCCTCAGAGTCCAGCGCCACCAGCGACAAGCCTTCGGTGGAGAACTGCACGCTGCGCTGCGGTTCGCGCGGCGGCGGCGCGCTCAGCGGCGCGTCGTCGTCGACCAGCGACCAGGCACTGGCCGGCAGCGCCGCGGGTGCGGCGGCGGGCGCAGCCGGTGTGGCATCGGCATGCGGCGCAGCCGGCACCACAGGCGCTTCGCTGGCAGCGGCTTCGGCGCGCGCGAACTGCAGTTCCTCGAAGCCGGGCGCGACATCGGCCGGCGGCTGCCAGGTGTACATGCCATCTTCCGGCGCGGCCTCCGCGAAGCTGGCGGCTTCGTCGACGTGCACGCCGATCGGCGCGGCATCGTGCAACTGCGCCGGCGTCGCCGGCAGGCCCGGCTCCGGCTGCAGGCCGGTCTCGGTCTCGCGGCCGGGCGGCAGCACGTCCTGATGGCCTTGCAGCTTGGCCGCCAGGTGCCGCGCCCAGCGCTGCGCTTCCCAGCCCTCGCGGCGCGCGGCCAGCTCGGCCTCGTCGAAGATCACGGTGATGCCGGGCAGCGCCAGCGCCGCATCCAGCCGCTCCAGCGCATCCTCGATCGCCGGCTCCAGCGCGATCAGCACCGCACTGGGAGCGGCATCAGCCAGGGTCTGCGCATCGATCGCGCCGGGGTCGTCTTCCAGCACGATCGCCGCGCCGACCAAGTGCAACGCTTCGCGCAGGCGCTCACGCGCCTTGCCGGGACGGGCCAGCAACGCGACCGGCGTGGAAGCGGCGTCGCCGTCATTCGCGAACACGGGCGATCCCCAGCAGGTCGTAGACGTTGCGCATCAGATCCAACTCTTGGTAAGGCTTGCCGAGGTAGCGCTGCACGCCCAGTTCGAAGGCGCGCTGGCGGTGCTTTTCGCCACTGCGCGAGGTGATCATCACGATCGGCACGGCGGCGTAGCGCGGGTCGGCGCGCATCGCGGTCGCCAGTTCGTAGCCGTCCATGCGCGGCATCTCGATGTCCAGCAGCATCAGGTCGGGCACGCGCTCTTCCAGACGCTCCAGCGCCTCAACACCGTCGCGCGCGGACACCACGTCGAAGTTGTGCCGTTCCAGCACGCGGCCGGTGACCTTGCGCATGGTCAGCGAGTCGTCGACCACCATCACCAGCGGCACGCGGCGCTGTTCGGTCGGCGCGGCCTCCACCACCGGCCGCAGCGGCTGCGCCAGGTAGCGGCGCACCAGCGGGGCGATGTCGAGGATCACCACCACGCGGCCATCGCCGGTGATGGTGGCACCGTAGATGCCGGGCACCGACGCGATCTGCAGGCCGACCGGCTTGACCACGATTTCGCGGTTGCCGAGCACCTGGTCGATCGCCACCGCCGCGCGCAGGTCGCCGGCGCGCACCAGCAGCAACGGCACCTGTGCCTGGCCTTCGGCCCGTGCCGGCGCCTGCCCGACCAGCGAACCGAGGTCGTACAGCGCGTACTCCTCGTTGCTGTAGCGGTAGCCACCGGTTCCGGCTTCGAAGCGTTCGCGGCCGATGCGGCCGATGCCGCTGACCGAGGCCACCGGCACCGCGAAGGTGGTGTCGCCGATCTGCACGAACACCGCCTGGGTCACCGCCAGGGTCTGCGGCAGGCGCAGGGTGAAGGTGACGCCCTGGCCGCGCACCGAGTGGATGTCCACCGAGCCGCCGAGTTGGCGCACTTCGTTGCGCACCACGTCCATGCCCACGCCGCGGCCGGCCAGCTGGCTGACCTGGTCGTAGGTGCTGAACCCGGGCGCGAAGATCAGCGCATCCAGTTCGTCGTCGGACAGCGCCGCGTCGGCGGCGATCAACCCGCGCTGCTCGGCACGGCGGCGGATCGCCTCGCGGTCGAGCCCGGCGCCGTCGTCGGCCACTTCCAGCACGATTTCCGAACCTTCGCGGCGCAGGCGGATGGCGATGTTGCCCTCCTCCGCCTTGCCCGCATCACGCCGCTGTTCCGGCGCTTCCAGGCCGTGCGCGACCGAGTTGCGCAGCATGTGCTCCAGCGGCGCGACCATGCGGTCGAGCACGTTGCGGTCGAGTTCGCCGTGGGTGCCTTCCAGGCTCAGATGCACCTGCTTGCCGGTTTCGCTGGCGGCCTGGCGTACCACGCGCCGCAGCCGCGGCACCAGGCCATCGAACGGCACCATGCGCGCGCGCATCAGCCCATCCTGCAGCTCGGAACTGACGCGCGACTGCTGCTGCAGCAGGCCGTCGTACTGTCGCGCCAGGTCGTCGAGTACGCCCTGCAGGCCACCCAGGTCGGCCGCGGACTCGTTGAGCGCGCGGCTGAGCTGCTGCAGCGTGGAGAAGCGGTCCAGCTCCAGCGGGTCGAAACTCTGCTCGGCCTGGTCCTGTTCGCGCTGGTAGCGGGCGACGATCTGCGCCTCGGTTTCCAGATCAAGACGCCGCAACTGGTCGCGCAGACGCGCATTGGTGCGGTCCAGTTCGGCCATCGCGCCGCGGAACGCGCCCAACTGCTGCTCCAGTCGCGAGCGATAGATCGCCACTTCGCCGGCATTGTTGACCAGGCGGTCGAGCAGGTCGGCACGCACGCGCACCTGTTCCTGCATCGGCCGCGCGAGCATCGACTCGTCGTCGAGCGTGCCCTCCACCGGCAGCGGTGCCGACAGTGGCGCCGGCACGGCCGCCAGAGCGGTGTCGGCCGGGGCGGCGTCGGCCACCGTCACCGGCGCCGCAGCAACGCGCTCGGTGTCGCTGACGGCGGTGGGCGCCCGCCCGTGCGTGCGCGCGTCGAACGCGCCGATCAGTTCCTGCGGCATCGCCACCGCGCGGTGGTTGCCGGTCAGGGTCAGCAACTGGTGCAGGCGATCGAAACCGCGTTCCAGCAACTGCACGTCCTGGCGGTCGAGTTCGGTGCGATGGGCGGCGACCGCCTCCAGCAAAGACTCGATGCCATGGCCGAGGTCGCCGATGGCGTTGATCCCGGCCATGCGCGCGCCGCCCTTGAGCGTGTGCAGGTCGCGCTGCAGGCCGCCGAGCACATCGCGATCCTGCGGCGCGGCGCGCAGCTGGGCAACCAGGCGATCGCAATGGTCGAGCAGGTCCTTGCCTTCGTCGACGAAGATATCGACCAGCTCGCGGTCGAGGTCGGCGAAATCCAGCGGACCGAGATCGGCCGCCGGCAGATCGGCAGGCGCACTGTCGGCCGGGGCCTGTGCGGAATCGGCTGTTTCCGCGTCGGTGTGAGGGTCGTGCTGCGTGCTGTCGGCAGAGCCCGCTGTGTCGGCATCCGCCGACGTGGTCGTGTCGTTCCGAGTCGCGTCGTCCTCGGGCGCATCATGCGCCGCGTCGGCGGTCGCGTGATGCGGGTCAGTCACGGCTGCGTCGTCGGACGGGGGTGCGTGCGCGGCGTCATCCGCTTCGCCGCCAGCGTCGTGCGATGCGCTGTGCGCCGCCACATCGGCCGGCTCGACGTGCGCCGCATCCGCGTCGGCCTCGGTGTGCTCGCCCACCGCGTCGATGGTGCCGGAGGCGGCACCGCCCTCGCCTGTCAGCTCGTCCGGGTGCGACGCGGCATCCGGGGCGGCGTCGCCATGCTCGGCGGCGGCCTCGGTGTCGTCGTTGGCCGAGGCCGCGCCGTCGTGGCGCCAGCCGCTCGACGGCGCCAACGGTTGCTGGCGCAAGCCGATCGCAGGCGCGTCTTCGTTGAGTTGCTGCTCGTGCGCTTGGTCGGCGTCGCCTGCGGGCGCGTCGGCGTCGTGGTGCGCATCATCATGATCCGATGCATGCGCATCCTGCCCGTCTGCAGACGCATCCTGGATGTCGCTCGCCTGTGCGTCGGTCGCATGTTCGTCGGCATCATGGTCCGCTGCAGTGTGATCGGACTCCTGCGCTTGCGCGGGCGTCTCCTGCGTTGCCTCATCCTGGGTTTCGGTCGCGTGCGCCTCGGCGTCGCGGTCCACTGCCGAATGATCCGATGCTTGCGCATCCTGCCCGTGCGCGAATACCTCCCGGGTTTCCTCGGCTTGCGCGTCGGTCACCTGAGCCTCGGCGTCGCGATCTGCTTCCGAATGATCCGGCGCCGGCGCATCCTGCGGGTGCACGGGCGCATCCTGGGTCTCCTCGGCGTGTACGTCAGCCTGGCGATCCTCGGAACCCTGCGCGTCGCCATCGTGCTCCGGCGCCTGCAGTTCCTGCTCGTCCATCGGCGTGTCGGTGGCAGCATCGGCGACAACCGCATCCACTTCCGCGTCCCGCTCAGCGCCCGGCTCCAGCGCTTCCGGCGCCGGCTCGGCCGGCACCTGCTCCACGCTTAGCGGCGCCTCGACCGTCAGTTCGTCGAGTTGGCCGTCCTGCGCCAATGCTGCCTGCCCGTCTGCCTCGCGCGCGTCGTATGTCGCCGCCGCTTCGACCGGTGTCGCGTGCTCGGTCGGCGGGTGGTCCTGCGTGGAAACATCCGTTGCAGGTGCCGTGTCCTCGCTCGCCGATGCCGGCATGGCCGCATCAGCATCAGCGTCGATGGCAGCCTCGGCATCGGCCCGCGTGGTCTCCGGTGCCGCGTCCGAGGACGGCGCGGACGACATGTCCGCGTGGACGTCAGCGGTACGCTGATCGGCATCGGTCTCGTCGGCCTGCGTGGCCGCTTCGTCCGCCGGCAGCGTTTCGTGCAGATGCGCGGCATCGCCCACGAACGCCGACAGGTCGTCGGCCGCGGTGAGTTCCACTGCCTGCACGGCCTGCGCATCCAGGCCGGCCTCGGCCGGTGCGGACGCGGACAGGTCTTCGTCGTCCTCGTCGTACGCGATCGGCGGCCACTGCACTTCCGGCAGCGTCTCCACCAATGCGCGCAGGCGCTGCGACAGGTCGGTGAACGGCGGAATCACCGGCGACGGCGCCTGCAGTTCCGCAATGGTGGCGGCGATGGCGCGCGCCGACTCCTCGAGCGCACGCACGCCCTCGGCGCTGGGCACGCTGCCGCCGGCCAGTGCGCGCTTGATGTAGCTCTCGGCCGGGCCGGTGACCGCGGTGATCTCCGGCACGTCGGTCATCGCGAACGCGCCGCTCATGGTGTGCATCGCGCGCAGCAGCGCTTCGGTCGCCGGTTGCGGCGCGTGCTGCAGCCAGGCGTGCACGGTCTCCAGGTGGGTGGCGACCTCGGCTTCGAGGATCTCGCGCAGCACGCTGTCCACCGACGCCGGCGTGCCCGCGCGCGGCGCGGCCGGAGCCTGCGGGGTGGCGAAATAGAAGGCCTCCTCGCCGGCGGCGATGCGCTCGGCCACCGCCTGGATCGCGTCCAGATCGGCCTGCACCGCGCCTTCGCCGCGCAGCGCGGCATTGAGCTGCGGCAGCACCGCATAGGCCTGCTCGACCATGGCCACCACCGCCGGGCTGGCCGGGCGCGACCCATCGAGCACGCGGTTGAGCATGCTCTCGATCTTCCAGCTGAACTCGCCGAGCACGCGCGCGCCGACCAGGCGGCCGCTGCCCTTCAAGGTGTGGAACACGCGGCGGATCGGCCGCAGGCTTTCCGTGTGGCCGGGCGCGGCGCGCCAAGCCGGCAGCAGCGTGCCGAGATTGACCAGTTCCTCGTCGAACTCCTCGAGGAACACCGCGCGGATTTCGTCGTCGATCTCGCCATCGCCGTCGATGAAGCCGGCCTCGAGGGCAGGCGTTGCAGCCGCGGGCGCGGTGCTGGGCGCGGCGCTCGCCTCCGCGCTGGCGGGTGCGGCGGCATGCTCGCCGCTGCTCGCGGCAGAGGTGACATCGAACTGCGCGGCCGCGGCTTCCAGGTCGGCGAGGAAGGCGGCTTCGACGTCCGACACGGCAGGCGCATGAGCATCGGAGGTGCCGGTCTCGGCCTCGGGCACGACGTGCTGCGGTGCCGCTTCGGAGTCCTGCGGTGTCGACGACAGCGACTCGGCGTGTTCGGGCGTCGACGGCACATCGGCCGGCGCATCGCGATGGGCGTCGTCGTGGGAGGCTGCAAGCGCAGGCGCGTCATGCGCCTCGGTGTCGACCAGGACGACCGGATCCGACGGCAGCGCAGGCGTCGTGTCGTCGTCCTGTACCGCCGACGACGCGTGCCAGTCGAGCTCGTGAACCTCGTCGGCCGCGGCGGTCGGCGCGTCGGCGAACGCCGGCGCGTCTTCCAGCTCGATGACCAGCACATCGGTGTCTTCTGCCGCAACCGGCGCGTCGACGACGATCAGGTTCGGATCGTCGCGTTCGTCCAGGCCCGCCAGCGTGGCCGGCGTCTCAGTCTGCGCCTCCTCGGTGTATTCGGCGGCCACCGGATCGAAGCTGGCGACATCGGAGACGGAGACCGTAGGTACAGCTGCAGCATCGTCCTCCTGCGCGAACGCGGGCGGCGTTTCCGGCCGCAGCGCGTCCTGTTCCAGCACCAGCGAATCGAGGCTGATGTGCAGCGGCTCGGCGGTGCCGGTCCAGCTGTCCTGTTCGGCCGCGACCGGATCGAAACTGAGCGCCTGCGACGGTGCCGTGGACTCGCGCTCGTGCTCGTCGCGCGCAGCGCCATCATCGGCCGGCACGGAAACGGGTTCGGCCGCGGTATCGGCTTCGTCCGTCGCCAGGGTCCACTGCGGCGCCTGCGGTGCGGACGGCGTGGCGTCGGGTGCGCGCGTCGCCAAGTCCGGCGTGTCCTCGGCCGATGCCAGATCCCAGGCCGGCACGGTCGGCGCGGCGATGGTCGCGGCATCGGGTTCGACGATCGGCTCGGCCGACGTCGACCGCGCCTGCTCGCCCGCCTCGGTGGCTTCGCTTCCGGTCGGCAACACGCCGGGCGCGGCCGGTGCGGTCTCGGGCAACGGCCAGTAGCGCAGCGCTTCCAGGCTGCTGCGCGTGATGTCGAGGATCTCCTCGCGCCCGGGGCGACGCTCGCGCAGCGCCTCCAGGTAGTACTCGAGGCTGGCCATCGCGTCGGCCAGGGTGTCGAGCTGGCGGCCGCTGGGCACGCGGCGCTTGCCGATCAGTTCGGTGGCGACGTAACGGCGCACGCCTTCCAGGTAGTCGGCCGGCTGCGGCAGTTCCAGCATGCGCAAGGCGCCGGCGACCTCGCCGAGCAGGCGCGGCACCTCGTCCAGACGCGCATGGTCCCAGTTGGTCTCGATGAAGGCGACGAAATGCTCGCGGGCGCTGCCGAAGTTGGCGATGGCCTCGTGCGCCAGCACTTCCACCGTGCGCCGCGCCTCGGCGGCGCTGGCGTCGTCGTGCACGTCGCCGCCGGCGCCCAGGTAGGCGACCTGGTCGTCGAGCGAGGCGTCCACGTACAGCAGCGCGCCGGCGATATCCAGCAACAGGCCTTCGTCGGCGGCGCGGGTGCCGTCGACGATGCTGCGCAGCGCGTCGCGCTGCTGCACCACCACGCTGCGCGCCACACCCAGGCCCATCACGCCCAGGGTGTCGGCGACGCTGCCCAGCTCATCGACCTGGGTCTGCAGCGCGGCGACATCGCCGCCGGTGCGCAGGTGCAGGTCCAGCGCGTCCTTGACCCGCAGCAGTTCTTCCTTGATCGCGGTGCCGACGGTGTCGAGCAGCTCGCGGTTGCGCCCGGCGAGGCTGCCGCGCGCATGGTCCAACTCGGCCTCGGTGGCGGCGGCCGCGTCGGGCGCCAGCGCGAACAGCGCGCCTTCGCTGAGGCCGGCTTCGCCGCGCGCGGCGCGGATCTCGTTGAGCAAGGGCAGCAGCACGATCGGAATGTCGCGATGGCCGTCCTGCAGGCGCTCCAGGTAGTCCGGCAGCAGCACGGTGCCGCGCATCAGCGTGGCGCAAGCCTCGTCGCGGTCGGCCGCCTGGCCGTTCTGCACCGCGATCGCCAGCAGTTCCAGCTCCTCGGCGACCATCGCCGGCGCGTACAACTCGACCATCCGCAAGGTGCCCTGCACCTGGTGCAGGTAGCCGGCGCAGAAGCGCATGCGGCCGGTGTCGGCCGGTTCCTCGACGAAGGCTTCGATCTCGCCGCGCACCTGGCGCAGGGTCTCGTCCAGTTCCGGCTTGACCCAGCCCAGCGCGGCATGGCTCATCGCATCGCGCAGCGCGCTCATCGCCGCATCTCCACGGCCGGGCACGCGCCGTGCCGCGCGAGCGCGGCGACGGGATGCGGGAGTTGTTCACGGTACGTCATGTGCGCTTCCTTCCACCCGGTTCCGGCCCGCTCACGCCGGCAGCTTGAAGTCGGCGACCGAGCGCCGCAGGTCCGCCGCCAGTTGCGCCAGGCGGCCGATCGATTCGGCGGTCTGTCCCGCGCCTTGCGAGGTCTGTCCGGTGATCTGCCGGATCACGTCCATCGTCTGGGTGATGTCGATCGCCGCCGCCGACTGCTGGTGCGCGGCGATGGAGATGTTCTTGATGAGGGTGTTGAGCGCGTTGGACACGCGCTCGATCTCGGTCAGCGCGGTGCCGGCGTCCTCGGCCAGGCGCGCGCCGGACACCACTTCGGAGGTGGTCTGCTCCATCGAGCTGACTGCTTCGTTGGTATCGGCCTGAATGGTCTGCACCAGGCCTTCGATGCGGCGGGTGGCGCCGGAGGTGCGTTCGGCCAGGCGCTGCACTTCGTCGGCGACCAGGGCGAAACCGCGGCCGGCCTCGCCGGCCGAGGCGGCCTGCACCGCGGCGTTGAGCGCCAGGATGTTGGTCTGCTCGGAAATGTCGTTGATCAGTTCCACGATCGAGCCGATTTCCTGGGTCGACTCGCCCAGCCGCTTGATGCGCTTGGAGGTCTCCTGGATCTGGTCGCGGATCTGGTCCATGCCCTGGATGGTCTCGCGGACCACGCCGGCGCCCTCGGCCGCGATCACCACCGAACGCTGCGCCACTTCCGCCGATTCGGTGGAGTTGCGCGAGACCTGCTCGATGCTGGCGGCGATTTCGTTGATGCGCTCGGAGGCCGAACCGATCTGCTCGGCCTGGTGCCCCGCCGCCTCGGCCAGCTGCCGCGCGGTGGCCTGGGTTTCCTCGGTGGACACGGCGACCTTGGCCGAGGTGTCGTTGATGGTGGTCACCAGGTGGCGCAGTTCGTCGACGGCGTAGTTGATCGCGTCGGCGATGGCGCCGGTCATGTCCTCGGTGACCGAGGCCTTGACGGTCAGGTCGCCTTCGCCGAGCGAGCTGATTTCGTCGAGCAGGCGCATGATCGCCTGCTGGTTGCGGCTGTTGTATTCGACCTGGGTCTGCAGGCGGATTTCCTGCTCGCGGCTGCGGCTGCGCACCGTGGTCCAGACGAAACCGACGATCGACAGCAGCGCCAGCAGGCCGGAGATCACGCCCAGCCAGAAGTTCGGGAACCACCGGGTGTCGCGGGTGGAGCCGAACGCGGAGAACGCGTCGAACAGTTTCTTGCTGTCCTCCAGCATCTTGCCCGAGCCGGCGGTCAGCGCCGCTGCGGCGGACTGCGCGGCGAACAGGCTGCGCGAGCTGGCCTGCAGCGCGTCCAGGTCCTTCTTCATCTCCGCCCACTGCGCCTGCGACTGCTCCAGCGCGGCCAGCGCGGCGGGGTTGCGCACCGGGGCGATGCCCAGTTCCTCGTTGCCGTTGCGCAGGCCCTCGAGCATCTGCCCGAACACCACCGCGTCGCGCGCCAGCGCGTCGCCGGCGCTGGCCGCGCCGCGGCCGCCTGCGCGCATTTCGGTGACGCGGCGGGCCATGGTGCCGGCCACCACCACCTGCTGCAGGGTGTTGTAGATCTGCGCGGCGGGGGCGCCGCCCACGGTCATCGCGCGCACCACCTCGTTCAACTGCGCCTGCAGCTGCGGCACGCCGCCGACGAAGCGGTCGGCATTACCGGCCAGCGCCAGCACCGCCGGCTCGCTGTCCACCACCTGCTGCGCGTTCTTGGCCAGCGGCGCCCAGGTGCCGGTGAGGGTCTGCAACGGCCCGGACACACCGGTCTCGTTGGCGTAGCGCGCGTTGAGCTCGGCGACGGTGGTTTCCACCTTCGCCTTGGTCTGCTTGAACTGCTTGAAGGTCTCGGCGTTGCCGGACACCGCGTCGCGGGCCTGATTGGCCAGCTGTTGCGACAGCACCTGCAGGTCGGCCGCGCCGGTGCTGGCGCCGGCCAGGCGGTTGCCCTGCCAGGTGGCCACGCCGGTGTTGGCGCCGAACACGACCAGCGACAACGCCAGCAGGCCCAGCCAGAAACTCGTGCCCACGCTGCCGAGCTTGCTGGCCTTGCGGGCGTCCGGAGCAGTACTCATGATGCGACCTCGGTCTTCGATGCGGAGGCAGCGCGCGCGCTCAGGCGGCGGCTTGCCGGAATTCGGGAGTGCGCGACAGCAGCGACAGGGAGAACACGCCCCAGTCCTGGGCGTCGCCGCGGAAGGCGCGGTCGATGAAATGCGCGTAGCGGCCCTGGGCCAGATCGCCCGGCTCCACCGCCTGCGCCTCGGTGAAACTGCGCTGGCCGAACAGCTCGTCGATGGTCAGGGCCACGTCGCCGCCGCTCTGGCGCATGATCAGCACGCGCTGGCCTTCCTGCAGCGTGGTGCGCTCGCCTTCCAGGAACTGTTTCAGGTCGACCACCGGGAACAGGTTGCCGCGCAGGTTGCCCACGCCGAGCAGCCACGGCTGCGCGCCCGGCACCGGGGTGACCGGCGGCATGCGCACGATCTCCACCACTTCGCGGAAATCCGACACCAGGTGGCGCTTGCCGACGCGGTAGCCGACCCCGCGCCAGACGTCGTCGTCGAACGCGCGTTCGGGCATCTGCACCGCGTGCGCCAGGCTGCGCCGCTCGTAGGCCTCGAGGATGTCGAAGGGCGAGCGCATGTCAGCCCACCAATTGCTTGATGCGGGCGATCAGCTCGTCTTCCCGCGGCGGCTTGACGATGTAGTCGGTGGCGCCCTGGCGCATGCCCCAGACCTTGTCGGTCTCCATGCTCTTGGTGCTGATGATCAGCACCGGGATGTGCCGGGTGGCCTCGTCGCGCGACAGCGCACGGGTGGCCTGGAAGCCGCTCATGCCCGGCAGCACCACGTCCATCAGCACCAGGTTCGGCGCCTGCTCGCGGACCAGCTTGATCCCGTCCTCCGCGTTGTCGGTGGACAGCACCTGGTGCCCGGCTTTTTCCAGCCATTGCGTGAACACCGCCCGGTCGGTCGGTGAGTCCTCGATCAACAAGATACGGGCCATTGCTGCCTTTCCCCCTGGTCAGGCGTTGACGTATGTACGGATCGCGCCCAGCAGCTCTTCGCGTGTAAAGGGTTTGGTGAGGTACTGCTCGGACCCGACGATGCGCCCGCGCGCCTTGTCGAACAGGCCGTCCTTGGAGGACAGCATGATCACCGGCGTGGCCTTGAACAGCTGGTTGCCCTTGATCAGCGCGCAGGTCTGATAGCCGTCCAGCCGCGGCATCATGATGTCCACGAAAATGATCTGCGGCTGCTGGTCGGCGATCTTGGCCAAGGCCTCGAAGCCGTCGGTGGCCGTCACCACTTCGCACCCTTCGCGCTTCAGCAATGTTTCGGCGGTACGACGGATTGTTTTCGAATCGTCGATCACCATCACCCGCAAGCCTGCGAGTTCCCCACCCGCAGTCGTGTTTTCACTCATCACTTGCCCCCAAGCGCGCGACGCTTCATCGGATCCGGCTTCGCTGCGAAACGCCATGTATCCCAAGACCCGCTGCGACTGTCAAGGCCGCCGCTGCCGGTCTGCGTTGAACCACGTAACAGCACAAACTATGTCACAGTTTGGCGGATAACGTGCGACACCGCGCGGCCGCGCCCGACACCCGGTGCGCGGCGCCCCCGTCGACCCGCTACCATCTTCCGCTCAGTCTCTCAGGTGCCCCCATGCCGTTCGATGTCATCGTGGTGATGGACCCCATCGCCAGCATCAAGATCGCCAAAGACACGACCTTCGCGATGCTGCTGGAAGCGCAGCGCCGCGGGCATCGACTGCACTACGTGCGGCCGGGCGGGTTGACCCTGCGCGACGGCCGCGCGCTGGCCCAGGCCGCGCCGCTGCGGGTGCGCGACGACAAGGCCGGCTGGTTCGAGCTGGACGCGTTCGCCGAGCTGACGTTCGGGCCCGGCCAGGTGGTGCTGATGCGCAAGGACCCGCCGTTCGATGCCGAGTTCCTCTACGACACCCACGTGCTGAGCGTGGCCCAGCGCTCTGGCGCGCAGGTGGTCAACGACCCGCAGGGCCTGCGCGACTTCAACGAGAAGTTGGCCGCCCTGCTGTTCCCGCAATGCTGCCCGCCGACCCTGGTCAGCCGCGACGCCGCCACGCTGAAGGCCTTCGTGCTCGAGCACGGCCAGGCGGTGCTGAAGCCGCTGGACGGCATGGGCGGGCGCTCGATCTTCCGCAGCGGCACCGGCGACCCCAACCTCAACGTGATCCTGGAGACGCTGACCGACGGCGGCCGCAAGCTGGCCCTGGCGCAGCGCTTCATCCCGGACATCAGCGCCGGCGACAAGCGCATCCTGCTGGTCGACGGCGTGGCGGTGGACTACTGCCTGGCGCGGATTCCGCAGGGCGACGAGTTCCGCGGCAACCTGGCCGCCGGCGGCCGCGGCGAAGGCCGCCCGCTGAGCGAGCGCGATCGCTGGATCGCTGCCCAGGTCGGCCCGGAGATGAAGCGGCGCGGCATGCGCTTCGTCGGCCTGGACGTGATCGGCGATTACCTCACCGAGGTCAACGTCACCAGCCCCACCTGCGTGCGCGAGCTGGACGCGCAGTTCGGACTCAACATCGCCGGGCTGCTGTTCGACGCCATCGAGGCCTACCCGGCGCGATGAGCGCGGCCGCCGCGACGCCCGCGCCGCGCATCGGCGAGCGCGAACGGCTCAGCGCCACCCTGGTGCTGTCGCTGATCGTGCACGGGCTGCTGATCCTCGGCGTGGGCTTTGCGATCGACGACGACGCACCGCTGGTGCCGACCCTGGACGTGATCTTCAGCCAGACCAGCACGCCGCTGACGCCGAAACAGGCCGACTTCCTGGCCCAGGCCAACCAGCAGGGCGGCGGCGACCACGACAAACCCCAGCGCCCACGCGACAGCCAGCCGGGCGTGGTGCCGCAGCGCCAGGACGGTCTGGCGCCGCAAGCGCTGCGCGCGCAGACCGCGGCCGCCGCACCGGAGCCGACCCCGCGCGTGGTCAGCAGCGCGCGCGGCGAGCAACGGCTGCCGGCGGCCCAGACCCAGCCGCGCACCGATGAGCCGCAGCGGCCGGTGGACGCGCAGCGCGAACAGCGCGATGCCGAAATGGCGCGACTGGCTGCCGAAGTGCACCTGCGCTCGGAGCAGTACGCCAAGCGCCCGAACCGCAAGTTCGTCTCCGCCAGCACCCGCGAATACGCCTACGCCAACTACCTGCGCGCCTGGGTCGACCGCGCCGAGCGCGTCGGCAACCTCAACTATCCCGACGAAGCGCGGCGACGCCGGCTCGGCGGCCAGGTGGTGATCAGCGTCGGCGTGCGCCGCGACGGCAGCCTGGAAAGCAGCCGCATCCTGCGCTCCAGCGGCGTGCCGATGCTCGATGCCGCCGCACTGCGGATCGTGCAGCTGGCGCAACCGTTCCCGCCGCTGCCGCGCACCGACGACAACATCGACATCCTGCAGGTCACCCGCACCTGGGTGTTCCTGCCCGGCGGCAGCCTGGTCGACGACCGCTGAGTTGCGAGTACAGGCAGTAGCTCCTCTCCCGCGGGGAGAGGGTTGGGGTGAGGGTCCGGCCGCCACGGAACGCCTGGCGGTAGCAAACGTTTCGAGGCTTCGCACGTACCCTCATCCGCCCCTGCGGGGCACCTTCTCCCGAGGGGAGAAGGAGAAGCGCTAGCCCCTCTCCCACCGGGAGAGGGGTTGGGGTGAGGGTACGGCCGCCCGCAACGCCTGGTGATCGCAAACAGGTCGAGGCTTCGCCCGTACCCTCATCCGCCCCTTCGGGGCACCTTCTCCCGAGGGGAGAAGGAGATGCGCTAGCCCCTCTCCCACCGGGAGAGGGGTTGGGGTGAGGGTACGGCCGCCGCAACGCCTGGCGGTCGCAAACAGGTCGAGGCTTCGCACGTACCCTCATCCGCCCCTTCGGGGCACCTTCTCCCGAGGGGAGAAGGAGAAGCGCTAGCCCCTCTCCCACCGGGAGAGGGGTTGGGGTGAGGGTACGGCCGCCGCAACGCCTGGCGGTCGCAAACAGGTCGAGGCTTCGCCCCGTACCCTCATCCGCCCCTTCGGGGCACCTTCTCCCGAGGGGAGAAGGAGAAGCGCTGCCCCTCTCCCACCGGGAGAGGGGTTGGGGTGAGGGTACGGTCGCCCGGAACACCCGGTGGGGAGCGACATAACCATTGCTGCCGCCGACATAACAACGCGGCATTTCTGTGATGGCGTCCCATTAAGGTTAATGGAGCGGGGGAACGTTACCGCGCACATCGCATCATCCAGGACGGGCGGATTCGAGTCGGCGCGGCGGTCCCCGCCCCGCTACTACCATCCGAGCCGCCCCCGCATGCACAACCACCGCTCCCTCCGCAGGCCCGCCCTGCTCGCACTAGCACTGAGTGCCGCCCTCGCTCTTCCGCCGGCCCAGGCCCAGTCCACCACCGGCGCCGTCGCCGGCCAGGCGCCCGCCGCTGCACAGCGCATCCTGGTGCGCAGCGACAGCGGCCTCAGTCGCGAGGTCGCTGTCGATGCGCGCGGCCGCTACAGCATCGGCCAGTTGCCGCTGGGTACCTACACCATCATCGCCAAAGGTGCCGACGGCAGTGTGTTGGGCAGCCGCGACGGTGTCGGCCTCACCGTCGGTGCCGTCACCGACGTCTCCTTCAGCCCCGCCACCACCAGCCTGGCCGGCGTGCAGGTCAGCGCCGACCGCGCCGCCGCCGCGATCGACGTCAGCAGCGTGGACTCGCGCACGGTGATCAACGCCGAACAGCTGCAGCGCCTGCCGCTGGGCCGCTCGGCGGAGGCCATCGCGCAACTGGCGCCCGGCGTCGCCGGCAACAGCGGCAGCGGCACCTACATCGGCCCGACCGGCGCGCAATTGCTCAGCTTCGGCGGTGCCTCTTCGGCGGAGAACGCGTATTACATCAATGGCTTCAACACCACCGACCCGCTGCGCGGGCTGGGCGGGCTGACCCTGCCCTACGGCAGCATCGATCAGTTGGAGGTCTATACCGGCGGCTACAGCGCCAAGTACGGCCGTTCCGACGGCGGCGTGCTCAACGCCGTCGGCAAGCGCGGCAGCAACGAATGGCATTTCGGCGGCCAGGCGACCTGGGAACCGGACGGCCTGCGCTCCGCGCAGAAGGACGTGTATGCGCCCGGCAACGGCGCGCTGTATCGGCCGGACAGCAAGAGCGGCTCCACGCTCAGCAGCCAGAGCCTCTACGCCGGCGGCCCGCTGATCCAGGACCGGTTGTTCTTCTTCGGCGCCTACGAACTGCAGCGCCAGGACGGCGATCGCTTCTACGGTGCGCGCGAGACCATCCCAGGGCCGTACTACTACGACTACCAGTACCGCCGGCCGAGCTGGTACGCCAAGCTCGACTGGAACATCAGCGACAGCCAACTGCTGGAGATCACCGGCGCCTCCAGCCGCTACATCACGCGCGGCACGTACTCCCAGTACAGCGGCCGCGACATCGGCGCCCTGCGCGGGGATGCCGACACCACCAAGACCGGCGGCGACCTGTGGAGCGCCAAGTACACCGGCTACCTCACCGACCGCCTGACCTTCAGCGCGCTGTACGGCCAGCAGCGCACCGACGACTACAGCCGCAACCCCAGCTACAACGACACGCTGACCTATCTCTCCAGCCCCGGCTTCCAGAACCCGGCCTACACCGGCGGCACCCCGATCACCAACGCACAGACCACCTCGCTGCTGGTCGACCCCGCGCGCGGCAACCGCACGGACAACCTGCGCCTGGACCTCAACTACGCCATCGGCGCGCACAGCATCACCATCGGCATCGACAACCAGAACGCACGCGCGCTCAACCGCGGGTCGGTGGCCTCCGGCGACGGCTATTACTGGATCTACGGCCAGGCCAGTCCCAACGTGCCGATCAACACCGGGCTCGGCGTCCCGGCCACCGGCGGCTACCCCAACGGCCAGGACGGCTATTACGTGCGCAAGTACATCTACAGCGCACTGGCCTCGGTGCGTTCGGCGCAGCGCGCGCAGTACGTGGAGGACAACTGGCAGGTCAACGACCGGCTGCTGCTCAGCCTCGGCCTGCGCCTGGACCAGTTCACCAACTACAACCGCGACGGCGCGCCGTACATCAAGCAGACCAGCGGGCAATGGGCGCCACGGCTGGGCTTCAGCTGGGATGTCGACGGCGATGCGCGCTTCAAGGTGTACGGCAACGCCGGCCGCTACTACCTGGCATTGCCGCTGAATCCGGCGTTCAACGCCGCTGGCGCCACCCTGGCCACTTCCACCTACTACACCTACGGCGGCATCGACGCCAATGGCTACCCGACCGGCCTGACCCAGATCTCCGGCGCGGTCTCGTCCAACAACTATTACGGGATCCTGCCCGATCCCAAGACCGTCGCCACGCAGGGCATCAAGCCCTCGTTCCAGGACGAGTTCATCCTCGGCTTCACCAAGGCGTGGGGCGACAGCTGGGTCTACGGCGCCAAGGGCACCTACCGCGTCCTGCGCAGCGGCGTGGACGACTACTGCGACAGCGAGACCGTGTTCGCCGCCGCCGCGGCGCAAGGGCACACGGTGACCCTGGACAGCAATCCGGTCAGTTGCTGGCTGATCAACCCGGGCCGGGCCAACACCTTCACCCTGGTCGACACCTCGGGCAACTACGTCAAGGTGCCGCTGAGCAACGCGCAGTTCGGCTTCCCCGCGTTCAAGCGCAACTACTACGGACTCAACCTGTCGCTGGAGCATCCGTTCGACCAGCGCTGGTACGGCCGCTTCGACTACACCTGGTCGCGCAGCTACGGCACCACCGAGGGCCAGTTGCTGTCGGGCATCGGCCAGACCGCGGTATCCACCACCCAGGCCTGGGACTATGCGCAGCTGATGAAGCACACGAACGGCCCGCAGAGCAACGACCACACCCATCAGTTCAAGTTCTACGGCTACTACCAGATCAACCCCGCATGGCTGGTGTCGGCCAACCTCAAGCTGATCTCCGGTTCGCCGTTCAGTGCACTGGGTTCCTACGGCCCCGACCACAGCGACCCCTCCGGCTATGGCATTGCCTATCACTATTACGAAGGCCAGCCGGCGCCTCCAGGCAGCCAGGGCCGCCTGCCTTGGCTGCAGCAACTGGATCTCGGCGTGTCGTGGCGGCCGGCCTACGCCGAGCGCAAACTGGCCTTTACCCTGGACGTGTTCAACGTCTTCAACGGCCAGGCCACATTGTGGAAGTATCCGTACTCGGAGACGGGCCCGGGGAACCCGGACCCGGTGTATGGCGCGGCCCTGCTGCGCCAGGCGCCGCGCTCGCTGCGGCTGAGCGTCAGCTACGACTACTAAGCGTGGCTGACAAAACGTCGCGAGCAGTCGCCAGGTCGGTGGCGTCCGCGCCGGCCTGGCGGCTGCGCAATCGTTTTGTTGGCCGCTCCGAGGCGCGCTGGCGGTGCGCACGGGTGCCGGCCGCTGGCGGCCGGCACCCTGCACGGCCTCAGGGTGCGAGGCTGGCCGCGTGCAGGCGATCGGCCAAGGCCATGATCTCGGCGGCATCCTGCACGCGCGTGCGCCAGGCCGCGGGGATCCCATCGAGGCCGTAGAAGGCGCCGGCCAACTGTCCGCAGATCGCCGCGGTGGTGTCGGCGTCGTCGCCCAGGTTGGCCGCGCGCAGCACCGCGTCGGCGAAGCACCCGGTGGTGGCGAAACACCACAGCGCCGCCGACAGGGCATCGACTACGTAGCCGGTGCCGCGGATCTGCGTTGCCGGCACCGCCGCGTGGTCGCGCACGGCCAGCGCACGCAGCGCCGGGGTCTGCATCGGTGGTGCGTCCGCCGGCTGCAGAACGTGCGCACGAGCGTCGCCGCGCAGCGCGGCACGCAGCTGGAAGGCGAACAGCCGGCTGGCATCCAGCACCTCGGCCGCGGCATGGGTGGTGCGGGAACTGTCGGCGGCGCGCTCGGCCAGTTCGTCGGGGCGCTGCGCATAGAACATCGCCACCGGCGCCAGCCGCATCAGCGCGCCGTTGCCGGCCGCGCGCGGATCGTCGCTGCCGCTGAACGCCGGCCCGCCCTGCAGGTAGCGCTCCAGCGCCGCGCGCACGGTGTTGCCGATGTCGAAACACGTGCCGGTGCTGCTCAGGTAGCCGTGCTGGTACCAGTTGCAGTAGCGGTTCATCTGGTCGGCGGCGTCGAAGCCCTGCCGGTACAGCAGGCTGTGGGCCAGGCACAGCGCCATCGAGGTGTCGTCGGTCCACTGCCCAGGCTGCAGCTCGAACGGGCCGCCGCCGACCATGTCGTCGATCGGCGCGAAGCTGCCGGGCGCCTTGAATTCCAGCGTGGTCCCCAGCGCGTCGCCCACCGCCAGCCCCAGCAGACAGCCGCGGAAGCGGCCGCCAGGCGCAACGCCACCGGTCATCGTGCGGCCCGCTGCGCCTGTTGCTCGGCCAGGGTCAGGGCGACGTTGTCGCGCAGGTAGGCCGGCTCGGCGCGTTCCGGCGCGATCCCGTCGCCGCGCGCGTATGCGGCCGCGGCGAGGGTCAGCAGGTCGGCGGCGTGCGGCAGCGCCTGCGCATCGGCGCTGCGCCAATGCGTGCCGAAGCGGCGCTGCAAGCTGCCATCGACCGCCGCCAGCCCGGTACCCACCGCGGCCCAGGCCGCCTCCGGCTCCGGCAACACGAAAGCTTCCGGATTCAGCACCTGCTCCGCGGTCAGGGCCTGCAGGCTGCCATCTGCCTGCCGCGCGTAGGCAGCGGCGTAGACCTCGCCCATGCGCGCATCGATCGCCGCCAGCACCCGCGGCGCATCCGCTGGCGCGCGCAGCGCCAGCACCTGCAGCGTGGACACCGGCAACACCGGCAGGTCCAGGGCCAGGGCGATGCCCTGCGCGACCGCGATCGCCAAGCGCACCCCGGTGAACGCGCCAGGGCCGCGGCTGAAGGCCACCGCATCGAGCTGGCGGCGGCCGATGCCGGCCTCGGCCAGCAGCTGCTCGGCCCAGGGCAGCGCCAGCTCGGCATGCCGCCGCGGCGCCAGCTCGAAGCGCTCCAGCACGCGGTCGCCGACCAGCACGGCGACGGAGCAGGCTTCGGTGGAGGTTTCGAAGGCGAGGAGGTTCATTGAGAAGCCGGGATTGGGGATTCGGGATTGGGGATTCGCAAAAGCAAGAGCGGCGCGCCGGCTAGTCGGATGGCGGCGACGTGCCCGTGTCGGGATTATCGCCCAGCGTCGGGACTTCGGCGGCGAAGAACTGGCGGACGTCCTCCACGTCGCGGGTACGGGCGAACGGCGGTAGCGACTCCAGGAAAGTGCGGCCGTAGGACTTGCTCAGCAGGCGCGGGTCGCACAGCACCAGCACGCCGCGATCGCGCTCGCTGCGGATCAGCCGGCCCACGCCCTGCTTGAGCGCGATCACCGCCTGCGGCAACTGTTCGTCGCGGAACGGGTTGCCGCCGTCGCGGCGGATCGCGTCCAGGCGCGCCTCGAACACGGGATCGTCGGGCGCGGCGAACGGCAGCTTGTCGATCACCACCACGCTCAGCGCATCGCCGACCACGTCCACGCCCTCGCGGAAGCTGGCCGAGCCGAGCAGCACGCCGTTGCCGGAGGCGCGGAAGCGTTGCAGCAAGGTCGCGCGCGGCGCCTCGCCCTGCACGAACAGCGGCCAGGGGCCGTCGCGCAGTGCCTCGGCCGCCTCGCGCAGCGCACGGTGCGAGGCGAACAGCAGGAAGGCACGGCCCTGCGAGGCCTCCAGCACCGGCTGCAGCGCGGCGATCAACGCGGTGCCGAAGCCGCGCGCGGCGGGATCGGGCAGCGCCGGCAGGTAGCACAATGCCTGCCGCGCCCAGTCGAACGGGCTGGGCTGCAGCAAGGTCATCGGGTCGCTCAGGCCCAGGCGCGTGGCGATGTGCTCGAACTCGCCCTTCACCGCCAGCGTCGCCGAGGTGAACACCCAGGCCGCGCGCGAGGCCTCGCGATGCGCGCGCAGCGGCCCGGACACATCCAGCGGCGTGCGCTGGCAGCGGAAGCCGCGCGGGGTCAGCTCGTACCACAGCACGTCGTTGGACGGCGCGTCCGCTTCCGGCTCGGCCTCGAAATCCGGAATCGGCGCATCCTCGCCGAGCCAGCGGCCCAGCCGCGTGCGCAGTTCGCGCGCGCGCGCCGCGCAGGCGTCGAAACCGGGCGAGGCCTCGCGCAGCACCGCCAGCGGCTCCTGCAGCCGCGCCAGATCGGCCAGCAGCGCATCGAAGCCGTCGCGCACCTGCGGCTTGGCCAGCAGCCGCCACTGCGTGCCGCGCGCCGGCAGGCCCTCCATCGCCGCGCGCAGTTCGCGCAGGGTCTGCTCGATCGCCTGCACCGGCGCCTGCAGGCTGGCCAGCGCGCCGGCGACATGGCGACTCTCGGCCACGCAATCGCGCGCCAGTTCCTGCAGCGGGCGCATGCCGAAGCCTTCGCCGAAGAAGTTCGCCGCCAATTCCGGCAACTGGTGCGCCTCGTCGATCACGAAGGCCTGCGCGCCGGGCAGGATCTCGCCGAAGCCTTCCTGCTTCAATGCCAGGTCGGCCAGCAGCAGGTGGTGGTTGACCACCACCAGGTCGGCGGCCTGCGCGCGCTGCCGCGCCTGCACCACGAAGCACTCGCCCCAGAACGGACACTCGGTGCCCAGGCAGTTGTCCACGGTGGAGGTGACCAGCGGCAGCAGCGGCGAATCGTCGGCCAGCGCGTCCAGTTCGGCGATGTCGCCGAAGCGAGTACGCCCGCTCCAGGCGACGATGCGCTGGAACTGCGCGACCTGCTCGCGCGCAGTGAACCGCGGCTCGCCGCGGGCCTGCTCCAGGCGGTACTTGCACAGGTAATTGGCGCGCCCCTTCAGCAGCGCGCTGCTGAGGCCCACGCCCAGCGCCGCCCGCACCCGCGGCAGATCGCGGTGATAGAGCTGGTCCTGCAGCGCGCGGGTGCCGGTGGAGACGATGGTCTTCAGCCCCGACAGCAGCGCCGGCACCAGATACGCATAGGTCTTGCCGGTGCCGGTACCGGCCTCGGCGAGCAGCACGTCGCGCTGCTCGAACGCCTCGGCGATCGCCGCGGTCAACCGCAACTGCGCCGGCCGCGGCACGAAGGCATCGAGCTGGCGCGCAAGCGCACCGCCTTCGCTGAGCGCTTCGGTGCTGGCATGGGCTAAGGACATGGGGGTGCTGCCGGGATTGGGGAGTCGGGATTGGGGATTGGTAAAAGCAGAAGGCGCGTGCGTCGCGGATCAGTGCGTTCGCCCAACAAGCCGCAGGACACGCCAACGAGGGACTTCAGCCTGCACGCGCGGAAATGCGCTCCTGCCAATCCCCAATCCCAACTCCCCAATCCCCGCCCTCAGTACCTCTTGATCCCAGGCACCGTGCACCCCGCGATCTGCGCATGCGCCGAGGCGGCGTTTTCCTTCTGCCCGCGGGCCAGGCGCGCCTGTTCGATGGTCGCCCAGTGGCGGCGGCACAGCGGGCCGGTCTGCGAGCCCAGGTCGATGGCGCGCTTGGCGAAGGCTTCGGCCTGCGCATCATCCTTCTGCAGCAGCGCCACTTCGGCGCGGTCCTGCAGCAGCGCCGGGTCCTCCGGCACCAGCTTCAGCGCCTGATCCAGCGCCGCGGCGGCACCGGCCAAATCACCGGCGGTGCGCTTGCGCTTGGCGCTCTCGCGCAGGTCCTCGACTTCCGGATCGCGCAGCGGCTGCACACTCAGCTCGGTGTCGTCGGCGCCGCCGCTGGCGTCGATCGCGGCGATGCGCTGCGCCGGCGTGGTGGTGTCCACCGGCGCGGCCGGGGGCGGCGGCGGCGGCGCGCTGACGCAGGAGGCGAGCAGCAGGCTGAGGGCGGCGATGGCGGGAGTACGTGGGGTCATGAGCGGTATCCGGAATCCGGGAATCAATGCGCCGGCGGCGGCGCGGCCGCATCGGCAGGCGGGTCTTTCTTCTTGTCCAGGCCGAACCAGCTGCGCCAGCCGCCGCCCTGGCGTTCGCCCTCGGCGGGCGCGGCCTCGTCCGGCAGCGCCTGCGGCGGCGTGCAGGCGGCATACGCGGGCACGAAACCGACCACGAACGGGAACTGGCGCGCGCCGGGGCAGCTCGGGTCGGTGCTGTTGTATCCCACCGGATCCATCCACTGCCAGTCGATGCCCTTGCCCTGCACCTGCAACGGCGCGCTCGGCAGCCGCGAGAAGATGCCCGACCACACCCGCATCGCGCCGGTGGCGCCGTACAGGCCGGTCTGCTTGTTCTGGTCGTTGCCGATCCAGATCACCGCCAGGTGATCGCCGGTGTAGCCGGCGTACCAGCTGTCCACGCCGTCGTTGCTGGTGCCGGTCTTGCCGGCCGGCGTCAGCTTGCCCAGGCCATCGCTGAGCAACTGCCGCGCGGTGCCGTTGCTGACCACCTGCTGCAGCGCCATGCCGACCAGGTTGGCGGCGATGGAATCGCCCTCCTGCGCCGGCGCCGGGGTCTTGTCGTAGCGCTTGAGCAGCTTGCCCTGCGGATCGAGCACGCCGCGCACCGCATGCAGCGGCTGGATCTCGCCGCCGGAGGCCAGGAACTGGTACAGCTGCGCCATCGCGTACGGACTCTGGTCGGTCGCGCCGAGGATCAGCGAGGGATTGACCTCGGCCTCGATGCCGGCCAGCACCTTCACCAGCTGCGCCACGCGCTCCGGCCCGACCTGCATGCCGATGCGCACCGTGGCCTGGTTGTAGGAGTGCGCCAGCGCATCGACCACGCGCACCGTGCCATGGCTGCGGCCGTCGGAATTGCCCGGGCTCCAGTTGCGGCCGCGGCCCAATTGCACGGTGACCGGGGTGTCGTCGACCCAGCTGGCCAGCGAATAGCGGTCCGGCTGCGCCAGCGCCAGCAGGTACACGAAGGGCTTGAGCAGCGAACCGACCTGGCGCTGCGCCTCGATCGCGCGATTGAAGCCGGGCTGGGCCACGTCGCGGCTGCCGACCACCGCCAGCACCTCGCCGTTGTGGGTGTCGGTGAGCACCAGGCCGGCCTGCAGCGGCGGGCGCTTCTTGTTGGTTTCCAACGACGTGATGGTGCGGGTCACCGCGCCCTCGGCATAGGCCTGCGCCGACGGCGACATGCCGGTGAGCACGCTCAGGCCGGCGCCCTGCAGCGCGCTTTCCGGGTAATCGCGCGCTAGCTGGCGCCGCACCAGGTCGACATAGGCCGGGAAGCGGTTGGCGGCGACCAGGCCGGGATTGGCCGGCACGCCCAGCGGCGCGGCCAGCGCCTTGCGATAGGTCGGCTCGTCGATCAGCTCGCTCTCGCGCAGCTTGCCCAGCACGAAGTTGCGCCGATCCAGCGCGCGCTCGGGATAGCGCCGCGGGTCGTAGTAGGACGGCCCCTTGACCAGGCCGATCAGCAGCGCCACCTGTTCCGGCGCCAGCGCATCGAGTTCACGACCGAACCAGAACTCCGCGCCCGAGGCCACGCCATGCACCGCCTGGCTGCCGCGCTGACCCAGGTACACCTGATTGAGATACGCCTCCAGGATGGTGCGCTTGTCGTAGCGCGCCTCCATGATCAGCGCGTACAGGATCTCGTTGAACTTGCGGGTGACGGTCTGTTCCTTGCCGATGCCGAGCAGGCCGCTGCGCGCCAGCTGCTGGGTCAGGGTGCTGGCGCCCTGCCGGCTCTTGCCGCCGGAACGCACCATCACCCAGGCCGCGCGGACCATGCCGCTGAGGTCGATGCCGTGGTGCGAGTTGAAGTCGCGGTCTTCCACCGCCTGCAGGCCGGTGACCAGCAGTTCCGGCACCTCGTCCACGCGCACCAGGCGCCGCTCTTCCTGCTTCTGTCCGTACAGCGTGGCGATGCGCGCCGGATCCAGGCGCGCGGCCTTGAGCGACTTGCGCGTCTGCGCATCGCGCAGCGCCACCACGCGACCGCCGCCCAGGCCGACCTCGATGCGGCGCGGCGCGACCCGGCCGTCGACGTCGACGTAGCCGCGACTGGCGATGACGAAGCGGCTGCCGTCCTGCTGGTAGCTGCCGGGACGCTCGGCGCCGGCGTCGGCGCGATAGCTGGCCGCATCCAGTTCGGTCTTCAGCGTCTGCGGGTCCATCGCAGTGTCCGGCGCCAGCACCAGCGGCCGCGCGTACACGCGGGTGGGAATCTGCCAGCGCAGTTCGCCGAACCGCTGGGTGACCTGCTTGTTCAGATAGACCGTGTACGGAATCAGGAAGCCCAGGCCGAGTGCGGCGGCGGCCAGGCCCCAGGTGAGCAGACGCCGGCGCCATACTGCGGCGGGGCTGTCCAGGGCGTCGTCCTGATCGTCGGTGTCGTGATCGTCGTAGCGTCGGGGCACGGGAATGCGAGAATGTAAATTCCGCCGAGTCTAGCGCAGCCCAGCGGGCAGCGCGGCGCGGGGGCCTCTTCGTTTAAGTTGGAGTGGTACCGGATGTCGATGTCGTGGGCGAATGCGCGCTACGCCCTGAACCGCCTGGCCGGCCTGGTCCGGCGCGGCCTGACCAGCCTGCGCACGCGCGGCTGGCGCAGCACCTGGCAGCGCCTGCGCGTGCATGCGCAACCGCTGCCGCCGCCGCAGCGCGCGCTGTTCGCGGTGGCGCCGGCACCGTTCGCGCCGTTCGCGGTGCCGAACAGTCCGGCGCCGCTGGTCAGCATCGTGATCCCGGTCTACAACCACGTCGACCATACCCTCGCCTGCCTGCGCGCGCTGGCTGCGCACGCGCCGGCCGCGCCCTGCGAGATCCTGGTGATCGACGACGGCAGCAGCGACGCCACCGCACAGTGGTTGCCGCAGGTGGTCGGCCTGCACTACCACGTGCGCGAGCGCAACGGCGGCTTCATCGCCACCTGCAACGATGGCGCCGCGCGTGCGCAGGGCCGCTACCTGGTGTTCCTCAACAACGACACGGTGCCGCAGCCGGGCTGGCTGGACGCGCTGCTGGACACCTTCGCGCAGGTGCCGGAGGCCGGCCTGGTCAGCGCGCAACTGCTGTATCCCGACGGCCGCCTGCAGGATGCCGGCGGCACGGTCTTCGCCGACGGCAGCGCCTGGAGCTACGGCCGCTTCGAATCGCCCGACGATCCGCGCTACGCCTACCTGCGCGACGTCGACTATGGCAGCGGCGCGGCACTGGCGATCGAACGCGCGCGCTTCCTGGCACTGGGCGGCTTCGATACGCGCTACATGCCGGCCTACTACGAAGACACCGACTTGGCATTCGCGGTGCGCGCCGCCGGCTTGCGTACGCTGATGCAGCCGGCAAGCCGCGTGGTGCACGACGAAGGCACCAGCAACGGCACCGACACCGGCAGCGGGGTCAAGGCCTACCAGGTGCGCAACCGCGCGATCTTCGCCGCCAAGTGGGCCGAGGTGCTGCCGCAACACCTCGCGCCCGGCGAGGTGCCGACGCCGGCCCTGCTGCACCGGCAGCAGCGCCAGGTGCTGATCCTGGACGAAGCGCTGCCGCAGCCGGACCGCGACTCCGCTTCGCTGCGCCAGCTCAACCTGATCCGCCTGCTGCTGCAGGAAGGCGCGCACGTGGTGTTCGTGCCCAGCGAGCGCAGCTATGCCAGCCGCCACAGCGAGGCGCTGCAGCGGCTCGGCGTGGAGGTGTGGTACGCGCCCTATTTGAAGAACCTCACCTGGTTCCTGCAGCAACACGGCACGCGGTTCCACAGCGTGCTGCTGGTGCGCCACCACGTCGCCCATGCCTGCCTGCCGCTGCTGCAGCGGTTCGCGCCGCAGGCGCGGCGGCTGTTCGACACCGTGGACCTGCACTACCTGCGCGAGCGCCGCGGCGCCGAACTCGCTGGCGATGCGCGCCTGTTGCGCGAGGCCGAGCGCACCCGCATGCGCGAGCTGGAGGTGATGGCGCAAGTCGATGTGACCGTGCTGGTCAGCGCGGTCGAACGCGAACAGCTGCAGCGCGAGGCGCCGCAGGTGCGCACGGCGCTGATCTCGAACCTGCACGAGGTCGCCGGCCCCGGCCTGCCGTGGGCGCAGCGTCGCGACCTGGTGTTCGTCGGCGGCTTCCGCCATGCGCCCAACGTGGACGCAGTGCGCTGGTTCCTGCAGGAGGTGTTCCCGGCGGTGCGCATGCGCCTGCCGGAGGTGCGCTTCCACTGCATCGGCGCGGACATGCCGGAGGACATCCGCCGCCTCGGCGAGGCCACCGCCGGTGTCGAATTGCTCGGCCACGTGCCCGACATCGCCGCCTACATGGATGGCATGCGCATCGCCGTGGCGCCGCTGCGTTTCGGCGCGGGGGTCAAGGGCAAGGTCAACCTGAGCATGGCTCACGGCCAGCCGGTGGTGGCCACCGCGTGCGCGGTGGAAGGCATGCACCTGCGCGACGGTGAGGACGTGCTCATCGCCGACGACGCCGCGGCGTTCGCGGACGCCATCGCGCGGCTCTACGCCGATCCGGTGCTGTGGCAGCGGCTGGCCGACAACGGCCTGCGCAACATCGAGACCCACTTCTCGCTGGACGCCGCCCGCGCCACCGTGCGCGAGGCGTTCCTGGACTGAGCCCCGACGGGCGTTGCGGTCTATCGGGTCGGGACTGAAGTCCCTCCCACAACGGTGCTGCCAGTATCACCGCTGCTTGGGCCACGTGTGGAAACGAAGCGGATCCTTGACCTGCAGTGGCTATCGCCAAGGATCGCGTTGGGCGATGCAGAGCACGACGCACAGGTGCAGATACACAACGATCACCGGCATTTCCGAGCGCCCCCTGTGGGAGGGACTTCAGTCCCGACGCGCCACGCCACCAGCCGAGTGACGGCCCCTGAACCTCACCGCCCGCGCTAACGCCCGGGACTGAGGCTGCGCAGACGGCGCTCGAAGGCCGCCAGTTCCGGGGTGGCCGGATCGATCGCGCGGGCGCGCTGCAGCGCCTGCCGCGCGAAGGCGGCATCGCCGCCGCTCAGGCGCTCGTCGCCGACCGCCAGCCAGCGCTGCGCCAGGCGCCGGCGGGCGCTGGCCAGGCCGTTGCCGCCCGGCGCCAATGCGCGCCAGGCGTCGTAGCAGGCGCTGGCCGCCAGCACCCGGTTGCCGCGCATGGCATCGTCGAAACAGCGCCGCAGCGCCGCCAGCACGCGCTGCTCGGCCGCGCGCACCCGCGCATCGCGCGGCGCCAGGATCTGCGCCGCCAGCAAGCTGTCGTAGGCGCTGGCGCCGGGCGGGGTCAACCAGTCGCTTCGCGCCTCGGCGGCCTGCAGATCGGCCAGCAGGCGCTGCAGGCGCCGCTCGCGCTCAGCCGGCGATATCCGCGATTGCGGCGTCGCCTGGCTCTGACGGGCGCGCTGCAGCGCCTGCCTGGCATCGGCCAGGGCACGACTGTCGGGTGCCAGCGCCTGGCCCTTGCGCAGCGCGCGCTCGGCCTCGCCGAAACGGAAATCGGCGGCGGCACGGCTCGCCTGCAGGGCATAGGCCGCAGCCACCCGCTCCAGGCCGTCGTTGGCGCCGGCCGCATCCGGCACCGCCGCGCGCCACTGCGCGAAGGCGCGCGCCGCCGCGTCCAGGCGCTGCCGGCGCAGGGCCTGTTCGGCCTCGCGCTGCAGGCGCTCCAGCGCCCGATTCAGTTCCGCCTGGGTCTCGGGCAGGTCGACATGGCCGGCGTCGTAGCCGCGCGCGCGCTCCACCAGCGCCGCGGCGGCGGCCAGGTCGCCGCGCGCCAGCGCAGTTCGCGCGTGCTGCAGCAGTTCCGACAGCGCATCCTCGCGACCTTCCAGCGCCGTGGTGCGCTCCGGGGCGAACTCGAGGACCCGCTGGTACAGCGGCAGCGCCGCGTCCGGGCCATCGTCCAGATGCCCGTCGCGGCGCGCCTGCGCCGCCCGCTGCAGCAGTTGATCGATGCCGGCGTGCGCGGCCTCACGCGTGCGCAACGCCGCCTCGATGCGATCGGCATCGGCGCGCGGCACCTGCAGCGCGCGCGCCAGGGCCAGCGCCGCGTGCGCCTGCGGGTAGCGGCCGGCGGCCAGCGCCGCGCGCGCCTGCCCGAGCGCCGCGCGCCCGGTCGCGGCCAGCCCGACGCGCGCCTGCATGCGATCGCTGTCCAGCGCCAGCGCGGCCTCGAAACGCTCGCGCGCGCCGCTGCCGTCGGCGGCGCTGAGCCGGCCCGCGCGCAGCGCCGCGTGGCCCTGGTCGAGCAATTGCTGGATGCGCGTCTCCGGCCAGATCAGGTCGGCCAGCGGGCGGCGGAACACCACCACGGCCATGCCCAGCACCAGCAGCACCGCCAGCGCCCAGCGCCAGACACGCCGATCGCGCCACAGCGGCACTGGCCGCTGCCTGCGCTCGGGTTCGTCCCTGACCTGATCTGGCGGCATGCTCACCGCGCAAGCTTAGCGGTGCGCCGATGACGAACAGCTGTGCGTCGCGCCAGCCACCCACCTGGTTGGCGGACCGGCCGCAGGCAAGCCTGAGGCCGCCCCCGCAGCCGCCTCAGCCCAGCCGCCGCGCCTCGTGCACGCCCGGCAGCGCATCGAGCTTGCCGAGCAAGGTGGACAGTTGCCCGTAATCGCCTACCTTCAGCCGCAACCGCAGTTGCGCCAGGCCGCTGTCGCGCACGTTGTCGCTGTTGATCTCCAGCACGTGCGCCTCTTCCTGGGCGATCAGGTTGGTGATGTCCTTCAGCAGCCAGCGCCGGTCCACCGCGCGCACCAGCACGTCGACCTCGTAGCCGCCGCCGGCCTGGCCCCACTCCACCGGCAGCACGCGCTGCGGGTTGCCCGCGGCGAGCCGCGCGAATGCCGCGCAGTCGCTGCGGTGCACGGTGACGCCGCGGGTGCGGGTCAGGTAGCCGGCGATCGGCTCGCCGGCCACCGGCTGGCAGCAGCGCGCCAGCTGCACCAGCAGATTGCCCACGCCCTGCACGGTGAACTTGGACTTGCCCAGCCCGGTGCGGCGGGCGGTCGGCCGTGGCATGGCCGGCGCGGCCGGCTGCGCCGCGGCGCGCTCGGCCTCGTGCAGGGCGCGCCCGACCTGGCTGGGGCCGACGTCGCCCAGCGCGACCTGGATGTACAGCTCCTCCACGCCATCGGCATGGAACTTCTTCGCCGCCGGCAACAAGTCGGCCTGCTGCAGTCCCAGGCGCTTGAGTTCGCGTTCCAGCAGTTCCTTGCCGGCCTGCACGTTGCGCGCGCGGTCGAGCTTGTGGAACCAGGCACGCACCTTGTCGCGCGAGCGTCCGCTGGCCAGGTAGCCATTGGCCGGCAACAGCCAGTCGCGGCGCGGCTCGGCTTCCTTGCCGGTGAGGATCTCCACGCGGTCGCCGCTGCGCAACTTGTGGGTCAGCGGCACGATGCGGTTGTTGACCTTGGCGCCGCGGCAGCGGTGCCCGACCATGGTGTGCACGTGGTAGGCGAAATCCAGCGGGGTGGCGCCCTGCGGCAGGTCGATCACCTCGCCCATCGGGGTCAACGCATAGACCCGGTCCTCAACCAGCTCGGCGTCCAGCGCCCCGGCCAGCCCACCCTGCTCGCCGTCCTGCGACTGCTCCAGCAGCTGCCGCATCCAGGTGATCTTGCGATCGAACGCCTTCTCCGCGCCCTTGCCGCCTTCCTTGTATTTCCAGTGCGCGGCCACGCCCAGCTCGGCCTGCGCGTGCATGTCGTGGGTGCGGATCTGCACCTCGATCGTGCGCCCTTCCGGGCCGACCACCGCGGTGTGCAGCGAGCGGTAGTCGTTGGCCTTGGGCCGGGCGATGTAGTCGTCGAACTCGCTGGGCACCGGCGCCCACAGCGCGTGCACCACGCCCAGTGCCGCATAGCAGGCGGCGACGTCGTCGACCATCACCCGCACCGCGCGCAGGTCGTAGAGCTGGTCGAAGGCCAGGCGCTTCTTCTGCATCTTCCGCCAGATGCTGTAGATGTGCTTGGGCCGCCCGCTGATCTCCGCGCGCAGGCCCTGCTCGGCCAGCGCCTTGGACAGGATCTTCTTGACCGCCTCGATGTAGCGCTCCCGCGCCACCCGGCTCTCGTCGACCTCGCGGGCGATGCGCCGGTAGGTGTCCGGCTCCAGGTGCCGGAACGCCAGGTCCTCCAGCTCCCATTTCAGCTGCCAGATGCCCAGGCGGTTGGCCAGCGGCGCGTGGATGTCGCGGGTGAGCTGGGCAAGCGCGCGGCGCTGCGCCTCCGGTGCCTTGTCGGCCACCCGCATCTGCGCCAATTGCCGCGCTAGCAGGATCGGCACCACCCGCAGGTCCTGCACGATCGACAGCAGCAGCCGGCGCAGGCCCTCGCTGTTGCGCCCGGCCTCGCGCCCGGCGTGCAGCGCCCACACCTGGTCGGCGGCGTCCTGCGCGTCCAGCAACCCGGTGACCGCCTGCGCCCGTGCCGGCGGTTCCACCGGCAGCTGCGGCAACTGTGCGCGCAGGCCCGGCAGGTCGAACAGCAGCGCGGCCAGCAGCGCGGCCTCGTCGGCGGACAGCAGCGCCAGCGCGTCCAGGGTATCGGCCAGCACCGGCCACGGCAGCCGCGGTGGCTCGGGCTGGTCCTGCCAGGCTTGCAACAGCGCCGCGCGCAGGGCGGGCGCCAGGGTCGCGGCCGCCGGGCGCTGCAGCAACGCCTCCAGGCCGGAGTGGGCGGTGTGGTTCAAGGACGGACGCAGTCGACGAAACGGTGCCGCCTACACTAGCGCGCTTGTGCGCGTTCTCACAATTGCGCCGACGGCGCGCCCGCGGCGTGCGGCGCAGATACGCACCGCCAGCTCACTGTGACCCGGTTGCGACTTGCGGCGCTTTTACCGGAATTTCACAACCGCCCCAACCCCCGCGCCTATGCTCGAGCGCGACGGCCACCCGCTTCTGTCCTGCATGCGCCGCGGCCGTCGACCCCTAGACCGACTCGAAGAGGAACGCACATGAAGAAGTGGAACAAGCCTGTGATCCGCGAGATCTGCGTCGGCGCGGAAATCAACTGCTACGCCTCCGGCGAGCTCTGACCCGCGCGCTCCTCCCTTCCCGCGACCGACGCGCGACCGGCCATGCGCTAAAGACGGAGACCGGATGCACCTCATCGTATTGGGATCGGCGGCAGGCGGAGGGCACCCGCAGTGGAACTGCCACACGCCCGCGAGCCAACGCGCGTGGCAGCAACATCCGGGTGCCCAACGCCGTACCCAGGCCAGCATCGCGGTCAGCGTCGACCGCCAGCGCTGGCTGCTGATCAACGCCTCGCCCGATTTTCGCCAGCAGGTGCTGGCCACCCCAGCGCTGTGGCCGCAGCGCGAGCAGCGCCATTCGCCGATCGAGGCGGTGCTGCTGACCAGCGGCGAGATCGACCATATCGCCGGCCTGCTGTCGATGCGCGAAAGCCAGCGCTTCGACCTGTACGCCAGTGGCCGTGTGCTCGAGCTGCTGGCGCAGAACCCGGTGTTCGACGCGCTGCACCCGGCCTACGTGCATCGCCACCCCTTCGCCCTGGACACGCCGCTGTCGCTGCTGGGGCTGCAGGTCACGCCGTTCGCGGTGCCGGGCAAGGTGCCGCTGTTCATGGAAAGCCGCCACAGCGGCGACCTGGCCGGCTCCGCCGAGGAGACGCTGGGCCTGACCATCGACGACGGCCGGCACCGCGTGCACTACATCCCCGGCTGCGCCGTATTGACCGATGCCCTGCGCGAGCGCCTGCGCGGCGCCGAGCTGGTGTTCTTCGACGGCACCCTGTGGCGCGACGACGAACTGGTGCAGCTCGGCGTCAGCGCCAAGACCGGCCAGCGCATGGGCCACATGAGCATCGATGGCGAGGCGGGCACCCTGCGCGCCTTCGCCGACCTGCAGGTGGCACGCAAGGTCTTCATCCACATCAACACCACCAACCCGATCCTCGACGCCGGCTCCCCCGAGCGCGCCACGGTCGCCGCGCACGGCTGGGACGTGGCCCACGACGGCATGGAGATCGCACTGTGATCCCGCACCACACAGCCCCTGCGAGACCGAGCCCGTGACCACATTGCTCAGCCCCGAGCAGCTGGAAACCGCGCTGCGCGCGATCGGCGCGCGGCTGTACCACGACCAGCATCCCTTCCACGCCCTGCTGCACAGCGGGCGCCTGAACCGCGGCCAGGTCCAGGCCTGGGCGCTGAACCGCTACGAGTACCAGCGCTGCATCCCGCTCAAGGACGCGGCGATCCTGGCGCGCATGGACGACCCGGCGCTGCGCCGGATCTGGCGCCAGCGCATCGTCGACCACGACGGCAGCGCCGACGGCGAAGGCGGCATCGCCCGCTGGCTGCACCTGACCGACGCGCTGGGATTGGATCGCGAGTTGGTGCAGTCCGGCCGCGGCCTGCTGCCCGGCACCCGCTTCGCGGTGCAGGGCTACCTGCACTTCGTGCGCGAAAAGAGCCTGCTCGAGTCCATCGCGTCGTCGCTCACCGAACTGTTCGCGCCGGGCATCATCAGCCACCGCGTCGCCGGCATGCTGCAGCACTACGATTTCGTCTCGCGCGAGGCACTGGCGTACTTCGAGCATCGCCTGCACGAGGCGCCGCGCGATTCGGACTTCGCCCTCGACTACGTCAAGCGCCACGCCGACACCGTGGAGAAGCAGCAACTGGTGCAGGACGCGTTGCGCTTCAAGTGCGGCGTGCTGTGGTCGCAACTGGATGCGCTGCACTTCGCCTACGTGCAGCCGGGCGTGGCCTGGCCGGACGCATTCGCCCCGGACCCGGCGCAGGCCCCGGCATGAGCGTACTGGACGCCAGCAGCCAGCCACGGCTCGCCGCCGGCGTGCGCCTGCAGCACGACCGCGCCCGCGCGCAGTGGGTGTTGCTGGCGCCGGAGCGGGTGATCGAACTGGACGAGATTGCCCACGCCATCGTCTCGCGCTGCGATGGCAATCGCAGCCTGGCGACGATCGCCGCGGAACTGGCCGCCGAATTCGAGGCCGAGCCGGACGAGGTCGCACGCGACGTGTGCGAGCTGGCGCAGCAGTTGCACGCCAAGCGGTTGCTGCGCGCATGAGCGCGCCGGTGCCGCCGCCGCTGTCGATCCTGCTGGAGCTGACCCACCGCTGCCCGCTGGCCTGCCCGTACTGCTCCAACCCCATCGAACTGGCCGGCCTGCGCGAGGAACTGGACACCGCTGGCTGGCGCTCGGCGCTGGACCAGGCCGCGGCGATGGGCGTGCTGCAGGCGCATTTCTCCGGCGGCGAACCGATGCTGCGCAAGGATCTGCCCGCGCTGGTCGCGCATGCGCGCGCGCTGGGCCTGTACAGCAACCTCATCACCTCCGGCGTGGCCGGCGGCGCGCCGATGCTGGCCGCCCTGGCCGCGGCCGGGCTGGAACACGTGCAGTTGAGCATCCAGGACGCCGACGCCGCCGGTGCCGACCGCATCGCCGGCTACCGCGACAGCCTGGCGAAGAAGCGCGCGTTCGCCGCGGCAGTGCGCGCCCTCGACTTGCCGCTGACGATCAATGCGGTGATCCACCGCCACAACGCCGAACGCGTGCCGGCGATGATCGAGCTGGCGCTGGACCTCGGCGCCGAACGCCTGGAAGTGGCCCATACCCAATACTACGGCTGGGGCCTGCGCAATCGCGCCGCGCTGATGCCCAGCCGCGCGCAGATCGACGCCACTGTCGCCGTGGTGGACGCCGCCCGCCAGCGGCTGCAGGACCGCCTGCACATCGATTTCGTCACCCCCGACTACTACGCGCACCGGCCCAAGGCCTGCATGGGCGGCTGGGGCCAGCGCTTCGTCAACATCTCCCCGCGCGGCGACGTGCTGCCCTGCCATGCCGCCGAGACCCTGCCGGACATGGTGTTCGAGAACCTGCGCACGCGCCCGCTGGCGGCGATCTGGGAAGACGGCGAGGCCTTCGTGCGCTTCCGCGGCAGCGCGTGGATGCCGGAGGTGTGCCAGGGCTGCCCGAAGCGCGAGATCGACTGGGGCGGCTGCCGCTGCCAGGCGCTGGCGCTGAGCGGCGACGCCGCCACGCTGGACCCGGTCTGCGAACGCGCCCCGGCGCACGCCGCGCTGCAGGCGCTGGCGCAGCGCGAGGCCGCCGCGCCGGCACCGGCCTTCGTGTACCGGCGGCCGCCGCGCGCGCCGGCCACAGCCGCCGCCAACGACGACTGAGCTGTCGAGCCGGCGTGGCCGGCGGCAATCTTGCCGGCTACGCGCCGTCACGACGTGCGGCTACATTGCAGCGCATTCCGCTGCCCGGATTGCCGCCACGGCCATTGCGCGCCTGGCTTCCAAGTTGAAGAACCACGGCTTCTTCGGCGCCGGCACCCACGATGGAAAGTACAGGCGGCAAAAAGCAACGTCATTTCGAAAGACGACCGGGGCGCGGAAGCTTTTCCCTCATCCCGAAAACCAGGCGCAGCCATGCAAACCTGCGCAGGCTTCCCTCGTAGAGCACAAGGCACGCGGCCATGCTGAGGAGCAGGATGACGACGTATTTGATCCAGGGCCCCCACGAACACTGGATGACGTAGTAGCCGAGGATGACAATGATCGTCTGGTGCAGGATGTAAACGGGATAGCTGGCGTCTTTCGCCCAGGCAAGCAACCGGTTCGTCCGCGAGAGATAGCGGTAGCCGTAACCGAGAAACACCATCATCCACAGCCAGGTGAAGACATTGGCGCCCACCTGATCGATCAGGGAGTCGTGCTCGATGACCCCCAGACTGAACAGCGAGATCAACAAGAAGAACGCCGCCAGCCCCAGGACCAGCGACCACCTGCGCATATCGGAGAGCCACTTCCAGACACCGGGCATGGATGCCATGAAGTATCCATATACCGTCAGCAGCAGGTATTGGCCGAAGATGTACCAATCGCTGACGAAATTGTGCGTCTCCGGGAACCGCGGCTTCAGCAGGGCTTCGTTGATGCCGAGCGGAATTCCCAGCAGGAACAGCCACGTTCCTGGCACGATCTGCCTTGCGGCTCGCCTCCACCACAGCATCCCGGGAAGCAGCAACAGGACGTACGCGTAGAGGTACAGGATGAACCATAGATGGTGCCAGCCGAAATCCCCGGCCGGGTAGAACTTCAATTGCAGAACGCGTGTCAGGTAGAAATCCAGATAGCGTCCGCTCCATTGTCCATGCAGCAGCCGCTCGTAGTAGATCTGCGGCGGCACGACCAGGAACATGCCGACGATCAGCGGCAAAAGCAGCTTCTTCGTCCGTTCCTGCAGGAACTGCCCGGTACTGCGCCGCTGCAGCGCGAACCACATGCCGGCCCCTGCGACGACGAACAGCAACGGCATGCGCAAGCGGTGGGCGATATCCATCGGCCATTGCAGCGACGGAATGGTCTGGCTGTTGACGATATGCCAGCCCCAGCCGACGAAGATCATCCCGGTATGGAAGAAGAACAGGACGAAAATGGCGATGACGCGCAACCAGTCCAGGAAATCGTAACGCTCCTGCGGGCGTGTGGTGGCAAGCATCGATTGGGCCCCTGTTCTCCGCGATACCGGGGAGCCTGAGCGAACGGCAGCCGGCCAGCAGCGGATTTGGGGTGAAAGGAGGCCCGCCGGGGCGAGGCGGACGCTACCCGCCCATGCGCGCGAACAAGGCGTCGCGATAGCGCCGGCTGAGCCGCAGGGTGCGGCCGTTGCGGAGATGGAGGTCGTAGTCGCCCTTGAACAGCGGCGTCAGCGATCCAATGCAGGCGAGGTTCGCCGCGGCCGACCGGTGGATGCGGACGAAGCGCTGTTCGCCCAGCTGCGCCAGCAGGTCCTGCAGCGTCCTGCGCATCAGATAGGTGCGCGCGGGGGTATGCACATGCACGTAGTTGCCGTCTGCCTCCAGCCATTCGATCGAGGTCGCATCGATCAGCTGTAGCCGCTCGCCATCGGGCACCAGCAGGCGCTCGCATGCAGGGGTGCGCGCGCGTCCCATCGCCACCGCCGCGGCCCCGGACTCGTGCGCGCTGAGCCGCTCGCGCACACGCTGCACGGTCAGCGCGAGCCGGTCGCGGTCGTAAGGCTTGAGCAGGTAGTCGATCGCATTGAGGTCGAACGCCTTCACGGCATGCGCATCGAAGGCGGTCACGAACACGATCAGCGGCGCGCTCGACGGCTCGAGCTGCGCCGCGACCTGCAGCCCAGACAGCGTCGGCATCTGGATGTCGAGAAAGGCCACGTGCGGGCGCTGCTGCTTGATGCACAGGGCCGCGGACAATCCGTCCTCGGCCGATCCGACCACCGCGATGCCGGGCTGCTCCGCCAACCAGCGCTCGAGCTTTTCGCGCGCGGGCGCTTCGTCGTCGGCGATCACGGCGCGGATCATCGCCTGGGCTCCGCCAGCGGGATCGAGACGCGCGCGGCAACGCCGTCGCCTTCGTTACGCACAATCAAGGAGGCGGCAGCGCCGTAGAGGATGCCCAGGCGCGCCCGGCAGGTGCGTAACCCCACCCCGTCCTGCGTCCCCGGCGCCGACGCCGGCAGGGCGGAGCAGGAATTGTGGACCACGATCTCCAGCGAGCCGCCTGCGTGTCGCGCACTGACCGCAATGGCGACGGGCACCAACGTGGGCTCGACGGCATGTTTGAACGCGTTCTCCAGTAAGGGCTGCAGCAGGAGCGCAGGGACACTGGCATCGAGCAGTGTGGGGTCCACCTGCCATGTCAGCGTCACCCGATCGCGGAACCTCTCGCGCATGATGTCCGCATAGCGCTCGAGTGTGCGCAGTTCCGCGGACAGCGGCGTCATCTCGTTCTCGATGGTGCCAAGGCTGGTGCGCAGCAGGTCGCCGAGTGCGGCCAGCAGGCGGTCGGCGCGTTCCACGTCGCTGTGCATCACGGAGGAGACCGTATTGAGCGCGTTGAACAGGAAATGCGGCCGCAGCTGCCCCTGAAGCTGCGCCAGCTGTGCCTCGGCCAGCGCCTTCTGCGTCTGCAGCAGACGGTTCCGCTGCAGTTGCCACTGGTCATGGGACTCGAGTCCGAACAGAATCCCCAGCCACAGGCCGACAAAGACGCTCAGCTTGGTGGTCTCGTACACGAACAGGGAGCGCCAGCCCGGATGCTCGTAGGTGAAGCCCATTGCGGCATAGATCCCGTGCCGCAGCGCATACACCGCCACGATGAAGGTGACGGCGATCACCGGCAACCAGCGCAGGTAGCTGCCGAACCAGATCAGCGGCCGGTCCAGATAGGCCGCATAACGTCCGCGCACGCGCACAGCGAGCCAGATCCAGCCGGTCGCGACCACCGCGGAACTTCCCTCCGACAGCACCCCTTCCCACCAGTGGGTCTGCGGGTTGCTCAGGCGCTCCTGCACGGACACGCCGATCATGAGCAGCCAGAACGCCACCCACAACCCGGTCAGCGCTTTCGGAGTGGACATCGCACCGCTGGCAGCGAGGGCGCCTGCCCGTGGCGGACAAGAGGGCGGGTTCATGATCGGCAAGTGTACCCACGGCGTTCCAGGCGGACGTGCCCTGTGGGGCGAGCGGGACATATGCGGGGCGAAAGGGCCGATTGCGTGGACAAGCGCCGTGGCACCCATCGACCGGCATCTGGCGACGCGAACGGACCCGGGGCTGGGCCGATTGGCCGCCGCGGGCGTCAGACACCGCGCGCTTGCGACTACACTACGGCGCATCCCACTGCCCGGATCCCCGCCATGTCCCTTGCGCGTCTCGCCCCCCTGGCCCTGTGCGCGGCGCTCGCCGTGTCCGCAACCCCGGCACTCGCCCAGCGCACCGTCTCCGGCGATCTGCAGACGCAGATGTCGCCGCAGGAATTCAAGGCCGCCGGGCTGGACAAGCTGTCCCCGCAGGAACTGGCCGCGCTGAACGACTGGTTGCAGGGCAAGGTCGCCAAGGAAACCGCGGTGGCGCTGGAAAAGGCCAAGGAGGAAGGACGCCGCGAGGTGATCACCAAGAACCGCGGCTTCTTCGACTTCGGCAGCGCCGAGCCGATCGAGAGCACTCTGGTTGGCGAGTTCTCCGGCTTCGCCAAGGGCCGCAAGTACGTACTGGCCAATGGCCAGGAGTGGGAGCAGACCGAAGCGGCGAGCCTGCCCGGCGTGCACCGCAGCGCGCCCAAGGTGAAGATCACCCCCGGGATCATGGGCGTGTGGTACATGCAGATCGACAACTACAACACCCGCGCCAAAGTTCGTCGCGTCAAATAGGAACGCGTGTCGTGAACCTGCGTCCGCGGCCGGGTCTGGCCGACGCCTCGCACAGCCTCGCCGATGCGCTGCGCCGGCGCCTGCGCGCCAGCGATGTGTGGTTCATCGCCCTAGCGCTGCTGGTCGGGGTGATCGCCGGCCTGCTGACCCTGCTGCAGAGCAGCCTGGCGCATGGTGCGCAGGCCTGGCTGTATGGCCTGGAGGCCGACGAGCGGCTCAGCGCCATGTCGGACCTGAGCGTGCAGCAGTTGCTGGTGCTGCCGCTGGGCGGGCTGCTGGTGGGCCTGCTCGGCATGGCCGCGCGCGCGCGCAAGCGCCAACTGGTCGACGCCGTCGAAGCCAACGCGCTGTACGGCGGACGCATGTCGATGCGCGACAATCTGATCGTCTCCGTGCAGACCCTGTTCTCCAACGGCGTCGGCGCCTCGGTCGGCCTGGAAGCGGCGTATACGCAGATGGGCGCCGGCAGCGGCTCGCATCTGGGCCGGGTACTGCGACTGCGCCGTGCCGACATCCGCACCCTGGTCGGCGCCGGTGCCGGCGCGGCCATTGCCGCCGCCTTCGGTGCGCCGCTGGCCGGGGCGTTCTATGCGTTCGAGATCGTGATCGGCGCGTACTCGCCGTCGGCACTGGCGCCGGTGGCGGTGGCCTCGCTGGGCGCGGTGTTCGTGTCGCAACTGGCCGGGGTGCAGCCGTACCTGCTGCCGGCCTCGGCGGCCTCGGCGCTGGAGGCGCGCGACTACGTGCTGTACGCGCTGCTGGGCGTGCTCTGCGCCCTGCTGGCGGTCGCGGTGATGCGCCTGATCGGCGCGATCGAACAGGCCATCAACCACAGCCCGCTGCCGCGCTGGGCGCGCCCAGTCGCCGGCGGTCTGCTGCTGATTCCGCTGGCGCTGATCACCCCGCAGGTGCTGTCCTCCGGCCACGGCGCACTGCACCTGGACCTGACCAGCCCGACCTCATTGCGCTGGCTGGGCATCCTGTTGCTGCTCAAGTGCCTGGGTTCGGCCATCTCGCTGGGCTTCGGCTTCCGCGGCGGCCTGTTCTTCGCCTCGCTGTTCATGGGGTCGCTGGTCGGCGGGCTGTTCGCCGGCGTGCTGAATCTCGGCAGCGGCATGGCCCTGGTCGACGGCACGGCCGCGTCGCTGGCCGGCATGGCGGCGATGGCCGCCGCGGTGATCGGCGCGCCGATGACGATGGCGATGCTGGTGCTGGAAGGCACCCACGATTTCGTACTGGCCAGCGCGGTGATGGTCGCCGTGCTGGTGGCCAACACCATCGTCCGCCAGATCTTCGGCTACTCGTTCTCCACCTGGCGCCTGCACCTGCGCGGCGAAACCATCAGGAGCGCGCGCGACGTGGGCTGGGTCAAGCACCTGAGTGCCGGGCGGATGATGCAGAAGGACGTGCATCCGCTGGCCGCCACCACCAGCGTGGCCGAGTTCCGCCGCCGCTTCCCGCTCGGCTCGGGCACCCGCGTGGTGCTGGAGGACGAGAGCGGCCACTACGCCGGCCTGGTCACCCTGGCCGCCGCCTATGCCGACGGCGTCAACGCCGACGCAGCCATCGTCGACTACGCCGGCAACCGCGACGTGGCCCTGCCCGCCGACACCGACGTGGTCACCGCCATGCGCCAGTTCGACCTGACCCAGAGCGACGAACTGGCGGTGGTCGACGAACAGGGCAAGGTGCTGGGCGTGCTCAGCGAAAGCTTCGTGCGCAAGCGCTACGCCGAGGAACTGGACAAGCGCCAGCGCGAGCTGATGGGCGAGCGGGTAGATGATTGAGGGGCGGGGATTGGGGATTTGGGAGTGGGGATTCGCAGCATTCCTGCAGGCTGAAGCGTCGCAGGGCAGCCACCGCATGTCGTAGGAGCAGCTTCAGCCGCGACCGTGTTGGTGCCATGCGTCGCGGCTGAAGCCGCTCTTACCAGCGCAGCAGCAAGATACTGACCGCCTCGGTGCTTGGCACCAAAAAGACGCGCCATTGCAGCGCAAGTAGCTTGTTACTCGACCCGGCGCATTTCTTTTGTGGGAGGGACTTCAGTCCCGACGCATTGCCGCCAGAAGCGTCGGGACTGAAGTCCCTCCCACAACGAGCGACACCGATGCGCTGAACGCGACAGCACGCGACGGACCCGTAGGAGCGGCTTCAGCCGCGACGCATGGCACCCACATGGTCGCGGCTGAAGCCGCTCCTACGACGGTATCGGCACGATTCCACTGCGATCTGCTGCATTCGCAGGAGCGAGAACGACGAATCGTTGCAGGGCGGTTGGCCGTCACCACACCCAGGCGGCCTATCTCTTTTGTGGGAGGGGCTTCAGCCCCGACGCATCGCCGCCTTAGCGTCGGGGCTGCGGTCCTTCCCACAAGAAAGCTGCCAACGCCGGCAGCGCGGTCATCACGGACAACCCGAAAACAGCGCGGAAACCCCGCCACCAATCCCCAATCCCCACTCCCGAATCACCGCAGTCCAGCCACCCGCTGCGCCAGCTTCTTGGCCGAAATGCCCGCGCGGGCACCCAGCTCCTGCGCGAACAGCGACACGCGCAGTTCTTCCAGGTCCCAACGCAGCGCCTGCCACTGTGGATCGCCGCTGCGGCCGGCCGCGGCCGCGTCGGCCAGTGCGTCGACGAAGGGCTTCAGCTCCAGCATGCGCGCCTGGTCGCGAGCCGGATCGCGCTTGGCGCGTTCGGCGCGCAGGATCATTGCCCGCAGATAGCGCGGGAACTGCGCCAGCGCGGTGGCCGGGGTCTCGCGCAGGAAGCCCGCATGCAGCAGCGCCGCCAATTGCGCGCGCAGGTCGTCGAGGTTGCCGCTGGCCCAGCCCATCAGCGGCGATTCCAGTTGCGGCTTCAACTCGGCGGCCGCGCCCATGATCGCCTCGGCCAGCTTCAGCCGCTCCATCGCCTCGCCGAACAGCTGCTTGGCGGCGGCATCGCGACGCTGGGCGAAACTGTCCGCGTCGCGGATCGCCTCCAGCCCCTGCTCCAGCAGCGCATTCAAGGCCGCCTCCACCAGATCCCCGCGCAGGCGTTCCTGCGACTCGATCGCCGCATACAGCAGCCCGGTCTTGGGCGACACCGGCAACTGCTTGCGCGCCTGCTTGACCTTGTCGGCCAGGGCGATCTCCAGCAGCCGGCGCACGCCACGCGGATGCGCCGCCTCGGCCTGCGCACGGTCGGCGAAGATGCGCAGCGCGGCGCTGTCGCCCTCGTCCACCAGGGCCGGATAGGCCGGCACCCCGGCTTCGCCGGGGACCTGCTGCGGGATCGGCGTCGCCGGGAACTCGCGCAGCCCGGTCGCGGCCATGGCGCGGCCGGCCCGCGCGGCGAAGGCTTGCCCGGCGCGTTCGCCGAAGCGCGCACGCAGCGCGTCCAGGTCGCGCGATTCGGCCAGCACCTTGCCGGCATCGTCGCGCAGGCGCAGGTTCATGCGCAGATGCGGCTCCAGCGTGCTCTCGTCGAACTCCAGCGCGCTCAGCGGCGCACCGGTGGCACGCTGCAGGAAGCGCGCCAGCTCGCCGCGGAGATCGTCGGCGCTGGGCTGCGGGAACGCCTCGGAGAACGCACGGGCGAAGTCCGGCGCCGGCACGTAGTTGCGCCGCAGCGCCTTGGGCAGGCTGCGGATCAGCGCCGCCGCCTTGTCGGTGACGAAGCCCGGCGCCAACCACGACAGCCGCGTCGGGTCCAGCGCGTTGAGCAGATGCACCGGCACCTCCAGGGTCACGCCGTCGTCGGCCGCGCCCGGTTCGAACCGGTAGTGCAGCGGCAGCCGCGCATCGCCCAGCGGGAAGTACTTGGGATAACGCTCGGCCTCGCTGCCCTCGCCCGGCAGCAGGTCGGCGAGCGACCAGTGCAGCGTGCGCCGCTGCTCCGGCGCCAGCGCCTTCCACCAGGCGTCCAGGCCGGAGGCGGAGTGGATCTCGCCGGGAATCCGGTCCAGGTACCAGCGCGCCTGCCAGTCCTCGTCGGCGACGATGCCGGCGCGGCGCAGCTTGGCCTCTTCCTCGTGCGCCTGCGCCAACACTTTCTGGTTGTCGGCGACGAAGCTGGCGCGGGTGTTGATCTCGCCCGGCACCAGGCCCTGCCGCACGAACAGCTCGTGCGCGCCGGGCGGATCGATGCGGCCGTAGTGCACCGGCTTCTTCGGCGCCAGCACCAGCCCGAACAGGCTGATCTGCTCGGAGGCCAGCACCTGCCCCTGCGCGCGCGACCAGTGCGGATCGAAATGCTTGCGCGCCAGCAGGTGCGGCAGCTCGGCGATCACCCAATCCGGCTCGATCGCGGCGTTGGTCAGGCCCCACACCTTCTGCGTGTCCAGCAGCGTTGCCGGCAGCACCCACGGCGGCGGCTTGCGGGCAAGCGCCGAACCGGGGAACAGCAGGAAGCGACGCTGCCGCGGCGCCAGGAAATCGCCCTTTTCGGTGCGGTGGCCGACCTGTGTCGGCAGGCCGGCCAGCAAGGCGCGGTGCAACGCCTGGTAGGCCGCGGCGCGCTCGCGTTCGCTGGCACGCGGCGCCTCGCCCGCATCGGCGGGCGCCGGCGCTGGGGTCGGGGCCGCCGCCGACACGGGCGTGTTCGGCGCGCTGCGCCCTTCGCGGGCCAGACGCGCGGCACGGTGCAGTTGCCCGCGGGTGGCGCGCGCCGCGGTCTCGGCATCGCGCGCCGGCGCCGGCGCGGCGGCGCCGGCCAGCAACGGTTGCAGCGAGGCCGCCACCGGTTCCTCGGTCCAGCCCAGCTCCGCGCACAGCAGATGCAACTGGCGGTGCAGTTCGCGCCACTCGCGCATGCGTAGGAAGCCGAGGAAATGCCGCCCGCACCAGTCGCGCAGCTTGGATTGGGTCAGGTCCTCGTGCGCCTGCCGGTAGCCGTCCCACAGGCGCAGGATGCCGACGAATTCCGAGCGCGCATCGGCGAACTTGGCGTGCGCGTTGTCGGCGGCCTCGCGCGCCTCGGGCGGGCGCTCGCGCGGGTCCTGGATGCCCAGGAACGCGGCGATCACCAGCATCGGCCGCAGGCAGCCGTGCTGCTGCGCCGCCACCAGCATCCGCGCCAGCTTCACGTCCACCGGCAGCCGCGCCATCTTGCGGCCGATCTCGGTGAGCTTGCGCAGGCCATGCCGGTCCGGCTCGCCGACCGCCCCCAGTTCCACCAGCTGCTGCCAGCCATCGGCCACCGCGCGCTCGTCCGGCGGCTCCAGGAACGGGAAATCCTCGATCCGGCCCAGCCCCAGCTGCAGCATGCGCAGGATCACCCCGGCCAGGCTGGAGCGGCGGATTTCCGGATCGGTGAACGCCGGCCGCGCCTGGAAATCCGCCTCGGCATACAACCGGTAGCAGATGCCCTCGGCGATGCGGCCGCAGCGGCCCTTGCGCTGGTTGGCGCTGGCCTGCGAGATCGGTTCGATGTGCAGCCGGTCGAGCTTCTGCCGCGGGCTGTAGCGCTTGACCCGCGCATAGCCGGGGTCGATCACGTAGCGGATTCGCGGCACCGTCAGCGAGGTTTCGGCGACGTTGGTGGCCAGCACCAGGCGCCGGCGCGGGCCGGGGTTGAACACCCGGTCCTGGTCGGCATTGGAGAGACGCGCGTACAGCGGCAGTACCTCGGTCTCGCGGTACTTGCGCCGTTCCAGCGCATGGTGCGCATCGCGGATCTCGCGCTCGCCGGGCAGGAACACCAGCACGTCGCCGCGCGGATCCAGCCGGGTGATCTCGTCCACCGCCGCCACGATCGCGTCGTTGACTGAGAGGCCGGGAGTGGGGATTCGGGATTCGGGATTCGCTGAGGCGGTTCGCGGCGAACGTTGGGGCTCGCGCGCTTCTTCCAATCCCAAATCCCCACTCCCCAATCCCGGCTCCTCAAGCGGCCGATAACGCACCTCCACCGGATAGGTACGGCCTTCCACGCTGATCACCGGCGCATCGTCGAAATGCGCGGCGAAGCGCGCGGTGTCGATCGTTGCCGAGGTCACGATGACCTTCAGGTCCGGGCGCTTGTGCAGCAACTGCTTCAGATAGCCGAGCAGGAAATCGATGTTGAGGCTGCGCTCGTGCGCCTCGTCGACGATGATCGTGTCGTAGCTGGACAGCCAGCGGTCGCTGGCGATCTCGGCCAGCAGGATGCCGTCGGTCATGAACTTGATCCGGGTCTGCTCGCCGACCCGGTCGTTGAAGCGCACCTGGAAGCCCACCGTCTCGCCCACCGGCGTGCGCAGCTCCTCGGCCACGCGGCTGGCCACCGCACGCGCGGCGATGCGCCGCGGCTGGGTGCAGCCGATCATGCCGGCGGCGCCGCGACCGGCGGCCAGGCACAGCTTCGGCAACTGCGTGGTCTTGCCCGAGCCGGTCTCGCCGGCGATCACCACCACCTGGTGCTCGCGGATCAGCGCGACGATGCGCTCGGCCTCGCGCGCGATCGGCAACTGCGGGTCGAGGGTGATCGCCGGGTGTTGCGCCGCGCGCGCGGCACAGCGCGCCTGCGACGTCTGCAGCGCCTGCTCGAACGCCGTTTCCAGCGCGGCATTGCCGGGCGCGGCCTGCCAGCGCGACCATAGGCCCAGCAAGCGGCCGCGGTCGCGGGTCAGCGCGCCGTCGATCGCGGCGCGGCGTTCGCGCAGGCGTGCCGGCACGGAAGGTTTTTCGATAGCGTTCATCAATCGGATGCCATTGAACGTTGAATCACAGCACATGCTTTAGTCTGTCTATTGTGACGCCATCTCGTCCGTAACCCCCAGGAGGAACTCCAATGGCCAAGAGCAAGACCCCCGGCAAGACCAAGAACTCCACCAGCAAGGCCCTCGCCGGCCAGCCGCTGGCCGGGCTGGCGCCGTCCGCGCCCAACATCGATATCGGGATCGGCGGCGGCGATCGCAAGAAGATCGCCGACGGCCTGTCGCACTACATGGCCGACGCCTTCACCCTGTACCTGAAGACCCACAACTTCCACTGGAACGTGACCGGGTCGATGTTCAACTCGCTGCACCTGATGTTCGAGACCCAGTACACCGAGCAGTGGGCGGCGCTGGACGACGTCGCCGAGCGCATCCGCGCCCTGGGCTTCAACGCCCCCGGGTCGTACAAGGAGTACGCCGCGCTGACCTCGATCCCGGAAGAGGAAGGCCTCAGCGACAGCGCCGACTGGCGCGAGATGGTGCGCCAGCTGGTGGTCGGCAACGAGGCGGTATGCCGCACCGCGCGCAAGGTGCTCAAGACCGCCGACGACGCCGGCGACGACCCGTCGGTGGACCTGCTGACCCAGCGCCTGCAGACCCACGAAAAGTACGCCTGGATGCTGCGCTCGCTGCTGCAGTAAGCGGTATCGCCCTGCCTGCTTGGCAGGCAGGGCACGCCGAGCTGGGCCAGGCGACGCTGCGCGCGCTCCGTCGCCCGGATTGGGCGTGCATGCCGAGCGCTGCCTTGTCACGCCTGGCTCCCTTGTAGGAGCGGCTTCAGCCGCGACCGGCGCGCATGACCAGGCCCCGTCGCGGCTGATCCCCAAAGGAGCCAAGCGCCGCTCCAACCGGAACCTGCAGGGCGCTAGCTGGGTGCACTGTGGGAGGGACTTCAGTCCCGACGCCTTGCAAGGTCGGGCCAGGCAGGCTTGGTTCGTCACGGCCGCAGGGCAGTTGAATCCTACAGAAAGCCGCACCTTCGCCTGATACCCGCTTGCGGACATCCGGAAGCCAACCGCCCTTGCGCGGCAAGGTATCCTAGACGGATGTCTTCCCCCGCCCATGCCTTGCTCAGCCGCGTCTTCGGCTACGACCAGTTCCGCGGCCCGCAACAGGACATCGTCGAACACGTCGCTGCCGGCCACGACGCGCTGGTGCTGATGCCCACCGGCGGCGGCAAGTCGCTGTGCTACCAGATCCCGTCGCTGCTGCGCGACGGCACCGGTATCGTCATCTCGCCGCTGATCGCGCTGATGCAGGACCAGGTCGAGGCGCTGCGCCAGCTCGGCGTGCGCGCCGAGTACCTCAACTCCACCCTGGACGGCGAGACCGCGCAGCGGGTCGAGCGTGCCCTGCTGGCCGGCGAGCTGGACCTGCTGTACGTCGCCCCGGAACGGCTGCTGACCCCGCGCTTCCTGTCGCTGATCGAGCGCAGCCGCATCGCCCTGTTCGCGATCGACGAGGCGCACTGCGTATCGCAATGGGGCCACGACTTCCGGCCCGAGTACCGGCAGCTCACCGTGCTGCACGAGCGCTGGCCGCAGACCCCGCGCATCGCCCTCACCGCCACCGCCGACCCGCCGACCCAGCGCGAGATCGCCGAGCGCCTGGACCTGGCGCAGGCCCGCCACTTCGTCAGTTCCTTCGACCGCCCCAACATCCGCTACACCGTGGTGCAGAAGGACAACGCGCGGCGCCAGTTGCTGGATTTCCTGCGCGCACACCGTGGCAGCGCCGGCATCGTCTACTGCATGTCGCGGCGCAAGGTCGAGGAGACCGCCGAATTCCTGGCCCGCGAAGGCCTGAACGCCCTGCCCTACCACGCCGGCCTGCCGGCCGAGGTGCGCGCCGACAACCAGCGCCGCTTCCTGCGCGAGGACGGCATCGTGATGTGCGCCACCATCGCCTTCGGCATGGGCATCGACAAGCCCGACGTGCGTTTTGTCGCCCACACCGACCTGCCCAAGTCGCTGGAGGGTTACTACCAGGAGACCGGCCGCGCCGGCCGCGACGGCGAGGCCGCCGAGGCCTGGCTGTGCTACGGGCTGGGCGACGTGGTGCTGCTCAAGCAGATGATCGAGCAGGGCGAGGCCGGCGAAGAGCGCAAGCGCGTGGAACGGCGCAAGCTCGACCAGTTGCTGGGCTACTGCGAATCGATGCAGTGCCGCCGCCAGGTGCTGCTGGCCAGCTTCGGCGAGACCTATCCGCAGCCCTGCGGCAACTGCGACAACTGCCTGCAGCCGGCCGACGCCTGGGACGCCACCGTGGCGGTGCAGAAGGCGCTGAGCTGCGTGTACCGCAGTGGCCAGCGGTTCGGCGTCGGCCACCTGATCGACATCCTGCGCGGCAACGAGGGCGAGAAGATCAAGCAATTCGGCCACGACCAGCTCAGCACCTATGGCATCGGCAAGGACCTGGACGCGCGCGCCTGGCGCGGCGTGTTCCGGCAACTGGTCGCCACCGGCCTGCTGGAGGTGGACAGCGACGCCTACGGCGGCCTGCGCCTCACCGACGCCAGCCGCCAGGTGCTCAAGGGCGAACGCAAAATCATGATGCGCCGCGAACTGCCCAGCCGCGGCCGCGAGCGCGGCGACCGCAGCGGCAGTCCACGTACCGGCGTGCCGGTGCAGGCGCAGGACCTGCCGCTGTTCAACGCCCTGCGCGACCTGCGCGCCGGCCTGGCCAAGGAGCAGAACGTGCCGGCCTTCGTGATCTTCCACGACAGCACCCTGCGCAACATCGCCGAGCAGCGTCCGACCAGCCTGGACGAACTGGCGCGGGTGGGCGGCATCGGCGGCAGCAAGCTGGCCCGATACGGCCAGCAGTTGCTCGACGTGGTGCACGCGCAGGGCTGAGGCGCGGCACAGGCGCCTGCATCGCCGGCCGTCGGCCCTGCGCAGAGCGCCCGCGGCGCCGACAGGCCGGGTTCAACGTGGTATTGATAGCGTCAGCGTCATGGCGGAGCGTTAAACCGGCCCCGCCCGGCCCCTCTCTTCTGGCAGATGCCCGATGAACCGCAGCCTCCTTCTCCTCGCCTGCACCCTGCTTGCCGGCCCGGCCCTGGCCCAGACCGCCGATGCCACCAGCGACAGCGAGGCGGCCAAGCGCAAGCTCGACCTCAGCGTGCCGCAGCAGCCGATCACCTATGCCGATCCCGGCACCAAGGCCGATCCGCCGGGTGCCTACTACGGCGATACCAGCGGCACCTCGGCCTCGGCGCAGAAAGCAGCCGCCGACCAGGCGCGCGCCGAGGCCCTGCAGGCGCAGGCCGACCGCTGCAACGGCGACGTGCACGGCAGCGTCGCCACCGGCATCGGTTATTCCACGCATGGCGGCAACAGCAACTACCAGGCCGCCAATCTGAACCTGTGCAAGACCTCCTACACCGACGACGGCAAGCCGCGGCAGATGGGCATCAGCATCAGCGTCGGCCGCGGCGATGGCCCGGTATTCGGACGCGGCTACTACCCCGGCGCCTACGGCCCGCCGCCGTTCGGCTGGTAAGCGCGGCCAAACGCAGCGCGATACCGCGTCACCAAGCGAGTGCGAGCGTTGCCTGGAAGCTTCGGTCGCGGGCTTTCCTGTTCCGTCCGCAGTCTTCACACCCGGCAGCTCTTCGTGTGTTGCCGGCAGCGCTGTATCCAGCCACGTCCCTGCCTACGCTGTTTCGCAAGTCGACGCGCCCGATCGTGCCGCAATGCCTGCCGCTCTCATTGCAACCGCGACGCGCGCGGTCGCACAAGCGTGCCGGTGGTCACGCTCATGGCTACGGGATCGACCGACTTGCCACCGCACGCGCGACCACGCCGCATCGCGTCTACAATCGCGCTGCACCGCGTTCCGCGCGCGATGGCCACATGCAACAGCGTGCGCCTCGGCGGCGGGCTCCGAGCAGATGTCCCCCTTCATTGGCACCGCTTTCCCCCGAGCTCACGCCATGTCCAACGTAGTCCGGCTGCACAGCGCCCGCGAACGCGAGCAGCGCCTGCACGATGACGTCCTCGATGCAGCCGAGCGCTGCATCGTCGAGAACGGCCTCGGCGCCACCACCTTCGAACTGATCGCCAGTAGTGCCGACGTTTCGTGCAGCGCGGTGCGTCGGCAATTCGACGACAAGCGCAGCCTGGTCCAGGCATTGATGGAACGCGGCTACGAGCGCGCGATCCGCACGATGTGGCTGCTGCAACCGCCACCACACCAGGACGCGACCGCCTTCATCGCCGGTGCCCTCGAAGACTGGCTGGTGACCGACGCCAACCAGCGGCGCCGCCGCCTGGACCTGGAAATGGACCTGGCCGCCGCGCGCGATCCCGAACTGGCGCAGTACGCGCGCCGGCTCAACGTGTCGCTGGTGCAGAACCTGGGCGACCTGCTGCGGCGCATGCTGCGCGACCATGGCTGGAGCGGCAGCGAAGCGGAGTTCCAGGCCCGCGTCTACGCGGTCGCGGCGATGTGCGGCGGCCTGCACATGATGATGACCACCGGCGTGGAGCTCAACCGCATGCACCTGCAGTTGATCCTCAGCGAAAGCCTGGCCGGGATCTTCAGTACCGCGCGCGGATAGCGCGGCTTGGGTCCGCTCGACGCTCGAGCCTCGGGCGTCTACGGCGCGGGACATCGATGAACCACCCGCGTGCCAGCCAGCGCGCGTTCGGGTTGATTGCGTGTACCGCGCATGGTCGACCGCCGCCGATGCACGCGTGGTCGGCGAAGTGGGTGAGCTGCCAGGACGCGATAAGCGGTCAACGAAACATGTCGGTTGATCCACAGCGCGGCATCCGATCACCGATCTCCGCGATCCCAGAACGCAACCGCGTAAGCGCTCAACCCGCATCACCGCCGCACGGCATTGCGCAGAACCGATCAGACCGGCCGCAGACGCCCATGCATGCGCTGCGCCGCACTGCGTATGGCCTGGCCGATCTGTTGCAGGGTCCTGGAACGGACTGCGACGTGCTGCCAGTACAGCGGCACGTCGAGCCAACGCTGCGGGTCGACGACGACGATCTGCCGTTGGCGCAAGGCGGCCGCAAGCATCTGTTCCGGCGCCAGGCACCAGCCCAGCCCACGCGCGGCCGCTTCGACGAAACCGACGGAGGTTGGCAGGTAGTGCATCGGCGGGCTCAGCCGCGAGCGGGTGATGCGGCGCACGAAGCGCGCCTGCAGCGCGTCCTTGCGGTTGTAAACGATCATCGGGGCGCGGGCCAGCGCCGCCGCATCCAGGCCGTCGGCGAAATAGCGGTCGAAAAAGGCCGGCGAGGCGATCGCGCGGTAGCGCATCGCGCCCAGCGGCAGCACATTGCAGCCCTGCAAGGCCTGACCGACGGAAGTAACGGCACCGAGCACCGCGCCACTGCGCAGCAGCTCCAGCGTGTGGTCCTGGTCATCCACGCGGATGTCGAACAGGAACCCGTGCGCGTCGTGCAGGACCGCCAGCGCATCCAGGAACCAGGTCTGCAACGAGTCGTCGTTGACCGCGATCGCGATGCTGCGCGCGGCGGCGCTGCCGGCGGGCGCGGGCAGCAGGTCGGCCACTGCCTCGGTCTCCAAGACCTGCATCGGTCGCACGCTACGCAACAGGCGCTCGCCGGCGGGCGTAGGCCGGCATGGGGCCAGGCGCACGATCAGCACCTGGCCGAGCCGGTCCTCCAGCGCCTTGATCCGCTGCGACACCGCCGACGGGGTCAGCGCCAGGCGGCGCGCGGCGGCCTCGAAACTCCCTTCTTCCAGCACGGCGGCGAAGGCGGACAACTGGGGGTGGAGCAGGTCCATGGCAGCGATACAGATTAGGGATTCTTCACAGCCTACAGAAAAATGAGTTTGGCTAATCATGGCGTGGCGTGCAGCATGCTCGCCCCACCCACCAGGACATCGCGCATGTGGCTGCACGCACTGTTGGCCGGCCTCGTCGCCGGCGCCGGCCTGATCGTCGCGATCGGCGCGCAGAATGCCTTCGTGCTGCGCCAGGGGCTGCAGCGTCGGCATGTCGGCCTGGTCGTAGCCGTCTGCGCCGCCAGCGACATCGCGCTGATCGTCCTCGGCGTATCCGGCATCGGGGCCGTGGTGGATGCCTGGCCGGGCGTGCTGCAGGCATTGCGCTTCGGCGGCGCGGCCTTCCTCGGCGCGTACGCGTTGCTGGCGGCGCGACGTGCCTGGCGCGGCAGTGGCGGCCTGCTGGCGCAAGGCCAGGATCAGCGGAGTTGGCAGCGCGTCCTGCTGACCTGCCTGGCCTTCACCTTCCTCAATCCACATGTCTACCTGGACACCATGGTGCTGCTGGGCAGCCTCTCCACCCGCTACCCAGGACACTTGCGCTGGGCCTTCGCCCTTGGCGCCTGCCTGGCCAGCGTGACCTGGTTCTGCAGCCTGGGCTATGGCGCGCGGCTACTGCAGCCGGTGTTCCGCAAACCCGCTGCATGGCGGCTGCTGGATGCGGCGGTCGCACTGTTCATGCTGGGGCTGTGCGTCTCGTTGCTGCTGCAGCCTTTGGGGTGAGCGACCGGGAGGCGTCGGCGGTCGATACGATGGCTTCCACGCCGACGTCCGAGGCCGTGCCTGCCCTACCCTGGATTGCTCCCCGATTCAAAACGCTCATACCGACCGATGATGGCGTGGTTGCATGCTCTCCGCTGTCCGCCTGCGCGCAGATGAGAAGCGCGCAACAAAAACCCCGGCGCGTGGCCGGGGTTCGGAAGGTGCTGAGGGGTGGCGCGTGCCGCGCCGCCGGGTCAGTCCCAGAAGTTGTTGTAGTCGCGCGCCTTCTTGTCTGGTGCCTGGGAGCTGACCAGTTCGCAGTTGGTCGAGACCGGCGGGTTGCCCGTGTCGATCGAAGCACAGACGAAGCGCGCTAGGTCGCCGAGCTTGGCACCCGTCGCAGGGACGCGAGCACCACCTTTCAGGGTGGTGCTTCCCGCGCCGACTTCAACGACGGTCCCGACGATCTGTGGGCGCATGTCGTCGTCCGGCATGCTGGCAATCGTGAGTTGTTTGCGCACGACCATATAGCGGTCAGATTGGGCGGCGTGGACGGACACGGAAAAAACCGCCAGGACGGCGGTGAAAACAACGGCCTTCGATCGCATAGCAAGCCCCCTGTAGACAAAACCCATGGTAGCAGCTTCATCGCAGCGTTCAGATGCGGGGACATGCGTATGGCATCGGCAGCTTCTGCAAAAGCGCTTCGCCAAGTGCGGCCAAGGACGGCGTCATCGCCGCTGGTCATCGCGTTGCGGCGCACGGCCCCGACGCATCGAAGCCACCATGGGTTCGGAGGACGAGGGCCCAGGCGGCCCAAAATCAAGTCGATGCGGCAACGCGACGAACACGCGATGCCGAGCGTGGAACCAGCGAAACTGCCGGAGTTTTCAGGAGGATTTTCAGGAGGTGGTGAAAAAACCGCCAAAGGCGATACCTAACCCGCTGAGAGGAGTGGTGGGCCGTGATGGATTCGAACCATCGACCAAAAGATTAAAAGTCTTCTGCTCTACCGACTGAGCTAACGGCCCAAAACAAGACCCCGGCGTTGCACCGGGGCGCGTAGTCTACCCCAGGGCGGGGCGTTTCGCGAAATCAGGCGTAGCGGGTCGGGTCGGCGACGCCGGCATCGGCGAAGCCGGCCGCGCGCAGGCGGCAGGCGTCGCAGTGGCCGCAGGCACGGCCGGCGTCGTCGGCGCGGTAGCACGACACGGTCAGGCCGAAATCCACGCCCAGGCGCACGCCCTCGCGCACGATGTCGGCCTTGCTCATGTGCTGCAACGGCGCATGCACCCGCAGCCCGGCGCCCTCCACCCCGGCCTTGGTCGCCAGGTTGGCCAGGGTCTGGAACGCCTCGATGAACTCCGGGCGGCAATCGGGATAGCCGGAGTAGTCCACCGCGTTGACCCCGCAGAAGATGTCTGCCGCTCCGAGTACCTCGGCCCAGCCCAGCGCCACCGACAGCATGATGGTGTTGCGCGCCGGCACGTAAGTGACCGGGATGCCGTCGCCACCGGCGTCCGGCACCTCGATGTCGTCGGTCAGCGCGGAGCCGCCAATGCTGCGCAGGTCGACGTTGACGGTCTTGTGCGCCACCGCGCCGAGCGCCGTGGCGACACGCGCGGCCGCATCCAGTTCGGACGTATGGCGCTGGCCGTAGCGCACGCTCAGGGCATGCACGGCGAAACCCTGCGCACGGGCGATGGCGACAACGACGGCGGAGTCCATGCCACCGGACAGCAGGACAACGGCATTTTTCATTGGGAGGCCGGGATTGGAGATTGGGGATTGGGGATTCGCAAAGCTACAGCACGTGACAGGTGACCGGGAGGGCTTCTACGAATCCCGAATCCCCGATCCCCAATCCCGGCTTCTCAACGGCCCGGCTCGTCGTTCCACAGCAGCTTGTGCAACTGCATCTGGAACCGCACCGGCAGGCGATCGGCGACGATCCAGTCGGCCAGGTCGCGCGCGGTCAGTTCGCTCTTGCTCGGCGAGAACCAGACGGTGCAGCGCGTATCGAGCCGATGTTCGGCGACCACGCCACGCGCCCAGTCGTAGTCGGCGCGACCGCACAGCACGAACTTGATCTGGTCGCGCGCGGTCAGCAACGGCAGGTTCTCCCAGCGGTTGCGATGCGCTTCCTGCGACGCCGGGGTCTTGATGTCGACGACACGCGACACGCGCGGGTCGACCTCGGCGATGTCCAGCGCGCCGGAGGTCTCCAGCGACACGTCGTAGCCGGCGTCGCACAGACGCTGCAGCAGTTGCAGGCAGCGCTTCTGCGCCAGCGGCTCGCCGCCGGTCACGCAGACGTGGCGGACGCCGTGGCGCGCCACCTCTTCGAGGATCGCGTCGATGTCCCACCATTGCCCGCCGTGGAAGGCATAGGCGGTGTCGCAGTAGCTGCAGCGCAGGGGGCAGCCGGTCAGGCGCAAGAACACGGTGGGCCAGCCGGCGCTCTCGGCCTCGCCCTGCAGCGACAGGAAGATCTCCGTCAGCTTCAGGCGGGGCAGCGGGCTTTGGACGATATCGCTGGGAACGGCGGCCATGGCGGGAGAAGAGTGCTCCCGCGACAGCGGCGGCAGCGTAAGGGGCTCAGCGCAACTGCTGGCCGATACGGATCGACTGCAGACGGTCCTGCGCGGTCCGCGCGGCATCGGACCCAGGATACTTCGCGCCGACCTGTTGCAGGGTCTGCTCGGCGTCCTGGACACGGCCTTCGCCGTACTGGGACAGGCCCAGCTTCAGCAGGGCGCCCGGCGCCTTGTCGTGGGTCGGGTAGCGGCCGATCAGGTCCTGGAACTGGGCCTCGGCCAACTGGAAGTTCTTGGTGGCGTAATAGCTCTCGCCCAGCCAGTACAGCGCGTTCGGCGCATACACGCCGTTCGGGTAGGCCTGCAGGAAGCTCTGGAACAGGTTTGCCGAGTCGGCGTACTTGCCGGCCTTCAACGCATCGAAGGCGACGTTGTAGGCCGCCCGCTCGTCGCCGGCGGCCGCCAGGGTGCCGGCGTCGCCGTGCACGGACGGCGGCGGCTCGGCGGCGGCGGCCGGCTTGCCCGCAGGCGCGGCGGGTGCGGCAGCCGGTGCAGCGCCATTGGCCGGCGGCAACGGCGGCGTCGCCCCTGCCCCCGCACCACTTTCGAGCCGGCCCACGCGGCCATCCAGGTCCAGATACTGGTCCTTGATCTGCTGCTTGAGCTGGTCGTTGTTGTGCTGCAGTTGTTCGATCGTGGCCTCCATCGACTGCATCTGCGTCCGCAGCTGGTTGAGCTGGTTCAGGATGTCGGTGTTGGCCTGGGAATTCATGGCCTGCTGCTCGAGCGCGGAAACGCGGTCGGCCAGGCTCGCGCGCTGCGCATGAGCCGGCGCGGCGGCCACGAGGGCCGCCGCGACGATCATCGATGTAAGGACACCGATACGCATCTTTTCTTACTGCGCCGTGTAGACGATCTCGACGCGACGGTTCTGCGACCAGCAGGACTCGTTCGACTCGGTGCAGACCGGACGCTCTTCGCCGTAGCTGACCACGGTCAGCTGCGCAGCCGAGCCGCCGTTGGCCTGCAGCGCCGAGGACACGGCGTTGGCACGACGCTCGCCCAGGCCCATGTTGTACTCGCGCGAACCGCGCTCGTCGGTGTTGCCCTGCAGGGTGATGCGCGAGGACGGACGGTCACGCAGGTACTTGGCGTGGCACGCCATGATCGCCTGGAATTCCGGCTTCACGGCATCCTTGTCCAGATCGAAGTAGACCACGCGCTGACGCAGGCAGGAATCGGTCTCCAGGTCGCCCGGGCCGTACAGACCGGAGGTCGACGGGCCGGTCGGGGCGGTGGTGCCGGTGGTGCCGGTGGTGTCGGTCTGGGGCTGTTCCTTGACCTTCTTGGCGCAGCCGGCCAGAGCTGCAACGGACAACAGCGAAACAAGCAGAACGCGGGTGGTCTTGTTCATGGGGATACCTTGTGGCTCCTGGGCCGATGAGGGGTTCAACAGCGAAATATTAACACCAAACTTACATGTCAACGTGCAGTGCGATACGGCGACCAGGACGGCTCGCGCACGTCGCCATCGGCGAGCACCAGGCGCTGCCGCACGCGGGCATCGGCCGAGACCGCGTACAGCACGCCACGGCCGCCTTCACGCGCCGCATACAGCACCATGCTGGCGTTGGGGGCAAAGCTCGGCGACTCGTCCAGCGAACCGGTCGACAGGGTGCTCCAGCGCGGCGAACCCAGGCTGCGGTCCATCATCGCGATCTTGTAGGTGTTGCCGCTGCCCTGGGCCACGACCAGCTTGTTGCCGTCGAAGGACACGCTCGGGGTGGCGTTGTAGTTGCCCTGGAAGGTGATGCGGGTGGCGCTGCCGCCGGTCGCCGGCACCTGGTAGATCTGCGGGCGGCCACCGCGGTCGGAGGTGAAGTAGATGCTGTTGCCGTCCGGCGCCCAGGTCGGCTCGGTGTCGATGCCGAAGTGGTTGGTCAGCTGGGTCAGCTGCTTGCTGCCCAGATCCATCACGTAGATCTCCGGGTTACCGCTGCGCGACAACGCCAGCGCCAGCTTCTTGCCGTCCGGCGAGAACGACGGGGCGCCGTTGATGCCGCGGAAGCTGGACACCAGCTGGCGGGCGCCGGTGGCGATGTCCTGGATGTAGATGGAGGAGTTGCCGCGCTCGAAGCTCACGTAGGCCAGCTTCTTGCCGTCCGGGCTCCAGTTCGGCGACAGCAGCGGCTCGGCCGAGCGGACGATCGTCTGCGGGTTGTAGCCGTCGGAGTCGGCGACCATCAGCGCATAGCGCATCGCCCCGCCCTTGCCGCTGGCGGTGACGTAGGCGATGCGGGTCCAGAACGCGCCACGCACGCCGGTGATCTTCTCGTAGATGGCATCGGCCATCTGGTGGGCGACGTCGCGCATGGCGTTGGCGCGGGCGGTCATCGCCAGACCGAGCATGCGCTCGCCCTTGCCCACGTCGAACAGTTCGTACTCGACGCGGTAGGCGCCTTCGCCGGCATCCATCACCCGACCGACGACCAGATAGCTCTGCTTGAGCGCGCGCCAGGTGGCGAACTGCACCTCGCTGCCGCGGGTCGGGCGCTCGACGATCTGCGACTCGGGCAGATTGCGGAACTGGCCGGAGCGATCCAGGTCGGCGCGGACCACGGCGGCGACGTCGGTGCTCGGCGGAGTCGCCGATCCCTGGTACGGCATCGGCACGACGGTGATCGGGGTCGCCGAGGCATTGCCGCCAACGATGTCGATTTCCAGGCCCTTGTCCTGCGCGGATGCGGCGAGAGGCAACAACAGGGCGGTAAGAACGGCAAGCCAGCGCGGCAGTTTCTTCATGGTTCGCTCAGCAGGATCGGAAAGGCGCAAGAGATAGCAATGCGCGGGTGAACGTATTCGCAATCATGAACCATCGCCATGTGAAGCCGATGGCAGGACGATCTCCATTATCGCCCATCGCCTGTCCGGTGGATGGCCTGCCGCACGCAAACACATCGGCGGCGGCCGGGCTCATTGGTCCTGGGCGGTGAAGTTGAAGGTCAGAGTGCGCGAGAAAACGGTCTCGAAGCCCCGATAAGGCAGTGGCTGCGCACGCAACACCGCCGCTTCGATCGAGCGCCGGCCGGCCTCGTCGTAGGGACAGTCGGGGCTGACCTTGGCCTCCATCACCTGACCACCGGGAATCTGCGTGATCACGATCTTGCACTTCTGTCCCAGCGGCACCGAATCCGGGCGCACCCACTGACTCAGCACGGCCTGCTGGATCGCCGCGGCGTACTTGGCCTGCAGGTCGGTGTTGGTGCCGTTCTGGCCCGGCGCCTGCTGCGGCGTGGTGGCCGCAGCCGCCGACGCCTTCTTGGCGTTCAGGTCGGCGATCTGCTGCAGCTTCTGCTCGGCCAGCTTGGCCTCGCGCTGGGCCTGCTCGCGCTGCTTGCGGATGTCGGCGATCTTCTTCTGCCGCTCCTCTTCCTGCTGCGCGGCCAGGCGCTGCTTCTGCTCGGCCTCCTGCTGGCGCTTCTGCTCGGTCAGGTCGATCTGTTCCTGGCGGCGCTTGGCCTCCTGCTCCTGCTTCTCCTTTTCCTGGGAGATCGCGGTGCGGGTGGCGCGGTCCTGGTCGACCTTGTCGGGCACCGGGACGAAGTCCTGCGCCTTCTGCTGCTGCGGCGTCGGCGCCTGCTGCGGCTTGGGCGTGGGGAGCGGCTGCGGCGGCGGCACCGTGTCTTCCTCGGCGACGTCCTTGACCGGCTCGGGCAGCGGCTCGGGCAAGGGCTTGGGCGCGTCCTTGACCGCCTTCTGCGCCGAGCGCACGTCGGCGGCCGAGACCACCAGCGAGGCCTCGACCATCGGCGAACCGGCGGCCGGTTCGACCTGGCGCACCGGCGACCACCACCAGGCCAGGAAGAACAGCAGTGCGATCAGCACATGCACCAGCAACGCCAGGGCGACCCCGAAGATCAGCCCTTTGTCGTCGCCGCGGTGCTGCGGCGGGCGGGAATCGGCTTCAGCGTGCATTGTTTCCGGGCTGACTCATCAGGCCGACCTTGGGAACGCCGGCCTGCTGCAGCATGACCATGGTGTCCATGACCAGTTGATAGTTGGAACTGCCGGGCGCGGCGACGAACACCGGCACGTCCTTGTTCTGGCCGACGAAGGCCTGGATCTTCGCCTTCAGTTCCGGCGCGGCGATCTTCTCCGGCTTGCCGTCCTGCAGGGTCAGCGTGTAGTGGCCCTGGGCATCGACGGTGACGATCACCGGGTCCTTCTTGCTTTCCACCGAGCGCGCGGTGGAATCGGGCAGGTCCACGTCCACGCTCAGGCTGAGCAAGGGCGCGGTGACCATGAAGATGATCAGCAGCACCAGCATCACGTCGATGTACGGCACGACGTTGATCTCGGACTTGAGCTTGCGGCGCTTGCGGCGGGAAATGGCGGCAGTCATGCGGGAATCCTGGGAGTCGTGGACAGGCGGGCGACGCTCAGTCGCCGCTGGCCTGGCGCTGCAGGATGGAGCTGAACTCTTCGGAGAAGGTCTCGAAACGCACCGCCAGCCGCTCGACGCGGGTGGTGAAGCGGTTGTAGGCCCACACCGCCGGGATCGCCACGAACAAGCCGATGGCGGTGGCGAACAGCGCCTCGGAGATGCCCGGCGCGACCGCGGCGATGCCCGCCTGCTGGCCGCTGTTGATCATGTCGTGCATGGTCACCATGATGCCGAACACGGTGCCGACCAGGCCCACGTAGGGCGCGGTGGAGCCGATATTGGCGAGCAGTTCCAGGTTGCGCTCCAGGCGGTCTACTTCGCGCGCATAGGTCGCGCGCATCGCCCGCTGCGCGCCTTCCAGCTGGATGCGCGCATCCAGCCGGCGCTTGTCGCGCAGGCGGGCGAACTCGCGGAATCCGGCCTCGAAGATCGCCTCCAGCCCGCCGACCACGCGGTTGCGGTCGGTGGCGCCGGCGTAGAGCTTGCTGAGGTCGGTGCCGGACCAGAAGCGGTTCTCGAAGTCGTCGGCCTCGCGGTTGGCGTTCTTGAACACCTTGCCCTTGCGGAAGATGATGACCCAGCTGATCAGCGAGCCGAGCAGCAGCAGCAGCACGATCACCTTGACCGGCAGGCTGGCCTTGACCATCAGGTCCAGGTAGTTGATGCCGCCGTGGGCGGCAGTGTTGGCGACGGCCTGGGTGGCGGTCTGGGTCACGTCCTGCGGCAGCGCCTCCACCACCGTGTCCTGCAGGGCCAGGAGCAATGCGATCATCCGTCGTTCCTCAGTAATTCGGCTTCAGTGATTTCAAGAACTTTCAATACATCGTGCAGCGCGTCGTCCATGCCGCGCGGGCGGAAGCTGCCGGCGCTGAGCGCCGCCACCCGCACCTGCGCGCGCAACAGCAGCTCCCCGTCGTCGCGGCGGATCGGCTGCGCGAACACCAGGCTGGCGCGCTTGCATTGCGACAGCGCGACGCCGACCTGCAGGGAATCGTCCAGGCGTGCCGGGCGCAGGAAGTCGAGCTGCATCGCGCGCACCGCGAACACCAGATCGTGTTGCAGGCGCAGACGCTCCTGACCATACCCCAACGCCCGCAACCACTCCGTGCGCGCCCGCTCCAGGAAGGCCACGTAGCGCGCGTGGTAGACCACGCCACCGGCGTCGGTATCTTCCCAGTAGACGCGTGTCGGCCAACTGAATAGCCGCGGGGATTGGGGATTCGGGAGTGGGGATTCGCCGCGCAGAGGCGCGTTCGGGTCGATCGCGGTCAAAACAGCGCTCCTGTATCGCCAATCCCCAATCCCGAATCCCGCTTGGGCTGCAAGCCCAAGTGCAGATACGCCTTGTTGGTGGCCATGCGCCCGCGGGCGGTGCGGATCAGGTAGCCCTGCTGGATCAGGAAGGGCTCGATCACGTCCTCCAGGGTCCCGCGCTCCTCCGACAGCGAGGCGGCCAGCGACTCGACGCCGACCGGGCCGCCGTCGAAGTACTCGATGATGGTGCGCAGCATGCGCCGGTCCAGCTCGTCGAAGCCCTCGGCGTCGACCTTGAGCATCTGCGTGGCGGCCTGCGCCACCGCCAGGTCGATCTGCCCGCCGGCGCGCACCTGGGCGAAGTCGCGGACCCGCCGCAGCAGGCGGTTGGCGATACGCGGGGTGCCGCGCGCGCGGCGCGCGATCTCGGCGCAGCCGTCGGCGTTGCAGGCGATGCCGAGGATGCTGGCGGAGCGGCGCACGATCTGCGCCAGCTCGTCCGGGGTATAGAAGGCCAGGCGCTGGACGATGCCGAAGCGGTCGCGCAAGGGCGCGGTCAGCAGGCCGGCGCGGGTGGTGGCGCCGATCAGGGTGAACGGCGGCAGGTCGATCTTGATCGAACGCGCGGCCGGGCCCTCGCCGATCATGATGTCGATCTGGAAGTCTTCCATCGCCGGGTAAAGCACTTCCTCGACCACCGGCGACAGCCGGTGGATCTCGTCGATGAACAGCACGTCGTGCGGCTGCAGGTTGGTCAGCAGCGCGGCCAGGTCGCCGGCCTTCTCGATCACCGGGCCGGAGGTGACCCGCAGGTTGACCCCGAGCTCATTGGCGATGACGTGGCTGAGCGTGGTCTTGCCCAGGCCGGGCGGCCCGAAGATCAGCACATGGTCCATCGCCTCGCCGCGCGCCTTGGCCGCTTCGATATAGATCGACAGCTGCTCGCGCACCGGCTGCTGGCCGAGGTAGTCGTCCAGTCGCTTGGGGCGGATGCTGGCCTCGGCGACCTCATCCTCGCGGGTGGCGCTGCTGGCGATGATGCGGTCCATTTAAAGCCGGGATTGGGGAGTGGGGATTCGGGATTGGTAGCGCAATAGTATCGGCTGTGGGACGGTCTCGGCGCCATGGCCTTGACCAATCCCGAATCCCCACTCCCCAATCCCGGCCGCCGCAGGCGGCCTCAGATCTCCACCTGCGCGCCCAGTTCCACCAGGCGGTTGCCGGGGATGCGGAAGAAGCCGGTGGCGGGGGCGGCGTTGCGGTGCATGACCGCGAACAGCTTGTCGCGCCAGATCGGCATGCCGCGGTTGGCGCTGGCCACGATGGTCTCGCGGCTGGCGAAATAGGTGGTGTCCATCGGGTCGAAATAGATCCCGCCCTGGTCGCAGGAGCGCATCAGCGCCAGCGGCACGTCCGGGGTCTCCATGAAACCGAAGCGCACGTAGACCCGGTAGAACTCGTCGCCGATCGCGTCGATCTTCAGCCGCTGCCCGGCGGCCGCGTACGGCACCTGCAGGGTTTCGACGGTCAGGAACACGTTGCGCTCGTGCAGGACCTTGTTGTGCTTGAGGTTGTGCATCAGCGCGTGCGGCACCACCATCGGGTCGGCGGTCAGGAACACCGCGGTGCCGGGCACGCGCACCGGCGGCGCCAGCATCAGCCCGGGCAGGAAGGTGTCGAGCTTGATGCCGTCCTTGCGAATCTCGTCGTGCAGCAGCTTGCGGCCGCGGCGCCAGGTGCGCATCAGGGTGAACAGGATCAGGCCCAGCAGCAGCGGGAACCAGGCGCCGTCCAGGAACTTGATGATGTTGGCGTAGAAGAACGCGCAGTCCACCGCCAGGAACACCAGCCCGAACAGCCACAGCAGCGGCGCCGGCACGCGCGGGTTGGCCCGCGCGTAGATGATCATCAGCACGGTGGTGATCAGCATGGTGCCGGTGACCGAGACGCCGTAGGCGGTGGCCAGCGAGGTCGAGTCGCCGAAGCCAATCACCGCCACCACCACCAGCGCCAGCAGGCACCAGTTCACCGCCGGCACGTAGATCTGGCCGATGGTGGAATGAGAGGTGTGGCGGATGTGCATGCGCGGGATGTAGCCCAGCTGCATGGCCTGGCTGGCCACCGAATAGGCGCCAGTGATCAGCGCCTGCGAAGCGATCACCGTGGCCGCGGTGGCCAGCACGATCATCGGATACAGCGCCCACTCCGGCACCGCCTCGTAGAACGGGTTGCTGACCGCGGCCGGGTCGCGCAGCACCAGCGCGCCCTGCCCCAGGTAGGTCAGGGTCAGCATCGGCAGCACCAGGAAATTCCACGAGCGCCGGATCGCCTTGGCGCCGAAATGGCCCATGTCCGCGTACAGCGCCTCGCCGCCGGTCACCGCCAGCACCACCGCGCCGAGCACGAACACCGCATGCCAGTTGTGTTCGGCGAAGAAGCGCACGCCCCACCAGGGGTTCAGCGCCTGCAGCACTTCCGGCGCGCGCGCCATGTTGTAGACGCCGATCGCGCCCAGCGCCAGGAACCAGACCAGGGTGATCGGCCCGAACGCCTTGCCCACCCGCTCGGTGCCGTAGCGCTGGGCCATGAACAGCATCCCCAACACCACCAGGGTGATCGGCACCACGAACGGTTCCAGCTTGGGCGCGGCCACCTCCAGGCCTTCCACCGCCGACAGCACCGAGATGGCCGGGGTGATCACGCCGTCGCCGAAGAACAGCGAGGCGCCGAAGATGCCGAGGATGCCGACCACATACATCGAGCGCGAGCCGCCCGGCAGGGTGCGCTGCGCCAGCGCGGTCAGCGCCATGATGCCGCCCTCGCCATCGTTGTCGGCGCGCATGATCACGGTGACGTACTTGAGCGTGACCACCAGCATCAGCGCCCAGAACACCAGCGACAGGATGCCCAGCACGGTGTCGTGGTCCGGGGACAAGCCGTAGTGCGGCGAGAACGCCTCCTTGAGCGTGTACAGCGGACTGGTGCCGATGTCGCCGAAGACCACGCCGATGGCGGTCAGCATTACCCCCAGGCCCGTTTTGGCATGCGGATCGTGGCTGCCCGGGCGGGCGGCGGAACTGGAGGAGCTGGACATGGTGGGAAGAGTAGCGCCAGAACGTGAAGAAAGAGCGGGAGGCCGAGCCGACCGGGCGGTCAGCGCAGGGCCGCTTGCAGGGCCTTGCGGATCACCGTGGCGACCTCGTCGCCGTCGGCGGCGGCGTCGCGCGCCATCTTCGCCGCCTCGGCCGGCTTGTAGCCGAGCTGCTGCAGCGCCACCGTGGCCTCGGAGACCGCGTCGGGGCCCAGTTGCCCGGTCACCGGCGCGCCGCCGCTGAAGTCGGCCGCACGGTCGCGCAGTTCCACCACCATGCGCTCGGCGGTCTTCTTGCCGATGCCGGGGATGCGGGTGAGCGCGGTGACGTCGCCGGCGGTGATCAACCGCGCGAATTCGTCGACGCTGACCCCGGACAGCACCGCCAGTGCGATCTTCGCGCCGATCCCGCTGACCCGCTGCACATCACGGAACAGGCGCCGCTCGCCCTCGCGCAGGAAGCCGTACAGCGACACGCTGTCCTCCTTCTGCGCATAGTGGGTGAACAGGATCACGTCGCGACCGACGTCGGGCAGGTCGTAGAAGGTGCTCATGGGCGCCTCCAGCTCATAGCCCACCCCGCCCACATCGATCACCAGCCACGGCGGCTGCTTGTAGGCCAGGATCCCGCGCAGACGGCCGATCATTGGGCGCCTCCTTGGAGGCGCCGGGATTGGGGATTAGGGATTGGAGATTCGTCAAAGCGGGGCCGGCGCGCACGCGCGCGGCTGTTGCCAATCCCCAATCCCGAATCCCGAATCCCCGCTCCACTCATTTTCTACTCCAAGCCTGCTGCGTGCTGACGCCCAGGCGCTGCGCGGTGGCGCGCACGTGGGCATGGGTGATGGCGACGGCCAGCGCGTCGGCGGCGTCGGCCTGAAGTTTGCCGGTCAGGCTCAGCATGAGACCGACCATGTGTTGCACCTGTTGCTTCTCCGCCGCGCCCTTGCCGACCACGGCGAGCTTGATCTCCTTGGCGGCGTACTCGTGCACGGGCAGCTCGCGCAGCACCGCCGCGCAGATCGCCGCGCCGCGGGCATGGCCGAGTTTCAGCGCCGCGTCGGCGCTCTTGCCCATGAACACCCGCTCGATCGCCACTTCCTGCGGCCGGTATTCCTCGATCAGCGCATCCAGCCCGTACAGCAGGCGCTTGAGCCGCAGCGCGAAATCGCCCTCGCCCAGCAGCAGCAGCGGGGCGTGGTGCACGTGGCGGGTGCGGCCGGCCGCGTCCACGTCGATGATGCCGACGCCGGTGCGCTGCGAGCCGGGGTCGATGCCGAGGATGCGGGTGGTGGTGGAGCCGGGATTCGGGAATCGGGATTCGGGAATCGGGAAAGCAGTGCCCGTGCGGGCAGCGATGCCCGTGGCCGCCATCGACGTCTGCAATGCCTCCGGCATCGGCACAGCGGCCTTCCGGGTCCGGGGTCCCGGGCCACGGGCCCCGGGTTTCATGATGTCAGCCACCGTCACTCAGCGCGGCCTGGTCCACGTTGGAATAGACGTTCTGCACGTCGTCCAGGTCTTCCAGCATGTCCAGCAGCTTGCGCACCTGCACCGCGGTGTCGCCGTCCACGGCGATGTCGTTGTCGGCGCGGAAGGTGATGTCGGCGTGGTCGGGGGACAGGCCGGCCGCGTCCATGGCGTCCTTGACCGCCTGGAACGCCTCCGGCGCGGTCAGCACGTCGATCGCGCCGTCCTCGGGGTAGACCACGATGTCGTCGGCACCGGCCTCGATCGCGGCCTCGGTGATCTTCTCCTCGTCGGCGCCGGCGGCGAAGCTGAGCACGCCCAGGCGCTTGAACATGAAGGCCACCGAGCCGTCGGTGCCCATGTTGCCGCCGCACTTGCTGAAGGCGTGGCGGACGTCGGCCACGGTGCGCACGCGGTTGTCGGTCAGGCAGTCGACGATCACCGCCACCCCGCCCGGGGCATAGCCCTCGTAGCGCACTTCCTCGTACTCCACGCCTTCCAGCTCGCCGGTGGCCTTCTTGATCGCACGCTCGATGACGTCCTTGGACATGTTCGAGGCCAGCCCCTTGTCCATCGCCACGCGCAGCCGCGGGTTGTTGGACGGATCGCCGCCGCCGGCGCGCGCGGCGACGCCGATCTCGCGGATGATCTTGGTGAAAATCTTGCCACGCTTCGCATCGGATGCGTTCTTGCGGGCTTCGATCGAGGGGCCTCTACCCATGGGGCGTTCCGGACAGTTGTAAGGACAAGGCGCAGATTTTACCTGATGCCGCAGGCATCCCGGGGTCCGGCCGCGCCGACGACCGACCGCGCATGCGACCGGCGCATGCAACCCGTTCCCCCGGCGGCGCCCGCTCCAGCGCGCGCGGCCCCGTGCTGCCCATCAATCCTTGGCGGACTGTCTACCCATGCGCGCCACATCGCTGCCAGAACTGTAAGGCCCCACCTGGAGGCTGAACGCGCAAATCGCGCCCGCGTTCCTTCGCACCAAAGGAGATCCCACATGTTCCGCAGCCCCTCCGCCCCCGCCCCGTTCCTGTCGCTGGCCCTGCGCTGCCTGGGCCTGCTCGCCCTCGCCGCCCCGGGCCTCGCCAGCGCCCAGACCGATGCCTTCAGGGGCAGCTACAGGGCCGGCTTCACCACCTATTCGATCAGCGGCCAGGAACCCCGCGCGGCGGGCAAGTACCCGGTCTATGTGCATATCGGCGGGACCGGCGAGAACTACCAGAGCAATTGGGCGATGGCCGCAGTGAATGCCGCGGCGGCCAAGGGCTTCGTGGCCGCCTCGGTGGAGTACGACAACGCCAGCTTCGGCAGTTGCGGCGTCATCGGCAACCGCGCCAAGGCCATCTTCGATGCGCAGAATCTCAACAGCGCCATCGCCCAACTCTGCGCCCGCGGCAAGGCCGATTGCTCCAAGGGCGTGGTAACCGGCGGCCTCAGCCAGGGCTCGATCATCTCGGTGCTGGCGCACGACTACGACCCCCGGGTTGCCGCCTCGTTCGGCCAGGGCACCGGCACGACCTACACCGCCTACTACAACCTGGCGTCCTGCATCGCCGACGGCAACCACAGCCTGCCCTCCGATCGCCTGCGCATCATCAACGGCGAGCGCGACATGTTCGTCGGCGGCACCGAGAACATCGCCCGCACGCAGGCGCAACTGGTCACCGGCCTGCGCTGCGACGGGCAGCAGTCGTGCTTCCGCAGCAACGGCAGCGGCTGGTACGTCGTCAAGGACCGGGAAGTGCAGGACCTGTACGCCGACCACTGCTTCATGGGCTTCGGCGGCTATCCCGGCACCCAGTGCACGGGCATTCTGGTCGACAGCAACTACCGCAGCGGCACCGCCGCCTGGGCGCTCAACCCGACGCTGGACTGGTTGAAGACCTTCGTGACGCCCTGAGGGACGGGATCGCCCCGGCTGGCGCCGCGTCGTGGCGGACACCCCGACGCGGCGCCGGCCGCTGCCGCGGGATGGTCGGTTCCGACAAATCGACTCAGGCAGCGAAGCGTCCGTCGCGCAGGAAGGCGGCGGTCTGCCGCGCGGCGTCCGCCGAGAACAGCAGGCCGCTGTGGCTGGCGCGGACCTGGCAGTGATCGCCAAGACCGGGCACGCGGGTCTCGGCCAGGGCCACGCTGCCGTCGGACTCGGGGCCCAGCGCGGCGAAGCGAGCGCCCAGCCCGCGCGCCACGGTGCCGGCGATCATGCCGACCTCGGCCGGCCCGTCCCAACGCGCCACGCCCTGCTGCAACAGCGCTGCGCTGCGGCCCAGCGCCACGCCGAGCCGCCGCTGCGCCAGGGCGCGCGCGGCGGCACTGCCCGCCAACGGACTGCCCAGGCACACCACGCGGGTCACCGGCAACGAGGGCGCCTGCCGCAAGGCCTGCAACGCGATCAGGCCGCCGAGGCTATGCCCGACCAGGGCCACCGGGCCGGCAACGGCCAGGCGCTCGATGCGCGCGTGCAGCCGCGGCAGCGCGGCCTCGGCGCCGCCGACGGCGGTCGAATAGCCGAAACTGGCGACCCGCCAGCCGGCGCGGCGCAGGCGTAGCGCCAGCGGCAGCAGCCACGGCCGCGCGTTCCAGATGCCGTGCAGCAACAGCACCTGCGGCGCGGCGGCCATCGGCGGCTCAACCGCAGGTGGTGCGGACGATGTGATTGCTGCCATCCAGGAACACATTGAGCCGGTCAAGGCGCAGGTCGCGGGTCACCGCCTGGCCGGGCGCGATCGGCCGCACCACGCCGGCTCCGCTCTCCTTCCAGACCCGGCTCATGGTCGCCTGGGTGGCTTCCTGGCCGACGGCCCAGGCCACCGCGTCGACATTGCAGCGGCCATCGCCCTGCACGGTCGGGCCGGCACTGGCCGGCTGCAACGATGCCGGCGGCGCGCACGCGGCCAGCAGCGGCAGCACGGCGGCGATTCCCATCCACGGTCGGAACATGGCGCGTTCTCCTGCAGGCTGGACAGGCCTGCACTCTAACGCGCCCTCGTTGCCGCGATGTCGACGCGGCGGTGCCGGGACCGTGCCCGGCCGCACGGCGTCAGGCCGCGCGCGGCGGCCGGCGCAGGATGAATTCGAGATCGCGCACCTGCCCCACCGGGAATTCGTAGGTGCCGACCTTCTCGAAGCCGTAGCGCGCATAGAAACGCTGCGCCCCCAGGTTCTCCGACCACACGCCCACCCACAGCGTGCGCGGGCCGTCGCGTTCCAGCCAGGCCAGGGCGGTATCGAACAGCCGCGCGCCCCAGCCGCCGTTCTGGTGTGCGCGCAGCAGGTACAGCCGCTTCAGTTCGCCGTCGCCGGGGCGTACCTCGGCGTGCGGCAGGCCACAGGGGCCGGCCGCGGCATGCCCGACCACCGCGCCGTCGTGCTCGACCAGCCAGATCGCGTAGTCCGGATGCGCCAGCACGACCTGGGCACGCTCCAGCGAATAGGCCTCGTCGAGGAAGGCCTGCAGGTCCTGCGCGGGATACAGATGGCCGAAGGTTTCGCAGAAGGTGGCCGTGGCGATGCGGGTCACCGCCGCGGCATCGTCCGGCGTGGCGCGACGGATGCGCACGGCTCAGCGCGCCGGGTGCGCGGGGTCGGCGTCCTCGACGTCGTCCTCGTCTTCGTCGTCGCCTTCCTCGTCCTCGTCCTCTTCTTCCTCTCCCTCTTCGTCTTCCTCGTACTCGTAATCGTCCTCGCCGAAGTCCTCGCCGTCCCAACGGCCCTCCGGATCCGGCACGAACGCCAGCGGCGCGTTGGCGCCGCTGCCGGCGCGCACCAGCCAGCCGCCGAACACGCGCGCGCGCTGGGTGACGATGGCCTCCATTGCGCCCTCGTTGCCGAGGGTTTCCCACTCCAGATTGAATGCGGTCTCGCTCATGTGTCGGCCTGCGCTACGGTTGGAGGAAAGGAGTCACTGCGTCCGCGGGCGCACCTGCACGTGCACTTCGGCCAGCTGCGCGTCGGCGATCGGCGACGGCGCGTCGGTCATCAGGTCCTGCGCGCCGGTGGTCTTGGGGAACGGGATCACGTCGCGGATCGACTCGGTGCCGGCCATCAGCGCGGCGATGCGGTCGATGCCGAAGGCGATGCCACCGTGCGGCGGCGCGCCGTAGTTCAGCGCATCGAGCAGGAAGCCGAACTTGGCGCGCGCTTCCTCGGCACCGATGCCGAGCAGTTCGAATACCGCGCTCTGCATGTCCGGGCGATGGATGCGGATCGAACCGCCGCCGATCTCGTTGCCGTTGAGCACCATGTCGTAGCCGCGCGACACCGCGGTCTTGGCATGCGTGCGCAACTCGGCGATGTCGTCCACCGCCGGCGCGGTGAACGGGTGGTGCAGGGCGACGTAGCGCTGCGCCTCCTCGTCCCACTCGAACATCGGGAAGTCGGTGACCCACAGCGGCCGCCAGCCGTCGGCGACCAGGTTGAAGTCCTTGCCGGCCTTCAGGCGCAGCGCGCCCATGAAGTCGGAGACCTTGCCGTAGGCGCCGGCGCCGAAGAACACGATGTCGCCGTTGCCGGCGCCGACGTGGGCGAGCAGCGCGGCGAACGCGGCCTCGCCGAAGAACTTCTGAATCGGCGAGCTGATCTCGCCGCTGTCGGCGATCTTGACGTAGGCCAGGCCCTTGGCGCCGTACTTGGCGGCATGCGCGGCGTACTCGTCGATCTGCTTGCGCGAGAGGCTGGCGCCGCCGGGAATGCGCAGCGCGGCGACGCGGCCGTCGGGATCGGCGGCCGCGGCGCTGAACACTGCGAAGTCGCTGTCCTTGACCAGGTCGGCCACGTCGGTCAGCTCCAGCGCGATGCGCAGGTCCGGCTTGTCCGAGCCGTAGCGGCGCATGGCCTCGGCCCAGGTCATGCGCGGGAATTCGGCGTCCAGCTCGACGTCGACCACCTCCTTGAAGATGGCGCGGACCATGGCTTCGACGAAGTCCTGCACGTCGCGCTCGCGGACGAAGGCGAACTCCATGTCGAGCTGGGTGAACTCGAGCTGGCGGTCGGCGCGCAGCGCCTCGTCGCGGAAGCAGCGCGCGATCTGGTAGTAGCGGTCGAAGCCGGCCACCATCAGGATCTGCTTGAACAGCTGCGGCGACTGCGGCAGCGCGTAGAACTCGCCCGGATGCATGCGCGCCGGCACCAGGAAGTCGCGCGCGCCTTCCGGGGTGGCCTTGGTCAGGATCGGGGTCTCGATGTCCTGGAAGCCGCGCTCGTCCAGGTAGCGGCGCAGCGCCTGCACCAGCTTGATGCGGGTGCGCTGCATGCGCTGCATCTCCGGACGGCGCAGGTCCAGGTAGCGATACTTCAGGCGGGTTTCCTCGCCCGGGTTCTCGTGCGCATGGAACGGCAGCGGCGCGGCCTTGTTGAGCACGGTGATGGACGTGGCGATCACTTCGACCTTGCCGCTGCGCAGCTTGTCGTTGACCGCATGCCGCGCACGCACCACGCCCTCGACCTGCAGCACGTCCTCGTAGCCGAGGCTGGCGGCGACCTTGAACACCTCCGCGTTCTCCGGCTCCACCATCACCTGCACGATGCCTTCGTGGTCGCGCAGGTCGATGAAGCACACGCCGCCGAGATTGCGGGCCACGTCGGTCCAGCCGGCCAGGGTGACGGTTTGGCCGATCAGGGTCTCGTCGACCAGGCCGCAGAAGTGGGTACGCATCGCTAGCTCCAAACAGGGGGCGGCCGGCGCAGAAGGCGCCGGCAAGCCCGGTATTCTGCGGCGGCGCGTCGGCGCGGGCAAATCGCGCATGGCTCATCCTGGCTTAAGTTGGCCTGCGGCTATAGTCCGCGCACCATTCACGGGGAGGAGAGAACCCATGTTGAAGCACCTTGGCGGTTGGCTGGTGATCGCCGCACTGGCCCTCACCAGCGCACCTGCGGCGGCCCAGAGCGCCCGCGCCTACGCCCCGCAGGACCTGCGGCAACTGTCGGTCCCCGGCCGGGTCCGGGTGATCGAACGCGAGTACGCCGACCAGTCGCGCGGCCGGCAGATCCCCGACGATCAGCTCGAGTTCTACCTGGACCAGATCGACCGCGGCTGGGGCTTCGGCAACATCCAGCAGGACATCGCCACCTCGCTGCGCGGCAACGGCAGCGGCTGGCGGCAGGAACCGGGTTTCGACGGCCGCACCGTCGCCTGCTCCAGCAACGACCGCCGCCGCCAGCAATGCGCAACGCCGTTCCGCGGTCCAGCCCGGCTGGTCGGCACCCTGTCCGATTCGCCCTGCATCGAAGGCCGCACCTGGGGCTCCGCACCCGGCGTGGTGTGGGTGGACCAGGGCTGCCGCGGCCGCTTCGTCGAAGGCCGCGGCGCACCAGGCGGCAACTGGGGCGGTGGCGGTGGCGGCGTGGCCGGCACTGTGCGCTGCGAAAGCCAGGACCAGCGCCAGCGCGTGTGCCCGACCGGCTGGCGCAACGCCACGCTGGTGCGGCAGCTATCCGACACCCGCTGCATCGAGGGCCGCACCTGGGGGTCGCGCGACGGCGCGGTGTGGGTCGACGACGGCTGTCGCGGCGAATTCGCCGAGGGCCGCGGCGGCGGTGGCTGGGGACCAGGCCGGCCGCCGCTGGACAACGGCTACACGGTGACCTGCAGCAGCGACGACAAGCGCCTGCGCACCTGCGCCTGGGACCGCCGCCAGGGCCGCCCGGTGCTGATCGAACAACTGTCCGGCACCACCTGCGCGGAAGGCCGCAGCTGGGGCTACGAAGGCAATACGGTGTGGGTCAACGGCGGCTGCCGGGCACGCTTCGGCGCGCGCTGAGCCAGGGCGAACGCCGGGCCGCGCGGCCCGATGCATGGCGTGATATGTCGAGTTAGGGGCGGCGCTTGCCGCTCTTTTGGATTAGCCGCGACCGGGTAACGCCTGGTCGCGGCTGAAGCCGCTCCTACGAAGAGCGAAGCGACCGGGCAGTTGGCCGAGGCGCGACTCAGGTCGCCGCAGGCTTAGCTGCGGTGGGCGCCGCGGCGGGCGTGGTCGCCGCCGCGGGCTTGGCCGGTGCGTCGGACGCCGCAGCTGCGGCTGCGGGCTTGCTGTCCCCGCTACCGCCCGTGCTGCCCGACTCGGCGAGGTTGCGCTTCTTGTCGCCGTCCTTCTTGAAGTCGGTCTCGTACCAGCCGCTGCCGGACAGGCGGAACGCCGGCGCGGTGAGCTGGCGCTTGACCGCCTGGGCGGCGCAGGACGGACAGGTCTCCGGATCGGGATCGGACAGTTTCTGCAGGCGGTCGAAGCTGTGACCGCATGCGGCACATTGGAAAGCGTAGATCGGCATGGCGGCAAAAACGCGATAGCAACGGAGGCGGCCAGTATGGGGGCCGCACGCCGGCTTTCAAGCGTCTTCGCTCATGCCGGCCCGGGCTGGGGCCGCGGCGCCGTCTCCGGCACGCCCGCGGGCAGCGTCGGCGCAGGCGTCTCGGACGCCTCCGCCACCGGCTCGGCCGGCGCCTGCGCAGACGCGGCATCCGCCGGTGCAGGCGGCGCCGCTTCCAGCGGACTGACGTCGAAGGGCATGCGCAGCAGCAGCGCCGGCAGCAGCGTGGTCAGGGCCGCGTACAGCAGCAATGCGCCGAACAGCGCGTCGGCGATGGCGAAGCGGTCGCGCAGGATCCCGGCCAGGACCAGGGTGAAGATCAGCGTCGGCGACAGGGCCAGCGACACCCGCAGGCTGCTGCGCGCGCCCTCGCCGAACAGCACCCGCCGCTGCAGCCAGAGGATGCCGATGCGCAGCGGCAGCACGCAGGCGGTCAGGGCCAGGCCCAGGCCCAGCGCCTGCAGGCTCAGCGCCCCGCTCGGCACCTTGGTGCCGGCATTGAAGAAGTAGAACGGCACGAAGAACGAGGCGAACAGGCGCACCGCCTGCAGGTTCTCGTCGGAGGCCAGCAGCGGCATGCGCTGGCGCAGCAGCCGCGCCACCAGCCCGGCGATGAACGCGCCGACCAGGTAGTACACGCCCAGCGAATAGGTGATGTAGGCGGCGATCAGGCCGACCATCACCAGCAGCGAGAACTCCGACCCCGGCGCCTGCGGCGCCACCCAGCGCCCCAGGGCCACGAACAGCAGGGGGAGGCCGACCAGCATCGCCACCAGCGCCAGGCTGGACAGGCCCATCTGCCAGGGATCGCCGGCCTGCAGGATCACGAACAGCGCCGCCAGCGCCAGCAACTCGCCGGCGATGGCCTTGCTGGTGACCCAGAACCGCTCTTCCTCGTCCAGCCCCAGCCGCCCCAGCGACTCGATGATGAAACCGGTGGACGGCGTCAGCAGGGCCAGCGCCAGCAATCCGGCCGCCTGCCACGACAACCCGGCGTAGCGCCAGGCCAGCCAGCCGACACCGAACAGGGTGCCGCCGCGCACCACCAGGTGCAGCAGCAGCGGCCACAAGCCGCGGCGCAGCGCCTTCGGGTCCACTTCCAGGCCGGCGAACAGGAACAGCGAGGAAATGCCGAGCGTGGCCAGCAGGGTCACCACCGGGTCGTGCGCACGCGGCCCCATCGCCAGCATCGCGATGATGCCGAACAGCAGGCAGGTCAGCGGCGCCGGCATCTTGAAGCGCTGCAACGCGCGCGGGATCACCAGCAGGGCGAAGATCAGCAGCAGGTAGATCAGTTCGTGGCTCATCGGGCAGGAGGTTCCAGTGCGGGCCCGCCGGCGGCGGCAGCGGGCGATGATGCCGGTTTGCTCGTGTGGTGCGCCATCACGGCCGGACTCCGGGCGCGGTCGCGCGCCCGTGCTGCGCCGGAGGAGGCTGCACGTCTACGCGAGGACAGGGCCTCGCTGCGAAGAAACCATCGCGCATGCCGGCAGTCGTGCCTGACGCGGGCGCCAACGGCGGCGTCGCACACGCAGCGATTTCGCTGAAGGGCAATCCTAGCGGCCAGCCGTCCACCATCTGGGTGGCGCGCGCCAACGCCCCACGCCCGGAAGGCGGCGCAAGCGCCGCCACGCCGCTTCGCACGCCGCCGCATCGCGCCAGGCTCGTCTTTCATGCCGATTTGCGCATGATGCATGAATTCGCAAGATCGCGGTCACACGCACGAAACCGCTCGATCGGACCATGAGCGCCCCTCACGCAAGCCGCGCACCCGATGACCGTTTCGGCGTATTTCCGCACCCCTGCCCCGACCCTGCTGGCCCTGGCGCTGGCCACCAGCCTCGGCTGCGCCCACGCCGCCGAGGCCAGCGACGGCGCCGACGGCACGGCCCCGTCCGACAGCAGCGACCGGGTCTCGACCCTGGACCAGGTGCAGGTGCTCGGCCAGGCCACCACCTACGCCAAGATCAACGTCAGCAAGGAGGCGCTGGACCGCCAGTTCGCGATGAGCAGCGTCAACGATGCGCTCAACGAACTGCCCGGGGTGATCGCCACCGAGGCCGATGCGTTCGGCTCCTCCGACTGGGGCACCCAGATCAGCATGCGCGGCTTCGTCACCAACCGCGACGACCAGCAGATCGGCACCACCATCGACGGCGTGCCCAACGGCGGTTCGGCCTACGGCGGCGGCGCCAAGGCCAACCGCTTCATCGACACGCTGGACCTGGAGACGGTGGAGGTCAGCCAGGGCACCGCCGACATCGCCTCGCGCTCCAACGAAGCGCTGGGCGGCACCCTCAACTTCCTCACCAGCGAGCCGCTGGACCAGCAGCGCGTGCGCATGGCCTTCGGCATCGGCGACAACCAGGCGCGCAAGTACTACGCGCGCTACGACAGCGGCGACCTCGGCGGCACCCGCGCCTGGGTCAGTGGCTCGCACGCCAGCAACGACGACTGGATCGACGGCAGCGGCCACACCACCCGCGACCACCTGGCCGGCAAGTTCGTCAGCGACCTCGGCGCGTGGACACTCAGCGGCTACCTGTCCTACGACGACGCCAACGAATCGGAATACAGCAGCGTCACCCCGGCGCAGTTCGCCACCGATCCGGACCACGACCTGCTCACCGGCAGGCTCACCGGTATCCCCTACTACGACCAGAACTACCGCTCCGGTTCGCGCGCGCTGCGCAAGAACACCTTCGGCTACCTGCGCGGCCAGTTCGATGGCGGCAACGGCTTCAAGGCCACCCTGACCGGCTATGGGCACGGCATGAAGGGCCGCGGCGACTGGATCCCGCCCTACCTGGTGGACGTCACCAACGACGGCGCCGGGCGTCCGGAATCCGAATACACCGGCGGCCGCACCGTGTACGGCGGCAATGCCCTGGGCAAGCTCTACTTCGTCACCCCGAGCGGCGCGGCCGCGAGCATGCTGCCGGGCTGCGCCGACACCGCGACCCTGCCGGCCGAGTCCAACCCGGCCTGCTATCCGGCCGGCTCGCTGCCGGTGCAGTCCTACCGCCACAGCCACTACGACAACCAGCGCGGCGGCATCACCGCCGACGTGGAATGGGCACAGGACGTCGGCGGGCTGCACAACACCGTGCGCGGCGGCCTGTGGCTGGAACGCTACGACCGCAGCGTCACCCGCGACTGGCACCGCCTGCTCGACGTCGGCACCAACATCGCCTTCGACCACGTGCCGTACTGGGTGCAGTTCAAGGACGACTACCGCACCGACGAGCAGATGTACTACGCCGAGGACGTGATGCGCTATGGCGACTTCGCCTGGCGCGTGGGCGTGAAGCAGTTCTTCGTCGACCAGACCCGCGACCGCCGCATCGGCGACGCCGCGCACATCGAATCGAATTCGCACTCCGATCCGCTGGTCTCCGCCGGCCTGACCTGGACCACGCCGCTCAAGGGCGTGGAGGCCTTCGCCGGCTTCTCGCAGAACTTCGCCGCGATCCCCTCCGGCGTGCTCGGCGAGACCGATCCGCTGGTGCTGAGCAAGGTCAAGCCGGAAACCGCCGACAACGTCGAGGTGGGCCTGCGCATGAGCCGCTGGCCGCTGACCGGCAGCATCACCCTGTACGACATCCGCTTCGACAACCGCATCGTCTACGTGCCGGCCAACTTCGTCACCGGCATCGACTACCTGGGCGAGACCGACGGCGTCTACGAGAACTTCGGCGGCGTGCACGCGCGCGGCGTGGAACTGGCGCTGGGCTACGCCTGGGACAACGGCTGGCGGCTCAACGGCGCCTACACCTACAACAAGGCGACCTACCTGGGCAGCGGCAACGCCGCGCGCGACCAGGCACTGGAGATCGCACCGGGCTCGCAGGTGATCGGCCAGCCGCGGCAGACCCTGGTGCTGTCGGCCGACTGGCAAGGCCAGCGCTGGCACGGCGGCCTGTCCGGCCGCTACCTGGGCCGGCGCTACCTGGACGCGGCCAACAGCGCGGCGCTGGATGCGGTGACCACCTTCGACGCCAATCTCGGCATCGCCCTGGGCGGGCTTTCGCCGCAGTTGCAGCAGGCCAAACTGGACCTGGTGATCAGCAACCTCACCGACAAGCGCTACCTCAACGGCGTGGACGGCAGCGACAGCGCCTTCATCGCGCCACCGCGCACGGTCGGCCTGACCTTCATGGTCGACCTGTAACCGGCGCCGTGGCAGTCTCGCGGCGGCAGCCGATCGCGGCTGCCGTCGTTTTGTGTTTCCCCGGACCGCCATGACCGACCAGACCCGCCGCCGGCTGCTCCGCGCCGGCCTCACCGCCAGCGCCGCCGGACTGCTGCCGCCGAGCATCGCCCGCGCCGCGGCGATCGCCCCGGACGTGCGCAGCGGCACCCTCGACGATCTGCAGCACGTGGTGATCCTGATGCAGGAGAACCGCGCCTTCGACCATTACTTCGGCAGCCTGGCCGGCGTGCGCGGCTTCGGCGACCGCTTCCCGATTCCCGCGCCGACGCTGCCCGGCATCGCCGCGCGCACGGTGTGGCTGCAGCCCAGCGCCGACGGCAGCCGCCCGTTGGCACCGTTCCCGCTGCGCACCGCGCAGAACTTCGCCACCATGCGCGTGCAGGGCACCCCGCATACCTGGCCGAACGCACAGCAGGCCTGGGACCACGGCCGCATGGGCCAATGGCCGGCGGCCAAGCGCGACCACGCACTCGCCCACTACGAACGCGACGACCTGCCGTTCCAGTTCGCCCTGGCCGAAGCCTTCACCGTGTGCGACGCCTACCATTGCGCGATCCAGGCCGGCACCAATCCGAACCGCGTGTTCCTGTGGACCGGGCAGAACGATCCGCACGCCCGCGCCGGCGGCCCGGTCATCGCCAACTCGCACGACAACTTCCCGGAACTGGGCGGCGCCCCGGACGACTACCGCTGGCCCAGCTACGTCGAGGCGCTGCAGCAGGCCGGCGTGTCCTGGCAGATCTACCAGGACATGGCCGACAACTTCACCGACAACCCGCTGGCCGGCTTCGCGCCGTTCCGCGCGGCCTGGCGCGGTGCGCCCGGGCACGATCCGCAATTGCGCGCACGCGGCGTTTCCAGCCGCAGCTTGACCCAGTTGCGCGAGGACGTGCTGGCCGCGCGGCTGCCGTCGGTGAGCTTCATCATCGCCGACGCCGCCGGCAGCGAGCATCCCGATCCGTCCAGCCCGGCGCAGGGCGCGGCCTACACCGCGCGCGTGCTCGACGCGCTGACCGCCGATCCCAAGGTGTGGGCGCGCACCGCGCTGCTGCTGATGTTCGACGAGAACGACGGCTTCTTCGACCACGTGCCGCCGCCGGCCCCGCCCTCGCCCGACCCGTCCTCGGCCGGCGGCTGGGCCGGCGCCTCCAGCATCCCCACCGACGACGAATACCACCTGCACCCGGCACCGGGCGACGCCAAGGCCGACCCGCCGGAGCTGCGCGGACGCCCCTACGGCCTCGGCCCGCGCGTGCCGCTGTACGTGATCTCGCCATGGAGCCGTGGCGGCTGGGTCGATTCGCAGGTCTACGACCACACCTCGGTGCTGCGCCTGCTGGAACGCCGCTTCGGCGTCGCCGCCGCCGGCCTGACCCCGTGGCGCCGCGCGGTCTGCGGCGACCTGCTCGACGCCTTCGACTTCCGCCAGGCCGACACCCGCCCCTTCGTCGCCGACCTGCCGGATGTGCGCGAGGCGGCAGCGCGAGCCGCGGCGCTGCACGAGCATGCGCTGCCGCCGCTGCCGACGCAGTTGCAGGCGCCACGACAGGCGTTCGGCGTACGCCGTTCGCGCGCGCTGCCGTATCGGCCGACGGTGCAGTTGCAGTACGTGCTCGAGCGCGGCGAAGTGCAGTTGCGCATGACCAACACCGGCGCCGCGGCGGTGCTGCACGTCTACGACCGCTACTTGCTGGAGTCGATCCCGCGCCGCTACACGGTGGGCGCCGGTGCAAGCCTGGACGGCACCTGGACCACCTACGACGGCGATTACGACCTGTGGCTGCTCGGCCCCAACGGTTTCCACCGCCACTACCGCGGCGATCTGAGCGCTCCGCTGCTGCAGGCCGACATCGTCCAGGACCCGGACGACGCGCAGACGCTGTGCCTGGTGCTGCGCAATCCCGGCCCCGACCCGCTCAGCGTGTCTCTGGAACCGGCCGCCTATGCGCAGGCACAGCCGCGCCAGCAGGTGACGCTGGCGCCCGGCGCCGAGCAGCGCATGCGCTGGAGCGCCAAGCCGAGCGGCGGCTGGTACGACCTGTGGCTGGTCCAGGACCACGCGCGTCAGCGCCTGGCCGGCCGCGTGGAAACCGGCAAGCCCGGCATCAGCGACCCGGCGATGGGCGGGCCGGCGCGGCTGTATCAGGAGGGCCCGCCCAACTATCAAGGACCGGGACCCGTCTGAGGCGGGCGGGATTGGGGAGTCGGGATTGGGGATTCGTGACAACGTCCGGGATTTGGGATTTGGGATTTGGGATTCGTGAAAGCGCAATCCGCGCGCTGACACGCTTTTGCCAATCCCGACTCCCTAATCCCGGCTCTCAAGCATCCCGATCGTATGCAGCCAGGTCTCCACCAGTTGCGGCCACTGCGCGATCGGCAGGTTCTTGGCGCGCAGACCGAAAGCGTGGCCACCCTTGGCGTAGATATGCATTTCCGTCGGCACGTCGGCGTGGTTGAGTGCGACGAAGTACGCCAGCACCTGCGAGATGCCGTCCACGTAGTCGTCCTGCGCCTGCAGCAGGAAGGTCGGCGGGGTGTCGGCGACGACGCGGATGTCCGGACGCAACGCCAGATCAGTGAAATCGCGGGTGTCGGCGTCCTCGTCCTCGTGCACCCACAGATGGCCCGGGTACACGGCGATGGCGAAGTCCGGGCGGCAGCTGACGCGATCGGCGGCATCCACCAGCGGATAGGTGCGCTGGGCGAAGTGCGTGCTCGCCGCAGCCACCAAGTGGCCGCCAGCGGAAAAGCCCATCACCCCGATCTTGTGCGGGTCCACGCCCCAGGTCGCGGCCTGCTGGCGCACCAGGCCCAGCGTGCGCTGCGCGTCCTGCAGTGCGGTCTGCACCTTGGGGTAGTAACGATGGCCATCGACCCAGGTCGGGCCCGAGTTCGGCACGCGGTACTTCAGCAACACGCAGGTGATGCCGCGCGAGGTCAGCCAGTCGCAGATGTCCGTGCCCTCCAGATCCATCGCCAGCATCTGGTAGCCGCCGCCGGGAAACACCACCACCGCAGCGCCGGTGTTGTGGCCCTGCGCCGGATAGACCGTCATGGTCGGCCGGCTGACGTTGTCGATCCTGGCCCCCGGACCGGCCGTTTCCGGCTTCGGATGCGGCAGGGCGTTCGGCACCGCGCCGGGCCAGATCGGCACCTGCACGTGGCCGGGCGAGGGTTCCCAGACCCGTGCCTGCGCGGCGTGGGCGAACAGCCCGAGGGCGATGGCGAACGAACAGCACACGAATCGACGCATGGGACGCTCCGAACAGGAAGGGACTGGAAGGGACCGCACGATCAGGTGGCACGGCCGCGGCGGCTGTGGCCGTTGGGTACAACGCAGGCGATCGCGCGCGACATAGACAGAATGGCGACGCCGATGATCGCGAGCAGCGTCGAGCAGGAACGGCTGTTGTCGCCTTTTGTGGGATCAGCCACGACGGACCTTCCCAGTAAAGCCCGTCGCGATTGAAGTCAGCCCTACGGAGAGCGACTAGGCGGCGCGCGGCGCCTGCGCCGGCAGCGTGGCCACCACCGCCTGCGCCACCGCTTTCAGCGCCGCATCGCGCGCGGCGCCGTCGACCGTGGCGCCATTGAGATAGGCGGTCAGCAGCAGCGGCGTGGGCCGTCCTGGCGCCCACACGATGGCGATGTCGTTGCGGGTATCGGTGCCGTTGCTGCCGGTCTTGTCGCCGATCTGCCAGCCCGCCGGCAGGCCAGCACGCAGGCAATCCTTGCCGGTGCGGTTGTCGCGCATCCAGCCGATCAGGCGCTGCCGCGAGACGGGTTGCAGCGCCTCGCCGAGCAGCAGGGTGCGCATCGTCGCCGCCATCGCCGCCGGCGTGGTGGTGTCGCGCGGATCGCCGGCGACAAAATCGTTCATGCCCGGCTCGTTGCGATCCAGTTGGGTCTGCGTATCGCCCAGCGCACGTAGGAAGCGGGTCACGCCGGGCGGGTCGCCGACCAGCGGCAGCAGCAGGTTGGCCGCGGCGTTGTCGCTGTAGATCATCGCCGCACGGCACAGCTCGGCCACGCTGAGCGTGCCGCCCACATGGCGCTCGGACACCGGCGAATTCCCCAGCAGATCCGCCTTGCGCACCGGCAGGCGCCGCTCCAGGGTCAGTTCGCCGCGATCGACCCGCTGCAGCACCGCCCCCGCCAATAGAAATTTGAAGGTGCTGCACAGCGGGAAGCGCTCGTCCTGGCGCTGTCCGCCGAGCACCGCGCCGCTGCCGTCGAGCAGGCTCACGCCGAGCCGGCCACCGCTGCGCCGCTCGATCTCGGCCAGTCGCTGCTGTAGCGTTGGCGCCTTGTTTTGCGGCGCTTTTGCCTGCACTGCAGCCACCGCCAGCAGGCTCGCGCCCATGCCCACGCCCTGCAGGAACCATCGTCTCGTCAGCATCGTCCACCTCCGTCGGGAGCCAGGATGATGGCCGCATTGACCTGCCCCCACCAGCGAGGTTATTCAATCGCACCCATGAGCCCAATTGATACCTGGCAATGATCCGTCCGCACCTGCCGCTGAACGCCCTGCGCGCCTTCGAGGCCGCGGCGCGGCACCAGAACCTCACCCGCGCCGCGGCCGAGCTGTGCGTGACCCAGGCCGCACTGAGCCACCAGATCAAGCAACTGGAGGCGCGCCTGGGCGTGGTGCTGTTCCAGCGCCTGCCGCGCGGCGTGGCCCTGACCGACGAAGGCCTGCGCCTGCATCCGGTGCTGACCGAGGCCTTCGACCGCATCGCCTCCACCCTGCAGCGCTTCGCCGGCGGTCGCTATCGCGAGACGCTGAGCGTGGGCGTGGTCGGCACTTTCGCGGTGGGCTGGCTGCTGCCGCGGCTGGACGCCTTCCACGCCGCGCACCCGGGCATCGAACTGCGCGTGTACACCCACAACAACCGGGTCGACCTGGCCGGCGAAGGCCTGGACCTGGCGATCCGCTTCGGCGACGGCGACTGGCAGGGCCAGTACGCCACGCCGGTCCTGGATGCACCGTTCGCACCGGTGTGCGCACCGGCACTGGCGCCGCTGCTGCGCACGCCCGCCGACCTGGCAAGGACCAACCTGCTGCGCTCCTACCGGCTGGACGAATGGCCGCGCTGGCTGCAGGCCGCCGGCGCGCCCGAGGTGCAGGCCGGCGGCCCGATCTGCGATGCCTCGCTGACCCTGGCCAGCATCGCCGCGACCGGCCACGGCGTGGCCCTGCTGCCGCTGCGGCTGTTCGCCCAGGACCTGGATGCCGGGCGCCTGGTATGCCCGTTTCCGACCCGCATCGACCTGGGCCGCTATTGGCTGACCCGATTGCGCTCGCGGGCGGAAAGCGACGCGGGGCGGCGGCTGCGCGAATGGTTGCTGGCCGAGCAGGCCGCACATCCCGACTGAGCGGCAGGGCCAGTGCTGCACGTCGCCTTCCACGCCACCTGCGCACATCCGGCACGTGCCTTGCTACGCCTACCAGCAGGCTTTGACAGCCATGTGAAGATTTTGTGCACTGCCGCTTGGCGGCCGTGCAAGCCCGAAATATGATCCCGGTCGCAGTCGCAGTGTGCGCCGGGGAAGGCGCCTATCGTCCAGGGGGAAACATGTTGATGAACCGTGGTGTCCTGACCACCCGTCCGGGCCTGGTCTCGCGTGACGTCGTGCTGGCCGCCGTACTGGCCTGTCTGTGTGTGCTGCATCTGGCCTATTTCCTGCGCGGTGGCGCCAGCGAATGGCATTGGGCGCTCAGCGCCGCGGGCCTGGCGCTGATGGCGCTCAAGGCCGGCCTGCGACCCACGCCGACCGCCCGCCCCTCACTGAAGAGCCTGCGCTCGCGCACGCCGCTGGACTGGGCAGCGATCGCCGGCGGCTTGCTGGTCGTGGCCAGCGCCGCTGCCTGAGCACCGCAGGCCGGCGCAACGCGCCGGCCGAACCGACCGTCCTCTTCTAGCCGACACACCCATCGCGACCATGGCGCTGGGGCACGTGTGTCACTGCCGCCAGAGCGTCCGCGCTGGCCACGCGCAGCGCCCGGGCCCTGGGCGCTTGCGCATGCCTTGCGGGTGGGGCTTTCCGTCGGCTGGGACAGTGAGGCGTCGGGGCTGAAGCCCCTCCCACAGGGGGTGTGCCCACTCGCGCTCCGGCGTGCCTGGACCAAGCGCGGACATCCACATCGCATGCATGTCCAGCGCACGCCGCAACCTGAGCGCCTGCTACACGGTGGACTTGCCAGTTCCGGTTCCCACCCGCGCCGCCAGCCGCCGGAACGCGTCGCGCTGTGCGGCGTCGGCAAACCATGCCGTCGGCACCACGTCGAACATGCCGTCGTTGTGGTACAGCAGCAACACCCGCGGACTCTCGCGATACCGGACGTAATCGCGCCAGCGGCGGTGTACCTCGCCGTTCGGCCAGGTGATGCGGATGCCCACCTGGTCCCATGCATAGGTGAAGCGATGCCGCAGCGACTCCTGCTGCGCGTAGAGGAACAGCAGCTTGCTCGGCACGACCCAGCCGTACCACAAGGCCAGCCAGATCGGAGCACCGCAACTGAAGAAGACCAGCGCCTCGCCCAGGACGCTCGCCCAGCCACCGCGCGCGTCAGACAACAACAGCAATACGCCGAGCAGGAACGCACCGCCCATCCGCATCAGTGCGCGGCGCAGCTTGTATCGATGATGCAGGCGTTGCGCAGCGCGGAAATCGTCCAGGCGGATGGTGCCGCTGATCATCGTCGTCGCTCCATGAAGGCATGACCGCGCCGGCCGGGCCTGCGGGATGGGGCGTCGGCCGCGTTGCGCGCGGCCGGCCTGTGCGATGCCATCAGGCGCCGTCGATCAACTCCATCCACGCCTGCTCGGCCTGCGCCAGATCGCGCGCGGTCGCTTCGCGGTCGCGGCCCAGCACCGCCATCTTCTCCGCATCGGCATAGCTGCGCGGGTCGGCGAGCTGGCGATCGAGCTCGGCCAGGGTGGCTTCCAGTTCGCCCACGCGCTTCTCCGCGGCGGCCAGCTTGTGCGGGTTCGGCGGCTTCTTCGCCGGCAGCGGCTTGACCGGCGGCGGCGGGGTCGGCGCGGCCTCGGCCAGTTTCTGCTTGGTGCCCTGCGCGGCCGGCCGGGTGCGTAGCCACGCGGCGTAGGCGTCGAGGTCGCCGTCGAACGGCTCCACCACGCCGTCGGCCACGCGCCAGAAGGTATCGCAGACCAGGCCGATCAGGTGGCGGTCGTGCGAGACCATGACGATGGCGCCGTCGAAATCGGCCAGCGCCTCGGCCAGCGCCTCGCGCATTTCCAGGTCGAGATGGTTGGTCGGTTCGTCCAGCAGCAGCACGTTCGGCTGCTGCCAGGCGATCAGCGCCAGCGCCAGGCGCGCGCGCTCGCCGCCGGAGAAGCCGTCCACCGGCTCGAACGCACGGTCACCCGGGAAATTCCACTTGCCGAGGAAGTCGCGGAACGCCTGGTTCGGCGCATCCGGGGCCAGGTCGCGGAAGTGTTCCATCGGCGACTGGCCTTCATGCAGCGATTCCACCGTGTGCTGGGCGAAGTAGCCGATGCGCAGGTCCGGATGGGCGGCGCGTTCCCCTGCAAGCGGCGCCAGCTCGCCCACCAGGGTCTTCACCAGCGTGGTCTTACCGGCACCGTTCGGGCCGAGCAGGCCGATGCGTTGGCCGGCTTCCAGGCCGAAGCCCACGTTGTGCAGAATGACCGCGTCGCTGCCGTAGCCGGCCTCGACATGGTTCAGGCGGATCAGCGAGAACGGCAGTTTGGCCGGCGGCGCGAATTCGATGCGGAACTCGCGCTCGGCGCGCACCGCTTCGGTACCGGCCAGCTTGGCCAGACGCTTCATCCGGCTCTGCGCCTGCGCGGCCTTGCTGGCCTGGGCCTTGAAGCGGTCGATGAAGCTCTGCAGGTGGGCGCGCTCGGCCTGTTCCTTCTCGTGCGCGATTTGCTGCTGGCGCAGTTGTTCGGCGCGCTGACGTTCGAAATCGGTATAGCCGCCCGGATAGAGCTTGGCGCCGCCACCGTGCAGGTGCAGGGTGTGGGTGGCGACGTTGTCGAGGAACTCGCGGTCGTGCGAGATCAGCAGCAGCGTGCCCGGATACTTCAGCAGCCACTGCTCCAGCCAGTACACCGCGTCCAGGTCGAGGTGATTGGTCGGTTCGTCGAGCAGCAGCAGGTCGCTGGGCATCATCAGCGCGCGCGCCAGGTTCAGGCGCACGCGCCAGCCGCCGGAGAACGAGGACACCGCGCGGTGATGGGTCTCGGCCGGGAAGCCGAGGCCGTGCAGCAGCTTGCCGGCACGCGCATCGGCGTCGTAGGCGCCCATCTCGGCCATCTTGGTGTGCGCGGCGGCGACCGCCTCCCAGTCCTCGCGCGCGGTCGCCTCGGCCTCTTCGCTCAGCACCGCGGCCACCGCGGTGTCGCCACCGAGCACGAAGCTCAGTGCCGGGTCCGGCAGCGAGGGGGTTTCCTGGGCGACGCTGGCGATGCGCACCTTGCCGGGCAGGTCGACGTCGCCCTTGTCGGCCTCCAGTTCGCCCTTCACCGCCGCGAACAGGCTGGACTTGCCGGCCCCGTTGCGGCCGACCACGCCCACCCGGTAGCCGGCATGCAGGGTGAGGTCGACATTGGACAGCAACAGCCGCTCGCCGCGGCGCAAGGCGAAATTACGTAGGGAAATCAAGGCAGGGCACTCGGCTAGCGAGGCGGAAGTGTAGCCGCTTCGCCGACGCCGGCCCACCCGGGCGGCGACGCGGCATCGTCCGGGGCGGCACCCGGGGCACCGAGAAAATCCGACCCAGGTCCGTTTTTGTATACGCGCCGGCGTGAAAAACGGATTTCAATCCGATGGCAATCGCTGCACCGCAGCATTGCCCCGCCCACACCGGAAATCGCCAGACCCACGCCAATCCTCCCAGCCACTGGAGTCTCCGCCCGATGACGCAACGCCGCCTCCCCCTCGTCAGTGCCGTCCTGCTCGCGCTCGCCTCCGCCAACAGCCTCGCCCAGTCCCAGCAGGCACCGACCACGCTGGACAACATCATCGTCACCGGCACCCGCATCTCCGACCGCACGGTGGCCGAATCGCAGTCGCCGATCGACATCATCGCGCCCGAGGCGCTGCAGGCCACCGGCGCCAGCGACCTCGCCAGCGCCCTCGGCAAGTTGTTGCCGTCGCTGAACTTCCCGCGCCCGGCGATCAACGACGGCAACGACGCGCTGCGCCCGGCGACCCTGCGCGGCCTGTCGCCGGATGCGGTGCTGGTGCTGCTGGACGGCAAGCGCTACCACACCACCTCGCTGGTCAACTACAACCCCTCGGTCGGGCGCGGCTCGGCGCCGGCCGACCTCAACTCGATCCCGATGTCGGCGATCGCGCGCATCGAGGTGCTGCGCGACGGCGCCTCCGCGCAATACGGCTCCGACGCCATCGCCGGCGTCATCAACATCGTCCTCAAGCACGGTGCCAAGGCCGGCAGCAACAGCGTCGCGGTCAACGGCGGCATCATGGACAAGGGCGACGGCGCGCAGAACGGTATCGACGGCTCCTACGGTCTGGCCTTCGGCGGCGCGGCCGGCGGCGAGGCGCCGGGCTGGGTGCGAGTGTCGTGGAACTACCAGAACGCGATGAACACCAATCGCGCCGAGAACACCGACAAGGCCACCACCCTCGCCGGCGCCGCCAACCCCAGCGGCGTGCCCTACGAGCGCTACGGCGACCCGGCGGTCAAGACCTACCAGGGCTTGGTCAACTTCGGCTATGCGCTCACCCCGCACGTCGACCTGTACGGCTACGCCAACTTCAGCCGCCGCGAGGTGCTGTCCAACGGCTACTACCGCGCCTGGGACAACAGCGACCGCAACGTGCAGGCGGTCTATCCCAACGGCTACCTGCCGCAGATCTACAACCCCTCCAACGACCGCGCCGCGGTGCTCGGCGTCAAGGGCAGCACCGACAACGGCTGGACCTGGGACGTCTCGGCCGACTACGGCAAGAACGACGTCACCTTCGACCTGCGCAACACCATCAACACCAACCTGTACTGGAGCACCGGCGCCTCGCCGACGCGCTTCAACGCCGGCGGCTTCCGCAACGAGCAGAACGCGCTCAACGCCGACTTCAGCAAGTCGCTGGACTGGGGCCTGGCCTACCCGGTGAACCTCGCCTTCGGCGCCGAATACCGGCAGGACAAGTACGCCGTGGTGGCCGGCTCACCCACCTCGATCTACTTCGATCCGAACGCCATCAACCCCGAGACCGGCGCGCCCTACCCCGGCGGCTCGCAAGTGTTCCCCGGCCTGTCGCCGACCGTGGCCGGGCAATTCCAGCGCCACAGCAAGGCGGTGTACGCCGACCTGGAAGCGGACCTGACCGAGCGTCTGTCCGGCGGCGTGGCCGCGCGCTACGAGGACTACAGCGATGCCGGCACCACCCGCTCGGGCAAGCTGTCGGCGCGCTACCAGCTCAACGACGCCTTCGCCATCCGCGGCACCATCTCCAACGGCTTCCGCGCGCCCTCGTTGGCGCAACAGAACTACGCCTCGGTGGTGACCCTGCCGGTGGACGGCGTCCTCAGCCAGATCGGCACCTACCGCACCTCCGATCCGGTGGCCATCGCCCTCGGCGCCAAGCCGCTGGCGCCGGAGAAATCCACCAACTACAGCATCGGTGCGGTCTGGCAACCGGGCGGCGGCTTCAACGCCACCCTGGACCTGTACCAGATCCGCATCTGGGACCAGATCCTGTATTCGGACCAGATCTCGCTGGCCGAGCCGATCGGCCAGGTCAGCGCCGCACAGTTCTTCGTCAACGGCGCCACCACCCGCACCCGCGGCGTGGACTGGGTGAACAATTACCTGCTCGACCTCGACCGCGCCGGCACGCTCAACCTCAGTTTCAGCGCCAACTACAACAAGATCGAGATCCTGGAGATCTCCGATCCGAACTTCGGCCGCGCCAGCCAGGGCCTGCTGACCGATGCCACGCCGCGCACCAAGTACGTGCTCAGCGGCGACTGGAGCCTGGCCGGCTGGACCCTGCACGGCGACGCCACCCGCTACGGCGCCATCACCCGCCGCGGCGACGAGGCCGACGGCAGCCAGGACCAGGGCTTCGCCGCACGCTGGCTGCTGAACCTGTCCACCAGCTATGCCTGGCACGACCTGACCTTCACCGTCGGCGCCGACAACGTCACCAACCAGTACCCGACCCGGACCGCGCTCAACAACATCTACGACGACCGGCCCAACGGCCTGCAGTACTCGCCGCTGTCGCCGTTCGGCTTCAACGGGCGCTACTGGTACGGACGGGTGAGTTACCGCTTCTGAGCGAACCTGGCGGGCGTCGCCGCGACAAGCGGCGACGCCCTGCCACGCGTGACTTCGCGCGGCCAACAGGCCGATGCCGCAGCTGTCCCGATGGGGCGCGGACGCTGCTCGGCCTGCATAGCCGCCTCGCCATTGCGACTGCCGTCCGCTCTCGGCGGCGGCACGCGGCGTTCTGCCGACCCTTAGAACGTAATGGAATAAGAACATGCGCTTGCATCCTGCGACGCAGCACGCATGTTAAAAAATAATTAGACATCCCTGAGGACGCGGCCCGCCGGCCTTGCCGGCCGCCGCGGCCCCGCCTGCCGTTTCGGCACCTGTTGGAGTTTTCATGAACCGTCCGTTGTCGCTGCTGGCGAGCGCCGTGCTCGCCGCCCTCGCCGTCCCCTCCTTCGCCCAGACCGCGCCCGACGCGCCGAGCACGCCCAGCACGCCCAGCACGCTGGACACGGTGATCGTCACCGGCACCCGCGTCAGCGACCGCACCGTCGCCGAGTCGCAATCGCCGATCGACATCATCACCCCCGAAGCGCTGCAGGCCACCGGCACCTCGGAATTGGCGACCGCGCTGTCGCGCGCGCTGCCCTCGCTGAACTTCCCGCGCCCGGCCTTGACCGACGGCACCAGCGGCATCCGCCCGGCGCAGCTGCGCGGGCTCTCGCCCGACCAGGTGCTGGTGCTGGTCAACGGCAAGCGCCGCCACACCTCGGCGATGATCAACGTCAACGGCACCATCGGCCGCGGTTCCTCGGCGGTGGATCTCAACGCGATCCCGATCGCCGCGATCGAGCGGGTGGAAGTGCTGCGCGACGGCGCTTCGGCGCAGTATGGCTCCGACGCCATCGCCGGCGTGGTCAACATCGTGCTCAAGGGCGCCGGCGAAGGCGGCAGCCTGGCCGTGGAGCACGGCCAGTACTCGGCCGGCGACGGCGCCAAGTCGCAACTCTCCGGCGACGCCGGGGTCGGCTTCGGCGATGGCCGCGGCAGCCTGCACGTGGCCGGGCAGATCAGCCAGCAGGACGCCACCAACCGCGCCGGCCCCTACCAGGGCACCGCGCCGAACACCGGCAACTACCCCGGCATCGGCCAGACCACCTTCGTCTACGGCGACCCCAAGGTCGACGCCACCGCGGTCTCGGCCAACGGCGAGTTCCGCTTCAGCGACAACCTCACCGGCTATGCCACCGCGATCGCCAGCAACCGCGACATCACCTCGTTCGCGTTCTACCGCTCGCCCAACCACAACGGCCAGACCGCGCTGCTGGCGCAGGTCTATCCCGACGGCTACGTGCCGCAGATCGAGCAGTACTCCAAGGACCGCTCGCTGGTCGCCGGCCTGAAGGGCAGCACCGCCGGCGGCTTCACCTGGGACGTCAGCTACAACTACGGCTACAACAAGGTCGACTTCCACACCGCCAACAGCATCAACTACAGCCTCGGCGTCGACAGCCCGAGTCGCTTCTACGACGGCGCGCTGGAGTACACCCAGAACGCAGTCAATGCCGACTTCACCCAGCCGCTGGAGTGGGGCCTGGCCTATCCGGTGACGCTGTCCTTCGGCGCCGAATACCGCCAGGAGAAGTGGAACCAGTCGCCGGGCGAGCCGGCCTCGTACACCGGCACCACCGGCGGCGCGCAGGGTTTCGCCGGCTTCGCGCCGCTCAACGCCGTGCATTCGGACCGCCACAACTACGCGGTGTATGCGGGGCTGGAAGCCGACCTCACCGACAAGTTCTCCGCCGGCCTCACCGGCCGTTACGAGGACTACTCGGATTTCGGCAGCAAGACCTCCGGCAAGCTGTCGGCGCGCTACGCGTTCACCGACAAGGTGGCGCTGCGCGGCACTGTCGCCAGCGGCTTCCGCGCGCCGTCGCTGGCGCAGCAGCAGTACCAGGCGGTGACCAGCAGCTACATCAACGGCAGCTTCTTCGAATCCGGCACCTTCCCGGTGAACAGCGCCGTGGCCCAGGCGCTGGGCGCCGCGCCGCTGAAGGCCGAGACCTCGCTGTCCTACAGCCTGGGCCTGGTGCTGCAGCCGGTCGAGCGCCTGTACCTGACCGTGGACGCGTACCAGATCGAGATCGACGACCGCATCCTGCTGTCGTCCAACCTCAACGACGCGGCGGTGCTGGGACAACTGCGCGGGCTCGGCTACAGCAACGTCACCAGCGTGCGTTACTTCAGCAACGCCGCCGACACCCGCACCCGCGGCGTCGACGTGGTCGGCACCTACAGCATCCCCTTGGCGGCCAGCACGCTGGACCTCACCGCCAGCTACGGCTACAGCAAGACCGACATCACCCATGCGGTGACCCAGCCGCAGGCGCTGGCCGCCATCGGCTCGACCCAGACCACCCTGGGCCGCGACGAGATCGGCCGCCTGGAAGACAGCTACCCGAAGGACAAGCTGATCCTCAGCGGCACCTGGAAGCTGCCGAAGTGGGACCTGAGCCTGGCCGCCACCCGCTACGGCGAGTTCACCGTGCGCAATTCGGCCACCGCCACCCGCGACCAGACCTACGGCGCGGACTGGGTGGTCGACGCATCGGCCAGCTTCAAGCCGAGCACGAACTGGACGCTGACGCTGGGCGCGGACAACGTGTTCGACCAATACCCGGACAAGACCGACAACCTGATCAACTCCACCTACGGCATGCTGCCGTACAGCAACTACTCGCCGTACGGCTTCAACGGCGCCTACGTGTACGGGCGGATCAATTACCGCTGGTGATCGCATGAGTGGGCGTCGATCGCGCCTACGTTGAGCGGCATGACGACGGCCCGGGTTTCCGGGCCGTTGTTGTTGGGGCGGAGATTGGGGATTGGGGATTGGGGATTCACCAGCCTGCGACGTTTTCGCCGGCCTGAACTTTTTTGCAGGGGCGGCTCCGGCCACGGCAAGATGCTGTCTATGGGTCGCGGCTGAAGCCGTTCCTGCGGCGCATGGATCGGGCGTCCTTGTGGGAGGGACTTCAGTCCCGACGCATGAAGGTGCCAGGTGGCGTTGGACTTCACTCGTCGCGGCTGAAGCCGCTCCCACAAGCGCCATACGCATGGCTCGCGAGATGCTGCGCTCGTGGTAATCGCGACGCGCCCAACACCGTGCTCTGCCTCGTGCCGCCGCCAGCATCCCGCACATTGCGCTGCGAAAAACGCCACAGCGGCCGCGCGCAGGCACGACCGCGTGCACCACGCCCACGCGTATCGCCGGCATTTTGTCTACGAGGCCTGAAAATCCGGAGATTCGCGCTGCCGCAACGCCTGCAGCGGTGGTTGCAATTGCAACCTCAGCGCTGCCCTTAACGGAATATTGACTCCACTGACATCAACCGGTAATCCCTAGGGAGCGTCGCCGCATCCGCCAGGGGACAGGGGAATGCGCATGCAGCGGCGCCCTTCCCCACTTCTGGAGCCGCCTCCCCCATGACGCGCACGCTCACTCCGCTCGCCCACGCCGTCGCCTTGTGCCTGGCGACGTCCGCCGTTTCCGTCCACGCGCAGAACGCCGGCAACGCGCAAACGCTGGACACGGTCATCGTCACCGGCACCCGCGTGGCCGACCGCACCGTGGCCGAATCGGCCTCGCCGATCGACATCATCTCGCCGGAGACATTGCAGTCCACCGGCACCACCGAACTGGCCACCGCGCTGTCGCGCGCAGTGCCCTCGCTGAACTTCCCGCGCCCGGCGATCACCGATGGCTCCGATGCCGTGCGCCCGGCGCAGTTGCGCGGGCTCTCGCCGGACCAGGTGCTGGTGCTGGTCAACGGCAAGCGCTACCACACCACCGCCCTGGTCAACCTCAACGGCGCGCAGGGCCGCGGCTCTTCGCCGGCCGATCTCAACACCATCCCCATCGCCGCGGTCGAGCGCATCGAAGTGCTGCGCGACGGCGCCTCCGCGCAATACGGTTCCGACGCCATCGCCGGCGTCATCAACATCGTGCTCAAGGGCAGCGGCACGGGCGGCAGCCTGGCCGGGCGCTACGGCAAGTACAGCGCCGGCGACGGCGAGCAGTACCAGCTCTCCGGCGATGCCGGCCTCACCTTCGCCGAGACCGGCAGCGTGCACTTCGCCGCGCAGGCCGGACACCAGGACCAGACCGACCGCGCCACGCCGTACCAGGGCCAGGTGCAGCAGCGCTACGGCGACCCGGACGTGGACCAGGGCGCGTTCTCCTACAACGGCCAGTACAGCCCGGCCGACTACATCACCTTCTATTCCTACGCGATGCTCAGCCGCCGCGAAGTGCTGTCCAACGGCTACTTCCGCTGGTCCGGCGACAACCGCAACCGCCCGGAGATCTACCCCGACGGCTTCCTGCCGCAGATTTACAACGTCAGCAAGGACGTGTCCTGGGTCGGCGGGGTCAAGTCCAGCACCGCCGGCGGCCTGGCCATCGACCTCAGCTACAACTACGGCCGCAACGACCTGAGTTTCGACGTGCGCCACAGCCTCAACAACAGCCTGGGCCTGGCCAGTCCCACCGAGTTCTATGCCGGCGCGCTGCAGGTCACGCAGAATGTGCTCAACGCCGATTTCAGCAAATCGCTGGAGGTCGGCCTGGCCTATCCGGTGACCCTGGCTTTCGGCGCCGAATGGCGCGGCGAGAAGTTCAACGAATCGCCGGGCGAGCCGGCGTCCTACGTCAACGGCGGCATCCCCTCGGCCAACGGCACCCTGCTGCCGGGTGCGCAGGTGTTCGCCGGCTTCAAGCCCAGCGATTCCGGCCACTACGACCGCAACAGCTATTCGGCCTACCTCGACCTGGAAGGCGACATCACCGACAAGTTCTCCGCCGGCCTGGCCGGGCGCTACGAGAACTACAGCGATTTCGGCGACACCGCCACCGGCAAGCTGTCGCTGCGCTACGCCTTCAGCCCCAAGGTCGCGCTGCGCGCCACCGCCTCCACAGGCTTCCGTGCACCCTCGCTGCAGCAGCAGTATTTCCAGTCGGTCGCCACCAACTTCATCAACGTCGCCCAGCCCGACGGCAGCATCGCCGCCACGCCGTTCGAGATCGGCACCTTCCGCACAGACAACCCGGCGGCGATCGCGCTCGGCGCCGAACCGCTGAAGGCCGAGAAATCCAAGAACTACGGCCTGGGCCTGGTGTTGCAGCCGGTGGACGCGCTGTACATCACCCTCGATGCCTACCGCATCGACATCGACGACCGCATCGTGCTCTCGGAGAACCTCACCTCCACGGCCGTGCGCAACTACCTGCAGGGCAACGGCTACGCCGGCATCGGCGGCGGCCGCTATTTCACCAATGCCATCGACACCAAGACCCAGGGCGTGGACGCGATCGGCACCTACAAGCTCGCGCTGCCCGCCAGCAGCCTCGACCTCACCGCCGGCTACAACTACAACAAGACCGACATCGAGAAAATCGCCGGCAACCCAGCGGTGCTGGAAGCGATCGACCCGACCGCGGTGCGCATCGGCCGCGCCGAGATCGGCCGCATCACCCGCGGCTCGCCGCGCGACAAGTTCTTCCTGAGCAGCGTGTGGTCGCCGGGCGCCTGGGCCTTCACCGCCACCGCGACGCGCTGGGGCGAGTTCACCGACTTCGGCACCACGCCCGCCGCCGACCAGACCTACGCGGCCAAATGGACCCTGGATCTGTCGGCCGCCTACACGCTGGGCCGCTGGCGCGTGACCGTCGGCGGCGACAACGTGCTCAACGAATATCCCGACCGCTCTCGCGCCGGCGCCGGCACCCGCACCTATCTGCCGTACAGCACGTCCTCGCCATTCGGCTTCAACGGCGCGTTCGCCTACGCCAACGTCAACTACAGTTGGTAAGCGCATGCGGCGGCAGTGTTCCGGCACCGCCGCCGTCTTCGCCACCGGCGACGTCGCGACCGCACCGGCGGGATGCCGGTGTGCGATGGCAGGCGAGGCCACTGCCATGCCTTGGGAATTGGGATGCGCAGCAATGCCGTGGCGAGGAAGATTCGGCAGGCCACATGTACGCCGGCATGGCAGACGCGGTTCGGCAGCGCGCGGCGCACCTTGGCCATCGCCATGCCCATTGCGTTTTAAACCGCCGCCTCGACCGATCACGGCAGCACGACGTAAATGCGTCAAGCATTCGTCGCACGATAGAAATACATCAGGTTATTGAGTAACAGTCACTTCGCCACATTCAATCAGCGCGATGCCCGGCACGGGAACGCCGTGCCGCGTTCGAGAAACTCCCTGTGGCGGCGATTGTTTTCCCAGCGCTATAGAACGCAGGCGATAGACGGCGGCATTCGATCCGGCGCACCGCCAACAAAGACCGCCTATGCGCACATGCGCGACAAGGCGACAGGCCGCACCCGGCGGCTATGCCGCGCAGGCGTGACCGCCCTGAGTGGCATGGAAACTGCAGTGAGCACAGCGCCCGACGCCCCCGGCGATGCCGGACTGGTCCCACGCGATGGTGCGTGACCTTGGGGCCATACCTGAGCAGTCGATGCGGCGCACTTTTCCGGGACTCATTCCCGAATATATAAAAGTGATACGCATCACAAGTATGAATCGATTGATTATTTGTCAACAGTGGCCTGTTGCGATTCGCGTAATGTGGAATCGCCTGAACGGCAGGCAAAAAAACCCCAACAGGGGAAGGATCGTGTCATGTGGAAAACTTCGAAAATAGCGGTGCTATCAGGCATCGTGGCGTGTTCGGCGCTTGCGTCGAGCGCCTATGCACAAAGCTGTTGTCCGAGCGGCGGCAACGGTAGTCCGATCGCCATCCGCGGCCTGGGTGAAAGCGCGCCGGCGGCGACCAATCTGTCCACCAATGCGTCGGCGCGCATCTATCAGTTCGAGCGTAACGGCGTGACCTACCTGCAGATCAACGACAGCACCGGCCAGGTGCGTGGTGCGGTCGGCCGGGTCGGCGACACCGCATGGGTGACGCCGATGGGCAAGGACGTGGATCGCGTGAGCACCGTCGATACCTTCGACAGCAGCCGCGGCACCGTGGTCTACGACGCGCGCTACTTCACCGTGCAGCTGGCCAGCAGCGCCAACGGCGACGTCTGGACGGTGACCGTCAAGAAGTAACGGTCCTTTCCAGCGGTTCGGAGATCAGGAAACTGATCTTTCGCTCATGACGGCGCCGGCAGGTGCCGTCATGAGCCTTCAACCGGCTGGCCAACTCCCAGTCCATCTCGTCGGCGTTGTGGTGCTTGCGGCCGGCACCCGGCATCGCCGCATCGGCTTCCAGGGTCACCACTACGCCACGCTTGCCACGCGCCGACCAGACCCGTGCCGTGATCGTATGCCGGCCCGCGTCGGGCAGGATTTCCATGGCATTGAGCACGCAGCGATACGCCGCCAACTGCAGCCCGATCGACAGCCGCCGCGAATCACCGTGCAGGCGCGCCTCGACCTCGGTATCGCAGGCGTTGGCGAAGGCGACCGAATTCAGCGCGCCGTACAGGCCATGGGTTTCGATATCCAGCGGATACAGGGCGGCGACATAATCGTCCAGCAATTGCGCCTGGATCACCCCGGTGCGATTCATTTCCATCGCCGCGGCATAATGGCCGTGCTGCTTCAGTGTGGTGGCGATGTCGCGGCGCAGCTTGTTGATGTGTACGTGGATGTCGGTGTACTCGATCACCCGGTTGCGGAGGGTACGCTCGGCCGACATGTAGCTTGCCTGGGCGACCTGCAGCGCTTCCTGTTCGGCGAAGCCCAGGCGTCGGGCCTGCTCCATCACCCCGGCGATACGGGTGCCAAGCACGAACAGCGTAGTGGCGGCGAACGACACCAGCATCTGCACATAGAACATTTCAAGGTCGAACGCACCGGCTTGATGCGACTTCGCCAGCGCCATCGCCACCGCGATGTCGGCCATGACGATGCCGACGGCCGCACCGCGCCACTCGTGGCCAAGGGTCAGCCAGAAGCCCGGTACGATCATCATCACCAGCAGGAACTGCCGCGCGACCCCGTCCGGTACGTTCATCGCCGCCGCGAACAGGGCCCCCACCATCAGCGCAGCGCGCAGGCTGTCGTGCATCAGGCCGCGCGACATCAGCGCCGTGCCTTCGCGACGCACCCACAGTAGCGCCGGCAACACGAACACCAGGATGCCGAGATAATTACCGACCCAGAACTTCAGCGCGTTCTCGACGTTGATGTCGGTCACCGGCCCATCCAGCAACCAGTTCAGCACCTTGTTGATCAGCACGCCCCACAGCGCCATGCCGAGCACCACCGGCAGCAACCGCTGCTGCCAGACCATCACATCGGGCACGCGGCGTCGGAACCACAGCGGCACTAGCGCCGACAACGGCATCAGCAGCAGCGGACTCAGATATGCCCAGGTCGCACTCTGGCCCTCGTCAATCAGCGGCACACGCAACGCCAGTAGCGCTGCGGCATCACCGAGCAACAGATAAGGCCAAAGCCGCAGCGGCATGAACAGCAACACGGCCGCACGCAGGCCGGCCGGCAAGAACCATTGGTCCAAAGACAACCGCCACGCCACCAGATAGCCGGCGCAGTACACGGCGCTCAGGAGGAGTCCCTTCGCGAAAGTAGTCAATCTAGCCATGCCACCCTGTCCCGCAGGACGCCCGATGGGGCGCAACAAGTGGCGCAAACATACACCAGGGAATGGGCCGAAACAGTAGACAGTTAACGTCCATCATGCGGTGTAATGCCTTTCCTGACAGGGAGTTGCGTGCGCCCCCCGATCGCTGCGACCTCCATCCCATTCAGGGTGTCGGGGAGTAGGCCCGCAGGGGTATGGTGCGGGACCGCCACGGGCCAACTGCGCAGCGACGGACGCCTGGCCGCCCCTCCTTCCCTGCCTGATCCGGACCGGCGCGTCACGGGGACGGGCCAACCCCTCCAGCCAGCCTCAGCTGATCCGTTCAGGCCATGACAGGTCGAGCCTGGCCGGGCACCGGACGCTGGCCGGTCGCTGTCAGTCGAACCACCCACCCCGCGCGCAACGCCCCAGACGCGCGCGCACCAGGCGCGGGCAGCCACTGCCGCCGCTCCACCCCCGTCACACCGATTTGCCGACAAAAGCCCCGATCGGCGACACTCGGGGCCTACTTGTTCTGCGATCCTGAATGCATCACGACACCAGTCTCATCGACATCATCGCGGTCGGGCTCGCGCTCGCCTTCATCCTCGGCACGCTCGCCCACCGTCTCAAACTCTCGCCGCTGGTCGGTTACCTGGTGGCGGGCATCTGCGTGGGCCCGTTCACGCCCGGCTTCGTCGCCGACCAGGCCCTGGCCAACCAGTTGTCGGAACTGGGGGTGATGCTGCTGATGTTCGGGGTGGGGCTGCACTTCTCGCTCGAAGACCTGATGGAAGTGAAGTGGATCGCGATCCCTGGCGCGCTGGCGCAGATCGCGGTCGCCACCCTGCTCGGCTGGGGGCTGGCCTGGAGCATGGGCTGGCCGACCCTGCACGGCCTGGTATTCGGCCTGGCGCTGTCGGTGGCCAGTACGGTGGTGCTGCTGCGGGCGATGGAGGAGCGGCGCCTGCTGGAAACGCTGCGCGGGCGCATCGCGGTCGGCTGGCTGATCGTGGAGGACCTGGTGATGGTGCTGGCGCTGGTGCTGCTGCCGGCGCTGGCCGACGCGCTCGGCGGCAAGGGCGCCGACACCGGCGCGATCCTCGGCGCGCTCGGCATCACCCTGCTGAAGATGGCCGCGTTCGTGGCGGTGATGCTGGTGGTCGGCCGCCGCGCCATCCCGTGGGCGCTGGAGAAGGTGGCCGCGACCGGTTCGCGCGAGCTGTTCACCCTGTCGGTGCTGGCGATCGCGCTGGGCGTGGCGTTCGGCTCGGCCACCCTGTTCGGCGTGTCGTTCGCGCTGGGCGCGTTCTTCGCCGGCATGCTGCTGAAGGAGTCGGAGCTCAGCCACAAGGCCGCCAGCGACTCGCTGCCGCTGCGCGACGCCTTCGCGGTGCTGTTCTTCGTCTCGGTGGGCATGCTGTTCGATCCGCACATCCTGCTCGAGCATCCGTGGCAGGTGCTGGCCACGTTCCTGACCATCACCGTCGGCAAGTCGCTGGCCGCGTTCGTGATCGTGCGTGCGTTCGGCCATCCCACCGGCATCGCCCTGACCATCTCCACCAGCCTGGCGCAGATCGGCGAGTTCTCCTTCATCCTCGCCGGCCTGGGCGTGAGCCTGGCGATCCTGCCCGAGACCGGCCGCGACCTGATCCTGGCCGGCGCACTGCTGTCGATCATCGCCAACCCGCTGCTGTTCACCTGGCTGGACCGCTGGCAGGCACGGCAGGCGGTGGAGGCGCCGGTGACCGTGGAGCCGGAGTTGCCGCCGGGCCCGTCGCTGGACCTGGTCGACCACGCCATCGTGATCGGCTACGGCCGGGTCGGCAGCGCGCTGGCGGCGGTGCTGCGCGAGCGCGGCGTGCCGGTGCTGGTGATCGACGACAACCGCGACCACGTCGAGCGCGCCCATGCCGACGGCATTCCCGGCATCCGCGGCAGCGCTGCTGCCGACCGGGTGCTGGCCGAGGCGCATCCGGACAGGGCCAAGATCGCGATCCTGGCAATCCCGCAACCGCTGGAGGCCGGCGAAGCGCTGGCCAAGCTGCGTGCGCTGAACCCGGCGCTGACCCTGCTGGCGCGCGCGCACAGCGATGCCGAGGTCAAGCATCTGCTCGACCACGGCGCCGACGGCACGGTGATGGCCGAGCGCGAGCTGGCCTATTCGCTGGCGGAGATGGTGATGGCGACGCCGCCGTACCGGGGGATGCGCGCCGCCGGGCAATAAGCGCGAACGCCGCTCGCGCTCAGCACTAGAAGACTAGAAAGGCTCCCATCTAACAAAAATTCGGCAACGCTGTTGCCATGAATAAAAACGGGCCGCGAGGCCCGTTCTTCAAGCGGATCGGCCACACTTGGATCAAGCGCCACCCGATCCAGAGCCACACGCCATCTGATTGTACTTGTAGCTGGTCAGAACCCATGTTCCACCCGCAGAGTTCGAAACCCAAGTATACGACCAAGTCTGGTTAGTCCCCCGGGAGCAAGATGAGACCGAGATCGTGTCACCAGGACGGCCACTTGCGGGCAACGGAACCGGCGGACCATCGCCCGGAGACTGAGGATAGGCGCGCCCAGCCTCAGTTTCACGGCTGTAGGTGACGGTGACATCGCCAACCCGGTCAAACTCGCCAATAAGTTTTCCGTTTACATGCTCAGCATGCTGCTGAAGCCAAGCCACAACGGCCTGCTTTTCAATAGATTTTTCGGTGTAGGTCGAGGTGGTCACTACAAATTGGGACGTCGTCGCCGCGCTCACGATAAACGGAGCCACTACCAACTGGGCAGCGACCACTGCTCGTGCAAGAAGCTTTTTCAATTCCATGTGATGTCCTTTGGACCGGATGTCCGTCTCATACGTTACGCCTAGCCAGGTCCGGGTTGCCTGTCGGCACAACTTGTCTACATTTTGCACAATGCGAGCGAACTCCTGCATGGAGAGGGCGCTGCCCCTGCGTTGCTCGGATAACGCCCACAAATTGCTGAAGGGAGAACACGTGCCCGCAGCGAATCTTCTTGATAAGCATTCTCGTTTGCGGCAGGATTGCGCTCCCTTCCCCAGTTCCGCTCGCCCTCCCCCCATGGCCTGCCAGATCGGGTTGCTCAACTCCGTGCCCAGTGCCCTGCTGTGCGAGATGTTCGGGCATGTCGGCTACGACTTCGCGGTGCTCGACCTGGAACACGTGCTGCGCTCGCCGGCCGAGCTGGAACACGCCATCCGCGCCTGTGAGCTGGGCGGCTGCGAACCCTGGGTGCGCGTGCCCGAGGTCGATGCCAAGCTGATCGGCCGGGTGCTCGACGCCGGCGCCCGCGGGGTAGTCCTGGCCGGGCTGGACAGCGCCGAGCAGGCCGAGCGCGCGGTCGCCGCCGCGCACTTCCCGCCGCATGGCCGCCGCGGCATCACCGGCGGCCGCGTCACCGGCTTCGGCAGCGTGGGCCTGGCCGACTACATCGCCCGCAGCCGCGCGCGCCTGCGGGTGATCCCGATGATCGAGAGTGCTGCCGGCGTGCGCGCGCTGCCGCAGATCCTGCAGGTGCCCGGCGTGTCGCTGGTGATGGAAGGGGCGCTGGATCTTGCGCTGGACCTGGGAGTCGGCCCGCACCCCACCCATCCGCAGGTCTGGCAGCAACTGCTGGCGATCGACGCGGCCTGCCGCATCGCCGGCGTTCCCTTCTGCCCCAATCCCCGCGACGCCGCGCAACGCGCGCACTGGCTGGCGCAGGCGGACCTGCAGTGGCTGTTCGCCGGCGAAGACCGCGCGCTGCTGCAGGCCGCGTTGCGCCAACGCGCGGCCGACCTGCGCAGTCCCTGACCGTTTTCGTGCCCTTGGAGTCGTCGTCTTGATCGCTTCGCTTTCCCCTTCGCTGCTGGCCGTCGCCCTCGTCGCCGCCATGCTCGCCCCCTCCAGCGCGCGCGCCGAGGACACCCCGCCCGACGCCGACGCGCAGGCGCGGATCCGCCAGCTCGACGCGGTGCAGGTGCAGGGCAGCCTGCTCGGCCGCTCCACTGTCGAAGACGTGCAGCACTACGCCGGCAGCCGCCAGGTGATCGACAACGCGCAACTGCGCAACGGCGCCAACCGCTCCCTGGACGACGCGCTGCAGAAGGTGCCGGGGATCAAGGTGTTCGACGAGACCGGCACCGGCGCGCTGCCGCAGATCATGCTGCGCGGCCTGTACGAGAGCCGCAGCGGCCGCGTGCAGGTGCTGGAGGACGGCATTCCGCTGGCGCTGGCGCCATACGGGCAGACCAGCCTGTCGCTGTTCCCGGTCGGCCTGAACCAGGTCGACCGCATCGACATCGTGCGCGGCGGCGCGGCGGTGCAGTACGGCCCCAACAACGTCGGCGGGGTGATCAACCTGATCAGCCCGGACATCCCCACCACCTGGACCACCACGCTGGGGCAGAAGGTCACCGCCGGCGGCGCCGGGCATTACCTGAGCGATACCGCGATCAGCACCGGCGGCTACGCCAGCGATACCTTCGGCCTGCAACTGGACGCCAACTGGACCAAGGGCGACTACTGGCGCGAGCACAGCGCCACCGACATCAAGAACCTGCGCCTGCGCGCGGAATGGTGGCTGGCGCCGGACAAGCTGCTCAAGGCCAGCGTGCAGCGCTACGTTGCCGACATGGACATGGCCGGCGCCTTGTCCACCGCGGACTACCTGCGCGATCCGCGCCAGTCGACGCGGCCGCTGGACGAATTCACCGGCCGCACCACCCGCGCCTCGCTGGTCTACCAGCAGGACTTCGGCGACGTGGGGCCGCTCCAGGACCTGCGCCTGGACTGGAGCAATTTCAGCGCTCGCAGCAGCCGCAACTTCATCGTCGGCATGCGTTCTTCGGCCAGCGAGACCTGGCGCCCCGACCTGCCGCCGCAACTGCGGCAGAGCGCGCCGCGCGATTTCCGCGTCTACGGCAGCGAGCCGCGACTGAGCTGGAAGATGGGCTCGGGCGCGGTGACCCAGCAGTGGACGCTCGGCGCGCGCGCCATCAACGAGGACATCGATTTCCTGGTCGGCAACACCCGCCTCAGCGACGGCCTGTACACCCTGGTGCGCGACTGGCGCTTCAAGGACCGCGGCGCCGCCGCCTACGTCAGCGACGCGATCGCCTTCGCCGACGGCCGCGTCACCGTCACCCCCGGCCTGCGCTACGAGCAGGTCGATTCGCGCTACTACAACCTGGCCAGCGGCGCGCGCACGCGCAACAAGACCGACGACGTGCTGCCCGGCCTGACCCTGGGCTTCCAGGCCAGCCCGCAGTGGTACCTGTACGCCGACGGCCAGCGCTCGCTGCGCGCGCCGCAGGTCACCCAGATCATCTTCGGCGACAACCTCGACGCCGAACTGGCCTGGAACTACGAGGCCGGCGCGCGCTACCAGCCCAACGAGCGCACGCGCGTGCAGTTCGGCGGCTACCTGATCGACTTCGACCAGCAGATCCAGCTCGACAACACCACCCGCACCTACCGCAACCTCGGCAAGACCCGCCACCAGGGCGGCGAAGTGGAACTGCAGTGGAGCCCCGCGCAACTGCGCGCGCTGACCCTCAACGCCGGTTACGCCTACCTGGACGCACGGCAGAAATCGGGCGTGTACGACGGCCTGCGCGTGCCCTACACCTCGCGCAACCAGCTCACCCTCGGTGCGTCGTACCAGCCCGAATCCGGTCATACCACCGTCGCCGTTTCCAGCTATTACTTCAGCCGCGCCTTCAGCGATGCGGCCAACACCGTGCAGGAGAACGCGATCGGCTCGGTCGGCGAACTGCCCTCCTACTGGGTGTGGAACGCGCAGCTGAGCCAGGTGCTCAGCGAAGGCGCCAGCGGCAAGCTCAGCGCGTCGCTGGCGGTCAACAACCTGTTCGATCGCAAGTACTGGTACCGCGGCATCGACACCAGCCCCTGGGGCCGGCAGCCGGCGCCGGGCCGCAGCGTCACCGTCGGCCTCGAGTACACGTTCTGATCCACGCCGGCGTCGGACGACGACGCCGGCCGCCGCACCACCGCGCGCCACCACGGCGCGCCGCCGCCCGCGGGAGACGCGGGCCAGTGCAACGGACGCAGCCGCGTCCTTTCCCACCCAGCGCGCGCCCGATGCGATGCGCCAGGCAACCACGCGACCCTGCCGCAGCCGCGGCGCATGCCTCCCGTGTCCGCCTCCGCGCGGCCGCGCCGGCGGCGTGCGTGCGCCTGCGCCCGACGAGACCCGCACATGACCTCGCACGACGCTCCTCTGCTGATCCTCAGCCACGTCTGCCACCCGGCGGTGACCGATGGCTTCCTCCCCGCCGCGCAGCGCCTGGGCGTGCCGGTGCTGCTGCTGACCGACCATCGCCACGCGCACCTCGACCACTTCCGTCGCCATCCGCCGGCCGCACCGGTGCAGGTGCTGGAGTGCGACGTGTTCAATCCGCTGGGCGTGCTCGACCTGCTCGGCAGCCTGCCGCAGCCGCCGCGCGCGGTGTTCAGCAACAGCGACCACCTGCAGACCAGCGCCGCCGTGGTCGCCGCCGCGCTCGGCGTGCCGGGCAAGGATTGGCAGGTCTGCTACGCGGCCAAGAACAAGGCGGCGATGCGCCAGCGGTTGCGCGCGCTCGGCCTGCCGGCGCCGTGGTTCTGCAGCCTGGCGCCGGGCGCGATGCCGCCGGCGCAGGCACCCTGGCCGTTGATCGCCAAGCCGCGCGAAGGCGTGGCCAGCCTGGACGTGCGCCACTGCGCCGACGCGGCGGCGCTGCAGGCTTACCTCGATGATTTCTGGCAGCGCCACCCGCAGCGCAGCGTGCTGCTGGAGAGCGTGCTGGAGGGCCCGCTGTTCACCCTGGAAACGCTCGGCGACGGGCGCACCCTGCAGCCGGTCGGCGGCTTCGACGTGCGACTGTCGGCGCCGCCACACTTCGTCGAGTGCGAGGCGCGCTGGCGTAGCGCCATCGACACCCCGGTGCTGCAGCAGGCGCTGGCGCAACTGCAGGCGTTCGGCATCGGCTTCGGCGTGTGCCACAGCGAGTTCATCCTCACCGCCGACGGCCCGGTGCTGGTGGAGATCAACTACCGCAGCATCGGCGACGGCCGCGAGTTCCTGCTCGATCGCCTGTTCGGCGGACACTGGTTCGACAGCGTGCTCGGCCTGCACCTGGGCCGGCCGCTGCCCACACTGCAGGCGCGCCGCGCACAGGCGCTGGTGCGCTACTACGTGGCCGAGCACGACGGCACGCTGGCGGTGGCCAGCGCCGACCACGGCAGCAGCGACGCGCATTGGGAAGCGCGCTACCGGCGCCTGCGGCAACCCGGCGACGCGATCCGCCTGAGCCATTCCAACAAGGATTACCTGGGCGTGCTGGACGTGCTCGCCGACACCGAGTCGGACCTGCAGCAGGCGCTGGCCAGCACCGAGGCGTCGCTGCACTGGCGCATCGACACCACCACCGGAGTGGCGGCATGAGTCAGGACGCCGACCGCCGCTACATCGACCTGCGCGTGATCGACGCCTGCCTGCGCGAGGACCTGCGCGGCATCGTCAGCCGCGGCGCCGCCGCCACCCCGCCGCCGGCGGTGCTCGCCGCCTGGGCGCAGGCGCCGCTACCCGCGGACGCCACCTGGTGGCGCATCGCGCACCTGCCCGATGGCGAGCTGTGGCTGCCGCTGCGCCGCGCCGGTTACCTGCAGACCGTAAGCGCCTGCAGCGACGGCTGGGTCCTGCACACCGCGCAGCACGGCGCCTACGAATCCGGCGCCGCGCAGTGGCTGGCACGCCTGGGCGCCGGACTCGACGCGGAGACCCAGGCGCTGCACCGCGCCTATGTCGAGGAAGCCGACTGCGCGGTGCGCCAGCGCGCGCTGGCGCGGCAGGCCTACGCGCAGCAACGTCCGCTGCTGGCCACCGCGCTGGACGCCGCCGACGCGCACGAACGCGCCTACCGCTGCGAACAGCTGGCCAGCCACCGCGACCACCCGTTCTATCCCAGCGCGCGCGCCAAGCTCGGCCTGGACGACGCCGACCTGCCGCGCTACGCACCGGAGTTCGGCCCCAGCTTCGCGCTGCGCTGGCTGGCGCTGCCGGCCGCGCAGGTCACCCAGACCACGCCGCCGCCGGCGTTCTGGCCGCGCCCGGGCATGCTCGGCCTGGACCCGGCGCTGGACGCCGACCACGTCGCCTGGCCCGTGCACCCACTGATCTTCGCGCGGCTGGGCGAGGACGGCTTCGCCCTGCCGGGCGGCGCGATCGCCGCGCCGCAGCCGTGGCTGCAGGTGCGCCCGTCGCTGTCGCTGCGCACGGTGATCCCGCTGGCGTTTCCCGATCATCATCTGAAGCTGCCGGTACCGATGCGCACCCTCGGCGCGCTCAACCTGCGCCTGATCAAGCCGTCCACGCTGTACGACGGACACTGGTTCGAACGCGTGTTGTGCGACCTGGCCGCGCACGATCCGGCGCTGGGCGAACGCTACCTGCACGTGGACGAGGCGCATGCCGGCCACGTCGGCGAGACACGGCATCTCTCCTACCTGCTGCGCCGCTATCCGGCACTCCCGGAGGCGACCCTGGTGCCGGTGGCCGGCCTGTGCGCGACGCTGCCGGACGGGCGGCCGCTGGCGGTGCACCTGGCCGAGCGCTTCCATGGCGGCGACCTCACCGCCTGGTGGGACAGCTACCTGGCGCTGATGTGCCAGGTGCACCTGCGGCTGTGGCTGCGCTACGGCATCGCGCTGGAGGCCAACCAGCAGAACAGCGTGCTGATCTACGCCGCCGGCCGCGCGCCGCGACTGCTGCTCAAGGACAACGACGCGGCGCGGGTGATGCTGTCGCGGCTGCACGCGCAACGACCGGCGCTGGCCGCCTTGGGCACCCCGCGCGACGTGCGCATCCTGGTACAGGACGACGACGCGCTGGCGCGGATGTTCTGCACCATCATTCTGCAACTGGATCTGCAGGCGGTGCTGGAAGGGCTGGCGGAATGGCAGCCGGGGCTGCGCGCGCCGCTGTACGCACTGCTGCGCGCGCGCCTGCACGGCACCCTGCGCGCGCTGCGAGAAGAAGGCATCGACACCGCGCCGGCGCAGGCGCTGCTGGACGCCCCCACGCTGCCGGTGAAGTACCTGCTCAGCGCCGGCAGCCTGCTCGGCAAGCAGATCACCGGTGCGGCGGACATCAACAAGTTCTACGGCGACAGCGCGCCCAACCTGCTGCGCGAGGATGCGCTGGCGGCGCGCGCGGTCGCGGCCGGGGCGGCGCGATGAAGCGCCTCCTCGGCCCGGTGCTGGCCGCGCACTATCTGGCCGCCTTCACCGCGCTGGGCATGCCGCTGTTCCTGCCGCAGGTCCTGCAGCAACTCGCGCCGGGCGCGGCGATCGGCTGGAGCGGCGTGCTGTACGTGCTGCCGACCCTGTGCACCGCACTCACCGCCAGCGCCTGGGGCCGGCTGGCCGACCGCTACGGGCGCAAGCGCTCGCTGCTGCGCGCGCAACTCGGCCTGGCGCTGGGCTTCCTCATGGCCGGCTTCGCGCCGAACCTGGGCTGGCTGGTCGCCGGCCTGGTCGTGCAGGGCGCCTGCGGCGGCTCGCTGGCCGCGACCAACGCCTATCTCAGCAGCCAGGCGCAGAGTGGCTCGCTGGCGCGGGCGCTGGACTGGACCCAGTTCTCGGCGCGGCTGGCGATGGTCACCGCCCCGGCGCTGCTCGGCCTGGCCACCGCGCTGGGGCCGGCGCAATCGCTGTACCGCTACCTGGCGCTGCTGCCGCTGCTCGCCTTCGCGCTGAGCTGGCGGTTGCCGGCCGATCCGCCGCGCGCGCCGGCGACAGCCGCATCCACACCCGCCATGCCACACGCGGATGCGGCGCAGCGCCGCCAGCGCTGGGCGCTGTGGGCCACGCAGTTCCTGTTCTGCTTCGCGATGGTGGTGACCTTTCCCTATTTCCTGCCGTACGCGCAGGCGCACGGCATCGGCAGCACTGCGGTCGCCGGCCTGCTGTACAGCCTGCCGCACCTGGTCTACCTGGTGCTGATGCCATGCTGGCGCGGTCGCGACCACCGCGTGTCGCCGCTGCCTGCGGGGCTGGCGCTGTTCGCACTGGCCTGCCTGCTGCAGATGGCGCCGCCGGCGCCCGGCTGGCTGATCGCGGCGCGGCTGCTGTTCGGCCTGGGCATGTGGATGGCGTTGCGCGGCCTCAACCGCAGCCTGGCCGAGGTTGCGGGCGGGCGCGGCGCGGGCCAGCTGTTCGGCCGCTTCGATGCCGCCGGCAAGTACGCCGGCGTCGCCGGCGGTGCCCTCGCCGGTGCCCTGGTGCAAGGCCATGGCCTGGCCGTTCCGTTCCTCGCCGCCGCCGCGGCTGCCCTGCTGGCGCTGCTGCCGGCCCTGATGCTCACGTCCGTTCGGAGAACCGTCCATGTCCCCGTTGCCGATGCATGACCCGTGGTACGACAGCCTGGCGCAAGCGCAGGCGATCACCTGCTGGCTCAACTGCTACCTGCGCGAAGTCGCGCTCGATCGCGGCCTGGCCGACTTCGACTATCGCGGCCGGGACCGGCCCGGTGTGGCCGCTGCGGGCGAACGCTGGCTACGCCTGCAGTTGCCCTCGGGCGCGACCCTGTGCGTGCGCCTGGCCCATGCCGACCGCCTGGGCCGCTGTCGCTTCGCTTCGGCGCCCTACCTGAAGGCCGACGGCCGTCCGTGGCACTGTCTGGACGCAGAGGCGCTGGTGCGCCTGCTGCTGCAGGAACTCAGCGAAGGCGAGCAGGCGCCCAACCTGGAACTGCTGGCGCAGAGCGCCAACAGCGTCGCCATCACCGCGCAGCTGCTGCGCCAGGCCGACGCCGCGCCGCCCACCGGCGAGGCGCTGATCGATGCCGAGCAGTCGATGCTGTGGGGCCACGCTTTCCATCCCACGCCCAAGAGCCGCGAGGGCGTGCCGCTGGACCAGGTGCTGGCGTGCGCGCCGGAAGCGCGCAGCGCGTTCCCGCTGTTCTGGTTCCGTATCGACCCGCGCCTGTACCGCGCGCAGGGCGATGACGTGCGCGCCGCGCTGGCGCAGGCCGGCGGCGGCGCCGACCTGTATCCCTGCCATCCATGGGAAGCCGAGCGCGTCCTGGCGCATCCGCTGCTGCGCCAGGCGCAGGCGCGCGGCTGGATCGAACCGCTGGGCGAACGCGGCCTGGCGCTGCGCCCGACCTCGTCGGTGCGCACGCTGTACCACGCCGATCTGGATTATTTCCTCAAGCTGTCGGTGCACGTGCGCCTGACCAACTGCGTGCGCAAGAACGCCTGGTACGAACTGGAGAGCGCGGTGGCGCTGACCCGTCTGCTGGCGCCGGACTGGCAGGCGCTGGCGCAGCGCGTGCCCGGCTTCCACGTGCTGCTGGAGCCGGCCGCCACCGACCTGGATTTCTCCGCACTGGACGCCGATGCGCAGGCCTGCCGCGAGTTGGGCGAGAGCTTCGGCGTGCTGTACCGGCAGGCGATCCCGGCAGCGCAGCGCGCGCGCTATCGCCCGCAGGTGGCCGGTGCGCTGTTCACCAACGATGCGCGCGGCCAGCCGGCTTGCGCCGCTGCGCTGAAGACCCTGGCGCAGCGCACCGGCAGCAGCGCGGACGCGGCCACCGCGATCTGGTTCCGTGCCTACGCACAGCTGCTGCTGGACGGGGTGTGGAGCGCCTGGTTCGGCTACGGCATCGTGCTGGAGCCGCATCTGCAGAACACCGTGATCGGCTGCGAAGACGGCCTGCCGACGCAGGTGTGGATCCGCGACCTGGAGGGCACCAAGCTGCTGCCGTCGCGCTGGCCGGCCGCGCGCCTGCCCGGCATGTCCGAGACCGCGCGGCAATCGCTGTACTACAGCGCCGAACGCGGCTGGAACCGCATCGCCTACTGCGCGCTGGTCAACAACCTGGCCGAAGCGATCTTCCACCTCGCCGACGGCCACGACCGCCGCGAGCACCAGCTGTGGCAGATCGTAGGCGACATCGCCCGCCGCTGGCAGCAGCGCCACGGCGCACAGCCGGCGCTGCAGGCCCTGCTCGACGGCGCGCCGTTGCCGGCCAAGAACAACCTGCGCCTGCGCCTGCTGCAACGTGCCGACCGCCATGCCGACTACAGCTTCCTGCCCAACCCGATCGGCAGCGCCGCGCTGCGGCAGGCGGCGGCATGAGCCTGCGCATCGATCCTGCCCCACTGCAGGCGGCGCTGGCGCGGCTGCGCGCGCAGGCAGACGGCCCGGTCTGCGCCTACGTCTACGACCTGGCGGCGCTGCAGGCGCACGCGGCGATGCTGCGCGCGCACCTGCCGGCCGAGTGCGACCTGTTCTATGCGGCCAAGGCCAACGCCGAGCCCCCCGTGCTGCGCACGCTGGCACCGTGGGTGGACGGCTTCGAGGCGGCCTCCGGTGGCGAGCTGCAGTGGCTGCACACGCATCAGCCGGGGCGCCGGCTGCTGTTCGGCGGCCCCGGCAAGCTCGACGCCGAACTGCAGCTGGCCGCCAGCCTGCCCGACTGCAGCGTGCACGTGGAAAGCCTGGGCGAGCTGCAGCGGCTTGCCCGCATCGCCGCGGCGCGAACGCGGCCGCTGTCGGTGTTCCTGCGCCTGAACATCGTGGTGCCGGGCATGCAGGACACGCGCCTGGTGATGGGCGGGCGGCCCTCGCCGTTCGGCCTGGACGTGGACGACCTGGACGCGGCCATGCAACTGCTGCGCGGCGCGACCGGGCTGCGCCTGGAAGGTTTCCACTTCCACCTGCTGTCGCATCAGCGCGACGCGCAGCTGCAGTTGCGCCTGATCGCGCACTACCTGCAGACCGTGCAGGGCTGGCGCCAGGCCTATGCACTGGGACCGCTGACGGTGAACGCCGGTGGCGGCTTCGGCGTGGACTATGCCGATCCGGCGGCCTCGTTCGACTGGGCCGCGTTCTGCGCGGGATTGCCGGCGCTGCTGCGTACGCATGGCGAAGGCCTGCGCCTGCGCCTGGAGCCGGGCCGCTACGTCAGCGCCGCCTGCGGCTGGTACCTGATGGAGGTACTGGACATCAAGCGCAGCCATGGCGCGCACTTCGCCATCGGCCGCGGCGGCACCCATCATTTCCGCACGCCTGCCGCGCAAGGCCACGATCATCCGTTCCTGGTCCTGCGCGGCACGCAGCCGCCGGTGCTGCGCGATGCGCGGGTGACCCTGGTCGGGCAACTGTGTACGCCCAAGGACGTGCTGGCCCGCGACCAGCCGGTGGGCGCGCTGGCGCCGGGCGACTGCCTGGCATTCCCGCTGGCCGGCGCCTATGCCTGGAACATCTCGCACCAGCAATTCCTGATGCATCCGCCGCCGCAGATGCTGTTCCTCGATGGCCCGGCGCAGGCCACCGATGCCATGCCGCAGCGCCGCATTGCCGACCCGGCCGCCGCCGCGTCATGATCCGGTCACCCGTGCCGGCGCACCCTGCCGGCACACCCAACCGGAGCTGCCGCCATGACCCGTTGCGCCCGTCTCGCCGCTACCTGTTTGCTGCTGAGCTTCACCGCCGCACCGCTGCTGGCCACCGCCGCGACCAAGCCGCAGACCGCGCAACAGACCTTGATGGCCAAGTGCTCGGCCCAGAACAAGGGCAAGAAAGGCGATGAGTACAAAAGCGCGCAGAAGGCCTGCCTCAGCGGCGGCACCGCCCCGGCGGCGGGCAACGCCTCCCAGCAACGCATGAAAGACTGCAACGCCCAGGCGGCCACGCAGAAACTGCAGGGCGATGCCCGCAAGACCTTCATGAGCGGCTGCCTCAAGAAGCAGTGAGCCCACTGGCCCCTCTCCCATCGGGAGAGGGGTTGGGGTGAGGGTACGGCGCGCAGCGTCTCGCGATGTTTGGGTGCACGAGGCTGCGCCCTTACCCTCATCCGCCCCTGCGGGGCACCTTCTCCCGGAGGGAGAAGGGAAAAGCTGAGCCCCTCTCCGGTTGGGGTGAGGGTACGACAGCCAACTATGCTGGCAACGGTCGTATTGCTAAACGCCACCGCTCCTACGAATCCCGAATTCCCAGTCCCGAATCCCCGCCGCCCACCGGCAACCCCGCATGATCCACCGGAATCGGCGCGTAGTCCTCGCCGAACGCCACCTCGCCCGGCGTCCATCCGGAGCGGCGCCGGACCGCGCCCCAGAAGCGCTTGAGTCCTTCCCACTGCAACGCGACCAGGCCCAGCTCGTTGTCGCGGTCCACCATCGGATCGCCCACTCCGGTCGGCCGCACCGGCTCGCCGTACAGCGCCGTGCCGAACAGCACGTCCCAGAACGCGAACACCTGGCCGAAGTTGCAGTTGTGCAGGCCGGGCCGCTCCGGGTCCACGCGCATGTGGTGCAGGCGATGGAACGGCGGATCGACCAGGAGTTTGTTGAACACCGGGCCGAAACCGAAGCGCACGTTGGCGTGCGACAGGTTCTGCACCAGTTCGCCGAGCAGCATCAACCAGGCGAACTCGTCGGCCTCGATGCCGAAGGCGATGCCCACCGCAGCAAGCACGAACGACTGCAGCATGCCGTCCAGGTAGTTGCTGCGGTCGTTGGCCCAGCAACTGAGCTGGCGTTGGCTGTGGTGCATGCTGTGCATCGCCCACCACCACGGCATCCAGTGCTGCACCCGGTGCATCCAGTAGTAGGTGAAGTCGTAGGTCAGGTAGTACAGCGCGAACAGCACCAGCGGATGCTGGTCCAGCCATGGCCAGGCATGGCGCAGGCCCGTCTCCGGCGCCGCCGCGGCATTGGGGTCGGCGCCGCCCAGTGCGTTGACCACCGGCGTCAGGATCAGGAACGAGAACAGCGGGAACACCCCGATCAGCATCAGCCAGGTGTAGTGGAAGTCGATGCGCGCCAGGCGCCGGTGTTCCCAGCGCTCGGCCGGCCACAGGCTCTCCAGCGGCCGGAACAGCACGCCGATGATGGACAGCTGCAGGGCCGCCACCAGCAGCGAGGCGGCGATGTCGTTCGGATCGTCGCTGAGCCCGGTCAGGTGCAGCGCCGCCAGCAGCGGCGCGACGGCGTGGCTGGCGACCAGATCGACCAGCGTGGACCAGGCGTGGGCAATGGACGAGACCATGGCGATGACAGGCATGCGAAGACGGCGATGGGGGCGCGACAGCATGCTGCCGCTGGCTTTCGCCAAGCTGTCCGTACCGGCGGAGGCCGGTCGCGACCGCCGCGCTACTGCGCCGCAGCGGCGCCCGGGCGCCGGCTCGGCAGAAACGCCGCGACGATGCCCAGCAACGGCAGGAACGACATCACCTGGTACACGAAGACGATGCCGCGGTGGTCGGCGAGCAGGCCCAGCACCGCCGCGCCCAGCCCGCCCATGCCGAAGGCGAAGCCGAAGAACAGCCCGGAGATGGTGCCGATACGTCCGGGCATCATTTCCTGCGCGTACACCAGGATCGCCGAGAACGCCGAGGACAGCACGAAGCCGATCAGCACGGTCAGCGCGGTGGCCGCATGCAGGCCCACGTGCGGTAGCGCCAGCGCGAACGGCGCCACGCCCAGGATCGACACCCAGATCACCGGCTTGCGGCCGATGCGGTCGCCGACCGGGCCGCCGATCAGCGTGCCCAGCGCCGAGGCCAGCAGGAACGCGAACAGGTGCAACTGCGCGCTCTGCACCGAGAGGCCGAAGCGCTGGATCAGGTAGAACGTGTAGTAGCTGCTCAGCCCGGCGATGTAGAAGTACTTGGAGAAGATCAGCAGCAGCAGGATGCCGACGATGCGCACCACCGTGGCGCGCGGCAGCGCCGGCACCGCGGCGACCGGGCGCGGCGCCGCGCGCGCGGCCTGCAGGTGCAGCGCGTACCAGCGGCCGACGTAGGACAGCAGGGCGATGCCGAGCAGCGCCGCGCCGCCGAACCAGGCCACGCTGTGGCGGCCGTTGGGCACGATCACCGCCGCGGCGATCAGCGGCCCCAGCGCGGTGCCGGTGTTGCCGCCGACCTGGAACACCGACTGGGCCAGGCCGTGGCGGCCGCCCGAGGCCAGCCGCGCGATGCGCGAGGATTCGGGATGGAAGATCGCCGAGCCGATCCCGACCAGGGCCGCCGCCAGCAGCACCATGCCGAAGCTGGGCGCATAGGCCAGCAGCAACAGGCCGCACAGCGTGGAACCCATGCCCATCGGCAGCGAATACGGCGCCGGCCGGCGGTCGGTGCGCAGCCCGATCAGCGGCTGGAACAGCGAGGCGGTGATCTGGTACGTGAGGGTGATCAGGCCGACCTGGGCGAAGCTGAGCTGGAACTGGCCCTTGAGCACCGGGTACAGCGCCAGGATCAGCGACTGCATCATGTCGTTGATCAGGTGCGAGGAGGTGATCGCGGCCAGGACGCCGGAGGCGAGCTTGCGCGGGGCGGCGGGGCCAGTAGCTGAGGAAACGACGGGCGCAGCAGGACGCAGAGTGGACATGGCGGGACGGGCATTGCCGGGAGTGCGTGCATGGTAGGCTTCCCTGCCCCGACCTTCTTGCGCGACATGCCCAGCAACCATCGCAAAAAGGGCGCACTGGTACCGCGCTCCACCCGCAATGCGGACGACGCGCCGGCCGACGTGGTGTGCAAGGCCGTCGACTACGCACCCGACAGCGCGATCGCCCCGCACCGGCATGCGCGCCATCAATTGATCTACGCGGCGTCCGGACTGATGGTGGTGCGTTCGGGCCAGGGCCACTGGGTGGTGCCGAGCACGCGGGCCCTGTGGATCCCCGCCGGCACCGAGCACAGCGTGCGCTGGATCGGCAGCTTGCACATGCGCAGCCTGTACATCCGTCCCACCGCCATCGCCGGCATGCCCGACACGCCGGCGGTGATGGCGGTGGAGCCGCTGCTGGAAGCGCTGATCCGCAGCGCCGCGGAGATCCCCTGGGACCATGCCGCCGACTCGCGCGACGGGCGGCTGATGCGGCTGATCCTGGACGAACTGCATGCGCTGCCGGCGCTGCCGCTGTACCTGCCGCAGCCGCGCGATCCGCGCCTGCTGCGCATCGCCGCCGCGCTCGACGCCGACCCGGCCGATGCCACCACCCTGCACGCCTGGGCCGCGGAACTGGGCGTGGACGTCAAGACCATCCAGCGCCTGTGCCAGCGCGAACTGCAGATGCGCTTCGGCCAGTGGCGGCAGCAGTTGCGCCTGCTGCGCGGGCTGGAGCGGCTGGCCGCCGGCGACCGCATCATCGACGTGGCGGTGGAACTGGGCTACGACAGTCCCAGCGCGTTCACCGCCATGTTCAAGCGTCAGTTCGGGCAGCCGCCGAGCCAGTTCTTTCGGTAGCGACGCAGGCGTCGCGGCGGCGACAGCGCATCGACAGGGCGACGGCTAGCACCGGGCCAACACGACCGCGCTGTTCGCGCAGCCAGGCGCATGCGTCGAGACCATGAGCACCGCTGGCGGCCATGCCGCTGGCGATCAGGCGTCAGCTTTGGATTCGGAGACGGCGGACGCGCGACGCTCGCTGATGCGCTCGACCATCTGCATGTGCTGCGTGCCCCACTCGCACAGCCCTACCAGCGCCGCCGCCAGGGATTGCCCGAACGGCGTCAGCGAGTACTCGACCCTGGGCGGGATCTCCTGGAAGTCGATGCGCGCAACGATCAGGTCGCGTTCCAGCTCCTTGAGTTGCTGGATCAGCACCTTGTCGGTCACCCCGCCGATGGCACGCCGCAACTCGCCGTAGCGGTGAACGTTCATCGCCAGGTTGTAGAGAATCAGCGGCTTCCACTTGCCGCTGAGCACGGACAGCGCGGCCTCGAGACCGCAACGGAATGTAGGGTTGGCCATGATCGTTCGCTCCGAAGGCACTTACCAAATGGTGCATACTATTCAAAATAATAGCTCAGATCTACAGTGGCGCCTCCCCATTCTCTGGAGCGCAGCATGAGCAGGCTCAACGGCAAGATTGCAGTGATCACCGGCGGCAACAGCGGCATCGGTCTGGCAAGCGCGATTCGCTTCGCGGCCGAAGGCGCACAGGTCGTCATCGTCGGGCGTCGGCAGGAGGAACTGGACAAGGCGCTGCGCCTGATCGGCGCCGACGCCATCGCCATTCAGGGCGACATTTCGAAGCTGGAGGATCTGGACCGCGTCTTCGCCCAGATCCAGGCCGAAAAGGGCCGCATCGATGTGTTGTTCGCCAATGCCGGGCTGGGCGACTTCCTGCCGCTGGGCGCGATCACCGAGGAATCGTTCGACCGCACCTTCGGCATCAACGTCAAGGGCACCCTGTTCACCGTGCAAAAGGCCTTGCCGCTGATGCGCGCCGGCGGTTCGGTGATCCTCACCGGCTCGACCGCCGGCAGCACCGGCACGCCGGCCTTCAGCGTGTACAGCGCCAGCAAGGCCGCGCTGCGCAATTTCGCCAGGACCTGGGCGCTGGACATGAAGGGCACCGGCATCCGTGTCAACGTGCTGTCGCCGGGACCGATCACGACGCCGGGCCTGGACACCGCCCTGTCCGGCACCGGCCAGCAGGACGCGATCCTCGCCGACATGACCGCGCAATTGCCGCTGGGTCGCATCGGCCGTGCAGAGGAAGTGGCGGCCACGGCCCTGTTCCTGGCCTCGGACGAGAGCAGCTTCATGACCGGCAGCGAAGTGTTCGTGGACGGCGGCCTCGCCCAGGTCTGAACGCCACGCGGCGCCGGAGGCCGACCTGGATCGGCGCAGCCCGGCCTGGCGGTCGAATCGCGCGCCGATCAGGACTGCAGCGGCGCCGAGGGCATCAGCGGCGCCTGGAGTTGCACGTTTTCCCAGGCGCCGGCCTGGAGATACTCGCGCACGCAAAGCGCCATGTCCCACAGCAGCATCGCCGTGTGCCAGTGCGCCTGGGCCTGCACGTCCTGGCGGTCGCCGGCCAGCGCTGCATGGTGGCGCGCCGCGCGCATGGCCTGCTGCGCCACGCCCGGCAGGTCGCCGCGCGCGAGCCGGCGCAGCACCGCACGCACGCGGGGCCCCGGCGTGCCACCGGTCCGTGCCAGATCAAGCGCGTCGCTGCCCACGCCCAGCGCGCCGAGCAAGGCAGCCAGGTCGCGCTGCAGCGCCGTCTCCGGCAACGCGGCGGCCAGGCCCAGGCGCGCGCGCATGCGGTCGGCCATCAGGCCGAACCATGCCCGTCGTTTCATGCGCCCCGGATGACGCGCGATCGCCGCGAGATCGGCATCGACCGAACGTCGCAGTCTGCGCACGTACCGCTCGGCCCCACTGGGCAGCAGCACGGTGAACATCAGCACGCCGATGCCGATCCCCAGCAAGAGCGTCAACGCGCCGTTGAACAGTTGCACCACCCCGGTATTGGTGCCATTGAGCGGCCCCACCAGATCGAGGAAGAAGATCGAGCCACTGGCGCCCAGCGCGGCGGTCGACGGCCGCCGCATCGCCACACCGGCCAGGATCAGGAACGGCGCCAGCACCACCGCCAGTCCGGCGAAATCCTCCACCCACGGCAGCAGCCAGACGATGCACACGAAGGCCGCCAGCGCCGCCAGCGCGGCACCCTTGAGGAAGCCGAGACTGCCGAACACCGGATCGGGTCGGGTCGCATACAGCGCGCACACCACGCCGACGATGGTCACCATGCCCGAACCGGCACTCCAGCCGCTGTAGACCCAGAACAACGATGCCACCCCCACTGCCAGGAAGGCGCGCCATCCGTTGTAGAACGCCTCGTGCAGGTCCCGATGGCGGCGCGTGGCGAAACGGCGGCGCGACGGCTGGCCCTGTTCGAACGCCGCCTGTTCGCGCTGGCTGGCCTGCATGTCGCGCACGATGTTGCGCGCGTGTTCCAGCGCGAAGGCACGGTCGAAGGCCTCGCGCCGATGCGCGCACAGCCGGCGCAGGCGGCGATGGCGCCGGTCGAGCAACCCCAGCGCGGCGGCCAGTTCTTCCTGGCCGGGCAACCGGCCCTCGGCACGCTGGACCAAGACGTCGTGCACGCCGCGCAACGCACGCGAAGGCGCGCGTCCATCCAGGCCGATCCGGCACGATTGCGCCGCCAACAGTTGCGCCAGCATCAGGTAACTGATGTGGCGCAGGCGCCCGCCCAGCCGCGCGATCTCGCGCGAGCGCGCGGCGGCATAGTCGACCGCATCGTTGAGCGCCAACGCGCTGGCGAAGAAGCCGTGGATCTGCGTGCCTGTCGCCTCGCCGCGCAGCAGGCGCGCGGCCAGCGCGCTGCCCTGGCGCAGGTACGCCTCCAGCCGCGACTCCAGTGCCGGGCGCGGCGACGCCGGCGAGAAGACCGACGCCATCGCCCCTTCGACCACGATGCCGAGCAGGATCTCGGTGGCGCGCGCCACGGCGATGTCGAACACCTGCTGCGGATGGGCGGTGGAGGACATGCCCACGATCATCGCCGTGTAGCCGGCCAGCACCACGCCATAGCTGCGGAAGGGCGATACCAGGTTGGCCATGCCGGTGCACGCGCCCAGCCACAGCGCCAGCGCGATCATGAACAAGGGGGGCGCCTGGCCGAACAGGCCCATCAAGACCACCGCCACGCTGGCACCCGCCAGCGTGCCGACGATGCGGTTGCGCGCCTTGACCACGCTCATGCCGCGGTCGGACTGGGCCACGATGAAGACCGTCATCGCCGCCCACTTGGGGTCTTCCATCGAACACAGCAGCGCGATGGCCAGCGCCAGCAGCGCGGCGGCCGTGGTCCGCAGCGCGAACCACAACGCGGGCGAAGGACGGAGACGGACCATCGACACCGGGTCGAAGCAGGGCAGGCGCATGGCCGTCATCGTAGAAGCAGACGGCCTGCAGGATAATGGCGCCAGAGATGGATAGACTCTTGCCAGAAACGGGAGAAACCAGGCGCGCCGCCAGCGTGGACTTCGACAGCGTGCGGCTGTTCCTGCGCGTGGTCGAACAAGGCAGCCTGACCGCCGCCGCGCGCCAGGCGCGCGTGCCGCTGACCAGCGTCAGCCGCCGCATCAAGGCGCTGGAACAGGCATTGGGCGTGCAACTCCTCCACCGCACCACCCGTCGGCTGGCGGTGTCCGAGGCCGGGCGCGCCTTCTATGCCCGCTGCGTGGAGGCCGAGCAGACCCTGCAGGATGCCGTGCAGGCCGCGCGCGACCTGCGCGCTCAGGCGCGCGGCACCCTGCGCGTGCTTGCCCCCTATGCGCTGGGCCTGCTGGTGCTGGAGCCGCAACTGGCGCGCTTCCGCCAGCGCCACCCAGGCGTGCAACTGGCGCTGACCTACGACGATCAGCCGCTGGACCTGCTCAGCCATGGCCTGGACGTTGCGGTCCATGTCGGGCCGCCGGCCCACGCCAGCTACGTGGCGCGGCCGTTGGGCGCCTCGCGCGGGATCCTGGTGAGCAGCCCCGAGTATCTGGCCCGCGCCGGCACGCCCACCCACCCCAGGGAGCTGCTCGGCCACGCCGTGCTCGCGGTGGGCGCGGATGCGCCGCTGGTCCTCTGGGCATTGCGGCACAGCGCTGGCGAATCGATCGAGCTGACCCTGCGACCGGTGCTGATTTCAAACGAATCGACCACGGTGATCCGCCAGGTCGTCCAAGGGACCGGCATTGCCCTGCTCTCCCAGCCGCTGGTGCAGGCGCGGCTGGACCAAGGCGAGCTGGTGCGACTGCTTCCAAGCTGGCAGCGCTGGCCGGACCTGGAGATCACCGCGCTGTATCCGCGTCGCGCCACCCAGGAACGCAAGGTACGCGCCTTCGTCGACTTCCTGCTTGAGATCTTCGCCGATTGGCGCGTGTCCGATTGAAAGGCGCCTCTCATCACCTGCCTCCGGCACCATCGAGCCGGACGCGAGTTGCCCGGTAGGCGCGGCTTCAGCGGCGACGGGCTTTCCCGGCAACGCCCCGTCGCGGCTGAAGCCGCTCCTACAGGACACTTCCTTGGGGTATTAGAGGTGCCCTGACGTCAAGCAGGTTGCAGACGCCGCCATCGCGGCGATGCGGCCTCGCACTCAGGCCTGCGCCAGCGCCTGCTGCAGGTCGGCGCGCAGGTCGTCGATGTGCTCGATGCCCACCGACAGGCGCACCGTGTCCTCGCTGACGCCGCTGCGCTGCAGTTCCTCGGGCGAGAGCTGGCGATGCGTGGTGGACGCCGGATGCGTGGCCAGCGACTTGGCGTCGCCGATGTTGACCAGGCGGGTGAACAACTGCAGCGCGTCGAGGAAGCGCGCGCCGGCGGCACGGCCGCCGCGCAGGCCGAAGGTGAGCACGCCGGAGCCGTGCCCACGCAGGTACTTCTGCGCCAGCGCGTGTTCGGGATGGTCGGACAGGCCGACGTAGTTGACCCACTCCACCTTGGCTTCGCCCTGCAACTGCCGCGCCAGCGCCAGCGTGTTCTGGTTGATCCGGTCCATGCGCAGCGGCAGCGTCTCGATGCCCTGCAGGATCTGGAAGGCATTGAACGGCGACAGCGCCGCGCCGGTATTGCGCAGCGGCACCACCCGCGCGCGGCCGATGTAGGCGGCCTCGCCCAGCGCCTCGGTGTAGACCACGCCGTGGTAGCTCACGTCCGGCTCGTTGAGGCGACGGAAGCGCTGTGCGTGCGCCGCCCACGGAAAGCGCCCGGAATCGACGATCGCCCCGCCCAGGCTGGTGCCGTGGCCGCCCAGATACTTGGTCAGCGAATGCACCACGATATCGGCACCGAAGTCGAACGGCCGCAGCAGGTACGGCGTGGGCACGGTGTTGTCGACGATCAGCGGCACGCCGTGCGCGTGGGCGATGGCGGCGACCGCTTCCAGATCGGTGACATTGCCGCGCGGGTTGCCAATCGACTCGACGAAGATCGCCTTGGTACGGTCGTCGATCAGCCTGGCGAACGCGTCGGGATCGCGGTAGTCGGCAAAGCGGGTGTGGATTCCGGACAGCGGCAGCGTATGCGCGAACAGGTTGTAGGTGCCACCGTACAGCGCGCTGGAGGAGACGATGTTGTCGCCGGCCTCGGCGATGGTCTGGATGGCGTAGGTCACCGCCGCCTGCCCGGAAGCCACCGCCAGCGCACCGATGCCGCCTTCCAGCGCGGCGATGCGCTGCTCCAGCACGTCGGTGGTGGGGTTCATGATGCGGCTGTAGATGTTGCCCTGCACCTTCAGGTCGAACAGGTCGGCGCCGTGCTGGGTGTCGTCGAAGGCATAGGCCACGGTCTGGTAGATCGGCACCGCCACCGCGCGGGTGGTCGGATCGGGACGGTAGCCGCCGTGCACGGCGATGGTTTCCAGCTTCCAGTTCGGGTCGGACATGGGCAGGTCTCGGCAACGGGAGCGCAGACGATAGCGCCGCGCGCGGCAGCGAATGCAAACCTGCGGTTATGAGGCCATGCCGTGGGGTTGTCAGCGCTCACGGGCTGTGCGGTTGGTCAGCCGCAACGCGACGGTGCCGGCGCGGCCTATGATGGACCACTCTTCCTGCGGGACGTTTGCGATGAAAGACGCCATCCGCTGCCTGCTCTGGCTGGGTTTCCTGACGTTGCCCGCGACTGCAGCGGCCGCGCCGCCGGCCTACGCGATGGAACCCTGGAGCCAGCCCGGCATCTGCCAGGCGCAGCACCAGCGCCGGCTTGACGCTGCGGCGTACGCCGACAACGTCTCCACGCAGGTCTTGATGCACCGCTTTCTCGACGTGCTCGACGCGGTGGTTGGCGGCGACACGACGGCGCTGAAGCTGGCCCATCTGTGCGATCGGCTCGATGTCGATCTGGTTCCCGGCGTGCTGCCGCCGTCGCGCCCCGAGCCGTGGAATCCCGCACCACCGCCGCCAGTCGGCTACGTCTTCACCGCGTATGCCGAGGCCGCCGGCACGGCATTTCGGCAACGGATCGAAGCCACGTATACGCCGGAGCAGGCGGTGCTCTCGCTCTCCACCAGTTCGCCAGAGGACGCGCCCGTGGCCTCGGGGAGCGAGCTCGGCTTCCGCTATCGCGACATGCGCGATGCCTGCCCATTGCGCCTGGGCCAACTGGCGGACAGGCTCGCAGCCGCCGGATTCTCCAAGGAGTACTACGCGCTGGAGCCGCCCGCGCCGGACGCTGCCGACTCCGATTTCGGGGTCAGCGCCAGTTTCCGCCGCGACGCCCTTGCCGTCGGCGCCGTGCTGCAGGGGCCGTTCGTCGACCAGCGCGCCCACCCGGAGGCGGCCTGCGTCGCGGAGATCACGCTGTCCCTCGCGAAATAGGCGCACGCGCCGGCACCTGACGAGACACGAACGCCAGCGCCGGATACGGCCGAGACGGTCTTGCGCGGCAGCAAAGGCGGGTCGTCGCCGGCCGGGCCCACCCAGCTCGCTGTCAGCGTCGCCAATGCCACGCGGGTCCAGAGAATCGACGTTGCGGCACCGAACCCTGCGCCGGCGGGTGCGGGAAGATGCGTCGCTGCCGTGGCCGAGCGGGTTCAGTCGTCGCCGAGCGCACCCTGCGCGAGCAACCAGGCCCGCAATGCCGCGGCGTCCACGTAGCGCTCGGCGCGCAGGCCCAAGGCGCGTGCGGCCTCGATATTGGCAGCGGTGTCATCGACGAACAGCACCTGGTCCGCGGCCATCCCGAGCTGCGCCAGCGCATGCAGGAAGATCGCCGGCTCCGGTTTGATGGCGCCAACCTCGCTCGAATTCACCACTGCATCGAATGCATCGGCGATGCCGAGTGCGTCCAGATCGCGCGGCAGCCGCGAAGTGGCGTTGCTCAGCAACACCACCGGCATGCGCTGCCGCACGTCCCGCAGCAGCGCCAGCACGGGCTGATTGAGGCGGGCCGCCGTCGGCGCGGACCATGCGGCGACCAGCGCGGGGGCGTCCGCCTCGGGCGCCAGCGCAGCGATGCGCGCGGCCACCTCGGCAAGCCATTGCGCGTCGCTTGTGGTCCCGCGGATCGCCGGCTCCAGCAGCGCCGGCGCGAACGCCACCGCGCGCAGGCTGCCTGGCGGCACGCCGTGCGCGCGCTCCAATGCTGCGTCGTCGTCGGGCCACAGCCGCAGCACGCCGTCCATGTCCACCAGCAGCGCGCGCGCCGCAGACGCGGCGGAACGCGCCTGCGGCGCCTGCCCGACGGGGCCCATCAGGCCTTCTCGAACACCAGGCGGCCGCCCTCGGCCTCGACCTTGATGGTGTCGCCGCTGAGGAACTGGCCGGACAGGATCTGCTGCGCCAGCGGATTCTCCAGTTGCGCCTGGATCGCGCGCTTCAGCGGGCGCGCACCGTACACCGGGTCGAAGCCGACATTGCCGAGCAACTCCAGCGCACGCTCGCCCAGCTCGATCTTCAGCCCGCGCTCGGCCAGGCGCTTCTCCAGGCCGTGCAACTGGATGCGCGCGATCGACTTGATCTGCGCCTTGTCCAGAGGATGGAACACCACGATGTCGTCCAGGCGGTTGATGAACTCCGGGCGGAAATGCGCCTGCACCACGCCCATCACCGCCGCCTTCATCTGCGTGTAGGCCTCGGCGCTGCCGTCGCCGCTCAGCTCCTGGATCTGGTGCGAGCCCAGGTTGGAGGTCATCACGATGACGGTGTTGCGGAAGTCCACGGTGCGGCCCTGGCCGTCGGTGAGGCGGCCGTCGTCGAGCACCTGCAGCAGGATGTTGAATACGTCGCTGTGTGCCTTCTCGACCTCGTCGAGCAGGATCAGCGAATACGGCCGGCGCCGCACCGCCTCGGTGAGGTAACCGCCTTCTTCATAGCCGACGTAGCCCGGAGGCGCGCCGATCAGCCGCGCCACCGAGTGCTTCTCCATGAACTCGCTCATGTCGATGCGGATCATCGCGTCGCTGCTGTCGAACAGGAACTCGGCCAGCGCCTTGCACAACTCGGTCTTGCCGACGCCGGTGGGGCCCAGGAACAGGAACGAGCCGCTGGGCCGGTTAGGATCGGACAGGCCGGCACGCGAGCGGCGCACCGCGTCGGACACCACCTTGATCGCCTCTTCCTGGCCAACCACGCGCTGGTGCAGTTCGTCCTCCATGCGCAGCAGCTTGTCGCGCTCGCCCTCGAGCATCTTGTTGACCGGGATACCGGTCCAGCGCGACACCACCTCGGCGATCTCCTCGGCGGTGACGCGGTCCTGCACCAGCTTGAAGTCGTGCTGCTCGGCCTCGTTGGCCGCGGCCAGCTGCTTCTCCAGGTTCGGCAGCAGGCCGTACTGGATCTCGCTCATCTTGGCGTAGTCCTGGCGCCGCTGCGCCGCCTCCAGTTCCACCCGCGCCTGCTCGATCTGCTCCTTGATCTTGGTCGCGCCCTGCAGCGCGGCCTTCTCCGACTTCCACACCTCGTCCAGGTCGGAGAACTCGCGCTCGAGCTTGTCGATGTCGCTTTCCAGGTCGGCCAGGCGCTGCCGGGAGGCGTCGTCCTTCTCCTTCTTCAGCATCTCGCGCTGGATCTTGAGCTGGATCAGGCGCCGCTCCAGGCGGTCCAGTTCCTCCGGCTTGGAGTCGATCTCCATGCGGATGCGGCTGGCCGCCTCGTCCATCAGGTCGATGGCCTTGTCCGGCAGTTGGCGGTCGGTGATGTAGCGATTGGACAGGGTGGCCGCGGCGACGATCGCCGGGTCGGTGATCTCCACGCCGTGGTGCACCGCGTAGCGCTCCTTGAGCCCGCGCAGGATGGCGATGGTGTCCTCCACCGACGGCTCGCCGACGAACACCTTCTGGAAGCGCCGCTCCAGCGCCGCGTCCTTCTCGATGTACTTGCGGTACTCGTCCAGGGTGGTGGCGCCGATGCAGTGCAGCTCGCCGCGCGCCAGCGCCGGCTTGAGCATGTTGCCCGCGTCCATGGCGCCATCGGCCTTGCCGGCGCCGACCATGGTGTGCAGTTCGTCGATGAACAGGATGATCTGGCCTTCGTTCTTGGACAGGTCGTTGAGCACACCCTTGAGCCGTTCCTCGAACTCGCCGCGGAACTTGGCGCCGGCGATCAGCGCGCCCATGTCCAGCGACAGCACGCGCTTGCCGCGCAGGCCTTCCGGCACCTCGCCGTTGACGATGCGCTGGGCCAGGCCCTCGACGATCGCGGTCTTGCCGACGCCGGGCTCGCCGATCAGCACCGGGTTGTTCTTGGTGCGCCGCTGCAGCACCTGGATGGTGCGGCGGATTTCCTCGTCGCGGCCGATCACCGGATCGAGCTTGCCGCTCTCGGCGCGCGCGGTGAGGTCGATGGTGTACTTCTCCAGCGCCTGGCGCTGTTCCTCGGCGTTCTCCGACTGCACGGTCTCGCCGCCGCGCAGCTTGTCGATGGCGGCCTCGAGCTTCTTCTTGTCGGCGCCGGCGGCGCGCAGCGCCAGGCCCAGCGCACCGCTGTCGTCGGCGGCGGCCAGCACGAACCACTCGCTGGCGATGAACTGGTCGTTGTGCTGCTGCGCCAGCTTGTCGGTCTGGTTGAGCAGGCGGCTGAGGTCGTTGCCCATCGACAGGTTGCCGGGCTGGCCGCTGACCTTGGGCAATTTCTCCAGCGCCTCGCCGAGCCGCTCGCGCAGCACCGGCACGTTGACGCCGGCCTGTGCCAGCAACGGCCGGGTACTGCCGCCGGCCTGGTCGAGCAGCGCGACGAACACGTGCACCGGCTCGATGATGGTGTGATCGCGGCCCACGGCCAGCGACTGCGCGTCGGCCAGGGCCTGCTGGAAGCGCGAGGTGAGCTTGTCCATCCGCATCGGGAAGTCCTCTGTCATGAAGGGCCGGCCGTGCCGGCATGCCAGCAAAATGCGGCTGTCCGCCCCTGTTTCAAGGCCGGCGGCGATCGCCGTAGACGGCGGACGGCCATCGCCGCGGTCCAGGGCCGCCGCGGCCGCCGCCTCCCGGCGGTCACACGCCGCTACCGGAACGGCGGCTACCCTCGGCGCTCCCGTCCCCACGCGCAGGAGCCGCCATGCACTATGAGCTTTACTACTGGACCGGCATCCAGGGCCGCGGCGAGTTCGTGCGGCTGGCGTTGGAGGATGCCGGCGCCGGCTATCGCGACGTGGCCCGCGAGCAGGGCGACGCGGCGATGCAGCCCTTCCTCGACGGCGCTCATGCCGGTGCGCGCCCATTCGCGCCACCGTTCCTCAAGGCCGGCCGGCTGGTGATCGCGCAGGTCGCCAACATCCTGCACTTCCTCGGTCCATCGCTGGGCCTGGTGCCGGACAGCGAATCGCGGCGACTGCAGGCGCTGCAACTGCAATTGACCATCGCCGACCTGGTCACCGAAATCCACGACAGCCACCACCCCATCGCCAGCGGGCTGTACTACGAAGACCAGCAAGCCGAAGCGCGGCGCCGCGCCGAGGACCTGCGCACGCAGCGGCTGCCGAAGTTCCTGGGCTATTTCGAGCAGGTGCTGGACCAGGGCGGCGGGCGCCACGCGCTGCGCGAGCATTCCTACGTGGATCTGTCGTTGTTCCAACTGATGAGCGGGCTGGACTACGCGTTCCCGCAGGCGATGAAACGGCTCTCGCCGAAGTTGCCGCGGCTGCGCGCGTTGCAGCAGCGCGTGTGCGAGCGTCCGGGCATCGCCGCCTACCTGGCCTCGCCACGGCGCCTGCCGTTCAACGAGAACGGCATCTTCCGGCATTACCCGGAGTTGGATGGTTGAGCGGGGCTGCGCGTCCGGCATCGGCCTGCCACGTCCGTTGAAAAACAGCCGTCATGCCGTGGTGATCTCCCACTTGGCAATGACAGGGATGGTGTAGCGCGTCGGGACTGAAGTCCCTCCCACAAGGGCGCTTCAGGCGTGGCCATATGCGCTTCCCGCCGGAGCGGCTCGACATGGCCTCGGGCCATCGGCCGCGACGGGCGTTACCGGTAATGCCCATCGCGGCTGAAGCCGCTCCTACAAAAAACAAAAGACCCGCAGACGCGGCCGCATGGCGCGGTAGGCGCCTCCCCTGGATCGCCCTGTCGCTCAGGTCCGCGTCAGCGCCTCGCGCACCGCACGCAATTGCGCCTTGACCGCAGCGGCCTGGGTCGGGCCCATGCGCAGCAGCGCCTTCTGCCCGATCGACAGCGACTCCAGCGCCGGATCGACGAAGCCGTACTTGCCGCGCACCGGATCGACCGCCACCGCCAGCGGACCCTTCGGCGTCGGGGTCTGCAGCAGATGGTCGATCACCTGCACCAGGCGATCGTTGAAGTAGCCCTGCGGATAGCCCAGTTCCACGTAGGCCTGCTGGAACAGCGGATAGAAGCGCCGGTAGGCCGCCACCGCCGTCGCCGGATCGGCGCGGGTGAACGCCTCCACGTAGGGCGCATAGCGTTGTGCGTTGGCGTCGGCAATCACACTGACGCCGCTCGCGTCGGTACTTACCTGCAGCTCGCCCGGCACCGGCTTGAGCGCCAGCGCGCGCGAGGTGACGCGGCGCTGGGTCAGGTTGTCGACCATGGTCACCAGGCGCTGGATCAGGTGGTCGCGCAGCAGCAGCGCCAGCGGCCCATCGCCGCCGGCCAGCGCGCTCAGTGCCGCCCAGGCGGCATCGTCGCTGGCGGACAGGGCCGGAATCGCCGCATCGGCGGCTTCCGCCGCATCGATGGGGTGCTGGATCGGCGGTGGCGTTGCGGCCGCGGCCGGCGCGTCGGGTGCTGCAGGCGGGGCGGCGGCGGGCGCTGGCGCGGCCGCGGCAGGTGCCGGCGCGGCGGTGGGCCACAGCGCCGCGATGTTGTCGCGGAACAACCACGCCGCGGCGGCGGCCACCAGCACGGCGACCAGGATCCACGGCCAGAACGAATGACGCGGCTGCATGGGATGCACATCTCCATTGGACAGTGAAGGTGTGACCGCGGCGGTGCGCCCCGGTTCCAGCGCGGGACGGCCAGCGTTCAGCCTGGGCGCACATCAATCGAAGAACGCTTTCACTGTTGTCGCGGTACGGCGCGCCATGGGAGGTGATGACTGGCAGACCTCAAGCATTCGGTCTGCGACGCATCCTCGCGCCGCAGGGCGCTAGCTGCGCGGCGGCGGGGCACTATCCGGGAGGCCGCAGCGACGCGCGCACCAGCAACGAAGCGACCACGGCCGGCTTGCGATCGAACGGCAGCCGCACGACCACCGCACGCGAGGCGGAAAGCGTGCCGCAGCGCCGCTCACTCCACCAGCACCGCGCGCGGCTTCTGCAGCGAGAGCAGGCCGAGCAGTGCGGCCAGCACCAGGTAGCCGCCGACGAACTGCCAGGCGATCAGCTTCGGCACGCCGCTCAGGGTCCACGGCAGGTACAGGCCGCCGCGCGGGTCCACCGAATGGATCAGCCCGAACAGGGTCAGCCCCGCCGCCACCAGCAGGAACACCGCGGCACGGCGCAGGCGGCCGTCGACCATCGCCGCCACCGTGGCGATCCACAGCATCGCGGTGATGATGAAGCCGTTGCCCAGGGTCAGGATCACCGCCAGTTCCGGCAGCCCGTGGCCATCCAGGGTGGTGGTGAGTTTGGCCAGCTGCTCCGGGGCGATCCAGCCCGGCGCCTTGATCGCCAGCAGGTACGCCACCGACGGCAGGAAACCCAGCACCATCGCCCCGGCGTGGCGCTTGGGCGTGGCCTGGAAGGCCTGGGTGGTGATGTCGATGGCGACGTAGACGATGATCGGCGCGAGCACCGCCATCGGCAGCCACTGCACCAGGCCGGCGACCAGCCCGAACATGCCGCCCAGGCCGATGAACAGGCCGGTCAGCAGGGTGTAGCCGCTGCGTGCGCCCATGTGCTTGTAGGCCGGCTGGCCGATGTACGGCGTGGTCTGGGCGACGCCGCCGCAGACGCCGGCGATCAGGGTCGCGCCGGCTTCGACCAGCAGGATGTCGCGGGTGCGGTAGTCGTCGCCGGCGGCGCGCGCGCTTTCGCTGACGTTGATGCCGCCGACCACCATCAGCAGACCAAACGGCAGCAGCAGCGGCAGCAGCGGCACCGTGTCGGCCAGGCCGGCGACGAAGCCCAGGCTCGGCCACGGCAGCACCAGCTGCGGCGCGATCCACTGCGGCGCCTGGTGGCCGGGAATGCCGAAACCGGCCGCATTGGCCCAGTAATACAGGCCGGTGCCCAGCGCCAGCGCCAGCGGCACGCCGGGCAGGCGCCACGGCAGCCGCCCCTTGGCGATCAGCACGTACAGCAGCAGGCCCAGCACCACCAGCCCGACCAGCGGCGTGCGCAGCGTCTCCAGCAGCGGCAGGAAGCCCATCAGCACGATCGCGATGCCGGCGATGGAGCCGAGCAGCGCGGCGCGCGGCAGCGCGCGGGTCACCGCATCGCCGAAGAACGACAGCACCGTCTTCAGCGCGCCCATCACCACCAGCGCGGCCATGCCCAGGTGCCAGGTGGCCAGCGCCGCGGCCTGCGGATCCAGGCCCTGCTGTTTGTAGCGCACGAAGGCCGGGCCGAGCACCAGCAGGGCCATGCCGATGCTGGTCGGTGCGTCCAGGCCCAGCGGCATCGCGGTCACGTCGCTGCGCCCGCTGCGCGCGGCCAGCCGCCGCGCCATCCACGTGTACAGCAGATTGCCGACCAGCACGCCGAAGGCGGTGCCGGGAATCATCCGGGTGTAGATGACCTCGGCGGGGAACTGGAACAGGCCGACCAGGGCCAGGGTGATGAAACCGAGGATCGACAGGTTGTCGACCACCAGGCCGAAGAAGCCGTTGAGGTCGCCGGCGACGAACCAACGCGGACGCGGCGAGACAGGAGCGGGAGTGGACATGCGGGCAGTGGCGGCGTTGGGAGTCGAGGGATGGTAAGGGGAAGCGGTGCCGCAAGAACGCTGCACGCGCAGGATGCCGTTTTCCGGCGACGGCGCGCCGCTACGGCGACAGCGGCAGATGCAGGAATTGATTGAACGCACTCGGCACGTAGTCGCCGAACGCCGGCCCGTTGCGGAAGCCGCGCCGCCGGTACAACGCCAGCGCCGCCTCGAACGCCGCGCCGCTGCCTGTTTCCAGGCTCAGCCGCGGCAGGCCTTCGGCACGCGCGACCGCGATGAGGTATTCGAGCAGGGCCGCGGCCGCCCCCTGGCGCAGGAACGCCGGGTGCGTGCGCATCGACTTCAGTTCGCCGCCGCCCGCGTCCAGCACGCGCAGCGCACCGACCGCAGCCAGCGCGTCGTCGCGCCACACGCTCCACACCCGCACGTCGGTGCGCCGCAGACCGGCAACATCCAGCGCATACACGCTCCCCGGCGGCGACTGCGCGTGCATCTGCTGCAGGTGGTACTCCAGCAACCCACGCACCGCCGGATCGTCGAGATCACCGGGCCGAATCACGAACGGCCCCACCATCACCGCAGCACCCCGCCCTTGCGAATCCCCAATCCCCACTCACGAATCCCCGCCGTCAAAACGACACGTCCACCGGCGACCGCGCCCACAGCACCGACTGGTGGCCGGTGGCCTGCTTCCACGCCAACCGGATCGCCTCGATGTCGGCGCGGCGCTGCGGCGTGTCCTCGTGCAGGATCACCAGCACCTTGGTGTTGAGCCGGTTCGGCTCCTTGGCGCCGCGGAACAGCCACTGGCCGTAGGCGTCGAACACGGTCAGGCCATCGGGAAAGCGTGGCGTGACCTCCTGGTCCAGGAACGCGCGCCAGCGCGCCTCGCTGATCGGCTCGGCCTGCGGGCGGTCGGCCGGGCCGCTCTCCTCGCCCACGCCGAAGTACAGCTCGCTGCGCACCCAACCACTGGCCTGCCCCGGCCGCGCCGCATCGCCCTGCAGCGTCGCGCTGACCTTGCTCGGCGCGGTGGACGCGGTGGGCGCGACGCTGGCGCAGGCGCTCAGGGCCAGGAGGACGGCGATCAACGGGGCACGCAGCAGCATCGGCAGGGTCTCGGTCGGAACGGAAAGGGAGCAGGCGATCGTAGGCCAGGCGCGGTGCGAGGCCGGATAACTGCCGGGCATGAGCTCATGCCCGAAGCACCGAATACGCGGCTCGCACATCGCCTTAACGTCGGGCTAATATATCGCTTCATCCGGATGGATGCAGCAACCTTTGCCGACCCCAGTCGCCGCCACGGCCGGCGCGGCCGGTCTTGATGGTCATCGTTTCAGGAGAGAACCCCCATGTCGTCCCCGTTCGTCAGGCCGCTGAGCCTGGCCATCGCCCTGGCCCTGGCGGCCCCCGCGTTCGCCCAGGAGGCCGCCCCGGCCACCGCGACCAACCTGGACACGGTCATCGTCACCGGCACCCGCGCCAGCGGCCGCACCGTGCTCGAATCCACCGCCCCGGTGGACGTGCTCAGCGCCGAGGACATCCGCAAGGCCGGCGTGGTCAACGGCGAACTCGGCAGCGCGCTGCAGGCGCTGCTGCCCTCCTTCAACTTCCCGCGCCAGTCCAACTCCGGCGGCGCCGACCACGTGCGCGCCGCGCAGCTGCGCGGACTCTCGCCCGACCAGGTGCTGGTGCTGGTCAACGGCAAGCGCCGCCACACCTCGGCGCTGGTCAACACCGACAGCAAGATCGGCAAGGGCACCACGCCGGTGGACTTCAATGCCATTCCGATCAGCGCGATCAAGCGCATCGAAGTGCTGCGCGACGGTGCCGGCGCGCAGTACGGCTCCGACGCGGTGGCCGGAGTGATCAACGTGATCCTCGACGACGACCCGGACAGCGGCGCGCTGGAGGCCAGCTACGGCGCCAACCACACCGACGTCAAGCCGATCCACCGCACCCTCACCGACGGCCAGACCGGCTATGCCAGCGGCAAGGTCGGCACGCGTCTGGGCGAGGACGGCGGCTTCTTCAAGGTCGGCCTGGAGCTGAAGAACCACGAGGCCACCAACCGCGCCGGCTTCGACCAGATCCCGCCGTTCGAGGAGCAGACCCCGGCCAACCTGGCGCTGGCCGGCAAGCGCAACTATGAACTCGGCGACGGCGCCAGCAAGGACCTCAACGCCTGGATCAACGGCAAGCTGCCGTTCGGCCAGGGCGGCGAGGTTTATGCCTTCGGCACCTACAACCAGCGCGACACGCAGGGCGCCAACTACTTCCGCTACCCCGACGGCGCCGCCAACTGGACCCAGGTGTATCCGCAGGGCTACCGCCCGGTGTCGCTGGGCGAGAACCGCGACCTGCAGGCCGTGCTCGGCGCGCGCGGGCAGTGGGGCGAATGGGCCTACGACGCCAGCCTCGACTACGGCCGCAACGACTTCACCTACCGGCTCAAGCACTCGCTCAACGCCTCGCTGGGCCCGGGTAGCCCGACCCGCTTCAAGACCGGCGACTACGCGTTCGCGCAAGGCGTGGCCAACCTCGACCTGAGCCGCAGCTTCGACGCCGCCGGCGCCACCCACACCGTGGGCACCGGCGTGGAGCTGCGCCGCGAGCACTACCGCACCCGTCCGGGCGACCCGGCCAGCTACGCCGCCGGTCCCTACACCGACCGGCCCACCGGCGCCCAGGCCGGCGGCGGCCTGACCCCGCAGGACGCGGCCGACCTGTCGCGCAACGTCGCCAGCGTCTACGCCAGCGTGTCCAGCCAGTTCGGCGACAAGCTCTCCACCGACCTGGCCGCGCGCTACGAGCACTACCAGGACTTCGGCGGCGAACTGACCGGCAAGCTGGCCGCGCGCTACGAGTTCGTCCCGGCGTTCGCCCTGCGCGGCGCGATCTCCAACAACTTCCGCGCACCGTCCTTGAGCCAGATCGGCTACGAGGCCAGTTCCACCGGCTACAACGCCAACGGGCAGCTGCTGCAGGGCCGCCTGCTCTCGGTCGACAACCCGATCGCGCAGGCGCTGGGCGCCCGCACGCTGCAGCCGGAAAAGTCGCGCAACTACAGCCTGGGCTTCACCAGCCGCGTCGGCAGCCACTTCGACCTGTCGCTGGACCTGTTCCAGATCGACATCGACAAGCGCATCGCGCTGTCGGAAAGCATCGACGGCGACGCCCTGACCGACTTCGTCGCGCAGCGCTTCGGCATCACCGGCCTGCAGAGCGCCAGCTTCTTCGTCAACGCCGCCGACACCCGCACCCGCGGCGCCGAGCTGGTCAGCAACTGGCGGCAGGCGCTAGGCCAGGGCCAACTGCAGTTGACCGGCACCTGGAGCTACGCCAAGACCGAGCTGGAGAACGTCGTGGCCACGCCGGCACAGTTGCTGGCGCTGAATCCGGACTACGTGCTGTTCGGCGTGGAAGAGCGCAACACCCTGACCGAGGCGACCCCGCGCACCCGCGCGCAGCTGGCGGCGAACTGGAGCGACACGCGCTGGTCGCTGCAGACCCGTGTCACCCGCTACGGCAGCGCCACCCGCGTGTTCGACTTCGGCGACGGCTTCGCCCCGGAGCAGACCTACCGCGCCAAGTGGCAACTCGACGCCGAGGTCGAATACCACCTCACCCCGCAGTGGAGCGTGGCGGTGGGCGGCCAGAACCTCACCGACGCCTACGCCGACCGCTCCAAACCGGACATCGCCTACTTCGGCAACCTGCCCTACGACGTGCTGTCGCCGATCGGCAGCAACGGCGCTTACTACTATGGGCGGGTGCGGTACACCTTCTGACTGAGGTGCCGGGATTGGGGAGTCGGGATTGGGGAGTCGCAAAAACAGCCGGGATTCGGGAGTGGGGATTGGGGATTCGTAAAAGCGGCGCGTCGGCACTCGTGGAGCGCTACCCAAGCACGAATCTCCACTCCCAATCCCGGCATCTGCAGACAACCGCAGCCGCTGGGCGCCCGCTGTTGCGAATCCCCAATCCCCACTCCCGAATCCCCGCCCCCAATCCACCTGGCGCTAACGCTGTCTCGTTCATCATGGCCTGATGGCAGACGCGCTCCCCCTCCGACCGCCGCCGCCGCGTCTGGACGATGCCTGCGCATTGTTCCTGGACGTGGACGGCACCCTCATCGCCTTTGCCGAACGCCCCGACCAGGTGCAGTTGCTGCCCGAGGTCCGCGAGGCGATCGGCCGCCTGCACCAGCGCCTCGGTGGCGCGGTGGCGCTGGTCAGCGGACGTCCGCTGACGCAGCTCGACGCGTTGTTCGCGCCGCTGCGGCTGCCCGCCGCCGGCTTGCACGGCCATGAGCTGCGCAGCGACGCCGACGCGCAGGCGGCGATGCCCGCCGAGACCTCCGACTTTCTCCATGCGCTGCATGCGCGCGCCGCGCACCTGCGCCAGGCGCATCCGGGCGTGCTGGTCGAAGACAAGGGCGCCAGCATGGCGCTGCATTGGCGTGCGGCACCGAGCGCGGCCGACGCGGTGCTGGCGTTCGCGCACGAACACATCGCCGACCTGCCCGGCTACCGCCTGCAGCCCGGCGACCACGTGGTCGAGTTCGTGCCCGAGGGCAGCGACAAGGGCGTGGCGCTGACCACGCTGCTGCAGCAGCCGCCGTTCCGCGGGCGCCGCCCGGTGTTCGTCGGCGACGATCTCACCGACGAATTCGGCTTCGCCGCGGCCAACCAGGCCGGCGGCTGGAGCGTGCTGGTCGGCACCCGCGCCGACAGCGTCGCCACCTATGCGCTGCCCGATCCACACGGCGTACACGCCTGGCTGCGCGATAACGCCGGATGAGGGCGCCACCGCGCCCGCCCGCCTGCGCCCCGTGGCCGCTTCCCCCACTGCTTCCGCACAAGGACCCGTCCGCTCCATGAGTTCCCCCAATCTCGACCTCGGCGTCATCGGCAACGGCAGCTTCGGCGCCCTGATCGACAAACGGGCCAGCGTGGTGTGGAGCTGCCTGCCGGCCTTCGACGGCGATCCGGCGTTCTGCGCCCTGCTTTCCCCGCGCGCGCATCCCGGCGGCGATTTCAGCATCGAGCTGGAAGATTTCGTCGACAGCGACCAACACTACCTGGCCAATACCGCGATCCTGCGCACGGTGCTGCGCGACGCCCATGGCGGCGCGGTGGAGGTGATCGACTTCGCGCCGCGCTGGCGCAACCACGGCCGCTTCTACCGCCCGGTCAGCATCATCCGCCAGGTACGGCCGCTGGCCGGTAACCCGCGCATCCGCGTGCTGGCCAGGCCGCTGGCCGACTGGGGCGCGCGCCAGCCGGAGCGCACCTGGGGCAGCAACCACGTGCGCTGGCTGCTGCCGGACTTCACCCTGCGCCTGACCACCGACGTGCCGGTGCGCTTCATCCGCGACGAGCTGCCGTTCGTGCTCAACCACCCGGTCAACCTGATGCTGGGCGTGGACGAATCGCTGACCCGTTCGCTCACCGGCTACATCCAGGAAGCACAGGAGCGCACCGAGGAATACTGGCGCGAGTGGGTGCGCTACCTGTCGGTGCCGCTGGACTGGCAGGACGCGGTGATCCGCAGCGCGATCACCCTGAAGCTGTGCCAGTACGAGGACAGCGGCGCGATCATCGCGGCGATGACCACCTCCATCCCGGAAGCGCCGGACACCCCGCGCAACTGGGACTACCGCTATTGCTGGCTGCGCGATGCCGCCTTCGTGGTGCGCGCGCTGAACCGGCTCGGCGCCACCCGCACCATGGAGCAGTTCCTCGGCTACATCTTCAACATCGCCACCACCGACGGCAGCCTGCAGCCGCTGTACGGCATCGGCTTCGAGGCGGCGCTGGAAGAACACGAGGTCGAGTCGCTGGCCGGCTACCGCGGCATGGGCCCGGTGCGGCGCGGCAACCTGGCCTGGATCCAGAAGCAGCACGACGTGTACGGCAGCGTGGTGCTGGCCTCCACCCAGCTGTTCTTCGACCTGCGCCTGAAGGATCCCGGCGACACCCACACCTTCCTGCGCCTGGAACCGCTGGGCGAGCGCGCGTTCGAACTGCACGACGTGCCCGACGCCGGCCTGTGGGAATTCCGCGGCCGCGCCGAGGTGCACACCTACACCAGCGCGATGTGCTGGGCCGCCTGCGACCGCCTGGCCAAGATCGCCGCACGGCTGGGCCTGGACGAGCGCGTGGCGCACTGGCGCGAACGCGCCGACCGCATCCACGCGCGCGTGCTGGCCGAGGCCTGGAACGCGGAGCTGGGGCACTTTACCGACACCTTCAACGGCCACCGGCTGGACGCCTCGCTGCTGTTGCTGGCGGACATCGGCTTCATCGCCCCGGACGATCCGCGCTTCATCGCCACGGTCGAGGCGATCGGCCGCGACCTCAAGCATGGCGATGCGCTGTACCGCTACGTGGCGCCGGACGATTTCGGCGAACCGGAGACCAGCTTCACCATCTGCACGTTCTGGTACATCGATGCATTGGCCGCGATCGGCCGCAAGGACGAGGCGCGCGAACTGTTCGAGCGCATCCTCGCCCGGCGCAATCACCTGGGCCTGCTGTCGGAGGATCTGGCCTTCGACAACGGCGAGGCCTGGGGCAATTTCCCGCAGACCTATTCGCATGTCGGCCTGATCATCGCCGCCATGCGCTTGTCGCGCAGTTGGCAGGAGGCATCATGAGCAGATTGGTGGTGGTATCCAACCGTGTGGCCTTGCCCGGCGAGAACCGCGCCGGCGGCCTGGCGGTGGGCTTGCTGGCGGCGCTGAAGGAGCGCGGCGGCGTGTGGTTCGGCTGGAGCGGCAAGACCGTGCGCGGCGACAGCGGCGCCATGCACGAACAGACCCAGGGCGATATCCGCTTCGTCACCATGGACCTGAATCGCGCCGACCTGGACGCCTACTACAACGGTTTCGCCAACCGCACGCTGTGGCCGCTGCTGCACTTCCGCCTGGACCTGGTCGACTACGACCGCGCCACGCGCGAAGGCTACCGCCGGGTCAACGCCATGTTCGCCGACAAGCTCGCGCCAATGCTGCGCGAGGACGACACGGTGTGGATCCACGACTATCACCTGATTCCGCTGGCCTCGCTGCTGCGCGAACGCGGCATCGGCTGCCGCATCGGGTTCTTCCTGCACGTGCCGTTCCCCTCGGCCGACCTGATCCAGGCGCTGCCGGACCACGCACGACTGTTCTCCGGCTTCTACGCCTACGACCTGATCGGCTTCCAGACCCGCCGCGACGTCGACCGCTTCCAGGCCTACGTGCGCCTGTTCGGCGGCGGCAAGGTGATCAAGGACGGCGTGCTGGAAGCCCCGGGCGGCCGCCGCTTCCGCGCCGCGATGTTCCCGATCGGCATCGACACCAACCTGATCGCGCAGCAGGCGCGCGCGGCAGTGAGCAAGCCGGCGGTACGCGATTTGCGCAACAGTCTGCGCGATCGCCAGCTGGCGATCGGCGTGGACCGGCTGGACTACTCCAAGGGCCTGCCGGAACGTTTCCTCGGCTTCGAACGCTACCTGGAACGGCATGCCGACCAGCGCGGCAGCCTCACCTACCTGCAGATCGCCCCGGTCTCGCGCGGCGACGTCACCGAATACAAGCAGCTGCGCAACCAGCTCGAACAGATCGCCGGGCACATCAACGGCGGCCATGCCGAGCCGGACTGGACCCCGCTGCGCTACGTCAACCGCAACTTCACCCACGCCACCCTGACCGGCTTCTACCGCGCCGCGCAGGTCGGCCTGGTGACGCCGCTGCGCGACGGCATGAACCTGGTGGCCAAGGAGTACGTGGCCGCGCAGGATCCGGAGAATCCCGGCGTGCTGGTGCTGTCGCTGCTGGCCGGCGCCGCCGACGAACTGAAGGAAGCGCTGCTGGTCAATCCGCACGACCTGGACGGCGTCGCCGACGCCATCGCCACCGGCGCCTCGTTGCCCAAGGCCAAGCGCATCGAACGCTGGCAGGCGATGATGGACCACCTGCGCAAGCACGACATCAATGCCTGGCGCCAGCGCTATCTGCAGGCGCTGGAAAGCCTGCGTTAGCGGCGGCGCGCTTTCGCACGACGCGCGGCCGGCCCCTGCGCGCCGCGCGCTCCCCGCGAGATATCGCCATGCGGCGTCCACCACGGCGCCGCATGACGCAGTGTTCCGCGTGCCATCACGGCCCGACGACCTGCGCCGCTTAAAATAGCCCCACGCGCCGCGCCGGTTCTATGCTTTCCGAGAACGCAGCGGCGCGGTCGCTGCCTTGCGATGCGCGCCGTCCTCGCGGCCCCGCCCTCGCCTCTCCCCCCACGATCCGCCTGCACCGCCGCCATTCGCGCCACGCGCCAGGGATCCTCGTCGGATGTTTCGCTCATGACTGCTTCTTCCTCCCCACACGGACCCGGTCGCTGGCTGTTCGCCGGCTACGCCGTCCTCATCGCCGTGATCGGCGTCGCGCTCGCCGTCATGGGCGGGCAACTCGTCGCCGTCGGCGGCTCCTGGTACTACCTGCTCGCCGGCGTGGCACTCGCCGTGTCCGGCTTGCTGCTCGCGCTCGGCCGCCGCGTCGGCCTGTGGCTGTTCGGCGTGACCCTGGCCGCGACCATCGCCTGGGCCCTGGCCGAGGTCGGCCTGGACGGCTGGGCGCTGATCCCGCGCCTGGCGATGATCTCGGTGCTCGGCCTGCTGCTGTTGCCGTTCTGGAAGGTCGCACGCTGGCGTCTGGCGCCCGTCTCCGGCATCGGCTATCTGGTGGTCGCCGGCGTGCTGCCGGTGCTGGGCGCGGCCCTGGTGTTCGCGCCGCTGCTGTTCCCGCGCACGGTGGAACTGGCCGATCCCAGCCTGGCCGCGCAGCGCCCGCAGGCCGCCTTCAGCCGCGCCACGGTGAACAGCCCCGATGGCAACGTCGCCGGCAACCACGACGCCGGCAACTGGACCGCCTATGCCGGGTCCAACCTGTCCAACCACTACAGCCCCGGCGCGCAGATCACCCCGGACAACGTCAAGGATCTGAAGGTCGCCTGGGAATTCCACACCGGCGACCTCAAGCCGGCCGGTTCCAAGCTCGGCTACGCGTTCCAGAACACCCCGCTGAAGGTCGGCGACCTGGTCTACATCTGCACGCCCACGCAGAAGGTGATCGCGGTCGAGGCCACCACCGGCAAGGAGCGCTGGCGCTTCGATCCGCAGACCAATCCGAAGGCGATGGCCGGCGTCGCCGCCACCACCTGCCGCGGCGTGTCCTATTTCGAGGCGCCCACCCCGGTCGCCGAATGCGCCAAGCGCATCTTCTGGCCGATGGTGGACGGGCGCCTGGGCGCGCTCGACGCACTCACCGGCAAGCTGTGCGATAGCTTCGGCACGCACGGCTACGTCGACCTGAACAAGGACACCGGCAACACCAAGCCCGGCTTCGTCGGCCCCACCTCGCCGCCGGTGGTGATGCGCGGCGTGGTGATCCAGCCCACCGGGCAGATCCGCGACGGCCAGGAACGCGACGCGCCGTCCGGCGTGGTACGCGCTTTCGACGCGATCAGCGGGCAGCTGCGCTGGGCCTGGGACCTCGGCAATCCGGCGATCGACGCGGCGCCGCCGGCCGGCCAGACCTACACCCGCTCGACCCCGAACGTGTGGTCGCTGATGGCCGCCGACGACCAGTTGGGCCTGGTCTACCTGCCGACCGGCAACGCCTCCGGCGATTTCTTCGGCAAGCAGCGCACGCCGCAGGAAGAGGAGTACACCGCCTCGCTGGTCGCGCTGGATGCGGCCACCGGCAAGGAGCGCTGGCATTTCCGCACCATCAACCACGACCTGTGGGACTACGACATCGGCCCGCAGCCGAACCTGGTGGATTTCCCGGTGCCCGGCGGCGGCACCCGCCCGGCGGTGATCCAGGCCACCAAGTCCGGCCAGGTGTTCGTGCTCGACCGCGAGACCGGCGCGCCGATCATGCCGGTGCAGCAGCTCCCGGTGCCGCAGGGCACCGACCACGGCGACTGGACCGCCAAGACCCAGCCGGTGTCGCCGGGCATGCCCAACACCGTGGGCGCGCCGAGCAAGGACTACGAGACCCTCGTCGAATCCGACGCCTGGGGCATCACCCCGTTTGACCAACTGGTATGCCGCATCCAGTTCAAGCGGCTGCGCTACGAGGGCATGTTCACCCCGCCCAGCCTGGGCGGCTCGCTGGCCTTCACCGGCAACCACGGCGGCATCAACTGGGGCGGCGTGTCGGTGGACCTGCAGCGCGGCATCATGGTGATGAACAGCAATCGCCTGCCGTACACCGAACACGTGTATCCGCGCCAGGAAATGCAGGCGCTGGGCGTGGTGTCTGTGTTCAACGGCAAGAGCAAGACGCCGGGCTACATGGCCCAGGAAGGCCTGCCCTACGGCGCGCGCAAGGAGCCGTGGATGTCGCCGCTGAACACCCCGTGCGTGGCGCCGCCGTGGGGCTATATCTCCGGCGTGGACCTGCGCACCCAGCAGGTGATCTGGCGGCGTCCGCTGGGCACCGGCTACGACCAGGGCCCGATGGGCATTCCGTCGAAGATGAAGTTCGAGCTCGGCACGCCCAACAACAGCGGCTCGCTAGCCACCGCCGGCGGCGTGACCTTCATCGGCGCGGCGCTGGACGACTTCCTGCGCGGCTACGACACCCAGACCGGCAAGCTGCTGTGGGAGGTGCGCGTGCCGGCCGGTCCGCAGGCCGCGCCGCTGAGCTACACGGTCGATGGCAAGCAGTACATCGTCGCCGCGATCGGCGGCCACGACCGCATGGACACCAAGGCCGGCGACAGCGTGATCGCCTGGACCCTGCCCGACGCAGCGACGCCGGCGAAGTAAGCAGCCCGCCCCGTACCACCCCGCCACCGGCCGCGCAGATGCGGCCGGTGGCGATGACGGCCTGCCCGGCCATGGCCGGGCCGGCACGCTCGCCTGGCCGACCGCACGTCCGCCCGCGACGCCCATCCTGCTGCAGCGCAGCACGTACCTTGCCCAGCGGGCGACGGGTGTCCAGGCCATGTGAAGTTTCCGACGAACGGCAGGCGCCTGCGATCAAGCACGCCTGGCGATGCGCCGATACTGGGTGTACCCCCCGCGAGATCGCGTCGCCCCGCGGCGTTGCCCGTTGTTTCCCAACCGGTGCACACCATGCCCTCGCCATCTGCCGCTCTCCGCCCGACCTCCCCTTCCTGGCTGCGCCCGCATTCGGCGCTGCTCGCCCTCGCCCATGTGCTGGTGCTGCTGGCGCTGGCCGGCTATGCCGTGCATGTCGGCCGCACCGCCGGGCCGACCGGATCGGCGCTGCCGCGCTTGCTACCAGCACTGCTGGGTGCCGCAGCCGTGGCGGCGACGCTGGCCTGGGCCGGCAGACGCAGCGCGCCGCGCTCGCTGGAGCGGGCCACGCAGGCGCTGCAGGCGCTCGGCGAAGGCCGCTTCGAGCAGCGTGTGGACCTGACCGGCGACGCCGCCGAGGTGGCGCTGTTGCGCGCGGTGCAGCACGCGCAGCAGGCGCTGGCCGCGCGCCAGGCGCAGACCGAAGCGGAACTGCAGCATGGCCGCTTCGTCATCCAGGCGCTGGACGATCTCGACACCATGGTGCGCATCGCCGACGACGATGGCCGCGTGCATTTCGCCAACCGCAAGCTGCTGCAGATGCTGCGCACCATCGAGCCGGACGTGCAGCGCTTCCGCCCGGAATTTCGTGCCGAACAGTTCGTCGGCGGCAGCATCGGCGACATCTACCCGGACAGCCAGGCGGCGATCGACCGCATGCGCGCGCTGACCGGCTCCAAGCGCGTACGTGCGCCGTTCTTCGGCCGCCAGATCGATTTCGTGTACAGCCCGATCAACGGCGCCGACGGCCGCCGCCTGGGCACCATCGCGCAATGGGAGGAAGTGACCGCACAGGTCGCCGCCGAACAGGCGCTGGCGACGGTGATCGAGGCCGCCGCGCGTGGCGATTTCAGCCAGCGCATCGACACTGCGGCGATGGACGGGGTGCTCAAGTCGCTGGCCGAAGGCGTCAACCGGATCGCCGACGCGGTGGAGCGCAACCTGGCGGAACTGGCCGGGGCGCTGACGGCGCTGGCCGAGGGCGACCTCACCCACCGCGTCGACGGCCAGGCGCAGGGCGTGTTCGCACGGTTGCGCGATGACACCAACCGCACCGTCGCCAAGCTCACCGAGATCATCGTCGGCATCCAGGACGCGGCCGAGACCATCCGCCGCGCCGCCTCCGAGATCGCCGCGGGCAACACCGACCTGTCCGATCGCACCGAACAGCAGGCGGCGAGCCTGGAAGAGACCGCCAGTTCGATGGAGGAACTGACCTCGGCGGTGAAGCAGAACGCCGACAACGCGCAGCAGGCCAACGGCCTGGTGCAGAACACCGGCGAGGTCGCCCGTTCCGGCGGCCAGGTGATGGACGAGGTGGTGGCGACGATGCGCGCGATCAGCGCCTCCTCGCAGCGCATCGGCGAGATCATCGGCGTGATCGACGGGATCGCCTTCCAGACCAACATCCTGGCGCTCAACGCCGCGGTGGAGGCGGCGCGCGCCGGCGAACAGGGCCGCGGCTTCGCCGTGGTCGCCGCGGAAGTGCGCTCGCTGGCGCAGCGCTCGGCCGATGCGGCCAAGGAGATCAAGGACCTGATCGAGGCATCGACGCGCACCGTCGGCGAAGGCGCGGCGCTGGTCAACCGCGCCGGCGCCACCATGCACGAGATCGTCGGCTCGGTGCAGCGCGTGACCGGCCTGATCGGCGAGATCAGCGCCGCCAGCGGCGAGCAGTCCAGCGGCATCGAACAGGTCAACCGCACCGTGGCGCAGCTGGACGAAGTGACCCAGCGCAATGCCGCCCTGGTCGAGGAAGCCACCGCCGCCGCGCGCAGCATGGAGGAACAGGCTGGCGGCCTGGCCGCCGCGGTCGGCGTGTTCCGCCTCGACAGCGGCCGCGCCGGCGGTACCGACGGCAAGGTGGTGCCGTTCGCGCGCGGCAGCGGCTGAGCCGGGCGGCGCGCCGCGCTCAGTCCAGAAACCGCGACCGCTGCGCCGGCTCCGGCAGGAAACACTGCGCGCTGGTGCCGAACCAGCGATGGCGGTTGCGCGCCAGCACCCGATAGCCGGCATCGCGCCAGCGCCGCGGCAGCAGGCGCAGCACCGCGACGCTGCGCCACACTCCACCGAGCCCGGCGATCACCGCGATCGCCGCGTCCGAATCGGTCAATGCGCCATGCCGGGTCAGCAGCAGGAACGACAGCGGATCGGCCGGATCCAGCCCGTGTTCGCGCAACAAGGCGCTGCCGCGCGGCGACTGCATCGCCGCAAAGCGGTAACGACCGCGGCGGTCATGGTGCAGCAGGAACCGCACCCAGCGGCTGCACAGCGCACACACCCCGTCGAATACGACGATGGCCGCGTCCTCCGGCGCCGTGGGCGTCGCGACCGGCGGCGGCTCAGGCCGGCGCAAGCCAGCCCTCGTAGCGGATGAACGGCCCGATCCACGGCAGGGTCACCGCGATCACGAACGCATAGCGGCCGTCGCGCTGGTCTTCGCGGCAGTGCACGCCGGCCAGCCAGCGCCGTGGCAGCGGCAGCACGCCGAAGGCCCAGGCCCGCGCCGCGCGCCATTCGATGCCGGCGCCCTCGATCCGCAGCGCGAATTCGAAGACCACGGCACCCAGGCGCTCGCGCAGGCGGCCACGGTGCAACCACAGCCGCGAGGGCATGGCATGCGTGCCGAAGCGGCGCTCCCAGCGCTCGCCGTGCGCATCGGCGCGGAACACCACCTCCACCGGCGTCGCCGGCCCGGTGCGCGGCAGCCGTACCAGCCACGCGCACAGCGGCAGCAACGGATGCTGGCCGCGCTGCACCACGGCCTGACCGACATAGCGCGACTGCGACGACGGGGTGTGCAGCGCGCGCAGCACCGGCGGCAATTGCGCGAACGCCGGCCCCAGCAGCTGCGCGAACAACGGCGGGGTCAGGGCGCGATCCACGCCAGGGTCGCCATGCGCCCGCTGCGGCGGTCGCGCCGATAGGAGTAGAAGCGCTGCGCATCGGCGATGGTGCACAGGCCGCCGCCGTGGATCTGCTCCGGCGCCATGCCGGCCGCGACCAGGCGCTGCCGCGCCAGCGCGTACAGGTCCACCCGCCAGTGTCCGGGCCGGGTGTCCACGAACGCCGCGGCGGCAGCCGGATCGTGGCGCAGGAACGCCTCGCGCACCTCGCTGCCGATCTCGTAATGCTGCGGTCCGGCCGCCGGGCCCAGCCAGGCCTGCAGGTGTGCCGCCGGCGTGCGCAGCGCGGCCACGGTGGCCTCCAGCACGCCGCCGGCCAGCCCCTGCCAGCCGGCGTGCGCGGCACCGACCTCGCTGCCATCGCGCGCAGCGAACACCACCGGCAGGCAGTCGGCGGTCAGGATCGCCAGCACCACGCCCGCTTCGGCGGTGACTGCTGCATCGGCGGTCGGCTCGGCGTCGATGCCGGTACCATGCGGCGGCCCGTCGAAGCGCAGCACCTGCACGCCGTGCACCTGGCGCAGCCAATGCGGCGGCGTCGGCAGCGTCAGCCGATCCGCCAGCTCGTCGCGGTTGCGCTGCACCGTGGCCGGGTCGTCGCCGTCGGCGGCGCTGCGGTTGCCAAGATTGAAATGGTCGAACGGCGGCCGCGAGACGCCGGCGCCGTGGCGCAGCGTGGTCAGGGCGCGTACGCGCGGCGGGGCCGGCCAGTCGGCGTGCAGGGCGAAGTCGGTCATCGGCGGCACGCTCGGCCGGCAGCGGCTGCCGCGTCGCCGCGGACCGGCCGTCCATGCGCCAGGGCCGGACCGCAGGCCAGCAGGGCACGGGAGACGGGCGACCTGGCCATGCTCAGCGCCGCGTCCGCTCGGCGGCCGCCTGCACATCCGCACGCAAGGAGGCCATCAACTGCTGCAGGTCGGCCGGCACCGCCGCGGTGGCGCGCACCGGCTCGCCGCTCGACGGATGCTTGAACTCCAGGGTCTCGGCATGCAGTGCTTGGCGCTTGAAGCCGCGCAGCTCGCCGATCAGCTCCTCGCTGGCGCCCTTGGGCAGCTTCAACGGGCCGCCGTACAGCGGGTCGCCGACGATGGGGTGCTTCAGGTGCGCCATGTGCACGCGGATCTGGTGGGTGCGGCCGGTCTCCAGGCGGCATTCCAGGGCCGTGTGGGCACGGAAGCGCTCGCGCAGCCGGTAGTGGGTGACCGCGTCGCGGCCGTCCTCGCGCACCGCCATGCGCAGGCGGTCGCGCGGATGGCGGTCGATCGGCGCGTTGGCGGTGCCGCCGGAGACCAGCGCCCCGACCACCACCGCCAGGTATTGCCGGTGCACATCGCGCGCGGACAGCTGCGCCACCAGCGAGGTGTGCGCCTGCAGGGTCCGCGCCACCACCATGGCGCCGCTGGTGTCCTTGTCCAGGCGGTGCACGATGCCGGCGCGCGGCAGCGCCGACAGCCCCGGATCGCGGTACAGCAAGGCGTTGACCAGGGTGCCGCTGGGGTTGCCGGCGCCCGGATGCACCACCAGCCCGGCCGGCTTGTTCAGCACGATGACCTGGTCGTCCTCGTACAGCACCTCCAGCGGGATGTCCTCGGGCAGGGCGTGGGTCTGGGTGTCCAGCACCGCGTGCAGGCTGGCGATCTCGCCGCCGCGCAGCGCATCGCGCGGCCGCGCCGGGGCGCCGTCCAGCAGGGCGTCGCCGGATTTGATCCACTCGGCCAGGCGCGAGCGCGAGTATTCGGGGAACATTTCGGCCAGCACCGCGTCGAAGCGGCGGCCGGCGGCGTGATCGGGGACGCGCGCCTGGCGCGGGCCGTCGCTGACGGCGTCCTCGGGGAGATCCGGGGGGGTATGGGGCATGGCAGAGGCACGGCTTGGGTCGGAAAAAGGGGGTCGCGGCGGCCATAGTCAGTCGCAGGACAGGCCACTAGGCTATCATCGCCCCTTCGTATTCCTGCCCTGCCGCGCCCGAACCCATGATCCGACGCTCCGTCCCGCTGTCCGCGCACGTCCGTTTCATCGCCCTGCTGCTGGTCACGCTGGTCGTGGCGACGGGTTGCCACCGTCAGAAGAAGAACCCCGAAGAGGGGATGCCGGTGGAGCAGCTCTACCAGAAGGCGCATGCGCAGATGGAGAGCGGCAACTGGGCCGGCGCCGAGAGCAGCTTCAAGCGGCTGATCGCGCAGTACCCGTACGGCAACTACACCGAGCAGGCGATGATCGAGAGCGCCTACGCCCAGTACAAGGCCGGCAAGCACGACGACGCGGTGTCCACCATCGACCGCTTCATCCGCACCTACCCGACCCAGCGCAACATCGCCTACATGTACTACCTGCGCGGGTTGTCCAACTCCAACCGCGACACGGTGTTCCTGCGCCGGGTGTGGTCGCTGGATGCCAGCCGCCGCGACCTGTCCACCCCGCAGCAGGCCTATGCCGACTTCAACACCGTCGCCGAGCGCTACCCGAACAGCCGCTACGCCGCCGATGCGCGCGAGCGCATGATCGCCCTGCGCAACGTGTTCGCCCAGCACGAGCTGGACAACGCGCTGTACTACCTGCGCCGCGACGCCTGGGTGTCGGCCGCCTCGCGCGCCACCTACCTGCTGGAGACCTACCCGCAGAGCGCGTACCAGTACGACGCGGTGGCGGTGCTGGCCGATGCCTACACCCACCTGGGCAACAAGACCCTGGCCGCCGACGCGCGCCGCGTGCTCGAGCTCAACGACCCGCAGCATCCGTGGCTGACCGGCAACTGGCCGAAGTACCCGTGGATGATCCGCAAGCTCAACCCGTTCGCCGGCGAGAAGTCCGCCGCCACCGGACAGTCCAACTCGCAGATGCAGCGCTGATCCACCGCGCCGGCAACACGCACACCGACAGGGGCCGCAAGGCCCCTGTCGCGTTTGAGGGCTGCCGATTGGACCTCTGCCGACTGGTCGGCGCGTGTGTTCGGCCGCCGGGGAAGACTGTGGCGACGCGCCAGGGCGCACAGAGGCCGGTGCCTACGCAGCAGGGCTGCCCTGGCCACAGGGCGCACAGCCGTGCGCGCGCTTCCAGACCAGGCACTGCGGAGTGCGACCCGCACCGCAGTCCCGGGAATTGGTGCCGACGCCGCCGGCCGCGCTTGCTAGGCTGCCTCCACGCCTCCTCCGTGCCGATCCGCTGGGACCCATGCCCATGCCCATCCTGCGCCCGCTGCTGTGGTTGTTCGCCGCCGTTCTCGCCTCTGCCGCCCTTCCGGCCGCCGCGGCACCGGCCATCGTGTACGGGGTCAACGGCCACGACGGCCGCCAGGCCTATCCGCTCAGCCAGAGCGAGGCGGTGTTCCGCCTGCTCGACCAGCGCAACCTGCGCAGCTACCGGTTCGACGTGGACCCGCGCAACTTCACCGTGCTCGACCAGTTGGTGCAGCTCTCGCGCAAGTACAACATCGCGCTGCGGCCGATGGTGTATCCGATGTCGCGCGAGATCGGCTACGCGCTGGCGCGCCGCTACGCCAACGACATCAAGGTCTGGGAGATCGGCAACGAGCAGGATCTGGACCGTGCCGCCGCCCCGGCGCGGATCGCGGCGATGACCACGATGTACCGCGGCATGAAGCAGGCATCCGACGAACTCGGCGCCGGCCTGCAGTTCACCATCAACATCACCGCCTGCAACAGCGACGATCACTCGGCCAACGCGCGCTGCCCCGGCGACCGCAACGGCTCGCTGTGGTTCCTGGACCAGGCCAAGGCGGCCGGCTTCGACTTCGACCGCATCAGCTTCCACTACTACGCCTTCCACGGGGAACGCGGCTACTGGATGGACCTGTATCTCGGACAACTGCGCGCCGCCGCGCAGAAGTACGGCACCAAGGTGTACGTCAACGAACTCAACTGCGCCGAGGTGTACACCGGCAACACCGATGGCGGCCATCCCGGCGACGGCGCCTGCTACGACAGCGTGGCGGACCTCCTGCAGACACTGCGCAGCGATTACGCCGACGTGGTCGCCGAGGTCAATCTCTACGAATTGCTCGACCAGCCGGACCAGCAGGTCGCGGAAGCCCATTTCGGCCTGATGTACGACCTGAGCCGGCCGAAACCGACGTTGGACCTGCTGACCGACGCCGCCCGCTGACGTCTTCGCGCGGCGTGGTCGCCTCCTGCGGCTATGCTGCGGCGATGTTCGAACTGCATCGGGTCACCCGCCGCTACGGCAACACGCTGGCACTGGACCGGGTCGATCTGCGCATCGCCCCGGGCCGCACCACCGCGTTGATCGGCCCCAGCGGCGCCGGCAAGTCCAGCGTGCTGCGCCTGCTGCTGGGGCTGGAATGGCCGGACGCCGGCGAAGTGCGCTTCCAGGGCGAACCGCTGCGCCGCGCCACTCTGCTGGCGCAGCGCCGGCGCATCGGCTACGTGATCCAGGAAGGCGGCCTGTTCCCGCACCTGAGCGCGCGCGACAACGCCGCCTTGCTGGCCCGCACGCTGGGCTGGACAGGGCCGCGCATCGAGGCGCGCCTGCACGAGCTGGCCGAATTGTGCCGCCTGCCGGAAGCGCTGCTGGCGCGCTACCCGGCCGAGCTGTCCGGCGGCCAGCGCCAGCGCGTGGGGCTGATCCGCGCGCTGTTGCTGGACCCGCCGGTGCTGCTGCTGGACGAACCGCTGGGCGCGCTCGACCCGATCGTGCGCCACGAGCTGCAGACGCAGATGCGCGAGCTGTTCGCGCTGCTCGGCAAGACCGTGGTGCTGGTGACCCACGACGTCGCCGAGGCCGCCTACCTGGGCGATACCCTGGTGCTGATGCGCGGCGGCCGCGTGTTGCAGGAAGGCAGCGCACGCACCTTGCTGGAAGCGCCGGCCGATCCGTTCGTCGGCCAGTTCCTGCAGGCGCAGCGCACCCTGGAGGATGCGCGGTGACGTCGCCGGGCGCGCGCTGGCGCGCGATCGCGCTGGTCGCCCTGGGCGGCCTGGCCAACCTGCTGGGCGCGCCGGCCGCGGCCGCCGACGCCAAGGTGGTGGTCGGCTCGAAGAACTTCACCGAAGCGGTGGTGCTGGGCGAGATCGCCGCCGGCGCCGGGCGCCAGGCCGGCGTCGAGGTCGAGCACCGGCGCCAACTCGGCGGCACCCGCATCCTCTGGCGTGCGCTGGAGCAGGGCTCGATCGACGCCTACGCCGAGTACACCGGCACCCTGGCCGCCGAGCTGCTGCAGATGCCTGGCGCCGACGACGCCGCGCTGCGCAAGGCGCTGGCGCAGCGCGGCCTGGCGATGAGCGCGCCGCTGGGCTTCGACAACACCTATGCGTTCGGCATGCGCCGGCAACGCGCGCAGGCGCTGGGCATCGCACGCCTGTCCGACCTCGCCGCACATCCGACGCTCAAATTCGGGCTGAGCAGCGAATTCGTCTCGCGTGCCGACGGCTGGCCCGGCGTGCGCGACGCCTACCGCCTGCCGCAGACCCCCACCGGCCTGGACCACGACCTCGCCTACCGCGCGCTCGACAGCGGCGCGATCGACCTCACCGACCTGTACAGCACCGATGCCGAGATTCCGGCGCACGGCCTGCTGGTGCTGCAGGACGACAAGCATTACTTCCCGCGCTACGCCGCAGTGTTCCTGTATCGCGCCGACCTGGCGCAGCGCGCGCCGCGCTTCGTGCAGGCGCTGCAGGGACTGGGCGGACGCATCGACGCGGCGACCATGCAGCGCCTCAACGCCGAGGCCAAGCTCGACAAGCGCGCCGAAAGCGCCATCGCCGCGCACTGGTTGGGCATCGCCGCGCCGGCCCAGGACGGACGCCTGCAGCGGCTGCTGCAACGCACCCGCGAGCACCTGGCGCTGGTCGGGCTGTCGCTGGGCCTGGCCCTGCTGGTGGCGCTGCCGCTGGGTATTCTGGCGGCACGCCGACCACGGCTCGGCCAGGCGGTGCTGGCCCTGACCGGCGTGCTGCAGACGCTGCCGTCGCTGGCGGTGTTCGTGTTCATGATCCCGCTGTTCGGCATCGGCGCCAAACCGGCGATCGCCGCGCTGTTCCTGTACAGCCTGCTGCCGATCGTGCGCAACACCCATGCCGGCATCACCGGTATCGCCCGCGAACTGCGCGAGACCGCCGCCGCGCTCGGCCTGCCGCCGGGCACCCGGCTGTGGCGGATCGAACTGCCGCTGGCGCTGCGCACCATCCTCGCCGGCATCAAGACCGCGGCGGTGATCAACGTCGGTACCGCGACCCTGGGCGCGCTGATCGGCGCCGGTGGCTACGGCCAGCCGATCCTCACCGGCATCCGCCTGGACGATCTCGGCCTGATCCTGGAAGGCGCGGTGCCGGCCGCGCTGCTGGCGCTGCTGGTACAGGGCCTGTTCGAGCTGCTGGAGCGGGTGCTGACCCCGCGCGGGTTGCGCCTGGCGGCGCGGCGGTGAATTACGTGCCACGCCTTTAGAGTCGGATATGCGACCGGCCGTTGGCAGCCGGCATCCGCGCGAACGCATCACCCGGCAATGGGTCGCGGCTGAAGCCATGCAATCGACGTGATCGACGATCCGAACCGTCAGTCGGCAGCCTTCTCCATCGAAGAGCGATCGCACGCAATGCTTTCACCCACGCGCCGCAGCCACCATCTCCTGCGCCAGGCCACGCATCGCCTCCGGCGTCAGCTGCAGGTACGGCGCGATGCGCAGGGCACCATGGCGATGCGTGCAGATGACGTGCGCCTGCTGCAACCAGGGCAGCAGCGCCGGCAGCGCCGACGCCGGTGGACGCAGCGCGTACAGGTGCGGCGCGTGCCCAGGCACGGCCCAGTCGCCCGCGCCCAGCGCCTGCAATTCCGCGTCGAAGGCCCCACCAAGGTCGCCGAGCCGCTGCGCGATGCGCGCCGGCTGCCACTGCTGTACCTGCTGCAGCGCGGCACTGGCCATCGCCAGACGCAGCGGATCGGCGACCCCGCCGGCATCGAAGCGACGCGCGCCGCTGTGGTACGGCGGCGGCGCTTCGGCCGGAAACTGCCAGTCGCCGCCCGGATCGCGCGCCTGCCAGTGCTGCTCGAACGGAACGCCATGCGCGCGCCAGTGCGGCGAGGCCCACAGCCACGCCAGCCCCATCGGTCCGAGCAGCCATTTGTGCCCGACCGAGACCACGAAATCCGGCCGCCAGGCATCCAGCCGCACCGGCAGCACGCCCAGGCTCTGGCTCAGGTCCAGCACCAGCATCGCGCCGGCCGCATGCACACGCGGCGCGATCCGGTCCAGATCCAGCAGGCTGCCGTCGCGCCAGTAGGCGTTGGGCAGGGTCGCCACGCGGACGCGCGGCTGGGCGTCCAGCGTCGCCAGCACCGCTGCGGTCCAGTCCTGCCCAGGCGCGCGCCGCACCACCGCCAGGGATGCGCCGCTCTCGGCGCAGCGTTGCTGCCACGCCAGCAAATTCGATGGGAACTGGCCATCGAGCAGCAGTACCGCGTCGCCGGGCGCCAGCGGCACCTGTCGCGCCGCAATGGCCAGGCCGTACGCGGCCGACGGCACCATCGCCACGCCCTCGCTGTCGCCCGAGAACACCGTGGCCGCGGCCAGCGTGCGCAGGTCTTCGATCTGCGCGCGCCAGGCATCGAAGGACAGCGTCCACGGCGCAATCGAATCAGCCAGCGCCGCCTGCCCCGCGGCCAGCGCCCGGTGCAGCCGCGGTCCCTTGCTGGCGGTGTCCAGGTAGCGCACGCCGGCCGGCAGCGCGAACGCCTCCGCCGCGGCATCGAGGTCGACCAGCTCTTCCGCAGAAGCCGGACTGGCAGCAGGGCGCGAGGCGGTCGTAGACATGTGTCTAGGGTAACGCCGTGGTCCGCGACGCGTGACGGTCCGTTCACGCCGTAGCGCTAAGACTGCATCGATGCAAGCGATCTCTCCGGCGTCACCGCCCTCGTCCATCGCATCCGTCGCGACACTGGCGGACCGCCTGCGTCGCGTGCGTGCGCGCAGCCGTCAGCTCGCCGCGCCGTTGAGCGAAGAAGACGCGATGGTGCAGAGCATGGACGACGCCAGCCCGGCCAAATGGCATCTGGCGCACACCACCTGGTTCTTCGAGCGTTTCGTGCTCGGCGCCGATCCGGCGTACCGCGCGCACGATCCGCAGTGGGACTATCTGTTCAACAGCTACTATCAGAGCATCGGCCCGGCGCATGCGCGGCCGCATCGCGGCCTGCTGTCGCGGCCGTCGCTGGCGCAGGTGCTGGACTATCGCAGCGAGATCGATACCCGCGTGCTGGCGCAGTTGCAGGCCGGCACCCTGGCGCCGCAGACCCTGCAGATCCTGGAACTGGGCCTGCAGCACGAACAGCAACACCAGGAACTGCTGCTCACCGACATCAAGCACGCGTTCTGGCGCAATCCGCTGGGTCCGGCGTATCGCGCGGACCTGGCGACACAGCACGCGCCGGTGTCGCCGCTGCGCTGGCTGCAGCGCGACGAACAGATCAGCGAGATCGGGGCTGCCGCCTGGCCGGCGCAGACGACCTTCGCCTACGACAACGAATCGCCGCGGCATCGCGTGCTGGTGCCGGCACACGCGCTGGCCAGCCGCCCGGTGAGCAATGCCGAATACGCCGAGTTCATCGCCGATGGCGGCTATCGCACGGTCGGACTGTGGCTCAGCGACGGCTGGGCGCAGCGTTGCGCCGAGGACTGGCAGCGCCCGCTGTACTGGCATGCCGATGGCGTGCGCGAATTCACCCTCGGCGGCTGGCGCGAACGCGATCCGCATGCGCCGGTGTGCCATCTCAGCCTGTTCGAGGCCGACGCCTTCGCGCGCTGGGCCGGCGCGCGCCTGCCGACCGAGGCGGAGTGGGAACAGGCCGCCACCGGCGTCGCCATCGCCGGCAACTTCGTCGAGAGCGATGCGCTGCACCCGCAGCCGGCGGCGCCGGCCGATACCGGCCTGCAGCAGTTGTTCGGCGATGTCTGGGAATGGACCGGCAGCGCCTACCTACCCTACCCCGGCTTCCGTCCATGGTCGGGCACGCTGGGCGAATACAACGGCAAGTTCATGAACGCGCAGTGGGTGTTGCGCGGCGGCAGTTGTGCCACGCCGCACGATCACATCCGCGCCAGCTACCGCAACTTTTTCCCCTCCGATGCGCGGTGGCAGTTCGCCGGCGTGCGCCTGGCCAAGGATTCCGCATGAATGCCGCAACCGCCCGTGCCCTGACCGAAGCCGCCCTGACCGACCTGCATCCGCAAGCGGACGACATCACCGCCGATGCGATCGCCGGCCTGTCATGCAGTCCCAAGCAGCTGCCGTCCAAGTATTTCTACGACGCCGAGGGTTCGCGCCTGTTCGAGGCGATCACCCGCCAGCCCGAGTACTACCTGACCCGCACCGAGCTGGATCTGCTGGAAGCGCGGATGCCGTCGATCGCGCAGGCGGTGGGCACCGGCGCGCATGTGGTGGAGCTGGGCAGCGGCAGCGGCCGCAAGACCCAGTTGCTGCTGGACGGCCTGCGCATGCCGGTGGCCTACACGCCCATCGAAATTTCCCGCGACATGCTGATGTCCAGCACCACGCGGCTGGCCGAGCGCTTCCCGCACATCCAGATGCTGCCGGTGTGCGCCGACTTCACCGCGCCGGTGGCGCTGCCGGCGCCGCAGCGCGGGGCGCGCCGTACCCTGGTGTTCTTCCCCGGCTCGACCCTGGGCAACTTCACCCGCGAGAACGGCATCGCCCTGCTGCGCTCGATGCGCCAGACCATGGGCGCGGACGGCTGTGCGCTGATCGGCATCGACCTGGTCAAAGACACCGCATTGCTGGAGGCGGCCTACAACGATGCCGCCGGCGTCACCGCCACGTTCACCCTGAACCTGCTGCGCCGCCTCAACCGCGAGATCGGCAGCGACTTCGACCTGGCGCAGTTCCGCCATCGTGCTGTGTACTCGGAAGCGCGCGAACGTATCGAGACCTTCCTGGTCAGCCAGTGCGCACAGCAGGTGACCGTGGCCGGGCAGCGCTTCGATTTCGCCGAAGGCGAGGCGATGCAGGTCGAGTACAGCCACAAGTACACCGACCAGAGCTTCGCGGCGATGGCCGCCGATGCCGGCCTGCGCGTCAGCCACGGCTGGAATGCGCAGGACGATGCGTTTGGGTTGCGACTGCTGCAGGTGGTCTGAGGGTGGGGATTGGGGAGTCGGGATTGGGAAGTCGCAAAAGCGAGCGCGGCGCGCGCGGCGGCAGCCTCCTGTCAACGACATCCCTCGTAGGAGCGGCTTCAGCCGCGACGCTTTCCAATCGACTGCGTCGCGGCTGAAGCCGCTCCTACACTATCTGCCAGATCGAAAACCGCGTCAGGCCTGATACCCATTGCTGATCGGATAACGCCGCTCGCGTCCGAATGCGCGGCGCGACACCTTCGGCCCCGGCGCGGCCTGGTGCCGCTTCCACTCGCTGATGCGCACCAGCCGCACCACCCGGTCGACCACCTCGGCGGCGTAGCCGGCGGCGACGATCTCGTCGCGCGATTCCTCCTGGTCGACGTAGCGATACAGGATGCCGTCGAGCACGTCGTAGGGCGGAAGCGAATCCTGGTCGGTCTGGTTGGCGCGCAGCTCCGCCGAGGGCGGCCGCGTGATCACCGCCGGCGGGATCACCGGCGTGCCGCCGACCGTGTTGCGCCATTTCGCCAGGCCGAACACCTCGGTCTTGTACAGGTCCTTCAGCGGCGCGTAGCCGCCGCACATGTCGCCATAGATGGTGGCGTAGCCCACCGCGTACTCGCTCTTGTTGCCGGTGGTCAGCAGCAGGCCGCCGAACTTGTTGGCCAGCGCCATCAGGATTACGCCACGGCTGCGCGACTGCAGGTTCTCTTCGGTGACGTCGGGCTCGGTGCCGGCGAACAGCGGGCCGAGCGCGCTCAGCAGGCCCTCGAACGCCGGCTCGATCGCCACCGTCTCCAGCTTCACGCCGAGGACGCGGCACTGATCGGCGGCCAGGTCGTTGGACAGGTCGGCGGTGTAGCGCGACGGCAAGCGCACCGCGGTGACGTTGTCCGCGCCCAGCGCGTCCACCGCCATCGCCAGCACCAGCGCCGAATCGATGCCGCCGGACAGGCCAAGCCACACCTTGGAAAAGCGATTCTTGGCGCAATAGTCCTGCAACCCGCGCACCACCGCGCGCCAGGCCAGCGCATCCATGCTCTCGTCGCCGTCGTCGGTCCAGCGCAGCGGCGCGAAACGGCGCGCGGCGGTGTCGTATTCCACCACCAGCCACTGGTCGGTGAACGCGGCCGCGGCCGGATGCACGGTGCCGTCGCCGTCGGCCACCACCGAGGCGCCGTCGAACACCAGCGCATCCTGGCCGCCGACCACGTTGAGATAGGCCAGTGCCGCACCACTCTCGCGGCTGCGCTCGGCCAGCAAGGCATCGCGCTGCGCGTGCTTGCCGCGCTCGTAGGGCGAGGCATTGGGCACCAGCACCAGTTCCGCGCCCGCCCGCACGGTCGCCGCCAGCGGCTCCGGGAACCACAGGTCCTCGCAGATCACCAAACCAACCGGCGTGCCGTTGACCTCGAACACGCAGTTCTCGCCGTCCGGATCCACATCGAAGTAGCGGCGCTCGTCGAACACCGCGTAGTTGGGCAGTTCGCGCTTGCGGTAGGTGCGTTCGATGCGGCCGCCGCGCAGCACGCTGGCGGCGTTGTAGACCACGCTGCCGGCGCTCTGCGGCCAGCCGAGCACCGCGACGATGCCGCGCACCTGCGCGGCGATGCGCTGCACCGCGCGCTCGCAATCGGCCAGGAAGCCCGGCCGCAGCAGCAGGTCTTCCGGCGGGTAGCCGCTGACCGCCAGCTCCGGGAACAGCACCACGTCGGCACCGTACTCGTCGCGCGCCTCCTCGATCAACGCGATGATCCGGTCGGTGTTCTGGGCGACGGCGCCGACCGGGAAATCGAACTGGGCCATGGCGAGGCGAAGAGAAGAAGACATGGACAACCTTGCAGAAGCGGGAGGGGAAAAGCGCGGCGGTCGCGCCGCGGCCGCTCACAGCATGCTGCCAGCAGCAGCGTCACCGAGATGCGCGCGGCAGCAATGCGCAGTGTAGCGCCGCACCGGGGCCGGCGATTAGCCTGCCCACCTCATGCTGGGCCGGTCACCGGGCAGGTGCACTGTTGGAAGGACCCTCGGTCCCGACTGGCTCCGACGCCGGCCGCTGACAGACGCCGCGTCGCGACTGAAGCCGCTTCCACAAGGCGCAACATGTCGTGTGCTGACTGGGCGCACTGTGGGAGGGACTTCAGTCCCGACTGCATCGATCCCTGAGCGCCGGCCAGCCACGACCATGTGCTTCAGCGTGCGCCAGCGCCAGCGCGCGCGCGGCGCCGCCGGCGCCAACGCCGCACCAGCAACACCAAGCCCGCACACAGCCCGAGCGCGGCGAGGCCCAGCACCGCCATACGCACGCCGACGCCGTGCTGGAACACCACTTCCTTGCCCTCGCCGTCGAGCGTATAGGCGACCACGTAATCGCCCATCGTGCCCATGCCTTCGCGCCCGCCGGCGGCGATCACCACGTACTGCTTGCCGCCCACCGCATAGACCGAGGGCGTGGCCTGGCCACCGGCCGGCAGCTTGGCCTCCCACAGGGTCTTGCCGGTGGCGCTGTCGAGCGCGCGCAGGCGCGCATCGGCGGCCGCGGCGATGAAGGTCAGACCGCTGGCGGTGGTCACCGCGCCGCCGAGCAGCGGCGTGCCCACGTCCAGTGGCAGCCACGGCAGCCTTTCTTCCAGCGTGCCGAGCGGGCGTTCCCAGGCGATCTTGCGCGTACGCAGGTCCACCGCCACCAGCCGTCCCCACGGCGGCTTGACGCAGGGAACGCCGCGTGACGAGCCCAACATGCCGCGGCGCATGTAGTACGGCGTGCCTTCCATGTCGTTGAACTGCTGGTCCGGATGGCGCGCGCGCTCGGCCTCGCTGAACTGCTCGCGCGGGATCAGCGCCACCTGCATCGGCAGGTCCGACACCGGCATGATCGCCAGCTGCCGCTGCGGATCCACCGCGATGCCGCCCCAGTTCACGCCGCCGGCCCAGCCGGGCAGCGCGATCGTGCCGCGCACGCTGGGCGGGGTGAACAGGCCTTCCGAACGCAGCCCGGCGATCAGCGCTGCGCATTCGCGGCGCGCGCCCGGCGTCGCCCCCCAGGCATCGGCGGCGGTCAGCGGCGCATGCCGTGCCAGGCGCAGACCCGGTTCGGGCATCGGCTGGGTCGGCGAGGCACGTTCGCCCGGCACGTCGGAGGCCGGCACCGGCACCTCGCTGATCGGGAACAGCGGCGTGCCGTCGCGGCGGTCGAAGGCGAACAGGAAGCCTGTCTTGGTCGCCTGCAGCACCGCCGCGCGCGGCCCCTGCGCGGTCTGCACCGTGGTCAGCACCGGCTGCGAGGCCTGGTCGTAGTCCCACAGGTCGTGATGCACCAACTGCTGCGCCCATACCCGACGGCCGCTGTGCAAATCCAGCGCCACCAGCGAATCGGCATCGCGGTTGTCGCCGAGACGCTCGCCACCGTAGTAGTCGGGACTGGCCGAGCCGGTCGGCACGTAGACCAGGCCCAGCGCCGGGTCCACCGACAGCGGCGCCCAGGCATTGCCGCCGCCGACCGTGGCCGCCTGCTCCGGCTGCCAGCCGGCCGCGGCGGCCTTGCCCGGATCGCGCGGCACCGGATCCCAGCGCCACAGCTCACGGCCGCTGCGCGCGTCGTAGCCGCGCACCACGCCCTGCTCCAGCGCATGCCCGCGGTTGTCGCCGATCGAGCTACCGACCACCAGCACATCGCCGGCCACCACCGGCGGCGAGGTCACCGCATAGTTGGACCAGGCATCGCTGGCCGTATCGTGCACATCCACCCCGGCATGCAGGTCGATCGTGCCGTCCTTGCCGAACCCGGCGCAGGGCTTGCCGTCGGCGGCGTCCAGCGCGATCAGCCGCGCATCCAGGGTGCCGTATACGATGCGCTCGCGGCACGCACCTGCAGTGGCCTGGGTGTCGCGCCAGAAACTCACCCCGCGCGAGGCCGGGTCGCTGTAGTGCTTGTCGCGCGCGACCTTGGCGTCGAACGACCACAGTTCGCGGCCGCTGGTCGCATCCAGGGCGAAGGCGATGCCGGTGCCGGTGGTGAGGTACATGCGCCCGCCCAGCACCAGCGGATTGGCTTCGAAGCGCCGCCGTTCCGGATCGGGCAGGCCCGCGCCGAGTTCGCCGGTGCGGAACGACCAGGCGATGCGCAGCCGGCCGATGTTGTCCGGGGTGATCTGGGTCAGCGGCGAGTACTGCCCGCCGCCGGGCGCGCCGGCATAACTGGCCCAGTCGCCAGGCGCCGCCGCGCAGATGCCACCGATGCCCATCGCCATGCCCGCCCCGCATACCGCTGCCCGCCATCGCCTGATCACGCATCCACCCCTGTTGCTGCCGAGAAAGTGGGCCAGTGTCGGCCCTGCGCCGGGCCGCGTCTGCAGCGCAGGGATGGCCTGGACAGGCTCTGTGACCAATGGCGGGGCCGCAGGGACGAATGGCGAGCGTGGGGATGGCGCAAACGCTTGATTGCGCAGGGGCTGGCCTGCGTCGGCGCGCGCAGCCGTCCCACCCGCCCCGGTACAGCAGGGACGCCGCCGCGGTGGCGCGCAGCGGATCCTCGAAACGAAAAAGGCCTCGCTCGCGCGAGGCCCTTCCGGACAGCGGCGGCGACAACGACGCACCCGAAGGCGGATCGCTGCCGCGGCGCTGACGGCTTACTTCATCAGCGAAGCGATCGCCGCACCCAGGTCGCCCGGCGAACGCACGGTCTTGACCCCGGCCGCTTCCATCGCCGCGAACTTGCCTTCGGCCGTGCCCTTGCCGCCCGAGGCGATCGCACCGGCGTGGCCCATGCGCTTGCCGGCCGGCGCCGACGCACCGGCGATGAAGCCGACCACCGGCTTCTTGACGTGCTTGGCGATGTACTCGGCACCGGCTTCCTCGGCGTCGCCGCCGATTTCGCCGACCATGATGATGCCTTCGGTCTGCGGATCCTCGTTGAACAGCTTGAGGCAGTCGACGAAGTTCAGGCCGTTGATCGGGTCGCCGCCGATGCCGATGCAGGTGGACTGGCCCAGGCCGACTTCCGTGGTCTGCTTGACCGCTTCATAGGTCAGCGTGCCCGAACGCGAGACGATGCCGATCTTGCCCGGCTTGTGGATGTGGCCCGGCATGATGCCGATCTTGCACTCGCCCGGGGTGATCACGCCGGGGCAGTTCGGCCCGATCAGCACGGTCTCCGGGAAGGAGCGGGTCAGCACGTTCTTGACGCGCAGCATGTCCAGCACCGGGATGCCTTCGGTGATGCAGACGATGACCTTGATGCCGGCGGCGGCCGCTTCCAGGATCGCGTCGGCCGCGAACGGCGGCGGCACGTAGATCACCGAGGCGTCGGCGCCGGTGCTCTGCACGGCATCGGCCACGGTGTTGAACACCGGCAGGTCGATGTGGGTGGTGCCGCCCTTGCCCGGCGTGACACCGCCGACGACCTGGGTGCCGTACTCGATCATCTGGGTGGCGTGGAAGGTGCCCTGCTGGCCGGTGAAGCCCTGCACGATCACCTTGGTGTTCTTGTTAATCAAAACAGACATTGGAGTTCCTTGGTGTCGTGGATCAGGCGGCGTTCTTGACAGCTTCAACGACCTTCTTGGCGCCGTCGTTGATGTTGTCAGCCGGAATGATGGCCATGCCGCTGTCGCGCAGCAGCTGCTTGCCCTCTTCCACGTTGGTGCCTTCCAGGCGCACCACGACCGGAACCTTGACGCCCACTTCCTTGACTGCCGCGATGATGCCCTCGGCGATCATGTCGCAGCGGACGATGCCGCCGAAGATGTTGACGAAGATGCCTTCGACCTTGTCCGAGGACAGGATCAGCTTGAACGCCTCGATCACGCGCTGCTTGTTGGCACCGCCGCCCACGTCGAGGAAGTTCGCCGGCTCGCCGCCGTTGAGCTTGATCACGTCCATGGTGGCCATGGCCAGACCGGCGCCGTTGACCATGCAGCCGATGTTGCCGTCCATGGTGACGTAGTTGATGTCCAGCTCCGAAGCGGTCACTTCGGTCTCGTCTTCCTGGGACTTGTCGCGCATGGCGACCAGTTCCTTGTGGCGGAAGTTGGCGTTGTCGTCGCTGTTGAACTTGCCGTCCAGCGCGTAGAGGTTGCCGTCGTCCAGGATGGCCAGCGGATTGATCTCCACCAGCGCCAGGTCCTTCTCGTTGAAGATGCGGTACAGGTTGACCATGATGTTGGCGAACTGGCCGGCCTGCTTGGCGGTCAGGCCCATCTTGAAGCCGATGTCGCGGCCGTGGTAACCCTGCACGCCCTCGACGAAGTCGACGTTGAGCGTGTGGATTTTGTCCGGGGTCTCGGCGGCGACCTGTTCGATCTCCATGCCGCCCTCGGAGGAGGCGATGTAGCTGATGGTGCGGGTGCCGCGGTCGACCAGCACCGACAGGTACAGCTCTTTGACGATCTCGCCGGCGGTGGTCACCAGCACCAGGTTGATCGGCAGCTCGACGCCGGCGGTCTGGTAGGTGGCCATCTTGGTGCCGAGCAACTTCTCGGCAACGGCCTTCACATCGTCGGTGGTCTTGCAGAACTTGACGCCGCCGGCCTTGCCGCGGCCACCTGCGTGGATCTGCGCCTTGACCATCCAAGGGCCAGCGCCAAGCGACTTGGCGGCTTCAACCGCTTCTTCCGCAGTAGCCGCGACCTTGCCGGCCGGGACCGGGATGCCGTACTCGGCAAGCAGTTGTTTTGCCTGATATTCGTGGAAATTCATGCGTCACCGTGGGAAAAGGAACGGCCGTCCCGCAGCGATCCGGGCCCTGAGTGGCGGCCGGGAGCGGTACGGACGGGACGCCTATTGTCGCCGACCCAGGGCGGCGGCGCAAAAGCACCGGCGGTCTGGCCCGGCTGCGGCCTCCGGGAAGGTCCGCGGTGGCGTCGCCGGGTGGGTGGCGCCGGGCCGCGCGCGCCCTGCCGCGCTCATCCCACCGCCTTCCCCTGCCTGTCCAGACAGGCCGCCGGACCGCCGACGGCGGCCATCGCGGTTGCGCCGTCGTGACCGCGGTAACCGGCCCCAGGCTGGCCGCCGCCGGCCCGAGCGGCCATCCGCGTGGACGGCGCCACCCCTATACTCGCGCCGTCCGCTGTCCGCCCGGAGTCCGGCTTGCCCACCAGCGCCTCGCTCATCGATCGCATCGAGTCCATTCCGCGCCGCGAGCTGTACTTCTTCGCGTTGTACCGGGTGCTGGTGGCCGGGCTGATCGCCGCCCTGGTGTTCAGCCCGCTCAGCGTGCTGGTCGGCGAGCCGCGCTACCCGCAACTGGCCAGCACCCTGGCCACCGCCTACCTGGCAGTGGCGCTGGCGCTGCTGATGTGGGGGCGCAACGAGGCTCACCTGGCACCGATCGTCGGCTTCAGCGCCGTCGCCGACATCGTCGCCGCGACACTCGCCGCACATGCCCTGCCCGCGGCCAGCGCCGGCATCGCGATGATGCTGCTGTTCAACGTCGCCGCCGCGGCGATGCTGCTGCGCCTGCGCGGCGGCCTCGCCATTGCCCTGATCGCCTCGGCGGCGACGCTGGCCGAGTACGTGTGGAGCGTGCTGGATGGCGCCGACAACACCCGCAGCCTGGCCGAACTGGCGATGTTCGCCACCAGTTATCTGGCGGTGGCCTACATCTGCAACGGCCTGGGCCAGCGCGCGCGCACCAGCCAGCGCCTGGCCGAACGCCGCGGCGCCGAGGTCGCCAATCTCTACGAAATCAACGAACTGATCATCCGCCGCATGCGCACCGGCGTGCTGGTGGTGGACGCGCAGAACCGGGTGACCCTGGCCAACGAGGCCGCGTCGGCGCTGCTCGGCGACACCGACGGCAACAGCGGCAGCGGCCGGCTCGACCTGCTCAGCGCCGCGCCGGAACTGGCCCGGCGCCTGCAGCGCTGGCGCAACGGCTGGAACCAGGACGAAAGCCCGCTGCAGCTATCGCCGGACCAGCCGGAGGTACAGCCGCGCTTCGCCCGGTTGCTGGCCGAGGGCGACCTGACCCTGGTGTTTCTCGACGACGCCACGGTGGTCTCACGACGCGCCGAGTCGCTCACCCTGTCCGCGCTGGGCCGCTTCTCGGCCAGCCTGGCCCACGAGATCCGCAACCCGCTGGCCGCGATCAACTACGCCTCGCAGTTGCTGGAGGAATCGCCGGCGATCGGCGATGCCGACCGCCGGCTGCTGCAGATCATCCACCAGCAGTGCCAGCGCACCAACGGCATCGTCGAGAGCGTGCTCGGCCTGGCCCGGCGCGAACGTTCCAACCCGGAGAACCTGGACCTGGGCGCGTTCGTGCGGCGCTTCGTCCTGGAGTATCGGCAGACCCTGTCGATCGAGACCGACAGCCTCGAGGCGATCCTCGCCCCGCAGCCGGTGCACGCGCTGGTCGACCCCAAGCACCTGCACCAGATCCTCAGCGCGCTGGTGCACAACGCGCTCAAGTACGGGCGGGTGATGGAGGAGCCGGCGCGGGTGCGCCTGCGCGTGGCGATGCAGGAGCGCAACGCCGTCGTCGACGTGATGGACCGTGGCCCCGGCATCCCCGAGGTGGTGGCGGCGCAGTTGTTCCGGCCGTTCTTCACCACCTCCGAGCACGGCACCGGACTGGGCCTGTACATCGCCCGCGAGCTGTGCCGGGCCAACCAGGCGCGACTGGAATACGTGTCGGTGCCGGCCGGCGGCGCCTGCTTCCGGGTCGCCCTGCCCGGGCCGCACACCATGCTCAGCGGCGACAGGTGAGAATCGCTCCGCCAGCGCGCGGCCGGCGCCGGTAAATTGGCACATGCCCCGGTTCCTACGCTATCTTCTTTGCACATGAACGAAACCCGAAGCGCCCTGGTCGTCGACGACGAGCGCGACATCCGCGAGTTGCTGGTCCTGACCCTGGGCCGGATGGGGCTGCGCATCAGCACCGCCGCCAACCTCGCCGAAGCGCGCGAACTGCTGGCGAGCAATCCCTACGACCTGTGCATCACCGACATGCGCCTGCCCGACGGCAACGGCATCGAGCTGGTCAGCGAAATCGCCAAGCACTACCCGCGCACGCCGGTGGCGATGATCACCGCCTTCGGCAGCATGGACCTGGCGGTGGAAGCACTGAAGGCCGGCGCCTTCGACTTCGTCAGCAAGCCGGTGGACATCCACGTGCTGCGCGGCCTGGTCAAGCATGCGCTGGAACTCAACAACGAAAGCCGCGCCGCGCCGCCGCAGCCGGCCCCGGAACAGGCTAGCCGCCTGCTCGGCGCCTCGGCGGCGATGGACGCGCTGCGCAGCACCATCGCCAAGGTCGCGCGCAACCAGGCGCCGGTCTACATCCTCGGCGAATCCGGCGTGGGCAAGGAACTGGTCGCACGCACCATCCACGAACAGGGCGCCCGCGCGGCCGGCCCCTTCGTGCCGGTGAACTGCGGCGCGATCCCGGCCGAACTGATGGAAAGCGAATTCTTCGGCCACAAGAAGGGCAGCTTCACCGGCGCCCACGCCGACCAGGCCGGCCTGTTCCAGGCCGCGCACGGCGGCACCCTGTTCCTCGACGAGGTCGCCGAACTGCCGCTGCCGATGCAGGTCAAGCTGCTGCGCGCGATCCAGGAGAAATCGGTGCGTCCGGTGGGCGCCGCCACCGAAGTGCCGGTCGACGTGCGCATCCTCTCGGCCACGCACAAGGACCTGGCCGACCTGGTCGCCGAGGGCCGCTTCCGCCACGACCTGTACTACCGCATCAACGTCATCGAACTGCGCGTGCCGCCGCTGCGCGAGCGCGGCGGCGACCTGCCGCAACTGGCCGCGGCGATCCTGGCGCGGCTGGCCAAGAGCCACGGCCGGCCCACCCCGCTGCTGTCGCCCTCCGCGCTGGATGCCCTGAGCAGCTATGCCTTCCCCGGCAACGTGCGCGAACTGGAGAACATCCTCGAACGCGCCCTGGCGATGGCCGAGGACGACCAGATCAGCGCCGCCGACCTGCGCCTGCCGCAGCCCGGCAACCATGCCCGCAGCGCTGCCGAGGCCGCCCCGGCGCTACCGCGCGGCGTGGTCGACATCGACCCGACCTCCTCCGCGCTGCCGTCCTACATCGAACAGCTCGAACGCGCCGCCATCCAGAAGGCGCTGGAAGAGAACCGCTGGAACAAGACCCGCACCGCCGCGCAGCTGGGCATCACCTTTCGCGCGTTGCGCTACAAGCTGAAGAAGCTGGGGATGGAGTAGAAGGGCCGGGAATGGGGAGTCGGGATTGGGGAATGGGAAGAGCCGCTCTCCTGGCTGCTCTTGGTCCTTCGCCCGATTGAGTGGGGTGATTCCGTTGGGCGCAACCGGCATTGCCCGCCTGCGCTAAGCCCCGAGAATCCTGGGAACAAGGCTTGGACTACCGGAAGACCGACAGGGACGGACAGTCGCTTTTCCCATTCCCCACTCCCGATTCCCCAATCCCAGCTTCTCAGTCCTTCGTCACCCGATTGATCTCGGCCAGGCTGGTGACGCCGTTGCGGGCCTTGAGCAGGGCCGACTGGCGCAGGTCCTTGACCCCGATCTTCTGCGCGGCACTGGCGATGTCCATGGCGTTGCCGCCCTGCAGCACGATCGCGGCGATCTCGTCGTTCATCGGCATCACCTGATAGATGCCGGTGCGGCCCTTGTAGCCCTCGGTGCACTCGTCGCAGCCGACCGCCTCGTACAGCTGGACGCCGGCGGCGATCTCCGCCTCGGTGAAGCCCTCGGCCAATAGCGCCTTCTCCGGCAACTGGACCGGGCGCTTGCAGTTGTTGCACAGGCGGCGCGCCAGGCGCTGGGCGATGACCAGGGTCACGGAACTGGTGATGTTGTAGGGCGCGATGCCCATGTTCATCAGGCGCGCGATGGTCTGCGGCGCGTCGTTAGTGTGCAGGGTGGACAGCACCATGTGACCGGTCTGCGCAGCCTTGATCGCGATCTCGGCGGTCTCCAGGTCGCGGATTTCGCCGACCATGATGATGTCCGGATCCTGGCGCAGGAACGAGCGCAGCGCCGCGGCGAAAGTCATGCCGCGCTTGTTGTTCTGCTGCACCTGGTTGACCCCGGGCAGGCGGATTTCGACCGGGTCCTCGGCGGTGGAGATGTTGCGGGTGTCGTCGTTGAGGATGCCCAGCGCGGTGTACAGCGACACCGTCTTGCCCGAGCCGGTGGGGCCGGTGACCAGGACCATGCCGTACGGCTTGTGGATCGCATCCAGGAACAGCTTCTGCTGCTCCGGCTCGTAGCCGAGCTTGTCGATGCCCAGCTTTGCGGCGCTGCCGTCGAGGATACGCAGCACGATCTTCTCGCCGAAGAGCGTCGGCAGGGTGCTGACGCGGAAATCGATCTGCTTGTTCTTGGACAGGTTGAGCTTGATGCGACCGTCCTGCGGGACCCGCTTCTCGGCGATGTCCAGCTGCGCCATCACCTTCAGGCGCGCGGCGATGCGCTGGTTGAGCTTGACCGGCGCCTTGGCCACGCTCTTGAGCAGGCCATCGATGCGCAGGCGCACCCGGTAGTCGTCCTCGTAGGGCTCGAAGTGGATGTCGGACGCGCCGCGGCGGATCGCATCGACCAGCACCTTGTTCACGAACTTGACGACCGGGGTGTCCTCGCCCTTGGCGTCGATGCCGGTATCGCCACCGCTGCCCATGTCCTCGTCGCCGCCGCCGACATCGAGGTTGTCCATGCCCTCGTCGTCGCCCAAGGCGCTGCCGAGCGAGTCGTTGCTGGCCTGCCACTGCTCCAGGGTCCGGCGGATCTGGTCCTCGTCGACCAGGATCGGCTCCACCGTCAGATTGGTGTGGAACTTGATATCGTCCAGCGCCCGGGTCTGGGTCGGGTTGCTGATGCCGACGAACAGGCGGCTGCCGCGCTTGAACAGCGGCAGCACCTGGTACTTCTGCAGCAGTTCCTCGCTGACCAGCTTCATCGCATTCTGGCTGGCGTCGAAAACCGAGACATCCATCAACGGCATGCCGAACTCCACCGCATTGGCAGCGGCCAGCTGCGCGGCGGTGACCAGCTTCTTCTCGGAGAACCACTGCGGCAGCGGGACCTTAGCCTCGGCCGCCTGGGCCATCGCGGTCCGCGCCGCGGCTTCGTCCAGCGCGCCGTCTTGCACGAGGCGGCGGGCGATGCCGGTGATACCGACCAGATTTGCTGCAACTAAGGTATTCATCTCACCACCATCAATGGTACGGCGATTGCGCAGTCAATCGCACTCACTTGGTTTGTACCTAGCGTCGAACGCAGATGCATCACATCGCCAGATGCCAGCAACCGAGCGTTGTAGAGAGAGTGTCCTCCCATCAACAGAGCTACCGCCAATAACTCGGCAGCTGAGGGTGGAGCGCCCGTCGGGAGCAAGCGAAACGTTGATGAGCGCACAACGCTCAGTAGATACAGGCAAGCCAATATAGCCGACATCGACGAGTGAAGGATCCACCGCATCTGCAAATGCGGATTCAATCATGGAGCGCCCTGGTTCAATCTGCGCAAGTGCAGCGCTCAGTTGCGCCTTTGCAACAAAATTTCTGTAGATCGGGAGGGAAATCGCTGCCAGTAAAGCAACGACCACCAACACCGTCATCATCTCAATCAAGCTGAAACCCTTTGCGCGCACCCGCCCCCCTCTCACAAGAGCATGTGATCTCCCAGATCAAAAAAGCCCCGCATATGCGGGGCTTTTTGCCAACCTTACTTGCTAGCCACTTAGTTCTGGCAAGTAGAAGGAGCCCACTTCGGCTTGTCAGTCACAGTGGTGCTGCAGGTCCACTTACCGGTGGCGTCGCGCGTCCACTTCACAGCAGCGTCAGCGATCTTCGGGCTACCAATGAGCTTGGTGCACTCGATAGAGCCAGTCTGACCAGCGGTAATGGTCCAGCTGGTGCAACGAGTGGTCGGAGCTGCGGGAAGACCAAGGTTGTCGCTGGTGTAGTTAGCAGCGGGCGCACCATCATTCACCATCACCTCAAACTGGGTCTTGGCCGGAGTGATTTCTGCAAGAGCCGCGGTGACCTGAGACTTGGCGACGTAGTTCTGGTAGGCAGGCAGCGCAATAGCGGCCAGGATGGCGATGATCGCGATCACGATCATCAGTTCGATCAGGGTAAAGCCCTGCTGCTTCTTCATAACAAACCCCTAGAGATGGAATGTAAGTGGTGGGCACTCGCCCGCGGATCCTACTCCCCGAGCGCCGCGGCTGGGTGCCACGTGTGTGTAAGGAAGCAGACTGCGTGCCAACTTTCCGCACATGTCCAATCCCTTACTGAGGCGCATAATGCCTCAGCGATCGCGCCAAGGCGCAGGCAAAGCGGGAATTTGCGACAGAATGAACCATCCGCCCATGCGGGGCAGGAAGTGACACTCTGCGTCACCGCATGAAGCGCGACCTGGCTGAACGATGGCCGCTACGGATGCCAGACGTCCAGGAAACCGATACCATGCTTGATATGTCCGCCCGGGGATGGCCGGACGGGGGAGACGACCTGATGTCCGCAACGCGCAGCGCAGTCAAGAAAGAGCCAGTCGCACGCAGTACCAGCCAACAGGTGCCCTTCGTCTGGGAGGGTACGGACAAGCGCGGCATCAAGATGAAGGGCGAGCAGATCGCCAAGAATGCCAATCTGTTGCGCGCTGAGCTGCGCCGCCAGGGCATCACACCCTCTGTGGTCAAACCCAAGCCCAAGCCGCTATTCGGGGCGGCAGGCAGCAAGATCAGCACAAAGGACATCGCCTTCTTCAGCCGCCAAATGGCTACCATGATGAAATCGGGCGTCCCCATCGTGGGCTCGCTGGAAATCATCGCCAGCGGGCACAAGAACCCGCGCATGAAGAAGATGGTCGACCAGATCCGCACCGACATCGAGGGTGGCTCGTCACTGTATGAAGCGATCAGCAAGCATCCGGTGCAGTTCGACGAGCTTTACCGCAACCTGGTGAAGGCTGGCGAAGGCGCCGGCGTGCTTGAAACGGTATTGGAGACGGTTGCCACCTACAAGGAGAACATCGAGGCACTGAAGGGCAAGATCAAGAAGGCCTTGTTCTACCCAGCCATGGTGATGGCCGTCGCCATGATCGTCAGTTCTATTCTACTGGTTTGGGTCGTGCCCCAGTTCGAAGATGTGTTCAAGGGGTTTGGCGCGGAACTTCCCGCCTTCACTCAGATGATTGTCGCTGCCTCCCGCTTCATGGTGGCCTATTGGTGGTTGCTGCTGCTTGGGCTGATCGGCACCATCGGCGGCTTCATCTTCGCCTACAAGCGGTCGCCATCCATGCAGCACGGCATGGACCGATTGATCCTGAAGGTACCGATCATCGGCCAGATCATGCACAACAGTTCGGTGGCGCGTTTCGCGCGCACCCTGGCGGTGACCTTCCGCGCCGGCGTACCGCTGGTGGAGGCGCTGGATATCGTCGCCGGCGCCACCGGCAACAGCGTCTACGAAAAATCGGTGTTGCGCATGCGCGACGACGTGTCGGTCGGCTACCCGGTCAACATGGCGATGAAGCAGACCAATCTGTTCCCGCACATGGTGATCCAGATGACCGCGATTGGCGAGGAGGCAGGCGCGCTGGACGCGATGTTGTTCAAGGTGGCCGAGTATTTCGAGCAGGAAGTGAACAACGCGGTCGATGCACTGAGCAGCCTGCTGGAACCATTGATCATGGTGTTCATCGGCACCATCGTCGGTGGCATGGTCATCGGCATGTACCTGCCGATCTTCAAGCTGGCCTCCGTCGTTGGATAAGCATTAATGGCATTTCTCGATCAACACCCCGGCCTCGGCTTCCCGGCCGCGGCCGGCCTCGGCCTGCTGGTGGGCAGCTTCCTCAATGTGGTCATCCTGCGCATGCCCAAGCGCATGGAATGGCAGTGGAAGCGCGATTCGCGCGAGATCCTGGAGCTGCCGGACATCTATGATCCGCCGCCACCCGGCATCGTGGTGGAGCCGTCACACTGCCCGCACTGCAAGCACAAGTTGGCCTGGTTCGAGAACATCCCGCTGTTCAGCTGGCTGGCGCTGCGCGGCAAGTGCCGCTACTGCCATGCGCCGATTTCGCCACAGTATCCGCTGGTGGAATTGCTCACCAGCCTGCTGGTGGTCGCCAGTGTGTGGCGCTTCGGCTTCGGCTGGCAGGGCTTCGGCGCGATCGTGTTCAGCTGTTTCCTGGTGGCGCTGTCCGGCATCGACCTGCGCACGCGCCTGTTGCCGGACCAGTTGACCCTGCCGCTGATGTGGCTCGGCCTGATCGGCAGCATGGACAACCTGTACATGCCGGCCAAACCTGCCCTGCTCGGTGCCGCGGTCGGCTATTTTTCGCTGTGGTCGGTGTGGTGGCTGTTCAAGCAGATCACCGGCAAGGAAGGCATGGGCCATGGCGACTTCAAGCTGCTGGCCGCGATCGGCGCCTGGTGCGGTTTGAAGGGCATCCTGCCGACCATCCTGATCTCCTCCCTGGTCGGTGCGATCCTGGGTTCGCTGTGGCTGGCTGCTAAGGGCCGCGACCGCGCCACGCCGATCCCGTTCGGCCCCTATCTGGCCATCGCCGGCTGGATCACCTTCTTCTGGGGCACGGAGATCGTGGAGACCTACATGCGCTGGTCTGGACTGCGCTAACGGAGTCCCCGGCTTGACTGATTTCGTCGTCGGCCTGACCGGAGGTGTGGCCTCCGGCAAGAGCGAACTGAGTCGCCGCTTCGAGGCCAAGGGCATCGTCGTCGCCGATGCCGACCTCGCCGCACGCGCGGTCGTTGCGCCCGGCCATCCGGCCCTGGCGCAGATCGTGGCCCGCTTCGGACCGCAGATCCTGCAAGACGATGGACAGCTCGACCGCGCCGCCTTGCGCCAGCGCATCTTCGAGGACGTGACGGCACGCCGCGACCTCGAAGCGATCACCCACCCCGCCATCCGCCAGTTGCTGCAGAAACGCTGCCGTGAGGCCGCAGGACCCTATGCGATCGCGGCCATTCCGCTGTTGACCGAGGTCGGCGCACGCGCCGCCTATCCCTGGCTCGACCGGATCCTGGTGATCGACGCCCCCGAGGCGCTGCAACACGCACGCCTGATGCAGCGCGACGGCATCACCGCCGACCTGGCGCAGCGCATGCTGGCGGCGCAGGCCACCCGCGCCGCGCGCCTGGCCATTGCCGACGATGTGGTGGTCAACGACGGCGCCGCAGCAGAGCTCCAGGAAGCCGTGGAAACGCTGGATCGGCAGTACCGCGCGCTGGCGGCGGCCAAGCGTCTCCTTTAGGAGCGCGCTCAAGCGCGGTCCGTTGCGAAGATGTCGTGGCTGAAGCCGCTCCCACAAAAGCCGGGGCAGGAGATCGGGAATGTTTAGCGAGTGCAGTGCGGTTGCGACTGCACTGTGGGAGGGACATCAGTCCCGACTGGCTTGCCCGGAAAGCTTGGTCGCGGCTGAAGCCGATCCTACAAGGAAGTTTAGACGCACCGTCCCGCCAGCACCTCAAGCCGGCTTGAACCACAGCGTCGCCACCACGCCCTTGGTGGCACCCGGACGCACATTCACCTGCCAACCATAGAGATCGCAGAGCCGGCTGACGATCGACAGGCCGATGCCGCCGCCCTGCGAATGGCCTGCATGCGTGCCGCGATAGCCGCGCTGGAACAGCTTGGCCGCGTCCTCTTCGCTCAGGCCGGGACCGGAATCGATCACCTGCACCGCGTCGCTCAGCACCCGCACCACCACCTGCCCTTCCTGGGTGTACTTGACCGCATTGCCGATCAGATTGCCCAACGCAACCGACAGCGCCGCCTCCGGCGCATCGATGGTGAGGTTGCGCTCGCCTTCCAGCAGCAACTGCAGCGGCTTGCCGCCCAGTTGCGCGCGATGCGACTCGATCAACTGCTCGGCCACCTTGGCGACATTGCTGTGGCCCTGCCCGCGCTCGTTGCGCGACAGTAACAGCAGCGAGCCGATCAGGTCGCTGCACTGCTGTTCGGCGCGCTGGATGCGTTGCAGGCGCTGCAGCACCTTCTCGTCGAGATTGGGCCGGGTCAGCAGCAGCTCGGTGGCGCCGCGGATCACCGCCAGCGGGGTGCGCAGTTCATGGCTGACGTCGGCATTGAACTCGCGGTCGCGCTGCACCACTTCGGTCAGGCGCGCCGAGTAGTCGTCCAGCGCCTCGGCCAGCTGACCGACCTCGTCGTCGGGAAAATGCGGTGCCAGCGGTTTCGGATCGCTGCTGCCGCGATAGGCGCGCAGGCGCGCGGCCAGGTCCGACACCGGCCGCATCACCCGCGATGCCGACCACCAGCCGATCACCAGGGACAACGCGCTGAACACCAGCACCGACAAGATCAACGTGCGATTGAGCTGCACCTCGCCCTGCATGGTCTGGGTCATGTCGTAGGCGAGGAAGAACCAGACGTTCGGGGTCTTGCGCACCGCCACCTTGTAGGAGAACGGCTTGCCGGTTTCGTCGCGACCGGACACGTTGTGGATGCCGTCGGAAAAGTTGTACCACTCCGGCTGCTCGCGCCGCAGCGCCTCGAAACGGTCGCTCTTGACCACCCGGCCGACCATCTGCTGCACCGGCAGATCCGGATTCTTCGACGGATCGGAAAAGAACCGGTGCGAGTACTCGTCGATGTTGCGGTTCAGCACCACTTCGACCAGCTGGTTCTCCACGCGCGCCCGCGCCCAATTGGTGGCGAACGCGAACAGCGCGGTCAGGCCGAAGCCCAACAGCACGAACGAGAGGATGATGCGGCTGCGGAGGCGGCGGCGGTAACGCCCGCGCCGCCGCACGACCCGCGGCAACGCCGGTGCTTCAGGCATCGGGTGCGGCGATGCGGTAGCCGATGCCGTGACGGGTCTGGATCATCGGCACGTCGAACGGCTTGTCCACCACCGCGCGCAGGCCATGGATATGCACGCGCAGGGAGTCGGAATCGGGCAGTTCCTCGCCCCACACACGGGTTTCCAGTTCCTGCCGGGTCACCACCGCTGGCGCGGCTTCCATCAGCGCCTGCAGGATCTTCAGCGCGGTGGGATTGAGCTGCAGCAGCTTGCCCTGGCGACGCACCTCCAGCGTATCCAGGTTGTATTCCAGGTCGCCGGTCTCCAGCACCCGGGTGTGCACGCCCTTGCCGCGGCGCGACAGCGCGTTGAGGCGCACTTCCACTTCCTGCAGCGCGAACGGCTTGATCAGATAGTCGTCGGCACCGGAATCGAAGCCGGCGAGCTTGTTGTCCAGCGAATCGCGCGCGGTGAGCATCAGCACCGGGGTCTGCTTGCGCGCCTCGTTGCGCAGCTTGCGACAGACCTCGATGCCGTCCATGCCCGGCAGGTTGAGGTCGAGCACGATCGCGTCGAATTCATGCACTACCGCCAGGTGCAGGCCGGTGACGCCATCGGCGGCGAAATCGACGGTATGGCCGCGGTCCTCGAGGTAATCGCCCAGATTGGCGGCGATGTCGCTGTTGTCTTCGATCACTAGAATTCGCACCAACATGTACCCCGTCAGTCTTACTACTTGCCAGTGGAGGGCGCCACGTCAATGCCGCGCCTCCTCGTTGTCCACGACGGCAACCGCCATGGTCCTGCAATGCCATCCTGGTGAATGTTCAGCGACGCCTCGCTTGCGACCCACCTGGCAGGTCGCTGCATCAGACAGCGCCTCACCCTGATTAGTTCTTGCAGCAGCACGGCGGTCGCGACCTGCTCCGATCGCGAATGTCACGACCTGCCGTCGATTGCTTACGCCAAACCGTGATCGTCCGCTTTCGGGGACGTTCGTACCGCTCCGAGTGCTGCGAGATTGTACTGAGTTGCCGCGCGAACACTTTCTTCACGTTCATGGGCGCCTCACCTTGGCACATCGCCTCGCATTCCCGGCATCACAACAGCATTGCACTACGTCGCGAATGTAGCTTTCGCCGAAACATTGCCGCAAGCACGCGCACGCATCAGACCCATTCCAGCATCCCCAACAAAAAGACCCAGGCAGCGGGGCTGCCTGGGCCGAAAGGTTTTCTATCCCGATTACCGTTCCTGCTGAGGAGGGCAGAGCTGCGGTCCGATGAAGCTTACGCAGGGCCGAATTAAACCAGCGTTAAGCCAGAACGCACGACCAAAAACGCAGCTAAATCACTGATTTCTTTCGCTTCAGGCAGGCCTCGAGGTGCTCGATGACCTTGCCGGCGATATCCAGCCCACAGACCGTCTCGATGCCTTCCAGGCCCGGCGTGGAGTTGACCTCCAGCACCAGCGGCCCGCGCCGCGAGCGGATCAGGTCGACGCCGGCCACGCCCAGGCCCAGCGCCTTGGCCGAGCGCACCGCCACCTCCTGCTCGCCGCGGCTGGCCACGGTCCGCTCGGCGGTACCGCCGAGATGCAGGTTGGAGCGGAAGTCGCCCTCCGGCGCGGTGCGGCGCATCGCCGCCACCACCTGGTTGCCGACCACGAAGCAGCGCAGGTCGGCGCCCTCGGCCTCGCCGATGAACTCCTGCACCAGGAAATTGGCATACAGCCCGCGCAGCGCCTCGACCACGCCACGCGAGGCGCTGGCCTTCTCGGTCAGGATCACCCCGGTGCCTTGGGTGCCCTCGTTCAACTTCACCACGTGCGGCGGCGGGCCGAGCATGGACAGCAGATCGCCGGTGTCGTCCGGGTTGTCGCCGAACACGGTCATCGGCATGTCGATGCCCTTGGCCGCCAGCAGCTGGTGCGCGCGCAGCTTGTCGCGGGCGCGCAGGATCGCATCGGACGGGTTTGGCGTACACACGCCCATCATCTCCAACTGCCGCAGCACCGCGGTGCCGTAGCGGGTCACCGAATTGCCGATCCGCGGGATCACCGCGTCGTAGCCGGTGATCGGCTTGCCCTTGTAATGCATGGTGAAAGCGCCGGCGGCGATACGCATATAGCAGCGCAGCGGGTCCAGTACCCGCACCGTGTGCCCGCGTTCGCGGCCGGCCTCGACCAGGCGCCGGGTCGAGTACAGCTTGGTATTGCGGGACAGGATGGCGAGCTTCATCGAAGGCAGCGGCGGTGGCAGGCCCGGCATCATACGTCGCGCCGCTGGCGCTGCGATGCCGCGCGTCGCCGCAGGTGCCGACTGCGCCGCAAGGCCAGGATGCGCGGTGATCACCGTCACCCGCGGTCCGCGCTCTGTCCCACAGCCGACACCGGACCGCCCCGAAACGTTCACAAAACCGTTGCATCGTGGCGGGCGGGCCGCGTACCGGCCCGGTGCCGGCTGCCCGCGCCCCGCGCGGCAGGTCCGGAGCCTCTCTCCCTCATGATTGGTGACTTTCGATGACCCCCACTTCCAGATCCTTGCGCCCGCACGCGCTGGTGCTCGCCGTCGCGTCCGCCCTGCCGGCCTTCGCCGCGCTGGCCGAGACCGCGCCGGCCGCCGCCACCGCAACCGCCGATGCGGCGGCCAGCGCGAGCGGCAACGATGCCACGATGCTCGACGCGATCACCGTCGTGTCCAGCGGCACCACCCGCCAGGTGCAGCGCATCACCCGTGAGGACATCGGAATCGCCGCCCCCGGCACCAGCGCGCTGAAGGTGCTGGACAAGCTGCCCGGCGTGCAGTTCCAGTCGGCCGATCCGTTCGGCGCCTACGAATGGTCCACCGCGATCAGCCTGCACGGCTTCGACCAGAGCCGGCTCGGCTTCACCCTGGACGGCGTGCCGCTGGGCAACATGAGCTACGGCGTCACCGACGGCCTGCAGGTGACCCGCGCGATCATTTCCGAGAACGTGGCCTCGGTGGAACTGGCGCAGGGCGCCGGCGGCCTGGGCACGCCGTCGAGCAGCAACCTCGGCGGCACCGTGCGTTACTACTCCGCCGATCCGGATGCCGACGCCGGCATCCGCTTCAGCCAGACCCTCGGCTCCGACAGCACCCGCCGCACCTACCTGCGCGGCGACACCGGCGACATCCACGGCTTCTCGCTGTACACCTCGCTGGTGCACGGCGAAATGGACAAGTGGAAGGGCTACGGCAACAACGAGTACAACCAGGCCAATGCCAAGGCGCTGTACCAGTGGGGCGACGGCAACCGGGTCAGCCTGTACCTGGACAGTTCGCACCGCAAGGAATACGACATCATGGACCTGTCGTTGACCTCGCAGCGGGTCCTCGGCTGGGATTGGGACTACCTGATGCCGGACTGGAACAGCGCGGTGCAGATCGCCAACGCGCTCAACGGCAAGGGCAGCTACCCGGCCAGCCTCAACGGCCTGCCCGCCGACTACGGCAAGGCCGACGTGTCCTACTACTCCGGCGCCGGCCTGCGCCGCGACAACCTGGCCGCGCTCAGCGGCGTGTTCAACCTCGGCGGCAGCGCCACGCTGAACCTGACCGGCTACTACCATGACAACAACGGCGAAGGCCAGTGGACCACGCCGTACGCCGCGTCCTCGGCCAGCGTGCCGCTGTCGATGCGCACCACCGACTATCGCCTCAACCGCCACGGCGTCACCGGCTCGCTGAACTTCACCGTGGCCGGCAACGAGATCGAGATCGGCGGCTGGTACCAGAACGCCAAGACCGTGCAGGAACGCAACTACTTCCTGCTGGACGGCCCGTTCACCGATCTGTACTACTTCAACAAGAACGGCACCCTGTTCGCGCGCGGCTTCGCCCAGCACTACGACACCGACACCACCATGGTCTACGCGCAGGACACGCTGCGCCTGCTCGACGAGCGCCTGACCCTGAACTTCGGCGCCAAGAAGCTGATCGTCGACACCACCGCGCAGTCGCAGGTGCCGTCCGCGTCCAACGCCGCCGGCGAGATCAAGGCCGACTCGGACCTGCTGCCGCAGGTCGGCATCAACTACAAGATCGACGATCACCAGGAGGTCTACGCCTCCTACAACAAGAACATGGCCGGCTTCGGCTTCACCCCGTTCCAGGAATCGCAGGCCGCGTTCAACGCGATCAAGGGCTCGCTGGAGCCGGAGACCGCGCAGACCTACGAACTGGGCTACCGCGTGCGCGGCGGCGGTGTGGAAGCGTCATTGGCGCTGTACCACACCACCTTCGACGACCGCCTGCTGGTGACCTCGCCGTGCAGCGCGATCCAGACCTGCTCGGCCACGCTCAACAACGTCGGTTCGGTACGCAGCCAGGGTGCCGACCTGGCGGTGATCTGGCGTCCGATCGAACAGCTGCGCTGGCTGAACTCGCTGTCGTATGACGACTCGACCTACCAGGACGACTACCTCAATGGCGGCGTGGTGGCCACCTCGGGCAAGCGCGTGGTCGGCATCCCCGAGTGGATGTTCTCGAGCAGCCTGGCCTACGAGAACGCCGGCTGGCACGCTTCGCTGGACGGCAAGTACACCGGCCGCCGCTACATCAGCTACCTCAACGACTCGTCGGTGCCCAGCTACTGGCGCTTCGACCTGAGCGCCGGCTACGACTTCGGCCAGGTCGGCATGTTCCAGAACCTGGGACTAAGCGCGAACGTCACCAACCTGTTCGACAAGCGCTACTTCGCCACCGTCGGCACCAACGGCTACGTCGTCTCCGACCCCAACGGCTACAACCAGACGCTGATGGCCGGTGCGCCGCGCCAGTTCTTCGTCACCTTCAGCGGCAAGTTCTGAGCCGACGCGACACCGTCAGGGAAGACACCACGCGCCGCCGCTGCTCATGCAGCGGCGGCGTTCGCGTTTTGGGAATCTTGCAGACGCGCGGAGTGCCGTAGATGACCCGGCAGCATGAGCGGCGTTTCGGATCGCATGCGTTCGAAGCGGTCGCGGCTGAAGCCGCTCCTACCACAGCCGGATGGCCCGTAGGAGCGGCTTCAGCCGCGACCGGATACAACCAGAAATCGTGCACCCATGCCGGAACGCCGCGATTTCTACGCGTCGACCACGCGCCCGATCGCCGGATCGCTCATGCTCGGCCGGCCGGTCTCGATGTGCCCGGCCAGGCGCCGCCGCCACCGCGGGAACGTCACGCTGTCGATGGCCAGGTCGTACCAGTGGTGCTGCGCCTGCAACGGCAGACGCAGGACGGTGCGAGCTCCGGCAGCAAGCGTGATCGCCTGCTCGCCAGCATCGCCGCGATACCCGTCGCGCACGCGCAGCGCGCAGGGCTGCTCACCGGCATTGCCCAGCGTCAGCAGCAGGCATTGCGCGGCGGCATCGTAGTCGGCCTCGGCCAGCAGTCCGGCATCGCCGATCCCGTCGCCATGGAACTCGCGCAGGAACCCGTTGGGCCCGTGCACGCGCAGCGCATAGCCGGCGTCGGCGGCATCGCCGCGCCAGGCGCGCGCATCCTGCAGTTCGCTGCCGGCGGCCAGTGTGTAGAACCAGGGTCCGGCCACGCCATCGTCGGCATAGGCATTGAGCGCCACGCCGGCGGCGCCGCGGTTGCGCATGCGCAACACCTGCGCATCTCCCTGCACCTGCAGCCGCACGTCGAAGTCGTAGGGCAGCGCGCGCGCCGGACGCTGGCCGGGTTCCTGCACCGGCAGCGCCTGCTGTGCAGGGCGCTGTGGCGGCGGCAGGGTCGCAGTGGCATCGATGCGGGCGATGTAGTCGCGGGTATCCGGCAACGCCACCGGCGCCGGATCGTGGCCGACGAAATCCAGCGTGGAGGTCAGATCGCCGGCGACGGCGCGGCGCCAGGGATTGATGTTCGGCTCCATCACCCCGAAACGGCGCTCCAGGAAGCGCAGCACCGAGGTGTGGTCGAACACCTGCGAGTTCACCCAGCCGCCGCGGCTCCACGGCGACACCACCAGCATCGGTACCCGCGGCCCCAGGCCGACCGGCACGCCATGATAGTCCTCGCCATGCAGGTCCACGTTGCTGGCGCCCAACTCCGGCCGGATCGCCGGCAACGCCGGCGGCACGTGGTCGAAGAAGCCGTCGTTCTCGTCGTAGTTGATCAGGAACACGGTCTTCGACCAGACCTCCGGCGAGGCGGCCAGCACCTCGAGCAGACGCGCGCTCAAGGATTCGCCATAGGCCGGCGTCGCCTCGGGATGCTCGCTGAGCAGGTACGGCGCGACGATCCACGACACCTGCGGCAGCGTGCCGGCGCGCACGTCGCGCGCGAACGCCGCCACCAGATGCTCGCCGCGCGAGGCCTTGGCATTGTCGGCGGTGGAACCCGGCACGATGGCCCGGCCGCGGCGATACAACGGCGAGGCGCGGTCCAGCTTGCGGAAGTTGGCGAAGTACGGATGGCTGTTGTCGCCGTAGTTGTCGAACTCCTGATAGACCTGCCAGCTGATGCCGGCCTGCTGCAGGCGCTCGGAGTAGGTGCTCCAGGTGTAGCCGGAGAAGCGCGGATTGTCGCGCGCCATGTCCGCGGTCCAGTTGCCGTCGTCGCGGTTATTTACCGCCTGCTCGCCGTCATTGCCGACGCTCAGCCCGCTGGTGCCGGTGAACATGTACATGCGGTTGGGGTTGGTGGGGCCGAACAGCGAGGCGTGGTAGCCGTCGCAGAGGGTGAAGGCATCGGCCAACGCGTAATAGAACGGCAGGTCCTCGCGCTGGAAGTGGCCCATGCTCATCGCGCTCTTCTGCGCGATCCAGGCGTCGTGGTGCTTCCAGGTCTCGTGCGAGCCCTTCCAGTCGTGATTGAGATCCTTCATCCACTGCGCGCTGCTGGTCTGGCTGTTGAGCCGGAACGGCAGCACATAGCGATCGCTGCCCTTGCGCTCGGGCTGGTACCAGACCGGCTTGCCGCTGGGCAGCCGCAGCGGCCGCGGATCGCCATAGCCGCGCACCCCGCGCAGGCAACCGAAGTAGTGATCGAAGGAACGGTTCTCCTGCATCAGGATCACCACGTGCTGCACGTCTTGCAGCGTGCCGGTGACCCGCGCCGGCGGCACCGCCAGCGCACTGCGGATGACGCCCGGCAACAGCGGCATGGCCGCGCCGGCCCCCAGGGCCAGAGACGCGCGGGCGAGAAAACGACGACGACTGTGTTCGACCACGGCAAGCAGGACCGGCAACGAGCAGATGCTCAGGCGTCGGCCAGCCTAGCGGCGGCGGATGAAGCGGGTTTGACAGCCGCGTCGACCCGGCCTGCGCTTGCCCCCTAGCTCCACGGATCTTGCGACGCCGCAAGCCGTTCCCGTGCACCGTCCCCAGGCGACATCGCCGCACCGCGAATGTCATCGTTCGATGCAAGAATGCCGTCGGCCTGCGCGCAGCCGCGGCGGACCGGGGGAGCGAACGCGGATGCAGGTGCTGGGTCCGATCTATCTGGGTGCGCATTTCGGCAAATGCCTCATGTGGCATGCCAGCGTCGTGCTGTTCACGTTTTTCCTGACCGAAACCTGCCACCTGCCGCCAGCCACTGCCGGCGCGTTGCTGGCTTCCACGCTCGCCCTGAACGGAGTGTTGGACCTGCTGCTGGGCCGCTGGCAGCGCACACGCATCGCGTCGGCAACGGATGCCGCGCGTTTCCAGGCGATCGGCGCCGCGATCGCCGCCCTGTTCTTCTTGCTGTTCTGCGCGTCCTCGCTGGTAGCCGAGTGGGCACGGCCGGCCTGGGCATTGGCGACCCTGATCGGCTTTCGCTGCGTCTATCCGCTGGTGGACGTCGCCCAGAATGCCTTGATCGTGCTGGGGTCGGCGACGCTGCACGAGCGCCAGCACGTCACCGTGCGACGGACGTTCTTCTCTGCGTTGGCGCACCTGGCGGTATGCCTGTGCGTTGCACCGCTGCTGCTGCGCTTGTCGGCGCGCAGCGGCATCGAATTCGCCGGCGCCGGCGCGGCGATCGCGCTGATCACGGTGAGCTGCGCAGTGCCGCTGGCATGGTGCAGGAACACGATTGGCGAACCGCCAGCCGGCATGCATGCGGGTTGGCGCGCCGCACCGCCATTGCGGCTTTCGTCGATCATCTTACTGACCGTGCTCGTCGGCTTCCTGGTGTCCGGCTTTCGCAAGCTGGAGCCGTATGTCTCCGCCTATGCGCACGCGCCGGGGAAAGAATCGAACCTGTCGCTGGCGGTCGCGCTGGGCGTGCTGTTGGTGCAGCCGCTGTGGCGGTGCATGTTGGGCCAATGCAGCCACCGCGGGATCTTCCTGGTCTCGAGCGCGGCGCTGCTCGGCGCCGGCACGCTGCTGCACCAGGTCGGCGAGCGCGGGGCCTACGCCACCTACGCCGCCGGGCTCCTGTCGGGGATCGGCTTCAGCGGCATCGGCACGGCCTTGTGGCTGTGCGTGGCGGCCACGGCCAGCCAACGCACCGCCACCCGCGACTACGGCATGCTCACGTGCGCGTCGAAGATCGCCCAGGCGGCAGGTACCTTCGCCATCGCCCTGATGCTGCAGCAGTCCGATTACCGCACCGCGCTCGCCGTTGCAGGCTCGCCTGCGTCGCTGCTGGTGCAGGCGATTCCACTGACGGTCGGAATATTGAGCGCGGTGGCGGCGCTGATGCCCCGGCTAAGCGGACAAAAGATCGCCGAACAGCAACGCGGCCGCGCCGACCGGCGCGGTCGTCTCCGGCGGCAGCTGGGCAACGCATAGGCGCGGCGCGGGCAGCGGGCGCAGGCGGCGTGGCGCGACGGTCTGCTCGTGCCAGTGCACCGCGGCGATGACGCGCTCGGCCAATGCCGCCGGCAGCAGCCCCCCGAGCACGATCGCATCCACATCCAGCGTGTAGCGCAACGCCGAGAACAGGAACTGGAAACTGCGGGTATGCGCCTGCAGCCACGCGTCCACACCCTGCCACTGCGGATCGAACGCCTCCAGCATGTCCTTCAGCGATGCGAAGGCATGGCCATCATGCAGGTTCACCGCGTGCAGCAGTCCTGCCAGATGCGGCACCGGCAGGTCGGCCGCGTTGAGCGTGCCTGCCAGTTCGCCGGCATTGCCGAAGCGGCCACGCATGAGCCGGCCGTCGATGACGATGCCGCCGCCGAAACCCATCGCGAAATTGAGGTAGCAGAAGCTGGCGTGCGTCGCCCCCGTGCCGAGCAGGTATTCGCCCATGGCCGCGGCGTTGGCGACATTCTCGATCTTGACCGGCACGCCGAAGCGTTGCGCGATCTCCGGACCGAAGTCGACCAGCGCCCAGTCCTCCAGCTCCGGACTGGGGTTGACCGTGCCGTCATCGACGAAGTAACCAGCGATGGCCACGCCAACGCCGATCAGCCGCGGCGCCATTGCGGCGCGCCCGCCCAACGCCTCCACGGCGAGGGCGTGGCAGCGCGCCAAGACGTCTGCACGTCTCAATCCCAGCGTGGCGACGTCGGCGCGCGCGCGGATCCGGCCTGACAGATCCACCAGCACCGCCTCGGCGCGATCCGCCATCACCGACAGTCCCAGGCTGAACGCGGCATCGGGCTGCAGATGGATCGTGGCGCTGGGCTGGCCACGGCCTTCGGCGATCGTCTCGCCGACCCGGATCAATCCCGCCTTCTCCAGCTCGTCGGTGCTACGGAACACCGCCGTCCCTGAGAGTCCGGTATCGCGGATCAGCGCGGAGCGTGAGACAGCACCGTGTCGCCGGACCAGACCCAGCACCAGCCTCGCCCGGGGCGTGAGCGTCTTCTTGATCATCCTGCAGCGCCTCGCCATGCCTCGTTCCGGAGCGGCGGCATGCTCCGCTACCCGGCTGGTCTTGTCAAATTAATTTCATACTGTTCGTAATATATTTAGCCACCATCCATCTTTGATCACGGTCATGCCTCAACGCCACGCCGCGTTTCACCTTCGCCTCAGCCGCCTCGCCTCCGCCCTGCTCCCCGCGCTCGCCGCGGCGAGCCAGGGCCATGCCGCGCCGCTCCCACCTGTCGCCACCACGGCAGACGCCGCTGCCGCTCAAACGGGTGCGCCCGCGACCGTCGATCTGGACCAGATTCAGGTCACCGGCTTTCGCGCTGCCGCCACCGCCGCGGTCGACGCCAAACGCGAGAGCCAGGTGGTGCTGGACGCCGTGAGCGACGACGACATCGGCAGCCTCCCCGACCTGAGCATCGTCGAATCGGCGCGGCGCATCGTCGGCCTGTCCACCGTCGCCGGCATGGACCCGACCCGCAACCGCGACCTGTACGAACGGGTGACCATTCGTGGCCTGGACCCGAAGTACAACCTCATCACCATCGACGGCGTGCCGATGGCCAGCAGCGAGATCGACGTGCGCGGCGCGCGCCTGGACCAGTTGCCCTCGCCGATGGTCTCGCGCATCGAGGCGATCAAAACCCTGACCCCGCAGTACGACCCGCACGGCCTCGGCGGCCAGGTGAACCTGGTCACCCGCAGCGCCTTCGACAAACCCGACGGCTTCGTCGTGGTCAATGCGGGGCTGGGCCACAGCTCCAGCGCCGGTGCCTTTGTGCAGGACGATCGTCCGCTGCAGAAGGCCAACGCCACCGCGTCGAAGGTGTTCGGCGAACGCGGCCAGTGGGGCGTGGTGGTCTCGCTGGACTGGCAGAAGCTCTGGTCGACCTCGCACAGCCAGTTGCCGGGCGACAGCGCCGGTGCCGGCTGGGTGTACTACACCCCCTCGGGGACGGCGACGCCGTTCGCCAACCTGTCGCGCGACGGCGTGCTGTACCCGGTGCGCCCGCAGGGCTACTGGTTCGACGATGCGCGCAGCCGCAAGGGCATCAATGCCAAGCTGGAGTACCTGTTCGCCAATGGCGGGGAGATCTCGCTGTTCGGCGGCCATTACCAGGCCGTCGATGCGGAACTGCGCGCAGAGCAACTGGCCATCCCCAGCACCCCGCCGCGCTACGTGGATGCGCAGCACGGCAGCTACGGGGCCGCGCAGTTCCAGCAAGGCATCGTCTGGCAGCCGCAGACCCGCGACACCGACATCGTCACCCTCAAGGGCGCCTTCCGCCCCACCGAAGACGTGAGTTGGGACGCCACCGCGTCGTGGTCGCGCGCCACTAGCGCACTGCAGCGGGACATGTACAAGTGGGCGTCGGACGTGCGCCCCGGTTCCACCACGACGCTGAACGCCACCGACTACCGGTTCGACTACGCCCTCGACGGCGGCAAGGTGCTGGCCACCTTCCCCGACCCGCGCCGCGCCACCGACCCGTCGTCCTACGATCTGCTGTACCTGCGCAACATCACCCGGGATTCGGCATCGACCGTCCGCTACGTCGCCGCCAACGTGGCGCTCAACGCCGACCCCGAAGACCAGGGCTTCGGCGCGCGCGCCGGCGCCTCGTACACCGACAGCAAGGTCGGCAACGACCAGTCCTACCAGGAATGGTTCGCCACGAACGCCGCGGCGCAGACCGCGATCGGCGGCCTTCCCGGCTACACCTATCCCACCACCTGGCCCAGCGACTTCATCGGTGGCGTGCCGTTCTACGTCGTCGACCCGGCCAAGGGCACGGCGCTGATCGCCAACCACCCCGAGTGGCTGGCCCAATCCAATCGGGTCGCGGACAACTACACCAGCGACTTCGACGACAAGGAAGCGGTGACCGGCGTGTATGCCGAAAGCGTATTCCGCTCGGAGCGCTTCTACGCCCTCGCCGGCGTGCGCTACGACGACACCAGGGTGGACGTCACCACCTGGCAGATCCCCAACCCGGCGGCGCCTTCCGCGTATGCGCCGGCGCTGCGCAAGGGCGGCTATGCGTACCTGCTGCCTTCGGCACTGGCGACCTGGAAGATCGACGACGACGCGCGCCTGACTGCCGCCGTCAGCAAGACCATCGGCCGTCCCGACTACGCCCAGTACGCGGCCACCACCTCGTTCGCCGTCACCAGCAGCGGCGGCCTGGCGATCAGCCGCGGCAATCCCGCGCTCGAGCCGCGCCAGTCCGTCAACCTGGATCTGTCCTACGAGTGGTTCATGGACGATGGCGGACTGTTCTCGGCGGCGGTGTTCCAGAAGCGGATCCGCAACGAGATCTTCACCGCGGTGCGCAGCCTGGGCCCGACGGCCTACAACGGCGTGGTGTACGACGATGTCAGCGAGAGCACGCCGCTGAATTCCGGTCGCGGCAAGGTGCGCGGTCTCGAACTGAACTACGTCTCCGGCGAACTCGCCTTTCTGCCGGACGCGCTGCGCGGACTGGGCGTGAGCAGCAACCTGACCCTGCTCGACGGCAGCTTCGACATTCCCGCCAGTTCGGCAGCAGTCGCGGCCGGCGCTCCCGCCAGCCGACGCAGCAGCGGACTGGTGCAGCAACCGGACTACATCGCCAACGCCACCGTGTTCTACCGACGCGGCGGCTTCGAGGCGCGCGCCTCCTGGAACCGCATCGGCGAAGCCTTGCAACTGGTCAGCAGCGACACGCCGGAGCGCGATCTCTACGCCCAGCCGCGCAGCCAGCTCGACCTGCAGCTCAGCTACGCGATCAACCCGGCCTGGGACGTGATGCTGCAGGCGCAGAACATCACCCGCGCGCCCTTTGTCGTGCGCCAGGGACCGGGGCAGGCGCTGGTCAACAACTACTTCCCGGTCGGCTCGACGCTCTGGCTGAGCTTCAGCTGGCATCCCAATGGAGGCAGCAAGTGATGCGACCGATGCAGTTGCAGGGCCATCGCCGCGACAGTCGGCCGCAACACCTCTGGCGTCGCCCGCTCATCGCCGCAGTGTGCGCCGGACTGGCGCTGGGGTCCGCGCACGCAGCGAACGCGGACGATGTCGCCGTCGTACTGAAGCTGGTCAAGGCCGACGGGCATGCATCTGCAAAGATCGCCTTCGACGCAACGTCATGCCGTCCCTGCACGCCGATCCACATCGACGGCTACAACGCCGACAACGCCAAGGAAACGGTGGTCGCCCTCCGGGTTCCGCGCATGCGCACGCTGGAACTGACGTTCTCCGGCGACCCCGACGCGATCGAACGTGTGCGGGTGGAGGACGGCGACGTGCCGTTCCATTACGCGCAAGGCCGCTGGGTGGTGCAACTGGCACCTCTGGACCGCGACGCGATCACCGCGGCCGAATACTCGATGCACATCGTCGAGCCGGGCATGGTGCTGCGACTCGAACATGCCGACCCCGCACGCCGCGCCGGAGCCTACCGCAGCGGCGCCTTCCCTGTTCGCCAGCGCCGCGCCGCGGACACTCTGGAGTTCGCGCAACGTGAGGTGGTGCGGCGCCTGGGGTTGGGCGAGCAAGCCGTGCGAGAAGGCCTCGGCACGATCCAGATCATGGGCTTCGACACCAACGATCCGCACGGGCATCGGGACGACCCGCCGCATATCCACATGCACCTGCGCTGGCCACAGGACACCGGCACCCAGATCGGCCATCTCTACCTGGACGACCGTGGCCTGCTGGTCAACAACCGCATGGGCATCAAGGGCATCGAACGCCCGCCGCGCGATTACGGCAAAGGCGAAACCGCCACCACCATCGCACCGGATGGACGGCCGCTGTATGCGCACACCATCACCGCCGAGGGCTGGTTGCAACTGGGTCGCCCGGGCCAGGCGCCGTGCCTGATCCAACCGCTCGGCGATGGTGGCTTCGACACCGGTGCGCGCATCGCCTGCCCGGGTCTGGCCGCGATCCCGCTCACCGTGCGCGACGATCTGACCACCGGCACGGTCACCGTGCATACCGGCGACATCGAGGAGATCTACCGCTACGACACCGACACCGGCGCACTGACCTCGCCGCAGGACGTCCCGCTTCCGGCGCCGTCGGTGGACACCACGCGACGCGCAACGGCGCGCTGAGTCGGAGGTGCGCACAGGCGTGCGCGCGCCGGACGCCGCGCATGCCCTGAAACGGATCCGGACGCGAACGACGCCGTTCGACCAACGGACGGCCTTGCCGTTGATGAAGGAGCGTCGAATTTCCTGGAAAAGGAACGGCTCTGCCGCATCGGGATCGCCACGTGCTGCACGTCCTGCAGGGCGTGGGGATCCGAGTGTCGGCGGCACCGCCATCGCACTGCGGATGACGCACGGCAACACTGGCAGTGCCGTGCCAGCCGCAAGGCCCAACGATGCATGGGTGAGGAAGCGGCACGGCGGTATTCGACTGCGATGGAAAGATCGGCAACGAGCAAGCGCTCAGGCATCGGCCAACCCCAATTTGGTCGATGACGTGGGAGTTGCCGGAGATCTGCGGCAACCGCGCCGCGGAGTGTCGTGACATGCATGCAACCGGGCCACATGCATCGGCGAAACCACGCCATCTCACCGCTCAGCGTTGGTTAGACAAGACAATGAGAGAAAGGCGTCATGACCACCCTGATCCTCGCCCGCCATGGGCACGTCGACTGGATTGCGCCCGAGCGGTTCCGCGGGCGTGCGGAACTGTCGCTATCGAAGCTCGGCGAACTGCAGGCCGCGGCGCTGGCGGCACGCGTCGCGCAAAGCTGGGCACCGGACGCGATCTACACCAGCCCACTGTCGCGGTGCATCCGAACCGGCGATGCGATCGCGCAGGCAACCGGTGTGCCGGCCAAAATCCTGCACGACCTGTCCGACATCGACTACGGCCAATGGCAGGGGCTGACGCACGAAGAGGTGGCTGTGCGCTGGCCCGATCTCGCACGGACCTGGTTTGCGACGCCGGATCTCGCCGTGATTCCAGGAGGCGAAACGCTGGCGGACGTGCTGGTTCGCGCAATGAAGGTGCTGCACACGATCCTGCACGATCACAGCGGCCAGACCGTCGTCCTGGTTGGCCACGACAGCATCAATCGGGTCATCCTCCTGCAATGCCTCGGGCTGCCGCTGGCGCGCTACTGGCGCATCAAGCAGGAGCCGTGCTGCGTAAATGAAATCGCGATCGAAGCAGACGACTTCACCCTGCATCGCCTCAACGAGACCCATCACACGCTCGGGCTTCGCGTTTAGCGTTGTCGAGTGCAGCGCGCGCGACGCTGTCGAAAGAAGCAGGGGCAGAACTGCAGGCAATGCGCAAAGGCCGATACAGTCGGCGACAGCCGCCAAGCTCAGTCGCGGTTTGGGCACAAGCCGGGCACGACGAACGAGATTTATGTGTGTAAGCGCAAGGGCGCGAAGACCACCCTCAGCGCTGATTGCGGAACTGTCCGGAGATTGCGGAGCGCGCAAATTAGCGAAGACGCGTGCAGGACATGGAGCGGGCGATGGGAATCGAACCCACGTCAGTAGCTTGGGAAGCTACAGCTCTACCATTGAGCTACGCCCGCGTTGCCGGTGCAGTCTATGCGCTGGGCCGGGGGTTGCGCAAGAAATCGGCGCGATGCGGGCTGCAGTGCGCGGACGAAAGCGACACGGCCCGGCAGGTGCCGTGGAAATGCAGAAGGGCTTCAGTCCCGACGGCTCGGACTCCGAGGCGTCGGGGCTGAAGCCCCTCCCACAACAGGCACTGCTGCCTTTGTACATCCCTCGCCCTACCCTGCCCGGCACGCAGCCTGGCAAGGCGGGCAAACCCGGGCGGTGCTTAGAAGCTGCCGCCGAAGTTCACGAACAGCGAGGTGTCGTGCGCGCGCGACTGGCCCGTGGTGGTGGCGATGCCGACGTTGCTCTCGAAGCCCCACAGCTTGGTCCGTGCGCCCAGCACCACCGACGCGTAGTTGCGGTCGAAGTCGATGCCCGGCACCGCGTACTCGCCCAGGTCGGACATGGTCTGCAGCCACGCGGTGGCTTCCTGGTTCTTCTTGAACTCGTGGTCGTAGGTGGCCTGCAGGTACGGCTTCACCGTGCCGGCATCGATGCTGGCCTTCCAGCCGATGCGGCCGACCATCGACTCGACGTCGCGGTCGCTGTAGCCCAGCGCGCTGGAGTTCGGGTTGCTCTCGGTGTAGCCGTCGAGCTTGACCTTCTGCCAGATCGCCGCGGCCACCGGGCCGTGCTTGAAGCTGCCTTCGCCGAACTCGTAGCCGCCCTGCAGCGCCGCGGTCAGGTTGCTGCCGTCCGGCGAGCCCTTGTGCTCGATGGTGGCCGGGCCGAGGTTGACCTTGCGGGTGACGTCGTAGCTCAGCCAGGTGTAGCTGACCTGGGCGTTGACCCAGGCATGCTCGCCGTACCAGCCGGCGAAGCCGCCGAGGGTGCTGTCGTCCTGGGTGTAGTCGCCGCCGCGGTTGCCGAAGTCGGCATCGGTGCGACCGAAGCCGCCGAAGCCGCCGAACACCCACTCGCCGCGCGACCAGTCCACGCCGAACAGGCCGGCCGGGGCCATGCCGTCGTACAGGTCGCCGTGCTGGTAGCGCTGCATGTCGCCGCGCAGGTTGCCCCACCAGCGCACGCCGTCCGATTCCGGGCGGCCATCGACGTGCCAGGCGACCTGATCGGCGCGCGAGCGGCCGACCATCTGCGCCGAGTGCGTCAGGATCTGCTGGGTGCGCGGGCCTTCCAGGATCGACAGCGCGTACTGCGCCAGCAGTTCGTGGGTGCGGCCGGTCGGGTGCACGCCGTCGGCAAACACATAGGTGTCGGCGGCATCGGCGCTGACGTAGCTGGTCGGGTTGCAGGTCAGCGACTGCGCGGTGACCTGCGGCTGGCAGGCGGTGCCGGTGACGTTGGTGAAGCCGTAGGTGCCCGGGTTGGCCACCACTTCCTGCAGCAGGTGGAAGGTATCGACCGGGATCACCCGCAGCCCGGCGCTCTTGAGGCCGGAGAACAGCGCGTTGTTGTAGGCGGTGGCCAGCGCGGTGCCCTGCGCCATCGCCACGGCGCCGCCGGCGCGGAAGCGCGGGGTGATGCCGACGTCGGGCAGGTTGTTGACCATGACATAGCGCGCGCCGGCGTTCTGCAGGCTGGCGACGATGCCCACTTCGGCGGTCACCGCATTGCCGATGGTGGTCTGCACCGGCGCGCCGCCGGCGATGGCGAACAGGTCGTTGGCGCCGCCCCACACCGAGTACAGCGCATTCGGGTCGGCCTTGCCGCCGTTGGCGGCCAGGTAGTTGCTGGCCTGGGTGGCCAGCGACGGCGCCACGCCCAGCGCGCTCGGGTTGGCCACGCCGACGCGGGCGTTGCCGGCGGCATAGTCGTCGCCGATCTGGCCGTTGCCGTTGGCGGCGGCGTTGGTACCGTAGTACTCGGCCACGTACTGCGCCCAGACGAAGTCCGGGTTGGTGGTGAACTGGCCGGTCACCGCACGTACCGAGGCCGGCAGCAGCGGCCGGTAGTAGCCGGCGTCGGTCAGGCTGTCGCCGAAGAACACGGTGCGGCTGTAGGTGGACTGCGCGAACGCAGGCGCGGCGGCGAGCACGATCGCGGCGGCGAGCAGCGAACGGAGCGGACGGATGGACGAAGTCATGGAAGCCCTCCCGGGCAGAAATGGAACACGAGAAATGCAACGAAACGGGGGAGCGGCCGCGCCATACGTTGCCGCATGGCCGACATGATTTCACCTCTGCCGACACGCTCACGTTGCACTGCCGCAAGATCGCGACTCGCGCGCCTAGGGCGCGCATTGCACAATGATGGCATGAACATCGAATTGAACGGCAGACAATGCACGCTGGCGCCGGCCACCACCGTGGCCGCGCTGCTGCAGGCCGAAGGACTGGGGCAGCGGCGGGTGGCGGTCGAGGTCAACGGCGAGATCGTGCCGCGCGGCGCGCACGCCGCGCACGAACTGCACGCCGGCGACCGGGTCGAGATCGTGCACGCGCTGGGCGGCGGCTGAATCGCGCCGCCGCGCGTCCCGGTGCGGACTCGGCAGGGCCGGTGCGATGGGCGATAATCCGCCGATGAACGCTCCCGCCCCCCACGATGCGCTGGTGATCGCCGGCAAACCCTACCGTTCGCGCCTGCTCACCGGCACCGGCAAGTTCGCCGATCTCGAACAGACCCGCCTGGCCACCGAGGCCGCCGCCGCGCAGATCGTCACCGTGGCGATCCGCCGCAGCAACATCGGCCAGAACCCGGGCGAGCCCAACCTGCTCGACGTGCTGCCGCCTGAGCAGTACACCATCCTGCCCAACACCGCCGGCTGCTACACCGCCGAGGATGCGGTGCGCACCTGCCGGCTGGCGCGCGAACTGCTCGACGGCCACAACCTGACCAAGCTGGAAGTGCTGGGCGACCAGCGCACCCTGTTCCCGGACGTGGTGCAGACCCTCAAGGCCGCCGAAATCCTGGTCGCCGACGGCTTCGAGGTGATGGTCTATACCAGCGACGACCCGATCCTGGCCAAGCGCCTGGAAGAGATCGGCTGCGTGGCGGTGATGCCGCTGGCCGCGCCGATCGGCTCCGGGCTGGGCATCCAGAACCGCTACAACCTGCTGGAGATCATCGACAACGCCAAGGTGCCGATCATCGTCGATGCCGGCGTCGGCACCGCCTCGGACGCGGCGATCGCGATGGAACTGGGCTGCGACGGCGTGCTGATGAACACCGCCATCGCCGGTGCGCGCAATCCGGTGCTGATGGCCAGCGCCATGCGCAAGGCGGTGGAAGCCGGCCGCGAGGCGTTCCTGGCCGGGCGCATCCCGCGCAAGCGCTACGCCAGCGCCTCCTCGCCGGTCGACGGACTGATCGGGTGAGGCCGCAGGCATGACCGATCCGTTCTCCAGCGCCGGCGCCAAGACCCCGCCGAAACCCTTCACCGTCGAGGAAGGGCACCGCCAGGTGCGCAGCTTCGTGCTGCGCCAGGGCCGCTTCACCCCGGCCCAACAGCGCGCGTTCGATGCGCTGTGGCCGCGCTTCGGCCTGGACTACAGCGGCCAGCCGCGCGATCTGGACGCCACCTTCGGCCGCAACGCGCCCAAGGTGCTGGAGATCGGCTTCGGCAACGGCGCCGCGTTGCGCCATGCCGCGCAGCACGATCCGAGCCGCGACTATATCGGCATCGAAGTGCACGCGCCCGGCGTGGGCCGCCTGCTCAACGCGCTGGCCGAGGACGGTGCCGACCACGTGCGCCTGTACCACCACGATGCGGTGGAGGTGCTGCAGCACGAGATCGCCGACGGCAGCCTGGACGAGGTGCGCATCTACTTCCCCGATCCCTGGCACAAGAAGCGCCACAACAAGCGGCGCCTGCTGCAGCCGGCGTTCGCCGCGCTGCTGGTGCGCAAGCTGCGCGACGGCGGCCGCCTGCACTGCGCCACCGACTGGGCCGACTACGCCGAGCAGATGTGGGACGTGCTCGACGCCACCCCCGGCCTGGTCAACCGCGCCGGCCCGCGCGGCCACGTACCGCGTCCGGACTGGCGCCCGCAGACCCACTTCGAGACCCGCGGCCAGAATCTGGGCCATGGGGTGTGGGATTTGCTGTACGACAAGCCGGGATTGGGGAGTCGGGATTAGGGATGAGGAGCGAATCCGCCACCTTCCGGACACAATGCCTCTGCGGCACGCCATTAGCGCGGCCGGCCCCGATTCGCGCTGTCAGCTAATCCCGAATCCCCAATCCCCAATCCCGGCCCCCAATGGACACCGCGCTGACGCTGACCACCGATATGAAGCTCGTGCTCGGGCTGGTCGGCTTCACCATGGCGATGTTCGTGTTCGAGCGGATCCGCGCCGACGTGGTGGCGCTGGTGGTGCTGGTGGTGCTCGGGGTGACCGGGTTGATCGCGCCGGAGGAGCTGTTCAGCGGCTTCTCCGGTAATGCGGTGATGAGCATCATCGCCACCACCATCCTCGGCGCCGGGCTGGAGCGCACCGGCGCGCTGAACCGGCTGGCGTCGTGGCTGCTGCGCCGCGCGCGCGGGGTCGAGGAACGGCTGATGCTGCTGACCACCGCCATCGCCGGGCTCAATTCCTCGTTCATGCAGAACCCCTCGGTGATGGCGCTGTACCTGCCGGTGGCCTCGCGCCTGGTCGGACGCACCGGCCTGACCCTGCAGCGGCTGCTGCTGCCGATCGCCGCGGCCATCGTGATGGGCGGCGCGCTGACCATGGTCGGCAACTCGCCGCTGATCCTGCTCAACGACCTGCTGCAGTCGGCCAACAACAACCTGCCCTCGGGCATGGCCACCATCGAGCCGCTGCGCATGTTCGCGCCGCTGCCGATCGGCATGGCGCTGCTGCTGGCCTCGCTGATCTACTTCCGCGTGCGCGGCGACAAGGCATTGGCCGAAGAAGAGCGGCTGATCAACGACGGCGTCACCCCGGCGCGCACCGAGAGCTATTTCGCCCGCACCTACGGCATCGAGGGCGATGTGTTCGAACTGATCGTCAGCGCCGACAGCCCGCTGGTCGGCATGACCCTGGGCGAGGCCGAGACCGTGCACAACGCGCCGCTGCTGCTGGCCCTGAAGACCGGCAACGACACCCGCCTGGCGCCGCCGGCGGACATGCGCATCTGGGTCGGCAGCGTGCTCGGGGTGATGGGCGCGCGCCAGCAGGTGGCCGATTTCGCGCAGAACCAGTTCCTGCGCCTGTCCTCGCGCCTGCGCAACCTCGGCGACCTGTTCAACCCCAGCCGCGCCGGCATCTCCGAGGCGGTGATCCCGCCGACCTCGCGCTTCATCGGCAAGAGCGCGGCCGAACTGCGCCTGCGCAAGCAGGCCGGGATCAGCCTGCTGGCGATCAACCGCGACAAGCAGGTGATCCGCGAGGACGTGCGCAAGGTGCCGCTGCGCGCCGGCGACATGCTGGTGTTCCACAGCATCTGGCAGGACCTGGCGCAGGCCTCGGAAAGCCGCGACTTCGTGGTGGTCACCGACTACCCCAAGGGCGAGCACCGTCCGCACAAGTTCAAGATCGCAATGACGATCTTCGCCCTGACCATCCTGATCGCGCTCACCTCCAAGCTGCCGGTGGCGCTGACCCTGATGACCGGCGTGGCCGGCATGCTGCTGACCGGTGTGCTGCGCATGGACGAGGCTTACGCCTCGATCAACTGGAAGACCGTGTTCCTGATGGCCGGGCTGATCCCGCTGGGCTGGGCGATGGACAGCAGCGGCGCGGCGGCCTGGGTCGCCGGCCACACCATCGCGCGCTTGCCCGAGGGCATTCCGGTGTGGGCGCTGGAGATCGCACTGGGCCTGCTGACCACCGCGTTCTCGCTGGTGATCAGCCATGTGGGCGCGACCATCGTGATGGTGCCGATCGCGGTCAACCTGGCGCTGGCGGCCGGCGGCAACCCCACCGCGTTCGCGCTGATCGTGGCGCTGTCGGCGTCCAACAACCTGATGACCGCGTCCAATCCGGTGATCTCGATGATCACCGGCCCGGCCAACTACCAGCCGCGCGAACTGTGGCGCGTCGGCGGCCCGCTGTCGCTGGTCTATACCCTGGTGGTGGTGCTGATGGTCAACCTGATGTCGATGGGCTGGTGGCACGCGCTGTAGCGCGCCACACCGCAAGCGCGCTTGCTGCGCGCTAGACCAGCACCACCTGCCCGGCCCGCACGTCCACCGGCACCGCGTGCAGGCTCTGGCCGCGGCACGGGCCGGACACGCACAGGCCGTCCTGCAGCTCGAACGCGGCGCCATGCGCGGCGCACACCACATGACCCTCGCGGCTCTTCAGGAACTGTCCCGGCGCCCAGTCCAGGCGGCGCCCGGCGTGCGGGCACACGTTCAACCACGCACGCACGCTGTCGCCCTCGCGGTACAGCAGCAGCGACTCGGACTCGCCGCCGAGCAGCGCCTCGGCCTCGGCCAGTTCGCCGGGGACGAGGTCGTGCAGCGACGCCAGCACGGCGGAAGACTCGGTCATGACGGACGAACAGGCAGCGATGGGGCCGCAATTTTGGCACGGACCTGCCTTGCCCGCCCCTGCGTGATGCTTCACTCCGCGAGGACATGCAAGCGGTTGAACGCAAAGTGTTAATTTTTCGCTTAACGAAGTTTTCACTCCGTCACATAAAACAGCGTCGATACTGCACCCCATCGGTTCAAACTGAAACAGAGTTCTGCCATGCGTGCTTCCGTCTTCAATTTCGACCAATTCCGGCATGTCTTCGCGCCGCGCAAGCCGCGCCATCCGCTGGTCAAGCTGGCAGTGGGCCTGCTCGGCCTGGCGATCCTGGCCGGGCTGGTGTTCGTCAGCGTGTTCGTGGGCGCGGCGATGATCCTGGGCGGCATCGCCATGAAGCTGCTGAGCCAGCGCGGCAAGCGCCCGGCCACCGCACGCCGCCATGTCGTCGATGGCGAGTACCGGGTGGTGCGCAAACCGGCCTTGCCGCTGTAAAGCCGGGAATGGGGAATCGGGATTGGGGATTCGCAAGAGCGGACTCCGCACTCCTGTTGGAATTGGGTTGAACCCGACGCGTTAAACTGCGGCATCCCCTCTCGTTGGATGCACGCCCATGAAAGACCTGTTCGCCGCTGCCGAGGCTCCGCGCGTTCCCGTGCGCGGCCAGGGCCTGTTCCCGGTGCATCGCATCTACTGCGTGGGCCGCAACTTTGCCGACCACGCGCGCGAGATGGGCGCCAGTGCGCCCGCCTCGAAGGCCGAGCGCGGCCAGCCGACCTTCTTCATGAAACCGGCCGATGCGCTGGTGATCGGCGACGAGGCCATTCCCTACCCGTCCGCGACCCAGGACCTGCACCACGAGGTGGAACTGGTGGTGGCGCTGGGCCAGGACGCGCCCGCGGGCGTGCTGCCGGTGGAAGGCGCCGAGGCACTGATCCTGGCCTATGGCGTGGGCCTGGACCTGACCCGTCGCGACCTGCAGGCCGCGGCCAAGGCCAAGGGCCTGCCGTGGGACATCGCCAAGGGCTTCGATGCCTCGGCGCCGATCAGCGAGCTGGTCCCGGCTGGCGAGGTCGGTGCGCTGGAGGCGTTGAACCTGTCGCTGGAAGTCAACGGCGAGGTGCGCCAGCAGTCGCTGCTGGAGCAGATGATCTGGAACGTGCCGGAGATCCTGCACGAACTGTCCAAGCTGTTCGCGCTGCGCGCCGGCGACCTGGTGTTCATGGGCACGCCGGCCGGCGTGGCCGCGCTGCGCCCGGGCGACCGCTTCAGCGCGCGCCTGGAGAACGTGGCCGAGCGTCACGGTCGCATCGTCGGCTGAGCGGGCGCGCCGCTCGCGCGGCATGCGCACGGCTGTGATCCGACCACCACAGCGACTGCGCTAGGCTAGCGCCGCGGCGACAGGCCCGCACTGACAAGAAGAGGAGTTCCGATGAGCATGATCCGCGAATTCAAGGAATTCGCCATGCGCGGCAACGTGCTGGACCTGGCGGTCGGCGTGGTGCTCGGCGCCGCGTTCGGCAAGATCGTCACCGCGCTGGTGGAGAAGATCATCATGCCGCCGATCGGAATGCTCGCGGGCGGCGTGGACTTCTCGCGCTGGGCATGGACGCTGAAGGCGGCCACGGTGGACGCGGCGGGCAAGCCGGTACCGGCCGTGGTGATCGGCATCGGCGATTTCCTCAACACCATCATCCAGTTCGTGATCGTGGCCTTCGCCATCTTCATGCTGGTCAAGGCGATCAACCGCATCGCACGCAAGGAACCGCCGGCGCCGAAGGCACCGACCGAGGAAGTGCTGCTGCTGCGCGAGATCCGCGATTCGCTCAAGCACGACGCGCGTCCCGAATAAGCGCAGCGTCGCGCGGCCTGCACCCTGCAGGCCGCGCGGTGCATCGTGGTGAGGCACTGCTAAGCTGGCCGTTCCTGTGTTCGCGGAATCCGCCATGCGCCGTCTCGCCCTCGTCATCGCTGCCGTCCTCGGCCTGTCCTCCACTGCCGCCATGGCCGCCGACGCCACGCGTATTCCGGAGGCGGCGCTGCGCGACGCGGCGACCTTGCGCGAGCAGGCACTGGCCGACGATACCGGCTGGAAGGTCGTGGAATCGCTGACCACCGAAATCGGCCCGCGCATGGCCGGCAGCGAAGCCGATGCGCGTGCGGTGGCCTGGGCCACCGCCAAGTTCAAGGCGCTGGGCTTCGACAAGGTCTGGACCGAGCCGGTGACGTTTCCGAAATGGGAACGCCGCAGCGAACACGCGCAGGTGCTCGGCGCGCACGCGCAACCGCTGACCATCACCGCGCTGGGCGGCAGCCCGGGCGGCACGGTCGAAGCCGAGGTGGTGCGTTTCGCCGACCTGGCCGCATTGCAGGCGGCGCCGGCCGACGCACTGCGCGGCAAGATCGCCTTCGTCGATTACCAGATGCTGCGCACCCGCGACGGCAAGGACTACGGCAACGGCGGCGCGGTACGCAGCAAGGGGCCGTCGGAAGCGATCCGCAAGGGCGCCATCGGCTTCGTGATGCGCTCGGCCGGCACCGATTCGCACCGCGTGCCGCATACCGGCATCACCCGCTTCGATGAGGGGCTGACGCCGGTGCCGGCGGCAGCGCTCTCTGTGCCCGACGCCAACCAGCTGACGCGCCTGCTCGCGCGCGGCCCGGTGCGCCTGCGCCTGGCGCTGGACTGCGGCTGGGATGGCACCGCCACCTCCTACAACGTGATCGGGCAGATCACCGGGCGCACGCTGCCCGACGAGGTGGTGCTGATCGGCGGGCACATGGATTCGTGGGACCTGGGCACCGGCGCGATCGACGATGGTGCCGGCGTGGCCATCAGCATGGCCGCCGGGCATCTGATCGGCCAGCTCAAGCAGGCACCCAAGCGCAGCATCCGCGTGATCGCCTTCGCCAACGAGGAGCAGGGCCTGTACGGCGGCAAGGCCTACGCGCAGGCGCATGCGCAGGACGTGGCGCGGCACCAGATCGCCGCCGAGAGCGACTTCGGCGCCGGCCGCATCTACGCCTTCAATACCGGCTCGGGCGACGACGCCGGCTCGCGTGAGGCGACCCGGCAGATCGCCGAGGCGCTGGCGCCGCTCGGCATCGCCTATGCGCCGGAGGCCGGCGGCCCGGGCCCGGATGTCGGTCCGCTCGCGGCCAAGGGCGGCGCCTGGGCCTGGCTGGCGCAGGACGGCAGCGACTACTTCGATCTGCATCACACCGCCGACGACACCCTGGACAAGATCGACCCGAAGGCGCTGGCGCAGAACGTCGCTGCATACGCGGTGTTCGCGTATCTGGCCGCGCAGGCCGACGGTGGTTTCGGCAGCCAGGCCAAGACAGTGGAACCGCCCAGGGAGTAAAGTGCGTTGGCCCTGCGCAGGATGCGCGCGCGGGCGTTCCCTTCGCAGCAGCGCCAGGACCTTTGATGGGCATACGGCAACGTCGCGCGGGCTCAGCGGTGACGTTGCTGGATGTGGCCCGCCATGCGGGCGTGTCGCCGATGACTGCTTCGCGCGTGATCAACCGCCACCCGCGCGTGAGCGCGACCATGCGCGAGCGCGTCGAAGCGTCGATCCAGGCGCTGGGCTACCGCCCCAACCTCGCCGGCCGTTCGCTGCGCACCGCAGGACTGGCACGCATCGGCGTGCTGTACAGCAATCCCAGCGCGGCCTACCTCAACCAGTTCATGCTCGGCGTGCTCGAGCAAAGCAGCCTGGAAGGCTGCCAGGTGCTGGTGGAAAAGAGCGACGACAGCGACAGCCAACGCGCCGCCACCGAACGCCTGCTCGATGCCGGTGCCGATGGCCTGATCCTGCCGCCGCCGCTGTGCGATGCGCGGCACACCATCGCCGAACTCGACGCGCGCGGCATCCCGTTGGTGGCGGTGGCCACCGGCGCACCGATGCCCGGGGTCAGCTCGGTGCGCATCGACGACTACCAGGCCGCGTGCGCGCTCACCCAGCACCTGCTCGACCTGGGCCACCGCGACATCGGCTTCGTCAGCGGCGATCCCGGCCACACGCCCAGCGCGCTGCGCAGCCGCGCGTTCTTCGACACCATGGCCCGGGCCGGGCTGACGGTGGCACCCGAGCGCGTGGCCGAAGGCATGTTCACCTACCGCTCCGGCCTGCTCGCGGCCACCGCGCTGCTGCAGGTCACCCCGCGCCCCAGCGCGATCCTGTGCAGCAACGACGACATGGCGGCGGCGGCGCTGGCGATCGCGCACGGGCTGCGCCTGCGCGTACCCGAGGATCTGTCGATCGCCGGGTTCGACGACACGCCGGTGGCGACCACGATCTGGCCGGAGCTGACCACCATCCACCAGCCGGTCGCGGCGATGGGCGGGGCGGCGGTGGCGCTGCTGCTCGGCGAGATCCGCCAGCGCCGCGACGGCCTGGCCAGCCGCGGCACCCACCAGATACTCGACTACACCCTGGTCACGCGCGGCTCCACCGCGTCGCCCGCACCGCGCTGATCGTCGTCACGGCGCGACAGGCAATGCCTCACGCGCGCGCATGCCGGACCACCTCGACCTGGGCCACGCCGAGCAGGCCGGTCAACGGCACCGCGGCGCACCGCTGCTGCGGGTCCGCGACCAGGTCCTGCCCGCGCAGCAGATCCAGCAGCCGCTCCGCCAGTGGCATGACCATGTGTCGTCCCCAGCAACGCTCGGCCGCGTGCCCGAACGGCAGATAGCCCGGCAGCGCATCCGGGTCCAGGCCATCCCAGCGTTTGGGGCGGAACACGTCCGGCTCCTCCCACAATGCCGGATCGCGATGACTGAGCAAGGGCAGCACCAGCACGTCGTCGGCAGCGCCGATGCGCGGGTCCAGCGCGCCGTATTCCGGCGAGGCATTGCGCAGGATGTTCCAGGACGGCGGCAGCAGGCGCAGGGTTTCGTAGAGGATGTTGCGGTTGGACGCGTTGGCGTCGAACGGCGACCCCAGCCACAGCGCGTTGGCGACCAGAGTAGAAATGGTGAAGCACACCGGCGCGGCGGTGCGCCGGTACAGGCCCATGGCGTCGCGGCGCTCGCGGTAGCTGCCGGCCGCGGACAACAGGGTTGCCAGGGTCGAGGCATCGTCGCCTGGGGCCAGCGGTGCGAGCGCGCCGGCGGCGATCGCCGCCCAGGTCAGCCGCGGGGTCAGTTCCAGCGTGCGGTCCATCAGCAGGCGCAGCCGCCATGGATCGCCGCCGAGCAGCAGATCGCGCAGATAGACGTGGCCGACGTGCGGCCACGGGCCGGACAGGTCGAGCGTCGCGGGCACCGGACGCTTCAGCGCCTCGCGCACGTCGCGGCCGATCGCTTGCATCAACTTTGCCGCTTCGCTGCGCGCGATCGAACGGCCGTGCAGCGGCTTGAAGGTCGGCCGTTCGTGTTCGGTGGCCGGCCGCGCCGCGAGCAGGCGGTCGCTCAGCGCGGCGCCGGCGACGCCGATGGTGTCCGCGTCCAGGCGGAACGCGTCCTGCCCCAGATGCGTGCGCAGCAATGCCTGCAGACGCGGCGCGAACACGGTGGCGCGCGCATCGCGGTCGACCATGATGGCGGACATCCCGACTCTCCCGAAGCATCGGCGCCCGGCGAAGCGCATCCGCCGGACACCGGCCGCACGGCTCGCCGTGCGGCAAGACACGCAGCGCTCAGTACCAGATGTACCAGGCGTACGACTTCAGCGGCTTCTTCGACGACAGCAGGTGCTTGATGGAGAACAGCAGTTTCATGAGCGACATCTCCGCAGGAGTGACGATGACCCTTTCGGGGGAACTGCACGGTCGTGCTGATGCGCATCGCACGAGGCGCGGCCTCATGGATGCGCCTGCGCGACGCTACGCCGCCGACGCGCGCCCCGCAAACCCGAAACCGGCCGCCGCGCACACTATCGCGTAGCCAAATGCAGCGCGCGCTCAGGGCGTGACGCCGTGCTCAGCGCGTCACGTGGTCGTGCGGATGCCGGCTGCGCCAGGTCCCCAGCAACACCGCCGTGGCAGCGGCGACGTTGAGGCTTTCCACCGCGCCGCTGCCCGGGATGGACAGACGCAGGTCGCAGGCCTGCGCGAAGTCGCGGTCCATGCCGTCGCTCTCGGCGCCCATCACGTAGACCAGGCGTTGCGGCAAGGCGGTGGCGAACAGATCGTCGCCGCCAGCCACCAGCGTCGCCGCCAGGGCGAAGCCCGCGCCACGCAACTGCGCCTGGGCCTGCGCCGTGGGCGGCAGCCGTACCAGCGGCACCGCCTCGGCACCGCCCTCGGCCACGCGCGCGGCGGCACCGGACAGCGCCAGTGCGGCCTGCTCCGGCAACAGGATCGCGCCCACGCCGAAATGCGCCGCCGAGCGCAGGATCGCGCCGAAGTTGTGCGGATTGCCGACGCCATCCAGCCACAGCGCCATCGCCGGCCCCGGCGCCAATGTCTGCAGCCAGTCGGCCAAGGCCAGCGGCGCGACACGCAGCACGTCGGCGACCACGCCTTCGTGGTGGCTGCTGGCGGCGAGCTTGTGCAGATCGGCCTCGTCCACCACGCGGTAGCCGACGCGGTTGGCCACGCACCACTTCAACAGCGGCTGCAGCGCCGGGATCCGTGCCTCGCTCAGGTACAGCTTGCGGATCGCTTCCGGCCGCCGCGCGTACACCGCACGCACGGCGTTGAGGCCGTAGAGGCGCAGTTCGTTACGGGGCGCTGCGGCTGCCGTACCCTCACCCCCGGCCCCTCTCCCGGGGGGAGAGGGGGGATGCCCCCCGCGCGGGCGGTTGCCCCAGGGCGAGGTCATCGGCGCACGCCCGCGGCGCAAGCGCGCCAGGCCGGGGCGGCGCAGCGGGAACGAAGGGCATGACGCATGGGAATCTCCTGGAAAACGCGGGGGCGCTCGCCACGACGGCGCGCTGTGGGGATTTTCGCTCATCCGCGCGCCGTCGGCTGCCCCGACGTGCCAATCGCGGTGCCGGCACTTGTCTACGCTACGCCACGCAAAGCGCTACCCGTATTCCGGCAGGCACCGTGAAGCAGTTCGCCCTCGCCCGGCATCATGCAGGATTCGCGGCGACACATGCGCAAATCCGACAAGCGCGGCACGCGTATCGGGTCCATGGTCGCGGCTCCTTCCGCGACCACGCAGGCCTCCTCGACCACAGATTCCCGCGCCACTCGCTTCGCAGACGGGATGCCTGCGATCACCTGCGCCTGCCATGCGCGCGCAGCTCCGCGGCCTCCCGAGAACGCACTCCGCATTCTCACGACAAGGCGACTCCCATGCACTCCGACATCCGTCCGTTTTCCTCGTCCGCGCGCCGCCTGGGTGGCGCACTGCTGCTGTTGCTGCCCCTGCTCGGCCTGAGCGCCAGCGCACTGGCACAGACCGCCGCGCCCGACGCCCGGCTTGCGCGGGTCGGCGCCCTGCCCGCCACGCACAAGCCCGCCGACGTACCCGACGACTACGTGCAGACGCCCTTCGGTTACTTCGCACCGGCCTGCGTGCGCCAGGTCCAGCGCAGCGAGCGCGTGCTCGCCGACGGCCGCCTGCAGCATGCCGATGGCGTGCGCGAACAAGCCCAGGCCTGCGCCCAGGACAACTTCATGCCCAATGGCATCCGCGTCCATCCCGACGGACGCGGCCTGGATGGCAGGCAACTGCGCGGCAACGCCGCGCTGCGGGCATCGAGCGCACACGGCGCGGTGCCGCCGCCGATCACCCACGACTGGGTGCAATCGGCCATCGAGGTGACCGGCAACAAGATGGGCCGCATCGTCGCGCGCTGGACCGTGCCGCAGAACCCGACCAACGTGGCGCAGCAGACGGTGTACTTCTTCCCGGGGCTGCAGAGCGACGATCCGACGATCCTGCAACCGGTCCTAGGCTACCGCGGCTACAACAACAGCTGGGACCTGAGCAGTTGGAACTGCTGCCAGGACGGCATGGTGTGGCACAGCGACTTCATTGCGGCCAAGGCCGGCGACCAGATCGTCGGCGACACCTACGCGACCTGCAACAACGGCCTGCCCTGCTCGAACTGGAACGTGGACACGCGCAACGTCACCACCGGCCAGAGCGTGCGGCTCAGCACCACCTACAACATCAATTCGGCCAGGCACCTGGTGGTGGGCGGCGCGCTGGAGGTCTATGCAGTAGACAGCTGCGACCAGTATCCGCCGGACGGCAGCATCACCTTCGACGCGATCGGCGTGTACGACTACCGCATGCAGCAGGTGACGTCGCCGGCCTGGGCGTCGTACAGCGACAGTTCGGGCCTGGACGTGCAATGCAACTACGCGGTGGATACCACCGCGACCTCCGCAACCATTTCCTACTGAGGCCCAGAGCGGGCAACAAAACGGCTGCGAAGCCACCAGGCACGCGCGGACGGCGCTCGGAACTCGTGTACCACTTGCATACTGCGGTTCCTCCGCGCCATCGGCACCCACCAGGCGGCTGCTCGCGACATTTTGTCAGCCAGGCTTGGGCCTGCAGCGCGTCGCTCACCGCGAGCGACGCGCCGCTCAGGCCGCCGGCCAGGTCCGCGCGAACAGCCGCAGGTCGCGCGGCTGTCCGTCACGCAACGACAACTCGCGACGCGTGCCGATCTCGGCGAAGCCGCTCTTCTGCAGCACGCGCGCCGAAGCGGCGTTGTCCGGCAGCACCAGCGCTTCGATCCGCTGCAGGCGCAGCGCCGGCACCGCCCAGTCCAGGTAGGCGGCGACGATGCGGGTCATCCGGCCATGGCCCCAGTGCGCGCGGCCGAGCCAGTAACCAAGCTCGGCCTGGTCCGGCGCCGGCTGCGCCGCTGGGTGCAAGCCGATGCCGCCACAGGCCTCGCCGCCGATCTCGATCGCCAGCACCGGATCGTTCAGGTCGATCACCTGCCCGCCCAGGAAGGCCTCGCCATCGGCACGCGTGTAGGGATGCGGAAAGCGCCGACTGAGCCCGCGCGCCACCTCGCTGTCGTCGGCATGCCGGACCAGTGCGTCCAGGTCGCTGGGGCGCCAGCGCCGCAGCACGATGCCGTCCAGGTGCAGTTGCAGATCGCGCCAGGGGGCGGCAGCGGCGGTCTCGGACATCGGCGGCTCCTGCGGCAAGGGGCCCCGCAGCATAGCCGCCGGCCGCGGTCGCCGCGGCGTCGCAATCGTCTACGACTGAGGGTTTTACCCGACAGACCAGCGAAAGCCAGGCCCGGTAGACTCCCGCGCCGCACATCGCCCTTCCGTCACCGAGCCGTTCCCCGATGCCTTCCGACACCGCCGCCACGGCCCGCATTCCGATTTTCATGTACCACAACGTGGCCGAGGCGCCGCGCCACCTGCAGGTGTACCGCAGCCTGTACGTGAGCCCCGGCCGTTTCGCCCGGCAGATGCGCCTGCTGCAGCGGCTGGGCTACCGCGGCGTGTCCATGTCCGACGCCATGCCCTACCTGCGCGGCGAACGCGAGGGGAAGATCGCGGTGGTCACCCTGGACGACGGCTACCTGGACAACCTGCAGGCGGCGTTGCCGGTGCTGCAGCGGCTGGGCTTCACCGCCACGGTGTACATGGTCAGCGGCTGCATCGGCCGCCACAACGTGTGGGATGCGCAGAAGCTCGGCATCGAGAAGCCGCTGATGAACCTCGCCGAGCTGCGTCAGTGGCGCGCCGGCGGCATGGAAATCGGCGCGCACACCCGCTCGCACCCGCACCTGACCGGCTGCAGCGATGCGGCCCTGCGCGAGGAGATCGGCGGCTGCAAGCGCGAGCTGGAGGACCTGCTCGGCGAGGCGGTGCCGCAGTTCTGCTACCCCTACGGCGATGTCGACGACCGCGTCGCCGACGTGGTGCGGGAGGCCGGCTACACCGCCGCCACCAGCACCCGCCGCGGCCGCGCGCTGGCCGGCTCGGACCCGATGCGTTACCCGCGCATCCAGGTCGCGCGCCATCACCTGCTGCCGCAGTTCGCGCTGCGCGCGTTCACCGCCTACGAGGACCGCCGCGGATGAAATTCCTGTTCGTCGGCACCAATCCCGAAAACACCGGCGCGGCCACGCATTTCGTCGCGCTGGCGCAGGCGCTGGCCGGCGTCGGCCACCAGGTGGAGGTCATCGCCTGCGAGGGCGGCCTGATCGCCGACGAGTTGCGCCGCAGCGGCATCACCGTGCACGTCGGGCACTTCCGCAACGTGCTCGATCCCGAGGGCTACGGACCGCTGCTGCGGGTGGCGCGGCGCAGCCGGCCGGACTGGCTGGTCGGCAACTTCGGCAAGGAGTACTGGCCGCTGCTGCTGGCCGGGCGCGCGCTGGGTATCCCCGTCGCGCTGTTCCGCCACCGCACGCCGGCGATGAGCGCGCTGTCCGGCTACGCGATCCCGCGCCTGGCGGCGCGCTTCTTCGCGGTGTCGCACTATGCGCGGCAGGCCTACCTGGAATGCGGCGTGCCCGAGGCGCTGGTGCAGGTGCTGTACAACCCGGTGACCATGGAACGGCTGCGCCCGGATCCGGAACGCGGCCGCGCCATCCGCGCCGCGCAGCGGTTGCCCGAGGACGCGATCGTGCTCGGCTACAGCGGGCGCATGCACGCCGGCAAGGGCATCTTCCCGTTGCTGGAGGCCGCTTCGGCGGCGATGGCGCAGGAGCCGCGGCTGCACTGCCTGTGGCTGGGCGACGGCCCGGACGCGGCGCAGCTGCAGGCGCAGGCCGCGGCGCAGCCGCACGGCGAGCGCCACCGCTTCGTCGGCTGGGTCAACGACACCACCCCGTACTACAACGCGATGTCGATGCTGGCGTTCCCGTCGCTGGCGCCGGAAACCTTCGGCCGGGTCTCGGTGGAGGCGCAGGCCAGTGGCGTGCCGGTGCTGGCCAGCCACGTCGGCGGCACCGCAGAGACGCTGGACCCCGGGGTCAGCGGCGAATTGCTCACGCCCGGCGACGTGGACGGCTGGCGCGATGCGATCCTGCGCCTGTGCGACAGCGAACGCCGCCAGCGCATGGGCCAGGCCGGGCGCGACTTCGTGCAGCGCCATTTCGGCGGCGCGGTGATCGCCGCGCAGTTCGTGCACCTGCTGCAGCAGCCGCGCTGCGCGCCGCGACCGCTGGCGCCGTCGCGCACCGATCCGGCCTGAGCGAATGCACCGAACGAGCTGGCCTGCGCGATTTCGCTCAGGGGCGGCTGCCGATCGACAGCGTCTGCGCTTCCAGTGGCTGCAGACGCTGCTGCACCGCATCCGGCGAGCGGGTGTACGGCGCCAGCAGCGCACGCGTGGCGCGGCCTGCGCCGCGCACGCTCGGCGTGCTTAGCGCGGCGCGCCGGCGATGTGCTGCCGCTCGCGCAGCGCACTGCACAGGCGAATGGTTTCGGCGGTCTGCGCCAGGCCGCGGTCGGCGCCGCTGAGCGTTTTCAGGCGCGGCGTGAAGAACGCCTCCAGTCGATCCGCTTCGGCGGCGTCGCAGCCACCGGCGGCGGCCAGCGCCGGCAAGCGGCCGCCGTCGAAGGAACCGGAGCGCGTCACGATGCGATCGAAGTGGGCCGTGTACCAGGGCCACATCGAGGCATGCGTCGCCGGCTCGGCATGCCCGCCCATCAACAGGCTGGCCATCTCGCCGACCTTGATCGCATCGGTCAGGGCGAAATCGCGCACCTTCTGCAACTGCTGCGGCTCGCGCACGGCACCGAGCGCGGCGATCATCGCGTTGCGCTGGGCCGGCTCGCCATGACCACGCAAGGCCGCGATCAACGCGTCCACCGCCGGCGCACCGCGCTCCTGCACCGCCACGGTCAGTGCTGCGCCGAGCAGATCCGGGTTGGCGGCGGCGAACTCCAACGTGCTCCCCTTGCCGGCCAGCACCGCATCGCCCTGGGCCAGCAGCGCCTGCCGCACCGCCGGCACGCCCATGGTCACGCCGAGCAACTCGGCCAGGTTGGAGCGCAGCGCCACATCCTCGTCGCTATCGCCGGCGCGGCGCTGATAGCCAAGCGCCTGCAGGCGTGCACCGAACGCGGCTTCGGTCGCCAAGCGCAGCGCATCCCGTTGCGCCTCGTCGCGCGCCAGCACCCGCCAGATCCACGCGATGCGATCGTTCATCGCGGTGGCCACCGCCGTGGCCTTGGCCGGCGCCAGTTGCCGCATCGCCGCGATCACGTCGGCGGTGTCGGCGTCGCCGGTGCGGAAGGCGCTGTCGATGGCATCGGCGTAGGCCAGCTTCTCGGCGTCGTCGAGCGCATCGAGATGGTGGCCGAGCGCGGCCAGTTGCGGCTTGGGCAGGGCGAAGCGGTAGTAGCCGGTGCCGCCGGCGTTCGGCATCACCCAGCTGTCGGCATCGGCGCCGGCGAGCACGAGACGGCCGTCGCTGGCCGACAGCATCTGGCAGGCGCGGCGCACGCCCTGGCGCGTGCCGTACTTGACGCACATCGGCACGCCCCAGGTCTGCGCGGCGCTGCCGCGCGAGCCCAGCGGCAGGAAGCGCTGCTGGTGCAGTTGCAGCACCGCACCGCCCGACGCTGGCTGCAGCCGCGCCTGCAGGTAGGGCACGCCCGGCTGATCGAGGAAGCTGCGGAACGCGGCCTTGAAATCCTCGCCCTTGCCGGCGGCGGCGGCGATGGCGTCGACCAGATCGTCGGCAGTGGCGTTGCCGAAGCGGTGCGCGCGGATGTAGCTGCGCATGCCGCTGCGGAAGGTGTCCTCACCGACGAACTGCTCGAACATGCCCAGTACCGCGGCGCCCTTGCGGTAGGTGATGCTGTCGAAGGCGGTCTCGATGTCGCCGTTACCGGTGATCGGCTGGCGGATCTTGCGTGCGCTGACCAGGCTGTCGTTGTTCATCGCGTCCTGCGCGGCACTGATGCGGTCCAGGTCGGCGCGGTACTGCGGACGCAGGCGCATGGTGATCTTCTGCTGCATCCAGGTGGCGAAGGCCTCGTTGAGCCACAGGTCGTTCCACCAGGCCATGGTCACCGTGTCGCCGGTCCACTGGTGCGCCAGTTCGTGCGCGGTGACGTTGAACGAGCCCTCGACGTTGTGCCGCGGCGAATCGTCGTCCAGCAGCAGTAGCCAGTCGCGGAAGGTGACGAAGCCGGGGTTCTCCATCGCGCCGGCGGAGAAGTCCGGCGCGGCCACCAGGTCCAGCTTGTCGAACGGATAGCCGAAGTCGTAGTAGTCCTCCAGCGCGGCGATGATGTCCGGTGTCTGCTGCAGCGCGCGCTGGATGCGAGGCCCCTGCCCGTGCGCGGCCACGCCGCGCAGCGGAATCGACTGCGGGCGCTGCGGCGTGGCCGGCAGCACCGGTCCGTCGACCACGTCCCACGGCCCGACCGCGTAGGCCACCAGGTAGGTCGGCAGCGGCACGGTCTCGGCGAAGCGCACCGTCTTCCAGCCCTTGCCGGCCGGCTCGGTGGACTCGGCGCGGGTATTGGCCAGCGCCTGCTCGCCGTCGGGCACGGTCAGGCGCAGCGCGAACGGCGTCTTCAGCGCCGGCTCGTCGAAGCCGGGAAAGGCGTAGCGCGCGCTGATCGGTTCCATCTGCGTCAAGGCGTAGGCATGCCCCTGCGCCTTGACCTGATACAGGCCCTGTAACTGCTGGTTGAACGGCGCGCTGTAGACGATGGTGAGGGTCAGCTCCTGCGGCTGCAGGGTGCGCCCGAAGGCGATGCGGGCCACACCGGCCTGTGCATCGGCCTGCGCGTAACGCACCGGGAACGAGGCGCCGTCGGCGGTGCGCAGCGTGGCCTTGCGCACCCGCAGTTCCTTGCCGTGCAGCCACAGGTGGTCGGAAGCGCGCTCCAGGCGCACGCGCAAGGTGGCGGTGCCGTCGAAGTCGGTGCGCTCCGGATCGATCTTCAGGTCCAGCGCATAGTGCTCGGGCACCGCCCAATCCGGCAGGCGCCCGCTCGGCACCGCATCGGGCGCCTGCGCGCAGGCCGCGCCGCAGCACAGCGCGAGGACGGAGAACAGCACGCGACGGGGCAGAGCTGGCATGGATGGGTCTTCGCCGATGAGGAGGGCGACGACTTAAGCATGCGCGGAAGCGACTGTCACGTGATGACGGTCAGTGGGACAACACTAGCGCTCGCGCGGGGAGCAGTTCGTCGTAGGAATCAACTGCCATGCAGCCGCGACGAACGATTCCTGCTGTGCACCCACCCTTTTGGTTACCTTTTTCTTTGCGCGAGAAAAGAAGCGCTTCTCAGCAGCCGAAGGCTGATCAAAGTAACTCGCCCGCAAGGGCGAAAGCCGTTGCTATTGCTCATTTTGTTGCGGCGGCAGTTGGATTGTAGGAGCGGCTTCAGCCGCGACCGGACTTTACCGGGAAAGCCTGGTCGCGGCTGAAGCCGCTCCTACAAGGGCGCTACAGGGGCACGGCGACATGATCGACACCGGCACGCCAGCGGCAAAACCTCGCTCCCCGCCTCAGTCCTGCAGCCCCAGCGCCGCCAGTACCTGCGCGGCCAGCGCTTCGGCATTGTCGCCATCGGCGTGCAGGTGCAGTTCCGGCCGCTCCGGCGCTTCGTACGGCGAATCGATGCCGGTGAAGTTGGGGATCAGGCCGGCGCGCGCCTTGGCGTACAGGCCCTTGATGTCGCGCGCCTCGGCCACCGGCAGCGGGACGTCGACGAACACCTCGAGGAATTCGCCCTCGCCGAAGCGCTCGCGCGCCAGTTGCCGCTCGGCGCGGAACGGTGAGATGAAGCTGACCAGCACGATCAGGCCGGCGTCGGTCATCAACCTGGCCACTTCGGCGACGCGACGGATGTTCTCGACGCGGTCCTCGTCGGTGAAGCCCAGGTCGCGATTCAGGCCGTGGCGGACGTTGTCGCCGTCGAGGATGAAGGTGTGGTAGCCCAGTGCGTGCAGGCGCTTGTCGACCAGGTTGGCGATGGTCGACTTGCCGGCGCCGGACAGGCCGGTGAACCACAGCACCTTCGGCGTCTGTCCCTTGATCCGCGCGCGCGCGGCCTTGTCCACGTCCAGGTGCTGCCAGTGCACGTTGCCGGCGCGGCGCAGCGCGAAATCCAGGGTGCCGGCGGCGACGGTGGCATTGCTGTGGCGGTCGATCAGGATGAAACCGCCGAGTGTGCGGTCCTGCGCGTACGGGGCGAAGGCGATCGGCTGGTCCAGCGCCAGGTTGCAGTAGCCGACCTCGTTGAGTTCCAGCCGCTTGGCCGCCAGCCGCTCCTGCGTGTTGACGTCGATGCGGTGCTTGATCTCGGTGACGCTGGCGGCCACGGTGCGCGCGCCGATCTTCAGCCAGTACGGGCGGCCCGGCAACAGCGCGGCATCGTCCATCCACAGCACGTGCGCGGCGAACTGGTCGGCCACCTCCGGCGGATCGCCGGCGGCGGCGATGACGTCGCCACGGCTGACGTCGATCTCCTCGGTCAGGGTCAGGGTCACCGCCTGCCCGACCACCGCGCGCGGCACCGGCTCGGCGCCGACCAGCACCTGTGCCACCTGCGCGCGCCGCGCCGACGGCAGCACCACCACCGCATCGCCGGGCTGCACCGCACCGGCCGCCACGGTGCCGGCGAAGCCGCGGAACTGCGCGTGCGGGCGGTTGACCCACTGCACCGGCAGGCGCAGGCCGCTGTCGCCGCCGCGCGCATCCAGCTGCACGCCTTCCAGATGCTCGAGCAGCGCCGGACCGGCGTACCAGGGCATGCGCGGCGAGCGCTGCGACAGGTTGTCGCCCTCCAACGCGGACAGCGGAATGCACTGCACGTCGGCGATGCCCAGTTGCGCGGCGAGCGCACGGTACTCGCTGGCGATGCTCTCGAACGTCGCCTGATCGAACTCGACCAGGTCCATCTTGTTGACCGCCAACACCACGTGGCGGATGCCCAGCAGGGCGACGATGTAGCTGTGCCGGCGGGTCTGGGTCAGCACCCCCTTGGCGGCGTCGACCAACACCACCGCCACGTCGGCGGTGGACGCACCGGTGGCCATGTTGCGGGTGTACTGCGCATGCCCGGGGCAATCGGCGACGATGAACTTGCGCCGGTCGGTGTCGAAATAGCGGTAGGCCACGTCGATGGTGATGCCCTGTTCGCGCTCGGCGGCCAGGCCATCCAGCAACAGCGCATAGTCGATGGCCCCACCGCGGGTGCCGTGGCGCTTGCTGTCGGCACCGAGCGCAGCCAACTGGTCGTCGAACAGCCGCTTGCTGTCGTACAGCAAGCGCCCGATCAGCGTGCTCTTGCCGTCGTCGACGCTGCCGCAGGTGATGAAGCGCAGCAGTGGCTTGTGTTCGTGTTGTTGCAAGTAGGCGGCGACTGCGTCGCCGCCTACGGGATTGGAGATTCGGGATTGGGGATTCGTAACAGCGTTCCCTCCCGACACCGCATCCGTCGCCGAACTGCGCTCTTGCGAATCCCCAATCCCGAATCCCGACTCCCGGCCCATCAGAAATAACCCTCCACCTTTTTCTGCTCCATCGACGCGCCCGGATCCTGGTCGATGATCCGGCCCTGGCGTTCGGAGGTGGTGGCCTGCAGCATCTCGGCGATGATCTTCTCCAGGGTGTCGGCCTGCGACTCGATCGCGCCGGTCAGCGGGTAGCAGCCGAGGGTGCGGAAGCGCACGCGGCGCAGTTGCGGGGTTTCGCCGGGACGCAGCGGCAGGCGCGCGTCGTCGACCATGATCAGCGTGCCGTCGCGCTCCACCACCGGGCGTTCGGCGGCGAAGTACAGCGGCACCACCGGGATCGCTTCGCGGTAGATGTACAGCCAGATGTCCAGTTCGGTCCAGTTGGACAGCGGGAACACGCGCACGCTCTCGCCGGGGTGGATCCGCGGGTTGTACAGATTCCACAGCTCCGGACGCTGCTGCTTGGGATCCCAGCGGTGGTGCGCGTTGCGGAACGAGAACACGCGCTCCTTGGCGCGCGCCTTCTCCTCGTCGCGGCGCGCGCCGCCGATGGCGGCATCGAACTTCCACAGGTCCAGGGCCTGCTTCAGCGCCTGGGTCTTCATCACGTCGGTGTGCACGCTGGCGCCGTGACTGAACGGGCCAACGCCCTGCGCGACGCCGTCGGGATTGATGTGCACGCGAAGCTCCACGCCGGTCTCGGCGGCGCGGTGGTCGCGGAAGGCGATCATCTCGCGGAACTTCCAGCGTGTGTCCACGTGCAGCAGCGGGATCGGCGGCAGCGCCGGCGCGAACGCCTTGAGCAGCAGGTGCAGCAGCACCGAGCTGTCCTTGCCCACCGAATACAGCAGCACCGGGTTGCGGAATTCGGCGGCGACCTCGCGCAGGATGTGGATGCTCTCGGCCTCGAGGCGGTCGAGATGGGACAGGGGTGACGAACTCATCGAGACGGCAGCGGCAGGCAGTGGAGACCGGACCGAAGCGTAGCAGCGGTCGTGGCAGTCGGGTCGGCAGTGTGCGTCCGCTGGCCACTCGGCAGAAATAAGCCCCGGGCATGAGCCGATAACCCCTGTTCCTTTCTGCACCGCGCAACGAATCCCTAACATCGGCCATCCCTTCCTCATACATCGGACCGGCCATGACCGCCGCCTCGCCCGCGTTGCCGCCCAGCCCCTTGCCCGAGGAGCGCAAGGCATTGCTGGCGCGGACCGTGGAGGGCCTGGACGCGGCCGGCCTGTGGTGGCTGTCCGGCTACGCCGCCGGCCTGGCCCAGGCGCAGGGGCCGGCGACCCCGGCGCTGGCCGTGGTCGCCGGCGCTGCCGCGGCCCCCTCGCCCGCGCCGCAGTTGAGCATCGTCTACGGCAGCCAGACCGGCAACGCGCGTCGCGCCGCCGAACAGGTGGCCGCCGAGGCCGAAACCGCTGGCCTGGCGGTGCGGCTGCTGCGCGCCGACGCCTATCCCACCCGCGAGCTGGGCAACGAGCGTCTGCTGTACGTGGTCATCAGCACCCAGGGCGAGGGCGACCCGCCGGACGATGCGATCGGCTTCGTCGAGTTCCTGCAGGGCCGGCGCGCGCCGAAGCTGCCGCAGCTGCAATACGCCGTGCTCGGCCTGGGCGATTCCAGCTACGCCGATTTCTGCGGCATCGCCCGGCGCCTGGACGCGCGCCTGGCCGAACTCGGCGCGCAGCGGCTGCTGCCGCTGGGCGAGGCCGACCTGGAGATCGAAACGGTAGCCGCGCCGTGGCGCGCGCAGGCGCTGGCGCAGGCACGCGCCGTGCTGGGCCGCACGCCCGCGGCGCCATCGGCCACGGTGACGCCGCTGCGCGGCGCCGCCGCCGCGACGTGGAGCCGCACCCAGCCGTTCGCCGCCGAGGTGCTGGCCAACCAGCCGATCAGCGGCCGCGATTTCAAGGGGCCGCGCTACGCCGCGCACGGCCAGGCCGACAAGGACGTGCGCCACCTGGAACTGTCGCTGGCCGGCAGCGGCCTGCACTACGAACCCGGCGATGCCTTGGGCGTGCGCCATCGCAATCCGCCCGCGCTGGTCGAGGCGGTGTTGACCGCGACCCGACTGGACGGTGACGTCGAATTCACTGCCGATGGGCAGACACTGTCCCTGCACGAGTGGCTCAGCGGCCACCGCGAACTGACCCGGGCCTCGCGCCCGTTGCTCGCCGCGGTGGCCGAACGCGCCGGCGCGACCGCGCTGACCGAGCTGCTCGACCCCACCCAGACCGCCGGCCTGGCGGCGCTGCTCGCCGATCACCAAGTGATCGACGTGCTGCGTCGCTGGCCGGCGGATTGGGACCACGCCGCGCTGCTGCAGGCGCTGCGGCCGATGGTCCCGCGGCTGTACTCGATCGCCTCCAGCCAAAAGCGGGTCGGCGACGAAGCCCACCTCACCGTCGACGTCCTCGCCTATGACGCACACGGCCATGCGCATGGCGGCGCCGCCAGCGGCTATCTGGCCGCCTTGGCCGAAGGCGACAGCGCGCCGGTCTACATCGAACCCAACGAACGCTTCCGGGTGCCGGCCGACGGCAGCCGCGACATCGTGATGATCGGCCCCGGCACCGGCGTGGCGCCGTTCCGCGGCTTCGTGCAGGAACGCGCCGAAAGCGGTGCCAGCGGCCGCAACTGGTTGTTCTTCGGCGCCCGCCACTTCAACCGCGATTTCCTCTACCAGACCGAATGGCAGCAGGCACTGCGCAGCGGCGAACTGCACCGGCTGGACCTGGCGTTCTCGCGCGACGTGCAGCCGCTGCACGGCACCGCCGCGCCAGCCAAGGTGTACGTGCAGCAGCGCCTGCGCGAACACGGCCGCGCCGTCTACGACTGGCTGCAGAACGGCGCGCACCTGTACGTGTGCGGCGCCATCGCCATGGGCAAGGACGTGCACGCCACCCTGCTGGAGCTCGTCGCCGAACACGGCGCCCACAGCCCCGAGGACGCCGCGGCCTACCTCAGCCAATTGCAGCGGGAGGGGCGGTATGCGCGCGATGTCTATTGAGGCCGGGATTTGGGAGTCGGGATTGGGGATTCGTCGAAGCGGCGATCCGCGCGCCTGTTGCTGTCGAAGGCTTTGATCCGTCAGCACACGTCTGCTCGCTCCACCAATCCCGAATCCCCATTCCCCAATCCCGGCCCTTCAATGTCCCATTCCGTCGAAGACATCAAGCACAAAAGCCAGCGGCTGCGCGGGTCGCTGCTGCAGAGCCTGGCCGATCCGGTCACCGGGGCGCTGCGCGAGGACGATCAGACCCTGATCAAGTACCACGGCAGCTACCAGCAGGACGACCGCGATCTGCGCGAGGAGCGGCGCCGGCAGAAGCTGGAGCCGGCCTACCAGTTCATGATCCGCACGCGCACCCCGGGCGGGGTGGTGGATCCGGCGCAGTGGCTCAAGCTCGACGCCATCGCCACCACCTACGGCAACCACTCGCTGCGCATCACCACGCGCCAGGCATTCCAGTTCCACGGGGTGATCAAGCGCGAACTGAAAGCGACCATGCAGGCGATCAACGCCGCGCTGATCGACACGCTGGCCGCCTGCGGCGACGTCAACCGCAACGTGCAGGTCGCCGCCAATCCGCTGGCCTCGCAGGCGCATGCCACGCTCTATGCCGATGCCGCGCGCGTGTCCGAACACCTGCTGCCCAACACCCGCGCCTACTACGAGATCTGGCTGGACGAGGAGCAGGTCGCCGGCAGCGGCCAGGAGGACGAGCCGATCTACGGCAACGCCTACCTGCCGCGCAAGTTCAAGATCGGCTTCGCACTGCCGCCGGTCAACGACGTCGACGTGTTCGCCAACGACCTGGGGTTCATCGGCGTGCTCGACGCCGACGGCACGCTGGCTGGCTACAACGTCAGTCTTGGCGGCGGCATGGGCGCCAGCCACGGCGACGCGGAGACCTACCCGCGCGTGGCCAACGTAGTCGGCTTCATCGACCGCGCGCAGTTGCTCGACGTCGCCACCGCCGTGGTCACCACCCAGCGCGACCTGGGCAACCGCACGGTGCGCAAGCGCGCACGCTTCAAATACACCATCGACGACCACGGCCTGGACACGGTGGTGGCGGAGATCGAGCGCCGCGCCGGCGTGCGCCTGCAGCCCGTGCGCGCCTTCGCCTTCGAGCACAACGGCGACCGCGACGGCTGGAACGAAGGCGAAGACGGCCGCTGGCACCTGACCCTGTCGCTGCCCGCCGGGCGTATCGCCGACCACGCCGACGGCGCGCAGCACCTCAGCGGCCTGCGCGCGATCGCCGCGCACCTGCGCGACGACGGCGACGGTGCGCACTTCCGCATGACCGCGAACCAGAACCTGGTGATCGCCGGCATTCCCGCCGCGCAACGCGCCGCGATCGACGCGCTGGTGCGCGCGCACGCGCTGGACGCCGGCAACCGCGCGCCCACCGCGCTGGCGCGCGCGGCGATGGCCTGCGTGGCCCTGCCGACCTGCGGTCTTGCGATGGCCGAGGCCGAGCGCTACCTGCCGGCCTTCGCCGCGCAGCTGCAACCGTTGCTGGCCCGCCACGGCCTGGAAGACGCGCCGATCCTGCTGCGCCTCTCCGGCTGCCCGAACGGCTGTTCGCGGCCGTACCTGGCCGAGATCGCCCTGGTCGGCAAGGCGCCGGGGCGCTACAACCTGATGCTCGGCGGCGACCACCGCGGCCAGCGCCTCAACACCCTGTACCGCGAGAACATCGCCGAGCCGGAGATCCTCGCCGCGCTGGAACCGCTGTTCGCACGCTATGCCAGCGAACGCGGCGCGGACGAGCGCTTCGGCGACTTCCTGCACCGCACCGGCGTGGTCGAACTGCCCGCCTACCCCACCCACCGTCACCTGATTCCGTCGGAACTGCACGCATGAGCGCTCTGCCCGCTGCCTCCCACAACGTCTCCGCCAACGCACCGGCGCCAGCCCTGGATCTCGATGCCGCCAATGCGCTGCTGGCGACGCTGTCCGCGCCGGAGCGGGTGGCCTGGGCGCTGCAGCACGGCCCGGCCGAGCCCGCGTTGTCGTCCAGCTTCGGCGCGCAATCGGCGGCCACCTTGCACCTGCTGACCCGGCAGCGCCCGGACATCCCGGTGATCCTGATCGACACCGGCTACCTGTTCGCCGAAACCTATCGCTTCGCCGACGCGCTCACCGAGCGGCTCAAGCTCAATCTCAAGATCTACCGCCCGCTGGTCAGCCGTGCCTGGATGGAAGCGCGCCACGGCCGCCTGTGGGAACAGGGCATGGTCGGCATCGAGCAATACAACAACCTGCGCAAGGTCGAGCCGATGCGCCGCGCCCTGGACGAACTGAAGGTCGGCACCTGGTTCACCGGCCTGCGCCGCAGCCAGTCCGACAGCCGCGCGCAGACCCCGTTCGTGCAGAAGCGCGGCGACCGCTACAAGATCAACCCGATCGCCGACTGGAGCGACCGCGACCTGTGGCAATACATGCAGCAGCACGACCTGCCCTATCACCCGCTGTGGGAGCAGGGCTACGTCTCCATCGGCGACTTCCACACCACCCGCCGCTGGGAACCGGGCATGCGCGAGGAAGACACCCGCTTCTTCGGGCTCAAGCGCGAGTGCGGGATCCACGAGGATCTGTGACGCGCTCCAGCACGCGCCCGGCCTGTTGTAGGAACTCTAGGAGCGGCTTCAGCCGCGACAGACGTACCGACCACACCGTGTCTTTTCCGTAGGAGCGGCTTCAGCCGCGACCGGGCGTTCCGATGCCCCCCGGTCGCGGCTGAAGCCGCTCCTACAAGGGCGGCCCCGTGCCCCCTGTGCAAGTCCCGACGCCAGCGCTGACCACTGATCCCTCCTTGTGGGAGGGACTTCAGTCCCGACTGCAGCCAGGCTGGAGGCGCCGACGGCTTCGCTTACCGCCGCAGAATCACAGTGGATGCCTCACCGACCTCCTAAGCCGCCACCGCGGGCTCGCGCCGCAGCACCAGCACCCAGTCCAGCGCCAGCATCAGCAGCAAGGACAGGCCGACCAGCGGGAACAGCATCCCGCCCAGCGCCAGCAGCGCGACCACGCCGCGCAAGGTGCGCCGATCCGCCGGTAACGGCGGCACCCCGAGCCCGCCCTGCGGACGCCGCTTCCACCACATCACCGCGGCGCTCACACACAGCAGCACGATGCCCAGGCAGGCGCCGATCAGGATGAGCTGGTTGAGCACGCCGTACTCCTGGCCGAGGTGCACGTTGATGCCCCACTCCAGCGTCTTGGCCAGCGGGCCGTAGTCGGCATAGCGCATGTCCAGCAGCACCTGGCCGCTGTACTGATCCAGATGGATCACCCGTTGCTGGGCCAGGTCCGGCGGATACACCGAGGCGGTATAGACCCCGCGCACGCCGCGCGGCAGCGCCACGCTGTAGCCCGGCGCGATGCCGCGCGCCTGGAACCGCGCCACCGCTGCATCCAGGCCGATCGCGTCCGCCGCCGGCGCGGCGTCCGGCATGTCGGCCATGCCGCCGTGTTCGGCGTGACCATCGTGCGCGCCGTGCGCCGCATGCGGGTCCGCGGCCGGCGGCGACGATTGCGGCAGGCGCGCCTGCCGCAACGACCACGCTGGCACCTCGCTGTCGCTCAGCCGCTGCGTCGACATCGGCACATCCACCCGCAGCCCGGACGGATAGCCATAGTGGTGGCCATTGGCCAGGCGGTTGACCTGCGCGCCCCAGAACCACGACCACGGCATCCCGGTCAGCGCCAGGAACAGCAGCAGCGCACCGACCACGCTGCCGGTGAGCGCATGCAGATCGCGCCAGAACACGCGCTGCGCCGGCCGCCCGCGCACCGTGGTCACGCCGCCACGGCGCCCGCGCGGCCACCACAGGTACACGCCGGTCAGCACCAGCAGGATCGCCCAGCCGGCCGCCACCTCGATCAGTGCATTGGCGAACCAGCCGACATAGTCGAGGCTGTGCAGGCGGCGGATCGTCCAGGCCACGGTGCCGTGCTCGGGCAACTGACCCAGCACCCGCGCCCGGTACGGATCCACGTACACGACCGCGTGGCGACCATCGGCGGTGGCGATGGTCACTTCGGCCGAGGCATCGCGCCGCAGCGGCGTGGTGTAGCGCAGCGCCTGGCCCGGTTGCGCGGCCAGGGCCGCATCCAGCAGCCGCTGCGGTGCCAACGCCTGCGCGTGCTCCGGCACCGGCACGGTCTTCAGCGCGCGGTGGAAGTAGCCGTCGATCGGCTGCTGGTAGACGAAGGCCGCACCGGTCAGCGCCAGCCAGAGCAGCAGCGGCAGCACCAGCAGGCCGGCATAGAAATGCCAGCGCCACACCGCGCGGTAGAAGCGCGCCGGCGCCGCCTCGGTGATGATGGCTTTCGTGGTCATCACCAACCCCAGCTCAGCGTGGCGTACAGCGCGCGGCCGTCGCCGGGCGAGTAGCCGGAGGACCCGCTGTCGTACCAGGCGTAGACGTAGTGCCGATCGGTCAGGTTCTTCAGTTGCAGCGACAGTTCGCGCTGCGCGCGCCAGCGCCAGGTCGCACCGAGATTGGCCAGCGCGTAGCCGCCGTAGCGGCCCAAGGTGTTGCTGCGCTCCACGTAGTAGTCGCCCTGCGCATTGCCCCAGGCCGACAGCGTCAGCCGCGGCGTGGCCTGCCAGTCGATGCCCGCCGTCGCAAGATAGTGCGGCACGTTCTCGATCTCCTTGCCGCGTGTGTCAGGCGCACTCGGGTCCGGCGTGACGATCAGCGCGCGTTGCCGCGAGTACGCCAGCCACAGCGTCCAACGTTCGTCCGGACGCAGGTTCAGTTGCGCGTCCCAGCCGCGGCGCAGGGTCTTGCCGACATTGCCGACCTCGCCGGTGCCGACACTGCCGTTCACGCCGAGGATGGTCGCCACTTCGTCGGAGGCGCGCTGCTCCCAGTAAGCCACGCGCGCGTCCCAGCGCTGCTGCGTGCCGGCGAACTTGAGGCCGGTCTCCCAGCCATCGTTGAACGAGGGCGCCAGGTTGCCTGCCTGGGTACGATAGGCGCCGTTGCCGCTGCCGATCTGGAAGGTGCGGCCGATGTTGGCGTACAGGCTGGCCTGCGCGGTCAGCGCATACACCGCGCTGAACTTGGGTTGGCGGATCGTGCCGTAGGCGTAGGCGGGATAGCGCGCGCCGCTGGCGACGTCGCGGAACTGCCCGCCGACGCGATCCACCCGGTAGCCGGGCACCAGCTGCAGGCGCGCGGTCGGGCGCAGCACCGCCTGCACGTAGGCGCCTTCGGTGTGCAGATCGAAGTCCCAGTCGCGCAGCGGCGCGGTGCGCACGCGCGCCACCGTGCGGTAGCGCTGCGAGATGTTGTCCTGCCACTGCGCATCCACCCCGCCCTCCAGCGCGAAGGCGTCGGCGCGGGCCAGCGCCGGGCGCCAGCTGAGCCTGGCCAGCACGCCGCGCTGGCGCTCGTCGGTGTCGCGCTCCTGCTGCGCGCCGGCGGCGGTGAAGCGCACCCAGCGCTGGTTGTCGTAGCGGTTCCAGTACGCCTTGGCGCTGCCCTGCACGCTGTCGGCCAGACGCCCGTCCAGGTGCAGCGACAGCTGCGTGGTGTGGCGTTGGCTGCGGTCGTCGCGCGCGTAGTCGGGGGAACTGCGCGGGGCGCGCTGCGCGGTGGCGTAGTCGAGATAGCCCGCCTCCAACGCCGTGTTGCGGTAGTCCCGCGCGCTGAGCCCGGCGCGCCAGCGCCCGTCCGGATCGGTATAGAACCATTTGCCGGAGAACGCGTGCTTGCGTGCGTCGGCGTGGTCGCGGTAGCCGTCGCTGTCGCGCCAGGCGGCGAAATAGTTCTGGCTCCAGGCGCCGCGCTCGATGCCCTGCGTCGCCTGCACCTCGCGGGTGCCGAAGCTGCCGACGGTGACGCTGGCGCGGCCGTCGTTGCCGCCGCTGCGGGTCAGCACGTCGACGCTGCCGGCGATCGCGTCCAGGCCGTAGCGCGGGTCGTTGGTGCCGCGCACGATCTCGATCGCGGCGATGTCCAGCGGGAATACCGCATCCAGGTACGGCATGGCGCCGGCATTGTCGTTGCTGGGCACGCCGTCGATCAGCAGCTTGACCGCATTGACCCGGCCTTCGCCGTTGAAGCCGCGAAAGGAAAAACGCCCGGCGTCGGTGCCCATCTTGAACTGGGTCACCTGCACGCCGGGCGCGCGCATCAGCAGTTCCCAGCTGTAGTCCACGTGCTGGTCCTGCAGCAGGTCGCCGCCGAGGATGTCGACGGAACTGAACACGCTGCGCGCGTTGGAACCGGCGGCCAGCGGCGAGGTGGCCTGGACCTTGCCCAGGGTGAGCACGGAATCGCCGGCGGCGCCCGGTGGCGCATCGGCGGCACGGGCGGGCGCGACCGCTGCGAGGCACACGCAGCAGCACGCCGCCACGGGCGGCATGGCAGAAAAGCGGAACATGGCGAAACTCCATCGGCACGAGGACATGCCGCAGCAGCGCCGCGGCACGGAAACGGCAACCCGTGGATCAGGAGAACAGCGGTGGCCCGCGCACCGGGTGTGCGCGGCGTGCGGTGGCCGTGACGACGCGGCGGCGCAGCGCCGCCACCGGCGCCGGCGGACAGCGCCAGGGCAGCAGCGCCAGCAACAGCGCCACCCACGGCAGCAGCCGCGCGGCGAGCAGGCAGTAATCGCAGGCCGGCGCATGCGCCAGCCCGGCATCGTCGTGATGGCCGCCATGCGCTGCAGACATGGCACCTGCCAGCGCCGCCAGGCGCAGGCCGCCACTGGTGCACAGCGCCTGGTCCTGCAGCGCCGCCGCCTCGGCCTGCGCCTGCCGCCACTGACTGATCGGCGGCGCCAGCAGCAACAGGCCGAGCGCCAGTGCGGCGAGCACGGCCCAGAGCGACGGCGGCTGGCGGAGACGGAACATCGGCGCATTCTAGAGGGTGTGCCGGCCATTGGACCGCCTGCGACGCGGTGTGCGGCGAAGTGACGCACACCCCGCGTCGCGGAAGTGCAGGACGGACCGCGTCATCGGTCGGCAGGCGACGGCCGTCAACAACGGCGCCTGCCTCCGTCATGGCCTCAGGCGGCGTCCTGCCGCCGGCCAGGCGCCCGGCAAGGTGGTCCATCGGTTACCCGGCCAGACCCGCTGTCGCTGCAGATCGACGACCGGCCGGTCCCATCCGGCCACGACCGCGACGAGCGCCGCGCACGCGCGGTGTCCGACGAGCGTGGCCCTTGCATGGCGCCGCGAATGCGGCACCATCGGCCGCGGCCGCGCAGCGCAGTCCCTTCCGGCCGCCCTTGTCCTGTCCATCCAGCGAGCCGCCCCATGCCGACGATCACCATCTACCACAACCCTGCCTGCGGCACTTCGCGCAACGTGCTCGGGCTGATCCGCAACAGCGGCGTCGAACCGACCGTGATCGAGTACCTGAAGACACCGCCGGACCGCGCCACCGTGCAGGCGCTGGCGGCCGCCAGCGGCCAGCCGCTGCGCGCACTGATCCGCGAGAAGGCCACACCGTACGCGGAGTTGGGACTGGACGATCCGGCGCTGGACGAGGACGCGCTGCTGGACGCCATCCAGCAACACCCGATCCTGCTCAACCGGCCGATCGTGGTCACCCCGCTGGGCACGCGCCTGTGCCGGCCGTCGGAGACGGTGCTGGAGATCCTGCCGTCGCCGCAGCGCGGCGCCTTCGCCCAGGAGGACGGCACGTTGCTGGTCGACGCGCAGGGCCGCTGGGTGGGCTGAAGCGAGGGGTCGCCGACGCTCCATCGAATTCGCTAAGCACGGGTGCAGCTCACGCGAGCGCCGCGTGAACGCCGTGTCGGCAAAAACCGTGACAGGTACCATAAACTGCGCGCCTTCCTGCCCGAGTCGCGCTGCATGTCCACCGTCGAAACCGCCGCCGACCCGGTCTACTGCGCGGCCAAGCCCCGCAACGAAGCGCTGCGCCTGGACGCACTGCACAGCTACGCGATCCTGGACACGCCGCGCGAGCCGGCGTTCGACGACATCACCCGGCTGGCCGGGCTGATCTGCCAGGCGCCGATCGCGGTGGTCAACCTGATCGACAGCGAGCGCCAGTGGTTCAAGAGCGAGATCGGGCTGGGCACGCGCGAAACGCCGTTGGCGACCTCGCTGTGCGCGCACGCCCTGCTCGAGGACGACCTGCTGCTGGTGCCGGATACCCGCGAGGACCCGCGCTTCGCCTGCAACCCGCTGGTCACCGGCGACATGCGCCTGCACTTCTACGCCGGCGCGCTGCTGAAGACCTCCGACGGCCTGGCCCTGGGCACGGTGTGCGTGCTGGACCGGCGCCCGCGCCAGCTCAGCTACGAGCAGATCGAAGCGCTGCGCGCGCTGGCGCGCCAGGCGATGGGGCAACTGGAACTGCGCAAGGCACTGCACATGGCGCAGGAATCCAACCACTACCGCAGCCGCCTGATGGCCATTGCCGGCCACGATCTGAAGGCGCCGCTGCGCACCGCGTCCTACGCGCTGAGCAAGCTGCAGCGTCAGCAGGACGCCGCGCAGGATGGTTCGCTGGAGACCGCGCGCGCCGCCTTGAACCAGGTCGCCAGCGGACTCGACCAGCTCGCCACCAACGCCGCCGCCGGCGAACTGCGCCTGCCGGCGCTGCAGGACCTGGCCCTGGCCGACGTGCTGGCGCCGATCCTGGCCACCTGGCAGCCGCAGGCGGCGGCCAAGGGCGTGCGGTTGCGCAGCGTGCCGACGTCCCTGCGCGTGCGCAGCAGTGCGCCCTTGCTGTCCACCTTGCTCGGCAACCTGCTGGGCAACGCGGTCAAATACACCGCGCAGGGCAAGGTGCTGATCGGCTGCCGGCGCCTTGGCGACCAGGTGGCGGTGGAGATCATCGACCGCGGCATCGGCATGGACGAAGACGGCCTGCGCACGCTGTTCCAGGCCTTCCGCCAGGCCGACCCGCGCAGCGACGGCCTCGGCCTCGGCCTGTGGATCGTGCGCCGCGCCGCCGAGACCCTGGGCTGCACCGTCGAAGTGCGCAGCCAGCCCGGCCAGGGCACCCGCTTCACCGTGCTGCTGCCGGCGGCCGCGCCCGTCACCTGAGCCGTGCCGGGCGCAGGAGCTGCCGCTGGCGCCCGCCCCCTCATCCGCCCCTTCGGGGCACCTTCTCCCGGTGGGAGAAGGGTGCGGCTCGACCCGCATGCAGTCGGGACTGAAGTCCCTCTCACAATGGCCACGCCCGCTCAGCGTGAGGGGCCTGGGCGCAGCCGCCGCGGAAATCCCGCCTTTGCGAATCCCGAATCCCGAATCCCCATTCCCGGCTTCACCGCGATTCCCCAATCCCGAATCCCCACTCCCGGCCTCACCATCACTCCTTCAACACCATATCGATGCACAGCACCGCCGCCATGATCAGGATCCGCCGCGGATCCTCGGCCGGTACGCTGTCGGCGATCGACAGCATGTAGTTGTCGGCGCTGGTGAACAGTTCCTTGCCCAGCCCGGCCCACTTCTTGGACACCTGCGCCAGTTCGTGCTCGCCCTGCACGAAGCGGAAATCCCAGCTGGTCCACTTGCCGCGCAGCGTGCACACCGGCGCGCCCTGGGCATCGAGCACATCGAACTTGCCGCCGATGGAAAAGAATTTCTGGCTGAAGGAACCGACCAGCCGGTCGTGCTCGTCCAGTACCTCGACCTTGGACAGGAACAGCGAGAACCCGCGCTTGACCGTCAGCACCTTCTGCCCGTCCGGGCTGCGCACTTCCACCTGGAACGGGGTCATGCGCTTGTAGTCGCTGAAACGAAAGATCTTGGTGAACACGCCCAGGTTCGGCTCGCGGCATTCCAGCAGCTTGCGGTTGCTGTGCGGGTCGAACACGTCGTAGTTGTTGGCGGCCTTGAACATGCCGACCTGTTCCTTGACGAAGAACAGGTTGTGCTGAAGAACAGGATGCATCGGGCGTCCTTGCGTTGGGGAAATCGACGCGCCCTGGGCGGCGGCCGCACGGCGGCGGCGCAGTGCCGGCCGCCGCCGGCACGTCCAGGGTCGCGGTCTGCCGGGTGGCAGAGCGGGCCGCATGATAGGCGGCGGCTCCGGCAGCGGCAACGCGCGCGGCGGGCAGCCGCGCCAGTGCGTGGTCTGCATTCCAGCATTCCAGTGCAGGCCGCGATGCCGTTGCCCTTGCTTCTTTTGCTCGGAAGCCTGTCCGAAGCCGTCGACGCATCGAGCACGGGGCGCCGCTGTTGCCATTCCCCATTCCCGATTCCCGACTTCATCGCGCCTTGGCTGGCGATGGCCTAATCAGCCGCACCAAGCGGCCATGTCGATGCATCGATGCGGGTCTTCGTTCCAGCATCCCGCACAGGCCGCGGTGTCGTTGCCCGCATGTCTTTTGCCCGGACGTCTGCCCGAAGCCAATCGACGCATCGCGAACGCGGCGCCGCTGTTGCCATTCCCCAATCCCGATTCCCCATTCCCGGCTTCAACTGGTGATGGTCTGGGTCAGCGCTTCCCAGCTCGGCGGCGCCGGCCAGTCCGGCTGCTGGTTGCCCTCCATCACCCGGCGCAGGTCGCGGGTGTCGATCTGCGGCGCCAGCACGTGCACCAGTTCCAGCGCGTAGTCGCGCAATACGCGGTCGCGCGGCAGCACCGCCCAGGCGATGCACTCGGGAATCTCCGGCGGTGCCGGCCACGCGCGCAGGTCGGTGTCGTTGGCGCTCACCGCCATCTCCGCCAGCAGGCCCACGCCGAGCCCGGTGCGCACATAGGTCTTGATCAGGTCGGCATCGAGCGCGGTCAACGCGATCCGCGGCTCCAGCCCAAGCCGGCCGAAGGCGCGCTGCAGCGAGGAGCCGGCGCGGGTCGAGGATTCGTAGCTGATCAGCGGCTGCGCCGCCAGCGCGGCCATGTCCGGCACCCGCTTCGGTACGTCCAGCGCATGCCCGCGCGGCACCAGCACCAGCCGCCGCCAGCGGTACAGCGGCACCGCGATGCCGGCCGCCGGCGCGGTGCCGGCGGTGCTGACGATGGCGATATCGGCATCGCCCTGGCTGAGCAGGTCCAGCGCCGCGCTCTCGGCGGCCTGCTGCAGGTGCACGCTGACCTGCGGATAGGCCTGCTTGATCTGCGCCACCGCCGGCGGCAGCACGAAGCGTGCCTGGGTGTGGGTGGTGGTGAGGGTCAGTTGACCCTGGCTCTCGCGGCGCTGGTTGGCCGCATAGGTGCGGATGTTGTTGGCCTCGGCCAGCACCGCACGGGCGCGCTCGATCACCTCGCGCCCGGCCGGCGTCACCGTCTCCAGGCTGCGGCCCTTGCGCACGAACAGCAGGAAGCCCAGTTCGTCCTCCAGTTGTTTGAGCTGCTTGGACAGCCCCGGCTGGGTGGCATGCACGCGCGCCGCCGCCAGGGTGATGTTCAGATCGGCATCGGCAATGGCGACGAGATAGCGGAGTTGGGTCAGCGTCATCGGGACGAGGGCGAGGCGCCGCCTGGCGGAGACGCTCGACTGTAGTGGAATTCGGCCTTTCACCTTATAACCGAAAGCTATCTGCGGTGGGCATGAAGTCATTTCCTGGGGCTATGAGCCGGCGCTACGGTCGTCGCTCCCGTCTGCCCCGCGTTGCGAGCCGTCCCTGTGAGCCCAGCCCCGATTGCCCTGTATCCGGACCTGCGCGACCGGGCCGTGCTGGTGATCGGCGGCGGCGCGGCCGCCGAGCGCCAGGTGCAGGCGCTGCTCGCCGCCGGCGCCGCGCCGCAGGTGGCGGCACCGGCCCTGACCCCGACGCTGCACGCGCTGGCCGCGCAGGGGCGGCTGGCGTGGCGGCGCGGCGCCTTCGACAGCGCCTGGCTGGACAGCGTCTGGTACCTGATCGCCGCCAGCGAGGACGCCGCGGCCAACCGCCAGGCGCTGCAGGCCGCTACCGCCAAGCGGGTGCTGGCGCAGGCGTTGCCGGCCGAGGCGCTGGCGACGCCGGCGGATGCCGCCGCCAAGTCGACGCTGCCGCCGCTGCGCCCAGGCAGCGTGACCCTGGTCGGCGCCGGCCCTGGCGATCCCGGCCTGCTCACCGGTCACGCGCTGCACGCCTTGCGCCAGGCCGACGTGGTCCTGCACGACCGCCTGGTCAGCGCCGCGATCCTGCAGCTTGTGCCGGCGGGCACCGAACGCATCGCCGTCGGCAAGTCGGCCGACGGCCACAGCGTCGCCCAGGAGCAGATCCACGCGCTGCTGCTGGAACACGCGCGGCGCGGGCGCCGAGTGGTGCGGCTGAAGGGCGGCGATCCGTTCGTGTTCGGCCGCGGCGGCGAGGAACTGGAGTACCTGCGCGCCCACGGCGTGGACTACGCCGTGGTGCCCGGCATCACCGCCGCACTGGCCTGCGCCGCCTACGCCGGCATCCCGCTGACCCATCGCGACCACGCGCAATCGCTGCGCCTGGTCACCGCGCACTGCAAGGCCTCGCTGGACACCCTGGACTGGGCCGCGCTGGCGCAGGAGCGACAGACCCTGGCGGTGTACATGGGCGTGGCCGGCCTGGACACGGTGCGCACGCGCCTGCTCGCCGCCGGCCGCGCCGCCAGCACGCCGTTCGCGCTGGTGGAGAACGGCTCGCGCACCGAGCAGCGGGTGGTGCTCGGGACCCTCGCCGACCTGCCCGACACCGCCCGTGCGCATGCGGTGCGCGCGCCGGCGCTGCTGATCCTCGGCGAGGTCGCCGCGCTGGCCGACACCCTGCACTGGTTCGGCGCCGCGCCGTTGCGCGCGCCCTCACCTTCCCCGAAGCCGGCCGTGCCTACCCTGGCCCACGCCGCCTGACCCGCACTTTCCGGAGACCCCACGCATGGCCATCTACGACAACATCCTCGACACCATCGGCCACACCCCGATCGTCAAGCTGCAACGCCTGGCGCCGGCGCACGTGGACCTCTACGTCAAGGTCGAAGCCTTCAATCCCGGCGGTTCGGTCAAGGACCGCCTGGCCCTGGCGATCGTGCTCGACGCCGAGGCGCGCGGCCTGCTCAAGCCCGGCGACACCATCGTCGAAGCGACCTCCGGCAACACCGGCGTGGCCCTGGCGATGGTCGCCGCCGCGCGCGGCTACAAGTTCGTGGCGACGATGGTGGAGACCTTCTCGATCGAGCGCCGCAAGCTGATGCGCGCCTACGGCGCCAAGGTCATCCTGACCCCGGCCGCCGAGCGCGGCAGCGGCATGGTGCGCAAGGCCGAGGAACTGGCCAAGCAGCACGGCTGGTTCCTGGCCCGGCAGTTCGCCAACCCGGCCAATCCGGCCTACCACCGCAGCACCACCGCCGCGGAGATCCTGCGCGACTTCGCCGGCCGCCGGCTCGACCATTTCGTCAGCGGCTGGGGCACCGGCGGCACGCTCACCGGCGTCGGCGAAGTGCTGCGCCTGGCCCGCCCGGAAGTACGCATCACCGCCACCGAGCCGGCCGGTGCGGCCCTGCTGCAGGGCCAGGAGTGGAAGCCGCACAAGATCCAGGGCTGGACCCCGGACTTCGTGCCCGAGGTACTCAACCGCGAGGTCTACGACGACGTGCTGAGCGTGGACGACGCCGACGCCATCACGGTGTCGCGCCGCCTCGCCGCCGAGGAAGGCATCTTCACCGGCATCTCGGGCGGCGGCACCGTCGCCACCGCACTGCGGGTGGCCGAGACCGCCACGCCCGGCGCGGTGATCCTGGCGATGCTGCCGGATACCGGCGAGCGCTATTTCTCCACGCCGCTGTTCGCCGACATCAACGAAGGCAGCGACGACGACTGGCTGGCCGGCCTGCCGTAAGCGCACCGTGGCGCCTGCGCGCTCGCCGCGCCACATCGGCGCGGCATCGCTAGTGCGCGTGCGGATCGAAGTACGCCGTCCATGACCCCGCGGCGGCGCGCAAGCTCGCCGCCTGCCGGAACGCGGCCCTGGCCTCGGCCTCCTGGCCCACGTTGAGCAAGGCCACGCCGAGGTTGAAGTAGGTATTGCGATCGTCGGACTGCAGGCGCTCGGCGCGGCGCAATGCCGTCAGCGCCCGCCGGTAGTGCCCGCGATCGCACAGCACCGCGCCCAGGCAGGTGAGTGCGCCGGGATCGGCCGGCGCCGCCCTGGCCGCGGCGCGCAACAACGCTTCGGCCTCGGCCAGCCGCGCATCGGCACGCTGCGGATCCTGGAACGCCGCCATCGCCAAGGCCTTCGCTTGGGCGAGGCGATCATCGGGCGAGGACGCGCTCATGCCGGAAGGGCCCAGACCGGCGCCCCGCCTGTGCCGCATGCGAGCGGCATGGACACAGGTCCGCTGCGCACCACGACGCCGCGCCTTGCACCGGACTGCACATCCGCGTGCGCCATGCCTCAGCCCGGCAGCGGCGCGCCCAGCGCCGGCGGCTGCGGCGCGGTCAGGCGCTCTACCAACAACTCTTCGATGGCCGCCACGTCGACCTCGCGCACCACCTGCTGCGCCTGCTCGCCCAGGCCCGGCTGGTAGCCCGGCGCCCACGACAGGATGTCGCCGTAGCCGGCGCCGAACTCGGTGTTGGTGTCCACGTACAGGGTCTCGCTGACGGTGGCCAGTTCCGGGCGCAGCCACAGCGCGGTGGCCAGTTCGTCCCACATCGGGAAGCCGGGTTCGCGCCGGCGCAGCGCATGGCCGATCGGCGTGTCGGCGGCGCTCATCCGCGCCAGCAACTGCGGGGTCAGTTCGGTGGCGGTGGACGGATCCACCGGCACCATCACCATGCGCCGCCACGGCGAGCGCATCACGATGCTGGCCGCCTCCGGATCCCAGCGGATGTTGAACTCGCGCCGCGGCGAATTGACGAACTCGCGCGCGAATTGCGCTGCCGACACGCTGTCGCGGCGCTGCCGCGGGTTGAGGCTGCCGCCCATGTAGACCAGTTCCTTGGCCAGCGAGGCGAACTCCGGGTCCAGCCGCTGCGCCAACGCCAGGTTGGTCAACGGCCCGGTGGCGACGATGCTGACCTCGCCGGGGAACTCGCGCACCTTGCGGATCATGAACAAGGCGGCCGGCTCGCTGGCCGCCTGCACCACGGTGGGATTGCCCAGCGGCAGGTCCGGGACCACGTCGTGGGCGTGGTAGCGCGGCGCGCTCTGCACCGTGTCGTGCTCGACCCATTGCTTGGTCCAGGCGCCCTTCCACAGCAGCTTGCCGTACAGCGCTTCCCAGCGCTCGGTGGCCAATTCGCTGTTGAGCAGCGGGAACACCGGGCCGGGCAACACCGGCACCTCGCCGCGCCCGGCGATTTCCAGCAGCCGGCGCGTATGCGCCAGCGCCTCGTCGCGCCAGATGTTGCCGCTGACCACCGAGATGCCGAGCACCTCGACCTCGGGCGATTGCAGCAACAGCAGCTGCGCCGGGGTGAAGCCGTCGATGTCGTCCTCGAGGATGACCCGGCGGCGTGGGGCGATGGCGGATGAGGACGCGAGAGTGTTGGCGGTGCTGGTGGAGGCGATCGGCATGAGGCGTGAAAGCGGATGGCGGAACGGAAACGGGACACGATCGGCGCGCAAGGACAGCGGTCGAGGTGGACGGATCCGGCACGTCGAAACGCAAGCGCGTGCGACGTGCCGCGTGGGCGCTAGGGTAATCGGTTTACGTGCATTGCCACGCGCGCGATACGCCGCCGGGCGCTGTCGGGCCGCGCTCGCGGCATCCGTGACGCGCTCGCGCGCGAACGCCGTGGGCAGCCGCGTAAACTTGCGCGGCCGCAACCAGACCAGGGAAGGACTTCATGCACGAACGAACCGACCGCACCGATCCACCGCCCGTACGCGCGCAGGCGCGCGTGCCGCTGCTGGTGCGCACGACCTCGCCGGCGCATTTCCTGCTGGCGCTGCTGCTCGGCGCCAGCCTGCAGCACGCGCTGCCCTTGCCGCTGCCGCAGGGCGCCGCCCTGGCCTGGCTGCAGTTGGGCGGCGGCGTGGTCGCGCTCGCCGGCCTGCTGCTGGCGTGCTGGTGCTTCGTGCTGTTCGCGCGCGGCCGCACCACCCTGCTGCCCAAGCGCGCACCTTCGCAGTTGGTCTGCCACGGGCCGTATCGGCATACCCGCAATCCGATGTACGTCAGCCTGACCCTGAGCTACCTCGGCCTGAGCGTGCAGATCGGCTGGCCGTGGTCGGCGCTGCTGCTGCCGTTGCCGCTGCTGGCCTTGCAGTGGGTGGTGATCCCCTACGAGGAGGCCCGCCTGCGCGAGCGCTTCGGCAGCGCCTACGACCGCTACTGCGCGCAGGTGGCGCGCTGGCTGTAGCCGTCGCCACGGGGGTTCGCCTCAACGCAGCAGCCACCAGGCCGCTGCCGCGACCAGCAGCAGCGCCAGCAGCACCCAACGCCAGGCCCCGCCGCGGTCGCCGGCCACCACGGTCGAAGCAGCGCCCAGCGTCGGCGCCGACCGCAGATGCCGCTGCACCATCTCCAGGGCCTCGCGCAGCGACATGTCCGGGTAGTGCTCGAACACCAGCTTGGCGGCCTTGCGCCGCTCGCCGCGGCGCAGCGCCAGTTCCGCCGCCGGCGGCAGCCGCCGTTCCTCGGCCACGGCCGGCGCGTGCGCCTCGGCCGTGGTATCCGGCCTTGCCGCCGCGCCGGAGGCATGGCGGTCGAGCAGGTCCGTCACCGAGCGCGCCGCGCCGTCCAGCAGCCACGCGTCGACCTGCTCCTTGGCGCTGCGCAGATCCATGCCGCTGTGCGTCCGCAGCAGCTTGATCGCCTTGATGATCTGGCCCTGCGCGATGGCCTCGGCGACCTGCGGTGGCGGCGGATTCGGGTTCATGTCGCAGGTGCTGAGATAGGGGCGCGCCAGTCTTGCCGCTAGCCGGTTAAGCGGCTGTGGCAATGCGCGACGGCAGTGGCGACACCCTCACGTGTCCATCATTCGGCTCCCCTAAAGATCGGCGTATGAACATCGAAATCTGGCAAGGCGACATCACCCAACTCGACGTGGACGCGATCGTCAACGCCGCCAACGAGTCCCTGCTCGGCGGCGGCGGCGTGGACGGCGCCATCCACCGTGCCGCCGGCCCGGACCTGCTGGAAGAATGCCGGCGCCTGCCGGAACTCAAGCCGGGCGTGCGTTGCCCGGTGGGCGAGGTTCGCGCCACTGCGGGCCACCGGCTCAAGGCGCGGCACGTGCTGCACACGGTGGGCCCGGTGTGGCGCGACGGCGCCCACAACGAACCGGCCCTGCTCGCCAACTGCTACTGGCGCGCCCTGCGCCTGGCCGAACAGATGGGTCTGCACTCGGTCGCCTTCCCGGCGATCAGCTGTGGCGTCTACGGCTACCCGCTGCACCAGGCCACACGCATCGCGGTCGCCGAGACCGACGCCTGGCAGCGCGCGCATGCGGTGCCGAAGCGGATCATCCTGGTGGCCTACAACGACGCCACCACCAAGGCATACCGACAGGCGCTGCGCGACATGCAGTGCGCCACCGCGGCCTGAGCGGCCGATTGCTGGCGGGGCCCAGCCGAGCATCTTCATCCCAAGCGCCCGCATCAAGCGCCTGACCATGCGATGCCTGCGCTCCACCCGATCGCAGGCATCGTCGATCGTCTGCAATGGCGGCGGCACCGCGCACTGCGGCATTCCCCCGATACCGTGTCGTGGGACGCCGTAAAGAGTGACTGCGCGCCAAAGCGCTGGGCGTGAACTTCCTCGAGTACGACCGGCGCCGACTCGACACGCAGATGTACCGCTTGCGGCGCCGCGTGGAAGAGATCAGCGGACGCCCGTTGCCGGTGAAGACCCTGCGCAACAGCGGCTACCGCTTCCACGCGCCGGCCGCGTTGGCGCCCTGAGCGCAGTGCGGCGTTTTTTCTACGCACGCCCTATCGCTGGCGTCAGCGCTGCGAAAGCACCTCTGCGCGCATCATCCGCACGACACTGGGCCTCAAAACGAAAAACGCCGGCGATGCCGGCGTTCTTCGTAGGCGGTGTCAGGAGGACTCAGCCCTGCCACTTGCCCAGCGCGGCCAGGCCGTTTTCCTTGGCGCGCTCGTACACCACCTGCTGCGCCTTGGCGAAATTGCCCTTCATGTCCTGCGCCCACAGCTTCAGCGCGGCCTGCTGCATGGCGCGGCCATAGGAGAAGCTCAGCGGCCACGGCAGGTTGCCGAGCTGGTTCATCGCGTTGAGGTGCGCGGTGGACTGCTCGTCGGTCTGGCCGCCGGACAGGAACACGATGCCCGGCAGGATCGCCGGCACGGTGCTCTTGAGGCACATCACGGTGGACTCGGCCACTTCCTCGACGCTGGCCTGCTCGTCGCAGTCCTTGCCGGCGATGACCATCGATGCCTTGAGGATGGTGCCTTCCAGGACCACGTTCTGCTCGTACAGCGCGCCGAACAGCGAACGCAGCGTGGCTTCGGTGACTTCGTAGCAGGTCTCGATGTCGTGGTCGCCGTCCATCAGCACTTCCGGCTCCACCATCGGCACCAGGCCCTGCTCCTGGCACAGCGCGGCGTAGCGGGCCAGCGCATGCGCGTTGGTCTCGATGCACACGCCGGACGGGATGTCCTCGCCGATGGTGATGACCGCGCGCCACTTGGCGAAGCGCGCGCCGAGCTTGTAGTACTCCTCCAGGCGTGCGCGCAGGCCGTCCAGGCCTTCGGTGATCAGCTCACCCGGCATGCCGGCCAGCGGATGCGTGCCCTTGTCGACCTTGATGCCGGGGATGATGCCGTGCTCGGCCATGTACTTGGCGAACGGCACGCCGTCCTTGGTCTTCTGGCGGATGGTCTCGTCGTACAGGATCGCGCCGGAGATGTGGTCGCCCAGCTTCGGCGTGGTCAGCAGCAGCTCGCGGTAGGCACGGCGGTTCTCTTCGACATTCTCGATGCCCACGCCGGCGAAGCGCTTGGCGATCGTGCTGGTGGATTCGTCGATCGCGATGATGCCCTTGCCCGGGGCGACCATTGCCTGTGCGGTTTCGGCAAGCTGTTCGATGCTCATACGGTTCCTGATGGCTGCAACGGGGGAACCCCCAGTATACCGGGCCGGCCTGCATGCATTCCGTTACCGCCAGCGCTGCAAGCGGTTACAGGCGTAGACCGCACTCGGTCGGCTTCAGCCGAGCGCGTCCGTCATCGCCTCGGACTGCGCCTCTTCGTCGACCTGCGCCGTCTGCAGCGGCGCAGCGCCCGCGGCTGGTGCCGGTGCCGGCGGATGCGCGGCCTGCGCCGCCGGCAGTGCGATGTCCAGCGCATCGAGCACGGGCCGCCAGTCGTCGGCGCTGCGCGCGCGGCGGTGCGCCAGCAACGCGGCATGGCGGCGCAGCCCGGGCAGTTGCCAGCGCAACTCGCAGCAGATGCGATCGACCTCCTCGGCCGCCTCCGGCGCGGCGATCAGCCACGGCAACTGCTCGACCATCTTGCCGGCACCGGAATCGTGGATGGCCATGATGTAGCCGACGATCAGCAGCAGCAGGTGTTGCAGGGCCGCGCGCTCGTCTTCGCGCAGGTCGCCGCCGCGCTGCAGCCGCAATACCTCGTCGCGAGCCTGTTCCAGGCCGTCGAGCGAGGCCGCCACCACCTCCCGAAGGCCCTGCGGGTCGTGCGTCGGCGCCGGCTCCAGCGCGCAATCGCGCAACCGCTCGGTCAACAGATCGACCACGTCGCGCGGGAACTGCCCGGGCACCATGCGCAGCGCGATGCGCATCCGCGCCAGCGCGTGCGCATGGCCGTGCTCGCGTTCGAGCAAGGCATCCAGCGCTTCGGCGCAGGAGATCAACCGGCCCAGCGGCGACAGCACTGGCGCGCCGACCGGATAGCCGGAGCCGTCGATGCGTTCGTGATGCTCGCGCGCGGCAGCGGCCTGCTGCGCCGAGTACACGCCGGATTCGCCCAGCAACGCGGCGCTGATCACCGGATGCACGCAATGCATGCGCCACTGCGCGAAATCCTGCTGCGCTTCCGGCAGCTCCAGCACCGCCGGATCCACGTACATCTCGCCGAGATCGTGCAGCAGACCGACCTCCGCGGCCTCGCGCATCGCCGCGTCCGAGCGCGACAGCAGCGCCGCCAGCCAGGCCACCAGCATCGCCGCCCGCACCGCGTGCGAGAACGCGGCCGGTCGGGTCTGGCCGAGCGTGGTCAGCAAGGTGCCGGGCGCGCCCAGCGTGCGGGCACGGGCCAGCGCGGTCATGACCGATTGCACGTCGTCGCCCAGCAGCACGCGCAGGTGCGGGTGTTCGTCCAGCTCGCGCTGCGCGGCCAGTTGCACTTCGCTCGGGCGCAGCTCCTCGCAGAACGCCAGCGAGGATTCGAGCGGGCGCAGCAGGCGCCGCGCGATCAGGCGTTCGCGAAGGCCGGCATTGATGCGCTGGCCCTTGGCGACCAGCAGGATGCCGCGGCGGTCGCGGATGTCCTCGGTGACCACAAGCTCGCGCGTGGCCGAGGCCTGGATCAGGTGTTCAAGACAATGCGTGCCGGGGCGCTCGGGCAGTTCCAGCCCGAGTTCGGCGTGCGCGCTCGTGGACGTCATAGGGAATCGCGATCAGGGAACGATGGATGCCGCGCCGTTCCATGCGCGATCGAGCAGGTGGTGCCGACGGTGCGGCGGCCTTGGCCGCCGCACCGCGCGTCCTTCAGAGTTCGCCGAGGCCGCTGGCGCGGCCGTCCGGGCCGACTTCGAGCAGGCGCAGGGTGTTGGTGGCACCGTGGGTTTCCATGTGCTCGCCGCTGGTGAACACCACACGGTCGCCCGGCGCCAGCAGGCCGGCCTCGACCAGCACGCGGATCGCGCCGCGCGCGGCCTCGCGCGGGGTCAGGCCGCGGCTGTCGAAGTTGATCGGGAACACGTCGCGCATCATCGCCATGTGCCGACGCGCGCCGTCGTGGCGGGTCACCGCGAAGATCGGCGCCTTGGCGCGGAAGCGCGACAGGTAGCGCGGGGTGCCACCGGATTCGGTCATCGCCACGATCGCGCGCACGCCCACGTGCTGGGACAGGAACATCGTGGCCATGGCGATGGCCTGGTCGGCACGCTCGAGGTTGCGCGGGGCCATGCCGAAGTCGGTTTCGGTTTCGAACTGGCGCTCGGCGCCCAGGCAGATGCGCGCCATCGCCTCGACCGCACGGATCGGATAGGCGCCGGCGGCGCTCTCGGCCGACAGCATCACCGCGTCGGTGCCGTCGATCACCGAGTTGGCCACGTCCAGCACTTCGGCGCGGGTCGGGATCGGGCTCTCCACCATCGACTGCAGCATCTGCGTGGCGGTGATCACCACTTTGTTCTGCGCCAGCGATTCCTTGATGATCTTCTTCTGCAGGCCCGGCAGTTCGGCGTCGCCGATCTCCACGCCCAGGTCGCCACGCGCGACCATCACCACGTCCGAGGCCTCGACGATCTCGCTGAGGTTCTCGATCGCCTCGGTGCGCTCGATCTTGGACACCAGCGCCGCGTCGCAGCCGTGCGCGCGGGCGATGCGGCGCGCCTCGTTCATGTCCTCGGCGTTGCGGCAGAACGACACGGCGATGAAGTCCACGCCGATCTTGGCGACGATGCCGATCAGTTCCTTGTCGCGCTCGGTCAGCGCGCCCAGCGACAGGCCGCCGCCCTGCTTGTTCAAGCCCTTGCGATCGGACAGCACGCCGTCGTTGAGCACGCTGGTGACGATGCGCTCGCCATTGACCTCGACCACCTGCAACTGCACCAGGCCGTCGTCCAGCAGCAGCACGTCGCCGGCGGCCACGTCCTGCGGCAGGCCCAGGTAGCTGACCCCGACCTGGGTCGCATCGCCGGGCGCGGCGTTGGGGTCGGCGATCAGGTCGAAGCGGTCGCCGAGCTTGAGCGAGACCTTGCCCTGGGCGAAGCGCTCGATGCGGATCTTCGGACCCGGCAGGTCGGCGAGGATGCCGATCTCGGCGCCGACGCGAGCCGCGGCGGCACGCACTTCGGCGGCGCGCTTGGCCTGGCCGGACGGATCGCCGTGGCTGAAGTTCAGCCGCACCACGTTGACGCCGGCGCGGAACAGATCCTCGAGCACGCCGGGCGGGTCGGTGGCCGGACCGAGGGTGGCGAGAATCTTGGTGCGGCGCTGGCGTTCGATCATGACGGCATCCTTGGAAAAGCGCTCAAAGCTAGCACACGCGCCCATCACACGGCATGGCATTTCGGCATAGACGCCCGCGCGGCCCGGCATAGCGACCGGACAATGCGGGACAGTATGTGGTCACGCCACGCCCGCAGACGCCGGCCTGCGGACGTTGCAGTGGCGATCGCAGCGTGCGCCATGCCGTGCATGGCGCCCCTCGCATGCGCCGGACACGCCGACGCATGCAGGCCTCAGGCCGCGACCAGCGCCGGCAACTGCGCCGGCGTCTGCGCGAGGACATCGGCGCCGGCCTGGCGCAGTTCCTCGGCATCGCCGAAGCCCCACAGCACGCCGATGCTGCGCATGCCGTGATGGCGCGCGCCGTCGATGTCCATGCGCCGGTCGCCGATCATGCGGCACTGCGCCGGCACGACAGAGAGCCGCCGCAGCGCCTCGGCGATCAGCTCGGGCTTGGCCCGGCGCGCACCGTCGTCGCTGGCGCCGATCACGTCCTCGAAGCGGGCGCCGAACGGCAGATGCTCGACGATGCGGCGCGCGAAGCGCTCGTTCTTCGAGGTCACCACCGCCAGGCGGTGGCCGGCCGCGGCGATCGCCTCCACCGCTGCGCCGATGTCCGGAAACACCGTGTGCTCGCGCCAGCCGTGGCTGTCGTAGCGGCTGCGGTACAGCGTCAGCGCCCGCTCCACCAATGCCGCGTCGTCGGGGAAGTGCTGCTGGAAGCTGTCGCGCAGCGGCGGGCCGATCCAGGCGCGCAACTGCGCCGGCGTCGGCAGCGGCTGCCCCAGTTCGGCAAAGGCATGGCGCAGGCTGCCGACGATGCCGGCCTCCGAGTCGACCAGGGTGCCGTCCAGGTCGAAGAACAGAACGTCGGCGGCGCTCACGCGCCGCGCGCCTGCAGTGCGGCCACCGCCGGCAGGGTCTTGCCTTCCAGGAACTCCAGGAACGCGCCGCCGCCGGTGGAGATGTAGCTGACCTGCTCGGCGATGCCGTACTTGTCGACCGCGGCCAGGGTGTCGCCGCCGCCGGCGATGGAGAACGCCGGCGACGCGGCAATCGCCCGCGCCAGGGTCTCGGTGCCCTTGCCGAAAGCGTCGAATTCGAACACGCCGACCGGGCCGTTCCAGACCACGGTACCGGCCTTGGCGATCAGGTCGGCGTAGTGCGCAGCGGTCTGCGGGCCGATGTCCAGGATCAGGTCGTCGTCGGCGACGGCGGTGACGGCCTTCACCGTGGCCTCGGCATCAGGCATGAACTGCTTGGCCACCACCACGTCGCTCGGCAGCGGGATCGCCGCGCCGCGCGCGTTGGCATCGGCCACGATCTTGCGCGCGGTCTCGAGCAGGTCCGGCTCGCACAGCGACTTGCCCACCGCATGCCCGGCCGCGGCGATGAAGGTGTTGGCGATGCCGCCACCGACGATCAGTTGGTCGACCTTGTCCACCAGGTTGGACAGCAGCTCCAGCTTGGTCGAGACCTTGCTGCCGGCGACGATCGCCAGCAGCGGCTTGGCCGGCTGTTCCAGCGCCTTGGCCAGCGCATCCAGCTCGGCCATCAGCAGCGGGCCGCCCGCAGCCACTGGCGCGAACTTAATCACGCCATGGGTGGACGCCTGCGCGCGGTGCGCGGTGCCGAACGCGTCCATCACGAACACGTCGCACAACGCCGCGTACTTCTTCGCCAGGGCCTCGTCGTCCTTGCCCTCGCCGACGTTCATGCGGCAGTTTTCCAGCAGCACGATCTGCCCCGGCTGCACGTCCACGCCATCGACCCAGTCGCGGATCAGCGGCACGTCGACGCCGAGCAGCGCGGCCAGGCGGATCGCCACCGGCTCCAGCGAATCCTCCTGGGTCCACACGCCTTCCTTGGGCCGGCCCAGATGAGAGGTCACCATTACCGCCGCGCCCTGCTCCAGTGCGTGCTTGAGCGTCGGCACCGAGGCCAGGATGCGCTGCTCGGAGGTGATCAGGCCATTGTCGATCGGCACATTCAGGTCTTGCCGGATCAGCACGCGCTTGCCGGACAGGTCGAGATCGGTCATTCGCAGGATGGACATGTGATTGCTCGCTTTCGTGGGGTTGCAAAGGGAAAACAGCGCCAGCCATGCAGTATCGGCGTCGGCTGCGGAACGTCGGGTGCACGGAAGCCGGCCGAGCGCCGCGCGGCGGTCAAACCGGCATTGTCCGGCGTCGGCCGCACAGCGGCAAATCGCGGTGGTGCGGTGCCGCGCACGGTACAGCGTGCGCGCCATCGCCGGATCGGTCAGCCCGTGCCGTCGGCGCCGCCGGGTTTGCGCAGCAGGCTCAGTGCGAAGCCGACCACCAGCAGCGCACCGCCGACCAGCAGCGCCCACAGCAGCCAGGTCTTCCAGTCGCGCGGCGGCGGCGGCGCCTGCAACGCCGCAGCGCCGGCCAGCGGCTGTGCGGCGCCGAGGCTGGCGGTGGCCGGCGCCCATTGCGGCCCGCGCTGAACATGCAAGGCCTGCAACGCGGCGGCCAACGGCGCCTGCGCACGCTGGGTGCGCGCACTGCCGGCAGCCAAGGCATACGGCGGCGCGCCCTGCGCCAGGAACACCAGCGTCTCCGGCTGATAGCCCAGGCGCAGCGCCGGCCGCTGCCGGCCCGGGTCCTGCGCCGCGAACAGCCGCCAGTAGCGGTCGCGTACCGGCGCGGTCAGCGCCTGCGGCGGCGAGCGGCTGCCGCCACCGACCTGGTAGGCCAGCCACGGACCGGCGCGGTCCTGCCAGGGCGCCTCGGCGCTGTCGCGGCTCTGCACGCGCCATTCAATCGCGTTGTTGCCGGGCAAGGCGACGTCCACGCGCGTCACCGGGTAGCGGCCCGGCGACACGAAGGCGTAGCTGTGCTGCGCGGGGTCGGTGCTGACTGCGTCCAGTTGCTGCCAATGCCAGTCGGCGGCCACCGGCGCGGGCGCCAGCTCGGCCTCCACCCCGGTCAGCGGCGGCGCGCTGGCGCCGGCCAGCGGCAGCAGGCGCAAGTAGCGCACCTGCCGGCCGATGGGGATGCGCAGTTGCTGCAGCCGGTGTCCCTGGTTGCTCAGGTCGACCAGGGTCGCATCCGCCACCAGCACCTCCCAGTCGCGCAGGTCGTCGCTGCCCTCGACCCGGTAGCGCGCCTGCTGCGGCTGCGCGGCGGCGGCCCATTGCAGCGACACCGCGCGCAGCGGCGCGTGCAGCGCGCTGGCGTCGACCAGCCAGCCTGCGCCGGCGTCGGCCGCGCCGCTGGCCACACGGGTCTGGATACGGCGCACGCTGCCATCGCGGTCGCGTTCGGCGATCAGCTCCAGGTCCGGTGTGCGCCCATCGCGCGAGGCCGGCAGCGGAAACCACGGCAACGGCTGCCGGCGCGGCGTGGTCTCGGCCTGCTCGGCGGCGAACAAGGCCGCCGGCAACGGATCGCCCGCCGCGTTGAACACCTCCACGTCGCCCAGCGAGGCGCGCTGCGCACGGCGGTAGACCGCATCGTCGAGCTGCACGCGATAGGCCCCGGCATCGGCGTCCTGCAGGGTCAGCGGCCACTGCTGGGCGTAATCGTCGCGCTGGCTGGCGGCGAAGGCGCACAGCGGCAGCCAGGCCAGCAGCAACGGACACAGCGCACGTCGGATCATGGGATGGCCCCCTCGGCCGGTTCGGCGGCGCGCGGCGGTGCCGGCGCCAGATAGCCGACCACGGTACACAACAGCCCGTAAGCGATGAACGACGCGATGCCGGCGACGTTGCCGAGGTTGCCGCGGTCCACCAGCAACAGCTTGCCCAGCACGACCGCCATCAACACCGCACCGGCCAGCCACAGCCCGCGCTGGCCGCGCCGCGAGCCCAGCACCCAGCCGAACACGCCCAGCACGCTCCAGACCACGGTCAGACTGGTCTGCGCCACCCCATTGCCCAACACGCCGGGCCACGGCACCGCCGCCCAATAGTGCACCGCATGCAGGGTGACGCTGGTGATCCACAGGAACCCGGCGCCGGCCAGCAGGTGCGTGCGCCAGGGACGCAGCAGCGCCGGCAGTTCGGGGCTGCGGGTCCAGCGCACGCCGAGCACCAGCAGCGCCAGTTGAGTCAGTTCCAGCGGGTTGAGCACCGGCACCCACGGCAGCGGCGCACTGCTGCCAGGCCGGCCCAGGCTGTACAGCCAGGCCACCGCGAGCAGGCCGAAGTAGGTGCTCTGCAAGGCCGTGCGCCACGGCGCGAACGCCGCGCCCAGCGGCGCCGCCAACCAGGTCCAGCGCCACAGCGACAGCGCCGCGACCAGCAGCCAGGGCGCCACCAGCAGCATCCAGCGCCAGCCGGCGGCGAGACCGCTGTGCAGCGCCAGCCAGCCGCACAGCAAGGTGGCCACGATCGGCCACACCAGCCACCACACGTACTGCGCCGCGCGCGCCACGCTGCCGCCACTGTCGCGCAGGCACAGCAGGCTGCGCACGCCGAGCACGGCGTACAGCGCCCAGGCCCAGGCGCCATGCCCGGCAAACGGCTGCCCGTGCGCATCGGCCTGCCAGGCCGCCAGCGGCACCGCCAGCGCCAGGCTGCCCAGCGTGGTCGCGGCCAATGCCGGTGCCGGCCAGCGCCGCTGCGCTTCGGCGGCGAGCCAGCCGCTGACCGCGACCCAGGCCAGCAACACATCGGCACGCGCATCGGTGTCGACGAACCGCAGGATCTCGGCAACGCCGATGCCGCACCACCAGGCCAGCCCCCACAGGTAGTAGCCCAGCGCCGGCAGCGCGGCACGCTCGCGGCGGTAGCACCAGGCGCTGACGAAGCCGGCCAGGGCCAGCAGCAGCGCGCTCATGAAGGTGGCATTGACGATCGCCTGGGTGTCCTGCACCACCGCGTCCAGGCCCACGGTGAAGCCGAACGCGGCCGCCAGTTGCAGGCCGGCGCCGCTGAGCTGCGGCAGCCAGCGCCGCTGACGCAGGCCCAGCCACACCAGCGACGCGCCCTCCAGCGCGAACACGCTGGCGGTGGCCCGCGCGGACAGCGCCAACGGCACCGCCAGCGTGGCGAAGCCCACCGCCAGCACCGCATACGCCTGCCCCAGCAGCGCGAAGCGCGCGCGCCGGATCAGCGCCGCCGCCAGCAGCGCATAGATCGCCGCCAGGCCCAGCGCGCAGAAGGCCAGCGGCAGGCGCTCGCCGCGCAGCAGACCGGCCTGCAGCGAGAACGCGATCAGCGGCGTGCCGAACAGCAGGCTGCCGTCGATCAGCGTGCTGCGCGTGGCCTCCTGGCGCCGCGCGTACAGGATCGGGATCAGCAGGTAGAAGGCGAAGAACAGCAGCAGGAACGGCTCGGTGCTGGCGAACTTGTCAGGACGGTACTGCAGCACGCCCCACAGCGTGCCGATGCCGAAGGTGAAGCCGAACCCGAGCAGGTTCAGCACCCGCCACGGCCGGTACCAGGCGATCGCGAACACCGCCGCGTTGAGCAGCGCGTAGTAGGAGAACAGCGCGACGTGGTTGCCGCTGCCGGTGGATAGCCACAGCGGCGCGAGGAAGCCGGCCAGCGTGCCCAGCACCGCCAGCGTGCGCGACTCCTGCGCCACCGCCAGCACGCACATGCCCGCGACCAGCGCGACGCTCAGCGCCAGCGCCGCGCCGGCGGGGATCAGCCCGGACAGCTTGAACGCGGCAAACACGGTCAGCAGCAGCACGCCGATCGCCCCGCCCTGCAGGGCCAGCGCAAAGCTGCGCTTGCGCGTGCGCTGGCGCCAGCCGAAGGCCAGGCCGGCCAGCGACGCGGCGGCGATGCCGGCATAGCGCAGCTCGATCGGCATGCGCAGCCAGCCCTGGTCGCCGGCGTACTTCAGCAGCGCGGCGACGCCGGCCAGCAGCACCAGCATGCCGATCTTGACCGGGACGTTGCCCTCGGTGAACCAGCGTTTGATCCCGCCCAGCAGCCGCTCGATCGGATCCGGCCGATGCAGCGCGGCGATCGCGGCGCTGGCGGCGGCGCGCGCCTGCGCCTGCTCCCGCTCGGCCTGTTCGACCGCGGCGGCCAGCGTCGCGAAATCGTCGGCCTGCGGCGGCACCGGCAAGGGCGGCGGCACGCCGGCATCCTCCGCGACCTGGTGCGGACGCGCGAGGTCGAGGGACGCCGCGATCGGCAGGCCCTCGGCCTCCACCTCGGGTTCGGCGGCAGCATCGGGCGTCCCGGCCGCGGCCACGGGGCCGGCCCAGGCCGTCGCAGGCGGCACCGGGGCGGCGGCCATCCGTGCGACCTGCGCCTCCAACGCGGCGAGCCGCTGGCGCAGACGCGATTGCCCCACCAGCGTCACGATCAACAGCACCGGCACCGCCAGCACCGCCAACACCACCAGCACGATCAACATCTCCATTCGACTCGCATCTCCACAGCGGTGGTGCGGCGCCACAAGGCGCCCATCCGGTGTCCGGCAGCGCCGGACCTGGCGCAGATGGTAGACGAGTTCGGTGCCGGCATCGGTCCGCGAACGCGGCCGCGACCCAGGCAGGGCAAGGCACGACGTTCCGACGGACGGTCTTCACGCCACCCTCAAGGCGTTAGCTCGACGGCCGCTACACCCCTTACCACGTCGTGCGTCTGCTGTTCCCTCCCACCCCACCGGCAGCATGAATGAACCTACCCGCCCACCCCGCCGACGCGGGGATCGATGACCATATCCGCGCGGTCGTCGGCCTGTCCGACCAATTGCTGGGCCAGCTGCGCCGCTCGTTGCAGGGCATCGACGCGATCAACCGCACCACCCACATGATCTCGATGAACGCGCGCATCGAATCGGCGCGGATCGGCGCCGCCGGACGCGGCTTCAGCGTCATCGCGCAGGAAATGGACGGGCTGTCGCGACGCGTGGCCGAAGCCACGCAGGACCTGGACAAGGTCGCCGCGCGCACCAGCGCGGAGATGCGGCAGACGCTGGGCCGGCTGCAGGACGACGTGCGCCGCACCCGGCTCAGCGAACTGGCGCTGAGCAACATCGACCTGATCGACCGCAACCTCTACGAGCGCAGTTGCGACGTGCGCTGGTGGGCCACCGACGCCGCGGTCGTGGCGGCGGCACGCGCCGACAGCGACGCCGATGCACTGGCCTACGCATCGCGGCGCATGGGCCAGATCCTGGATTCGTACACGGTTTACTTCGACCTGATCCTGGCCGGCAGCGATGGCCGCATCCGCGCCAACGGCCGGCCGCGGCAGTTTGCCTCGGTCGGCAGCGACGTCTCCGCACAACCGTGGTTCGAACACGCCATGCGCACCCGCAGCGGCGAGGACTTCAGCTTTCAGGGCGTGCACCCCAGTGCGCTGGCCGATGGCGAGCGGGTGCTGGTGTACGCGTGCACGGTCCGCGAGGGGGGCCGCATCGATGGCCGCGTGCTCGGCGTGCTGGGCATCGTGTTCCGCTGGGACGCACTGGCGCAGACGATCGTGCAGCGCACGCCGCTGTCCGAATCCGAATGGGGCCGCAGCCGCGTCTGCATCGTCGACGCGCAGGGCCAGGTGCTGGCCGACTCGGCCGGACGCATGCTGCAGGAGCGGCTCGACTTCGACGGCCGCGAGGCCTTGTTCAAGCAACCGCGCGGCGCGTTGCTGATCGACCTCGATGGCCGGCCGCACTGCATTGCGCATGCCGCCTCGCCCGGCTACGAAACCTACCGCACCGGCTGGCACTCGCTGATCCTGCAGGCGCTGTAGTCGGTACACGACGCACCGCGTCCTGCGCAAAAAGCGGCAGCGGATCACAGGGCAGTGCGTGCTGTGTCGGCACGATGCGCAGGCAACGCCATGCCGCATCGCGTTCGCGATCCGGCCACGAGCATCGCCGACACAGGTGTCGTCGCTGCCTGAACGCCGCTGCATGCCGTATTGACGGCGTCATTTCGCCATGCCTAAGCTCGTTGCGCCGCGCTGATGCCGGACCGACGCATCGCCTCGACGCGACCGGTGCACGCTGGATTGCAGACGCCACTCCCCAGGTAAACGGACATGACCATGAAACCCTTTCGCACCCTGCTGATCTCGACGCTGCTGGCCGCGTCCTTCGCCGCTCCCGCCCTGGCCGAAAAGGTCGACAATCCAGCGCTTTACACCCCTGATGCGGTCAAGAAGAACATCGTCATCGGCAAGACCACCAGGGAGCAGGTGCGCGCCATCTATGGCGAGCCCACCTATGTCTCCAGGACCTCCGGGAAAGAAGGCGGTTACGAGAAGTCTTGGAGCTATCGCCCTAGCGAATCCCACGGCGAGAAGGCGCGCAAGACCGCCACCGGCTTGCTGAAGCGCATGCTGCCCGGTTACTACACCGGCCCTGCGGTCAACGAGGCGCAGGAGCATGGTGTCGGCGCGCGCAACGTCAAGTCGTACGACCTGGAAGTGGAATTCGATGCCAAGGGCGTAGTCACCGATTACCAGCAGAGCGAAAGCAACGTCTCCAAGGACGCGCTGTAACGGCGGCTGAGACGGAGCCGGTGCTCATCGCGCCGTCTCCATCCGCAGCAGTCGGGCCGCCGTCGCGACGGCAAAGCCCATCACGCCACGCCCTGTCACAGCAAAAAGGAGCGCCGATGCGCTCCTTTTTGTTTGCGTCCGTTCGCGGTGTCGCGGGCGTTCGACCGGCGGCGGCACGCCGCCGCGGTCGATGCCACAAGGCCGCGCCGTCCGCACTCGGCGAACGACGCCAGGCGTCTTACTTCGCCACCACCTTGACCATTTCCAGGCACTTGTTGGAGTAGCCCCACTCGTTGTCGTACCAGGACACCAGCTTGACGAAGGTGCTATCCAGGGCGATGCCGGCATCGGCATCGAAGATCGAGGTGCGTGCGTCGCCGCGGAAATCGGTGGCCACCACCTTGTCCTCGGTGTAGCCGAGGATGCCCTTCAGCGCGCCTTCGCTCTGCGCCTTCACTTCGGCACAGATCTCGGCGTAGGTGGCCGGCTTCTCCAGTTCCACGGTCAGGTCGACCACCGACACGTCCGAGGTCGGCACGCGGAAGCTCATGCCGGTGAGCTTCTTGTTCAACTCCGGGATCACCACGCCGACCGCCTTGGCCGCGCCGGTGCTGGACGGAATGATGTTCTCCAGGATGCCGCGGCCGCCGCGCCAATCCTTGTTGCTCGGGCCGTCCACGGTCTTCTGGGTGGCGGTGGCCGCGTGCACGGTGGTCATCAGGCCACGCTTGATGCCCCACTTGTCGTTGATCACCTTGGCCAGCGGCGCCAGGCAGTTGGTGGTGCAGCTGGCGTTGGAGACGATGGCCTGGCCGGCATAGGTGCTGTCGTTGACGCCGTAGACGAACATCGGCGTGTCGTCCTTCGAAGGCGCCGACAGGATCACCTTCTTGGCGCCGGCGTCCAGATGCTTCTGCGCGGTTTCCTTGGTCAGGAACAGGCCGGTGGATTCGATCACCACGTCCACGCCGACCTCGCCCCACTTCAGCGCCGCCGGATCGCGTTCCTGGGTCAGGCGGATCTTCTTGCCGTTGACCAGCAGGTGGCCGCCGTCGACCGACACCTCGCCCTCGAAGCGGCCGTGCACGGAGTCGTACTGCAGCATGTAGGCCAGATAATCCGGCTCCAGCAGGTCGTTGATGGCGACGATCTCGATGTCGCTGCCGAAATTCTGCACCGCCGAGCGCAGCACGTTGCGCCCGATGCGACCGAAACCGTTGATGCCGACCTTGATTGCCATTTCAGTAGCTCCTGCGGCCGCGCCTGGCGCGGCGGATGGAAGGGGAAATCCCATTCTAGCAGGCCAGCCGCGCCCCGCCGGACACGCCGGTTTGATCAGGATCAAGGCGCCACGGTGCGCCGCGCCGGACACTGCGCCCACACCCAACCGAGACTCCACCATGCGTACCCCCTCCCCCTTCCTGCTCACCGGCCTGGCCGCCGCCCTGACCCTGTGCGCCCTGCCGGCGCTGGCGCAGTCGCAAGGCGACTGGACCATCGGCATCGGCGCCCACCAGGTCAATCCGAAGTCCGACAACGGCGCGTTGGCCGGTGGCACCCTGCCGCTGCGCATCGACAGCAACATCCGCCCGACGGTGACCTTCGAGTATTTCGTGCAGCAGAACCTGGGCGTGGAAGTACTGGCCGCGCTGCCGTTCGAGCACGACATCAGCGTCAAGGGCGTGGGCAAGGTCGGCAGCACCAAGCATCTGCCGCCGGTGGTGTCGCTGCAGTACCACTTCAACAGTGCCGGCAAGGTCTCGCCGTTCATCGGCGCCGGCCTCAACTACACCACCTTCTTCAGCGAGAAGACCACCGGCGCGCTGGCCGGCAGCAAGCTCAAGCTGGACGACTCCTGGGGCCTGGCCGCGCACGCCGGCGTGGACATCGCGCTCACCGAAAAATCGGCGCTGCGCGTGGACATGCGCTGGATCGACATCGACAGCAAGGTGAAGGTCAACGGCAGCGATCTGGGCACCGCGCACATCGATCCGCTGGTGTACGGCCTGGCCTACGTGATGAAGTTCTGAAAAGGCTCCGGCGCCGCCGCCATGTGCGACGGCGCCGACAGGACTGGCGCCGTTCGCCGCGGTGGCGCCTCCCGGGCACCGGTCGCGCGCCAGGTCGGCAGCGGCCACGCACGCGGACACGCCGGTCGCAGCGCGTCCGCGGCGCTTCTCTGGCAGACTACGCGCCACACGGATGTGGATCGGCGCACGCCGGGCCGACACGGGGTTCGCATCCGCCCACTCGTCGTCCACCGGGGTCTCCCATGCCGCCACGCCTGTTCCGTCGCCTTGCCGTCGCCGCCATCGCCAGCATCGCCCTGCCCGCTGCGGCGCAATCGGCCGGCCATTTCACCACCAGCTACGGCCTGCACGGCATGGTGCCGGGCGGCTCCAACGGCACGCTGCGCGGCAGCGACCAGCGCTTCGACGCCGACACCGCGCCGGCCGTATCGTTCAGTTACGAGTACTTCTTCCGCGGCAACCTCGGCGTGGAGATCCAGGGCCTGGTCGGCCAGCAGAAGATCGGCGTGGACCGCGGCGGCGATATCGGCAGCGCCTGGATGCTGTCGCCCACCATCTCGCTGCAATACCACTTCAACGGCAACGGCGACATCTCCCCGTTCGTCGGCGCCGGCCTCAACTACACCGCCTTCCTCGGCAGCGACGGCAAGGGCGCATTTTCGTCCAATGACGTGAAGTTCAAGGACAGCGTCGGCCCGGCGCTGCATACGGGCGTGGACTTCGCCGTGGGCGAGCGCAGCGCGATCCGCGTGGACGCACGCTGGACCGGCATGCGCAGCGACGTGGAGGTCGATGGCAGCAAGCTCGGCAAGGCCAAGCTCGATCCGGTCACCTACGGCGTCGCCTACCTGATGTATTTCTGAGCCAGCGCATCGGGCCGCGTCCAAGGCGGCCCTGGGCAGCCGGCACACCTGCCGCGCCACGTTGTCGCCACGCTGAGCCGCAGCGCAACGGACCCGGCACGGGTCATGGCCGCGTCGTCGTCGCCGGCTAGAATCCGCGCATGAAAACCTCTTCCCTCGTTTGCACCGCGCTTGCCGCGGCCCTCGCCGCCGCGCCGTCCGCCGCTTTCGCCTGGGGCCCGCTGGGCCACCGCCTGGTCGCCGATCTCGCCGACACCCAACTCACCCCGGAAGCCCGCGCCCAGGTCCAGGCCCTGCTGCAGGGCGAACCCGAACCGACCCTGGCCGGCGTGGCCAACTGGGCCGACCAGCTCCGCGAACACGATCCCGACCTGGGCAAGCGCAGCGCGCGCTGGCACTACGTCAACCTGGCCGAGAACGACTGCCACTACGAACAGACCCGCGACTGCCCGGACGGCAACTGCGCGGTCGAGGCGCTGCGCCGCCAGGCCGCGATCCTCGCCGATCGCAGCCAGCCGCAGGCCGCGCGCGTGCAGGCACTGAAGTTCGTCGTGCATTTCACCGGCGACGTGCAGCAGCCGCTGCATGCCGGCTACGCCCGCGACAAGGGCGCCAACACCGTGCAGATCCAGTTCGATGGCAAGGGCACCAATCTGCACGCGCTGTGGGACAGCGGCCTGCTGCGCAGCCGTGGATTCGACGAACAGGCCTACCTGGCCGAGCTGGAAAAGCAGCCGTTGCCGGCGCCGTCCCCGGCCGGCAGCGCACTGCCGCCGCCAGCGGCCGCCTGGGCCGAGGCCTCCTGCAAGATCATGATGCGCCCGGGCTTCTATCCGCCTGGCGCCAAGCTGCCGGCCGATTACGTGACGACCTGGCGCCCGGTCGCCGAGGCGCAATTGCGCCAGGCCGGCGCCGACCTGGCGGCAACCTTGAACGCAGCGCTGGGCAAGTAAGCGCGGCGCACAGTGTAGGAGCGGCTTCAGCCGCGATGGGCTTGCCTGGGAAAGCACATCGCGGCTGAAGCCGCTCCTACAAGAGCACTTCTTACGCCACACCCGGCTGCGCCCGCGCCCAGCGCACGATCTCGGCGGTGCCGATGGCGCCGCTGTGCCGGCCGAGTTCGCGTCCCTGCCGCAGGAGAATCAGCGTCGGAATGCTGCGAATCCCGAAGCGCCCGGCCAGCGCCGGCTGCGCGTCGCTGTCGAGCTTGCCCAGGCGCAATTGCGGCTCCAGTTGCGCCGCAGCAGCGGCGAAATGCGGGGCCATGGTCCGGCACGGGCCGCACCACGGCGCCCAGACGTCCACCAGCAGGGGAAGATCGCTGCGTTCGGCATGCGCGGCCAAGTTGTCCGCAGTCAGCGTCACCGGCGTGGCGTCGAACAAACCGCGATGGCAGCGCCCGCACTGCGGCGACGCCGACAGCTTATCGCCCGGCACGCGGTTGAGCGCGGCGCAGTGCGGGCAGGCGACATGCAGCGGCTCGCTCATGCCCCGGCCTCGATGCTCTTGTCACCGAGCAGCACGGTGCCCTGCGCATCCTTGACGGTGACCTGCACGTCGATGCCCTGGCGCACGCTCTGGGTGACCACGCAGAACTGCTCGAACTGGGCGAGGATCCGCTCCAGTTGCGCGTAGTCCTGGTTGGCGCCGGGCAACTGCAGTTCCACCGACGCCTGCGGAATGCGCCAGAACCCCTCCGGATTGCGCATCGGCGTGGCGGTGATGTGCGCGACCACACCGGCCGGATCGTTCTTGTACTTGCGCATCGCGAACAACAGGCTCGCCGCCAGGCAATTGGCGATGCCGGCCAGCAGGATGCGCGTGGGATTGGGGCCGCGCTCCTGGCCCAGCGGCGCGGCTTCGTCGCTCAGCCAGGGCTCCAGCGCGGTTTCGTCGAAGCGGATACGGAACGCGAAGTCCGTGTCATGCTCCAGGGTGACGCGGATCGGATCGCCGATGGGCATGCCGGAGGCTCCACTGCGAAGAAGGGACTTGCGACTCTACGCCGGCACCGGGAACGGGATGTGGACGCATCGTCGCGCTCACGTCGCCGCTTCGCGCCGCGCCAGCGGGTAGTACAACAGCGGGATGACCAGCAGGGTCAGCGCGGTGCTGACCAGGATGCCGAACAGCAGTGCCACCGCCAGGCCGTTGAAGATCGGATCGTCGAGGATGAACAACGCGCCCAGCATCGCCGCCAGGCCGGTCAGCACGATCGGCGGCGCGCGCACCGCGCAGGCCTCGATCACCGCCTGTTCGGCGCTTCGCCCTTGCGCCAAGGCATGGCGAATGAAGTCCACCAGCAGGATCGAGTTGCGCACGATGATACCGGCCAGCGCGATCATGCCGATCATGCTGGTCGCGGTGAACTGCGCGCCGAGCAGGGCGTGGCCCGGCATCACTCCGATCACCGTCAGCGGAATCGGCGCCATGATCACCAGCGGCAGCAGATAGCTGCGGAACTGCGCCACCACCAGCAGATAGATCAGCAACAGGCCGACCGCGTAGGCGATGCCCATGTCGCGGAAGGTCTCGTAGGTGATCTGCCATTCGCCGTCCCACTTCACCGCGAAATCGCCGGTGTCGGCCGGCGGCGCGATGAAGTGCTGCTGCAGCGTCTGGCCGCCGGGCTGGTGCCGGCGCAGTTGCCCGACCAGGTCGAACATGCCGTACAGCGGGCTATCCAGGCGCCCGGCTTCGTCGCCGGTGACGTACACCACCGGCCGCAGGTCCTTGTGCGCGATGCTGTCGTCCCAGGGCAGGCGCTGCACCGCCACCAGTTCCGACAACGGCACCAGTTGCCCATCGCCGCCGCGCACGCGCAGCGCCAGCAGGCGTGCACTGGCGGCCTGCTCGGCAGCCGGCAGGCGCAGCCGCACCGGCTGTGCCACCTTGGAGGCGCCATCGTGCAGCCAGGTGACGTCCAGGCCCTGCACGGCTGTGACCAGGGCGTCTGCGACAGCCGCCTGGCTCACGCCAAGGCGGGCGGCGCGGACCCGGTCCACCACCAGCGTTTCGCGGCTGGCTGCGCTCTCCACGCTGGTGTCGACATCGACCACGTTCGGCGTGCGCAGGAAGCGCTGCGCCAGCGCCAGGGCGATCTGGCGGCTGCGCGCATAGTCCGGCCCGTACACCTCGGCCACCAACGGCGCCAGCACCGGCGGCCCCGGCGGCACTTCCACCACCTTCAGCGAGGCGCCATGACGTCGCGCGATCGCTGCCAGCGGCGGCCGCAGCGCACGGGCGATGGCGTGGCTGTGGCGCGTGCGCTGGTGCTTGTCGACCAGGTTCACCTGCAGGTCGCCGACGTTGTTGCCGCTGCGCAGGAAGTACTGGCGCACCAGACCATTGAAGTTGACCGGCGCCGAGGTACCGGCGTAGCCCTGGTAATCGTGCACCTCCGGCGTGCGCTCGAGCACGCCGGACAGTTCCACCAACAGCGCGTCGGTCTCTTGCAGGGTGCTGCCCTCGGGCAAGTCGACCACGATCTGCAGTTCGGACTTGTCGTCGAACGGCAGCATCTTCAGGACCACCCATTGCAGCCCGACCAGGCCCACCGCGGCCAGCAGCAAGGCGGCGATGCCGGCGAACAGCCAGCCGCGCCGCCGCGCGCCGCGGACCGGATCCAGGAACGGGTGCAGCAAGCGCGCGAACAGGCGCTGCAGGCGCGGCGGCGCGTTGCCCCCCGCCTCTGCCTGCGCGGCTTGTACCGGCACATGGCGTTTCAGCAGCTTCAGCGCCAGCCACGGCGTCACCACCAGCGCGATCGCCAGCGACAACAGCATGCCGACCGAGGCATTGATCGGGATCGGCCGCATGTACGGCCCCATCAGGCCGCTGACGAAGGCCATCGGCATCAGCGCCGCGATCACGGTGAACGTGGCGAGGATGGTCGGCCCGCCGACTTCGTCCACCGCCGGCGGAATCGCCTCGCGCAGGGTCTTGCCGCCGGCACGGAGATGGCGGTGGATGTTCTCGACCACCACGATGGCGTCATCGACCAGGATGCCGATCGAGAAGATCAGCGCGAACAACGACACGCGATTGAGGGTGAACCCCATCGCCCACGAGGCGAACAGCGTGAGCGCCAGGGTCAGCACCACCGCGCTGCCGACCACGATGGCCTCGCGCCAGCCCAGCGCGAACAGCACCAGCAGCACCACCGAGGCGGTGGCGAACACCAGTTTGTGGATCAGCTTGCCGGCCTTGGCCGCCGCGCTGGCGCCATAGTCGCGCGTGACCTCCGCATGCACGCCCTGCGGCAGCAGCTCGCCACGCAATGCCTGCAGGCGCGCACTCACCGCGCGGGTGAGCGCCGAGGCGTCGCTCCCCGGCTTCTTGGCGATGGCCAGGGTCACCGCCGGCGCACGTCCCTGCGCCGGCCCGCCGCGCGCGGGCGGCGCGCCGTACCACACATACGCATCGGGCAGGTCGGCGCCGGCCTGCACCTGCGCCACGTCACGCAACTGCAGCGGCTGGCCACCGTGCATGCCGATCACCAGGTCGCGCACCGTATCGGCATCGGCCAGGAAGCGGCCGGCACTGAGCGGCACCGCGCGGCCGCCGCCGATCCGGTCGCCGAGCTGGCGCACCACGTTCGCGCCCTGCAACGCCTGACCGAGGTCGGCCACGGTGAGGTCGTATGCGGCCAGCCGCGCCGGGTCCAGGGTCACCGTCAGCACTCGCGGCGGCGCACCGATGCTGTAGATGTCGCGCGTGCCGGGAATGCGCTTGAGTTCGGTTTCCAGCGTGCGCGCGATCGCGCCCAGGTCCGCGGCGCTGCGCTGCGGATCGTCGCTCCACAGGGTCACGCTCATCACCGGTACGTCGTCGATACCCTTGGGCTTGATCAGCGGCGCGCTCGCGCCCATCCGTGTCGGCAGCACGTCCAGGTTGGAATACACCTGGTTGTACAGGCGCACCAGGGCGGTCTGGCGCGGCACCCCGACCTCGAACTCGACGGTCAGCACCGCCTGGCCCGGGCGGCTGACCGAGTACACGTGCTTGATGCCTTCGATCTCGTCGAGCTTCTGTTCCAGCGGCGTGCTCAGCAACTGCTCGACTTCGCGCGCATCGGCGCCGGGCAAGGCGACGAAGACATTGGCCATGGTCACGTCGATCTGCGGCTCTTCTTCGCGCGGGGTGACCGCCACCGCGGCCAGGCCGAGCAGCAGGCCGAGCAGGGCCAGCAGTGGCGTCAGTGGATTGGCCTGGAAGAACGCCGCCAGGCGCCCGGACATGCCCATCTCAGCGCTCCGCCAGCGCGCGCCGCTGCGCCGCCAGCGCCTGTCCGGCGGCGACCGGGTCGCGCACCACACGCTCGCCCGCGCGCAACCCGGCCAGCACTTCCACCCGCTGTGCATCGCGCCGCCCGATCCGCAGCTGACGCAGGATCAGCCGCCCATCGACCAGGACATAGGCGGCGCTGAGCTCGCCTCGCTGCAACAACGCCGAGCGTGGAATGCTCAACGGCACCGCCTCCGCGGCATCGCCGACGGCCAGCGCAAAGCCGACCTTGGCCGTGGTGCCCGGCGCCGGGGCCGGCTGCAGCGCCGGCAGCGGCACCCGCACCGTCACGCTGTGGCTGCGCGGATCGGCGGTGGGGAACACCGCCACCTGCGGAACCTGCAGGCTGCGCCCATCATCCAGCCGCACCTGCGCGCGCGGCGCGGCACGGATCGCCTCCGCATCGGACTGCGGCACCTGCACCTCGATGCGCTGCGCGCCGGGCACGTACAGCGACAGCAACGCCTGCCCGGCCGCCACCGCCTCGCCCGGCTGCACCTGGCGCGCGCTGATCACCCCGGCAAACGGCGCGCGCACCAGCGTGTACTCGGCCGGCTGTTGCGCCTGGGCCAGTTGCGCGGCGGCCGCGGCGCGGGCCGCGCTGGCCGCATCGCGGGTGGCGCGGGCCTGATCCAGTTGTGCGCGCGACACGTACTGCGCGTCGGCCAGGGCGGCATAGCGGCGGTAGCTGGCCTCGGCCTCGCCGGCGCTGGCCATGGCAGCGCGCAGCTGCGCCTGTGCGCTGTCGACACCGGCGCGCTGTTCCACCGCGCTCAGTTGCAGCAGCACCTGGCCGGCGGCGACCCGATCGCCCACGTCCACCGCGACGCTGCGCACCCGACCGCCGGTCTGCGCGCTCAGCTCTGCATGTTCCACCGCGGCGACCACGCCGTCCCAGGAGCGGGACCCTATCGCCACGGCTTCCACCGGCGCGGTCGCCAGCACCGGCAATGGCGGCGGCGCAACGGCAGCGGCGTCATGGCGGCAGCCGGCGAGCGCCAGCATGGCCAGCGACGCGAACACAGCGGGCAGGGTCGCGCGGACGCTCCGGCGCAACGGCGTGGCGGCAGCCGTGCCCGTGCAGCGCCGCCGTCCGGCGTTCTCCGCGTCCCAGATCGGCCAACGACGCACATGCATGATCGAACTCCAGAAGGAAAGGCAGGTTTGCGCCGTCGACGGGCGATGCCCCGCGGCGGCGGTTGCGACCGCGCGAGGCTGGCCGCGAGATAAATTAGAATTTTCTTATATTAGAGTCAACTGATATGATGTGCACACTTTCCCGCCGAGCACCCCCAATGCCCGTCTCCTCCGCTCAAGCCCTGGTCGATCGCGCACGCGCGCAAATCCACGAAACCCCCGTCCACACCGATGCCGCCGCCACGCCGCTGCCCGGCGAATGGATCATCGACGTGCGCGAACCCGGCGAGTTCGCCATGGGCCACCTGCCCAACGCCCTCAACATCCCGCGCGGCATCCTCGAGTTCCGCCTCGACGCCGATCCGGCGCTGGCCCGGCGCGACCAGCCGATCCTGCTGTACTGCGCCAGCGGCGGCCGCTCCACGCTGGCGGCGCTGAGCCTGCAGCACCTGGGCTACACCGCGGTGCGCTCGCTGACCGGTGGCTTCCTCGGCTGGACCGCGGCCGGCGGCCCGGTCGATTTCTGAGCCCATGCCGCGCCGCGCCGCGCCCGCCCTGGATCCTGCCGCGATGCGTGCGCACGCCAGCGAGGCCGCACGCCTGCTGAAGGCGCTCGGCAACGAGAAGCGGCTGCTGCTGTTGTGTCTGCTGGTGGACAACGAACAATCGGTCGGTGAACTCAACGCACGCGTGGAGTTGAGCCAGTCGGCGCTATCGCAACATCTGGCGCTGCTGCGCGAGGATGGGCTGGTGCAGACCCGTCGCGACGGCCAGACCATCTATTATTCGCTGGTGCCCGGCCCGGTGCAGCGCATCCTCGAGGTGCTGCACGGCATCTACTGCAGCGCCGCGCCGCCCGCCGCCGCCAGGAGCGATCGATGAGCCAGCGTCCGCACGTCCATCCCTTCCACCATGCCGGTTCCGGCACCTGGAGCTATGTGGTCGAGGACGGCCAGGACGCCGCGGTGATCGACCCGGTGGTGGGCTACGACCCGCAGACCGGCGCACTGGACGACGCACCGGCGCAGGCCCTGGCCGAGTGCCTGGGCGAACGTGGACTGCACTTGCGCTGGATCCTCGAGACCCACGCCCACGCCGACCATGTCTCCGCGGCGCAGTGGTTCAAGCAGCGCTGGCCGCAGGCGACGCTGGCGATCGGCGACGGCATCCGCGAGGTGCGCGCCCGCTTCGCGCCGCAGTTCGGCTTGGACACAGAGGCGCAAACGCAGGCGCGCTGCGGCTTCGATCACCTGTTCGCCGATGGCGAGCGCTTCGCGATCGGCGAGCTGCAGGCGCAGGTGATCGCGGTACCCGGCCACACCGGCGACAGCGTCGCCTACCTGATCGGCGATGCGCTGTTCCCGGGCGATTCGCTGTTCATGCCCGACAGCGGCACCGCGCGCTGCGATTTCCCCGGCGGCGACGCGGCCACGCTGTACCGCTCGATCCAGCGGCTGTACGCGCTGCCGGAGGCGACGCGCGTGTTCGTGTGCCACGACTACGGCGCCGGCGGCCGCGCGGTCGCCTGCCAGACCAGCATCGGCGAACAGCGCCGCGCCAACATCCACGTGCGCGACGGCATCGACGAAGCGGCCTTCGTGGCCTTGCGCCAGGCGCGCGATGCGACGCTGGCCGAGCCGCGGCTGATGCAGCCGTCGGTGCGCGCCAACATCCAGGCCGGCCGCACCGACGATCTGGCGCCGCCCACGCACTGAAGACGCTAGGATGCGGGCATGCAACGATCCCGCTTACTCGCCCTGCTCTGCCTGAGCCTTGTCTGCATGCAGACCCGGGCGCAGACCGCACCCGCGCCCGGCGACGCCGCAACGCATGCCGCCGGCGCCCTGCCCATCGCCCTCGACCCGACCGCGCTGGCCGCGGTTCCACGCGAGCGGATCGTCGCGCAGGCGCACGGCCAGCGCCTGGACTGCGAAGGCGTGGCGCTCGCCGCCCTGTTGCAGGCGCAACACGCGATGCCGACCGAGCCGCTGCGTGGCGCGCAGTTGCAACGCCGGATCGAGGTCGTCGCACGCGACGGCTACACTGACGTGTTCGCCCTGGCCGAGCTGGACCCGACCCTGGGGGCGCGGCGCGTGCTGCTGGTCGACCGCTGCGGTGGCGAGCCACTCGCGGCCGACGCGGGGCCACTGCGCCTGATCGTGCCGCAGGACCAACGGCCGGCGCGATGGGTGCGCCAGGTTCGCGCGATCACCGTCATCACCCCCTGATCCTCTGGAGCCGCTCATGCCCCGTTTCCTGCGCCGCTTGTGCCTGTTCGTCCTCGCCGCCGCCATCGCGCTGCCATCGGCCGCCGCGCAGACGCCGCTGACCGTGTTCGCCGCCGCCAGCCTCAAGGAATCGCTGGACGAGGCCGCCAGCGCCTACCAGCAAGCGCACGGCACCCCGGTACAGGTGTCCTACGCCGCCAGCTCCACGCTGGCCCGGCAGGTGGAACAGGGCGCGCCGGCGGACGTGTTCGTGTCCGCCGACCAGGAATGGATGGACTACCTGCAGCAGCGCAAGCTGATCGACCCGGCGCAGCGCCGCGATCTGCTCGGCAACACCCTGGTACTGGTGGCGCCGGCCGCCAGCACGGCCCAGGTCGATCTGCGCAAGCCCGGCGCGCTGCTCGCCGCGCTCGGTGCCCAGGGGCGGCTGGCGGTCGGCCAGACCGCCAGCGTGCCCGCCGGCAAGTACGCACGCGCCGCGCTGCAGGCGCTGGGCCAGTGGGACAGCGTGCAGCCGCGCCTGGCCGAGAGCGAGAGCGTGCGCAGCGCGCTGATGCTGGTGGCGCGCGGCGAGGCCCCGCTGGGCATCGTCTACGGCTCCGACGCCCAGGCCGAGCCGAAGGTGCGGGTGGTGGCGACTTTCCCCGCCGACAGCCATGCACCGATCGTGTACCCGGTGGCGCCGCTGCGCGCGAGCACGCAAGGCAAGGCCGCCGCAGAGTTCGTGCGCTGGCTGGGCACGCCGCCGGCACAGGCGATCTTCCGTCGCCACGGATTCTCTCTCGCCCACTGAGGCCTGCCGTTGTTCGACTTCACCGCGCAGGAACTGACCGCGATCGCACTGAGCGTCAAGGTCGCGCTGGTCGCGGCGCTGGCCAGCCTGCCGTTCGCGGTGGCCTGCGGCTGGCTGCTGGCGCGGCGCCGCTTCTTCGGCAAGGCCTTGCTGGACGCGCTGCTGCACCTGCCGCTGGTGATGCCGCCGATCGTCACCGGCTATGCGCTGCTGCAGTTGTTCGGCCTGCAGGGCCCGATCGGCGGCTGGCTGTTCGAACAGTTCGGCGTGCAGTTCGCGTTCCGCTGGACCGGCGCGGCGCTGGCCAGCGCAGTAATGGGCTTTCCGCTGATGGTGCGGGCGATCCGCCTGGCCCTGGAAGCCACCGACCGCCGCCTGGAAGCGGCCGCCGCCACGCTCGGCGCCGGCCCATGGCGGGTGTTCTTCACCATCACCCTGCCGCTGGCGTGGCCGGGCGTGGTCGCCGGCGGCGTGCTCGGCTTCGCCAAGGCGCTGGGCGAGTTCGGCGCCACCATCACCTTCGTCTCCAACATCCCGGGACAGACCCAGACCCTGGCCTCGGCGATCTACGGCCTGCTGCAGGTGCCTGGCGCCGAAGCCGGCATCTGGCGGCTGGCGGCGGTGGCGCTGGCGATCTCGCTGGGCGCCTTGCTGGCCTCCGAGTGGCTGGTCCGGCGCCAGCGCGGCGCGGAGGCGGACGCATGAGCCGCGCGTGCATTCGGAGCCGGCACCGATGCTGAGCATCGACCTCCACCTGCAGCGCGGCCGCTTCGCGCGCCACGTGCGCATCGAGGAACAGGCGCGCGTGGTCGCCCTGGTCGGCCCGTCCGGCGCCGGCAAGACCAGCCTGCTCAACGCCATCGCCGGCGTACTGCCGCCGCGCAGCGGGCGCATCGCCATCGATGGCCGGGTGCTGTACGACAGCGCCGCCGGCATCGACCTGCCGGCGCACCGCCGCGGCATCGGCTACGTGTTCCAGGACGCGCGGCTGTTCCCGCACATGGACGTGCGCCGCAACCTCGGCTACGGCCGCCACGGCCGCGGCCAGCCGGCACGCTTCGCACTGGACGCAGTGGTCGACCTGCTCGGCATCGGCGCCCTGCTCGGGCGGCGCCCCGACACGCTCTCCGGCGGCGAAGCGCAGCGCGTGGCGATCGGCCGCGCGTTATTGGCGCAGCCGTCGCTGCTGCTGTTCGACGAACCGCTGTCGGCGCTGGACGCCGATCGCCGCAGCGAACTCATTCCCTACCTGCAACGCGTGCGCGACGAAGTGCGCCTGCCGATGCTCTACGTCAGCCACCAGGCCGAGGAAGTGGCGCGCATCGCCGACGCGGTGCATCGGCTGGACTGACGCCGACACCGCGTTCACCGCCGCTGGCGAGACTGGGTTCTCCGCCCGCCAGCACACTTCGCATGCGCCGCTACCGCAAGCTCGACTTCCCCACGCAGGAGGTCCGCCGCTTTCTCGAGCCGGGCCCGGTGGTGCTGGTCAGTTCGGCCTGGAAGCAGCAGCGCGACATCATGACCCTGGGCTGGCACATGGTGCTGGAGTTCTCGCCGTCGCTGCTTGCCTGCTGCATTTCCAGCGCCAACCACAGCTTCGACCTGATCCGGCGCAGCCGGCAATGCGTGATCAACCTGCCCACCGCCGACCTGGTCGACACCGTGGTCGGCATCGGCAATACCAGCGGCGCGGAGCTGGACAAATTCTCGCACTTCGGCCTCACCGCGGTACCCGCCACGCACGTGGCGGCGCCGCTGATCGCCGAGTGCTACGCCAGCTTCGAATGCCGCCTGCACGACGGCAGCCAGATCGGCAAACACGGCCTGTTCGTGTGGGAGGTGGTCAAGGCGCACGTCGCCGCCTCGCCGAAGCGGCCGCGCACCCTGCACTACCGTGGCGACGGCCGCTTCATGCTGTCCGGCCCGGATATCTCGCGGCGGCGCCTGTTCAAGCCGGAGATGCTGTAGCCCCGCGCGGATCGCGCCGCTGTCAGTGGAGCGGAGCGGAAGCGGACAATCCCTGTGCCGCCCCGCCCGAGCGAGGACCACGGGCATCCGGAAGACCGTCCTGACCGGATGCCCCAGCCGCCGGCTCAGCGCACGCCGCTCACGCGTCCGGACTGCACGCTGGCCTTGCCTTGCCGGACCTCGAAGGTGAACGCATAGGCCAGCGTCACCGGCACTTCCTGCACCGACTGCGCGTCGTCGCAGCGCCCGTCCTGCGCCGGCCGCTGCGCCGGATCGGCATAGGTACAGATCGCCGCCGGCACGAAGCGCCACTGCGCGACCGCGTCCTGTACCGCCTGCAGCAGATCGGCCATCTCCGGCTGCGCGCCCGCGCTGCAATCCGGGCGATCGTCCAGCAGCGCGCTGCGCTCCACCGCGCCTTGTGCGGACAGGACCACCCGCACACAGACCGTGGTCGGGGACAGGCTGCGGCGCGGCGAATCGGCCGGCAGCTGCGGGGTCGGTGCCTGCAGCGGTTGCGGCATGCGGAACACCTGCTGCGGCTGCATCTGATACGACTGCACCGCGGCCGCGCCCGGCGCCGCGCCGAAGCCCGTTTCCAGCATGCGCTGATCCACCGAGTCGATCCGTTGGGTCTGCTGCGGGGCCTCCCGTGGCACCTGGCTGGCGCAGCCGGTCAAGCCGAGTGCGAGCAGCATGCCGGTTCGCCAGTGCGCCTTCATCGCACGGTCCGCACCATGCCGCACAGCGGCGCGGCACCGCCCGTGCCGGGGAACACCTTGTCGCACAGGCTCGCCACCGCATCGCCGGCACCTTCGCCCAGGCGGTACCAGCGGTAATCGGCGGCCTCGGCGACGCCCGCCGGCGCCTCCACCGGATCCATCTCCACGTCGAACGCCACCGGGATCTTCATGCGGCTGGGCACGGGGCTGCCGTGTTCGGTCGCCGGAGAGAACCGCCACTTCCAGGCGGCGGACACCGCCGCCGCATCCAATGCCGCACTGCCGCTGCCATGATCGAGCACGCGCACACCGCTGGGCGTCCCGTGCGCGTCGAGGTCGACCAGCAGCATCACCTTCCCGGAGACGCCGGCACGCACGGCGGCTTCGGGATACTTCGGCGGGGTCATGTCGATCACCTTGGCGGGCCGCGTGGTCGCCCGCGCTTTGGCAGATCCGCGCTGCGGCACGGATGCCTGTGCGCTGTCCATCTCACTGGCAACCAACTCGCGCGCCATCCCGCCGACCGGCGCAGCGCTAGGCAGCGCCAACACCACGGCACTCCCGCTCAACGCAGCCAGCGTCACCACCGCGATGCCGGCACGACGCCGCCAGCCGCGCACCGCCGGACGCCGCAGCAGGGCAATGCGCTGGCACAACACGCTACCCGCCTGCCAATGGCAGCCCACCGGCAAGGCCAGCGCATCCAGTTGCGTCTGCAGCATCGCCTCGGCGTAGTGGCGGCGCGTGCCGGGATGGAGTGCCAGCACCGCCGCATCGCAGGCCAGTTCCTGATCCAGGCGGAAGCGCGTGGCCGCCCAGTGCAGCAGCGGATTGAACCAGTACACGCAGCGCAACGCGGCGAGCAACAGATTGCAGCGGGTATCGCCGCGGGCGATGTGCATGCGCTCGTGCGCCAGCACCAGCTGCGCCTGCGGCGGCGGATAGCGCGCGGCGAAGTCCATCGGCACCACCACCTGCGGCCGCCACGCGCCCAGCACCAGCGGCCCGTGCGACGCATGTTCGGCGACCAGCACGCCCTCCTCGCCCGGCCTCAAGCGACCCAGGCTGCGCCGATAGCGGCGCTGTTGCCGCCACAGCACGGCCGCCGAGGCCAACGCACCTGCCAGCCACACCGCCAGCAACCACACCGTGGCGTGACCGTTCGCCGGCACGCCGCCGCCTGCGGACATCTGCGCCTGTGGCGCACCGACCAGCACCGCCGGCATGTCCAGCACCAACTCCGCCGGCAACGATGGACGCCAGCCACTCGGCAACAGCGCCACCAGCAGCGCCAGCGGCACCGCCGTCCATAGCGCGTAGGCGATGCTGGCGCCGAACGCGCGCCGCATCGGCACGCGCAACGCCAACACAGCCGCGATGGCCACGCTGACGACCAGCGCGGTGCTACCGAGGTCCCTCACGATCCCGTCAATGCTCATCGTCCAGCTCCTGGATCAGTCGTTTGAGTTCGGCGATATCGGCGTCGCTGAGCTTGCCGCGCTCGCTGAAGTGCGCCACCAGCGGCGCTATACGGCCGCCGAACAGGCGGTCGAGCAGGCCTTCGCTCTGCTGCTGCACCCACTGCGCGCGCAGCAGCAGGGGCGTGTACAGATAGCGGCGGCCTTGTTTGTCGGCGCGGATCGCGCCCTTGTTGAGCAAGCGGTTGAGCAGGGTCTTGACCGTGGGTTCGGCCCAGCCGCCATGGCCGGACAAGGCGGCGAACACCTCCTCGGCGCTGAGCGGGTGGCGCTCCCACAGCACCTCCATGACCACGGCTTCCGCATCGCTGATCGACATCCGTTTACACCCGTAAATTTTCATCGATTACACGAGTAAACAAAACCGCTGTCAAGCGTTTTTTCCAATCCCGGTGCCGCCGCCGCGACAGGTATCGCACCGCCAACACCGGGCGACGAGTGCCGCAGCGCCCGGACACTGCGGCGACAGCGAACACGCCGACGCGTGACCGGCGCCCGGCGGCTACAAGCACTCATCGGAAGCCGTCCCGCCTGCACCGACGTACCCGCGCCATGTCCGAAAGCACTGCAATCGGCGGCACACCCTCTAAGCTATGCCGATGACCGATCATCTCGACGACCTCGACGCCGCTGCCGACCTGATCCTGCAGCGCATCGCCGGCCCGCTGCGCGTGGGCGCACCGCTGGGCCTGGGCAAACCGCACCGCCTGCTCAACGTGCTGTACGACCGGGTCGAACACGATCCGACGCGGCCGCTGCAGATCTACACCGCGCTGTCGCTGCATCCGCCAGCGCCCGGCGGCGGGTTGCAGGGGCGTTTCGCGCGGCCGTTCGTGCAACGCCATTTCGGCGATGACTTCCCGCGCCTGCGCTACGTGCAGGCGATGCAGCGCGATGCGCTGCCGGCGCACATCCAGGTCGAAGAGTTCTACATGCAGTCCGGCGCGCTGCTGCGTTCGACCCAGGCGCAGCGCAGCTACACCAGCCTCAACTACACCCATGCCGCCGACGCGGTGGCGCAGCGCGCGCCGAACCTGATCGTGCAGAAGGTGGCGCGCGAGCCCGACGGCACCCGGCTGTCGTTCTCGTGCAACAACGACATCACCCAGGACACCCTGGCCGCGGTGCAACGGCGCGGCCTGCCGCGGCCACTGCTGGTGGCCGAGGTCGATCCGCAGCTGCCGTGGATCGGCGGTTGCGCGGCAGTGGAGCCGAGCTTCTTCGACGTGGTGGTGACCCCGCCGGGGCCGTATCCGCGCCTGTTCGGGCTGCCGCGGCAGCCGGTCGCCGATGCCGATTACGCCATCGGCCTGTACGCCAGCACCCTGGTGCGCGACGGCGGCACGCTGCAGATCGGCATCGGCACCCTGGCCGATGCGCTGTGCCACGCGCTGGTGCTGCGGCATACCGACAACGCGCGCTACCGGCAGGTGCTGGCGGCGCTGGATCCGGGCCTGGAGCGGCATCCGGCGGTGCGCGAATGCGGTGGTCTGGATCCGTTCGCGGTCGGCCTGTTCGGCTGCAGCGAGATGCTCAACGAGGGCTTCCGGCAACTGGTCCAGTGCGGAGTGATCCGGCGCAAGGTACTCGACGACGCGCCGCTGCTGCAGCGCGTGGCCGACGGCAGCGCCGACGCGCAGGACCTGCAGCGCCTGGAGCGCGAGGGCGAATACCTGCAGGGCGCGTTCTACCTGGGCTCGCCGGAGTTCTACGCCTGGCTGCGCGACATGGATCCGCAGACGCGCGCGGCGATCGGCATGCGCCGCATCAGCGAGATCAACCAGCTCTACGGCGGCGAGACGCTGCGCCGGCTGCAACGGCGCGAGGCGCGCTTCTTCAACTCCTGCATGATGGCCACCGCGCTCGGCGCGGCGGTGTCCGATGCGCTGGACGACGGCCGCGTGGTGTCCGGCGTCGGCGGCCAGTACAACTTCGTGTCCATGGCGCACGCGCTGGACGACGCGCGCAGCGTGCTGATGTTCCGCGCCGTGCGCAGCGATGCCGGCGCAGCGCAGTCCAACGTGCGCTGGAACTACGGCCACACCACCATTCCGCGGCACCTGCGCGACCTCTACGTCAACGAATACGGCATCGCCGATCTGCGCGGCCTGACCGACGAGGATTGCATCGCCGCCATGACCGGAATCGCCGACGTGCAGGCCCAGCCCGCATTGCTGGAGACGGCGAAGGCCAACGGCAAGCTGGGTGCCGATTTTGCGGCGCCTGCGCACTGGCAGCGCAACCACGCTGCGCGGGTACGCGACGCGCTGGCGCCGTTCCGCCGCGACGGCACCCTGCCCGACTACCCGCTGGGCAGCGATTTCACCGAGGTCGAGCAGCGTCTGCTGCGCGCCCTGTCCTGGCTGCAGCAACACACCGCCACCACCGGCGCCAAGCTGAAGACGGTGGCCAGCGCGGTGCTGGCGCGCCCCACGGCGGATGCCGCCTGCATGCAGCGCATGGGGCTGGATGCACCGCGCAGCATCGGCGAGCGCCTGGAAGCGACATTGCTGGCGTTCGCCCTGCAGCGCACGCGCACGCCGCAGTGACGCGCGAACGCGCCTGACGCGCCAATGCGCAGGCGCGGGTCGATCGCGGCCGACGGCGCGAGAGGGTGATCGCAGTCGCGCGCGCGACGCATCGCAGGGTTCGCCGCACATCGGCAGCGATGACACGATTCGGCAACATGCCGGCAGGACGCGCGTCAACTCCGCTCGGGATGCTGTCGGGATATCGTTACCAAACGGACCCGCGATGCCTTCCAAGCGTTCTGTCCCGATGTCGTCGAATTCCTGTCGCGGGTCGGTTGCGCTGCGCGCCCTGTTGGTGGTGTTGGCGCTGTTGCCGTTGGCGCTGCACGCCGAGCCCAAACTCAACGACCTGCAATACATCGGCAGCCACAACAGCTACCACGCCGGTTTCGCGCCCAGCGAAGCGGCGCTGTGGAAGCGGCTGGACCCGGCGACGTTCGCAGTGCTGGATTACCGGCATCCGCCGTTGACGCAGCAACTGGACGACGGCGTGCGCCAGATCGAACTGGACATCTACGCCGACGCCAAGGGCGGACGCTACGCGCACCCGGCGATGATCGACCAGCTCGCCAAGGCCGGCCTGCCGCCGGCGCCGCCAATCGCTGCGCCTGGGGTGATGCAGCGACCGGGCTTCAAGGTCATGCACATCCAGGACCTCGACCAGCGCAGCACCTGCCAGCCGTTGCTGGCCTGCCTGCGCGAAGTGCGGGCGTGGTCGAAAGAGCACCCCGGGCATCTGCCGATCTTCATTCTGCTGGAAACCAAGCAATCGACGCTGCCGGCAGCGTTTCCCACGGTGCAGCCGGAGCCGTTCGACGGCAAGGCGCTGGATGCGCTGGACGCCGAGCTGCGCTCGGTGTTCGCCGCGAACGCGTACATCAGCCCTGACCTGGTGCGCGGCAACGCCGCCACGCTCAACGCCGCCGTGCTCGCGCATGGCTGGCCGACGCTGGCGGCGGCGCGCGGCAAGGTGGTGTTCCTGCTCGACCAGCGTGCCGTCGGCCCGGCCTACCTCGCCGGCCATCCGGCCTTGCGCGGCCGCGTGTGCTTCACCAACGCCGATCCCGGCACCGCCGATGCCGCCTTCGTCGAGCGCAACGACGGCAGCGCCGATGAGATCGCGCAGTTGGTGAAGGCCGGCTACCTGGTGCGCACGCGTACCGATGCCGACCTCAAGGAAGCCGCGCACGCCGACACGAAACGGCGCGACGCCATGCTGGCCAGCGGCGCGCAGTTGCTCAGCACCGACTTTCCCGACCACGAGCCGGCAGCCTCCGGCTACGTGGTGCGCTTTCCCGGCGACGCCGTCGCCCGCTGCAATCCGCAACGTCCGCAGGCCGACTGCCACGGCGTCGACCTGCGCCACTGATCGCCCGCGGCCGCGCTGCGTCGCGGCCACGCCCACACGCATGCAATGGAAGGCCTGGGCGATCCGCGCGCCGGCATCGGCGTGTCCGGACCTCGGATCGCAACCGCTGTTTCCCCCAACGAGTCGCCCCCATGTCCCCGTTCCATCGCCCCCGTCCCCTGTGCTGTGCCATCGCCCTCGCGCTTGCGCTCTCGCCCGCCGCCCACGCCAGCGACGCCGATGACGTCCCTGACGCCAGCGCGCGCACCACCACCCTGGATTCGGTCAACGTGCAAGCCGCGCAGGCCACCGTGCCGGGTTCGCTGGACGAACAGCGCCTGTCCAACGGCGTCAACAGCGTGATGAGCAAGCAGCAGATCGATGCGATTCCCTCCGCCGGCATCGCCGACGTGGTCGCGCACCTGCCCGGGCTGTCGGCCTACAGCGACATGCACCTGGGCCAGGCCACCACCGGCGAGAACGCCTACGTCAGCATCCGCGGCCTGGATGCCAGCTACAACAGCTACCGCCTCAACGGCTTCGGCATGCCCGAGACCGACTCGTCCACGCGCGCGATCTCGCTGAACATGCTGGCGCCGTTCGGCATCCAGTCGGTGAAGGTCTCCAAGTCGCCGACCCCGGACCTGCCGGGCGACGCGATCGGCGGCGCGATCGACATGCGCACGCCCAGCGCGTTCGACTTCGATGGCGATTTCTACGGCAAGACCACCGCGCAAGGCCAGTTCAACGCGCTCGCCTCCGACCTCGGCGGCAAGCACACCGGCGGCACGGTGCAACAGGAGCTGGCCTGGAAGTTCGGCGACGACCACGCGTTCGGCGTCTATGCCTCGGCGTACTACGGCAAGAACAACAACATGGCGCAGGCGCCCGCGCCCAACAGCGCGTACTTCCCGGCGGATCCGGCGCAGGCCAAGGCCGTCGACCTGCGCGATGTCGGCCCGCTGCTCAGCGCCCGCTACAAGTACAGCGTCTACACCAGCCAGATCGAGCGCTACGGCGGCAATCTCGCCTTCGACTGGCAAGGCGACCATAGTTCCTTCTTCGCCCGCGCCATCTACGGCAGCTACAACGTCACCGGCCAGCAGGATCAGTCCAGCGCACGCCTGGAAACCGTCAACAACCAGCCGACCGCGGTGCGCGGCGGCTACTTCAACACCCACGACATCAAGGAAACCCTGGCCACGCTGCAACTGGGTGGGCAGACCACGCTGGACCGCCTGCGCTTCGATTACGGCAGCTCGTTCGGGCGCGGCACGCGCAGCCGCCCGGACTACGTCGCGGCGAGCCTGTACGGCTTCACCCCGGGCAGTTTCGCGTTCGATCTCAGCGACCCGACCTACCCGAGCATCGGCCCGAGCTCGCCGGCCCTGAAGAACTTCTTCTACAGCCTGGATTCGGCGCTGTTCTGGAAGACCCAGGGCCACGATGCCGGCAGCCACGACAACCGCGCCAGCGCGCATGCCGACATCAGCTATCGCGTGGACGGCGACATCCTCGACGAGGTCAAGACCGGCCTGTCGCTCGACCACGCCGATCGCGGTTCCTACGATCACCCGTTCTTCCACAAGGACGGCAACTTCATCTACAACGGCCCCTACTTCGGCGGCAGCAACTACGTGTTCCCCAACGCCGGCGGCCCGCCGCTGAGCGCGCTCCCCGGCCGCCTCACCTACGCGGCGTTCGATGGCCACTATGCCGGCCCGTTCAAGATCCTGGACCGCGACTGGGTACGTGCGCAGGCGGTGCCGTACAAGTACGTCAACGATCCCAACGGGGCCGGCGTCTACACCGCCAACGACTACAACGCCAACACCACCTCCAGCACCGAGGCGATCTACGCCGGCTACGCGATGGCCACGCTGCATGTCGGCGCGGTGACCATCCTGCCCGGCGTGCGCTACGAACTGACCCGCTACTCCGCCGACGCCTGGCAGTCGAACGGCGACGGCATCAACGGCCGCTTCGTCGGCAGCGGTCGCAGCTACGGCGAGGTGTTGCCGGGCATCAGCCTCAACTACCGTCCTGACGACCTGACCGTCTACCGCGCCTCGTTGCGACGCAGCTTCAGCCGCCCGGCGTTCGGGCTGATTTCCGGCGAGACCGTGTACACGGTCGACCCCACCCAGAAGGTCATCGGCATCTCCAAACCCAATCCCGACCTGCAGCCGAGCAAGGCCGACAACGCCGATCTGTCCGCGGAATTCTACGACCGCAACGGCGGCGTGCTCAGCGCCTCGACCTACTACAAGCGCATCAGCGGCTTCATCTACACCTCGCAGTCGGCGACCAGCAACGACAACACGCTCGGCGGCCTGGTCCCGACCGGCACCACCTTCGAGGACGGCGTGCCGGTGACCATGCCGCAGAACGGCGGCACCGCCAAGCTGTACGGCGTGGAGCTGGCCGGCAGCAAGCGCCTGCAGGACCTGCCCGGGTTCTGGGGCAATTTCGGCATCGCCGCCAACCTGACCCTGCAGCACAGCTCGGCCGACAGCAAGCGCGCCGACCAGCCCGGCAAGACCTGGCTGCCGCGTGCGCCCGAGCGCATCTACAACCTCGACCTGTTCTACGACGACAGCCACCTGCGCGCCGACCTCAGCTACAACTACACCGGCCTGCAACTGCTCGGCCTGACCAGCGACCGGCTCAACTACTACCTGCAACCGGTCAAGTCGCTGGACTTCACCGCCACCTACCACCTGCCGCACGGCATCGACGTCGGCATCGCCGCCAAGAACCTGCTCAACTCGGCCACGTTCTACGAGACCCAGGGCAAGTCCACGCGCTACATGGCCTACGACCCGGGCGCCGATGGCGCCTATGTGGAAACCGGGCGCGTGTACATGCTTACGCTGAGCTATACCTACTGACGCTCCCCCTGCCTCCGGCGCGCCGCGCCGGAGGCCTTGTGGCGTATCGGCAGCCTTGGACGCGCCGGGCTGTGCGCACGCCTGGAATAGCGATTGGTCCCGAGGGCCGCGTGAGCGGCGCCTCGCATCCCTGGGCGCATGCGACGCCAGCGCCACCTGCGCGCCACCAGGACCGCGCGACGCCCGCCACGCAACGGTTTCCGCCCCACAGACGCACGCGCCGGCGGGGGATGTCATTCGCGTGTAAAATTGCGGGTTTTTGACCACTCACATGGCGAAAGCCCCTCCACGGGCGCCCGTCCCGGGCCCAGCCTTCATTCGCCTGCTGGCGCGCCTGAGCGATGCGCCGATGCCCGCGTCCAGCCCCGCGCTGGCCGACAGGCTCGGCCAATGGATCGACTGGAACCGCGCGGTGGCGGTGTCGCGGGCGCTGGACGGCAAACTGCCCGAGCCTGCCGAGGACGCGCCCGAGGTGCCGGAACCGTCGGCGCTGGAGGCCGAATGCGGCCGCGTGCGCGCCGCGCTGGAAGAGAGCATCGCGCTGGATATCGCCAAGGAGACCGGCAAGCCCGTGGGCAAGCGCCAGCACGACCCTGACGCACCGATCGAGTACGCGCCGTTCCGCCAGCGCTACCTGGCGCTGCAACGGTCAATGCTCACCGCCACCGGGCGCCTGCGCGGCCTGCTGCGCGACGCACTGGTCCCGCTCTCGCCGGACATGGCGCGGCTGGCCGAGGTCGACGCGGTGATGGAACTGACCCTCAGCCCGCGCGAGCAAAGCTTGCTGGCCACGGTGCCCAACCTGCTCGAAGCGCATTTCCAGCGCCTGCGTGCCGCTGCGGCGGCGCACGCCCCCGATCCCTCCCTCACCGACGTCTCCCCGGCGCCGTCCGATACGGCCTGGCTGGACCTGTTCCGCCAGGACCTGCACAGCGTCCTGCGCGCCGAACTGGACGTCCGCTTCCATCCCATCGAAGCGCTGCTCGCCGCGCTTCGCAGCCGTTGATCCGACCCTCATGCCCAAGACCCTGTTCCATTCCGCCCTGTTCCTCGCCGGCCTCGCCGTGGTCTGCTGGATCGGCGCCGGCTATCTCGGCTCCAACCCGCTGGGCGCCGGCTTCGCCGCGTTGATCGGCCTCTGCTACCTGGCCGGCGTCGCCGAGCTGTACCGCTACCGCCAGGCCACCGCGACCCTGCACACCGCGCTGCGCGACGCCGAGGCCGCGCGCAGCGATCTGGGCGGCTGGCTGCAACGGCTGCACCCGAGCCTGCGCAACGCGGTGCGCCTGCGCATCGAAGGCGAGCGCGCGGCCCTGCCGGTGCCGGCGCTGACCCCGTACCTGGTCGGCCTGTTGGTGCTGCTGGGCATGCTCGGCACCTTCCTGGGCATGATGGCGACGCTGCGCGGCACCGGTCTGGCGCTGGACAGCGCCACCGACCTGCACGCCATCCGCGCCTCGCTGGCGGCGCCGCTGAAGGGCCTGGGCTTCGCCTTCGGCACCTCCATCGCCGGCGTGGCCGCCTCGGCGATGCTCGGTCTGCTCGCCGCGTTGTGCCGGCGCGAGCGCCTGCAGGCAGTGCAGCAACTGGATCTGCATGCGGCCACCGCGCTGCGCACGCACTCGCTGGCCTACCAGCGCAACGAGGCGTTCAAGCTGCTGCAGACCCAGGCCACGCTGATGCCGAGCCTGATCGAGCGCATGCAGACGATGATGGCGGCGCTGGAACAGCACAGCGCGGTCAGCGGCGAACGCCTGGCCAGCAGCCAGGACGCGTTCCACAGCCGCACCGAGGCCGCCTACACGCGCCTGGCCGGGTCAGTCGAACACGCCCTGCAGGCCGGCGTGGCCGCGCACGCGCGTGCGTTCGGCGACGCGCTGGAGCCGGTGGTGCAACGCACGCTCGACGGCGTGGCGCGCGAGACCGCCGCGCTGCAGGACACCGTCGGCCAGGCGGTGCAGCGGCAACTGGACGGCCTGGCCAGCGGCTTCGCACAGGCCGCCGAGCAGGCCACGCAGCGCTGGGACAGCGCGCTGGCCGAACAGCAACGCGTCAACGGCGCGCTGCTGCAGGAACTCGGCAGCGCGCTGCAACGCGCCGGCGACGGCCTGGAACAGCGTGCAACCACGCTCGTGGAGGCGACCGCGGCGCGCCTGCAGGCCGCCAGCGACGACGCCAGGCAGGCCTGGGCCGAGGCGCTGACGCAACAACGCGAGGCCAACGACAGCCTCGCCGCGCGCCATGCGCAGGCACTGGACACCGTCGCAGGCCGCCTGGATGCCACCGCCGAGGCCGCACAGCAGGCCTGGAACGCCGCGCTGGAGCAGCAGCGCGATGCCAACGCGGCACTGGTCACACGCAACGCGCAGGCGCTGGACACCGTGGCGATACGCTTGGACGCCACCGCCGCGGCCGCGCAACAAGGCTGGGGCGCGGCGCTGGCACAACAGCGCGAGGTCAACGACACCCTCGCCACGCGCAATGCGCAGGCACTGGAGACCGTGGCGAGCCGCCTGGATGCCACTGTCGAGGCCGCGCAGCACGCGTGGAGCGCGGCGCTGGTGCAGCAACGCGAGGTCAACGAGGCCCTGGCCGCGCGCAATGCGCAGGCGCTGGACTCCGCTGCGGCCAGCCTGGAACAGCGCGCCGCCGCGCTCGCCGAGACACTGCAGCAGGCCCATGCCGACCTGCAGGAGGCGCTGGAAGCGCGCGACCAGGCGCGCCTGCGCGCCTGGACCGACAGCTTCGCCAGCATGGCCGCGACCCTCGGCGGGCAATGGGAGCACCACGGCGAGCGCATCGCGCAGCGCCAGCAGGAGATCTGCAGCACGCTGCAGGAGACCGCCGCGGCGATGTCGGAACAGAGCCAGGCGCAGGCGCGCGACACCATCGCCGAGATCGAACGGCTGGTGCAGGTGGCCTCGGAAGCGCCAAAGGCCGCGGCCGACGTGGTCGCGGAACTGCGCCAGAAACTCTCCGACAGCATGGTCCGCGACACCGCGATGCTGGACGAACGCAATCGTCTGCTGGCCACGCTGCAGACCTTGCTGGAGGCGGTCAACCACGCCTCCACCGAGCAGCGCAGCGCGGTGGACGCGCTGGTCGCGACCTCGGCGGATTTGCTGGAGCGCGTCGGCAGCCGTTTCACCGACCAGATCGAAGCGCAGACCGGCAAGCTCGGCGACGCCGCCGCGCAGGTCGTTGCCGGCGCCACCGAGGTGGCCAGCCTGGGCGACGCGTTCTCCGGCGCGGTGCAGGCGTTCGGCGAATCGAACATGGCCCTGCTGGAACGCCTGCAGGGTATCGAGCAGGCCTTGGACAAGTCGCTGGCGCGCAGCGACGAACAGTTGGCCTACTACGTGGCGCAGGCACGTGAGGTGATCGACCTGAGCATGCTGTCGCAGCAGCAGATCACCGAGGAGCTGCGCCAGCTCGCCGCGCGCCAGGCGCCCGACCAGGCCGACGTGGCATGAGCGACGAGCTGGAACTCGACGCCGACACCGGCGCGCCGGTCTGGGCGGTGTTTGGCGACCTGATGTCGGTGCTGCTAGGCGCGTTCGTGCTGATCCTGATCGGGGTGATCGGCGTGCAGTTGCAGTTGTCGAACAAGCTGGACGAAGAAATGCGCCAGCGCCAGCTCGAAGCGCAGCAGCGCAAGACCCTGGAACAGGCGCTGGCGGCGCCGCTGGCGGCCGGCCGGGTAACCTTAGTCGACGGCCGCATCGGCATCCGTGGCAACGTGCTGTTCGCGCTGAACTCCGACCAGTTGCAGCCGGAAGGTCGCGACCTGCTGAAGAGCCTGGCCGCGCCGCTGGCCGGTTATCTCAAGGCGCGCAACGAGATCCTGATGGTCAGCGGCTTCACCGACGACCGCCAGGTGCGCGAGAGCAACCGCCAGTTCGCCGACAACTGGGAACTGTCGGCCGAGCGCGCGCTGACTGTGACCCGTGCGCTGATCGAGGCAGGCGTCCCGGCCGATGCGATCTTCGCCGCCGCCTTCGGCGCACAGCAGCCGGTGGCGCCGAACGCCGACGAGGCCGGACGCGCCAGCAACCGCCGCGTGGAGATGGCCCCGCTGCCGCGCATGAGCAAGCGTGCCGCGACACCGCATGCGCCCTGATCCGATTCCCGCCATCGACCGCCTTGCCGCCTGGCGCGCACAGCACGCCGAGCGGCTGGACCCGCTGCGCTTCCGCTTCCTCGAAGCGCTGGCGCGCCGCACCGAGGCGCAGCAGGGCAAGACGCGGGAGCTGCTGGAGCAGAAGCTGTCCGCCCTGCTCGACGCCTACGCGGCGGCGCTGGATGCGTCCTCACGGAACGCCGGCGATCCTGATGCCGACGCCGCGATGCGATCGACCCAGCCGAGTCCGCTCGGCGCCCTGTTGGCGCAGTATCGTGCGGCCGCTGCGCCCACCATGTCCGGCACCGATGCCGAACCTGGCAGCGGCACCGACAACACCGCCGGCGCTGCGGCGCAGGCAGTGCCGATGGCAGCGGAGGCAACGACGTCATCGCCCGCCGCGACCGCGGCCGCGCGCCTCGCTGCGCCGCAGCTGCCCGCCGTCGAAGAGGCGCGCCGGCTGTGGACCGAACTGCGCAGCCGCAGCCAGCTGCGGCAATCGCTGCAACAGGCACCCGCCGATGCCGGCCCGCTGAATTCCGGCGTGCTGGTACACCGCTCGCTGGCGTTGATGCGCACGCTCTCGCCCGGCTACCTGCAGCACTTCCTGTCCTACGTCGATGCACTGTCCTGGCTGCAGCAACTGCACGATGGCGGCGCACTGGCGAAGCAGCAGCAATCCGGCAGCGCCGTCGGCAAAGCGACGACACCGCGCAGCAAGCCGCGCAAACGCGGTTGACCACATCGCCAATGCACGTAACGCCGACAGCGTCGTGGTAGGAGCGGCTTCAGCCGTGACGGGCGTTACAGGGAACGGCGGTCGCGGCTGAAGCCGCTCCTGCCAAAGCCACTTTCCTCACACGACACATCCACACAGGCAAGAAAAAGGCCGGCATGCGCCGGCCTTTCCCGTCACCCATCGTGGAGCTCGGCTTACAGTGCCTTCGCCGCCGCCACCACGTGCTCGGCGGTGATCTGGAAGTGCTTGTACAGCACATTCGCCGGCGCCGAGGCGCCGAAGCTGTCGATGCCGACCACGGCGCCGTCCAGGCCCACGTAGGCGCGCCAGAACGCGGTGACACCGGCTTCCACCGCCACGCGCTTGCGCACCGCCGACGGCAGCACCGACTCGCGGTAGGCGGCGTCCTGGCGATCGAACACGTCGGTGCACGGCATCGACACCACGCGCGTCTTCAGGCCCGCCGCATCCAGCGCCTGCTTGGCTTCCACCGCCAGGCCGACTTCCGAGCCGGTGCCGATCAGGATCACGTCGGGCGTGCCGCCCTCGGCATCGGCCAGCACGTAGCCGCCGCGCTCGATCTGCTTGATCTGCTCGGCGCTGCGCGCCTGGAACGGCAGGTTCTGGCGGCTGAACACCAGGCAGCTCGGGCCATCCTTGCGGGTGATCGCGGCCTTCCAGCTCACCGCCGACTCCACCGTGTCGCAGGGGCGCCACACGTCGTTGTTGGGGATGTAGCGCAGCGACGCCAGGTGCTCCACCGGCTGATGGGTCGGGCCGTCCTCGCCCAGACCGATCGAGTCGTGGGTGTAGACGTGGATCGCATGCGCCGGGATCAGCGCGCTCATGCGCACGCCATTGCGCGCGTAGTCGCTGAACACCAGGAAGGTGGCGTCGAACGGAATGAAGCCGCCATGCAGCGCCAGGCCGTTGGCGATGGCAGTCATGCCGAACTCGCGCACGCCGTAGTACACGTAGTTGGCGTTGGGATCGTCAGTGGCGACCGACTTGCTGGCCTTCCACAGGGTGAGGTTGGAATGCGCCAGGTCGGCCGAACCGCCGACCAGCTCCGGCAGCAGCGGCGCGAAGGTTTCGATCGCCATCTGCGAGGCCTTGCGCGAGGCGATGGTCTGGCCTTCGGCGGCCTGCTTGGCGATGTAGGCGTCGGCCTGGGCGAGGAAGTCCTCCGGCAGCTCGCCGTGCGAGCGGCGGGTCAGCTCCGCGGCTTCGGCCGGGTACTGCTTGGCGTACTTGTCGAAGGCCTGCTCCCACTCGGCCTGGCGCAGCGTGCCGGCCCCGCCGGCGCGCCAGCCGTCGTAGATTTCCTGCGGAATCTCGAACGGCGCGTACGGCCAGTTCAGCGCCTTGCGCGCGCCTTCCAGCTCTTCCTTGCCCAGCGCGGCACCATGCGAGGATTCCTTGCCGGCCTTGGTCGGCGCACCGAAGCCGATGGTGGTGCGGCAGCACAGCAGGGTCGGCTTCTCGCTCTCGGCGATGGCCGCCTCGATCGCGGCCTTGACCGCGTCGGCGTCCTGGCCGTCGACATCACGGATCACGTGCCAGCCGTAGGCCTCGAACCGGGCCGGGGTGTTGTCGCTGAACCAGCCGGCGGTGTTGCCGTCGATGGAGATATGGTTGTTGTCCCAGAACGCGACCAGCTTGCCCAGGCCCCAGGTGCCGGCCAGCGAGGCGGCCTCGTGGGACACGCCTTCCATCATGCAGCCGTCGCCCATGAACACCCAGGTGCGGTGGTCGACGATCTGGTGCTCGGGGCGGTTGTAGCGCTGCGCCAGCAGTTTTTCGGCCAGCGCGAAACCGACCGCATTGGCGAAGCCCTGGCCGAGCGGACCGGTGGTGGTCTCCACCCCGGGGGTCTCGCTGCGCTCCGGGTGGCCGGCAGTCTTGCTGTGCAGCTGGCGGAAACGCTTGAGCTCCTCGATCGGCAGGTCGTAGCCGGACAGGTGCAGCAGCGCGTACTGCAGCATCGAGCCATGGCCGTTGGACAGCACGAAGCGGTCGCGGTTGAACCAGTGCGGATTGTTCGGGTTGTGGCTGAGGAAGTCGTTCCACAGCACTTCGGCGATGTCGGCCATGCCCATCGGCATGCCGGGATGGCCGGAATTGGCGGCCTCGACCGCATCGGCGGCAAGGAAACGGATCGCGTTGGCGAGTTCGCGGCGGGTAGGCGTCGTCATGAGGGATCTGTCGGAAGCGGGCGCGTGGCGTCGGGTCCGTTATTGTCCCACAGGCGGGGATTGGAGATTGGGGATTGGGGATTCGCAGCGGCACTGGCTGGACGCTTCAGATGGCGTCGGAGCGGCTTCAGCCGCGGCGGGCCATTCCCGGCAAACACCTATCGCGGCTGAAGCCGTTCTCACGCGTGGTCCGTCAGGCGGCGGCACTGCCGCCTTTACCAATCCCTAATCTCGAATTCCTAATCCCGGCCGTCCTCGCCCTTGGCCACCAACGTGGTCAGGGCCAGGTCGCCGGTCACGTTCAGCGCGGTGCGGCACATGTCCAGGAAATGGTTGACGCCCAGGATCATGCCGATGCCGACCGGGTCCACGCCGACCATCGCGCAGATCAGCGCCACCACCGGCAGCGAGCCGGACGGCACGCCGGCGGTACCGATGCCGCCGAGGATGCAGACCAGCATCACCATGCACTGCTGCGCGATGCTCAGCTCCACACCGAAGAACTGCGCCAGGAAGATCACCGTCACGCCTTCGAACAGCGCGGTGCCGTTCTGATTGGCGGTGGCGCCGACGGTCAGCACGAAGCGCGAGACCTTGTGCGGCAACCCCATCTGGTCGGCCACGCGCAGCGCGGTCGGCAGGGTGGCGTTGCTGGACGCGGTGGAGAACGCCATCACCGTCGCTTCGCGGGTGGCGCGGAAGAACCACAGCGGCGAGCGCCCGGCCAGGCGCACGGCCACGCCGTAGCTCACCACCATGTGCAGGCCCAGCGCCAACACCACCACGCCCACGTAGGCGCCCAGCCGTACCAACAACTCGAAGCCGAACAGGGCCGCCAGGTTGAACATGAAGCAGGCCACTGCGTACGGCGCCAGGCGGATCACCAGCCCGATCAGGGTCATCGAGATCTCGAACACGCCTTCGATGCCGCGCCGCAGCGTCGCCACCTTGGCGTCTTCGCTGAGCACCATGCCCACGCCGAACATCACCGCGAAGAACATCAGCGACAGGATCGCGCCGTTGCTGGAGGCGGCTTCGATCACGTTGTCGGGCACGATCGACAGCAGCATGTCCATGCCGTGCGGCTGGTGCTTGCTCTGGTCGACGATCTGCGCGGTACGCTCCACGTTCTGCTGCAGCAACTGCTGCGCCAGCTCGCGATCCACGCCGATGCCGGGCTTGAGCACGTTGACCAGCACCAGCCCGAGCAGCACCGCCACGCCGGACAGCACCACGGTGTAGCCCAGCGTCTTCCAGCCGATCCGGCCGAGCGCGCGGATGTCGCCCATCTCCGAAATGCCCATCACCAGCGCCGAGAACAGCAACGGCACGATCAGCATGAAGATCAGGTTGAGGAACAGCTTGGAGAACGGCGTGGTGAGGTACTTGGTCAGCGCCTGCACCCAGGCCGCATCGCCCCCGACGCTCATGTGTACCGCCAGGCCCAGCACCAGTCCGAGGACGAAGCCGATTGCCATTTTCCAGTGCAACGGCAAGCCGGTTTCGGCCTTCACGGGGGTGTCGGTCATGAGTGCGCCTTGCGAGAGAGAACCCCGAGCTTAACAAACCCCCACTGGGAGGCCGCAAGCCCGCGCGGGCCGTGCGCCAGCCGCGCCGCATCCATGCCCGCATGCGTGGCCGTGATCCGCGATCAAGACACGCTTCGCCCCCTCTCTTTCTCCATACACGCTAGCGCGACCGCGTCAGCCCTGCCAAGACAGGTCTTGCTGACGCCGGGCGCGCATCGGCCGTCCCTCGCATCCTCGACACAGGCAAAGACGCCTCGGCCACGCACATCTTGCGACCCATGACATCGAAGCAACGGCTGCTGGAGGAAATACGCCTCTGTCTTCTCTCCGGGACCAATCCGTCGCCACGCGCCAGCTTGCGGCAACTCCTTGACGCACGCACTACGCGGCGCCGTTCGCTCTCGCCGACGCGGGACGCTTCACGCGTCGCGCGGATACAGCGGCGGCAGCTCGTCCTTGTCCTGCTTGCGCGGCGTAGTGCGCCAGCGCGGTCCGGCCCAGAACGCCTGGCGCAACGCGGCGCGCGCGCCGGCCACATCGCCACCACCGCCCCAGCGTGCGTGTTGCATGCGCAGCACCGCGTCGCGCTGCGTCGGATCGTCCAGACGCCGCACCACCGTATCCAGGTCGGCGACGCCAGCCTGCGCGCACAGGATCGCCGCGACCTCGTCCAGTCCGCCGCTGTCCAGGGCCTTGCGCAACTCCGGCAGCGCGGCGCGTGGATTCACGGGCGCCGATGTCGCGCCAGGCGCAGCGTTGGGCGCCGTCGCCGGCAATGCGGCGGCGACGCGCAAGCGGCGCGCGCGACGCCAGGCCCAGACCAGGGTCGCGAACCACAGCACCGCGAAACCCGCGGCCAGCCCCATCCACAGCGGCAACGAGGCCAGCCATCCCTGCAACGTGTGCGTCGGCGCCACGGCGTTGTCGGCCGGCACCACGCTCAGCGTCGGCGCCGCGGGACTGACCGGGGCCGGTGCCGGCGCAGGCACGCCTTGTCCGGGCTGCACCTGCAAGGTCAGGTCCGGCAGGCTGGCCTCGCGCGCGGCGCCGGCGCCGACGTCCCACCACGGCATGCGCAGGCCACGCACCAGCAACGGGCCCGCCGCCTGCGGCACGATCGAATAGCGACGGCTGACGGTCACCTGCGGACCGCCGTCGACGAAGCGTTCCTGCACCTGCGGCGGCTCGGCGAACACCTGTGCACCATCGACGCTGGGCGTGGGCAGCTCGGGGAACTGCGCCTGGGTTGCGCCGCGTGCGGTGGCCTCGACCACGATGTCGGCAGCCTCGCCGGCCTTCGCGCGCTGCGGCGTGGCGGTGTAGCGCAGGCGCAGTTCGTGCAGCGGCAGCCACGGCTGCGGCGCGTTGGCCGGCTGCGCGCGCACCTGCAGGGTTTGCGCAGTGCCGCGCGCATTGAGTTCGCCGCCGCGACCGAAGTAGTCGTCGAAGAAGCCGGTGGGACCGCGGCCACTGAAACGCGCGCCCGGCAGCAGCAGCGAACCGCTGCGTTCGGGGACCAGCAGGTAGTGCCGTTCGACCACCGTGTACATGCGTCCGTCGATCTGGCGGCGGTTCTGGATGTCGTCGCCGACGCGCTGCAGCGACGCGCCGGCCGGCGCGTCCAGGTCGAGTTCGCCCGAACTCAGCGGCACGCCGAGATACAGCCGCACCACCACGCCCACGCTCTGCTGCACATAGGGCTGTGCGTCGTCGACGACGGTCTGCACGAACACGTCGGCGTTGCCCACCTGCGCCGGCATATCGGCATTGGTGGTCGCCGGCGCCGCGGCACTGGCCGCAGCCACCTCCAGCCGCAATGGCGCGGTGCGCTCGTTGCCGACCTGCAGCGACGGAATCTCCAACGTGCCGGTGTTGCGCGGCGTCAGCATCACGCCGAACAAGGACTTCGCCGAGACCGCGCCATTGACGATCTGCATCTGCCGGCTCTTGACCTCGTTGCTGAGCGCGAAATCGGCGCGCAGCGGCGTGTAGTCCGGCGTCGCCGCCGCCTGGTCGGTCTCGATGTTGAGGGTCACGCCCTCGCCGGCGCCGACGTTGTCGCGATCCAGCCACGCGCGCGTGGCGGCGCCCGCCGGCAACGCCAGCAGCAGCGCGGCCACTACCATCAACGCCGCGAAGACGCGTGCCCCCTGGCCGAGTCGCTTGAAGTGGGTCATGGTTCTTGTTCCCGCTGCCTGCGTTCGTGTTCCAGCCTGAATTTGGCGCGCAGCAGATTGCCCGGATCGTCCGGCACCCGCCGCAACCACGCCTCCACCGCCTGGCGCTGCTCGCGCTGCTGCGGCGTCTCGTTCGCGGCGGCAGCGGCACGTTCGGCGGCCTGCTTGTCGGCGCCGCCCTGCTGCGCCATCGCCCGCTGCATCTGCTGGCGCTGCGCCGCATCGGCCTGCTGTTGCGTCTGCGCATCGCCGGGTTTCGGCGGCGCCTGTTGCGCGTCCTTGGTGCCATTGCGTCCCTGCTGGCCGTTCTGCTGCTGGCCGCCCTGTTGCTGATCCTTCTGCTGCTGATCCTTCTGCTGCTGGTCCTGCTGCTTGCCCGACTGCTGCTGACTGTTCTGCTGCTGACCGCTCTGCTGTTGACCGCTCTGTTGCTGGCCGTTCTGCGGCTGCCCATCCTTCTGCTGCTTGCCGTCCTTGCCCTGCTGGCCGGACTTCGAATTCTGCGACGACTGGCGCTTGCGTGCCGCCTCCACCGCCGCGCGGTTGGCGATCGCATCGGCCATCTGCGGATGCAGCTTCAGCGCCTTGTCATAGGCCTCGATCGCCTCGTCGTAACGGCCCTGGCGGGCCAGGGCATTGCCGAGGTTGTACCAGCCGGCATCGCTGTCGATGCCTTCGAACTGCTGTTGCGCGGCGGCGAAATCGCCCTTGCGGTAGGCCTGCACGCCCGCGTCCAGCCGTTGCTGGCGGACCTGGTCGGCACGTTCCCACCACCCGCCTGCGACAGGACCGGGCGCCGGCGTCTGTGCCTGCGGCGCCGCCGGTGCCTGCGCATGAACCGGTAGCGGCATCGCCAGCGGCGCCAACACCAGCAGCAGCACCGCGGCGCCACCACGGCGGCGGAACGCGAGCAATGCCAGCAGCATCAGCGGCGGCAGCAACCAATAGCCTTGATCGAGCCACACGCGGCCATGGCTTTCGTCGGCCGCCGTCGCCTCTTCTTCCTGCGGCCGCAGCACGCCCAGCGCGCGCAGATCCGCATCGTCGGGCGTCAACGCGGCATAGCGTCCGGCGCCGGCCGTCGCCAACGCACGCAGCGAACCCGCATCCAGTTGCGCGTGCGCCAGCCGGCCCTGGTCGTCGCGGTACGCAGCACCCTGCGCAGTGCCCAGCCCCAGCGCTGAAACGTGATACCCCTGCCCGGCCGCACGCGCCGCCGCCTGCTGCGCTTGTGCGTCGGCATGATCGCTGAGCACCAGGATGTCGCCGCGGGAGAAGCCGGCCTGACGCAACAACTGCGCCGCCCAGTCGATCGCCAGGTCGGTACGCTGTCCCGGCACCGGCATCACCTGCGGCGTCAAGGCGTCGAGGAACAGGCCGACGTTCGCCGCATCGTCGGTCAGCGGCGCCACCGTGTATGGCTCGCCGGCATACGCGAGCAAGGCGACTTCGCCGCCGGCGCGCTCGTGCAGCAAGCGCGCCAGCTTGGCCCGCGCCTGCAGCAGCCGCGACGGCGGCAGATCGCGCGCATCGATCTGCGCGGACAGGTCCAGCGCGATCACCAACGGCGTGCGCGCCTGCCACAGCGGCTGCTGTTCCTGGCGCCAGCTCGGCCCGGCCAGCGCCAGCACAGCCAGCGCATAGCCCAACGCGCCCACCAGCAGGCCGGCACTGCCCTTGGCGTCGCCACGTGCCAACAGGTGCGGCAGCAGATGCGGGTCCACCGTGCGCCGCCAGATGTCGCGGCGGCGACGCCGGCGCCACCAGCTCCAGCCCAGCAACGGCAGCAACAGCAGCGCCCACAGCCATTCAGGGCGCAGCAGGTGCAGGGCCTGGAGGAACTCCATCACGCGGGTCATTGCCGCCTCCAGGGCCAGATGAAGGACAGCAGGGCCAGCGCCAGCGCCGCAGCCAATGGCCAGGCGTAGCGCTCGATCCGCGGCCGCACCGCCGGACCGGCCGAACGCACCGGTTCGAGCCGGTCCAGTTCGGCGTAGATCGAGGCCAGTTCGGCGGTATCGCGGGCGCGGAAGAAGCGACCGCCGGTGTCCTGCGCGATCTTGCGCAGCGTGTCCTCGTCGACCTGGTCGTCGCCGCCGCTGCCGGGAATCGGCAGGCCGAACAGCGACATGCCGCCATCGCCGCCGAAGGCGATGGTGTACACGCGCACGTGTTCGGCCTTGGCCAGTTCGGCGGCCTTCAGCGGGTCGAGCACGCCGGCGGTGTTGACGCCGTCGGTGAGCACGATCAGCACCCGCTCGCCCTGCTGCTGCTCGCGCAGGCGCTTGACCGCCAGCGCGATCGCATCGCCCAGCGCGGTCTCGCGGCCGGCCAGGCCGACCACGCTGTCGCGCAACTGGTCGCGCACCGTGGCAAGGTCCGCGGTCAACGGCGTCAGCGCATACGCCTGCTGGCCGAACACCAGCAAGCCGATGCGGTCGCCGTCGCGGCGGTCGAGGAAGTCGGCCAGCACCGCCTTGGCCGCGGTCAGGCGATCGACGACGCGCCCGCCCAGGGTCATGTCCGGCTCGCTCATGCTGCCGGACAGATCCACCGCCAGCATCAACTGCCGCGCCTGCTGCGGCGGCGCGATGGGTTCGCCAAGTTGCAGCGGCCGCGCCGCGGCGGCACACAGGCAGAACCATGCCAGCCAGGCCAGCCAGACGCTGGCGCGCCACAACCCGCCACGCGCGGGGGCGGCGGCCACGGCCTGCAGGCGCTCGCCATAGGGCACGCGCAAGGCCGGCGCATTGCCGCGCCGCGCCGGCAGCAGCAGATTGGCCAGCAAGGGCAGCGGCATGGCCAGCCACATCCAGGGCCAGGCGAAGCCGGCCACCAGGTCGCTGAGGCTCTGCCACGACGACGGCAACAGACTCATCGCCGTCCTCCGCGCCGCGCCGCCATCAACGCCAGGAACCGGCGCCGCGCCAGCGGCAGCAGCGCCTGCACCTGCGCCGGGTCCACGCTGGGCCGGTAGCCGCCATCGAGCAGCACACGGCCGGGGCCGGTGGAGAAATCCTGGCGTTTGTCGCCGCCATCCAGGAACCGCAGCCAGTCCTCGCCCTGCAAGGCCGCAGCGGCCGGATCGCGGTGTTGTGCCGCACGCCGCAACAACTCCGAGACCGCGGCCACCTGCGCCGGCGGTTCACCCGTGCGCGTTGCCGCGTCGAATTGGCGCTGCCAACGCTGCACGCGCTGGCGCCGGCGCATCCACACGAACAGCGCCGCGCCGATCGCCAGCAGCAACACCGCCGCCAGCATCCACCAGCCCGGCGCGGGCGGCCACCAGGCCGGTGCCGGCGGCAGATGCACATCGCGCAGGGGCAGTTGCTGCGGGCTCATACCGTCGCGCCCCGCTGCACCGGCAGCAACCACGACTCGCTGGGCGCGTCGCTCAGCAACACCCGCACCTGCACGCCGCGGCCCGGCAGTTCCGCGGCCAGGGTTTCCAACGGCTGCACGAACTGCGCGCGCCAGCGCTGTTGTGCGGTGCTCGCCAGCAGATCCACTTCCACGCGGCGGCCGCTCGCCCAGAACGGCAGGGCCGCGCGCGGCGGCTGCACTTCCAGCGGATCGGCGAGCAGCAGCAGCTCCACTTCGTTGTGCAGTGCCAGCGCGGCCCAGCGCGCCGCGGGCACGGCCTGCGCGCTGGCCGGGTCGGCCAGCACGGTCAGGCGCGATCCCGGCCGCAACAGCTTGGCCGCGTGATCCAGGGCCATGCCCAGGCCGGCATCCTCCTGCGGCGGCTGTGCATACCAGCGCGTCAGCGCATCCAGCACGCGCAGGACGCCGCGCGGTCCGGAGGCGGGCGGCACCGGTGCTTCGCTGCGGCTGCCGCGCAAGGCGGCCAGGCGATCGCCCTGGCGCTGCGCTGCCCACGCGGCGACCGCCCCGGCACGCGCCGCCTGCACCGACTTGAAGCGGACGCGGGTGCCGAAATACAACGACGGCGCGGTGTCGGCAACGATCAGGCTGAGCCGTTCGCGCTCGGCCTGGAACAATTTTGTGTGGGTGCGACCGCTGCGCGCGGTGAGCCGCCAGTCGATGTGGCGGACGTCGTCGCCCGCCACATACTCGCGCGATTCTGCGTACTCCATGCCGCGCCCGCGCATGGGCGACGGGGCAGCGCCGCTGAGGCCATGGCGGCCGCGGCGCGGTGGCGGGATACGCGCAACGGCGGCACGCAGGGCCACCAACTCGGCCAGGCTGGGACGGATCCCCGCCTCGGCCGGCGCGGCGGCGTGCGGCATGCCAGGCGCGGTCGGCTGCGGTGCCATGCTCGTTACTCCGCGCGCAGGCGGGCGGCGGGCGACAGCCGTGCTTGGCCGCGTCCGGTCATGGCGGCGGCACCTTGTCCAGCAGCGCCGCGACCAGGCGATCGCCGTCCCAGCCTTCGGCGGTGGCTTCGTAGCTGGGCAGCACGCGGTGGCGCAATACATCGGCGGCGACCGCGCGCACGTCGTCGGGCGTGACGAAGTCGCGTCCGGCCAGCCATGCCCGGGCGCGCGCGCAACGCTCCAGCGCGATCGAGCCGCGCGGGCTCGCGCCCCAAGCAATGCGCCGCGCCAACGTAGCGTCGTAGCCGCTGGCATCGCGCGAGGCCAGCACCAGTTCGATCAGATAGCGCTCCAGCGGCGGCGCCATGTGCAGCGCCAGCACCGCGCGTCGCGCCGCGAACACGTCGTCCAGCGGCATGCGCGGCGGCGGCGCCTCGCCCGCCTCCAGCGTCTCGCGCGCGCGTTCGCGCGCCAAGCGCAGGATCTCCGCTTCCGCTGCCGCTTCCGGATAGCCGATCCGCACGTGCATCAGGAACCGGTCCAGTTGCGCCTCCGGCAGCGGGAAGGTGCCTTCCTGCTCGATCGGGTTCTGCGTCGCCATCACCAGGAACAGCTTCGGCAGCGCATAGGTGTGCCGGCCAACGGTGACCTGGCGCTCGCCCATCGCTTCGAGCAGCGCCGATTGCACCTTGGCCGGTGCACGATTGATTTCGTCGGCGAGCAGGATCGGATGGAAGATCGGCCCGGGCAGGAACTCAAAACGGCTCTCTTGCGGACGCCACACCTCGGTGCCGGTGAGGTCGGCCGGGAGCAGGTCGGGCGTGAACTGCACGCGGGCGAAGTCGGCCTCCAGGCGTGACGCCAGGGCGCGAATCGCCGTGGTCTTGGCCAGGCCTGGCGCGCCTTCGACCAGCAGATGGCCGTCGGCGAGCAGCGCGATCAGCAGGCGCTCCACCAGCGCCGACTGGCCGACGATGGTCTGGGACAGGCCGTCGCGCAGGGCGACGAACGCGGCGTGCAGACGCTGCTGCTCGGGCGCGGCCAGCGGGGAATCGGGGGTCGGGGATGGAGTGTTCATTTGCGCAGTCTGACCGATCGCCGGTGAAAATGGTTCCGCGTCTGGCCGAGGCTCCAGGCCGCGAATTCAGGGTTTCCTCATCCATGGCCGCAAACGGCGACGGGAGAGGCCTGCGCCTCTCCCGTCGGAAGATCCCGCCTGTCCGCAGCGGCTCAGCCCGGCGCGCGCTTGGCTACGCGCATCACCTTCGGGGTCACGAAGATCAGCAACTCTGCCTTGCTCTTGCTGCGACCACGCTGCTTGAACAGGTTGCCCAGGAACGGGATGTCCCCCAGGAACGGCACCTTGGAGATGCTGCTGCGATCGCTGAACTCGTAGACGCCGCCGATCACCACGGTCTGCCCGTCTTCGACCAGCACCGCGGTATTGATTTCGCGGCGATTGATTTCCGGAACGGTGCCGTACAGCGGCAGGGTGACGTAGCGCTCCACCTCGTCCTTCTTGACGTTCATGTTCAAGAAGATGCGGTTGTCATCGGTGATCGTCGGCGTCACCTTCAGTTCCAGCAGCACTTCCTTGAACTGCACGTTCGGGGTGGCGGCGGTGCCGCCGGTACCGCCGGTGACCGTGACGTAGCCGATTTCCTTGCCCTGCCGGATCACCGCCTCGCGCTGGTTGGAGGTCACGATGCGCGGATTGGAGATCACCTCGCCCCGGCCTTCTTCCTGCAGCGCCGACAACTCCATGTCCAACGAAAAGTTGGCGCCCAGCAAGGTGTAGGCGATGGCGCCGGGCGTCCCGGTGGTGAAGGTCCCAGCCGGCATGTTGAAGTTCAGGCCGCCGGGGATGTTGTGCACGTTGTTGTTGATGATCGACGTGTTGTTGGCCAGGTTGCCGCTGACCACGCCGGTATTGCCGCCGTACTGCCGGCGGCCGGCAATGCCGAAGCGCGCGCCCAGGTCGCGGGCGAAGGTGTCGGTGGCGATAACGATGCGGCCCTCGATCAGCACCTGGTCGACCGGCCGGTCGATCACGTTGATCAGCTCGCGCATCTGCGCGACCTTCTTCGGGATATCGCTGATCATCAGCGTGTTGGTGCGCTCGTCGGCGACGAGGCGCCCGCGTGGCGACAGGAAGCCGTTGTCGTTCTGGCTGCTGCCGCTGCCACCCGAGCCGCCACTGCCACCACCGCCACCGCCACCACCGATGCCCTTGGCCTCAGTCAGCGCCTTGAAGATCGCCGTGGCGCTGTGGTAGTTGATCTGCACATAGTCGGTGATCAGGTCCTCGCGGTTCTCGATCGCGATGCGCGCGTCTTCCTTGTCCTGCTCGAACTTGGCCAGTTCCTGCTGCGGCGCGACCCAGATCACCTTGCCGTCGCGGCGCTTGTCCAGGCCCTTGGCGCGCAGCACGATATCCAGCGCCTGGTCCCACGGCACATTGACCAGGCGCAGGGTGACGCTGCCCTGCACGGTGTCGGAGGCGACGATGTTGAGATTGGATTCCTCGGCGATCAGCTGCAGCACCGTGCGCACCGGCACGTCCTGGAAGTTGAAGGTCACCGGCTTGCCGCTGTAGCCGCGCTCGGCCACCTGCGCGGCGGCCTGGCTGACCGTGGTCGCGGTGACGGCGCCCACCGCCGGCGCGGCGGCGCGCGGGGTGATCTCGACCACGTACTCGTTGCCCGACTGGTAGGCCAGCGATTCGAATGCGCCATTGGTGTTCAGCACCAACTGCGCGCCGCCCGCGTAGGGCTTGGCATCGATGCGCTGCACCGGCGTGGCGAAATCGGTGACGTTGAGCGGGTGCTGCAGCTCAGGCGGCAGCATGGCGTTACCGACGTCGACCACGACGCTGTTGCCCTGGGTACGCAGGTCAGGACTGGCGCCGTTGCCGTTGAAGGACAGGATCAGCCGCCCGGCACCGCCGTCGCCGCGCTTGAAGTCGATCTTCGACACCGTGAGCTTGGCCGGCGCCGCCGCGGGTGCGGCGGGCGTGACAGCAGGCGCGGCGGCCGGCGCCGCGCTGGCGACGACCGCATTCCCGAGCAGTGCCGCCAACCCCAACGCGCATAGCCGCATCGTCGCATGACGCCGGATGGGGCGCAGGCTCAGGGCTTTGGAAAAAGTCATCGTGCTATCCCCATAATCAATCATTGATCGTCCAGCGCGACGGAGGCGGGACGTTCCAACCAGCCGCCGGCGCCATCCGGCACCAGTTCAATCAAATCGATGCGATCCTCGTGCACCCCGGTCACGCGGCCATCGCTCTGCCCCATGTACACGCCCGGACGCACGCGGTAGGTCACCTTGTCCGGCGCCATCACCAGCGCGACCTGACCCGCGCCGCTACCCAGCGTGCCGACCATGTTGAGGCTGTCCAGCGGGAACTGCTCCAGCGGTTCCTTGCGGCGGTTCGGATCCGGGCGCAGACCGCTGCTGCCATCGGGATTGGCCCAGGCATCGCTGAACGGATCGCGCAGGCCCTGCGCCGCGTATTCGAAGGTCTCGAACTGCTGCATCACCGGCAACGGCTCCAGCGGCTGCGCCGGTCGCGCACGTACTTCCTTCACCCAGTTCTCCAGGTTCGGCGCATCGCCCGGCGTGCTGGTGATGGTGCGGCCGCACGCGCCAAGCACCAGCGCCAACGCGCCCGCAACGAGCATCCTGACCATCCGCTGCTGCCGGCTCATGCGCCACCGCCTTGCTTGCCCGCCTTCTTGGCGGCCTGCTCCTGCTCTTCCATTTCCTTGTCGTCCAGGTAGCGATAGGTCTTGACCGTACCGGACAGTTCCAGCTCGCCGCGCGCGGTGATGCCGTTGCTCTTGTCGCGCGGTTTCAGGTTGATGTCGTGCATGGTCAGGATCACCACCCGTGGCAGCGACGCCACGCCGCTGACGAAGGCGCCGAACTGGTGGTAGCTGCCGACCATGCGCAAGGCGATCGGCTTCTCCGCGTAGAACTCCTTCGGCGACTCCGGACCCGGCTGGAACAATTCGTTGGTCAGGCCGCTGGACAGTGCGGTCTGCGAGATGTCGATGATCAGGTCGGGCATCTCGGTCTTGCTCGGCAGCTGCCGCAGCATCTGCTGCAGCACCTGCTCCATCTGCACCAGTTGCTGCTTGAGCGGCTGCAGGTTGACCGCACGGCTCTGTTCCTTCTCGAAGGAGGCGCGCAACTCGGTTTCCTTCTGTTCCAGCGCCTGCAGCTCGTCGCTCTTGCTGCTGATCAGCAGGAACCAGGACAGGATCAGGATGAACAGCGTCACCAGCACGCAGAACACGATCTTGGCCTGCTGCGGCCAGTTGCCGATGTTGTTGAAATCCAGCTCTTTGATGTTGAATTTCTTGCTCATGACGCCGGTCCCTGTTGCGCTGGCTTGGCGGCGGGTGCCGGCGGAGTGGCCGGGGCCGGGGCGGCAGCGCTGCCGGGGGCAGGTACGGCCGCAGGTGCTGCGCCCGGCGCCTGCGCAGGCATCGACGTGCCAGGCGCGCCGCCCGCGGGGGCTGCGCCAGGGGTTGCGGGCGTGGCGGCACCGCCCGGCGCCGTGCCGGCGGCCGCCGGATCGGTGCTCTCGCCCGGCACCGGCAGCTTGACCCGCAGCGTGAACACGTACGGCAACGCCTTGGTGTCGAGGATCGGGCCCTTGGCTTCCTTCTCCTGGGCCTTGGCCTCGATCACCGTCAGCTCCGGATTGGTCATCCAGCCCGAGCCTTCGAGGTTGCGCATGTAGGTACTGACTCGCGCGTTGGACTGCGAGCGACCTTCCAGGGTCAGCATGTCGCCTTCCTGCTTCACCGAGGTCAGCACCACGCCGTCGGGGATGGTCCGCACCAGCGAGTCGAACAGATGCACCATCTGCGAGCGCTTGGCCTGCAGTTCCTCGATGACCTGCTTGCGCGCCAGCAGCCGGCGCTTCTTCTCGTCGAGGGTGTCGATTTCCTTGTTCTGCGCCTGGACCTTCTCGATCTCGGTCTGCAGATACGCGTTGCGCTCGTTCTGGCCGCTGATCTGCAGGTCGTAGTAGAACCAGATCAGCCCCGCCAGCAGCACCCCGGCGAATGCGGCCAGGCCCAGCATCGAGTAGAACTCGCGTTCGCGCTGCTTGCGCCGTTCCGCCCGCCAGGGCAGCAGATTGATCTTCGCCATCAGTCGAAGCTCCTCAGCGCCAGGCCGGTGGCGATCATCAGCGCCGGCGCATCCTGGGCCAGCGCGTGCGCCTGGACCTTCGGCCCCAAGGTCATCTGCGCCAACGGATTGGCGACCACCGTGGCCACGCCGAGTTGCTCCTCCACCATCTCCGGCAAGCCGGCCAAGGCAGCGCAGCCGCCGGCCAGGACGATGTGATCGACCCGGTTGAATTCGCTGCCGGCGTAGAAGAACTGCAGCAGGCGGCTGATCTGCTGCACCGTGGCTTCCTTGAACGGTTCCAGCACCTCGACCTCGTAGCTCTCCGGCAGCCCGCCCTGGCGCTTGGCCATGCCGGCTTCCTCGTAGGTGAGCCCGTAGCGGCGCATCACTTCGTCGGTCAGCTGCTTGCCGCCGAACACCTGCTCGCGGCTGTACAGGCTACGCCCGCCGCGCAGGACGTTGAGGGTGGTCATGGTGGCGCCGATGTCGACCAGGGCGACGATGCCGTCGGCGGCCACCGGCAGCTCGCTGGCCACCAGCGCGAAGGCGTTCTCGACCGCGAAGGCCTCCACGTCCATCACCTTGGCCACCAGGCCGCCCAGTTCCAGGGCCGACTGGCGCAGTTCCACGTTCTCCGAGCGCGAGGCAGCCAGCAGCACCTGCACCATCTCGGGGTTGTTGGGGATGACGCCCAGCACCTCGAAATCCAGGTTCACTTCGTCGATCGGGTACGGGATGTAGTTCACCGCCTCCAGCTCGACCTGGGCTTCCAGTTCGCTCTCGTCCAGCTCGGCCGGCATCGGGATCACCTTGGTGATCACCGCCGAACCGGCCACGGCGGCCGCGGCATGCTTGGCGCGGGTGCCGGAACGGGTCACGGCGCGGCGGATCGCCTCGCCCACCGCCTCGACCTCGACGATGTTCTTTTCGACCACGGCATTGGGCGGCAAGGGTTCGACGGCGTAATGCTCGACACGGAACCGGTTGCCGTTACGCGAAAGCTGCAGCAGCTTGACCGCAGTCGAGCTGATGTCGATGCCGATCAGCGGTTGCTGACTCTTTGGGATAAGCCCCACGGATTTTCCCCTGCCGGCGGGCACTTGGACGCCAATGTTGCGCCAGCGCATTAATAACAAATTTTTTGCAATTGGCAACCGCCCGGTTGCATGCCGCGATCCGTGTCACGGCACGACCTGCGGCAGCAAACCCGTCGCATCCCCGGAACCGGCCCCAGCCGTTCCCCGGCGTACTCTATACTCTGCGCCCAAGAAATCTGCAATCGGAATCTCTCGCGATGCCCCGTTTTCGTCGTTGGCTGCGCTGGGCGCTGGTCATGTTGGTCCTCCTTGGCCTGGTCGGCGCCGCCGTGGCAGGCGGGCTCTACTACGTCGTCTCCTCCAAGCTCCCGGACGTGCAGACCCTGCGCAAGGTCGAACTGCAGGAGCCCATGTACGTCTACTCCAGCGACGGCAAGCTGATGGCGCTGTTCGGCGAGACCCGGCGCTACCCCATCACCATGAAGGACGTGCCGGAGCGGCTCAAGCAAGCCTTCCTGGCCACCGAGGACGCCCGCTTCTACGAGCACGGCGGGGTCGACTACAAGGGCATCGCCCGCGCGGTGTGGCTGCTGGCCACCACCAACGACAAGCGCGTGCCGGGCGGCTCCACCATCACCCAGCAGGTCGCCCGCCAGTTCTTCCTGAGCTCGGAATACAGCTACACCCGCAAGCTGGCGGAGATCCTGCTGGCGCGCAAGATCGAGGCCGAGCTGACCAAGGACCAGATCTTCGAGCTGTACCTCAACAAGAGCTTCTTCGGCAATCGCGCCTACGGCATCGCCGCCGCCGCCGAGTACTACTACGGCAAGAAGCTCAACGAGCTGAGCCTGGACGAGATGGCCTCGCTGGCCGGCATCCCCAAGTTCCCCTCCAGCGGCAACCCGATCAGCAACCCGGAGCGCGCCAAGCAGCGCCGCGACAACTATGTGCTCAGCCGCATGGCCGCCCTGGGCTTCATCACCCCGGCCGAGGCCGAGGCGGCCAAGGCGGTGCCGATGCACGCCGCGCCGCACGAGCGCCCGGTCGAGGTCGAGGCCCCGTATGTCGCCGAACTGGTGCGCCAGGAGATGATCGCGCGCTTCGGCGGCGACGTGCTGGACAAGGGCTACCACGTCTACACCAGCATCGATTCGACCCTGCAGACCGCCGCCAACCATGCGGTGCGCCAGGGCCTGGTCGTCTATGACCGCCGCCACGGCTGGCATGGCGTCGAGAAGCATTTCGACCTGCCCGCCAGCGCCGATGCGGCCGCACTGGCCAGCCACCTGAGCGGCGTCTACGCGCAGGGCGGGATGCTGCCGAGCATCGTCGCCAGCACCGGCAGCGACGGCAGCGCTACCGTGGTGCTCGCCAACAAGACCGAGCTGGTGCTGCCGGTGGCCGCCAGCCGCTGGACCGGGCGCAGCCCGGCCACCCTGCTCAAGCGCGGCGACCTGGTGCGTATCCAGGCCGGCGACAAGCCGGGCGAATGGGAGATCACCCAGATCCCGCGCGGCCAGGCCGCGCTGGTGTCGCTGGACGCCCACAACGGCGCGCTGCGCGCCATGGTCGGCGGCTTCAGCTATGCCGGCAACAAGTTCAACCGCGCCACCCAGGCGCGCCGCCAGCCCGGCTCCAGCTTCAAGCCGTTCCTGTACGCGGCCTCGTTCGAAAAGGGCTTCAACCCGGCCTCGATCGTGCTCGACGCGCCGGTGGTGTTCCGCGACCGCCGCGGCAAGACCTGGTCGCCGCAGAACGACGGCGGCGGCTTCCGCGGCCCGATGCGCCTGCGCGAGGCGCTGGTGCAGTCGCGCAACCTGGTCTCGGTGCGCCTGCTGGACGCCATCGGCGTGGACTTCGCGCGCAAGTACATCAGCCAGTTCGGCTTCCAGGAAGCCGAACTGCCGCCGAACCTGTCGATGTCGCTGGGTACCGCCTCGCTGACTCCGCTGTCGGTGGCGCGCGGTTACACCGTGTTCGCCAACGGCGGTTCGCTGGTCGACACCTGGATCATCGACAAGGTCACCGACCGCGACGGCAATGTCCTGTTCCAGGAGCACCCGCTGACTGCCTGCCGCAGCTGCGGCAGCGTCGGCGGCAACGCGGCGCCGGTCAGCCAGGTGGTCGACGGCTTCAACTTCGGCGCGGCCACGCCGCCGGCGGCGGCCAAGCCGGCCGCGACCACCGCGCCAGCCGCGGACGAAAAGGCCCCGGCCACCGATCCCGAGGCCAAGGTGGCGCCGCGCGCCATCGACGAGCGCACCGCCTATCAATTGGTGTCGATGATGCGCGACGTGGTCCAGCGCGGCACCGGCGCCGCGGCCAAGGTGCTCGGCCGCGAGGACGTGGGCGGCAAGACCGGCTCCACCAACGACCACCGCGACGCCTGGTTCTCCGGCTTCGGCGGCCCCTACGTGACCACGGTGTGGGTCGGCCGCGACGACTACCGCTCGCTCGGCTACCGCGAGTACGGCGGCAAGGCCGCGCTGCCGATCTGGATCGACTACATGCGGATCGCGCTGAAGGACCAGCCGATCGCCCGCAACGATCCGCCGGGCGGCATGGTCCAGGTCAGCCTCAACGGCGCCACGGAATGGGTCAAGACCGAGGACATGGACCGCATCCAGCAGTTCGACGAAAGCCTGCAGGACCAGAAGACCGACGACGCCGCGTTCGACATCTTCTGATCACTCCGCTTCCCCCGCCCCCGGCGCTCGCCGGGGACACGTCCGCCGGGCGCGCCTCGCCCGGCGGACGCTGGCTCACGCGACACCGCCGCTACACCTGAATTTCGCAAGGCTGCGGTACAGTCGGGGCAGGCTTTGAGGGGAGGCGCACCATGCACCACGCTCGGCAACATGCCCGGACCCGCACGCACGAACGCCGTCGCCGACTGGCGCACGAAGCCGCCCGGCTGATGGCCGAAGGCGGCATCCGCGATTTCCACCAGGCCAAGCTCAAGGCCGCCGAGCGGCTCGGCATCCATGACGACGCCTCGCTGCCGCGCAACAGCGAGATCGAGGACGCGCTGCGCGAATACCAGCGGCTGTTCGCCGGTCCGGACCATGCCGGCGAACTGCGTCGGCGGCGCGAGGCGGCGCTGCGCGCGATGGACTTCCTGCATGCGTTCGCGCCACGCCTGGCCGGACCGGTGCACGACGGCACCGCCGATGCCAACAGCCCGGTGCAGTTGCACCTGCACAGCGACGACGCCGAGGCGGTGGCGCGCTTTCTCGAAGAACACCGGATCCCGGCCGAGCTGCGCAGCCGCCGCCTGCGCCTGGACCGCGAGCGCAGCGAGGACTTCCCGGTGTGGCTGTTCGCCGCCGAGGAACTGACCTTCGACCTGACCGTACTGCCCTACGACGCGCTGCGCCAGGCGCCGCTGTCGCAGGTGGACGAGAAGCCGATGCGGCGCGCCTCGATGCCGCAACTGCGGCAACTGCTGACCGAGCAGGACATCGCCGCCTACCAGGACGGCTGAGCGCACCACCATTCCGCGTCGTGGATGCGACGGGCGCCGCACGATCGCGCGGGCGCCCGTATTCCGGCTCGCCGCGCACGCGACGAGGCGCCTGCCACTTCCCTTCCCCGCTTCACCCGCCACAAACGAAAAACGCCCCGCGAGGCGGGGCGTTCCGGACAGCCTTGCGGCGATCGATCAGCGCTTGTCGGCGTTGGTGTAGTCGCGCTTGTCGTAGCCGGTGTAGATCTGGCGCGGACGGCCGATCTTCATTTCCGGGTCGACCTGCTGCTCCAGCCAATGCGAGACCCAGCCGGCAGTACGGGCGATGGCGAACATCACGGTGAACATCTCCACCGGAATGTTCAGCGCCTTGTAGATGATGCCCGAGTAGAAGTCGACGTTCGGGTACAGCTTGCGCTGCACGAAGTAGTCGTCCTTCAACGCGGCCTCTTCCAGCTTCAGCGCAACTTCCAGCAGCGGGTCGTTGACGCCCAGCTCGCCCAGCACCTTGTGGGTCATCTCGCGGATGATCTTCGCGCGCGGGTCGAAGTTCTTGTAAACGCGGTGGCCGAAGCCCATCAGGCGGAAGCTCGAGTTCTTGTCCTTGGCCTTGGCCACGGCGCTCTCGACGTTGTCGGCGGTGCCGATCTCTTCCAGCATCTTCAGCACGGCTTCGTTGGCGCCGCCATGCGCCGGGCCCCACAGCGCGGTGATGCCCGCGGCGACCGAGGCGTACGGGTTGGCGCCGGTGGAACCGACCAGGCGCACGGTCGAGGTCGAAGCGTTCTGCTCGTGGTCGGCGTGCAGGATGAACAGCAGGTCCAGGGCCTTGGCCACGACCGGGTTCATCTCCAGCTGCTCGCTCGGCACCTCGAACATCATGTGCAGGAAGCGCTCGACGTAGCCGAGGTTGTTGCGCGGATAGCGGATCGGCCAGCCGATCGAGTAGCGATAGGCGGCGGCGGCGATCGTCGGCACCTTGGCGATCAGGCGGATCGCGGCCAGGCGGCGCTGCTCCGGATCGTTGAGGTCGAGGGTATCGTGGTAGAACGCCGACAGCGAGGCCACGGTACCGGCCATCATCGCCATCGGGTGCGCGTCGTGGCGGAAGCCGCCGAGGAAGTTCTTCAGCGACTCGTGCATCATCGTGTGATGCGTCACTTCGTGGTCGAACTTCTTGAATTCGTCGGCGGTGGGCAACTCGCCGTTCATCAGCAGGTAGGCCACTTCGAGGAAGTTGGACTTCTCGGCCAGTTGCTCGATCGGGTAGCCGCGGTACAGCAGCACGCCGTTGTCGCCGTCGATGTAGGTGATCGCCGACTTGCAGCTGGCGGTCGCGGTGAAGCCCGAGTCGTAGGTGAAGAGACCGGTCTCCTTGGTCAACTTGGAAATGTCGACGCAATCGTTGCCCAGGGTGGGCTTGAGTACCGGAAGAACGACCGACGTGTCGCCGGCGTTCAACGTGACCTGATCAAGATCGGACACAGTGTGCGCTCCTCGATGGAAGGCGCCTGTCCGATTACGTTGCGAACAGACGCGTGAAGGAAGTCCACGGCAATCGCCACGGATCGCGCCATTATCGCACAGCAGCATTTGCGTCGTCGCTCACCGCTCATGGCGCACGATGGCGGCAGGAAAGCGACACAGCGTTGCATCCTCGCCGCACTTTCACGGAAGGATGACACCGGCGCATCACGCCGGGAGGAGATCGCAGATAGCAAAACGGCCGCGCAAGCGGCCGTCGCTTTACATCCGTTCGACGGTTCCGATCAGCGCGCGTAGCGCTTCTGGAACTTGTCGATGCGGCCGCTGGTGTCGATGACCTTGTGCTTGCCCGTGTAGAACGGGTGCGAAGCCGAGGAAATTTCGACCTTGATCAGCGGATACTCTTCGCCGTCCTCCCACTTGACCGTCTCTTTCGAGGACATGGTCGAACGGGTCAGGATCTTGAAATCGGAGGTGACATCGTGGAACACGACGTCGCGGTACTGGGGATGGATGTCGGCCTTCATGGGCTCGCACCGTAGGTGGCTGCTGGACAAGAGGGAAACTATAACAGCCCTCCTGCCCTGCACGCAACGTTTACGTGATGGCACGTGAGGTGACGGCTCACGAGGCCGCCGCCCTACCAATGGGTCCCGCCCGGACTCGGGCGGGACCGGCAGGCTCAGCCGGCACCGACCGCCGTGCGGGCCAGATCCAGGAACCGTGCATGGTCGTAGCGGATGAGCATGGTCGCGTTGTCCGGCAGGCCCAACTGGCGGTTCCAGTCGACCAGGGTGGCGCCGCGGGTGTGCACCCCGGACAACTCGATCTGCATCGGGCGCGACTGCACCTCCTGCGCACCGTCGGGCTGCAGCGCCCAGGCCATCGCCAGCGCGTCGGCGGCATACCAGTGCTCGCCGCGCGCGTCTTCCGACCACAGCCGGGTCTTGCGCGAGATCAGCTCGTAGAAGCGCGCCTTCGGCGCATCCACCGCCAACCACTGCTCTACCTCGCGGTGCGGCAGGCCGTGCGCCACGGTCGCCTCCCAATCGGCGACCTCGATGTGCGGGAACGCCTTGAACACGATGTGCGCCGCCTCCGGATCGAAGGCGATGTTGAATTCCGCGGCCGGGGTGATGTTGCCGTGGCAGGTGATCGCCCCGCCCATCACCAGGAAGCGGCCGACGCGCTGCGGCAGGGTCGGGTCCAGCTTCAGCGCCAGCGCGATGTTGGTCAGCGGCCCCAGCGCGACCAGCAGCAGGCGCCCGGCGTACTGGTGCGACAGGCGCAGGATCGCCAGCGCGGCATGCTCGGCCTCGGCGCCGCGTGCGGCCGGCGGCAGGTCGACGTCGCCGAAACCATCCTGGCCGTGCACGTGCCCGGCGTCCACCGACGGATGCAGCAGCGGATCGGCGCAGCCGGCGAACACCGGCACATCCTCGCGCCCGGCCACTTCGCACAGCTTCAGCGCATTGCGCACGGTGTGGCGCAGCCCGACGTTGCCGGCGGCGATGGTCAGCCCGACCACCTCATGGCGCGGATCGGCGAACGCCATCAGCAGCGCCAGCGCATCGTCCACGCCGGGGTCGGTATCGATCAACAGGGGAATCTTGTCGCTCATGCGTCGCTTCGCTCGTCCATTCGGTCGCCGAGTCTGGCACTGCGGCGCAGGCATGGGAAGGAGCGGGGATTGGGGAGTCGGGATGACCAGCCATTCGGCTGTTGAAAGCGGGGATTCGCAAAAGCGGCATCGCCACGTCTTCGTTCGAAGGGGCGGCTTTAGCCGCGATCGGGTCTCCTGGTAACGCCCGGTGGCGGCCGAAGCCGCTTCCTACAACAGCAGGCGGACGGCCGCTTCTAACGAATCCCCAATCCCGAATGCCGAATCCCGGCCGCTCAGGCTCCGGCGAACCGCACCGCCCCACCGACCCAGCGCGCGACGATGCGGTCGGCCAGCACCGGCGCCTCCTCCAGCAGCCGGTCGGCCAGGGCATGCACGCGCGGCAGCAGGCCGGCGTCGCGGGCCAGGTCGGCCACGCGGAACGCGGCCAGGCCGGTCTGGCGGGTGCCGAGCAGTTCGCCCGGGCCGCGCAGTTCCAGATCCTTCTCGGCGATGACGAAGCCGTCGTTGGTCTGGCGCATGGTTTCCAGGCGCTGCCGCGCCATCGCCGACAGCGGCGCCTGGTATATCAGCACGCAGCTCGACGCCGCCGCGCCGCGCCCGACCCGGCCGCGCAACTGATGCAGCTGCGCCAGGCCCAGGCGTTCGGCGTTCTCGATGATCATCAGCGAGGCATTGGGCACGTCCACGCCGACCTCGATGACGGTGGTGGCGACCAGCAGGTCGATCTCGCCCTGCTTGAACGCGCGCATCGCCGCCTGCTTCTCCGCCGGCTTCATGCGCCCGTGCACCAGGCCCACGCGCAGCTCCGGCAATTGTGCCGACAGCGCCTCGAAAGTGGCCTGCGCGGCACTGGCCTCGAGCCGGTTGCCGGCGCCGGCCTGCGCGGACTTCTCGCTGTCCTCCGCCTCTTCGATCAGGGTGCAGACCCAGTAGGCCTGGCGGCCTTCGGCGCAGGCCACGCGGATGCGCTGCACCAGCTCGGGACGGCGCTCGGCATTGAGCACGATGGTCTGCACCGGGGTGCGCCCCGGCGGCAGCTCGTCGATGGAGGAGACGTCCAGATCGGCATACGCGGCCATTGCCAGCGTGCGCGGGATCGGCGTGGCGGTCATCACCAGCTGGTGCGGCACGCCGGCGCCGGAGGCGCCCTTGTCGCGTAGCGCCAGGCGCTGGTGCACGCCGAAGCGGTGCTGCTCGTCGACGATGGCCAGGGCCAGGTCGTGGAAGCGCACCGCCTCCTGCATCAGCGCATGCGTGCCGACCACCACCTGCGCCTCGCCCGAAGCGATCTGCGCCAGGGTCGCGCTGCGCGCCTTGCCGGTGACCTTGCCGGCCAGCCAGGCCACGCGCACACCCAGCGGCTCCAGCCAACCGCGCAGGTTGGCCAGATGCTGCTCGGCGAGCAGTTCGGTCGGCGCCGCCAACGCCGCCTGCTTGCGCTTGTCCACCGCCAGCATCGCCGCCAGCGCGGCGACCACGGTCTTGCCGCTGCCGACGTCGCCCTGCACCAGCCGCAGCATCGGCGCCGGCCGCTCCAGGTCGGCGCGGATCTGCGCGAACACACGCTGCTGTGCACCGGTCAGTCGGAACGGCAGCGACTGCTGCAGGCGCTTGGCCAGCAGCCCGCGGCCGCGCAGCGACGGCGCCGGCTGGCATTGCATGGCGATGCGCTGGCGACGCAGGCTCAGGTGATGCGCGAGCAGTTCCTCCAGCGCCAGGCGCTGCTGCGCCGGATGCAGACCAGCGGCGAGCGCAGCCAGATCGGCCTGCGGCGGCGGCCGGTGCGCGACCAGCAGCGCGCTGCGCAGCGACGGCAGGCCGAGTTCGGCCAGCAGCGAGGCCGGCAGCAATTCCAGCGCGGCTTCGTCCGGCAACCGGTCCAGCGCCTGGCCGATCAACCGGCGCACGGTCGCCGGGCCGACGCCCTCCACCGCCGGGTACACCGGATCCAGGCGATCGCCCAGCGCCGCGTCGTCGTCCTCGCCGAGGATCTGATAGCTGGGATGCACGAATTCCAGCCCGTGCTGGCCCGGCTTGGGCGTGCCGAAGGCGCGCAAGCGCGCACCGACCGCGAACTGCGCGGCCTGCGCGGCACGGAACTGGAAGAAACGCAGCACCAGGGTGCCGCGCGAATCGTCGGCCACCGCCACGCGCAGCATCGGCCGGTAGCGGAAGCCGCGGTCCACCGCCTGCACCCGCCCTTCGATCTGCGCCGGCACACCCGGCTGCAGCGCCGCCACGGTGGTCAGGCGGGTGCGGTCCTCATAGCGCAGCGGCAGGTGCAGCCACAGGTCCTGCAGCGTGGACAGGCCGCGCGCGGCGAATTTCTCCGCCAGCTTGGGACCGACGCCGGGCAGCGTGGTCAGCGGCACCTCGCCTGCCGCCGACAAGGCCGGCGCCGGAACCTGCACGCGCGGCACGGCTGGGAATCAGTCCAGCACCATCACCGCATCCACTTCGAAGCCCGCGCCCTTGGGCAGCGCCGAGACTTCGATGGTGGAGCGCGCGGGGAACGGCGCCTGGAAGTAGTCCTGCATCACCGCGTTGACCTGCGCGAACTGCGCCAGATCGGTGAGGTACAGTCCCAGGCGCACGATGCGGTCCAGCGAGCCGCCGGCCGCCTCGGCCACCGCCTGCAGGTTGTCGAAGGCGCGGCGCGCCTGCGCGGCGATGTCGCCGGCGACGATCTCGCCGGTGGCCGGATCCAGCGGGATCTGCCCGGAGAAGTACACGGTGTTGCCGGCACGCACGGCCTGCGAATACGGGCCGATCGCGGCCGGTGCACGGTCGGTATGGATGATCTGGCGGGACATGGCGACTCCGTTGGAAGAATGTCCGCCTAGTTTAGCTGGCGTGCGCGGTTGGGGATTGGGGATTGGGGATTGGGGATTGGGGAATCGGGAATCGGGAATCGGGAATCGGGAATCGGGAATCGGGAACAGCGTGCCCGCCGGGGATGCCGGCCATGCGCTTCGCCCGTTTTTCGTAGGAGCGGCTTCAGCCGCCACGCTTTATCGGTAAGGCGTCGCGGCTGAAGCCGCTCCTACGACGCCAGGACCAGGCCCGCTTCGAATCCCCAATCCCGACTCCCCAATCCCGGCACCACCTATTGGCGCCGCACGCTCTGCACCGCATGCAGACGCCGCAGCCGGCGCATCACCTCGGCCAGGTGGTTGCGGTCGCGCACTTGGATGTTGAAGCGCAGCACCGCGGCGTTGAAGTCGCGGTCCAGGTAGTCGACGCGCTCGATGTTGGACTGGCTCTGCGCGATCGCCGCGGCCAGCTGCGCCAGCACGCCGGTGCGGTTCTCGACCTCCACCACCAGCGCGGTGTCGTAGTCGCCGATGACGCTGCTGTCCCAGCCGATCGGCACCCAGCGCTCGGGCGACTTGCGCAGTTCGGCCAGGTTCGGGCAGTCCAGCCGATGCACCACGATGCCCTTGCCGGCGGTGTGGTAACCCATGATCTCGTCGCCGGGAATCGGCTGGCAGCAGTTGGCGAAGCTGACCACGCCGCGCTCGGTGCCGTTGATCAGGATCTTTTCCTGCGAATGCTTGGAGTGGCCGCCGCCACGCAGTTCGGCATAGGCCATCAGCGCCTGCGCGGCCTGGTTCGGCATCCAGTTGCCCAGCGCCACGTCGGCCAGCAACGCTTCCAGACGCGGGTAGCGGTGCTCGCTGAGAAACGAATCCAGGCGTCCCTTGGGCAGCCGCTCCAGCGAGCTGTCCATCGCTTCCAGCGCGCGGTCGAGCATGCGGTGGCCGAGCTGCACCGCGTCCTCGTGCTCGAGTTGCTTGAGCTGGTGGCGGATCGCGGTGCGCGCCTTGCTGCTGACCACGAATTCCAGCCATTGCGGCTTGGGCGTGGCCGAGCGCGCGGTGATCACTTCCACGGTCTGCCCGCTGACCAGCTTGGTGCGCAGCGGCACCAGCTTCTTGTCCACGCGCGAGGCCACCGCGCGGTTGCCGACGTCGGTGTGCACCGCGTAGGCGAAGTCCAGCGCGGTGGAGTTGCGCGGCAGCGCCAGGATCTTGCCCTTGGGCGTGAACAGGTAGACCTCGTCCGGGAACAGGTCGACCTTGACGTTGTCCAGGAACTCCAGCGACGAGCCGGCGGCGCGCTGCGATTCGATCAGTTCCACGATCCACGCATGCGCACGGCTCTGCGCGCTGTTGGGCGAATCGCCGCCGAACTTGTAGGTCCAGTGCGCGGCGACGCCGCGCTCGGCGATCAGGTCCATTTCCTCGGTGCGGATCTGCACTTCGATCGGCGAGCCGTAGGGCCCGAACAGCACCGTGTGCAGCGACTGGTAGCCGTTGGCCTTGGGAATGGCGATGAAGTCGCGGAAGCGCGCATCCAGCGGCTTGAAGGTGGCATGCACTGCGCCCAGCGCGTGGTAGCAGTCGGGCACGCCGCGCACCACCAGGCGGAAGCCGAACACGTCCATCACCTGGTCGAAGGATTTGTTCTCGTCGCGCATCTTGTTGTAGATGCTCCACGGCGTCTTGATCCGGCTCACCAGGCGGTGTTCCAGCCCCTCCTTGGCCAGACGCTGCGACAACTGCACCTCCACCTGCGCCATCGATTCGCGGCGCACCACCGGCTGGCTGCGGATGTGCTTTTCGATGATCGCGTGGCGCCACGGATGCAGCGCGCGGAAGCCGAGGTTCTGCAGCTCGGACTTCATCAGGCTCATGCCCAGGCGCTGGGCGATCGGCGCGTAGATCTCCAGGGTTTCGCGAGCGATGCGGCTGCGCGCCTCGGCGCTCTGCGCGCCCAGCGTGCGCATGTTGTGCAGGCGGTCGGCGAGCTTGATCATGATCACGCGCAGGTCGCGCGACATCGCCAGCAGCATCTTGCGGAAGCTCTCGGCGGCCGCTTCCTGGCGGTCGCGGAACTTGAGCTTGTCCAGCTTGGTGACGCCATCGACCAGTTCGGCCACCGCCTCGCCGAACTCGGCGGCCAGCTCGGCGCGGGTCAGCGGCGTGTCTTCGATGGTGTCGTGCAGGATCGCCGCGATCAGCGCCTCCACGTCCAGGCCCAGCTCGGCCAGCACGCCGGCCACCGCCACCGGATGGGTGATGTAGGGCTCGCCGGACTTGCGGGTCTGCCCGGCGTGCGCGGCCGCACCGACCTCCCAGGCGCGGCGCAGCAGCGGGATCTGCTCGGCGGGCAGATAGCTGGCGCTGCGTTCGAGCTGCAGGACGTAATCGGGGACCGCCTCGTCGGCCGACGAAGGCGCGGCGTGGGCGACCTGGGCAGAAGGGCCTGGGTTCATGCGGAAAGACTATGCCAGCGGCGCGTGGACGGCAAACCCGCAAAACGAAACAGCCCGCGGATGCGGGCTGTTCGTGGGACGATCGCGACGCGGAGACGCGATCAGTCGTCGTTCTTGGACATGTCCTCGTCGGCGACGACTTCGGCCGCGGCCCATTCCAGCGCCTCGCGCTCGGCGCGCTCGCGCTCGGCCTTCTCGACCTCGTCGATCAGCGCGTTGTCGATCTTGCGCGCGGCGATCTCGCGCAGCGCCAGCACGGTCGGCTTGTCGGCCGATTCGCTGTTGTCGAGGGTGGCCTGCACGCCGTTGGCGAGCTGGCGGGCGCGCTTGGACGCCATCATGACCAGTTCGAAACGGTTGTTAACGACTTCCAGGCAATCTTCTACGGTGATGCGGGCCATGCGGGCTCCCGGCGGGCCGGTGGCGGCCGCGCGTTCGAATGAGGGAAAGGGCGGGGATTGTAGGGCGACAACCGCCCGAGTTCAACCCCACCCCATCCGGTTCCCTTTGGAATCAGCCAGTTGGCTGTTCCTGCAGGAGGGTATCGATCAGCCCGGCATGGCGCAGCTGCTGCTGCGGCCGGCGCAGGCGGCTGGCCACGAAGATCGCGCACATCTCGTCCACCGCGGTATCGAAGTGCTCGTTGACGATCACGTAATCGAAGTCGGCGTAGTGCGACATCTCCTCGCGCGCGGCGGCCAGCCGCTGCGCGATCACCGCCTCGCTGTCCTGGCCGCGCTTGCGCATGCGCTGCTCCAGGGCCTCGCGCGAGGGCGGCAGGATGAACACGCTGACCGCGTCCGGCACCTTGGCCCGCACCTGGCGCGCGCCCTGCCAGTCGATCTCCAGCAGCACGTCGTGGCCGGCGGCCAGTTGCGGCTCCACCGACTGCCGAGCAGTGCCCTTCCAGTCGCCGTGGACCCGGGCGTACTCGAAGAAGTCGCCGGCATCGATCATCCGCTGGAACTCGTCGGCGGAGACGAAATGGTAGTGCTCGGCATGGCGTTCGCCCGGGCGCGGCGCGCGCGAGGTGAACGAGATCGACAGCGCGATCTGCGGGTCGCGCGCCAGGGTGGCGTTGACGATGCTGCTCTTGCCGGCGCCGGACGGGGCCGCCACGATGTAGAGAGTGCCGCGCATAGGATCAGGGATTCGGGAGTGGAGAGTCGGGATTCGCGAACGGAGCCGCGGGCCAACACCCACGGGGTCGATATGCTACCCGGTATTGGACGTGACCGGCCCGGCGCGCCAATCCCCAATCTCGAATCCCGCCATCCCGGCTATTCGAGGTTCTGCACCTGCTCGCGGATCTGATCGATCAGCACCTTCAGTTCCACCGCGGCGTTGGAGGTGCGGCTGTCCACCGACTTCGAGCCCAGGGTGTTGGCCTCGCGGTTGAACTCCTGCAGCAGGAAATCCAGGCGCCGGCCCGCCGGTTCCGGCTGGCGCAGCACCCGGCGCAGTTCCTTGATGTGGCTGCCGAGCCGGTCCAGTTCCTCGTCCACATCGAGCTTCTGCAGCCACAGCACCAGCTCCTGCTCGGCGCGGCCGGGATCGACCGGATGCGGCAAGTCGGCCAGGCGTGCCGCCAGCTTGGCGCGCTGGCCGTCGCGGATGGCCGGGATCAGCGTGCGCACCTCGCCGGCGATGCGCTCCACCGCATCGACCCGTTCGGCGATGGCCGCGGCCAGCTTGCCGCCCTCGCGCTCGCGCGCGGCGACGAACTCGGCCAGCACCTCGTCCAGCAGTTCCAGCGCCTGCGCCTGCAGCGCCGCCGGATCGACCGTCTGCCCCTGCAGCACCCCGGGCAACTGCAGCAGATCGACGAACTGCACCTGCATCTGCCCAAAGCGCGCACCCAGCCGCTGCGCGAGCACGCCCAACTGTTCGACCAGGGCCTCGTTCACCGCCAGCGTCTGCGCCGCATCCGGCGCGCGCAGGCGCAACATCAGGTCGAGCTTGCCGCGGCTGATGCGCGCGGCCACGCGTTCGCGCAGCTGCGGCTCCAGCGCGCGCAGTTCTTCCGGCAGGCGCACGCCCACTTCCAGGAAACGGTGGTTGACCGAGCGCAGCTCGCATCCCAGCGTGCCCCAGGGAGTGATGCGCTCGGCGCCGGCGTAGGCGGTCATGCTGCGGATCATGCGGTGTTCCGGTGCGGACAAGGGGCGAATGTTAACCTAGGGCTCTCTCACGCCTCACCGACGCGGTCACATGCCGCGCACGGCCCCGCCCTTCCCGGAACCCCTGCATGTCCTTCTCCCGTCCCAGCGGCCGCACGGCCGATCAGTTGCGCCCGGTCCGCATCGAACGCGCCTTCACCCGCCACGCCGAAGGTTCGGTCCTGGTCAGCTTCGGCGACACCCGCGTGCTGTGCAACGCCAGCGTCGAGAACCGCGTGCCGGGCTTCCTGCGCGGCAAGGGCGAAGGCTGGGTGACCGCCGAATACGGCATGCTGCCGCGCGCCACCCATTCGCGCTCCGATCGCGAAGCCGCGCGCGGCAAGCAGGGCGGACGCACGCTGGAGATCCAGCGTCTGATCGGCCGCGCGCTGCGCGCCTGCGTGGACCGCAATGCGCTGGGCGAGCGCACCATCACCCTGGACTGCGACGTGCTGCAGGCCGACGGCGGCACCCGCACCGCCGCCATCACCGGCGCCTATGTGGCGCTGGTGGATGCGGTGAACTGGCTGCAGAAGCGCGGCGACCTGAAGAAGCCGGTGGTGCTGGGCGCGGTCGCGGCAGTCTCGGTCGGGGTCTACCGCGGCGTGCCGGTGCTGGACCTGGACTACGCCGAGGACAGCGACTGCGATACCGACATGAACGTGGTGATGAACGACGGCGGCGGCTTCATCGAGGTGCAGGGCACCGCCGAAGGCCATGCCTTCCGCCGCGACGAACTGGACGCGCTGCTCGGCCTGGCCGAGCGCGGCATCGGCGAGCTGCTGGCGGCGCAGCGCGCAGCCCTGGCGCAATGAACCGGCGCCTGGCCCTGGTCACCCTGGTGGTGGCCGACTACGACGAGGCCATCGCCTGGTACACCGGCAAGCTGGGATTCCAGTTGCTGGAAGACGTGGACCAGGGCCACAAGCGCTGGGTCGTGGTCGGGCCTGGCGATGCGCACGGCGCGGCGCTGCTGCTGGCGCGCGCCGGCAACGATGCCCAACGCAGCCGCATCGGCGACCAGACCGGCGGCCGCGTCGGCTTCTTCCTGCACACCGACGACTTCCAGCGCGACCATGCGGCGATGCTCGCCGCCGGCGTGGAGTTCCTGGAAGCCCCGCGTCACGAACCCTACGCCACGGTCGCGGTGTTCCGCGATCTGTACGGCAACACTTGGGATCTCCTGGAGCCCACCGCATGAAACTGGTCCTGGCCAGCAGCAACGCCGGCAAGCTCGAAGAACTGCACGCCCTGCTCGACGACGTCGGGGTCGAGTTGATCGCGCAATCCACGCTCGGCGTCAGCGATGCCGACGAAACCGGCCTGACCTTCGTCGAGAACGCGCTGCTCAAGGCACGCCACGCCGCCCGCGTCACCGGCCTGCCGGCGCTGGCCGACGATTCCGGCATCTGCGTGGACGCGCTGCACGGCGCGCCGGGGTTGTACTCGGCGCGCTACGCCGGCGAACACGGCAATGCGCAGGCCAACATCGACAAGCTGCTGGACGCGCTGCGCGATGTGCCCGACGCACAGCGTGGCGCGCACTTCTACTGCGTGCTGGTGCTGCTGCGGCATGCCGAGGATCCGCAACCGCTGCTGGTGGAAGGCCGCTGGCGCGGCCGCATCGCGCATGCCCGCGCCGGCAGCGGCGGGCACGGCTACGACCCGGTGTTCCTGGATCCGGAACATGGTCAGACCGCGGCCGAGATGCCACTGGCGCTGAAGAACCGCATCAGTCATCGCGCCCTCGCCCTGCAGCAGCTCAAGCAGCGCCTGGCCGACCTGCTGGCGGCGCAGCCCGTCGGGTGAACGCGCCGCGCGCGGGCACCGGGCCAGTCCAGGCACCGCGGCGCGCGCAGACTGCCTTGCGCCGCTGCGCCAAGCCCTGAGCCATCCAGCGCCCGCACCGCCCGCTTCTCCGTTTCCCAGATTCCCGCCCGCCATGCCGCACGCCCACGACCATTGCCAGCATCCGCCCGGCACCGCCTGCCCGGACCCGTCCGCGCACGCCGACAGCCCGGCGCTGGTGCCGCCGCCGCTGTCGCTCTACGTGCACCTGCCCTGGTGCGTGCGCAAATGCCCGTACTGCGACTTCAATTCGCATGCGGCCAAGGGCGCGCTGCCCTTCGACGCCTATGTGGATGCACTGATCCGCGACCTGGACCAGGACCTGCCGCTGGTCTGGGGCCGCGTGGTCAACAGCGTGTTCTTCGGCGGCGGCACGCCCAGCCTGTTCCCGCCCGAGGCGATCGACCGCTTCCTGCAGGCGGCCAGCGCCCGGCTGCGCTTCGCGCCGGGCCTGGAGATCACCCTGGAGACCAATCCCGGCACCGCCGAGCACGGCCGCTTCGACCGCTACCTGGCGGCCGGGGTGAATCGCCTCAGCTTCGGCATCCAGAGCTTCGACGATGCGGCGCTGCAGCGGCTGGGCCGCATCCACGACGGGGCCGAGGCCGAGCGCGCGGTGAAGCTGGCGCAGGACGCCGGCTACGCCAATTTCAACCTGGACCTGATGTACGCGCTGCCGCAGCAGACCCTCGCCGAGGCCGAGCGCGACATCGCGCGGGCGCTGGCGCTGCAGCCGACCCACATGAGCCACTACCAGCTCACCCTGGAACCGAACACCGTGTTCGCCGCGCGGCCGCCGCAGGGCATTCCCGAGGACGACGACGCCTGGGACATGCAGGAGCGCTGCCAGGCACTGCTGGCCGAGGCCGGCTACGCGCAGTACGAGGTCAGCGCCTACGCCCGCGCCGGCTACCGCTGCGCGCACAACCTGAACTACTGGACCTTTGGCGACTATCTCGGCATCGGCGCCGGCGCCCACGGCAAGATCAGCTCCGGCGCCGAGCAGAGCATCCTGCGCCGCTGGAAGCACAAGCACCCGCAGGCGTTCCTGGACGCGGCCGGGACGCCGGCGGCGATCGGCGGCGACGAGTGGATCGCGCCGGAGCGGCGTCCGTTCGAGTACATGCTCAACGCGCTGCGCCTCAACGACGGTTTCGCGCTGCGCGACTTCAGCGCCCGCACTGGCCTGCCGCTGCAGGCGATCGCCCCTGCCCTGGCCACCGCGCAGGCCCGCGACTGGCTGCGGGTGGACGCCGGCCACGCCGTGCCGACCGAGCTGGGGCGTCGTTTCACCAACGACGTGGTCGCCCTGTTTCTGCCCTGAGACGCGTCCTGGCGAGGCCGCCCGCCTTGGTTGCGGCGGCGGATCGTGCTACATACCCCGCAGAAAAGTACAACGGCGATCACAAGATGCCCGTGTCTGCGACCCTGTCGGCCCCGCCGGCGACGCTTGCCAGCGCCGCCCTGCCGGCGCGCGTGCGCGATCTCCTGCTGGGCCTGAACGACCTGCTGTGGCAGTCCCTGGAGGGGCCGTTACAGGCGACCCTGGACGACCTGGAGCAGACCCTGTTCGAGCAGGCCGAGCGCGCCCGCAACGGCCAGGTGCAGCAGGACATCTACCAGGAGGCGCAGCGCCTGCGCGCGCAGCGCGCGCGCTTCGCGCCGTTCTATCGGGCGCACCTGGAAGCCGAGCTGGCCGGCATCCGCAGCTCGGCGGCCCTGGCCGCCGCGCCGCGCGCGCCCAGGGCCGGCGCCGCCGCGCAGATGCTGACCCTGGTCGCCGACGTGGATATCGACCGCGACATCGTGCTGCACGAAATCGCCCGCCGCGAGGCCACCCGCTGCAACATCCCGCTGCAACTGCTCGGCCAGCGCTTCGGCGTGCTGGCGGCGCGGCCGGCCTTCGAGATCGAGCAATTGCCGCCGGGCCCGCATGCGCTGTGCCGGCTGCTGCGCGATGCCGGCCAAGCGCTGGGACTGGGCCTGGACACGCAACTGGCGCTGTACCGCGCTTTCGAACGCCAGGTGCTGTCGCGCTACGGCGAAATCGTGGAACGGGCCAACGGCATGCTTACCCACGCCGGAGTGCTGCCTGGCCTGATCTACCTGCCCTACGTGGCGCGCAGCACCAGCGTGGAGCCGGGCGCGCGCCGCGTCGCGCGCATGCCCGCAGGCGCCGATCCGGCCCCTGCCGCAAGCGGACCCAGGGGGCACGGCCGCGCCCCCGCCCCCGGCCAGGCCATGCCCGGCATGGGCACGGCATCGGCGGCCGCTGCCGCCGAGCCGGCCGCCAGCGGCCCGGATCTGGCCACGCTGCGCCAGTTGCTGACGGCCGCGCGCGCGCATGCCGCACCCGGCGCGCCCGCGGCGATGACCGCCGGGGCCGCCACGCTTCCGCCGCTGCCGGCGAGCGCCGCCGGCACGGCTCCGGTTCCGACCGCCAGCCTGCTGGAGGCCCTGGGCGAACTGCAGGCGCAGCCGCCGGCCCACAGCACCCTTGGCGGGCTGCGCAGCCGCCGCCACCTGCGCGACGTGCAGACCGCCCTGCTGCAGACGCTGCGCGCCACCCACGGCGCGCAGGCGACGCTGGCCGCGCAGCAGGCCGACACCTTCGACCTGCTCGGCCTGCTGTATGGCGAGATCGAACGCGAGGTGCGTCCCGACGCCCCGGCCGCGGCGCTGCTGGAACGCCTGCAGGTACCGCTGGTGCGCGCCGCGCTGCAGGATCCGGCGTTCTTCGCACGCAGCCAGCACCCGGCGCGGGAGCTGCTCAACGCCGTCGCCGAATCGGGCGCGACCTGGCTGGGCGAAGAGGACAGCGATCCGACGCTGCTGCTCAAGCTCAACCAGGCGGTGGACCGCGTGGTCGAGGAGTACGAAGGCGACGCGGTCGTCTTCGAACAGGCCCACCAGGACATCCAGGCGCAGCAGCGCAGCCTGGCGCACAAGGCGGAGATCGCCGAACGCCGGCACGTCGAGGCCGCGCGCGGCAAGGAACGGCTGGAGCTGGCCAAGCAGACCGCGGCCGCCACCCTGGACGCGCTGTGCACCGCCCGGCAACCGCCCGGCTTCGTGCAGACCTTGTTGCAACAAGCCTGGTCCGACGTGCTGGTGCTGACCCTGCTGCGTCAGGGCGAGGACTCGGAGACCTGGCGCGAGCGTATCGGCCTGGCCGAGCGCATCGCCGAGGTCACCTGCCGCAGCGATGGCGCCTCCGATGCTGCCCTGGCCGAGCGCGTGGGCCAGGCGCTGCTGCAGGTGGGCTACCACCAGCAGGAAGCCGAGGCCATCGCCCGCCGCCTGTCCACGCCCGGCGGCGCCGACGCCACCACCTCGCGCACCGAACTCAGCATGCGGCTGAAGGCGCACACCCGCCTCGGCGAGCAGGGCGAGGACGGCGAGCGGCCGTCGCTGCCGCCACGCACGGAGGCCGAACAGGCCGCGTATGCGCGGCTGCGTACGCTGGCGTTCGGCACCTGGTTCGAATTCGTCATCAACCAGCAGGGCGACCTGAAGCGACAGCGGCTGTCCTGGTACAGCCCGATCACCGATCGCGCGCTGTTCGTCAACCAGCGTGGACAGAAGGCCGCCGAACACACCCTCGATGGACTGGCGCGCTTGCTGGCGCAGGGCCAGGCCCGCATCGTCAGCGAAGACCGCGCCCGTCTGATCGATCGCGCCTGGCAGGCCGCGGTCCGCGCACTGCGCACCCTGGCCGGCGCCCCCGCGGCCGACGACAGCATGGAGAACACATGAGCGTCGACGCCCGCCGCTCGCCGCGCCGCCAGGTTCCGGAGATGGTGCCGGTGCTGGACCTGATGGAAGACGCCGTGGTCGGCCGCCTCGGCAATGTGTCCGAACACGGCATGCTGTTGCTGGCCTCGGCGCCGCTGCACGAGGACGCGCTGTACCAGTTGCGCTTCGCGATGCCGCACGCCGACCGCGAGGTGCAGATCGACGTCGGCGCGCACCTGTTGTGGAGCGAACCTTCGCACGCACCCGGCCAGGCCTGGGCCGGCTTCCGCTTCCTGACCATTTCCGCTGCGCATCGCGATCTGTTGCGGCAGTGGATCAACTCGGCCCCCGGCGGCTAACAAGGTCAACCTCGTCGCAGCGGCTCTTGTCGCCTTTGCGGGATCAGCCGCTGCTACGACGGCCATGCGCGCCCATTGCGCGATCTGATGCAAGGAAGATCCGACGGAATCGGCAAAGACCGCCACGTCGCCAACGCAGCTTCGCATCGCCGTATGCATGCGCATGCCACACACGCGTGTCCGCACGTCCGCACCGTTTCCGGCACACTTGGCGCCCCCGTTTCCGCATCGCCGAACGAGCCACCGCCATGCCCCAGCACGACCCAAGCGCCCTGTATGCCGACCACCTGCGCACCCTGACCCGACGCGCCGACGAGGCGCTGGCGCGCGGCGGCTTCGACCACCTGGTCGTCCCCAGCGGCAGCCTGCACTACCAGGTGTTCGACGATCGCGACTATCCGTTCGCGGTGAACCCGCAGTTCAAGGCCTGGCTGCCGCTGACCCGGGTGCCGAACAGCTGGCTGGTGTACACGCCCGGGCACCGGCCGCAGGTGATCTTCCACCAGCCGCGCGACTACTGGCACGTGGTGCCGGACGCGCCCAGCGGCTGGTGGGTGGAACACTGCGACATCCACCTGATCCGCACTCCGGACGAGGCGCTGGCGCGACTGCCGGATGCCGCACGCAGCGCGATCCTGGGCGAGCCGCAGAGCGCGCTGGACGGCTACGTGCCGAACAACCCGGCGGAGGTGCTGCAGTACCTGGAGTACCACCGCGCCTACAAGACGCCCTACGAGCTGGCGCTGATGCGCCAGGCGCAGCAGTCGGCGGTGCGCGGCCATCGCGCGGCCGAGGCCGCGTTCCGCGACGGCCGCAGCGAGTTCGAGATCCACATGGCCTACTGCGCAGCAGTCGGGCAGGACGCGAACGAGCTGCCGTACGGCAACATCGTGGCGTTGAACGAGCACGGCGCCGTGCTGCACTACACCGACCTGCAGCGGCAGGCGCCGACGCCGCTGCGCAGCTTCCTGATCGACGCCGGCGCCTCCGCGCACGGCTACGCCAGCGACATCACCCGTACCTACGCCGCCGATCCCGGCAGCGAGTTCCAGGCGCTGATCGACGCGGTGGACGCCGCGCAGCAGCGCATGGGGCAGAACGTGCGTGCCGGCGTCGACTATCGGCAATTGCACCTGGATGCGCACCTGGCGCTGATGGGCGTGCTCAAGGATGCCGGCGTGCTCACCGTGTCGCCGGAAGCGGCGGTCGCCACCGGCGTCAGCGCCGCGTTCTTCCCGCATGGCCTGGGCCACCCGATCGGCCTGCAGGTGCACGACGTCGCCGGCTTCGCCGCCAGCGACCGCGGCGGCCGCATCGAACGCCCTGATGGCCACCCCTACCTGCGCATGACCCGCACCCTGGAACCGGGCATGGTGGTGACGATCGAGCCGGGCCTGTACTTCATCGACATGCTGCTGGACGAGCTCAAGCAGGCCGGCCACGGCGGCAGCGTCGACTGGGCGCGGGTGGAGCAGTTCAAGCCCTACGGCGGCATTCGCATCGAGGACGAGGTGGTGTGCACCGAGGACGCTCCGGAGAACCTGACACGGCCGGTGTTTGCGGCGGCGGCCTGAGCCGCCGCCGCGGGATTGGGGAATCGGGATTGGGGATTTGCCAGTGCGCGCAATGCCGTGCCGCGAGGCGAGGCTGCACCCGCTCTTCTTCAGGATGATCAGCCCGCGCCAGCCGCCGCGGTTACCTCATCCCTAATCCCGAATCCCCAATCCCGGCTCCCCAGCCATCAAGGCCTCGATCTCCTCGGCGCTGCGCGCCAGCGCATCGGTGAGCACGCGGTGGCCGTCGTCGGTGATCAGCACGTCGTCCTCGGTACGGATGCCGATGCCGCGCCACTTCGGGTCCACGTCCTTGTCGTCCGGCGACACATACAGGCCGGGCTCGATGGTGAACACCATGCCCGGCTCGAGCAGGCGCGATTCGCCGGCCAGCCGGTAGTCGCCGACGTCGTGCACGTCCAGGCCCAGCCAGTGCCCGGTCTTGTGCCGGTAGAAACGCCGGTAGTCGCCGCTGGCCAGGTTCTGCTCCAGGCTGCCCTTGAGCAGGCCCAGCCGCAGCAGGCCCTCGGTCAGGGTCTGCACTGCGGCCAGGTGCCCGGCCTCGTAGGCCACGCCCGGGCGCGCCTGCGCCAGCGCCGCGGCATGCGCGGCGCCGACCAGGTCGTGCAGCGCGCGCTGTTCGGCGCTGAAGCGGCCGTTGGCCGGGAACGTGCGGGTGATGTCGGCGGCATAGCCGCGGTACTCGGCACCGGCGTCGACCAACACCAGCTCGCCGTCGCGCAGGCGCGCGGCGTTGGCGCGGTAGTGCAGCACGCAGGCGTTGTCGCCGCTGCCGACGATGCTGCCGTAGGCCGGCCAGGCGTCGCCGGCACGGAACTCGCGCTCGATCTCGGCCTGCAGTTGGTATTCGTGCATGCCGGGCCGCGCCAGCCGCATCGCCGCGCGATGCCCGGCCACGCTCAGGTCGGCGGCCACCTGCATCAGCGCGATCTCGTCGCGCGACTTGAACAGGCGCTGCTCGTGCAGCAGGTGGCCCAGTTCCAGGAACTCGTGCGGCGGCTGCGCGCCGTGCCGCACCTGCTCGCGCACGCGCTTGACCCAGCCGATCAGCTTCAGGTCGAAATCGACGTCGCGGCCGAAGTGGTAATAGACCCGCGAGCGGCCTTCCAGCAGACCCGGCAGGATCTCGTCGAGGTCGTCGATCGGATAGGCATCGTCCATGCCGTAGCGCTCGACCGCGCCGTCCTGGCCCGCCCGCGGGCCGTCCCAGGCTTCGCGTTCGGGATCGCGTTCGCGGCAAAACAGCAGCGCCTCGCCATGACGGCGCCCGGGCACCAGCACCAGCACCGCATCCGGTTCGGGGAAGCCGCACAGGTACCAGAAGTCCGAATCCTGCCGGTACGGGTAGTGCGTGTCGTGGCTGCGCACCCGCTCCGGCGCGCTCGGCAACACCAGGATGGCCTGCTCGCCGGCCATGTCCATCAGCTGCCGGCGCCGGCGCGCGTACTCGCCGGAGGAAATCCCGGTGAGCCGCTTCATCAGTTCAGGCGCTGCCGGTGGCGCGGGCCGAGCACGCAGTCGCTGTGCAGCAGCAGCACCGCCACGCGCACGAACTCCTCGATCTCGGCCAACGCGTCCTCGTCCTCGTCGCCGCTGTCGAAATCGTCGGCGCTGGCCTGGGCCAGCCGCGCCACGTCCTGCAGCGCTTCCTGCCCTTCCTCGGACAGCGGCGGCGCGGCCCCTGCGGCCAGGCCGAAGCCGCCGAGGAAGCCGCGGCACCAGTCGAACAGCGCGTCGGCCCGCTCGGGCAACGGCGCGCCGGCATCGGCCAGCACCAGGTCGAAGCCGAAATCGCGGTCGTTCAGTTGCGCAGTCGTGGCCTCGCGCAGGCGATCCAGTGCGTCGCCGGGGCGTGGCGCGGCGATGCTGGCGTCGGCGAGCACGGCCGCCGGCCATGCCGGCAACTCGGCGCCGCCGCCGGCCAGCCAGCCGCACAGGCCGCCGTGCAGTTCGGCCGCCGACGCAGCCAGGCCAAGCGTCCGGCTGGCATCGGCGATCTGGTCGGCAGTGGGAAGTTCAGTCATGGAGCGAAGCCTGTCGGGCGCTGGCCGCCGGCCTGTCGAGGCCCGCAGCGGAATCGGGACTGCGCAGTGTAGCAATCGCGTGTGCGCCGCCGCTTGTGGAGGCTTCCGGCACGCGCCTACACTCCACCACCCGTTCTTTGACAGAAGTCACTTTCCGCCATGCCATTGGAGCACGTTGCTGCAGGAGCTGCGGAAGGGATCGGCCTCGCCCTGGTTGGCGAAACGCTGCTGGCCGCGTGGCCGCTGGCGGCCATCGCCGCGCTGGCGGCGGGCACCCTGCTGGCGCTGTCCGCGCTGCGTTCGCGGCGGCGCCTGCGCGAGCAGTTGCAACGGCATGCGCAGCTGCAGCAGCGCGACCAGCATCTGAAGCTGGCGCTGTGGGCCTCGGGCGAGCACTTCTGGGATTACGACCTGCAACAGCGCACGCTGCGGCTGATGCGCGCAGACGAGGCCACGCCGCACGCGCAGGACATCGGCCTGGTGATCCGCGAGAACGAGCAGCTGCGCATCCACCCCGACGACATGGAACAGGCGCGGCAGGTGCTGCAGGAACACCTGCAGGGCCTGACCGCGATCTACACCGCCGAGTACCGGGTGGACCTGGCCGGCGACGGGGTCTGGCACTGGGCGCGGGTGCGCGGCCGCGTGGTCGACTACGATGCCAGCGGCGCACCGCGCCGGCTCGCCGGCACCGCGCGCGACATCACCTCGCACCGCCAGGCCGACCTGGAACGGCGCATCGCCGCCGAAGTGCTGCGCAGCATGGGCGAAGCGGTCGCCGTGCTCGACGAGGACCGCCGCTTCATCTCGGTCAACCCGGCCTTCACCCGCATCACCGGCTACAGCGAGCGCGAGGTGCTGGGCCAACCGATGGCGCTGATCGACCACGCACCGGAAACGCCGGCGGCGCCGGTGGCCGACCACGGCCGGCACTGGCGCGGCGAGGCCTGGAAGCGGCGCAAGGACGGCCAGGAGATCCTCTGCCACCTGCGCCGCAACACCGTGGTCGACGCCGACGGCCGCCAGAGCTTCCAGGTGGTGGTGCTGGAAGACATCACCGAACAGAAGCGCGCCGAGCAGGAACTGCGCTACCTGGCCAACTACGACACGCTGACCAGCCTGCCCAACCGCGCGCTGCTGTCCGAGCGCCTGGCGCGGGCGATCGTGCGGGCGCGGCGCCAGGCCGGTTCGGTCGCGGTGCTGTTCCTGGACCTGGACCGCTTCAAGGACATCAACGACTCGCTCGGCCACGCGGTCGGCGACCGCGTCCTGCGCGCCGTGGCCGAACGCCTGCAGCAGGCGGTGGGGCCGCAGCACACGGTGGCGCGCCTGGCCGGCGACGAATTCACCGTGGTGGTCGAGGACATCGTCAGCCAGGGCGAGGCCGAGGCGGTGGCCGCACGCGTGCTGGCCGCGTTCGAGGCGCCGCTGCGGCTGGACGAACGCCCCGACGTCGCGGTCTCCACCTCCATCGGCATTTCGCTGTTCCCGCAACACGCGCTGCTGCCGAGCGAACTGCTCAAGCACGCCGACACCGCCATGTACCAGGCCAAGGCTGCCGGGCGCCGAAACGCCCAGGTGTATTCGGCGCGCATGGACGAGGCCACGCGCCACCGTGCCACCCTGGCCAGCACGCTGCGCAAGATCCCGCTGGACCAGGAACTGAAGCTGGTCTACCAGCCGCGCTACTCGCTGCGCACGCAGCGGGTGGTCGGCGTGGAAGCGCTGCTGCGCTGGCACAGCGCCGATTTCGGCCCGATCTCGCCCAGCCAGTTCATCCCGCTGGCCGAGGAGACCGGGCTGATCCTGGAGATCGGCGAATGGGTGCTGCGCCAGGCCTGCAGCGCGCTGCGCGACTGGCGGCGGATGGGGCTGACCGACCTGTGCATGTCGGTGAACGTCTCGGCGATCCAGCTCGAGCGCGGCAACCTGCCGGACCTGATGGCCGAGATCCTCGCCGAGACCGGCGTGCCGGCCGCCAACATCGAACTGGAACTGACCGAGAGCGTGGTGATGTCGCAGGTCGGCAAGAACGCCGAGCTGCTGCGCGCCTGCCGCGCGCTGGGGCTGACCCTGGCGATCGACGACTTCGGCACCGGCTATTCGTCGCTGGCCTACCTGAAGCGCCTGCCGATCAACACCTTGAAGATCGACCAGGAATTCATCGGTGACCTCACCCGCGACCCGGACGACGAGGCCATCACCAGCACCATCATCGCGATGGGCCACTCGCTGGCATTGAAAGTGGTGGCCGAGGGCGTCGAAGACGCCGGGCAGCTGGCGTTCCTGCGCGCGCATGGCTGCGACGAGATCCAGGGCCACCTGGTGGCGCCGGCGCTGGAGCCGGACGCCTGCCTGCGCCTGTTGCAGCAACCGTTGCGGCTGCCTGCCTGAGCGCCGGCCATGGCACCGCCGCGCGGCGTCTTGACCGCCCCTCGGGCGCATGCCTATCGTGAGCGCCATGGACAGCCCTGACACCCTCGCCGAGCTTCGCGCCCTTGCCGCGCGCGTGGAAACGCTGGTCGAGCGCTGCCAGCGCCTGTCCGACGAGAACCGCAGCCTGCGCCAGCAGCAGGAACAGCTGATCGGCGAGCGCTCGCAGTTGCTGACCAAGAACGAACAGGCGCGCTCGCGCGTGGAAGCGATGATCGCCCGATTGAAGTCCCTGGAGCAGCACACGTGAGCGAACCGGTCAGCGTCCGCATCCTCGACCGCGAATACACCGTCGGCGTCGAGGCCGAGGAGCGCGACGGCCTGCTCGCCGCCGCGCGCCTGCTCGACGCGAAGATGCGCGAGGTGCGCGGCAGCAACCGCATGGCCGCCGTGGATCGCGTCGCCGTCCTGGCGGCGCTGAACCTGGCGCACGAGTTGCAGCAACTGCGCGACGAACAGGCAAAGCGCGACCGCGAGATGGCGCGCACACTCGCCGATCTCAATCGGCGCCTGGACAGCGTCGTCGATACGACACGCTGATCCGTCATTGGCGTTGCGATCATCAACGTGAATTGCAACGCACCGAAGGACCGACGAACGGACTAGCCAAGCGCGATCACGGCGCTATACTCCACTTGCGTTCTCTGCTGTGAACGACAGCGTGTGCAAACATTCGCCTTGTCCCTTAATGACGACCACGGGGTGGCGACGGAATCGGGAGTGCAGGTCCGCCTCGTAGCGGGAAGCCCGATGATTCTCCAGCCATCCCACTTGAACCCCGGGTTCAAGGTCGTTTCGCACGCATCGTCACGGCGGAGAATGCAATTTTTCCAGGAAGCGGCGCCGCAAGGCGCCGTTTCCTTTTTGCGCGTCCGCCACGTGCGTGCCCACCCGCGTCGTCGCCGACGCAGCGCAGGCGCCACGCGTTCTCGCGTCGGCCGAAACCCGGGATACTGGTGCACCCACCACGGAGATCCCGGATTGCCGACGCTCGCCCAGATCCTCGAAAGCTTCGACCCCGCCGCGGGATTCGACGTCCCCGCCAGTTGGCGGCAAGGCCGTACCGCCTTCGGCGGCCTGTCCGCGGCGCTGGCGCTGCAGACCGCGCTGCGCACCGCGCCGTCGACGTTGCCGCCGCTGAAGTCGGCGCATATCGGGTTCATCGGCCCGGCCGATGGCACCCTGCGCTTCGATGCGCAGGTGCTGCGCCAGGGCAAGTCCACCACTTCGGTAGGCGTCGATTGCCTGGCGGACGGGCAGGTCGCCTTGCGCGCGGCGCTGCTGTTCGCGCAGCCGCGCGCCAGCCGCATCGCCCACGACTTCCTGCTGGCGCGGCCGGCGGTGGTCGGCCCCGACGCGGCGACGCCGATCGCCGACAGCGCGGCGACCCCGGCCTTCGTCGCCAACTTCGACATGCGCCTGGCCGGCGGCGCGCTGCCGCTGTCCGCCGCGACCGACCCGGAATTGCTGGTCTGGGCGCGCCATCGCGACCCCGGCGGCGTGGACCCGAGCGTGGCCCTGGTCGCGCTGGGCGACTGCCTGCCGCCCGCCGCGATGACCTGCTTCACCGAGCCGGCGCCGGTCAGCTCGATGACCTGGAGCCTGGACTTCCCGCAGCCGGCCAGCGCCGGCGACTGGTTCCTGCTGCGTTCGGCCAGCCGCCATGCCGAGGACGGCTACTCGCTACAGGACATGCAGATCTGGGACACGGCCGGGCGGCTGGTGCTATGGGGCAGGCAGACGGTGGCGCTCTACGCGTGATCGCGGCAGCGGCGGCCGCGCCCAGGACCTGTCCTCCTGGCATGCCGCGCCGCACCGCGATTGCGTATGCCTGCGGCAAGGAAGCGCGAGAATGTGGACGTCCGTCCACGCCCGCGCGATGACGCGGCCGTGGACCCGCGCGACCGCAGCTCTTCGGGTTGGGCCTGGCGGATCCAGCGCGGCGTACTCGGAGATGGAGGCCCCACCCTGGTCAGGGTGTGCGCTGGCGCCGACAATAGCGCCCTCCCTCGCTCCGCCTGCCCGATGACTGCCGACGACCGCGACTCCCTGCGCCAGGATCTGCGCGCCCGCCGCCGCGCGCTCTCGGCGCCTGTACGCCTGGCCGCCGCCGACGCGCTGGCGCAGCGCTTGCTGGACCTGCCGTTCGCGCCGCAGCACGGCCATGTCGGCGGCTATTGGGCAATGGACGGGGAGATCGCGCTGCACCGCTGGCAACTGTCGTTGCCGGACACGGTGCAGTACTGCCTGCCGATGCTCAGCGGCGACACCTTGCGTTTCGCGCCGTGGCGCCCCGGGCAGCCGCTGCGCGCCAATCGCTACGGCATCCCCGAGCCCGACGTCGACCCGGCCACGACCCTGGCGCCGGCGCAGATGGCGCTGGTGGTGACGCCGCTGGTCGGCTTCGATACCGTCGGCGGCCGCTTGGGCATGGGGGGCGGCTGGTATGATCGCAGCTTCGCTTTCCGCCAGCGGCAGGCCCCACCGCCCTGGCTGGTCGGGGCCGCCTTCGACGCGCAACGGGTCGCGGCCTTGCCGCTGGCGGCCTGGGACGTGACGCTGGATGCGGTCTGCACCGAATCCCTCACCCTGTCGACCGCGCCCGATCTGACCGCATGACCGCACGCACCCGCTATTGGCTGATGAAGTCCGAACCGGACGCCTTCTCGATCGACGACCTGCAGCGGGTCGGCACCGAACCCTGGAACGGCGTGCGTAACTACCAGGCGCGCAACTTCATGCGCGACGGCATGAAGGTCGGCGACGGCATCCTGTTCTATCACTCCAACTGCAAGGTGCCGGGCATCGTCGGCGTGGCGCGCGTGGCCAGCCAGGCCTATCCCGACGCCACCCAGTTCGACCCGTCCTCCGACTACCACGACCCCAAGGCCACCCCGGAACAGCCGCGCTGGTACCTGGTGGACGTGGCGTTCGAGCGCAAGCTGGCGCGCACCATCGCGCTGGACGAGATCAAGCAGCACGCCGACGCGCTGGGCGAGGGCTTCCCGCTGGTCGCCCGCGGCAACCGCTTGTCGGTGTTCCCGGTCAGCGCCGCGCAGTGGAAGCTGCTGCTGTCGCTCGAGTAGCCGGGATTCGGGATTGGGGATTGGGGATTCGCCCGGTCCCATCCGCCGACCCGCTTTTCACGAATCTCCAATCCCGAATCCCCACTCCCGAGCTCTCCAAATGTCAGAAGCCAAACGCCTTGCCGCCGAGAAAGCCATCGACTACGTCCAGGACGGGATGATCGTCGGCGTCGGCACCGGCTCCACCGTCGCCTACTTCATCGACGCGCTGGGACGCATCGGCCACCGCATCAAGGGTGCGGTGTCCAGTTCCGAGCAGAGCACCGCGCGCCTGCGCCAGCACGGCATCGAGGTGCTGGAGCTGAACCACACCGGCAACCTGTCGCTGTACGTGGACGGCGCCGACGAGTGCGATCCGAACAAGTGCCTGATCAAGGGCGGCGGCGCGGCGCTGACCCGCGAGAAGATCATCGCCGAGGCCAGCGAGCGCTTCATCTGCATCGTCGACCCCAGCAAGCAGGTGCAGACCCTGGGCGCGTTCCCGCTGCCGATCGAGGTGATCCCGATGGCGCGCAGCCTGGTCGCCCGCGAGATCCTGGCGCGCACCGGCGGCCAGCCGGTGTGGCGCGACGGCGTGATCACCGACAACGGCAACGTGGTGCTGGACGTGCACCACCTTTCGATCACCGACCCGGTGGCGCTGGAGCGCGAACTGAACCAGATCCCCGGCGTGGTCTGCGTCGGCCTGTTCGCGCGCCGCCCGGCCGACGTGGTGATCGTCGGCGGCGAGCCGCCGCGCGTCCTGTAGGACGCGCGGCGGGATTGGGGAGTCGGGATTGGGGATTCGTAAAAGCCGAGATCCCTGCCTTTGCGAATCCCCAATCCCGACTCCCCAATCCCCGCTCTCTTGACTCGTCGCGCACCATGCAACAAGGTGCGCGCTGTCCTCCTCGCCCCGGCCCTGCCATGTCCCTCATTCGCGCTTGCTGCGTCCTTCTCCTGCTCGCCCTCAGTGGCTGCGCCAGTGCCGGCGGCGACCATTGGGTGGAACTGGGCGGACACCGCTACGACGTGGAACTGGCGCAGAACGATGCGACCCGCGCGCGCGGGCTGATGTTCCGCGATCAGATGGAAGCCGACCACGGCATGCTGTTCATCCACGACCGCGAGGAACCGCAGGCGTACTGGATGAAGAACACCAAGATCCCGCTGGACATCCTGTACTTCGACAACCAGCGCAAGCTGGTGGCGCAGCAGCGCGACGTGCCGCCGTGCTCGGCCGGCGACGCCTGCCCGCCCTACCCCAGCAACGCGCCGGCGCGCTACGTGCTCGAACTCAACGCCGGCCAGGCCGAGCAGTTGAAGCTGCAGGACGGCACCGAACTGCGCTTCGGCCCCGGGATTCCGCAGGGCCGCTGATCGCCCGACGCGTCGGCCCGGGTCGGGAAAAGATCCCGCGACCACGGCGCTGAACCCGACACCGCTGTCGGGAACCGCCGGACTTGATCGGGCCCGGCTTTGCCGCCAGTCTTGGGCCATGGCCGCCCGATTGACATTGCCGAGCTGGAATACCCTGGCCGCTCTGGACGACGATGCCCTGCCGCTGCTGGCGACCGCCCTGCTGATCGCCCGCGACGAGTATCCGGAGCTGGATGCCGCCCATTACGACACCCTGGCGCAGAGCCACGCCGACCACCTGCGGCACGAGGTGGCGATGATCGAGCAGTGGCCGCTGAAGATGGCGGCGATCAATCGCCACCTGTTCGAAGAATTGGGCTATAGCGGCAACCACGACGAGTATTACGACCCGCGCAACAGCTACATGAACCAGGTGTTCGAGCGGCGCCTGGGCAACCCGATCTCGCTGGCCCTGGTGCAGATGGAAGTGGCGCGGCGCCTGGACATCCCGCTCGACGGCGTGTCCTTCCCCGGGCATTTCCTGGTGCGCTTGCCGGTGGACGACGGGCTGCTGGTGATGGACCCGTTCAACGGCGGTCGTCCGCTGGCGGTGGAGGAGTTGCGCGAGCGCGCGCGGCCGCACATGGGCGGCGAAAGCCCGGACGACCGCGCGCTGCTGCAGATCCTGGATCCGGCGCCGCACCGCGCGATCCTCGCCCGGGTCCTGCGCAACCTGCATGGCCTGTATGCCGAACGCGACGAGTGGGACCGCGCCGCACGCAGCGCCGACCGCGTGCTCAAGCTGATGCCGGACCAGCCCGAAGCCCTGCGCGACCGCGGCATGGCCTACCTGCAGATGGACTACGTGCCCGGCGCGCGCCGCGACCTGGGCCGCTACCTGCAACTGAACCCCGAGGCCTCCGACGCGCTGCCGATCCGCGAACGCCTGGTGGAACTGAGCGCCCGCGCGCAGCGGATGCATTGACGGCAGGGAGTGGGGAGTCGGGATTGGGGATTCGCAAGAGCGGCCATCCGCAATGTGCAAGTCGTCCTGAGCATCTTCAGCCTGGAAGCCCTCAAGAGAAAGCAGCGTTGCTCAGCGACGCGTCAGGTCACGCCGCAGCCGCTCTTGCGAATCCCCAATCCCGACTCCCCATTCCCAGCGCTCAATCCATCTCCACCATCTCGAAATCGTCCTTGGTCACGCCGCAATCCGGGCAGGTCCAGGTGTCGGGCACGTCTTCCCAGCGGGTGCCAGGCGCGATGCCTTCTTCGGGCAGGCCGTCGGCCTCGTTGTAGATGAACCCGCAGACGACGCACATCCAGGTGCGATAGGTGGTGGCGGTGGCGTCGCTCATTGGATAATCGCAGGTCACAGTCGGACGGAACGGCATTGTCCCATCGCCGCCGACGCATCGGAAGGCTTGGCCATGAACGCATCCCCGGCGCCGCGCGGCGTGTACCTGATCACCCCCGACGAGGCCGATGGCGCGCGCCTGCTTGCGCGGGTGACGCCACTGCTGGACCAGGGCGTGACCTGGCTGCAGTACCGCAACAAGCGCGCCGACGCGGCGCAGCGGCGGGATCAGGCAGCAGCGCTGCGGGCGCTGTGCGCGCAGGCAGGGGTACCGCTGATCGTCAACGACGACGTCGCACTGGCGCAGGCGGTGGGTGCGGCCGGCGTGCACCTGGGCGAGGACGACGGCGACCTGGCCGCTGCGCGCGCCGCGTTGGGGCCGCAGGCGTTCATCGGCGCGTCCTGTTACGACGACCTGGCCCTGGCCCGCAGCGCTGCGGCGGCCGGCGCCAGCTATGTCGCCTTCGGCGCGTTCTTCCCCACGCGCAGCAAGGTCACCACGCGCCGCGCCACGCCCGACCTGCTGCGCGAAGCGGCGGCACTGGACCTTCCGCGCGTGGCGATCGGCGGCCTCACACCCGACAACGCACGCCCGCTGGTGGCGGCCGGCGCCGACCTGCTGGCGGTGATCAGCGGCGTATTCGATGCGCCCGACCCGCGCGCGGCGCTGGCGGCGTACCGCGCGTGTTTCGACTGAGGTGGCAGCGCCTTTCCTTCTCCCACCGGGACCATGGCCCCCTTTTCGGGGGAAGGTGCCCCGCAGGGGCGGATGAGGGTACGGGCGCAGCCTCGTGCCCCCAAACATCGCGAGCCGCTGCGCGCCGGACCCTCACCCCAACCCCTCTCCCGACAGAAGAGGGGCTTTGGCTTCTCCCTTCTCCCACCGGGAGAAGGTGCCCCGCAGGGGCGGATGAGGGTTCGGGCGCAGCCTCGTGCCCCCAAACATCGCGAGCCGCTTCGCGCCGGACCCTCACCCCAACCCCTCTCCCGGCGGGAGAGGGGCTTTGGCTTCTCCCTTCTCCCACCGGGAGAAGGTGCCCCGCAGGGGCGGATGAGGGTACGGGCGCAGCCTCCTGCACCCAAACATCGCGAGCCGCTGCGCGCCGGACCCTCTCCCCAGCCCCTCTCCCGGCGGGAGAGGGGCTTTGGCTTCTCCCTTCTCCCACCGGGAGAAGGTGCCCCGCAGGGGCGGATGAGGGTACGGGCGCAGCCTCGTGCACCTAAACATCGCGAGCCGCTACGCGCCGGACCCTCACCCCAACCCCTCTCCCGGCGGGAGAGGGGCTAGCGCTGCTCGATCGCAGGCAGCAGATCACGGCGCAGCACCGGCCGCGACGGGTCGGCAACATGGCGCATGTCGGCGGCAGCCGCGACAATAGACCGCCTCGCTCCGCGCCCGGCCGATCGGCCTGGCCAGCATCGCCAAGGATTCCCGCTCATGAACCATTCCCGCTCGCACGCCCTGTTCACCAAAGCGCAGTCGCTGATTCCCGGCGGCGTCAATTCGCCGGTGCGCGCCTTCAAGTCGGTGGGCGGCGAGCCGTTCTTCGTGCAGCGCGCCGATGGCGCGTACCTGTACGACGTCGACGGCAACCGCTACATCGACTACGTGGGCTCGTGGGGGCCGATGATCGCCGGGCACAACCATCCGGCGGTGCGCGAAACGGTGCAGCGCGCGATCGGCGATGGGCTGTCGTTCGGCGCGCCGTGCCCGGCCGAGGTGACGATGGCGCAGACCATCACCCAACTGGTGCCGTCCTGCGAGATGGTGCGCATGGTCAACTCCGGCACCGAAGCCACGCTGTCCGCGGTGCGGCTGGCGCGCGGCGCCACCGGGCGCAACCGCATCGTCAAGTTCGAAGGCTGCTATCACGGCCACGGCGACTCGTTCCTGGTCAAGGCCGGCAGCGGCATGCTGACCCTGGGCGTGCCGACCTCGCCGGGCGTGCCGGCGGGCCTGAGCGAACTCACCGCCACCCTGGCCTACAACGATGCCGAAGGTGCCACCGAACTGTTCGAGCGGATCGGCCACGAGATCGCCGCGGTCATCATCGAGCCCGTCGTCGGCAACGCCAACTGCATTCCGCCGCGTCCGGGCTATCTGCAGCACCTGCGCGACCTGTGCACGCAGCACGGCGCACTGCTGATCTTCGACGAAGTAATGACCGGTTTCCGCGTCGCCCTGGGCGGTGCGCAAGCGCACTACGGGGTGACGCCGGACCTGACCACCTTCGGCAAGATCATCGGTGGCGGCATGCCGGTGGGCGCCTATGGCGGGCGCGCCGAGCTGATGCGGCAGGTGGCGCCGTCCGGGCCGATCTACCAGGCCGGCACGCTCAGCGGCAATCCGGTGGCGATGGCCGCGGGGCTGGCGATGCTGGAGCTGATCCAGGCGCCGGGCTTCCACCAGCGCCTGGACGCAGCCACCGCGCAGCTGTGCGCCGGTCTGGAAGCCGCCGCGGCGGCGGCCGGCGTGGCGGTCACCACCAACCAGGTCGGGGCCATGTTCGGGCTGTTCTTCACCACCGAGAAAGTCGAGACCTATGCGCAGGCCACCGCCTGCGACACCGCCGCGTTCAACCGCTTCTTCCACGCGATGCTCGAGCGCGGCGTGTTCCTGGCGCCATCGGCCTACGAGGCCGGCTTCGTCTCCAGTGCGCACGACCAGGACGTGCTGGAGGCCACCTTGGCCGCGGCACGCGAGGCGTTCGCGGTGGTCGCCGCCGGCTGAGATGCCGGCGCAGCGGCTATTGCACAACGACAACGCGCTACGCCGATGGCCGGCGCAGCGCCGCTGCGCTGGATCAGCCGAACACGAACTTGCCCTTCATCATCGCCCAGTGCCCCGGGAACGAGCAGAAGAAGGTGTAGTCGCCGCCCTTGCTCAGCTTGGCGGTGGAGAACTTGACCGTGTCCGACTGCCCCGCGCCGATCACCTTGGTGTGGGCGATGATCCGCGGATCGTTCTTGGGCAGGTAGTTGTCGGCCAGGCTGGAACTGGTGCCGGCATTGGCCACCGCCTGGAAATCCGGAGTCTTGGTCAGCACCCAGTTGTGGCCCATCACCGCGGCGGCGAGCTTGCCGCTGTGCTTGAGCGTCACCGCCACCTCGGTGCAATCGGCCGCGACCTTGATCTGGGTCTGGTCGAAGGACATCTGGTCGGTGCCGGTGATGGTCACCGCGCAGGTCTTGGCCCAGGCGGCAGGTGCGAACGCGAGGCCGGCAAGGACGAGCAGCAGGGACGGAAACTTGGTGTTCAAGGTGGATTCCTCGGCAAGAAAAACGACATTGCGCCGCGGCAGGTCGCGCGCGCGGCGGCGTGCCCCGACTGTCCGCCGGCCCGCGATGGCTTGTCAACGACAAGCGATGGCGCGTTGCATCATCGGCACGCACCACGGCGCGCGGCGATGACCGCGAGACGCTGCTCGATCTGCGCAGATGCCGCGCCGCGCCCATGGCGCTTGCCGCCACTCTCGCAGTCCCACTCATGTCCGCCATGATCCGCGCGCAGCCGGCGCTGCTGTTGCTCGACTTCGATGGCGTGCTTGCGAACTACACGCGTGCCGCGCGCATCGCCGCGCTGGCCGCGCACTGTCGCTGCGAGGCCGCGCAGGTGCGCGAGGTCCTGTTCGGTTCCGGGCTGGAGACCGCCTACGACGGTGGCGAACTGGACACTGCGGCCTACCTGCAGCGGCTGAGCGAAGGCCTGGGCGCTGCCGTGGACGTGGACGCCTGGATCGCCGCGCGCGTGGCGGCCAGCCGCGCCGATGCCGGCGTGGTCGCGCAGGTGCTGGCGCTGGCCGAACGCCTGGCCATCGGCGTGCTGACCAACAACGGCGCGCTGATGGCGCAGGCGATGCCACAGATCGTGCCGGCGCTGTTCCCGCTGCTGCACGGGCGCGTGCTGTGCAGCGGCAGCCTGGGCGGGCGCAAGCCGGATGCCGCGGTGTACCGACAGGCGCTGGCGCACTTCGGCGTCGCCCCGCGGCAGGCGTTGTTCATCGACGACCTGTTCGTCAACGTGCGCGGGGCCCGCGCGATCGGCATGGCCGCTGAAACCGCCAGCGGCACGCGTGCCCTGCGCCGCGCGCTGGCGCGGCACGGGCTGGGGTGAACCGGTTTCAGCGTGCGGCGAGGTAGGCGCGCAGCGCGCTGCGCAACCGCGTCAGGCCTTCGCTCAGCTCGGCATCGGTGAGGTTCAAAGAAGGCACGAAGCGCAGCACGTCCGGGCCGGCCTGCAGGGTCAGCAGGCCGTGCGCGGCGGCGTGGTCGAGGATCGTCCCGGCCTGCCCAGCGTGCGCCGGCGCCAGCACCGCACCGAGCATCAGGCCGCGTCCGCGAACCTGCGAGAACAGCGCGAATTCGTCGTTGAGCGCCGCCAGGCCCTTGCGCAGCGCTGCCGACTGCCGCGACACGTTGGCGGCGATCGCCGTCGAAGCCAGCTTGCGCAGCGCCACCCGCGCCACCGCCGCGGCCAGCGGGTTGCCGCCGAAGGTGGTGCCGTGCGCGCCGAACTGCATGGTCTCGGCAACCTTGGGCCCGGCCAGCAGCGCGCCGATCGGGAAACCGCCGCCCAGCGCCTTGGCCAGGGTCACGATGTCCGGCGTCACCTGATCCTGCCAGTGCGCGAACAGGGTGCCGGTGCGGCCCATGCCGCACTGGATCTCGTCCAGCACCAGCAGCGCGCCGTGGTGATCGCACAGCGCCCGCACCTGCGCCAGGAAGCCCGGCGCCGCCGGCATCACCCCGCCCTCGCCCTGCACCGGCTCCAGCATCACCGCGGCCACGTCGCCGCCGGCCATCGCCGTTTCCAGCTGCACGATGTCGTTGAAGTCGACGTAGCGGAAACCGCCGGGCAGCGGCTCGTAGCCTTCCTGGTACTTGGGCTGCGCGGTGGCGGTCACCGCGGCCAGGGTGCGCCCATGGAAGCTGCCGCGGAAGGTGACGATCACCCGCTGCTGCGGCGGACGGCCCTGCGCGGTGGCCCACTTGCGCACCAGCTTGATCGCCGCCTCGTTGGCCTCGCTGCCGGAGTTGCACAGGAACGCCCTCTGCGCGAAGCGCGAGGCCAGCACCAGTTCTTCGACCAGGCGCAGCGGCGGCTCGCTGTAGAACACGTTGCTGGTGTGCCACAGCTTGCCGGCCTGTTCGAGCAGCGCCGCATGCAGATCCGGATCGTTGTGGCCGAGCCCGCACACGGCGATGCCGGCGGACAGATCGATGTAGTCGCGTCCCTCGCTGTCCCACACCCGCGCGCCCTCGCCGCGCTCCAGCACCAGCTGGCGCGGACGGTAGATCGGCAGGGCATAGCGCTGACCGAGGGCGATCAGGTCCGCGGCGGAGGAAGCGGTCATCGGGGGAACATCCTGCGGGAGAGCAGTCGATTATAAGACCGTCGGCAGCGCACGGCCGGCGACTGCCCGCCGCCGCCTGGACCGACGGGGCAGCCACACCGCCGCCGCCCGCGCGCGTGCCGCAGCAACCCCACCTCGCCATTGCTCGACATATGGGAGGGACTTCAGTCCCGACGCTTCAGCGCTACGGCGTCGGGACTGAAGCCCCTCCCACAGGGGTTCTCCAGCAACCGCGTCGCATCCGATCAGGACGCCGCCTGCCGCGGCGTGCGCGCCCGCGGCTGCAATGCGGCTCGGGTAGCATGGGCGCATGCGCTTTTTCCTCGATTCCCAACTCGCCCCGGCGACCGAGCACGGCTGGCGGCGCCGTTGGTTCGACATCATCTATCGGCACGACACCCGGGCGTCGCGCAACTTCGACCTGTTGCTGGTCGCGGCGATCCTGGCCAGCGTCGCGGTGATCCTGGCCGACAGCGTGCCGGCGCTGCACGCCCGCCACGCGGACACCCTGTACGTGCTGGAGTGGGGCTTCACCGCGCTGTTCACCGCCGAGTACGCGTTGCGCCTGGCCACGGTGAAGCGGCCGCTGCGCTACGCGCTGAGCTTCTGGGGCGTGATCGACCTGTTGTCGACCTTGCCCACCTACATCTCGTTTCTGCTGCCCGGCGCGCAGACGCTGCTGGTGGTGCGCGTGCTGCGGGTACTGCGGCTGTTCCGCATCCTCAAGCTGACCCGCTATGTCGAGGAAAGCAGCCTGCTGGTCGACGCGTTGTGGCGCAGCCGGCGCAAGGTGTTCGTGTTCCTGTTCACGGTGATCACCCTGGTGGTGATCTTCGGCGCATTGATGTACGTGGTCGAAGGCCCAGCGAACGGATTCACCAGCATCCCCACCGCGATGTACTGGGCGGTGGTGACGATGGCCACGGTCGGCTTCGGCGACATCGCCCCGCTCACGCCGCTGGGCCGCGCCATCACCTCGGTGCTGATCCTGATCGGCTACAGCATCATCGCCGTGCCCACCGGGATCTACACCGCCGAACTGGCCAACAGCCTGCGCGATGTCGACCGCAGCCGCGCGCCGGATCAGCGCACCTGCGCACACTGCGGCCTGCAAGGCCACGACCGCAACGCCGGCTATTGCCGGGGCTGCGGCCAGGCGTTGCCCGATACCGCGCCCTGAGCCATTACCAGACGCCGGTATTCGGCATCGACGCCCACGGTTCGGCCGGCGCCAGCGCTTCGCCCTTCTGCAGCAATTCGATCGAGATCAGGTCGGGGCTGCGCACGAAGGCCATGCGCCCATCGCGCGGCGGACGGTTGATGGTCACGCCGAGCGACTGCAGGTGCGCGCACAGGGCGTAGATGTCGTCGACCTCGAAGGCCAGGTGGCCGAAGTTGCGGGCGCTGCCGTAGTCCTCGTCCGAGCCCCAGTTGTAGGTCAGTTCGACCTCGGCCTCCGGGTTCTGCGGGGCGCCAAAGTACACCAGGGTGAACTTGCCGGCTTCGTTCTCGATACGGCGGGTTTCGTGCAGGCCCAGGCCTTCGGTGAAGAACTTGCTGGTCTTCTCCAGGTCGTGGACGCGGATCATGGCGTGCAGATATTTCATCGTGACAGCTCCGTGTGGGGGATCAGGCGCGCACCGTGCCGCGATGGCGCGCGAAAAGGGTGCATAGGGTAGCGCCGGCGGCGTGCAGGCATGGCGACGCCGCGGCGGGACCGGTTCAGCGGAAATAGCAGGCCTTCAACGGCAGCGCCGCCGCACCCACCGCGCTGGCATCGGCGGTGGCGGCGGCCGGCAGCAGCAGCGGCAACGGCCGCGCCTGGCCGCGCCGCGGCTGGTTGTCGATGCGCACGTGCGGAATCAGCCGCGTCGCCAGTTCGCGCGGCATGCGCCCGCCGAACACCACCGCCTGCGGATCGAAGATCGCCACGATCGCCGACACGATCAGCGACAGGCCCGGCGCGACCCGTGCGATCCAGCGCTCGATCGCCGGCCACGCCGGATCGTAGGCCGCCAGCAGCGCGCGGATGTCGGGCAGCGCGATGCCGTCCTCGGCCAGCAATTGCCGCAACAGCTCCAGCGTGCCGCGCTCCAGCCCCTGCTGCGGCAGCATGCCGGCGAACTCGCCGGCGTTGCCGTGCGCGCCGCGCAGGCAGGCGCCGTCGATCACCACGCCGCCGCCCAGGCCGTAGTTGAAGTGCAGATAGGCGAAATCGCGGTACTGGCGGCCGATGCCGAGCAGGCTCTCGCCCGCCGCCGCCACCGTGCCGTCGTTGTCCACCCACACCGGCAGCCCCAGCGCCTCGGCCAGCCAGTCGCCGATCGACAGCTCGCCCAGCGCGCGCAGCGGCTCGGGCGGGTTCATGTGCACGCCGTCCTCGACGAAGAAGCCGGTCATCGCCACGCCCGCGCCCAGGCGCGGACCGAGCCCGGCACCGGCAGAGGCCGTCAGCGCGGCATCGGCCTCGCGCAGTTGCGCCAGCAGCGCGGCCGGCTCGGTCGAACGCAGCGCATGCTCGGCGGTGGCGCGGATCTGTCCGCTGAAATCCAGCAGCGCCAGCGACAGCGCGTCGGTCGCGATCGCATAGCCGACGGTGTGGCCGTAACCGGGATTGAGCGCGATGCCCGCGCCCGGTTTGCCGCGGCCTGCGTGCGCCAGCGAGGCGCCGATCGCGACCAGGCCGCGCTCGGCCAGCGCGTCGACCAGGCGCACCGCCGACTGCACGGTCAGCCCGGTGCTGCGGCTGAGATCGGCGCGGGTGGCGGTGCCGGCCAGGCGCAGGCGATCGAGCATGTGCCGCTCGTTGTCGCTGAGATCGGCATGGACGGCGTGGCGGGACTCGGGAAGACGCGGCAAGGCGACGGCGACAGGAGCGGGCATAGGCGGCGGGGGCGTGAAGACCCCGGCAGCATAGCCGCGCCGCACGCCGTCATTGCGGCGCCAACCGCGATTGGGTGGAACAGAGCGTTTTCGCGGCGCGCCGCCGCGCGCCGCGATCGTCCGATCCATGTCGTCCTTGCCCGAAGCGCGCAGCCGCATCGCGGCCGGTCAGCCGACCACGCCGGGCCTCAGTCCAGGAACAGGTCCGGCAGCAATGGCTGCGCCGGATCCAGTGCATAACCGGACAGATCGTGCACGCCGGCCTCCGCCAGCACCGCATCGTCGATCAGGAACTGGCCATGGAACCCGGCGGCCGGCCGGGTCAGCACGGCGTGCGCGGCGTCGGCCATGATCTCCGGGCGGCGGCCATTGCCGGCCTCGACGCCGGGGATCATGTTCAGCGCCTCGGTGGCGATCAGCGTGCGCGGCCACAGCGCATTCACCGCCACGCCCTGCGGACCGAACTCGCCGGCCAGGCCCAGGGTGACCAAGCTCATGCCCATCTTGGCCAGGGTGTAGCCGGTATGCGGCGCCCACCACTTGGGATCGAGCGACGGCGGCGGCGCCAGGGTCAGGATGTGCGGGTTGGCGCTGCGCAGCAGATGCGGCAGGCAGGCCTGCGCGCACAGGAAACTGCCGCGCGCGTTGACCTGCTGCATCAGGTCGAAGCGCTTCATCGGCGTGTCCAGCGCCCCGCGCAGCCAGATCGCGCTGGCGTTGTTGACCAGGATGTCGATGCCGCCGAAGGCCTCCACCGTCGCTGCCACCGCCGCGCGTACCTGTTCCTCTTCGCGAATGTCGCACTTCAGCGCCAGCGCGCGCCCGCCGGCCGCCTCCACCGCCGCCGCGGCGCTGTGGATGGTGCCGGGCAGCTTGGGATTGGGCACCGCCGACTTCGCCGCGATCGCCACGTTGGCACCATCGCGCGCCGCACGCAGCGCGATCGCCAGCCCGATGCCGCGCGAGGCACCGGTGATTAGGAGGGTTTTGCCTTGTAAGGTCACGGGATTGGGGATTCGGGAATGGGGATTCGCCAAAGCTTAGCGCCTTTGCCGTCTGCGCCATGACAGCCTCAGACGGCAGCCATCCGCTCTTGCCAATCCCCAATCCCCAATCCCGAATCCCGGCGCTTCAGGGCTTCGGCCCCTGCCCCTCGTTGTCTTCCCACTTGAGCAGGCGCCGGGTCACGAAGCGGTACACCGGCTTGCCGCTGGCGAACCACAGTTCGCGCACCCAGGAATGGCGCTTGAGCAGGCGCCGCTCGATCGGGGTGAGCGCGTGCGCGCAGTACATGCGCTTGTGCTTGAGCAGGTGGCGCAGATCCTCGCGCGCCAGCAGCCGCATCCAGCGCGAGCGCGGCGCACCGCGCACGGCGAGCTGGAAATCGATCAGCGCCGGGCTGCCGTCCGCCAGCACCAGCCAGTTCGCTTCCTTGGCCAAATCGTTGTGCGCCACGCCGCGCCGGTGCACCTGCTGCAGCAGGCGCCGGGCGGCGCGGAAATAGGCCAGGTCGCCGCGCGGCGGGCGCTGGTACATCGCCGCGCCGTCCAGGTAGCTGCGATCCAGGAAGGTGCCGTCCCAGCCACGCAGTTGCGGCGTCGCGGCCATGCCGTCCAAGTGCCGCAAGGCGAGCGCCTCGCGCCGCGCCAGCCACCACGCCGGCAACCGCAGCCACCACGGCGAGGCGGTGAGATCGCGGCGCACGAAACGCGCCTCGCCCTCGCCCAGCAGCAGGATGCGGCCGAAGCTGTCGGCCTTGAGGATCTGGACGGTGCGGGGAGCGGCGGCGGGCATCCGGCCAGTGTAGAGCGTGCGTTGCCGTTTGCGCGGCGGACCGGTGCCTGCCGTGCCATCGTCATGGGTCATCGACCCAGCCGGGTGAGAGAGCACGCTAAGCTTGCGACCGATCCACGCGGCATCTCCCCCATGAGCTCCAACGACCTGTTCCTGCTGTTCACCGCACTCTTCAGCGTCATCGCCCTGGTCCTGCTGATCGTGGCGCGCCCCAAGCTGCATCCGCTGCTGGCGCTGCTGCTGGTGTCGCTGGCCACCGGCCTGGTCGTCGGCATGCCGATGGACGTGCTGCTGCACGCCGTCGCCACCGGGGCGGGCAAGACGCTGGGGGCGGTGGGCCTGGTGGTGGCGCTGGGCGCGATGCTCGGCAAGCTGTTGGCGCAGGCGGGCGTGACCGACACGCTGGCCAACGCGATCCTGCGCCGCGCCTCGCCACGCGCGCTGCCCTGGGCCATGGCCGGTGTCGCCTTCATCGTCGGCATTCCCATGTTCTTCGAGGTCGGCCTGGTGATCCTGCTGCCGCTGATCTTCGGCGTGGCCCGCAAGCTGCAAGCGCAGCGCCAGGTCAGCGGCTCGGCCTATGCCTACGTGGGCGTCCCGGTCATCGCCGCCCTCGCCGCCATGCACGGCATGGTGCCGCCGCATCCTGGCCCGCTCACCGCCATCGCCACGCTGGGGACCAGCGTGGGCGCCACCATGCTCTACGGCTTCATCGCGGCCATTCCGGCCATCGTCCTGGCCGGACCGCTGTACGGCCGCTACATCGCGCGGCATATCCAGGCCGAGCCGGACGCGGCGCTGCTGGCACAGTACGCGTCGGCCGACGCCGCGGATGGTGACGCATCCGCACAACGCACGCCGCCTGCCTTCGGCCTGGGCGTGCTGGCGGCGCTGGCGCCGGCCCTGCTGATGCTGTGCCACGCCGTGGCCGAGATGCTGTTGCGCAAGGATTCGGCGGTGCTGCATGCCACGGCCTTCGTCGGTCACCCCATCGTCGCGATGCTGCTGGGCGTGCTGTTCGCGCAGGTCGCGTTGCGGCCGGGTGCGCCGGCGGCGCTGCGCAAGACCTTGGGCGACAGCGTCAAGCCCGTCGCCGGCGTGCTGCTGATCATCGCCGGCGGCGGCGCCTTTCAGCAGGTGCTCACCGATGCCCATGTGGGCGATGCGATCGTGCACATGAGCCAGCAATTGGCGGTGTCGCCGCTGCTGCTGGGCTGGCTGATCTCGATGCTGCTGTCGGTGTCCACCGGCTCGGCGACGGTCGGCGTGGTGGGCGCCGCGGGATTGCTGGCGCCGCTCGGCAGCGCCGAACCCACGCTCAATCTGCCGTTGCTGGCGCTGTCCATCGGCTGCGGCTCGCTGTTCTTCAACTACGCCAACCATGCCGGCTTCTGGCTGGTGAAGGAATCCTTCGGCATGAGCATGGGCGAGGCGACCAAGACGATCTCGGTGGTGCAATCCATCGTGGCGCTGGTGGGGCTGGGGATGGTGCTGTTGCTGAACCTGCTGCCGCCGTTGGCATGAGCCGTCGCGACGGCCGTGCGGCGTCGCCCTCGCCTTGCGACGGGCTGCCGCAGCGCGGTGGGACCTGGAGGATCCGAACGGTGCGGGCCGCCGCGGCGGGCGTTGCCGCGGCGTGGACAGACCGTCATCGCCTGCCCTCTATAATCGCCCGATGAATGCCTCATGGACCGATGCCACGCTGGAGTGGATCGCAGCACACCCCATCCTGGCCGGCGCGGTCATCTTCGCCATTGCGTTCTGCGATGCGGTCATCATCCTCGGCACCCTGGTGCCGGCGCTGCCGCTGCTGTTCGCGATCGGCGTGCTGATCGGCCTGGGCCAGATCTCCGGCCCGTATGCGGTGGTCAGCGCCGCGCTCGGCGCGCTGATCGGCGATGCGCTCAGTTACTGGGTCGGTTACCGCTGGGGCGACCGGTTGCGCACCTACTGGCCGTTCCGGCGCTATCCGCAGCTGCTCGACCGCGGCGAGGCGATGTTCCGCCGCAATGCCTTCAAGAGCATCCTGGTGGCGCGCTACGTCGGCGCCATCCGTCCGTTCGTGCCGGCGGTGGCGGGCATGATGAAGATGCCGCTGCGACGCTATCTGCTGCCCAGCAGCGTGGCCGCGGTGACCTGGTCGCTGCTGTTCCTGGGACCGGGCTGGCTGCTGGGCCAGGCCTACGACGCAGTGGCCGCGGTCGCCGGGCGCCTGTTCCTGGTGCTGGGCCTGCTGGCGCTGGCGCTGGGCCTGGTGTGGGCGATCGTGCTGTACGGCTACCGCTGGTCGGCCGGGCACATGGACGCGCTGCTGGCGCGGGCGCTGGACTGGTCGCGCCGGCATCCGGTGCTGGGCCGCTATTCGATCGCGGTGTTCGACCCGCAGCGCCGCGAATCGGTGCCGCTGGCGATGCTGGCGGTGATGCTGCTGGCGCTGGGCTGGGGCTGGTTCGCGCTGCTGATGGTGGTGGTGGCGCACGGCGAGCCGCTGCGCCTGGACCTGGCGGTGCACGACCTGATGCTGGCCCTGCGCAATCCGCTGGCCGACTACCCGATGACCGCCCTGGCCTCGCTCGGCAACTGGCAGGTGCTGGTGCCGCCGACCGCGCTGGGCCTGCTCTACCTGGCCTGGCGCCGGCGCTGGATGGCCGCGGCACATTGGCTGGCGGCGCTGGCGTTCGGCCTGGCCCTGACCAAGCTGCTCGGCGCCACCGTGCACGTGGTGCGCCCGCCGGCGGCCAGCAGCGGTTTCGGCTTCCCCTCGGTGGCGGTGACCATGGCCACCATCAGCTTCGGCTTCTTCGCAGTGCTGATCGCGCGCGAGCTGCCGGGGCGCTCGCGGGTGTGGCCGTACCTGCTGTCGGGCGCGGTGGTGACCCTGATCGGCTTCGCCCGCCTGTACCTGGGCGCGCACTGGCTCAGCGACGTGGTCGGCGGCATGCTGTTCGGCATGTTCTGGCTGCTGGTGCTGGGCATCGCCTACCGCCGCCGCTTCAACCGCGGGTTCTGGATGAAGCCGCTGGCCTGGCTGTTCTACGGTGGCTTCGCGATCGCCGCGCTGTGGTACGCGCCGCGCCAGCTGGAACGCAAGCTGGCCAAGTTCGAACCGCCGCCGCCGCAGGTGACGCAGCTGGCGGACGCGGCCTGGTGGCAGCACGACTGGCGGATGCTGCCGTCGCGGCGTAACGAGTTCGACGACGACCAGCGCTGGCCGCTGGACATCCAGGTGGCCGGGCCGCTGGCGCCGCTGCAGCGCCAGCTCGAAGCGGCCGGCTGGCGCGTGCAGCCGCAGGCCGGCTGGCAGCAGGCGCTGCAGTTGCTCGACTACAAAGCCACGCCCGCGCAGGTGCCGGTGCTGCCGGCGACGCTGGACACGCGGGTGGAATCGCTGCTGATGCTGCGCCCTGGCCCGAATCCGGACGAGCTGTACGCGCTGCGCCTGTGGCCGGCGCCGGCGCGCCTGCAGCCGGGCAACGTGCCGCTGTGGCTGGGCAGCGCGCAGAGCCTGCGCTACGAACGCCACTTCAACCTGATCGGGTTGTGGCGGCCGCTGCGCGGCGCCGATCCCGCGCTCACCGCGGTGACCGAGGCGCTGCACGCGCTGCCCACGCGCAGGGACATGCACCGCCGCAGCGAGATCCCGGTGCTGCTGGTGCGCAGCGATGGCGAGGCGCCGCCGTCGCCCTGAGCGGCAGCGGTACGCCTCAGCCTCGAACCGGTCGGCGCCGCGCCGGTGCAGCGCTGCCCTGCGGACGCCGACGCGCGACGATGGCGGCTATTTCACCTCGACCCGGATCGAACGCGAGTCGGTGGCACGATCCTCCCAATGCCGCGAGTAGATGAGATCGATCGTGCCGCTGCCGTGATCGGTGGCCTTGAAGGTGTAGGTGACATTGCTGGGGCAGCCCATGCGGCCCGTGGCGCAGGCCGTGCCGGGTGCATGCTCGATGTCGAGCAGCGCCAGCGACGCGGGCAGGCTGCGCAAGGCCCAGGCGCTGCCGGTCGACCCATTCTCGGAGAGGGTCACCGCGAACAGTTGCCCGCGCTGCAGGGCGAACGGCTTCATCGATGGCGTCAGGCAGGTCTTCGGCGGCACCTGATCGGCATTGCCGGTGACCAGGGCGATGGAGCCGCGCGGACAGTCGGGCTGGCTGGCGGTGGGATTGGAGGCCGGCTCGACGGCGATGGCCGGCAAGCTCAGACAGCCGCCGGCGGACAGCAACAACAGCAAGAAGGAACGCCTCATACGAAGTCCTCGATCATGCGTGGATAGGACGTCAGGCCGCCGTGGCGGGATGCCGTTGCCGGCAGCCGAGCGCGGCCGCCGATCGCCGCCAAGCGTCGCCTGCGCCTGCTAGCGGCGCGCTGAACGCCGAATGCGAAGAGTGCGTGGGACGCCTGGGTGTAGCCGATCGAGGGCAGCGCGTGGCAATCGTGGCTGATGGCTACGCCGATGCCGCCGCCGTGCTCTACGCGCAGACCAGGACGGCGATGCCGCCCTCGCCGCCTCGCTCAGGGAATCCAGGCCAGCAACTGATCCAGCCGCGCGTGCGGGTCGTCTTCCTGCAGCAGCGACAGGCGTTGGCGTTCGTCCAGCGGCAGCAGTTCGGCCATGCGCCAGCCGACCCAGGCGGCCTGGTCGAGTTGCCGCGGACCGGCCAGCGGGTACACCGCGGCGGCCTGGTCGAGGATGCTGTCGAGCACGGTCGCCAACAGCGCGTGCTGCGGACGCAGTTCGTCGTCGCCATCGGCCTCGCGCCATTCCACGTCGCCGACGACGAGGCCGTTGTCGCGGACCCGGCTGCGCAGCACGTGGAAGCGCCGCGCGCCGCGCAGGCTCAGCACCAGCACGCCATCGGCGCCGACGTCGAAATCGACGATGCGCGCCTCGGTGCCGAACGCCGCCGGCACCGCCGCGGCGCCGGTCTCGCTGCCGTCCAGGATCAGGCAGACGCCGAAGCCGCTGTCGGTACGCCCGCATTCGCGGACCAGGTCCAGATAACGGCGCTCGAACACCCGCAGCTTGATCGAAGCGCCGGGCAGCAGCACCGCGTGCAGCGGGAACAGCGGCAGCGGGGTCCGCTGCGCGCTCATGCGCCGGCTCCGCCGTGCGCGGCGAGACTCATTGCAGCGCCGCCAGGAAGCGCCGCGGTGCGCCGTCGAAACCGCCGTTGGACATGAACACCACATGGTCGCCGGCGCGCGCCTGCGCCTGCAGCGCCGCCAGCAAGGCGTCCACGTCGGCCGCCGCACAGGCGTCGCCGCGCACCGCGGCGATCACCTTGCCGGCATCCCAGGCCAGCTCCGGCCGCTGCAGGAACACCACCGCGTCGGCGGCGTCCAGCGACGGCGCCAGCGCCTGGGCATGCGCGCCCAGCCGCATCGAATTGCTGCGCGGCTCCATCGCCACCACGATGCGCGCCGCGCCGACCTTGGCGCGCAGGCCTTCGAGCGTGGTGCGGATGGCGGTGGGATGATGGGCGAAGTCGTCGTACACGGTGATGCCCTGCGCCTGGCCGAGCACCTCCAGGCGCCGCTTGACGCTGCGGAAGCGCGCCAGCGCCGGCATCACCTGCGCCGGCGCCACGCCCACCGCGTGCGCCGCGGCGAGGGCGGCCAGCGCGTTCATCACGTTGTGGCGGCCGAGCAGCGGCCACTCCACCTCGCCCAGTTCGCGGCCCTGCTGCAGCACCGCGAAGCGGCTGCCGTCGGCGGCGAGCAGGCGCGCGCTCCACTCGAAGGCCGGATCGAAGCCGAAGCGCTCGACCGGGGTCCAGCAGCCCATCGCCAGCACCTCGCGCAGATGCGCATCCTCGCCGTTGACGATCAGCCGGCCGCGGCGCGGCACGGTCCGCACCAGATGGTGGAACTGGCGCTGGATCGCGGCGACGTCGGGGAAGATGTCGGCGTGGTCGTACTCGAGGTTGTTGAGGATCGCCACCAGCGGCCGGTAGTGCACGAACTTGCTGCGCTTGTCGAAGAACGCGGTGTCGTACTCGTCGGCCTCGACCACAAACAGCGGCCGGTCCGTCAGGGCCGGCTCCTGATGTCCTTCTCCCCCCGGGAGAAGGTGGCGCGAAGCGCCGGATGAGGGTTCGGCAGCCCTAGCCCTCTGCCCCAGCCGCGCGGAGACGCCGAAGTCCTCGGCCACGCCGCCGATCAGGAAGCCCGGTTCGCGCCCGGCCGCCTGCAGCAACCAGGTCAGAATGCTGGTGGTGGTGGTCTTGCCGTGGGTGCCGGCCACCGCCAGGGTGTCGCGCCCCGGCAGCACCTGCTCGCTCAGCCACTGCGCGCCGGAGGTGTAGGCGCGCCCGGCATCGAGCACCGCCTCCACCGCGGCATTGCCGCGCGACAGCGCGTTGCCGACGATCACCTGGTCGCAGTCCGCGGCGATGTGCTCGGGCAGGTACCCCTGCTTCAGCGCGATGCCCAGGTGTTCCAGCTGCGTGGACATCGGCGGGTAGATTGCCTGGTCGCTGCCCTCGACCGCATGGCCGAGTTCGCGCGCCAGCGCGGCGACACCGCCCATGAACGTACCGGCGATGCCGAGAATATGGATCTTGCTCATGGTCCGATTGTCGCCGATCCCCCGACGCACGCAAACCGGCGGCGCAGCCGGCCCCTGGCCGTGGGAGGCGCTGCATTGGGCGGCGCGGAGTTGGCTCGCCGCTGCGCAGTCAAGTAGGAAATCCCCCACATCGACTGGGGAAAGTTCCCGATAGGCAAGTCGGGAGCGGACGCTGAAAATGAACGGGCCAGCCTCGACACCCTGTGGTTCTACTCCCCAAGAGACCATCCCCAAGGGAGCTCATGTCGTGGGGCCCTGAGCAAGCCCGTTCGCTGGCACCTTCTTCCGGACCCCGCACCGTGTGTGCGTGGATCGTGCGCGCGTGCCTGTCGCGTTGCTGCGCAAGGCGTGCGCCGCACGTCAGTGGATCGGGCAATGCCCTGGACCGTCTGCACGTCCGGCGCCCGCTGCGGGCGCCGGCGTACTAGGCCGACTCAGCGGCCGATCGCCGCCAGGATGCGGGCGAGCACGTCGTCCTGCGAGCCGACGCCATCCACGCGCGCCAGCGTGCCGCGCTTGTCGTAGAAGCCGATCACCGGTGCGGTCGAATCGGTGTAGACCTGCAGGCGCTTGCGCACCGACTCGGGGTTGTCGTCCTCGCGGCCTTCGGCCTTGGCACGGCCGGCGATGCGCTCGACCAGCAGCTCGTTGGCCACGTCCAGCTGCACCACCGCGTCCAGCGGCTGGCCGAGCTTGGCCAACAGTTCGTCCAGCGCGCCGGCCTGGGCCAGGTTGCGCGGGTAGCCGTCGAGGATGAAACCGTTGCGCACGTCGTCGCGGCCGAGGCGCGATTCGAGCATGCCCAGCAGGATGTCGTCGGAGACCAGATCGCCGCGCGCCATCACTTCCTTGGCCTGCACGCCCAGCGGAGTGCCGGCGGCGACTTCGGCGCGCAGCAGATCGCCGGTGGAGATGTGTGGAATCTGCAGCTTGTCCTTCAGGCGGGCCGCCTGCGTGCCCTTGCCCGATCCGGGCGGTCCCAACAGCACCAATCGCATCAACCTGACTCCTCGAGGAAAGTACCGTGCGCGGCCGGCGGCGTTAGACTCGGGGGCCACGCCTGCGCTGCGCCGCAAGATCCCCAGCTTACCGCATCCAGGCAATGTCCCGGCAATGTCCCCACCCCAGGAGCGAGTCCCGACCATGGCCCAAGGCACCCTGCTGTACGCCCAGTCCGGCGGCGTCACCGCCGTCATCAACGCCAGCGCCGCCGCCGTCATCGGCGAAGCGCGGGCGCGCAAGGTCAAGGTGCTGGCCGCGCGCAACGGCATCCTCGGCGCGCTGCGCGAGGACCTGATCGACACCTCCAAGGAATCGGCGGCGGCGATCGCCGCACTGGCCCACACCCCCGGCGGCGCGTTCGGCTCGTGCCGCTACAAGCTCAAGTCGCTGGAGGCCGACCGCGCCAAGTACGAGCGCCTGCTGCAGGTGCTGCAGGCGCACGACGTGCGCTACTTCCTCTACAACGGCGGCAACGATTCGGCCGACACCGCGTGGAAGGTCTCGCAGCTGGCGCAGGCGTTCGGTTATCCGCTGCACTGCATCGGCGTGCCCAAGACCATCGACAACGACCTGGCGGTCACCGACACCTGCCCGGGCTTCGGCTCGGCCGCCAAGTACACCGCGGTATCGGTGCGCGAGGCGGCGCTGGACGTGGCGGCAATGGCCGAGACCTCGACCAAGGTATTTGTCTACGAAGCCATGGGCCGCCATGCCGGCTGGCTGGCCGCCGCCGCCGGACTGGCCGCGCAATCGCCGGACGACGCGCCGCAGATCATCCTGTTCCCCGAACGCGCCTACGACGAAGCCGCCTTCCTGGCGCAGGTGCGCAAGGTGGTGGACAAGGTCGGCTGGTGCGTGGTGGTGGCCAGCGAAGGCATCCAGACCGCCGACGGGCGCTTCGTTGCCGATGCCGGCGGCGGCACCGACGCGTTCGGCCACAGCCAGCTCGGTGGCGTGGCCGCGTACCTGGCCGGCAAGGTCAAGGCCGAACTCGGCTACAAGGTGCACTGGACCCTGCCCGACTACCTGCAACGTTCGGCCCGCCACATCGCCTCGCGTACCGACTGGGAGCAGGCGCAGGCGGTCGGCAAGGCCGCGGTGCAGTTCGCGCTGAAGGGCATGAACGCGGTGATGCCGGCGATCGTGCGCAGCAGCGACGCGCCGTACCGCTGGAAGATCGAGGCCGCGCCGCTGGCCAAGGTCGCCAACCACGAGAAGAAGATGCCCGCCGGTTTCCTGCGCAAGGACGGCTTCGGCATCACCGAGAAGGCGCGCCGCTACCTGCAGCCGCTGATCCGCGGCGAAGCGCCGCTGCCGTACGGCAGCGATGGCCTGCCCAAGTACGTGGCGCTGAAGAACGTGGCGGTGAAGAAGAAGCTGCCGGCCTGGGAGGGGTGAACCCGGCCTGCGCGCACCTGCCACTGCGACGCAGCGGCGCAAGCCGAGGCGCGCGTGGCGCATGAGGATGGCGCCACCGCCAGCGAACCCGTTGCCGAACGCCGCAGCGAACGCGGCGGCTTCGCTTCATCGCGCTTGCCGTCCCCGCCATGCCGTTCTGGGCGCCCGCGCCGCGCGTCCTGGCGACTGCCTGGCGCCGGTTAACGCGGATGCAGCGGGTCCATTCCCATCGTGGCGTCAGCCCTAGCGCGCGTCGCGTTCCTGGATGGCATAGCGAACCGGCACCGACGGCAGCATCAACGCAGGGGCGGCGGTGCCCGGCGCGACCAGCGCCTGGTCCACCGCGATCGCGTCGTCGCCCTCGCGCTCGACGAAGGCCTGGACCAGGCGCGTGCCGGCCGTCGGCAACAACGCCTGCGGGATCGGACTCGGCTTGCGGCCCATGCCCTCCAGCCATTGCGGACGCCCGGCGACGAGCGTCGTGCGCGGGTGCACCACCTGCAGATCGACCGAACCCGCGAGCAGGCCTACCGTCAGCGGCTTGCCGTGCCGCATCAGCACCACGGATCGGCCATGGGTCTTGGGCTCGGCGATGGCATACAGGTCGGCATCGGGCCGATTCATCGGGATCGGCGACAAGCCCGCCTGGTCGATGGTCAACGGGTCGATTCCCGTGGCGCGCTTGAGCCGCTGCGCCATCATCTCGACCTTTCCGCCCTCGGCCGCGATCGGCCGTTCCGCGACATGGTGTTCGCCGGCATAGATCAGGATCTTGCCGCCGGCGGGAGCTTGCTCGAGCGCGCGCCGGACCAGATTGTCGGCCTGGTCCTGTTCCCGCTGCGCCTGCGCCTGGCCGGGATCGTCGGCATACTCCGTGCGCGTGGTTTCGTACGACACCGGGCGGTAGCCCAGCGCAAGCGACTGGCGCAGGAAATCGGCGAAGACCGGATCGTGCAGGTAATAGCCGCTCGGCTGCCGCACATAGCCGTCTTTCGAGAGCGCCGCCATCTTGTCGCGCGACACGGCATCGTCGGCATCGCGCTTCAACGCCTCCACCGCCAGCGTCGTGTAGCCGAGCGGACGCAAGGCGCGCGCGACCTCCAGCGCGAACGCGCGGCCGCGCGGATCGAGATGGTTCTCGTCGAGGATCACGATGCTGGTCCGGCGCGCGCGGCGGACGATCTCCGCAAGCGCGGAAACGCCGTGCGCGCCACGCAAGTCGGCGAGTTGTTCCTTGGGCACGTGGAAGTCCGCCGTCTTGGCCGGATTGAACGTCGGCATGCCGGTCATGCACGACATCACCTGCGTCCATTGGTCGAACACGTCCGCATCCTTGATGTCGGTCGCCGATGCGACACCGAGATGCGCCAGCAGGCCGAACGAGGCATCCAGATAGCGGCCATGCATGGCATCCTGCACGGATTGGTCGTTGGCGGCTTGAACACGCTTCGCCTCATCGGCCTCATCCGCCGCCGGCGAGGCCGCCGCGGAAGGCATCGCGGCCATACTCGCGGCTGACGCCGTCATCAGGAGCAGGCTACCGACGATCGATTGAAACCGCATAATGGATGCTCAGGCTTCTGGCGCGTTCGTCACTATTGCGGGGAACCTCGCGGAAGGCAAGAGCGAAAACGGCGCACACGATCGGCAGGAAACGAGAAAGCACCAGAATGCGCTTCGATTGGCACAACGGCCCGATCGCCCGCGCAACGCCGGTGGAAGACAGCTATCGCACGACGCAGGCCATGCGCCGCTTCCTGGCGCATGCGTGGCCAACGTCAGGTTCGATCGTGTCTTCATGGCGTGGATCAAGGACGGCGCGTCCAAGAACAGGGGGCGAGGTCGCCGACGAATGGCTGCGCCGGCGGCAAACAGGATCCGAACCGACTCGATCAGTCTGCATGCAACTGCATGCTGCATACGTTCGATGAAAACCAGAGACGGCCCACGGCAACATGCATCAGCGGCTGAGACACCTACGTTCGGCGACGCCGCTACGGCGCCGACGATGGCGACCGATACGAGCGTGCAAGCGATCGAGCCGGTCAGGGAAACTCGCCCGACCAGCCGATGTCACTGCCCCGCATCGGCAACGCGGCATGGGCAGCGGCTGATTCCGCAAGGAATGTCGCTACGCATCCGGCTCAACGGCAGGCATTGCCTTCCAGCGTCATCTGCGCGGTGAACTCCGGGACCTGCGGGACCTTGCCGGCGGCCGCCTGCTGCTTGGCCTCTTCCAGATAGATCCGCGACTGGCCCTGGCCATCGCGCTCGGTGTTCAGCGCGACCGGCTTGCGCCAGACCCGCACCACTGCCTGCTGCGAAGGACAGGCCGCGCTGGGCACGCGGATCAGATCGTTGAACTTCCAGCCGGTGGCCTCGCTGGGCTTGGCCTGATCGAACTCGACCAGCTTGGCGCGCGGCTGGCAGGTGGGGCTGCTGCGCACCGCGGAGAAGCGGTAGGGCTGCGCCGCATCGCCGGTGTACTGGCCCTCGAAGCGCACGCAGGCCTCGGGGATCTGGCGGATGGTGTGCACCACGCCCACCGCCTGCGGCGCACTGGCCGGGCGCTGCAGTTCCGGGGTCGGGTCGGCGGCCGCGGCGACCAGCGGCGCCAGCGTGCACAGGCCGAGGGCCAGGATCGAGGCGCGGCCGCACGGCCGCCGGGAAATCGTCGAGTGCATCGGATGGCTCCTGGGAAGCGATGCGCCACGCTGCCACGCGCAGACTGAACCGGACGCCAAAGTGCGACGCCCTGCCTGGTCGCTGGCGGCATCACGGAGTCAGGCGCATACTCGCCGCGTTCAGGCCAGTCGACATTGCGATACGCACCAGCGGCGCGCGTTGTGGCCGCGGAGTCGTTGCATGCTTCAGCTCCTCCGGTGTGATCCCACGGTATGTCCAGCGCTTGGGCGCCATCCACATCCTTGGGAGGGGTCATGCTGGAACGATATGCAGTCACCGTGGCACTGGCGTGCGCGGCTCTGGCGGTGCTCTACGGCATCGTCTCCACGCGCTGGATCCTGGCGCAGCCCGCCGGCAACGAACGCATGCGGCAGATCGCCGATGCGATCCAGGAAGGCGCCCGCGCCTACCTCAACCGCCAGTACCTGACCATCGCCATCGCCGGCGTGGTCCTGCTGGTGCTGGTCGGGATATTCCTGAGTTGGTACACCGCTGGCGGCTTCGCGATCGGCGCGGTGCTGTCTGGGGTCGCCGGCTACATCGGCATGAACCTGTCGGTGCGCGCCAACGTGCGCACCGCCGAGGCGGCGCGGCGCGGGCTGGCGCCGGCGATGGCGGTGGCGTTCCGCGGCGGCGCGATCACCGGCATGCTGGTGGTGGGGCTGGGCCTGATCGGCGTGGCCGGCTACTACGGCCTGCTGCAATGGCTCGGACACAGCGTGGGCGACAGCCTGCATGCGCTGGTCGGCCTGGCCTTCGGCAGTTCGCTGATCTCGATCTTCGCGCGCCTGGGCGGCGGCATCTTCACCAAGGGCGCCGACGTCGGTGCGGACCTGGTGGGCAAGGTCGAGGCCGGCATCCCCGAGGACGACCCGCGCAACCCGGCGGTGATCGCCGACAATGTGGGCGACAACGTCGGCGACTGCGCCGGAATGGCCGCCGACCTGTTCGAGACCTACGCGGTCACTGTGATCGCCACGATGCTGCTGGGCGGGCTGATGGCCGCCGAGGCCGGGCGCAACGCGGTGCTGTATCCGCTGGTGCTGGGCGGGGTGTCGATCGTCGCCTCGATCGTCGGCACCTTCTTCGTACGCGTGCGCCCGGGCGGCTCGATCATGGGCGCGCTGTACAAGGGCGTGGTGGTCTCGGCGGTACTGGCGGCGCTGGCGTTCTGGCCGGTGACCCAGCAACTGATGGGCGACACCGCCGCCGGCGCCGGCAAGCTCTACGGCTGCGCGCTGATCGGGCTGGTGCTGACCGGCCTGATCGTCTGGATCACCGAGTACTACACCGGCACCCAGTACAAGCCGGTGCAGCACGTGGCCTCGGCCAGCACCACCGGCCACGGCACCAACATCATCGCCGGCCTGGGCATCTCGATGAAGTCCACCGCGCTGCCGGTGATCGCGGTGTGTGCGGCGATCTGGGGCGCGTTCGCACTGTCGGGCCTGTACGGCATCGCCATCGCCGCCACCGCGATGCTGTCGATGGCCGGCATGATCGTGGCACTGGATGCGTACGGCCCGATCACCGACAACGCCGGCGGCATCGCCGAAATGGCGGAGCTGCCGCCGGAGGTACGCGCGGTCACCGACCCGCTGGACGCGGTCGGCAACACCACCAAGGCGGTGACCAAGGGCTATGCGATCGGCTCGGCGGCGCTGGCGGCGCTGGTGCTGTTCGCCGACTACACCCACAACCTGCGCGCCGCGCACCCCACCGAAACCTTCGCCTTCGACCTGTCCGACCACACGGTGATCATCGGCCTGCTGATCGGCGGCCTGATCCCCTACCTGTTCGGCGCGATGGCGATGGAAGCGGTGGGCCGCGCCGCCGGCGCGGTGGTGGAGGAAGTGCGGCGGCAGTTCCGCGAGATCCCCGGGATCATGCAGGGCACCGGCAAGCCGCAGTACGACCGTGCGGTGGACATGCTGACCCGCTCGGCGATCCGCGAAATGATCGTGCCCTCGCTGCTGCCGGTGGCGGTGCCGATCGTGGTCGGCCTGTTGCTGGGCCCGCGCGCGCTCGGCGGCCTGCTGATCGGCACCATCGTCACCGGCCTGTTCGTGGCCATTTCCATGACCACCGGCGGCGGCGCCTGGGACAACGCCAAGAAGTACATCGAGGACGGCCATTTCGGTGGCAAGGGCAGCGAGGCGCACAAGGCCGCGGTGACCGGCGACACCGTCGGCGACCCGTACAAGGACACCGCCGGCCCGGCGATCAACCCGCTGATCAAGATCATCAACATCGTGGCGCTGCTGCTGGTGCCGCTGCTGTAGCCACACGCACAGTCGGCGCCGGCGGCATGCCGGCGCCCACCGCGCAGCTTCCGCCGCTACAGGCAGTCGATCAGCCCATCGTTGATGCTGCGCTCGCTGTGCGGTAGCGGCGCGAACAGCGGCCGCTCGCCCGACAGCGCCGCGTACAGTGCGTGCAGCCGGGTCTGCGGCTGCAACGGCGTACGGCAGTGCCACAGCCGCGCGTCGACCACGACCCGGCCGCTGTCCGGATCGACACTGGCCTCGCTGGCACCGAAGCTCCAGATGCACTCCCCGATCACCCCGTCGCGCTGGCGTACCGAACAGCGATAGCGCAGCGGCCGGTAGTCGCTGTAGTCGCCTTCGCAGAAGGTGTCGCCGCAGAGCTGGTCGAAGTCGTGCGCCAGCCGTCGCTCCAGGTCGGCGAACGCCTCCCAGCCCTCGCCGGGGGCGGGATAGTCCATTGCATCCACGTAGGTCGGTTGCGCCTGTTGCGCCTGCGCAGCGCCGCAGGCCAGGACCAGCACCGCCAGCAGCGGCAGCATCGATCGCCGGATTCCGTTCATCGCCTTGCTCCTTGGGGGACAGTGACCACAGGATCGCCGCCGCCCGGTACCGGCACTATCGGAATGCGCCCCATGCGGGCGGGTATGGAGCCCGAAACCGCTGTAGGAATCCTCCGAACCGGCATGCGCTGCATTGCAACAGCCAAGCGACTAGAATGCCTGCCTCTTTAGAAGCCACTCCACTGGAGCTAGCGCATGGGTCTGGAACTGGTCACCTCCGGCAAGAACCTGCCGGAAGAAATCAACGTCGTCATCGAAATCCCCAAGGATTCGGAGCCGGTCAAGTACGAAGTGGACAAGGCCAGCGGCGCCATCTTCGTCGATCGCATCCTCTCCACCCCGATGCGCTATCCCTGCAACTACGGCTACGTGCCCAACACCCTGTGCGGCGACGGCGACCCGGCCGACGTGCTGGTGGTGCTGCCGCTGCCGCTGGTGCCCGGCTGCGTGGTGCGCTGCCGCCCGGTCGGCGTGCTGAAGATGAGCGACGAGGCCGGAAGCGACGAGAAGATCCTGGCGGTGCCGGTGGCCAAGGTGTTCGAAGGCTACGGCCACATCGAGGACATCGCCCAGGTCTCGGGCCACTGGATGGAGCGCATCGGCCACTTCTTCGAGCACTACAAGGACCTTGAGAAGGGCAAGTGGGTCAAGCTCGATGGCTGGGGCAACGCCGAGGAAGCCAAGCGCATCCTGCGCGAGTCCGTGGCCCGCTACGAAGCCGGCGCCTGAGCCGCGCCGCCGTGGCGGGGCACTGCCCCCGCCACGGCTGATCCGTTTCACGTTTTTGGCGTTGCCGGGCGCCGTCCTTCGGGGTTTGCGGTACATTGCGCCATGGCATCACCGAGCCGGGTCCGTCCGCGACCCGGCTCTTCTTGGGGGACAGTCTCTTGCGCATCCTGTTCGTCGGCGACGAAGCCAGTCTTCCGTCCGAAGTCACTGAATACATTCGCGATCTTGGCGAGGACTGGCAGGTCCAGAGCGTCGCTGACGGCAATGCCGCCATCGCTGCGGCGGCCACGGTGCGCCTGGATGCGGTGATCGCCGCGCCGACGCTGCCGGACCTGACCACGGCCACCCTGCTCGGCCAGATCCGCACCCTGAGCCCGGAAACCATCCGCATCGCGCTGATCGAAGCCGAACAGAGCAACCGCGCGCCGCCGGCGCGGATCATCGGCGTGGCGCATCGGTTCCTGCCGCTGCCGCTGTCCCCGGAAATGCTGCTGGAGGCGGTCACCAGCCTGGAGGAACTGCAGGAACTGCTGGGCAACCCGCGCCTGCGTTCCAGCATCGGCCGCATCGAGAAGCTGCCCTCGCCGCCGCATCTGTACCTGAGCCTGATGCACGCCCTGGAGCAGGACGAAGGCAGCAACGCCGCCGACCTGGCCAAGCTGGTCTCGGCCGATCCGGCGATCGCGGCCAAGGTGCTGCAGTTGTGCAATTCGGCGTTCTTCTCCAATGGCCGCACCATTTCCGACCTGCGCACCGCCGTGACCCGCCTGGGCACCGCCACCCTGCGCGACCTGGTCCTGGCCAGCGAAGTGTTCTCGGTGCAGGCGCTGTCCAACGCCGAGCGCAACGCGCTGCAGCAGCGCTCGCTGCTGGCGTCCAAGCTGGCCGCGAAGATGCTGCCGACCTCCAGCGTCGAGCTGGGTTCGACCGCGGCGCTGCTGGCCGACATCGGCCTGCTGCTGCCGGGCGTGCGCGACGAGCGCGAGCCGCCCACCGACGCCGACGACGTCCGGCCGGGCCACGCCGAAGCCGGTGCCTACCTGCTCGGCCTGTGGGGCCTGCCGATGCCGATCATCGAGGCGGTAGCCTTCCATCGCCAGCCGCAGCGCTCCAGCACCCGCAGCTTCTGGGTCACCGGTGCGGTGCACGTGGCGATGGCGCTGGCCAGCGGCTCGGAGATCGACGAGGAGTACCTGGCCAAGACCGGCATGCTCAACAAGCTGCCGACCTGGCGCGAGCACGCCGAAAACCTGATGGGGCTGACTTCGGCGTAGGGATCCTCAGTGCGCGCGAAAATCTTGACCGCCACGGAAATAAAACGCAAACAAAAAAGACGGGCCCCAAGGCCCGTCTTTTTTAAAGCAGAAGATAAGGCTTACTGCGTTCTGTACTGAACGAGACAAACTTGCTGCACCCCGGATCCGCTGCAGCTAATGGCACGAACCGAGCCACCTTGGGAGCCGACGACTTTGATCGTCGCGCCTAAACTCTGCATGTGTTCGGCCATGCGGTTCAAATTTTCACCGCCATAATCTGTCCAATCCCCCTGGACCTCTTGAATATCACTAGGAATAAGCTGCCCTGCACCGGTACGCGCACTGCCAGGCTCCGTATTTCCATTCTGATTCTCAAGATTGACAATGATTGTCACATAAGACCCATCCTTGAAAACCACCTTGTACATTATCCTCGCCTGATCACGCAACCCGGTGTAGTTGGATGCCAACTGCAACAAGTCGGTCATTGCAGTAAGGACATTAGCACCAACGACTGAGGATATGACATTTACGTTGCCGGTCGCCGACTCGATCATCGCCCTCAAATTGGCATCTCGAACGAATTCGTATGCGGTCTTGCCAGCAGCGTCGGGGTTAAGTCCAAGCATACTGACCGGAACATTGTAAGTAGGGCGTATCGTTCCACCGCCACTAATATAAAGTTCGTGTGCGCGCCTCACTTCTTCGGACGCACCCGGCGGCGGCGTTTGTTTACGAACAACCGGATTCGCAGCCGTTGTCGTGCGGAGCGGAACACCACCACCGCTGCCACCAGATCCTACGTACCACTGCTGGATCTTGTTCCCACTCACGCTGTACACGATGTGTGTGCCCGTGCCGCGATTTACGGCTTCTGAGCGAAAATCGCCATCATCCTGACAGCTTTCACATCGAATCGCGGCAGCTTCGGCTGAAGAGCCATAGAAGGTACCGGCGCCAACAGCAACCACACCAATCAGAAAACTTCTAATCACGGTAAAGTCCTTTTCAGAATAAAAACATGGCGGGCCTTTGGCCCGCCATGCACTGGCTCAGTAAATCAGAAACGCTGGGTGTACTTCATGTACACGTAGCGACCGATGTCGAAGCCGCCGTAGTAGGCGAAGCCACTGCTCGGAGCCGAATACATCAGCGGACCGCGGTGGTCGAACACGTTGTTCGCACCGATGGCGATCGTCGCGTCCCACGGCGCCTTCCAGTTGACCTGCAGGTCGTGGAAGGTGTTGGCGCCGGTGTGACGCAGCGGATCGGCTTCGCCGTTGGCAAAGTGGTCCGGCGCATCGCAGTAATCCGCTGCCCGCGAGATGCACTTCTCCTTCATGCCGGAGTAATAGCGCAGGGTGTAGTTCACCCCGAAGTCGCCCATCGTCCAGTTCACGCCCAGGTTGGAACGCACACGGAAGATGCCCGGCTCGCCGACGCTGCCGATCGTGATGTTGTCGCCCGCCTGATTCTGGCCGGCTTCGTCGTACTTGCTGACGTAGCTGGTCTGCCAGTCGATCATGATCTTGCCGAACGCCATTTCCGGCAGACGGTAGCGGATGCCCAGATCGTAGCCTTCGGTCTCCATCTGGCCGAGGTTGGCCACGCCGTAGGTCATCGCCGAGATATGGCCGTCGGCGGCGCGGGTCACGCCGGCGCAGCGCTCGGCATTGCCCAGCACGTAGCAGTCGCGCAGGATGCGGTCGACGCTATCGGCGATGATCATGTCCTTGATCTCGTAGCGGTACCAATCCAGCGAGATGTCCAGGCCCTGCACCCAGCGCGGACTCCACACCAGACCCGCGGTCTTGCTGGTGGAGGTCTCCGGCTTCAGGTTCGGGTTGGAGCCGCTGATGAACTCGTCCGGGGTCTGGCAGGGAAGGGTCGAACACGGGACATAGCCCTGGCCCACCTGGGTGTAGCCGACCGGCACGCCGGCCGCAGAACACGCCGCATTGCCGTTGACACTGTTCGGCGCGCCCACGCCGCACGGATCGATGTAGGACTCGAAGCTGCTGTTCAGACCGCCGTACAGATCGCTGATGGTCGGCGCGCGGAAGCCCTCGGCGTAGGTGCCGCGGACCAGCAGTTCGTCGATCGGCTTCCAGGTGAAGCCGAACTTGGAGTTCACCGTGTCGCCGAAGTTGCTGTAATCCGAATAGCGGCTGGCCAGGTTCAGGGTCAGCTGCTTGGCGAATGCCATGTCGGCCAGGATCGGCACGTTCAACTCGAGGTAGAACTCATCCAGATCGTAGTTGCCGGCGGTGGTCTTGGCGCCCAGGCCGGTGCTCTCACCCGACTGCGCGAAGGCGTCCGGCGCGAAGCGGCCTTCTTCCTTGCGGTGCTCGTAGCCGACCGCGATGCCGAGGTCGCCCGCCGGCAGCGTCGCCAGCGTGCCGCTCAGGTTGGCGGTGTAGCTGGTGGTCTTGGTCAAGCCGGTATCGGTGAAATCCGGGAACAGGAAGGTCTGGGTGTCCGCATCGGCCAGCGAGCCCGGGCCTGCCACGCCGTACGGCAGCAGCGGGTTCCACGGACGGCAGGCGCTCAGCGGCACCGGCGCGGCGGCGGTGCCGCACTGGGCGACGCCGCTGGCGTTGATGAAGGACGAGCCCAGCGCCTGGCGCGAGGCGATCAGGCTCATGTCGCCGTGACCGGTCTTGGTGCTCTCGTTGCGGTTCCACAGCGCACCGACGTCCCAGTCCCAGGTCTTGTCGGCGAACTCGAAGGAGCCACTGATGGTCGGCGCGAAGCGCGTGGTCTTCAGCTTGCTCTCGGTGGTGCGCGGCACTTCCCACAGGCGGCGGCGGAAGTCGATGTCCTGGCCGATCGGGTTGAACGCGCTGTCGCCGGCCAGCGGCGTGCCGAACGCGGCGGACTGGTACGGATAGCCGGCGATCTGCTGATCGGTGGTGCGCTCGTTGTAGAGCACGTCGGCGTTGAAGACGATGGAATCGGTCAAATCGTAGTTCGCGTTGGCGAACACCGACTTACGCTCGATGCCGGTCTGCACCATCATCTGCTGGTTGGAGTTGGAATACTCGGCAGGGGTCAGCGGATGGTAGTCAGCCGGGTTGTTCGGGTTGCCGCCCTGGTTCAGCGTCTGCCACACCGCGGCTTCCGGATCCGAGCAATCAACAGTCAGCGGGTTGCACCAGCTGCCGTTCTGGCTGATCGGGCTCCAGCCGCTCGGCGTGGAGTTCGGGCCACGGCTGCCATCGCGACTGAACCAACGGTTCTTGGCGAACACCGGATCCTGCTTGGAGTACTCGGCGGTCAGCGCCACGCCACCGCGCTCGCCCTGCGTGCCGATGGTGAAGGAGTACTGCGAGGTCTTGCCGTCGCCTTCGCCGAACTGGCCTAACTCGGCCGAGACTTCGGCGCCGTCGAAGCGCTTGCGGGTGATGACATTGACCACGCCGGCGATGGCGTCGGAGCCGTAGATCGACGAGGCGCCGTCCTTCAGCACTTCGATGCGCTCGATCGCCGCCATCGGCACTTGGCTCAGGTCCTGCAGGCCAGAGGTGGTCGCACCCAGGCGCTTGCCGTTCAGCAGCACCAGCGTGCGCTGCGCGCCGAGGTTGCGCAGGTCGACGTAGTAGCCGCCGACGTTTTCGCCGGACGCCAGCGCGTCGGCGCGCGAGATCGCCGGAGTACCGGCCGAGGTCAGGTTCTGCAGCACGTCGGCGACCGAGGTATAGCCCTGGCGCTCCAGCGCCTGGCGGTCCAGGGTCAGGATCGGCTGCTGGGTTTCGACGTCGGCGCTGCGGATGCGCGAACCGGTGATTTCGATCCGGTCCAGCGTGGTGGTGGACGAGGCGGCGGCTTCTTGCGCGCCGGCAATTGCCGGCGTCAACGCGATCGCGATGCTGGCGGGCAGCAAGCCCAGCCGCACTGCGGAAGTGCGAAGGTTCATCAATCTCTCCAGGGTAACGTTAGGGGCGTGTTAAGACGCCCTGGGCACGTTACGTTCCGGTGAGCGCGGCTGCTTTGCCGCTGTCGCCCGCAGACTTTGCCGATCCTGGCGGCACCGCCCTGCCATGGCGATATTGCGAGGCGGAGACACCGAAGCGCGCGCGGAATGCCCGCGCGAAGCTGCAGCAGTTGTCGAATCCGCTGGCGGCGGCCACCTCACCGATCATCATCGTGGTGTCGCGCAGCAGGTCCGCCGCGCGCTCCAGACGCAGGCGCGCCGACAGCGCCTGCGGACTTTCCTCGTACAGACTCTGGAACGTCTTGGACAGATACCAACCGGAGAAGTTGGTCAGCTCGGCCAGTTCGCTGATCCGCACCACGCGGTCGCGATGGCCGTCCAGGTACAGCCGCGCGCGCTGCATGCGCCCGAACACCTGGCGCTTGCGCATCCGCGAGCGCCCGGGACAGCGTTGCACGCGGCGCGACAACTCGCCCTGCATGGAAGCCAGGTGCAGCAGTACCGGCCGCATCGCCAACGCATCGCCGGGCCGCGCCGCCGCCTGCCGCCACAGGCGCAGGGCGGTGCGCGTCTCGCGCAAGGACAGCTCGCCGCGCCCCGCATACAAGGTCTCGTCGGCCATCCGGCCCAAAGCCTTCAGCGCCTCGCCGTCCAGGCTCAAGCCGATGCACAGCCCATCGCGGTCGGTCTGCAGCAACGGGCGCGAATCGCGTTCGAAGGCCAGCCACTGGCCGCGGCGCAGCACGAACCGCCCCTCCTTGGCCTCGATCCAGGCGCTGCCGCGCAACTGCAGCCAGACCGTGAAGGCGTTGCCCGACGCCTGCACGCTGGCCAGGCGCGCCGCGCCCAGACAGGCGGGCCCCGCCGGCGCGTCGTCGGCGTCCAGCACCAGTTGTTGTCCATGATCGACCAGGAAAGATTGCCGCATCCGAGCACCTGCTTGACGTAAACCGGCGCGCAGTCTTTGCCGAATCTGGCGGCAGGTCAGGAAGGCTCGGCGATATTTGTCCGAAATCGCCACGATGCTCTTACGAACAACTTACGAAACCTATTTCTCTTTTTTGATCAACCAGTTGTGCGAGATCGTCGAGAACCATTCCGGCTGCTCGTGCATGCGGATGAAACCGATTTCACTGCCGTCCTCGACCGCCAGTGCCACATAGGCGTCGCCACTGCGCGGGTCGATGCTGAAACCGTTGATCGCACTGAAATGATCGCGGTCCAGGCACACGCTGACGTCAGGGTCGCCGTCGATCCGCGCCATCCGGCTGGCGCATTCGCCGGTCTGGAACAGGTAATGCACCGCGCCATCGGGGCCCAGCGCCCAGCTGCGGTAGCGCCACAACGACGGCAGGCTGGCGTCCACGGCCCGCACGCTGGCCAGGTCCAGGCTGGCGTCGGCGCGCCACAGGCCGCTGCGCGCGAGCCGGGTGAACAGGATCTGCCCATTGGCCGGATCGGTGCGGACCTGGGACACGTCCGGCAAGGTCGCCAAGGGCCGCCAGGGCACCGCACGCCGGTCATACAACTGCAGGCGGGTACGCCCGTTCTCGCCCAGCAGCACCAGCAACTGCCCGGGATCGGCGGTATACAGCGCCTGCAACGGCTCGCCGGCCGGCACCGGCAGCGCTGCCACACTGCCGGACTGCGGCCGCACCTCATAGATCGCCGAACCGCCCTGCGCGTCGCGGCCGCTGACCAGCAGCGCCTGGCTGTCGGCCGACCACGCCAGCGGTTGCCGGGTCTCCGGCCGCACGCCCTCGATCAGCCGCAGCGAGGCCGGCTGGGTCACGTCGCCCCACCACAGCGCATAGCTGCCGTCGCGATCGGAGGTAAAGGCGAGCTGGCGCCCGTCGGGGGCGATGCTCGGCTGCCCATCGCGGCCGGTGGACGCGAACAGCCGCTGGCGCTCGCGCGGCGCGTCCGCCGCGCCAGCCGGGATGCGGTACACGGCGAATTGGGGACGCCGGTGCACGAACGCCAGGCTACCGCCATCGCGGGCCAGCCGCGGCGCCTGCGCGTCGCTCAGGCCGAGGTCGCGCAGGCGCCGGGTCTGGGTGTCCAGCCGGTACAGCCGGGTCTCGCCATCGACCCGGCGCCCGAACACGATGCCCTGCCCGTCGCGCGCCCAGTCCCAGCCGCGGATCTCGGCGAATTCATGGGTCAGCGGCTCGGCGGTGCCGCCGGCGGCCGGCACCCGCCACAGCCCGCCCATCTGCGGATTGCGCACGAAGGCGATCCATTTGCCGTCCGGCGAGTAGCGCGGTGCGTAATCGAAATCGCCGGCGGCGACCGGATAGTCCAACGCCGTCCAGCGCCCGCTGCCCAGATCCAGCACGCGAATGCCGCGCGCCGCCAGTCGCCCGCTCATGCTGCCGAACACCAGGCCACGGCCGTCCGGCGTCCAGTCGAAGCTGAGCAATTCGCTGTCGTCGCAGCGCGCGACCTCGCGCGCGGGCGCGTGCCCATCCACCTGCACCAGCATGATCCGGCACTGCCGCTCCGCACCGAGCCGGGCGAACGCGATGCGCGTGCCGTCCGGCGACCAGGCCGGCAGGCGGTCGGACTCGCCGCGGGCGGGGACGCCCAGCGAGCGCGGGGCGGTACTGCCGGCGGCGCCGCTGGTCGGCTGCACCAACAATTGCGTGCCGTCGCTGCCGGCGGTGCGTGCGGCATAGGCCACCTGCGCGCCGTCCGGAGACAGCGCCGGCTCCAGCTTGAACCCGGACAGCGCAGTGATCAGCCGATAAGGCCGCTTGGGGCTACCCAGCACGCGCTCCTGTTCGACGCTGTCGGCGGGCGCCGCCGGATCGCGCGCGAACCACCACCAGCAGGCCAGCGCCAGGACCAACATGGCGGCCGCACCGGCGGCGGCGGCCAGCCACGACGGCGGACGCCGCCGCACTGCCGGGACGACGGCCGGGGAGACGATGGCGGCCGTCTCCGCTGCCGCGTCCGTTTCGACGGATGAGGCCAACGCCGCGCCCGCCTCGGCGTCGACATCGGGCAAGGCCTGCACCGGCGCCACCAGGCGGTAGCCGGTCTTGGCCAGGGTCTCGATGTACACCGGCGCCTCGCCGCGCACGCCGGCCGCAAAGGCCTTGCGCAACTGGGTGATGGCCTGGGTCACCACGTCGTTGGTCGGCTGCGTGTCCGGCCAGACCTGCGCCAGCAATGCCTCGCGTTCCACCACTTGGCCCGGTTGCGCCAGCAACACCCGCAGCACGCCCATCGCCTTGGGCGTGAGCCGTTGCGGCCGGCGCGCGCGCGGCGCGTGCACTTCCCGCAAGGACAGCAGTACCAGGCACTCGCCAACCTGCATCCGCTGCGGAAGCGTCGGTGTGGCGGACGATGAAAAAGACATGTTGGACAACGAAGAAAACGCCGTGACGGAAGTGTCGCAGAAGCGGCGGCGACGCAACCGCGTGTGGCCCCGCAGCAGGAGCCAACGAGCAAACTCGGCAAAGCGAGGCAGCGGATGCCGCCAAGCGCTGCATGTCACCTGATTCTACTCTAGTCGTCGCCGCCGCCAACCGCGACGACGCATTCAGGCCCTCTCTCCGCCGACGAAACTCACATAATCGCTTCATGATTGCGCGTCTTCTGGCGCGCTTTTTTTTGAGAGCGCCTCACACTTTCATATTGCGCGTCACGCTGAGCCCAATCAGCCGCGACACCACCAAGGCGATGTACATCACGCCGGCGAACTGTTCGATCATCACCAGCGCGCGCGCGAACGGCTGCACCGGCACCACGTCGCTCAGGCCCACGCCCGAGAGCACGCTGAAGCTCAGGTACAGCAATTCCATCCAGGTCCGCGGCGAGGTCGGGTCCACGGCCGCGGTGAAGCTGCCCGGCAGCCATTGCTGGCACACCGCGAACACGAACGCGAAGGCCCAGGCCAGCAACGTGAAGGTGGCGCCGGCCGCGTAGAGTTCGTCGCGGGTGACCACGTGGTCCTGCAGCATGTAGGCGATCAGGCTGCCGGCGGTATAGAAGTACAGCAGGCTTTCCAGCAGTTGCGCCCAGGCGGTCATCGCCGGATTGCCGAGCAGGGCCGCGGCGATCGACAACGCCACCGACGGCAGCGCCAGGCAACAGGCGACCCATAGCGCCGAGGGTCCGCGATTGACCACCCACAGCGCCAGCGCCAGCACCACGATGCCGAAGGCACCGAACAGCGCACGTCCGGCCGCGGTGTCCTCCATCCAGGGATACAGCAGCACGCCCAGCAGTTGCACCGCAAGCAACAGCGCGGACGGATGGCGACGCAGCGCGAACGCATAGCGCAGCATGAGACATTCCCTGTGGCGACCCAGCGCGCATCATAGACGTGCGTGCGCATGGCGCCGTCGTGATGGCCTCGCACGCCGGCAGCACCTGCGTCGCGTTCGCCCTGGCGGCAGGTGCCGCATCGCACCGCACAAGCGCGCGCGCTGCTAACTCCACGTCGGCAGTGGCGGTCGGCGCCGTGCGCGCCGACCGCCCTCCGCTCACTCGGCGCGGTACACCTGCGCGCCGGCCGCCAGGAACTGCGCCGACTTTTCCTCCATGCCGGCCTGCAAGGCCGTTTCCGCGTCGACCCCATGCTCGGCGGCGTAGTCGCGCACGTCCTGGGTGATCTTCATCGAACAGAAATGCGGTCCGCACATGGAACAGAAGTGCGCCAGCTTGTGCGCATCCTTGGGCAGGGTCTCGTCGTGGAACTCGCGCGCCTTCTCCGGATCCAGGCCCAGATGGAACTGGTCGTCCCAACGGAACTCGAAGCGCGCCTTGGACAGGGCGTTGTCGCGCACCTGCGCGCCGGGGTGGCCCTTGGCCAGGTCCGCGGCGTGCGCAGCGATCTTGTAGGCCATGATGCCGTCGCGCACGTCGGCGCGGTTGGGCAGGCCCAGATGCTCCTTCGGCGTGACGTAGCACAGCATCGCGGTGCCGAACCAGCCGATCATCGCCGCGCCGATCGCCGAGGTGATGTGGTCGTAGCCCGGCGCGATGTCGGTGGTCAGCGGCCCCAGCGTGTAGAACGGCGCCTCGCCGCACTCGCGCAGCTGCTTGTCCATGTTCTCCTTGATCAGGTGCATCGGCACGTGACCGGGACCTTCGATCATGGTCTGCACGTCGTGCTTCCAGGCGATCCTGGTCAACTCGCCCAGCGTCTCCAGTTCGCCGAACTGGGCGGCGTCGTTGGCGTCGGCGATGCAGCCCGGGCGCAGCCCGTCGCCCAGCGAGAAGGCCACGTCGTAGGCCTTCATGATCTCGCAGATGTCCTCGAAGTGGGTGTAGAGGAAGTTCTCGCGATGATGCGCCAGGCACCACTTGGCCAGGATCGAACCGCCGCGCGAGACGATGCCGGTGACGCGCTTGGCGGTCAGCGGCACGTAGCGCAGCAGCACGCCGGCATGGATGGTGAAGTAGTCCACGCCCTGTTCGGCCTGCTCGATCAGGGTGTCGCGGAAGATCTCCCAGGTCAGCTCCTCGGCGCGACCGTCCACCTTCTCCAGCGCCTGGTAGATCGGCACGGTGCCGATGGGCACCGGCGAGTTGCGCACGATCCACTCGCGGGTCTCGTGGATGTGCTTGCCGGTGGACAGGTCCATCACCGTGTCCCCGCCCCAGCGGATCGCCCACACCAGCTTTTCCACTTCCTCGGCGATGCCGGAGCTGACCGCGCTGTTGCCGATGTTGGCGTTGATCTTGGTGAGGAAGTTGCGACCGATGATCATCGGCTCGCTTTCCGGATGGTTGATGTTGCACGGCAGGATGGCGCGGCCGCGGGCAATCTCGTCGCGCACGAACGCCGGCGTGATCACGGACGGAATCGCGGCGCCGAACGCCTCGCCGGGATGCTGCGCGCGCAGTTGCACATCGCGCAGCTCCTGCAGGCGCTGGTTCTCGCGGATCGCCACGAACTCCATCTCCGGCGTGACGATGCCACGCCGCGCGTAATGCATCTGGGTGACGTTGGCGCCATCGCGGGCACGCCGCGGCAGGCGCCGCGCCGGAAAGCGCACCGCCTGCAGGCGTGCGTCGTCCTCGCGCGAACGGCCGAACTGCGAACTGAGCCCGGCCAGCGCCACGCTGTCGCCGCGCTCGGCGATCCAGGCGGCGCGCAGCGGCGCCAGGCCGGCGCCGAGATCGATGCGTGCCTGCGGATCGGTGTACGGCCCAGAGGTGTCGTAGACGGTGATCGGCGCGTTCTCCTCGCCGCCGAACACGGTGGGCGTGCGGGTCAGCGCGATCTCGCGCATCGGCACCTGCAGGTCGGCGCGCGAGCCTTGCACGAAGATCTTGCGCGAGCCGGGGATCGGGCGGGTCACCGCCGCGGACAAGGTATCGGTCTGCTGCTGCAGCGGATTGGGTACGGCGTTCATCGGCGTTCGTCCTGGTTCAAGTGACCCGCGGCAAAGGCGGGACGGGTGCGAGCGGACTCGCATCTCGGACGAAGCGGCGGCGCGGGCCCGCCACGGACGCACAGGCGCCCGCGGCGGACTTGCGAAGCTTCCCTACGCCGGTATCAACCGGATCAGGTTCGAAGGGACTGTCTCAACCGCGGCCTGCGCCAACGGTACCCCCGCTTCTGCGGCTATTAGACCCGTTTCCGCCGCTGGCCGCCAACCGACGCGGCTGAACGCCGGCACAGCCGCCGTGCGCATGTGGCGGCGCCGCCACACGCCGCGCCGCCGGCGACACACCGCGACCACGTGGCCGGCCTAGCCTGGACGCACAAGAATCAGAGCTCTCTCCCTCATCGCCGTCGGCACTGCCGGCGGCATTTTTTTGCCCGCGCCGCGCTCGCTCACTCGAGCACGTAGGCCACGCGCAAGCCGCCCCAGTGGCGTCCGCGCACCTGCACGGGCACCGACAGGTCGAACAGGATCTGCCCGGTATCGCGTCGGTACACCTGCAGCAGGTACGGTTCGGTGTGACGGCCGACATTGCGGCCGACCCGGTCACTGAAGATGCGCTTGGTGCGGTTGCCGACCAGATCGCGTGCGCGGTCGCCGCTCAGCGGCTGGCTGAAGCGCAGGTTGTGGGTCGGCACGTAGCCGTCGACGTTCGCGCAGATCGCGAACACGATCCACGGATGCGCGGCCAGCAGCGGCTCCTGCAACGGCGGCAACAGCTCGTCGCACAACGCGTCGAAGGCGGTGCGGTACTTGGGCGGGTCGATGCCCGGGATCGGGACGTAGTCGGTGGCGAACAGCGCGTCCTCGGCAATGCGCCCGCGCGCGAGCGCGGCCTCGAACACCAGGCCGATGCTGGTCGCGGCGGCCTTGGCCAGATCGCGCACCCGCGCATGCCGCGGCTGCCGCATCGGATCGGCGGGCAAGCGGAACAGGTTCACGCAGTCGTGCAGGGTGTCGCTGCCGGCCGCCAGGTCGGCGCTGCGTTGCACCACGCGCGCGGCGTGCTCAAGATTGCTGCGGCTGAGCCCAACCACGTGCTCGACGGCGCGGTCGATGCCGCCGATCTCCCCGCTCTGGGTGGCGATGCGGCCGGCCACCGCGTCCATCGCCGCACTGGCGCGGCCGAGCAGTTCGCCGATGCCGCCCAATACCTGTTCGGTGCGCTGCGCCGAGGCCGCGCTGTCCTGCAGGGCCGCACCGGTCTCGCCGATGATGCCGCGCACGTCGCGCGCCGCGGTGGCGGCGCGTTCGGCCAGCTGCCGGATTTCGGTGGCGACCACCGCGAAGCCGCGCCCGGCCGGGCCGGCGTGTACCGCCTCGATGCTGGCGTTGATCGAGAGGATATTGGTCTGGAACGCGACCGCATCGATCACCTCGATGACCTGGTTGGCGCGCGCCGAACGTCGCGCCACCTCCTGCATCGCCTGGCCGAGCGTGCGCGCCGCCTCCACGCCCTGGCGGGCGCTGTCGTCGGCGCTGGCCGCCACCGCGATCACCGCGCGCAGGTCGCGATCCATCTCGTGCAGGCCCTGCAACAGTTGCCGGGTGGTGGCGAGCACCGTCTGCAGCGCTTCCAGCTGGGTCTGCGACTGCCGCGCCAGTTCATCGTTCTCGGCGACCACGTGCGGCACGTCGGCGGCGATCTGCAGCGACAGCGCTACCGCCTGGCGGATCGCCTCAGCCAGGTTGCCGAACCCAGCCGACAGGCGTCGCCCCGGCATCGCTTCGGTGTCCTCCACCGACAGCGGCGTATGCAATCCCAGATCCAGATCGCAGCCGGTCAGCCGCTCGCCGACCCGATCCAACAGCGCCTGCGCGGCCGTGCCCTCGTGGACCCGTTGCGCCAGCGCCTGCAGCGCTGGACTGATGGCGCCCTGCGCCTGGCCGGCACTCAGCAGCGCCACATCGCGCAGCAGCGCCGCGGTTTCCGGATGCGGCAGCGACAGCAGCCAGCCCTGGCCGCCGCGATCGCGGTCGCGCTGGTAGCGCACGCGGCGCGAGGGATCGGCACCGGGCGCCTGCCAACTGCCCTCGGCGTCGACCAGGGCGCTCAACGGAAGGCCCCAGACCACCTCGCTGGCGGCGCCGAGCAGGCTCTGCGCCGTCACCCCCAGCAAATCCAGGGCGGCGCGGTTGGCGGCGCTGACGCGGCCATCCTGCTCCAGCCGCAACAAGGCGATCGGGGCATCGGGCAAGCCGGCAGCGGGCGCGGCATCGGCTTCCGGACTGCGTGAGAACAAGGCCATCGTCGTCTCCCTCGGTGCTGCACCCATGGTATCGGCTCCCACCCTGCACTCGCAGTTGCGGCCAACGCAACCGGAATCGCCATCCATCCCGGCGGTGTGTCTGGCAGACACGATCACGACGCGGCCGTGACGCCGCCTTCGCGAAGATGCAGACCATTGCAAGGCGCAACCCGACCCCACATCGGGCGTCTGGGGGCCGGCGTGATGCCACCTCGCGTTGAGCTGGCACGCACGCCGCGGGCCACATTCGCAGCACGCCCGGTGCCGGCCTGATGCGCCGTCTTCCCTGCCCGCTTGCCCTGGATGCGTACCGCGACAGCCGGTGCCCCCTCTGATCCACGACTGGAGACGCTCCCCCATGGTGTTCCGCATTTCCATCGCCCTGGTGGCGCTGCTGGTCCTGATCGCCGGCGTCGCCCCCGGCCCCTTCAATGCGGTGGTGCAGACGGCGCTGACGGACGTGATCCGCAGCGCCGGCTGGCTGTACCTGCTGATCGTGTTCCTCACCCTGACCTTCCTGCTGTACCTGGCGTTCGGTCGCTTCGGCAACCTGCGCATCGGTGGCGAAGACGCCGAACCGGACTTCTCCCGCGCCAGTTGGCTGTCGATGCTGTTCGCCGCGGGCATGGGCATCGGCCTGGTGTTCTGGGGCGCGGCCGAGCCGATCTCGCACTTCCTCAAGCCGCCGGAAGGGCTGGCGCCGGAAAGCATGCAGGCGGCCCGCGCGTCGATGCGCTACGCCTTCTTCCACTGGGGCCTGCACCCGTGGGCGGTGTATGCGCTGATCGGCCTGGCGATGGCCTGGTTCCAGTACAACCGCAATGGACGCGGCCTGATCAGCGACATTCTGCAGCCGGTCATCGGCCGCCATCATCGCGGCTGGATCGGGCAGAGCGTGAACATCGCCGCGGTGGTCGCCACTGCGGTCGGCGTGGCGACGACGCTGGGTTTCGGCACCATCCAGATCGCCGCCGGCATACAGCGCGTGTTCGGCGTGCACGCGGGACTGCCATTGCAGATGACGGTGATCTGCGTGGCCTTCGTGCTGTACATGATCTCCACCAGCACCGGCGTGGAACGCGGCATCAAGTGGCTGTCCAACATCAACCTGGCGCTGGCGGCGCTGTTGCTGGCGACGGTGCTGGTGCTCGGCCCCACCGGCTTCATCTTCGATACCTTCACCACCACGCTGGGCACCTACCTCAACCAGCTGGTGACGATGAGCCTGCGCATGTCGCCGTTCTCCGGCGACCGCTGGGTCGCCGACTGGACCATCTTCTACTGGGCATGGTGGATCGCCTGGGCGCCGTTCGTCGGCGCGTTCATCGCCCGCGTCTCGCGCGGCCGCAGCGTGCGCGAATTCGTGGTCGGCGTGGTGCTGGCGCCGACCCTGCTCGGTTTCCTGTGGTTCTCGGTATTCGGCGGCACCGCGCTGTGGTCGCAGCTGTTCGGCCACGTCGACATGCTCCAGGCACTGCACAACGGCTACGAAACGGTGCTGTTCACCCTGTTCGACAGCCTGCCCGGATCGCTGCTGCTGTCGAGCGTGGCGCTGCTGTTGCTGATGATCTTCTTCGTCAGCTCCGCCGATTCGGCGGTGCTGGTGCTGGCCAGCATGTCCACCGACGAAGCCGGCGACCCGCCGCTGTCACGCAAGCTGGTGTGGGGCGTGGCGGTGGCGCTGATCGCCGCGGTACTGTTGCTGGCCGGTGGCCTGGACGCGCTGCAGGGCGTGATCACCATCGCCGCGCTGCCGTTCGCGCTGCTGATGGTGTTGGTGATCGTGTCGCTGTACCGCGTGCTCGATGCCGAGTCCAACCGCCAACGTCGCCAGGCGCAACGCGCGCGGCACATGATCGAGGCCTGGATCGCGCGCGAACAGGCGGCGCAGGACGCCACCGGCGATGAGGCGGCGAACGCGCAGGAGCCGCGCTGATCCAGCCACCACGGGCGGCCGCAGCAGTGGGCCGCCTGCGGCGGCGGGCCAGCCGGCCTCAGTAACCGGCGGCCTGCCCGTCCTTGCGGCTTTCCGAGGCGCCGTAGTACACGCCGCTGTCCGGGTCGCGCGCGATCGCCTGGTAACCGCCGTAGGGGCCGTCGGCGAAGATCACCCGGTGGCCCTTGCGCATCAGTTCGCGGATGGTGTCGTAGGCAAAGCCGGTTTCCAGGTTCAGCTCGCCGCCGTCGCGCATCGCCGTGGCCTGCCCGGTCGGCTCAGTGGAGCCGTCGTGCTGGATCCGCGGCGCGTCGCCGGCCTCCTGCAGGTTCATGTGGAAGTCGATCAGGTTCATCAGGATCTGCACGTGGCCCTGCGGCTGCATCGCCCCGCCCATCACCCCGAAGCTCAACCACGGCTTGCCGTCCTTGGTCACGAACGCGGGAATGATGGTCTGGAACGGCCGCTTGCCGGGCGCGTAGCCGTTGGGATGGTCCTTCTGCAGTACGAACATCTCGCCGCGGTCCTGCAGGATGAAGCCCAGCCCCGGCGGCGCCATGCCGCTGCCCATGCCGCGGTAGTTGGACTGGATCAGCGACACCATCATGCCGTCGGCATCGGCCACGGTCAGGTAGATGGTGTCGCCCTCCTCCAGTTGCTTCGGCGTGCCCGGCTGCACTTCCTTGAGCGCGCGGTCCATCGAGATCAGCGCGCGCCGCTGTGCGGCGTAGTCCTTGGAGATCAGCCGCGCCAGCGGCGCCGGCTGAAACGCCGGGTCGGCATAGAACCGCGCGCGATCGGCGAACGCCAGCTTCTTGGCCTCGGTGAACAGGTGCACGTGCTCGGCCGAGCCGAACGGAATCTTGGAGAAATCGTAGCCTTCCAGGATGTTGAGCATCTGCAGCGCGGCGATGCCCTGGCTGTTGGGCGGCAGTTCCCACACGTCGTAGCCGCGGTAGTTGGTGGACACCGGCTCGACCCATTCGCCGTGGTGGCTGGCCAGGTCCTCGTAGCGCAGGAAGCCGCCGTTGGCCTTGAAGTAGGCATCGATGGTGCGCGCGATCGGCCCCTTGTAGAACGCGTCGCGGCCGCCGTCGGCGATCTGCTGCAGGGTGTTGGCCAGGTTCGGGTTCTTCCACAGCTCGCCCTTGCGCGGGGCGTGGCCGTCGAGGGTGAACTGCTCCTTGAAGCCGGGGTACTGCGACAGCCGCGGCACCGAGCGGTCCCAGTAGTAGGCGATGGTCTCGGCCACCGGATGGCCGTCGCGGGCGTAGCGAATCGCCGGTGCCAGGTTCTGCGCCATGGTCCTGCGCCCGAAACGCTCGTGCAGCGCGAACCAGCCATCGACCGCACCGGGCACCGACACCGGCAGCGGGCCGGTGGCCGGGATTTCCTTCAGCCCGCGGCGCTGGAATTCGGCCAGGGTCAGCGCCTTCGGCGAGCGCCCGGAGCCGTTGTAGCCGTAGAGCTTGTGCGTCTTCGGATCCCAGACGATGGCGAACAGGTCGCCGCCGACGCCGTTGCCGGTCGGCTCCATCAGTCCCAGCGCGGCGTTGGCGGCGATCGCCGCGTCCACCGCCGAGCCGCCGTCGCGCATCGTCTCCAGCGCGATCTGCGTGGCCAGCGGCTGCGAGGTGGCGGCCATGGCGTGCGGGGCGATCACTTCCGAGCGGGTCGCGAACGGCTGGCCGGTGATGCGGTCGGCGGCCTGCGCCGGCACCGACGTCGCCAGCGCCAGCGCGAGCGCCAGGCGCGCCAGGGAAGGAAGCGAAACGGACATGCGCGACTCTCCGGGGAACAGGGGAGGCCCACCGTACCCGAGTGCGGCCAATGCCGCCGCGCACGCGTGCACATCGCGTCATCGGCAGAGGCCGGATTTCCGCGCAATTGGCGATATTTGCCGCCTGCGCCGCCTCCGTTTCATGCGTAACCATGCAGCGCTGGCGCGGCTTTCGGCATATTCGTCCGTGCAGGCCCGCAACACAGTTGACAGTCGCGCAAAGCCCATGGTTATCTCGCTGCATGTTGCAGCGCCACACCCGCCCGAAGTCGACCTGCCAGCCCGCCGCGTTGCGCGCGGACGCTGCCGCGTCGCTCCTCGTACTCGTGCTTATTACCTCGCCCACAAGTGCGGGACGAACCGGCGTGTAAGCGACAAGCAGCCAGGATTCGATCAGACCCCGCACCGGCAACGGCGCGGGGTTTTTCGTTTCAGTGACCCGCAAATGCAAGAACCCCCTCCACTCCAACACCGTTCAAGGACATCCGCCCCATGACCAGTTCCGCCCAGCCCACCACCAAGATCGCCATCGTCGGTTACGGCAGCCAGGGCCGCGCGCACGCGCTGAACCTGCGCGAGTCCGGCTTCGACGTCACCGTCGGCCTGCGTGCCGGTGGCCCGACCGAAGCCAAGGCGCAGGCCGACGGCTTCGTGGTGAAGAGTCCAGCCGAGGCGGTCAAGGACGCCGACCTGGTCGCGGTGCTGACCCCGGACATGGTGCAGAAGAAGCTGTACGAGGAGGTACTGGCGCCGAACATGAAGCAGGGCGCGTGCCTGCTGTTCGCGCACGGCCTGAACGTGCACTTCGACATGATCAAGCCGCGCGCCGACCTGGACGTGGTGCTGGTCGCGCCGAAGGGACCGGGCGCGCTGGTGCGTCGCGAATACGAGATCGGCCGTGGCGTGCCGTGCATCTGGGCGGTGTACCAGGACAAGAGCGGCAAGGCCGAGCAGTTCGCGCTGGAGTACGCCGCCGGCCTGGGCGGCGCGCGCGCCAACCTGATCAAGACCACCTTCAAGGAAGAGACCGAAACCGACCTGTTCGGCGAGCAGGCCGTGCTGTGCGGCGGCGCCTCGTCGCTGGTGCAAGCCGGCTTCGAAGTGCTGGTGGAAGCCGGTTACCAGCCGGAAATCGCCTACTACGAAGTGCTGCACGAACTGAAGCTGATCGTCGACCTGTTCTACGAAGGCGGTATCACCCGCATGCTCGAGTTCGTCTCCGAGACCGCGCAGTACGGCGACTACGTCAGCGGCCCGCGGGTGATCGACGCGGCGACCAAGGAGCGCATGCGCGACGTGCTGACCGACATCCAGAACGGCACCTTCACCAAGAACTGGGTGGCCGAATACGAAGCCGGCCTGCCGAACTACAAGAAGTTCAAGCAGGCCGACCTGGACCACCCCATCGAAACGGTCGGCAAGCAGCTGCGCGCCAAGATGGTGTGGCTCAACGGCGACGCCGCTGCCGCGCCGGCTGCCGGCGGCACCAAGGCCGCGTAATCCGCGGCTCCCCCACCCGCTTCCACCGAAAGGTCGCCACCGTATGAACACCTCCGCTCACGGCACGCCCCGCAACGGCGCGCGCTGGCTGACGCAGGCCCTGGAAGCCGAAGGCGTGGACACGCTGTTCGGCTATCCGGGCGGCACCATCATGCCGTTCTACGACGCGCTGGTAGACAGCCAGCTCAAGCACATCCTGGTCCGCCACGAGCAGGGCGCGGCGCTGGCCGCCAACGGCTACGCCCGCGCCAGCGGGCGGGTCGGCGTGTGCGTCGCCACGTCCGGCCCGGGCGCGTCCAACCTGGTCACCGGCATCGCCGATGCGATGCTCGACTCGGTGCCGATGATCTGCCTGACCGGGCAGGTCGCCACGCCGCTGCTGGGCACCGACGCGTTCCAGGAACTGGACGTGTTCGGGCTGACCCTGCCGATCGTCAAGCACAGCTTCCTGGTGCGGCACGTGGACGACCTGCCGCAGGTGCTGCGCGACGCGTTCCGCATCGCCCGCGAAGGCCGTCCGGGCCCGGTGCTGATCGACCTGCCCAAGGACGTGCAGCTGGCCGATGCCTCGCATCTGCCCGCGCACGTGCCGGCGGCGGTGCCGACCCCGCCGGCGCCGCAGGATGCGGTGCTGGCCGAGGCGCTGGCGGCGATCGCCGGCGCCGAGAAGCCGGTGATCTACGGTGGCGGCGGCATCGCCCTGGGCGATGCGGTGGACGCGTTCCGCCACTTCGTCGAGGCCACCCGCATCCCCACCGTGCTGACCCTGCGCGGCCTGGGCGCACTGCCGCATGCGCATCCGCATTATCTGGGCATGCTCGGCATGCACGGCACCCGCGCCGCCAACATGGCGGTGCAGGAGTCGGACCTGCTGATCGTGGTCGGCGCCCGCTTCGACGACCGCGCCACCGGCAAGCTGGCCGAGTTCGCGCCGTTCGCGCGGGTCATCCACCTGGACGCCGACGCTTGCGAGATCTCCAAGCTGCGCCAGGCCGACATCGCCGTGCCCGGCGACGTGGCGCAGGCGCTGCGCGCGCTGGCCGCGGCGACCAGCACCTGCGAGGCCTGGCACGCGCGCTGCGTCGGCCACCGCGAGAAGTTCGGCGCGCGCTACGACGCGCCCGGGCAGGACATCTACGCACCCGGCCTGCTGAAGCGGCTGAGCGAACTGGCCCCGGCCGACACCGTGATCGCCTGCGACGTCGGCCAGCACCAGATGTGGGTCGCCCAGCACTGCCGCTTCAACCACCCGCGCAACCACCTGACCAGCGGCGCGCTGGGCACCATGGGCTTCGGCCTGCCGGCGGCGATGGGCGCGCAGTTCGCCTGCCCGGACCGCACCGTGGTGCTGGTCAGCGGCGACGGCAGCTTCATGATGAACGTGCAGGAGTTGGTGACCATCGCCCGCTGCAAGCTGCCGGTGAAGATCGTGCTGCTGGACAACAGTTCGCTGGGCATGGTGCGGCAGTGGCAGGAACTGTTCTTCGCCGAGCGCTACAGCGAGATCGACCTGTCCGACAACCCGGATTTCGCTGCGCTGGCGCAGGTGTTCGGCATCCCGGCCAAGCGCATCACCGCGCGCGGCCAGGTCGAGGACGCGCTGGCGGAACTGCTGGCGCAGCCGGGTCCGGCGCTGCTGCACGTGGCCATCGACGCACGCGCCAACGTGTGGCCGCTGGTGCCGCCGAACACCGCCAACAGCACCATGCTGGAAAGCAATCCCGCTGCCCAGCGCCAGGAGACGACACATGCGTTACCAGCTTGACCTGGTGCTGAAACCGATCGACGGCGCCCTGCTGCGCGCGATCGGCATGGCCGAACGCCGCGGCTTCGCGCCGATCTCGATCAGCGGCGCGCCGGTGGCCGAGGACGCCGGCCGCTGGCACCTGCAACTGGTGGTGGACGGCAACCGTCCCGGCGAGACCCTGCGCCTGCAGATGGAAAAGGTCTACGACTGCGAATCGGTGCGCGTGACCGCGCTGGATGGCGTAGCGTGATGGCGCCGGGATTCGGGAGTGGGGAGTCGGGATTGGGCGCGCATCCCAACGTCCCGGCGTGCGCGGCAGCCCTGCCGCGCCAGCGCCGTACCGCCATGCGGAGGCATCTTCTTCCACGGAGGTCGCTTCTTCGCGTCAGCCCACCGGATTCCCGCCACGAATCCCGACTCCCGAATCCCCACTCCCGGCTCCACCATGTCTGATGCCGGCCGCCCCGCTGCCCCGCAGGAGCCGGATGTAGGCCACGTCGCCGTCAGCGTGGCCGACGTCCTGGCCGCGCAGGCGCGGCTGCGCCGCTATCTCTCGCCGACGCCGGTGCATTACGCCGAGCGCTTCGGCGTCTGGCTGAAGCTGGAAAACCTGCAGCGCACCGGCTCCTACAAGGTCCGCGGCGCGCTCAACGCGCTGCTGGCCGGGCTGGAGCGCGGCGACGAGCGGGCGGTGATCTGCGCCTCCGCCGGCAACCACGCGCAGGGCGTGGCCTGGGCCGCGCACCGCCTGGGCGTGCAGGCGATCACGGTGATGCCGCACGGCGCGCCGCAGACCAAGATCGCCGGCGTCGCCCACTGGGGCGCCACCGTACGCCAGCACGGCAACAGCTACGACGAGGCCTTCGCCTTCGCCCGAGACCTGGCCGAGCAGAACGGCTACCGCTTCCTGTCCGCCTTCGACGACCCGGACGTGATCGCCGGCCAGGGCACCGTCGGCATCGAGCTGGCCGCGCACGCCCCGGACGTGGTGATCGTGCCGATCGGCGGCGGCGGCCTGGCCTCCGGCGTGGCCCTGGCGCTGCGCTCGCAGGGCGTGCGCGTGGTCGGCGCCCAGGTCGAGGGCGTGGATTCGATGGCGCGGGCGATCCGCGGCGACGTCCGCGCCGTGGATCCGGTGCCCACCCTGGCCGACGGCGTCAAGGTTAAAATCCCCGGGTTCATCACCCGCCGGCTGTGCGCCAGCCTGCTCGACGACGTGGTGATCGTGCGCGAGGCGGAACTGCGCGAAACGCTGGTCCGCCTGGCGCTGGAGGAGCACGTCATCGCCGAGGGCGCCGGCGCGCTGGCCCTGGCGGCCGGGCGCCGCGTCGCCGGCAAGCGCAAGTGCGCGGTGGTGTCCGGCGGCAACATCGACGCCGGCGTGCTGGCGACGCTGCTGTCGGAGGTGCGCCCGCGCCCGCCGCGCAAGCCGCGCCGCCGCAGCGCCGAGCGACTTCGCAGCCAACGTCCCGCCCCACCCGCTCCTGCCCGCACCATCTCGCCCACGCATCCCCATCCGCAAGCCACCGCCGCCGTAGAGGAACCCATCTGGTGAACACTTCCGTTTCTTCCCAGACCCCCCGCATCCGCATTTTCGACACCACCCTGCGCGACGGCGAGCAATCCCCCGGCTGCAGCATGACCCCGCCGCAGAAGCTGGTGATGGCGCGCGCTCTGGCCGAGCTGGGCGTGGACATCATCGAGACCGGCTTCCCGGCCAGCTCGCAGTCCGACCGCGAGGCGATGGCGCTGATCGGCCGCGAGCTGCGCACGCCGACCCTGGCGGTGCTGTCGCGCTGCCTGGCCGCCGACATCGAGACCTCGGCCCGGGCGCTGGAAGCGGCGGCCAATCCGCGCCTGCACGTGTTCCTGTCGACCAGCCCGCTGCACCGCGAGCACAAACTGCGGATGAGCCGCGAGCAGGTGCTGGAGTCCGTGCGCAAGCACGTGTCGCTGGCGCGCCAGTACGTGGACGACGTGGAGTTCTCGGCCGAGGACGCCACCCGCACCGAGGAGGATTTCCTGGCCGAGGTCGCCAGCGTGGCGATCGCTGCCGGCGCCACCACCATCAACCTGCCCGACACGGTCGGCTTCACCACCCCGGAAGAAATCCGCGGCATGTTCTCTCGGATCATCGCCAGCGTCCCCGGCGCCGACCGGGTGGTGTTCAGCGCGCACTGCCACAACGACCTGGGCCTGGCCGTGGCCAACTCGCTGGCCGCGGTGGAAGGCGGCGCGCGTCAAGTGGAATGCACCATCAACGGCATCGGCGAGCGCGCCGGCAACTGCGCGCTGGAAGAGATCGCCATGGCACTGAAGGTGCGCAACGCGTTCTACGAACTGGACACCGCGATCAACACGCCGCGCATCGTCGCCACCTCGCAGTTGCTGCAGCGCCTGGTCGGCATGCCGGTACAGCGCAACAAGGCGATCGTCGGCGGCAACGCCTTCGCCCACGAATCGGGCATCCACCAGCACGGCATGCTGCGTCACCGCGGCACCTACGAGATCATGCGCCCGGAAGACGTGGGCTGGGAGTCCTCGCAGATGGTGCTGGGCCGCCACAGCGGCCGCGCCGCGGTCGAGCAGCGCCTGCGCGCACTGGGCTACGTGCTGGACGAGGCCGAACTGAACATCGCCTTCGACGCGTTCAAGGCGCTGTGCGAACAGCAGCGCGTGGTCAACGACGCCGACCTGCAGGCGATGATGCAGGACGCACCGGAGAGCCAGGGCTACCGGCTGTCGTCGATGACCGTCAGCGACCGCGGCCAGCGCGCCAGCGCGCAGGTCGAGTTGTCCGATCCGGACGGCCAGCGGGTCAGCGAGCGCGCCGAGGGCGACGGCCCGGTGGACGCGCTGTTCGCCGCGCTGTCGGCCGCCACCGGCGTGCAGCTGGTGCTGGACAGCTACCAGGTGCACAGCGTCGGCATCGGCGCCGACGCGCGCGGCGAGGCCAATCTCAGCGTGCGCCACGGCGACATCGAATACGACGGCACCGGCACCAGCCGCGACATCATCGAGGCCAGCGCGCTGGCCTGGCTGGACGTGGCCAACCGCGTGCTGCGCCAGCGCCAGGGCGCGCCGGTCGGCGCCGCCGACGCACTGGCCTGAGCCGCCACGCCGCGGTCATCGTCGTCGTGCACGCTCGCCTTCGCTCCCCTTCCCCGCCCAGCTTTCCTGCCAGGTAGTTCCGCAATGTCCGCCACTCCCCGCACCCTGTACGACAAGCTGTGGGACGCGCACGTCGTCGTCCCCGAAAGCGCCGCCGCCCCGGCGGTGCTGTACATCGACCTGCACCTGATCCACGAAGTGACCTCGCCGCAGGCGTTCACCGAGCTCAAGGCGCGCGGCCTGAAACCGCGCCGGCCGGACCGCACCAAGGCGACGATGGACCACTCCACGCCGACCCTGCCGCGCGGCGCCGACGGCAAGCTGCCGTACTACACCCCGGCCTCCGAGGCGCAGGTGGACATGCTCGCGCGCAACTGCGCCGACTACGGCATCGAACTGTTCGACATGGGCTCGGACAACCGCGGCATCGTCCACGTGATCGCGCCAGAGCAGGGCTTCACCCAGCCCGGCATGACCATCGTCTGCGGCGACAGCCACACCTCCACGCATGGCGCGTTCGGCGCGCTGGCGTTCGGCATCGGCACCAGCGAGGTCGGCCACGTGCTGGCCACGCAGTGCCTGCTGCAGCGCAAGGCCAGAACCATGGCGATCACCGTCGACGGGCCGCTGGCGCCGGGCGTCGCCGCCAAGGACGTGATCCTGCACATCATCGGCGTGATCGGGGTCAACGGCGGCACCGGCCACGTGCTGGAATACCGCGGTTCGACCATCGAAGCGATGGACATGGAGCAGCGCATGACCCTGTGCAACATGTCGATCGAGGCCGGCGCGCGCGCCGGCATGGTCGCGCCGGACCAGGTCACTTTCGACTGGGTCGCCAAGACCCCGCGCGGGCCCAAGGGCGCCGACTTCGACGCCGCCGTGCAGCGCTGGTCGCAGCTGCGCAGCGATCCCGGCGCGCGCTTCGACGCCGAGGTGCGCATCGACGCGCGCGACATCCGCCCGACCCTGACCTGGGGCACCCACCCCGGCACCGCGATCGCGGTGGACGTGCCGATCCCGGCCGCGCAGGATCCGGCGGCGCAGAAGGGCCTGAACTACATGCACCTGGAAGCCGGGCACGCGCTGATCGGCACGCCGGTGGACGTGGTGTTCGTCGGTTCCTGCACCAACGGCCGGCTCAGCGACATGCGCGACGTGGCGCAGGTGCTGCGCGGGCGCAAGGTGGCACCGCACGTGCGCATGCTGGTGGTGCCGGGCTCGGAGATCGTCAAGCGCCAGGCCGAGGCCGAGGGCATCCACGAGGTGGTGCGCGCGGCCGGTGCGGAATGGCGCGAGTCCGGCTGCTCGATGTGCATCGCCATGAACGGCGACCTGGTGGCGCCGGGGCAACTGGCGGTGAGCACCAGCAACCGCAATTTCGAAGGCCGCCAGGGCCCGGGCTCGCGCACCCTGCTGGCCTCGCCGCTGACCGCGGCCTGGGCCGCGGTGAACGGCCAGGTCAGCGATCCGCGCGCGCTGTTCGCCGGCGCGGTGGAGAGCGCGGCATGACCTCGCACATCGGCGCGTTCGCCGCCACCCTGACCTTCATCGCCGCCACCACCCGCGCCTTCGCGCACCGCCACAAGCCGCTGCTGCCGCCGCACGCGCCCCCCGCGGCACTGCCGCCGGCGGCCGACGCCGCGGCGGCGCCCGCCCCCGACTCCGTCGCTTCCCAGGAGACCCCGTGATGGCCGGCTTCGCCACCCTCACCTCGCGCAGCGTGGTGCTGCGCCAGACCAACATCGACACCGACCAGATCATCCCGGCGCGGTTCCTGTCCACCACCGAACGCGCCGGCCTCGGCCGCCACGCCTTCAACGACTGGCGCTGGCAGGCCGACGGCACGCCGAACCCGGAGTTCGCCTTCAACCAGGCGCACAATGCCGGCCGCCAGATCCTGCTGGCCGGGCGCAACTTCGGCTGCGGCTCCTCGCGCGAGCACGCGCCGTGGGCGCTGACCGACCTGGGCCTGCGCGCCATCGTCAGCAGCGAGATCGCCGACATCTTCCGCAACAACAGCCTCAAGAACGGCCTGGTGCCGATCGTGCTGGCCGAGGACGACGTGCAGACGCTGATGCAGCGCCCGGACGACGAATTGACCGTGGACGTGGCCGCGCGCGAGTTGCGCACGCCCGACGGCCGCGTTTACCCCTTCCCGCTGGATGCGTTCTCGCAGACCTGCCTGCTCGAGGGCGTGGACGAGATGGGCTATCTGTTGCTGCGTCAACCCGACATCGAACGCTACGAGGCCACCCATGCACGCTGACATCGTCGTCCTGCCCGGCGACGGCATCGGTCCGGAAGTCGCCGCCGCCGCGGTCGCGGTGTTGCGCGCCGTCGCTGCGCGCCACGGCCACGACTTCCAGTTCCACGAACACGACATCGGCGGCATCGCCATCGACCGCCACGGCGAACCGCTGCCGGCAGCCACGCTGACCGCCTGCCAGGGCGCCGACGCGGTGCTGCTGGGCGCGGTCGGCGGGCCGAAGTGGTCCGATCCCAACGCCAAGGTGCGCCCCGAGCAGGGCCTGCTGGCGATCCGCCGCGGCCTGGGCCTGTTCGCCAACCTGCGCCCGGTCAAGCCGCATCCGGCGGCACTGGACGCCTCGCCGATCAAGCCGCACCTGCTGCAGGGCGTGGACATCGTGGTGGTGCGCGAACTGACCGGCGGCATCTATTTCGGCGACAAGACCCGCAGCCCCAGCGACGCCAGCGACCTGTGCCGCTACACCGTCGCGGAGATCGAGCGGGTGCTGCGCAGCGCGTTCCGGCTGGCCCAGCAGCGCCGCAACCACGTCGTCTCGGTGGACAAGGCCAACGTGCTGGAGACCTCGCGGCTGTGGCGCGACGTCGCCGCGCGGATCGGCCGCGAGGAATTCCCGGACGTGCGCCTGGAACACCAACTGGTCGATTCGATGGCCATGCACCTGCTGGCCAAGCCGCGCGAGTACGACGTGATCGTCACCGAGAACATGTTCGGCGACATCCTCACCGACGAAGCGTCGATGCTGGCCGGCTCGCTGGGACTGCTGCCGTCGGCCTCGCTGGGCGAAGGCCGCATCGGCCTGTACGAGCCCATCCACGGCTCGGCGCCGGACATCGCCGGCAAGGGCATCGCCAATCCCTACGCGACCATCCTCAGCGCGGCGCTGCTGCTGCGTCACTCGCTGGGCCTGGAAGCCGAAGCGGCGGCGATCGAGCAGGCCGTCAATGCCGCACTCGACGCAAAGGCGTTCACCGCCGATCTCGCCGCGCCCGGCCAGGGCATCTCCACCGAGGCCGCTACCCAGGCGGTGTTGCAGCACCTGCAAGGCTGATCCGCGGCGGAGCACCGGCGCCGACCGCCTCCTGCCCGCCGCAATGATGCGGCGGGTGCGGAATGCCCCTCTGTTCGCCGCGCCTGCTTGGCGCCTGCGCCTTCACTCCACACGCAGGTCTCCGCAGTCGCGCGGACGACGTGCGGCGTCTGTGCCGCTGCAGCGACCTAGCCGATCACCCGATCGCGCCCCTCGCGCTTGGCCTGGTACAGGCGTTTGTCGGCCTGCACCAGCAGGTCGCGGCGGGTGCGCAGGGTCGGCGACAGGCAGGCGAAGCCGATGCTGGCGGTGAAGCGCACCGCGCTTCCGTCGTCGTCGTGCAGCACCAGCTCGGCCAGGTGCGCGCGCAGCGCGTCCAGGCGCGCGCGTGCCTGTTCCTGATCCAGGCCCGGCAGCACCAGCAGGAACTCCTCGCCGCCGTGGCGCGCGGCAAAGGCCTGCTCGCCGAGGCTGGCGCGCAGTGCCTCGCCGACCCGGCGCAGTACCTCGTCGCCGATCTCGTGGCCGTAGGCGTCGTTGATCTTCTTGAAGTGGTCGATGTCCAGCAGCGCCACGCACAACGGCGAGCGCGTGGCCAACGCCCGCTCCAGCGCCGAGTTGAGATAGGGATCGCCGGTGCGCCGGTTGGGCAGGCCGGTGAGCGCGTCGTGTCCGGCCTGGTAGGCGAGCTTGCGCACCAGGTCCTCGCGTTCGAGGTTGGCCAGCTTCAACGCCAGATTCTTCGCCTTCAGTTCGTGGGTGCGCTCGGCGATGATGGTGTTGAGCCGGCGCTGGCGGCGCCGGTAGCGATAGCTGCGGCCGCGGTACCACCACAGGAGCAGGCCGGTCGCGCACAGCGCCACCAGCATCACGAACGGCCAGCGTTCCCAGAACGGCGGCACCAGTTGCAGGCGCAGCGAGGCGCTGCCGATGCGTTCGCTGCGCGACCAGTCCAGCGGGCTGCTCATCGCCTGCACGTCCAGGCGGTAACTGCCCGAAGGCAGGTTGGTGTAGACCGCTTCCTCGCTGCTGCCGGCGTCGACCCACTGCCGATCGAATCCCTGCAGGCGGTAGCGGTAGCGCACCTTGTCCGGCGAGCGGAAGCTCAGCCCGGCATAGCCGATCGCGAGCCGGGCGACGCCGCCGGGCAGGCGATAATCGCCGCGCAGCGGCTGCGCCACGCCATCCACCTGCACACGGGAGATCACCAGCGGCGGCGCACGCACATTGCGCCGGCTCGGCAGCGCCGGATCGATCAGCGCCAGCCCGGCCGAAGTGGGGATCAACAGCACCCCGTCGCGGCTGCGCCAGCCGGCCGGCGCGCTGCTGCCGTTGCCCTGGCCGCCGGGCATGCCGTCGCTGCGGTCGACCACGTCCACCGCCAGCGTGCTGCGCTGGCCGGCGTCCAGTTCCGCCAGGCGCGCGCGCGCGATGCGCAGCACGCCGCGATTACTGTTCGCCCACAGGTTGCCGTTGCCGTCGTCGAGCAGCCGGAACAGCTTGTCGCGCGGCAAGCCGACGCTGTGGTCGTAGATGCGCCATTGCCCGTCGCGCAGCCGCAGCAGGCCGCGGTCGCTGGCGACCCACAGGGTGCCGTCGGCATCTTCGAGAAAGTCGAAGGCGTTCTGCGCCGGAAAGCCATGCCCGCTCGGCCGCGCCTGCAACGTGCCGTCGGCCGCGAGCGTGGCGATGCCCTGGTTGGTGCCGATCCACAACACGCCGGTGTGATCGCGGTACAGCGTCTGTACCTGCCGCCCTGGCAGGCCCTCGGCAGTGCCGTAGGTCCGCGTGCGATCGCCCTTGCGATACAGCAGTCCTTCGTTGCCGCCGATCCACAGGCCGCCGTCGGCATCGGCCAGCAGCGCGCGCACCATGGTCCGCGGCACGCCCGCAGCCACGCCCAGGCGTTGCCGGATCGTGCCATCCGCCGCCAGCAGCAGCACGCCCTGGTCGTAGGTGCCCACCCACATGCCGCCGTCGCGGGCCGCAGCCAACGCCAGCACCGACGGATCGCGGCCCGGGCGCTCGCTCAGCCGCAGCGGGCGGATGCGGCCGCCCTGCCAGCGATCCAGGCCGGCGGCATGGCCGATCCAGATCGTGCCGTCGGCGTTCTGCTGGACCACGCGCACATAGTCGCTGCCGAGTCCGTCCTGGCGGGTCAGGCCGCCGGCGTCGCCCTTGGCGACGCGGAACAGGCCGTCGGTGCTGCCGGCCCACACCAGGCCCTCGCGGTCCTCGATCAGCGCCGGGCTGACCACGCCGGAGATCGACAGCACCTCCTCGCTGGCGCCGTTGGAGTCGCGCCGCAGCAGTTGCCCGCTGGACAGGCTCATCCACAGCTGGCCGTCCTGGTCCTGCAACGCCGCATCGACGCGCTGGCCGCGCCGCAGCCATTGCAGGCCGCCGTTGCCGCCGAGCCAGAACACGCCCTCGTCGCTGGCCACCAGCAGGCCGCCATGGCGGTCGGGGGTCAGGCGCCGGATCGACGCCGTGCGCATCGCCGCCGCGCCCCAACGCTGCGCCCGCGTGGCGTGCGCGGTCAGCCGGAACAGTCCCTGCGGGGTGCCCACCAACACCGCATCGCGGTAACGCAGCAGCGCGGCGATACGGGTCCTGCCCAGCCCCGCGGCGGCGCCGGCGTCGACCAGGCGGCCGTCGGCCTCGATCCGGAACAGGCCGTCCTCGCTGCCCACCCACAGCCCGCCGTCGGCATCGCGCAGCATCGTGGTGACCCGCAGCCGCTGCGCGCGCGCATCACCCAGATGCTCCCAGCGCCCGGCGGCGTAGCGGAACACGCCGTCGTAGGCGGTGCCGACCAGCATGCCGCCATCGGCTTCGGCGAGCAGCGCGAACACCCCCGACAGCTCCATGCCGGGAGTGTTCTGACGATCGAACACGGTGAAGGCGCGGCCGTCGAAGCGCGCCACGCCCTCCCAGGTGCCGACCCAGATCATGCCGTCGCGGTCCTGCGCCAGCGCGTGCACCAGGTTGTGCGGCAGCCCCTCTTCCATGGTCCAGCGCGCGATCACCGGGCGGTCGAGCACGGTGCGCTCGGTCAGCGGAGCGGCCGGCTCGGCGGCGCGCGTGGCGGTGCTGGCGCAACACAGCGCCAGTAACAGGCACAACATCACACCCACGCGGTGACGCAGCGCATGCGCACCGTCGCGACTACCGTGACGCCGATCCCCCTGTTCCATCCCTTTCCGAATCACACCGGCTACGGCGCGCGGCACCCCCTGTGGGCAGTTGACTAATCTATCACCGCCTGTTCGCTGCCGATGTCAGGGACTTCCTGACGGCTTGGGGTCGTCCAGGCCAGGCGCGCGAGGCCACCGGGCGCATGCATCACCTAGCCCCTGCGCGACGCCGGCCGGACGCACCGTCACAATAATGAACCCATGGGTCTAGTATAAATATCGAACCGACTGGTCTAGTATTGCCACCATGGTCAGCAAATCGCCCGCCGTCTCCGCCAAATCCTCCTCGCGTCCCGCCGGGCCCGGCCGCCCCAAGGACATGGGCAAACGCGCCGCGATCCTGGAGGCGGCACGGGAGATGTTCACCGAACTGGGCTTCGGCGGCGTCAGCATGGACGGCATCGCCGCCCGCGCCGGCGTCTCCAAGCTCACCGTCTACAGCCACTACGGCGACAAGGAAACCCTGTTCGCCGAGGCGGTGCGCGCGCAATGCCAGGCGCTGCTGCCCGACGACCTGTTCGGGCACGCGCTGAAAGGGCCGCTGCGCACGCAGCTGGTGGAGATCGGCCTGGCCTTCTTCGCCATGATCAGCAGCGAGGCGGCGATGGCCACCCACCGCATGATGCTGACCCCCGGCACCGGCGACGACCACGTCCGCGAGATGTTCTGGAACGCCGGCCCCAAGCGCACCCAGCAGGACCTGGCGACGTTGTTGCAGGCCCACGTCGCCGCCGGCGAACTGGACATCGCCGACCTGAACCTGGCCGCCTCGCAGTTCTTCTGCCTGGTCAAGGGCGAGCTGTACTCGCTGATGATGTGCGGCCTGTGCCGCGATGCCGGCCAGGACCGGATCCGCGCCCATGTCGAGGCCAGCATCGACTTCTTCCTGCGCGCCTATGCGCCGCGCTAGCCCGGCCGCGGCGCCGTCCGCCTACCCCGATGACTTCCGGCACTGCGCGCCGGGGCGCCCGGCAGCGATGCTGCGGCATACGCCCGGCCTCCGTGCCGGCTAAAATGCCCGGCCCTCCGCGTTGGATGCCCGAAATGACGATCGACTACTCCCAAGCCCGCGAAAAGATGGTGGAACAGCAGGTCCGTCCCTGGGACGTGCTGGACCTGCGCGTGCTCGACGTGCTGTCGCGGCTGCCGCGCGAGACCTTCGTGCCGCCGGCCCACCGCGCCGTGGCCTACGCCGACCTGGAAATTCCGCTGGGCCACGGCCAGTACATGATGAAGCCGGTCATCGAAGGCCGCATGCTGCAGGCCCTGGACCTGCAGCCGGGCGAGGACGTGCTGGAGATCGGCACCGGCAGCGGCTTCGTCAGCGCCTGCCTGGGCGAGCTCGGCCGCGAAGTGGTCAGCCTGGAGATCGAACCGGCCCTGGCCGCCGCTGCGCGCGCCAACCTGGATGCCGCCGACCTGGGCAGCAACGTTCGCATCGAGACCGCCGACGCCTTCGCCTGGAACAGCGAGCGCCGCTTCGACGTGGTCTGCGTCACCGCCGCGGTCACCGAGATCCCGGCCCAGTTCCTGGCCTGGCTGCGCCCCGGCGGTCGCCTGTTCGCGATCCGCGGCCGCGCGCCGGTCATGGACGCGGTGCTGGTGCATGCCGAGACCGGCGCGCCGCGCACGGAATCGCTGTTCGAAACCGACCTGGCGTACTACCTGCGAGGCGCAGCGCCAGTCCCCCAGTTCACATTCTGATCCATCAAGGAAGCCGCAATGATCCGCCGATCCCTCGTCCTGGCGCTGGCCGCCGCGCTGTCTCCGCTGGCCGCCAACGCCACGGACCTGCTGCAAGTCTACGAAATGGCCCGCAACAGCGACCCGCAGTTGGCCACCGCGGAATCGACCCGGCTGTACGACAAGGAAGGCGAGGTGCAGGCGCGCGCCGCCCTGCTGCCGCAGATCAACGGCAGCGCGTCGCTGCAGCGCAACCATAGCGAAGTCGAGCGCGGCGGCGGCGAACTGGCCGGCACCGGCAAGAGCCGCAGCTACGCCGTGCAGGGCCAGCAGACCCTGGTCAACTTCGCGCAGTTCTCCAACCTGCGTGCGCAGAAGGCGCGCAGCGTGGCCGCCGACTACACCCTGGACTCGGCCAACGACGACCTGATCGTGCGCACCTCGGCGGCCTACTTCAACGTGCTGGTGGCGATCGAATCGCTGGTCGCCGCCGAGACCAACGAAGCGGCCGCCAAGAAGCAGTTCGACTACGCCGACAAGCGCCTGGAAGTGGGCCTGGCGCCGATCACCGACGTGCACGAAGCGCGCGCCGAGTACGACCAGGCCCGCGCCGACACCATCACCGCGCGCAACTCGCTGCAGGACCTGTATCAGGCCTTGACCGAGATCACCGGCCAGCCGGTGCGCGACCTGCGCGGCCTGCCGGAGGACTTCCGCCCGCAGCTGCCGGCCACCGGCGGCGACATCGACAGCCTGATCGCCTCGGCGCTGGACAAGAACCCGTCGCTGCGTTCCTACCAGTACCAGGTGCAGGCAGCCGAAGCCAGCGTGTCGGCGGCGCGCGCCGGGCACCTGCCGACGCTGAGCCTGTCGGCCAGCGCCGGCCGCGACGCGAACTGGGGCGACAGCGTCTCCGGCAGCGGCAGCACGCCGCGCGCCGACAGCAACACCATCGGCCTGACCTTGAACATCCCAATCTTCGCCGGCGGCGCCACCCAGTCGGGCGTGCGCCAGGCCCTGGCGCAACGCGACATTGCCCAGGACACCTACGAACTGCAGAAGCGCGCGCTCGACCGCAACACCCGCAACGCCTACCAGACGGTGGTGGCCGGGATCAGCGAGATCGAGGCACGGCGCCTGGCGGTGGTCTCGGCGCAGGCCGCGTTCGACGCCTCGCAGGTCGGCCTGGAAGTGGGCACCCGCACCGTGCTGGACGTGGTGCAGAACCAGCGCACCCTGTACCAGGCGCAGCTGGCCTACGCACAGGCGCGCTACAACTTCCTGCAGAACCGCCTGCTGCTGAGCCAGGCGCTCGGCTCGCTGGACGTGGCCGAGGTGCAGTCGATCAACGCGCTGCTGACCCAGAGTGCCGAATCCAAGCTCAACTCGGCCAACAGCACGCAGTAAGCGCACGCACACGCGCTTGCCGCCAGAACGGCGGGCCTTCGGGTCCGCCGTTTTTGTTTTGGATAAGGCTTCGCGGAAGCTCCCCTGTGGGAGGGACTTCAGTCCCGACGCGGTTGCGCGGTGGGATGAGAGGGGCGGCGAGTGCCATGCGTCGCAACTTGAAGGGCACCTCGAGTAACGACGGATGTCATTCGTAGGAGCGGCTTCAGCCGCGACGAAGCGCTACCGCTAACGCCTCGTCGTGGCTGAAGCCGCTCCTTGTATCTGGACCTGGCGCCCCTAAACAGGCGTCATGTCTTCCGACTGATCATCGGAGGAGGTGTGGGAAGTCCAGTCGCTCCTGAAGCTTAGAGCTTGCATCGTAGATCGGCTCCC
>NZ_JACHOG010000002.1:782667-874132 GCF_014199735.1 Xanthomonas sp. 3307 | reverse complement strand
GATGACGGGAGACATACGCGATTCCTCCATCGTGTCAGGGTCATGATCGGCGCTGTGCCCGGTCCTGCCTTGTCGATGCGAGTTCACGCCGGGGGCGGACTCTGGATACCGTTCGGACACCCAAGGGCCAGCATGTGGAGAGGGGAGCCGATCTACGATGCAAGCTCTAAGCTTCAGGAGCGACTGGACTTCCCACACCTCCTCCGATGATCAGTCGGAAGACATGACGCCTGTTTAAGGGCGCCAGGTCCAGATACAAGGAGCGGCTTCAGCCGCGACCGGCATTGTCGGTAACGCCCGTCGCGGCTGAAGCCGCTCCTACGAATGACGACATGCCACGTTGGTTCCGGCAAAGAGCGGGTTATCAGATACCTTACGCCGTCACTGCATCATCGCTCCACACAGGACTTCCGGCCCACCCGCCAAGCAGGGTGGGGATGCGATGATCGACGATCCGTTCCTGCCGTGTGCCGCCCATGCCGATGTTCGCCAAGACCCCACTGGCCGCTTCCCTGCTGCTCGCGCTCGCCGTCGCTGCGCCCGCGCTGGCCGCACCGCCGGCGTCGCCGACGTCCGGCGCAGCGCCGGCCACGGCCGCTGCCAGCGCCGCCGATGCACGCTTCCAGGCCATCTACGAGAAGGAGTGGGCCTGGCGCCAGGCGCAGCTCGGCCAGGCCGACGAGGACAGCGACAGCAGCGGCGACAACCGCCGTCTGCCCGACGTCGGCGCCGCCGCGCAGGCAGCGCGCTTGAAGGTGTGGGAGGACGTGCTGCGGCAGCTGGATACGCTCGATGCGGCCCAGCTTTCGCCGGAGAACCAGGTGAACCTGGCGGTGTACCGGCCGCAGGTGGAGAACCTGGCCGCCTCGGTGCGGCTGCGCGCCTACGAGATGCCGTTCAACTCCGACAGCGCGTTCTGGTCGGACCTGGCGTTCATGGCCCGACGCAATCTGCGCACTGCAGACGAGTACCGCGCCTACATCGCGCGGCTGGAGGACGTGCCGCGCTACTTCGCGCAGCAGACCGACAACATGCGCGCCGGGCTCAAGCGCGGCTTCAGCGTGCCGCGTGCGGTGCTCGATGGCCGCGACGGCGCCATCGCCAATGTGGCCGAACTGAAGGATCCGACCGCGGCGGTGCTGTACACGCCGTTCAAGCAGATGCCGGCGCAGATTCCCGCCGCCGAGCAGGCGCAGCTGCGCGCGCAGGCGCAGGCGGCGCTGCGCGACAAGGTGATCCCGGCCTACGCGCAGCTGCTGACCTTCTATCGCCAGGAGTACATGCCGCAGGCGCGCACCACGCTGGCCGCCGAAGCCCTGCCCGACGGCAAGGCCTTCTACCGCCAGCAGATCCGCGAGTACACCACGCTGGACATGGATCCCGAGCAGATCCACCAGCTCGGCCTGCGCGAGGTGGCGCGGATCCAGAAGGAGATGGACGCGATCATCCAGCAGGTCGGCTTCCAGGCGCCGGCCGGGCAGAAGACCTTCCCGGCGTTCCTGCAGTTCCTGCGCACCGATTCGCAGTTCTACGTGAAGACCCCGCAGGAGCTGCTCGATCGCGCCGCGTGGATCGCCAAGCGGGTGGATGGCGAGGTCGGCAAGTTCATCGGCACGCTGCCGCGCGGGCGCTTCACCATCGTGCCGGTGCCGGCGGACATCGCCCCGTTCTGGACCGCCGGCCGCGGTGGTGTCGGCACCTACTGGCTCAACACCTACGACCTGCCGTCGCGGCCGCTGTACAACCTGCCGGCGCTGACCCTGCACGAATCCTCGCCGGGCCATTCGCTGCAGGGCGCGCTGGCCGAGGAACAGGGCGCGCAGCCGGCGTTCCGCCGCGAGAACTACATCTCCGCCTACGGCGAGGGCTGGGCGCTGTACACCGAGAAGCTGGGCAAGGAGATGGGCATCTACGCCACGCCCTACGAGGACTTCGGCCGGCTCAGCTACGAGATGTGGCGCGCCTGCCGCCTGGTGATCGATACCGGCGTGCACCACAAGGGCTGGACCCGCGCGCAGGCGCAGGCCTATCTGCGCGAGCGCACCGCGCTCAGCGAGCACGAGGTCACCACCGAGGTCGACCGCTACATCTCCTGGCCGGGCCAGGCGCTGAGCTACAAGCTCGGCGAGCTGACCATCCTCGACCTGCGCGCCGAGGCCGAGCGCGAACTCGGCCCGGACTTCGACATCAAGTCCTTCCACGACGCGGTGCTGCAGCAGGGTTCGGTGCCGCTGCCGGTGTTGCAGCAGCAGATCCGCGCCTACATCGCCGCGCGCAAGAAGAAGGCCTGACGGCCGCCGCGCGGGCCGGCGCCGCTTCCCGCGGGAAGCGCGCCAGCCTGTGCGGGATCAGCCGGCCACGCGCGGCCCGGCGATGCGCGCGGCGAACGTCGGCAGCACCAGCAGGGTCAGCGCGGTGGCGGTGAGCAGTCCACCGATCACCACCGTCGCCAGCGGTTTCTGCACCTCCGCCCCGGCGCCGCTGGCGATGGCCATCGGCAGGAAGCCGACGATCGCCACCAGCGCGGTGGTCAGCACCGCGCGCAGGCGGCTGGCCGCGCCGTCGATCGCCGCCTGCCACGGCGCCTCGCCGGCCTGGCGGCGCTCGCCGATGGCCTGCATCAACACCAGCCCGTTCAAGGTCGCCACGCCGGACACGGCAATGAAGCCGACCGCCGCCGAGACCGAGAACGGCATGCCGCGCAGCAGCAGGGCGAGGATGCCGCCGACCAGCGCCAGCGGCACGCAGCCGAACACCAGCAACGCTTCCCTGGCGTTGCGCAGAGCCATGAACAGCAGGCTGCCGATCAGCAGGAACACCACCGGCACCACCATCGCCAGGCGACGTTCGGCGCGCTGCAGGTTCTCGAACTGCCCGCCCCAGCGCAGGTAGGCGCCCGGCGGCAGCGCTACTTCGGCCACCGCCGCCTGCGCTGCGGCGACGAAGCCGCCCAGGTCGCGACCGCGCACGTTGGCCTGCACCACCACGCGGCGGCTGCCGTTGTCGCGGCTGATCTGGTTCGGTCCTTCGCTGACGTCGATCCGCGCCACCGAGGACAACGGAATCACCTGCCCGGCCGGCGTGGCGATCGGCAGTGCGGCCAGCTGGTCCGGATCGTTGCGCGCGGCGTCGTCCAGCCGCACCACCACGTCGAAGCGGCGGTCGCCCTCGAAGATCCGCCCGGCCGCGGCGCCGCCGATGCCGGTGCTCACCGCCTCGCTGACGTCGGCCGCGGTCAGCCCGAGTTGCGCGGCCGCGACGTGGTCGATGCGCACGTTGAGCGTGGGCAGGCCGGCGACCTGTTCCACCCGCACGTCGGCGGCGCCGGGCACCGCACGCAGTTTCAGCGCCACCTGGTCGGCGGTGGCGCGCAGGCGCTGCATGTCGTCGCCGAACACCATCACCGCCAGGTCGGTACGCACGCCGGAGATCAACTCGTTGAAACGCAATTCGATCGGCTGGCTGAATTCCACGCCGTTGCCCAGCTGCTGCCCCGCCAGTTGTTCCAGGCGTTCCACCAGCGCTTCCTTGTGCAATGCCGGATCGGGCCACTGCGCGCGTGGCTTCAGCATGATCACGCTGTCGGAGATGTTGGTCGGCATCGGGTCGATCGCCGCCTCGGCGGTGCCGGTGCGCGAGAACACCGCCGCCACCTCAGGCTGCTGGGCGATGGCCGTCTCCAGTGCCAGCTGCATCGCCAGCGACTGCTCCAGCGAGGTCGAGGGTACGCGCAACGCCTGCATCGCCACGTTGCCTTCGTCCAGCGTCGGCATGAACTCGCGGCCCAGTAGCGTGAATGCGCCGACGCCGAGCACGCCCATCAGCGCCACGCCAGCGGCCACCGTGCGCGGACGCGCGACCGCGCCGCCGATCAGCGGTTGCAGGCGCCGCCGCAGCCGGCCGATCAACCAGGTCTCGTGCTCGCCGGCGTGGTCCGGGGCTGCATCGGCGCGCGGGGTCGGCTCGCGCACCAGCAGCGCGGCCATCGCCGGCACGAAGGTGAAGGAGAACAGGAACGCGCCGACCAGGGCCAGCATGAAGGTCGCCGCCATCGGCTGGAACGTCTTGCCCTCCACGCCCTCCAGGGTGAGGATCGGCGCGAACACCAGCAGGATGATCAACTGCCCGAACGCCGCCGGCCGCGCCATCTTGCGTGCCGCCTCGGCCGCCACGCCCAGGCGCTCGGCCGCGGTGAGGGCGCGGCCCAGCGCGGCGCGGCGCTGGCCCAACAGCAGCAGCGTCGACTCGACCACGATCACCGCGCCGTCGACCAGGATGCCGAAGTCCAGCGCGCCCAGGCTCATCAGGTTGCCGCTGATGCTGAAGCGCTGCATGCCGATCACCGCGAACAGGAACGACAACGGGATCACCAGCGCGGCGATCGCCGCCGCGCGCAGGTTGCCCAGCAGCAGGAACAGCACCACCACCACCAGCAACGCGCCTTCGGTGAGGTTCTTGGCCACCGTGCGGATGGTGGCGTTGACCAGCACGCTGCGGTCCAGCACCGGCATGGCGACGATGTCCGGCGGCAGCGTGGCGTTGACCTGCTGCAAGCGCGCGGCCGCGGCCTGCGCCACGGTGCGGCTGTTGTCGCCGGCGAGCATCAACGCCGTGCCCAGCACCGCCTCGTGGCCGTTGCGGCTGGCCGCGCCCAGGCGCGGTGCGCGGCCGGTTGCGACCTCGGCCACGTCGGCCACACGGATCACCACGCCATTGCGGGTGGCCACCGGCGCCTGCGCGAGATCGTCGGCGCCCAGCGCCAGGCCGTCGGCACGCACCACCAGGCCTTCGCCGGCGCGCTGCACGAAGCCGGCGCCGGCCTGCACGTTGGCGCGCTGCAGGGCCGTCACCAGATCGGCCAGGCCCAGGCCATGCGCGGCCAGCCGCGCGGTGTCCGGATGCACGGCGTATTCCTTGACGTAGCCGCCGATCGTGTCGACCCCGGCCAGGCCCGGGCTGGAGCGCATCTGTGGCGCGATGATCCAGTCCTGTACGGTGCGCAGGTAGGTGGCGCGTTCCTGCGGCGTACGCAGCAGTTCGCCTTCCGGCGTGCAGTAGATTCCGCCGGCCTGCCAGCCCGCGGCGCCCGGCCGCGCCAGCCGGGCCGGGTCGAACGCGGTGAAGTCCACCGTCCACATCAGCACCTCGCCCAGGCCGGTGGTCACCGGCGACAGCCGCGGCGTCACGCCGTCGGGCAGATCCTCGGCCGCCTCGCGCATGCGCTCGGCCACCTGCTGGCGGGCGAAGTACAGATCGGTGGCGTCGCTGAAGATCGCGGTGACCTGCGAGAAGCCGTTGCGCGACAGCGAGCGCGTGGTGACCAAGCCGGGAATGCCGGCCAGCGCCGTCTCCAGCGGATAGGTCACCTGGCGTTCGATCTGCTCGGGGGTCAGCGCCGGGGCGACGGTGTTGAGCTGCACCTGGCGGTTGGTGATGTCCGGGACCGCGTCGATCGGCAGCCGGCCCAACTGGTACAGGCCCCAGCCGGCGATCAGCGCGGCCAGGAACAGCACCAGCCAGCGCAGGCGCACCGCGGTGTCGATGATGAGAGTGAACATGGTCGCCTCCTCAGTGGCCGTGCTCGGCGTCGCCCTTGGCCAGTTCGGCCTTGAGCAGGAAGGCGTTGCGGCCGGCGATGCGTTCGCTGCCGAGCAACCCGTCGAGGATCTCGATGCGGTCGCCGGCGCGGCGTCCGGTCAGCACCGGCTGGGCGCGGAAGCCCTCGGCGACGGCGACGAACACCGCGCTGCGGCCTTCCACGGTCTGCACCGCGTCGGCCGGCACGCTCAGCGCGGTGTCCTGGCCTTCGGTGACGACCACCGCCGACACCGGCGACCCCGCCGGCGGCAGCGGCGCGGTGACCGGCATGGCGCGGATCACCGCGGCACCGCCCGGGGCGCGCAGGTCGGCGGTCGCCGCAGTGACCGTGGCGGCGAAACTGGCGCCTGGCGCGCTCACCTCCAGCGTCGTCCCCGGTGCGACCTGCGCCGCCAGTGCCGGCGGCGCGGCGAACACCAGTTCGTTCATGGCCGGATCGGTGACCTCGGCCACCACGCTGCCGGCCGCGACCACGCTGCCCGGGGTGACCTGCACCGCGCCGACCCGCCCGTCCAGCGGGCTGACGATGCGCACGCGGCCGCTGGCGTCGGGCGCGCCGTTGGCCGCAGCCTGCGCCTGTGCCGCCGCGGCCTGCGCACGCGCCGCCACGGCCCGCGCATGCGAGCTTTCCAGCTCCTGGCGGGCGACCACGCCCTGCGCGACTAAGGTCTGGTCGCGCGCATGCGCCAGCCGCGCGGCCTCGGCCTCGGCGCTGGCGGCCAGCGCATTGGCGCGGAACACCGCGGCCTCGCCGCTGACCACGATCGCCAGCGGCTGCCCACGGCGCACCGTGCTGCCGGGCGCGACCAGCACGCGCTCGACGCGGCCGGTGATGCTCGCCGCCACCGCGGCGCGCGCGCCCACCGCCGGTTCGACCCGGCCGGCCAGGCGGGTCGATGCGCCACCGCCGCGGCCGACCGCGACCACCTCGATCCCGGATGCGGCGCGTTGCTGCGGGGTCAGCCCTACCGTATCGCCGGCATCGGCATCGGCATCGGCATCGGGCGTGTCGGCGCGCTCGCGCGCGGCGTCCTCGCGTTCAGTGCCATGGCCGTGGGCATCGTCGGCCGCCGGGGCGGCCTGCTTGTCGCCGGCGCACGCGGCCAGCAGCAGTGCCAGCAGGAGCCCCAGCAGCAGGCAGCCGGCGCGGAAGATCGGACTGGACAGGTTCATTGGACCTCCATGAACGGCGCGCGCCCTTCCAGGCGGGCCAGCTCGATTTCTGCCGTGACCCGCGCCAGGCGGGCGTCCACGGCGATGCCGCGGGCGGCGATGAGCGCAGCACGGGTGCTGCGCAGTTCCAGTTGTGCGATGCGCCCGGCATCGAAGCCGATGCGGGCCAGGCGATAGGCCTCCTCCGCGGCCGCCACGCCGTCGTCGGCCGCGCGCGTGCGGCTACCGGCGGCCTTCAGCGTGGCGAGCGCGGCCAGGCGGTCGGCGGCGCTGGCGCGGCGTTGCTGGTCCAGCCGCGCCTCGGCCGCGCGCTGTTCGGCGCTGGCGGCACGGATGCCGCCGCGGTTGCGGTCGAACAGCGGCACGCTGAGGCTGACGCCGAGCGTGTAGGCGTGGGCGCGGTCCTCGCGGAAGCGGGTCTGCCCGGCGGTCAGGCTCAGGTCGGGCAGGGCGCGCTTGCGCTCCACCTCGACCAGGCGTGCGGCGGCCTCGGCCTCGGCGCTGGCGATGCGCACCGGCAGCGCCGCCGCCTCACGCGCGCGCGGCAGTGGGGGCGCGCGGTCGAGCAGGCCGGCGTCGATGGACTGCACCGGCGTCTCCAGCAGGGCGATCGCGGCCAGGCGCGCCAGCGCCGCGTCGCGGAATGCCTGCGCCTCGTCCACGGCGGCGCTGGCATCGGCCACCTCGCTGCGCGCCTGCACCGCACGCAGTTGCGGCTCGCGGCCCTGCGCGACCATCGCGGCCATCGCCGCCGCATCGTCGCGGGTCAGCGCCAGCGCCTGTTCGGCCAGGGCGGCGCGGCGCAACGCGGCCTCCGCCTGCGCGTAGGCCAGCGCCAGTTCGCCGGCGGCATCGCTGCGGCTCTGCGCGCCGCGCAACGCAGCGCTGTCGGCCTCGGCGCGTGCCGCGCGCACGCGTGCGCCGCGCTGGCCCCAGAGCTCCAGCGGCTGCGACAGGCTGAGCGTGGTTTCGGCCCGGCCCGTGCCGGCATAGGCGCCGGTGCCCCAGGCGTTTTCGGTGGAGTAGGACAGCGACGGGTTGGGCAGCGCACGGGCCTGTTCGGCGCGTGCGTCTGCGGCCTCGGCCAGCGCCGCGCCCACGCGGGTGCCGGGCAACTGGTCGAGGCGTTCGAGCAAGGTGTCGTAGGAAGGGGCGGTCTGCGCCATCGCCAGCGCGGCCGGGGCCAGGCCCAGCAGCACGGCGACGACCCGCCCGGCCGCGCGCGGCGGCCGACGTGTCGGAGTCGACATGAAGAAATTCCAGAGGTGAGGGAAACGGAAACCCGCGATCGCGGGACACGCTCAACTCACGCCCGGGGAGGTCGCTTCAATCCGTCCTGGACGAGACCGTCGGGTGCGGCCTCGCCGGCCTGCATCCAGCGCGCCGGTCGTGGCGCGCCGAGCATGGCGAGGGTGCTCGCCGGCAGGCTCAGATTCGAGTGGTGGCAATGATTGTGGCTGCAGCTGCCGGCGTGCTTGCCGTCGCTGTCGTCGCCATCGGCATGCGCCGCGGCGGGCGTGTGCACGGCGTCGGCGGACTCCGGCTCCAGCGCGCAGGCCAGCGCATCGGCCACCGGCACGACCACGAATGCCGCCAGCAGCAGCAGCAGGGAGGTACGCAGTGGTCGGAACAGGCGGCGCATGACCGGGGCAGGCTAGCAAGCCGATTCGGCCGGATACAATAGCAACGCCTGCTCGGTCCAGCGGCCCGGACCCGCACATCGTGCCCGGCCCCTGTGGACAACTTGCACAAGTGCTTGATCGCCTGCATAATGCGCGGCTCGCTGTGCCCGGCTCCGGTCGGAACGGCGGCCGGATGCGCGATCTCCGGCCGGCCTCTTGCAGCGTAACCGCTTGATTTCCCACGTCGCGTGGTGGCCGCAAGGCTGCCGGGGCCGCCGTCTCCCAGGCTATGGGCGACTCAAACTACTATCGAGGTGCGCAATGTCCCGCGTATGCCAAGTGTCCGGCAAGCGTGTGCAGACGGGTAACAACGTCTCCCACGCCAACAACAGAACCCGTCGTCGCTTCCTGCCCAACCTGCACGAGCGCCGCTTCTGGGTCGCCAGCGAGAACCGCTGGGTCAAGCTGAAGGTTTCCGCGCACGCGCTGCGCACCATCGACAAGAACGGCATCGACAGCGTTCTGGCTGAGCTGCGTGCGCGCGGCGAAAAGGTCTGAGGAGTAGAGCATCATGGCAGGCAAGCGCGATAAGGTCCGTATGATTTCCTCGGCCGGTACTGGCCACTTCTACACCACGGACAAGAACAAGAAGAACACCCCGGGGAAGATGGAATTCCTCAAGTACGATCCGGTCGTGCGCAAGCACGTCCTGTACAAGGAAGGCAAGATTAAGTGATCGGCTGATCCTCGGATCGCTGCTCACGCTGGACACGGAACCCGCCGCAAGGCGGGTTTCGTGCGTCTGGGGGCATGGAAAAACCCGCCGTTGATGCGGCCATGGTTGCGTTTGTCGGCGCAGTCCGCAGAATCGGGCGACCTGGGTTGCGAGGATCGCGATGCTGCCGGTCTGGTTGGAAGGCACGTGGCTGCTGGCGCTGGACTGGTTGATCCGGCTGGTGGCGCTGTTGTGGATCCCCACCCGCACCACGCCGGGCGCGGCGCGCAGCTGGCTGCTGCTGGTGGGCTTCGTGCCGTTGCTGGGGCTGCCGCTGTACCTGTTGCTCGGTCACCCCTGGCTGTCGCGCGAGCGCATCCGCCGCCAGGCGCTGGCCTCGCAGGTCATCCGCGAGCAGCAGGTGCCGCTGACCGCGCTGCGCTGGGCGCCGCCGGCCGACACCGTGGTCGCCGAGGTGGTGCCGCTGGTCGAGCGCCAGGGCGACTTCATGCCGACCCACGGCAACAGCGTCGAGCTGCTCGACCGCTATGCGTCCTCGCTGCAGGCGCTGATCGACGACATCGACGCGGCGGTCGAGCGCGTGCACCTGCTGTACTACCTGATGTTCGACGACGCGGTCGGCGATGCGGTGAGCGCCGCGTTGCTGCGCGCCGCCGCGCGTGGCGTGCACTGCCGGTTGCTGCTGGATGCGCGCGGCGGTCGTCGTGGCCTGTGCCGCTACCGCAGGCGCCTGCACGCGGCCGGGGTCGAGGTGCAGGCGCTGTTGCCGGGCGGGCTGCGCTGGCGCCGTAGCGGCCGCATGGATCTGCGCAACCATCGCAAGATCGCGGTGATCGACAACCGCGTCGGCTACATCGGTTCGCAGAACCTGGCCGAGCCGCAGTTCGTCCCCGGCCATCCCAATCGCGAACTGGTGGCGCGGGTGCAGGGGCCGGTGGTGGCGCATCTGGAAGCGGTGTTCGCCAGCGACTGGTTCATCGAGACCGGGCAGCGCCTGAGCGTGGTCGCCCCGGCCTCCATCCACGGCGGCGGCGTCGCCACGCAATTGTTGCCCAGCGGGCCGGCGTACCCGTTCGAGAACGCGCGCGACACGGTCAACGCGCTGATCCACCTGGCGCGGCGGCGCATCGTCATGGTCACGCCGTACTTCGTGCCGGACGAGGCCACGCTCAGCGCGCTGCGCATCGCCGCGCTGTCCGGGGTGGACGTGCAATTGATCGTGTCCGAGAGCAACAACCAGCGGCTCACCGCCTGGGCGCAGGAGGCCTATTACGACGAGTTGCTGCGCAGCGGGGTCAAGATCGCGCTGTACCGGCCGTGCTTCCTGCACGCCAAGCACCTGAGCGTGGACGAGGGCATCGCCCTGGTCGGGTCGATTAACCTGGACATCCGTTCGTTCGCGTTGAACGCCGAGGTCGGCATGCTCTGCTACAGCGCCGCGGTGGTGCAGCGGCTGCGCGCGGTGGAAGCCGACTACCTGGCCGATGCGCGGGTGCTGACGCTGCAGGACTGGCGCAAGCGGCCGGCCTGGCGACGCAGCCGCGAAGGTATCGCGCGCCTGGCCGATGCGCTGATGTGAAGCGCATGCCGATGACAGGCGCATGACGCGCTCATGCGCGATCGGTGCCGGCACATGCGCGACGGTTCTCAGCCACGGGCCGGGCCGGTGGGGGCTTCCCTTACAATCGCCGCATGAATGAGCTTGTGCCCAGCGAACCGGCCGACGCCGACTGCGATATCGCCATCGTCGGCGGCGGCGCGGCCGGCGTACTGGTCGCGTTGCAGTTGCTGCGCCGGGCCGGCACCGCGCTGCGCGTGCAACTGATCGAGTCGCAGCCGGCGCTGGCGCAGGGCGTGGCCTATGCGACGCCCTGCGCCGAGCACCTGCTGAACGTGACGGCCGGGCGCATGAGCGCCTTCGTCGAGGCGCCCGACGATTTCCTCGACTGGCTGCAGCAGCAGGCGCTGTATCCGCAGCTGTCGCGCGCCGCACTGGCCGAGGCCTACGTGCAGCGCCGCCATTACGCCGCCTATCTGCGCGCGCGCCTGCTGCAGGCGCAGGCCGCCGGGCCGGCGCGTCTGCAATGGCGCCAGGCGCGGGTGCTGGCGTTGCACCCGCAGCCGACGGGCGGACAACGCCTGCAGTTGCACGAGGGTGGCCAGTTGCATGCCGGCGCCACCGTGCTGGCGCTGGGCAACAGCCTGCGCCCGCTGCCGGCGCGCGGCGCCCCCAGTCTCGATGCGCCGGCGCGAGTGGAGGCGTGGGATTACGCGCAGTTGCAGGCGATTCCGCGTGAGGCGACGGTGTGCATCGTCGGCTCCGGGCTGAGCATGGCCGACAGCGTGCTGACCCTGCTGGCCAACGCGCACCGTGGCCCGGTGCACGTGGTGTCGCGGCATGCGTTGCTGCCGTTGCCGCACGCTGCGCATGGCGCGCCAGCCGACTTCGATGCGCAGGCGCTGCTGGCGATGCCGCTGCGCCAGCGGATGCGCGCGCTGCGCCGCCACGCCGCCGCGGCGCAGGCGCAAGGCCAGCCCTGGCAGAGCGTGATGGACCGGGTGCGGCCGCTGAGCCAGGCGCTGTGGCAATCGCTGTCGGTGGCCGAGCAGCGCCGCTTCCTGCGCCACGTGGTGCGCTACTGGGACGTGCACCGCCATCGCATCGCCGCACCGGTCTTCGCGCAACTGCAGGCGATGCGCCAAGTCGGCCAGTTGCGCCTGCACCGCGCGCGGCTGGACACGGTGTTCCCGGTCGGCGCCTGCGTGCAGGTCAACGGCATGGGCGCCGATGGCGCGCCGCTGCAGCTCGATGCGCACTGCGTGATCAACGCCACTGGCGTGGAACTGCGCGCGCAGACCATGCGCAATCCGCTGCTGCATCAGTTGCTCGGCTGCGGCCATGCGCAGCCGGGGCCGCACGGCATCGGCGTGGGCAGCGCCGCCGACGGGGCGCTGCTCGACGCTGACGGCCGCGCCACGCCACGCATCCGCGTGCTCGGCAGCCTGCGCATCGGCAGCTTGTGGGAAAGCCTGGCGATCCCCGAGCTGCGGGTGCAGGCGCAGCAGACCGCGCAAGCCTTGCTGACGTTGGAGTTGCCGGTCGCCGCCGTGCATTGAGCGCCGCGGCGCATGCCGGCCGCGGTTGCGCGCGGCGCAGCCGCGACCTCCTTTTGTAGGAGCGGCTTCAGCCGCGACCCGGGATTTCGGGAAAGCCCGTCGCGGCTGAAGCCGCTCCTACAGGGACAGGACCTTCGCGTCGTTTCTAGCCGCGACCGGCATTGCCGGTCCTGCAGGCGGGGCTCCTATCGCGATCCGCGGCTTCCCTCCACCGCGTCCTGCGGCGTGCGCCCGAGCAGCCCGCAGATCGCGATCGCCGCCAGCGCGGTGATCGCCGCCAGCACCCGGGTGAGCGTGCCGAAGGCCGCGGCGTAGGCCAAGCGCAGTTGCGCTGCGGACAACGCGCCTTCCTGTAAGGATGCCGGTAGATCGCCGGCGACCAGCCGCTGTGCGGTGTCCGCCAGGGCCGCGTGCGGCAGCAGCGGCGCAAGCGCGGCCAGCCGCACTTGCAGCAACGCCGCCAGCAAGGCCGCCACGCTGGCCAGCGCGATGCCTTCGCCGGCCACGCGCAAGGTGCCGAACAGGCCGGCGGCCATGCCGGCGCGTTCGGTCGGCACCACGCTGACCGACAGTGCATCCATCAGGCCCCAGGGCAGGGCGGTGCCGGCGCCGATCAACAGCAGCGCCGGCAGCGCCTGCGCCGGTGGCCGCGCGCCCAGCCAGCACAGGCCGGCCGCGGCCACCGCCAACCCGGCCGCGGACAGCCAGGCCGGGGCGATGCGCTGCGCCAGTGCGGCGGCCAGGCTCGGCACCAGCAGCATCGGCGCCGACAGCGCCAGCAGCGTCAGGCCGGCGCTGGCGGCCGGCGCGCCATCCACGCCGATCATGCGCAGCGGCAGCAGCACCAACAGCACCACATAGCTGTAGCAGGTGGCGACCGGCAGCAGCTGCACGCCGACGAAGCGCCGGTAGCGGAACAGGCTCAGGTCCAGCAGCGGATGGCGGCGGCGCCGTTCGATCCGCACGAAAGCGAGCAGCAGCAGTGCGGCGGCACCGAGCAGGGCCAGTGTCGCGGCGCTGCCCCAGCCGCTGTGCGGGCCCTGGATCAGGCCAGCGGTGAACAGCGCCAGCGCCGCGCTGAAACACAGCGCGCCGGCACGGTCGGGCGGCCCGGCGGCCGGAGCGCGCGAGGCGGGCAGCCAACGCGCGGCCAGTGCCCACGCCAGCGCCGCGACCACGGCCACGCCGAAGAAGATCGCGCGCCAGCCCAGCCGTTCGCTCAGGGCGCCGGCGGCCAGCGGGCCGAACGCCAGGCCGGTGCCGAAGGTGGTGCCAAGCAGGCTGAACGCGCGCGTGCGCGCCGCGCCGGTGTACAGCTGCGCCAGCGCCGCGGTGCCGGCGGCGAGCGCAGCGGCGGCACCGACGCCTTGCAGCGCCCGCCACAGGTCGATCGCCGCGACCGAGCCGGCCATGGCCACGCCCAGGCTGGCCGTGGCGAACAGCGCCAGGCCGCCGAGGAACACCCGACGACGTCCATGCCGATCGGCGAGCGCGCCGGCGGCCAGCAGCAGGCTGCCGAAGCTGAGCATGAACGCGTTGGTGATCCAGGCCAGGGCCAGCGCGCTGCCGCCCAGGGCCGCGCCGATCGCCGGGCTGGCGACGGCGCCGCCGGAGAAGTTCAGCGGCAGTGCCAGGGCGGCCAGGCACACCGCGGCCAGGGCGGCGCCGCGGCGCGGCACGGGAGTGGAGCGGGAGGGCGAAGCGGAGGTTGAAGCGGAGGTTGAAGCGGAGGTCATCGGAGCGACTCTTGCGGCGAGATCGGGATGCCACTAGAGATACCGATGCGGCAATCCGCGAAAAAGGCTGCAATCCTCCGCGCTTTGCGGAATGGAACGCTCTAATATCCCGGCATGGACCGCCTCACCGGCATCGTTGCCTTCGTCCGCACCGCCGAACAGCGCAGTTTCGTCGGCGCCGGCCGCGTGCTCGGCATCTCGGCCTCGGCGGTGGGCAAGAGCGTGGCCGCGCTGGAGCGCGCGCTCGGCGTGCGCCTGCTGCAGCGAACCACCCGGCGCATCGCGTTGACCGCCGAGGGCGCGCTGTTCCTGGAGCATTGCCAGCGCGTGCTGGCCGAGCTGCGCGAGGCCGAGGACGCGCTGGCGCAGACCCGGCAGGCGCCGCGCGGACGGCTGCGGGTCGGCCTGCCGACCATCGGCTACCGCTTCCTGGTGCCGCTGCTGCCCGAGTTCCGCCAGCGCTATCCGGACGTGGAACTGGACCTGGCGTTCGACGACCGCGTGGTCGACCTGCTCGAACACGGCCTGGACGCGGTGATCCGCAGCGGCGTGCAGGCCGACTCGCGGCTGCTGGCGCGGCGCCTGGGGTCGTTCCGTTTCCACCTGTGTGCCGCGCCGGAGTACCTGCGCCGCCGTGGCGTGCCGCAGACCCCGGCGCAGTTGGCCGCGCACGACGGCGTGCTATTCCGCGTTCCCGGCACCGGCAAGCCGCAGGACTGGCCACTGGCGGAACCGGCGCCGCTGCCGCCGGGGGTGCTCACCTGCAACAACATGGAAGCGGTGCGCGCGGCGGCGATCGCCGGCATGGGCATCGCCTGCATGCCGGCGTTCCTTGCGCAAGATGCACTGGCCGACGGCCGCCTGCAGTCGGTCCTGGACGCGCACCTGGCCGACGGGGGCGCGTTCTTCGTGGTGTGGCCCTCGAGCCGGCAACTGTCGCCGAAGCTGCGCGTGTTCGTGGATTTCCTCGCCGAGCGGCTGTTCCGCGCCGACTGAGGCGATGCCGCACGCCGATCGGCGCGCGCTGTCGCAGCCGCTGCGCCGCCGCACCGGCTAAAATGCGCGGGTGGATGTCTCTCATTTGCTCGACGATCTGAACCCCGCCCAGCGCGAGGCCGTTTCCGCACCGCCCGGCCATTACCTGGTCCTGGCCGGCGCCGGGTCCGGCAAGACGCGCGTGCTCATTCACCGCATCGCCTGGCTCAACGAAGTCCAGCGCGTGCCGGTGCACGGCATCTTTGCGGTCACCTTCACCAACAAAGCGGCCGGCGAGATGCGCCAGCGCACCGACCTGCAATTGCGCAACGGCAGCCGCGGCATGTGGATCGGCACCTTCCACGGCCTGGCGCACCGGCTGCTGCGCCTGCACTGGCAGGACGCGAAGCTGCCCGAGAGCTTCCAGGTGCTCGATTCGGATGACCAGCTGCGGCTAGTCAAGCGCGTGGTGCAGCAGCTGGAACTGGACGAGGGCAAGTTCCCGCCCAAGCAGATCGTGTGGTGGATCAACCAGCAGAAGGACGAGGGCCGCCGCGCCCAGCACATCCAGCCGGAGCCGCGCGACGAGTGGGTCACCACCCTGCGCAGCGCCTACGCGCTGTACCAGGAGCGCTGCGACCGTGCCGGCCTGGTCGACTTCGCCGAACTGCTGCTGCGCGCGCACGAACTGCTGCGCGACACCCCGGCGCTGCTGGCGCACTACCGCGCCCGCTTCGGCGAGATCCTGGTCGACGAGTTCCAGGACACCAACGCCATCCAGTACGCGTTCGTGCGCGTGCTTGCCGGCGACAGCGGCCACGTGTTCGTGGTCGGCGACGACGACCAGGCGATCTATGGCTGGCGCGGCGCCAAGGTCGAGAACGTGCAGCGCTTCCTCACCGATTTCCCCAGCGCGCAGACCATCCGCCTGGAGCAGAACTACCGCTCCAGCGCCAACATCCTCAACGCCGCCAATGCGGTGATCGCGCACAACCCCGACCGCATCGGCAAGCAGCTGTGGACCGATTCGGGCGACGGCGAGCCGATCGACCTGTACGCGGCCTACAACGAGGTGGACGAGGCGCGTTACGTGGTCGAGCGCGTGCGCCAGTGGGTACGCGACGGCGGCAGCTACAGCGAGGCGGCGGTGCTCTACCGCAGCAACGCGCAGTCGCGCGCGTTCGAAGAGGCGCTGATCGCCGAACAGGTGCCGTACCGCGTCTATGGCGGCATGCGCTTCTTCGAGCGCGCCGAAATCAAGGACACCCTGGCCTACCTGCGCCTGGTCGCCAACCGTGCCGACGATGCGGCGTTCGAGCGCGCGGTGAACACGCCGGCGCGCGGCATCGGCGACCGCACGCTCGACGAGGTGCGGCGGCTGGCGCGCGCGCAGTCGCTGTCGCTGTGGGCGGCGGCGCAACAGGCCGCGCAGCAGGGCGGCGAACTGGCCGCACGCGCGCGCAACGCGCTGGGCCAGTTCCTGGGCCTGATCGAGCAACTGGCCGCGGAAGTGGCCGGGCTACCGCTGCCCGAGCAGATCGACCAGGTGCTGGCGCGCTCCACCCTGCGCGAGCACTGGAGCAAGGAGAGCCGCGGCGGGCTGGATTCGGAATCGCGCACCGACAACCTCGACGAACTGGTGTCGGTGGCCTCGCGCTTCGTCCGCGCCGACGGCGACGAGGACGCCGACGAAGGCCGCCAGGCGATGACCGAACTGGTCGCGTTCCTGGCCTACGCCTCGCTGGAGGCCGGCGAAGGCCAGGCCCAGGCCGGCGAGGAGGGCGTGCAGCTGATGACCCTGCACTCGGCCAAGGGCCTGGAATTCCCGATCGTGTTCCTGGCCGGCATGGAAGACGGCCTGTTCCCCAGTGCGCGTTCGCTGGAAGAGAGCGGGCGCCTGGAGGAAGAGCGGCGCCTGGCCTACGTCGGCATCACCCGCGCCCGCCACAAGCTGGTGCTGAGCTATGCCGAATCGCGGCGCATCCACGGCCAGGACAACTACAACGTGCCCTCGCGCTTCCTGCGCGAGATCCCGCGCGAGCTGCTGCACGAAGTACGGCCGAAGGTGCAGGTCTCGCGCAGCGCATCGCTGGGCGCGCCGCGCAGCATGGGGCATGGCGTGATCGAGGCGCCGGCGGTCAAGCTCGGTGCCAACGTGCAGCATCCCAAGTTCGGCGGCGGCGTGGTCATCGACTACGAAGGCAGCGGCGCCCACGCCCGCGTGCAGGTGCAGTTCGACGAGGCCGGCGCCAAGTGGCTGGTGATGGCGTACGCCAATCTGACGGTGCTGTAGGCCGCGGCGATGGTGGTATGCCGGGGGGCGGCGTGGTGCGCAGGTCGCCCGCCGACCGCTCCGGCGCGGACTGCATCATCCCAACGTCGCGGCAGCCACCACGAACTGCGGTGCAGTCTCGAACTGCGCGATGTGGTCGGAAAGGTGCAGATGATCGTAATCGGCACCCACGCGCTCCATCTCCGCGGCACAGTCGAGAAGGAACTGCGCGATCGCCTTCAGCTCGCCGGGGCCGCCGCTAACGCGATTGGCCGCAGCCGTGTCAGTCGGTGCCCGCTGCGTGTGGTGGCGCCTGAGCGCCGCGCCGTCGCCGCGCCTCCAACACTGCGTAGCCGGCGCAGGCGAGCAGCAACGGGCCGAGGTAGTAGAAGGCGCGGTAGGCCAGCAACGCCGCCAGCAGTTCCGCTTGCGGCGCTTGCGACCCCAGCAGCGGCAGCACCACCGCTTCCAGCACGCCGATACCGGCCGGCACGTGCGCGATGGCGGTGGCCACGGCCGCCGCCAGCAGTGCGCCGAGCACCGAGGTATAGCCGACACCGGCCGGCATCAGCACGTACAGCAGGGCGCCCATCAGCGCCCAGTTGCCCGTGCCCAGGCCGAGTTGCAGCAGGGCCAGCGGCAACGGCGGCAGGTGCAGGACATGGCCGCGCACCTGCAGGGTGTGCCCATGCGCACGCTGGCAGCCGATCAGATACGCCAGCACTGCGGCCAGCATCGCCGCGCCGATCCACGGCAGCGCCGCACCACTCAGTGACCACTGCGCTGGCATGCGCAGGCGGCCACTGACCAGCAGCACACCAGTCAGCAGCAGATAGCCCATCCAGTTGGTGGCGATGGCGAAGCCGATGACGCGACTGATCGTCGCCAGGCCCAACCCGGCGCGGCCGTACAGGCGGTAGCGGATCGCGGTGCCGCCGATCAGCGCACCGATGTTCAGGCTGAAGGCGTAGGCGATGTCCGCGATCGCCATGACCCGCGGCGTCGCCACCGCATGCGCCGCGTAGCGACGCGCGGCCAGGTCGTAGCCGCCGTACAGCAGGTAGCTGGCCAGGCTCAGGCCGGCCGCGGCGGCCAGGGTGCCGGTACCGTAGCCGGCCAGGGTGGTGCCGACCTGCGCCCAGTCCACCGTGCGCGCCGCGCGGACCAGCAATACCGTCACCAGCACCAGGAAGGCCAGATAGGCGAAGCGGCGCAGCATGCGCCAGCGCGGACGCGCACGGCTCATGGTGCGTGCCGATTGCGTCGCAGCACCGCGGTGCGCGGCGTGCGCGCTGGCAATCGGCTGGCCCACTGCGGCACGTTGCGCAGCACGTGGAACAGCAGCGGCCGCAGCAGCGGTTGCCAGAAGCGCCCGCGCGGTACCTGTGCCGGCACGACTTGCCGGCAATGCCGCTGCATCAGCCGCTGCAGGCGCCCATGCAGGTCGCGCGCGAAGGCGGCGTCGCGGATCACCAGGTTGGCCTCCAGGTTCAGCGCCAGGCTCAGCGGATCCAGGTTGCTCGATCCCACCGTGCTCCAGTGGCCGTCGATCACCGCGACCTTGCCGTGGAACGGGCGCTCGCAGTATTCGAAGATCTGCACGCCGGCGTCGACCAGATGCCGGTACAGCGCGCGTGCGGCGAACAGCGCCAGCGGCGTGTCCGGTTGTCCCTGGAAGATCAGTTTCACCGCCACCCCGCGGCGCGCGGCCGCGCACAGGTCGCGCAGGAAGCCGTAGCCGGGGAAGAAGTACGCATTTGCGACCACGATCTCCTGCCGGGCGCCGCGGAACGCCTGCCGGTAAGCGCGCTCGATGCTACGCGAGCGGCCGGCATTGTCGCGCGGCAGGAAGCACACTTCGGCCTCGCCGGCGGGCGGCACATCGACCTGCGCCTGCGGCGCCCAGCCCGCGCCGGTGCCGTGGGTGGCCAGAGTCCGGCGCACGAACGCGACCATGTCCGCCACCACCGGGCCGTGCACCTCCACCGCGTAGTCCTGCTTGGCCTCCGGTCCGAAATCGGCCAGGTGATCGGCCGACCAGTTGATGCCGCCGATCATGCCGATCCGCCCGTCCACCACCAGCAGCTTGCGGTGCATGCGCCGGAACACGTTCAGGCGCACGCCGAGCAGGGTCGGCTGATGGTCGAACAGGCGCAGCTCGGCGCCGGCTTCGGTCAGTTCGCGCACGAACCCGGGCGAGAGATCCGGCGAGCCGAACGCGTCCACCAGCAGGTGCACGCGCACGCCGCGGCGTGCGGCGGCGACCAGGTGGTCCTTCAGCGCCAGGCCGACCTTGTCCTCGAACCAGATGAAGGTCTCCAGCAACACCTCGCGCCGGGCCGCGTCGATCGCGGCGAAGGCGCGCGGGAAATACGCATCGCCGTTCTCCAGCAACTGCAGGCGGTGGCCCTGGCGCCAGCACGTGTCGCGGTTCGCCGCGCGGTTCACAGCACGATCCTGGCATGCAGTGGGGCGTGGTCGGACAGGTGCGACCACGGGCGGCCGGTCAGCACCCGCGCGGCCTCGATGCGCACATTGCGCAGGTAGATGCGGTCCAGCGGCAGCAGCGGCCAACGCGCCGGGAAGCTGCGCGCCACGCGTCCGTGCAGGTGCGCGAAGGCCTCGGTCAGGCCATGCCGCTGCAGCAGCGGATGCCCGCGCTGGCGCCAGTCGTTGAAGTCGCCGGCGACGATCAGCGGCGCCTGTGCCGGCAGTTCGGCGATCAGCGCGCCGAGCAGGCCGATCTGCCGACGCCGGTGCGCCTCGCGCAGGCCCAGGTGCACGCAGATCGCATGCAGCGCCACGGCATGCCCGGGGATTTCCAGCACCGCATGCAGCAGTCCGCGGTGCTCGTGGCCGGCGATGGAGACATCGCGGTTGACGAAGGAGGCGATCGGGAAGCGCGACAGCAGCGCGTTGCCGTGGTGCCCGTGCGGATACACCGCATTGCGGCCGTAGGCGAACTGCGGCCACAGCGTATCGGCGAGGAATTCGTACTGGCTCTGCGCCGGCCAGTCGGCGTGGCGGCCAGCATGCACCTGATGCTCGCCCAGCACCTCCTGCAGGAACACCAGGTCCGCGGGCAGGGCACGGATCGCCGCGCGCAACTCCGGCAGCATGAAGCGCTGCTTCAGCACGCTGAAGCCCATGTGCGCATTGATGGTCAGCAACTCGATCGCAGGCATGCCGGGGCAGGACGGAAATTACGCCTGCCATTGTCGCCAGCGTCCGCGTGCGGCGTGTGACGGTGTCACCTCGCGCACCTGCCGCCGCTGCATTGCCAGCAGCGGCGGCGAGCGTGTGCTCAGCGCCGTGCGGCGATGATCTTGCTCAGGTAGTCCGGCGTGCCCTCGACCCGCACCAGGTGCGGATACTGCAGGCCGTCGTGATAGTTCACCGGCACGTCGCGCACGCCGCCCTGGTACTTGAGCGTCAGCACGATCGGCGCGCTGCCGCCCTTGGCGTCGGCGATGGCCTGCTTGAGCGTGTCGCGGGAGTAGTCCTGGCCGTTGACCGCGAGCACCGTGGCGCCACTGCTGACCCCGGCCTTGAACGCCGGGCCGTCCCACAGCACGTCGTTGATGCTGGCGTCGTCGTTCATCACCAGGCCGATCGACCAGGCGAAGTTGTAGCGGTGCCGCGCCGACTGGTGGCGGCCGTCGTACTGCTTCTCGAATACGCTGGGCTGGTCGGTGTACACCAGCTTCCAACCGCTGGCCTGCAGGCCTTCCAGCAGCGGCGGATCCACCTGGTACACGCGTCGGTTGATGTAGTCGGCCCAGTCGTAGTGGACCACGCCGTCGAGCGCGGCGACGACGTCGTCGAAGGTATAGGTCTTGACCGCGAAGCTGCCGTCGTCGACGCCGAAGAACGCCTTGGCCACGTCGTCCAGCGACTTGCGCCCGCCGCTTATCGCGCGCAGCTTGGCGTCCACCGCCAGCCACACCATCTGCCCGCCGCTGTAGTAGTCCTCGCTCATCTGCCAGCTGCGGTAGGGCAGCGGTGCGCGGTGCGCGGCGGTGGGATCGTTGGTGGTGTCCTCCAGCGAGCGCCAGCGGAAGCCGGCGCGGTTGCGGTCGTAGTTGGCCGCGGTCATCGCCAGCGCGTCGCGGAACTGCTGCGGCGTCCACATCCCGGCGCGCGCGGTCAGCACATAGCCCCAGTATTGGGTCTGGCCCTCGTACACCCACAGCAGCGAGTCGCCCATCGGCACGTTGAAGGTGGGCGTCCACAGGTCGGCCGGGCGCCGGAACTTGCCGTTCCACGAGTGCGTGTACTCGTGCGCCAGCAGGTCGCGGTCGGGTGCGTTCTCGTCCCAGGCGCTGAAGTAATCGTCGCCCAGCCCGTTCTCGCTGGACTGGTGGTGCTCCAGGCCGTTGCCGCCGAGCACGTCGGACAGCGAGAACAGGAAGTCGTAATGCGCGTAGTGGTGCGAGCCGAACAGCTTGATCGCCTGCACCGGCAGGTTGCGGTGCACCTGCAGCTGCTCGGCGCTGATGTCCAGGAACCGCGGCGCGTCGGCGACCACGTCCAGATGCACCGGCGCGCCGCCGGCCGGGGTCAGGTCCACGCGCTTGAAGTAGCGCCCGGCGTAGATCGGCGAGTCGACCAGCGTGGTGAAGTCCACCGGCTTGAAGGTGGTGGTGGCGCCGTCGCGGCTGGCGGTCTCCAGCGCCGTGCCGAACTCCCAGCCGGCCGGCAGGGTCACGCTGGGCGCCACGGTGATGCCGCGGGTGTCGTGGCCGGCCGGGTACAGCGCCACCTTGTTCCACTCCAGCTGCAGCATCTTGTCGGTCATCTCGAAACCGTCGTCGCGCGGCGACAGATACTGGAAGCTGGCGTCGATCGCGCTCACGCCCTGCGGCACGTCGACGTGGAAGCTGTACACGTCGAAGGTGTCGCGGCGCCACGGCAGGGGCTTGCCGTTGGCGGTGAGGGTGAGGCCGGCCAGCATCGCCACCGGGCCGCTCGGCGAATGATCGCCGGGGATCCACTGCGGGTACTGCAGGGTCAGCCGCCCGGCGCTGACCGGGATGGTCTCGTGCACGCGGTAGATGCCCTGGCGCACGTCGCCGGCGTCCACCTGCAAGGTCAGGGTGCCGGAGTAGGGCGTGTCCTGCGGCGTCGGCACGTCGGGCGCGCGCACCACCTGCGCCTGCGCGGCGCCGGCGAGCGCCAGGCCGATGCCGAGGACCAGCGCCCGATCGGCGCGACGGGAGGCGGGGAAAGCGGTGGCGGACATGCGCGGCTCCGAAGGCAAGATGAGGTACGGAAGCGCGGAACGTTAGCACTTGCCGGCATCGCCGGCGTACCGGGTCTGCCTGGCCGCGGAAGCGCCAGGCGATGCCGTTCATGCGGGCACCGGGTGGGCTGATGGCGGTCGGGGCGCGGGGTGCAAAAATGACCTCGGCGACCTGTTGCATCGCCAGCGACTGAGTTGTTCTTGATCCGCCGCGGCCACAGCGGCGCCCGCGGGCGATCGGTCGTCCGGATCGCGCCGAAAGGCGTCCTCCATGCCGACCGTGGTCTTGTGAGAGCGGCTGCAGCCGCGCCGCGCGGTGATTGAACCTGCGATCAGGCCCTCAGCGATCACACCCTCAATGGAACCGGCGTTTTGCTCGAGGACACAGGCATGCCCCGGCAAGGGCATGCGTTCGATGCCAGGCGGCGCGGTCGATCGTCTGTACGCCGCCGTGTCCGTGTCGCCGCACGACTAGTCCTTCAGCGCCCCGTCGCTCGGATCGCTGGCGGCATAGGTCGAGGTCGGCAGTTCCGCAGCGTGCGGATGCCGCAGCGCCTCGCGCAGCGGCGCCGGCAGATGTTCGACCGCCAGGATCACCTTGCCGAAATGCACGTCGCGCACCGCGCTCGACGGCACCACGAAATCGCCGCCATTCTCGATGTTGACGACGAACGTCGCACCGCCGTCGCGCACTTCGCGCACCGCGCCGACACCGACCTCGCCGTCGGCGACGAAGACCATCTGACCTGCTTCCACACGCTCGGACATCGCGCACCGCCTTGTCTGGGAGAGAGCCCGCGCGGCCAGGCATGGGCGGCACGGTCGTTCGATGATCGGCCGCGTATGTGTTGCTGGACGGTGAATGCGGCGTGGCCTGCAGGTCACGACGTCGCCGCGGCCCGTGTGACCAGGCTACGCGCCGTTACGCAGCGCGATGCGATCATGCCGGCTCGACCGATGCCTGGGAGGGCAGGATGCGAAGCGAGAAAGAGAAGATGCTGGCCGGCGAGGCCTATCGGCCTAACGATGCGCAGCTGCAGGCCGAGCAGGACGCGGCCAGTGCCTGGATGCTGCGCTACAACGCGGCGTTGGCCGAGCCGCCGGCGCGTCGGCACGCGCTGCTGGTCGAGGGGCTGGGTTCGGTCGGACACGGCGCGGTGGTCCGGCCACCGTTCCATTGCGACTACGGCTACAACATCCATCTCGGCGAGGACGTGTTCCTCAACTTCAACTGTGTGATCCTGGACGTGGCGCCGGTGCACATCGGTGCCGGCACCCAGATCGGGCCGGCGGTGCAATTCTATGCCGCCGATCACCCGCGCGATGCCGCGCAGCGCGCCGAGGGGCTGGAACTGGGGCGGTCGGTGACGATCGGGCGCAACGTCTGGATCGGTGGCGGCGCGATCGTACTGCCGGGCGTGCGCATCGGCGACGACGCGGTGATCGGCGCCGGCAGCGTGGTCACCCGCGACGTGCCCGCCGGCGCGCGCGTGGCCGGCAATCCGGCACGCCTGCTGAAGCCGCACAGCGACTGAATTTGATCCGGGTCAAGGAAGGCGCTGCGGATCGGGTGTGCAATGCTCTCCCAGCCGCCGCGCGCGGCGTCACCGGAGCATCCCATGTACCAGCGCATCCTGATCGCCATCGATGGTTCCGAGTTGTCCGCCAAGGGCTTGCAGCAGGGACTGGCGCTCGCCGCCACGCTCGGCGCGCAGGTGGATATCGTCACCGTGTCCGAGCCGTGGGCGATGGGCATGTACGACGCCATGGGCTGGAGCGTGGGCTACGAGGCCAGCCCCGAATACCGCCAGGACCGCGAAGCCGGCGCGCAGAAGATCCTGGCGCCGGCGCTGGCCGCCGCCGCGGCCACCGGAGTGACCGCGCACGGCCGCCACGTGCTCGACCGCTACGCCGCCGAGGGCATCATCGACATGGCCGTGGCCTGCAAGAGCGACCTGATCGTGATGACCTCGCACGGCCGCCGCGGCATGAGCCGGGTCCTGCTCGGCAGCCAGACCGCGGAAGTGCTCGCCAACAGCCAGGTGCCGGTGCTGGTGATCCGCTGAGGCATTGACCGGCCCACGCCGGGGGCGGTGCGGGCGCTGAAAGTTCGAGGCCCGCGTTCGGTGGTTGCCGGCACGGCGCGCTGCGGCGCCGTCGCGCACCGTGCACAGCGATCAGGTGGTGGTTGACCAGGCCGGCGACCGCTACCGCGAATGACGCCTCGCGGCGTGGCGCAAGCCGCCGCGATGCAATTGCCCACGCATGGCTTCCGCCGCGTCCGGCCTCCTGTCGTCGCCGAGCACCGATCGCGTTGCTTCCGGCGCGCATCATGCTGCTGCCCAGGGACGTCGATTGCGTGCGTCGCGGCCATGGCGCGACCGCGACCCAGTCGCGCCGTAGCGCGTCTTCTCTCGGCCGCGTTTCCCTGCGAGCGCGTGTCATCGCGCCCTCCCCGCAGGATCAGGCTTGCGCCGATGGTCCGCTGTGCCGCGCGCGGCGACGCTGTTCCCGCCGGTTCCGCCGCGACCATTCACAGGCCTGGATCCGCACGCGTTCGAAGGGAAGCGTGGCGGTTGTCATGCGCCCACGAACGCGGCGGACGACGGCGCATGGATCGGCGCGGCGCCGCCGGCGCTCACCACACACGACTGAGGAGAACGTGCATGACCATCAACACCGAAGGCTATTACGTCAACGGCGGCAAGTGGAAACTCGGCGCCGAAGGCCAGATCACCGGCCAGGGCAAGCAGCAGCATTCGGAGATCGGCGTCTACAACGCGCTCGGCAAGAAGGCGGCCGCGGGCCCGTACCTGATCGTGCAGGATGCGTTTCCCTGCGCCGTCTGCGATGCCACCTTCAAGAAGCAGGCGCTGCCGGTGCTGGTCAAGGTGACAGCCAACAACGGTTCCTACTCGGCCGACCAGGGCCTGGGCCTGAGCCCGCCGGCCAGCATCTATCCGTACTACCTCTGGTACCACAAGGGCACCAAGACCGCCGGCACCGCGACCGCACCGGCCGGGTTCCCGGCGATTCCGGCCTTCGCCGACGTCTAGGAGGCGGCTGTCGGGCTGCGGCCAGCGCATACGCCTGGCCGCGCCGGGTTTGGGCTGTCGGCGGGCTTGCGACGTGTGCGGTTGTCATCCGGCCGTTCGTCGGATGCGCACGCATGCCGCCTCGCGCTGTCGTTCTGCAGCGCGCTTGGCATGTGTCACCAGCTGTAGAGCTTCCAGTACACCGGCGATACGTTGTCCTTGCTGCCGTCCACTTCCATATGGCCGTCGCCGTTGCGGTCGTACAGGTAATAGGCCGGGCCGCGCGCCGGGGTCACCTTGACCATGCGCAACTGGCCGCCCACCCGGTACTCGTCGACGGTGTCGCCGTTCTCCATCTTGCGTTGGGTCGTCTCCGCGCCGCGTACGTCCACCGGCGCGCCATCCGGGCCAAGGCCGGTGGAGGCGCAGCCCGCCAGCAGCAACAACGGGACCAGGATCAGGGCTTTCATGACGGTGTTCTCCACGGGCAGGACATGACGCAGAGTATGCGCCGAGTAGTCGCATGCGGTGTGCGAATGGCAAGGGCGGATGGCAGGCTTGTGGGTCAAGTCAGCGAGTCGCTTTGCGCCGGACCCTCACCCCAACCCCTCTCCCGGTGGGAGAGGGGCTTTGGCTTGTCCTTCTCCCCTCTGGAGAAGGTGCCCCGCAGGGGCGGATGAGGGTACGGGCGCAGCCGCGTGGACCAAGTCAGCGAGTCGCTTCGCGCCGACCCTCACCCCAACCCCTCTCCCGGTGGGAGAGGGGCTTTGGCTCTCCCTTCTCCCGTCGGGAGAAGGTGCCCCGCAGGGGCGGATGAGGGTACGGGCGCAGCCGCGTGGACCAAGTCAACGCGTCGCTGCGCGCCGGACCCTCACCCCAACCCCTCTCCCGGTGGGAGAGGGGCTCTGGCTTGTCCTTCTCCCGTCGGGAGAAGGTGCCCCGCAGGGGCGGATGAGGGTACGGGCGCAGCCGCGTGGACCAAGTCAGCGCGTCGCTTCGCGCCGGACCCTCACCCCAACCCCTCTCCCGGTGGGAGAGGGGCTGTGGCTCTCCCTTCTCCCGTCGGGAGAAGGTGCCCCGAAGGGGCGGATGAGGGTACGGGCGCAGCCGCGTGGACCAGGTCAGCGCGTCGCTTCGCGCCGGACCCTCACCCCAACCCCTCTCCCGGTGGGAGAGGGGCTTTGGCTCTCCCTTCTCCCCATTGGGAGAAGGTGCCCCGAAGGGGCCGATGAGGGTACGGGCGCAGCCGCGTGGACCAAGTCAGCGCGTCGCTTCGCGCCGGACCCTCACCCCAACCCCTCTCCCGGTGGGAGAGGGGCTACACGCCACAGCGTAGAATTGGCCGATGAGCCGATTAGTCCTGATCGACGGGTCCAGTTACCTGTATCGCGCGTTCCACGCGCTTCCGCCGCTGACCAATGCCGCCGGCGAGCCCACCGGCGCGCTGTTCGGCGTGGTCAACATGTTGCGCGCCACCCTCAAGGAGCGCCCCGAGTACGTGGCCTTCGTGGTCGATGCGCCGGGCAAGACCTTCCGCGACGACCTGTACCCGCTGTACAAGGCCAACCGGCCGCCGATGCCCGACGAACTGCGCGCGCAGGTCGAGCCGATGTGCCAGATCGTGCATGCGCTGGGCATCACCATCCTGCGCCAGGACGGGGTCGAGGCCGACGACGTGATCGGCACGTTGGCCCTGCAGGGCGCCGGCGACGGCCTGGACGTCACCATCTCCACCGGCGACAAGGATTTCGCCCAGCTGGTGCGCCCGGGCGTGCAACTGGTCAACACCATGAGCGGCAGCCGCATGGATTCGGACGCGGCGGTGATGGAGAAGTTCGGGGTCTGGCCGCACCAGATCGTCGACCTGCTGGCACTGATGGGCGATGCCATCGACAACGTGCCCGGGGTGGAGAAGTGCGGCCCCAAGACCGCCGCCAAGTGGCTGGCCGAATACGGCTCGCTGGACGGGGTGATCGCCCACGCCGACAGCATCAAGGGCAAGATCGGCGAGAACCTGCGCGCGGCGCTGGAGCGCCTGCCGCTGAACCGCGAACTGGTCACCATCAAGACCGACGTGGCGCTGGCCGGCGGGCCGCGCACCCTGGGCCTGCGCGAACAGGAGCCCGAGCAGTTGCGCGGCCTGTACCAGCGTTACGGCTTCACCCAGGCGTTGCGCGACCTGGATGGCGGCGTGGCCGCGCCGGAAGCCGCCAGCGAGGCCACGCCCAGCCTGCGCGGCACCGCCGCCGGCTATGCCCGGGCCGCGGCGCCTGCCGCCGATACGGCGCTGGACCCGGCATTGGCCGCCAAGGGCGACTACACCGCGGTGACCACTCCCGAGCAGTTCGAGGAACTGCTGGTGCGCCTGCGCGCCGCCGACGGCTTCGCCTTCGACACCGAGACCGACGCGCTGGACGCGATGCGCGCCAACCTGGTCGGCCTCAGCTTCGCCACCGAGCCGGGCCGCGCCGACTACCTGCCGCTGGGCCACGACTATCCCGGTGCGCCGGTGCAACTGGACCGCGCGCTGGCGCTGGCGCTGCTCAAGCCGCTGCTGGAAGACCCGGCCAAGGCCAAGGTCGGCCAGCACGGCAAGTACGACCTGCACGTGCTGCGCCGCCACGGCGTGGAGGTGCGCGGCTATGCCGACGACACCATGCTGGAGAGCTTCGTGCTCAACTCCACCGCCAGCCGCCACGACATGGACTCGCTGGCCAGGCGCTACCTGGGCTACGACACGGTCAAGTACGAGGACGTGGCCGGCAAGGGGGCCAAGCAGATCGCCTTCTCGCAGGTGGCCATCGACGATGCCACCCGCTACGCCGCCGAGGACGCCGACATCACCCTGCGCCTGCACCGCACCCTGTCGGCGCAGCTGGACGCCGAGCCGGCGCTGGCGCAGGTCTACCGCGACATCGAGATGCCGCTGGTGCCGGTGCTGGCGCGGGTCGAGGCCAACGGCGTGTGCGTGGACATCGCCGAGCTGCGCAAGCAGAGCCAGGACCTGAGCCAGCGCATGCTGGCCGCGCAGCAGAAGGCCACCGCGCTGGCCGGGCGCAGCTTCAACATGGATTCGCCCAAGCAGCTGCAGGCGGTGCTGTTCGACGAACTGAAGCTGCCGGCGGTGTTGAAGACCCCCAAGGGCCAGCCCAGCACCAACGAGGAGGCGCTGGAGGCGATCGCCGACCAGCACGAGCTGCCGCGGGTGATCCTGGAGTACCGCGGCCTGGCCAAGCTGCGCAGCACCTACACCGACAAGCTGCCGGAGATGCTCAATCCCGACACCGGCCGCGTGCACACCAGCTACCACCAGGCGGGCGCCGCCACCGGCCGGCTGTCCTCCTCCGATCCCAACCTGCAGAACATCCCGATCCGCACCGACGACGGCCGCCGCATCCGCCGCGCCTTCGTCGCCCCGCCCGGGCGCAAGCTGATCGCCTGCGACTATTCGCAGATCGAGCTGCGGATCATGGCCCACCTGTCCGAGGATCCGGGCCTGCTGCGCGCCTTCGGCAGCGGCGTGGACGTGCATCGCGCCACCGCCGCCGAGGTGTTCGGGCGCAAGCTCGAAGAGGTCACCGGCAACGAGCGCCGCGCCGCCAAGGCGATCAACTTCGGCCTGATGTACGGCATGAGCGCGTTCGGCCTGGCCCGCAACCTGGGCATCGGCCGCGGCGAGGCGCAGGACTACGTGGCGCTGTACTTCAGCCGCTACCCGGGTGTGCGCGACTTCATGGAGCGCATGCGCGAGCAGGCCCGCACTCAGGGCTACGTGGAGACCCTGTTCGGCCGCCGCCTGTACCTGAACGACATCAACGCCCGCCAGCAAGGCCTGCGCGCCGGTGCCGAGCGCGCTGCGATCAACGCGCCGATGCAGGGTACCGCCGCCGACATCATCAAGCGCGCCATGGTCGGCGTGGACGCCTGGCTGCAGGACCACCGCGACCGCGCGCTGATGATCCTGCAGGTGCACGACGAACTGGTGTTCGAAGCCGATGCCGACTTCGTCGACACCTTGCTGCCGGAAGTGACGGGGCGGATGTCCGCCGCGGCGGAGCTGAAGGTCCCGCTGGTGGTGGACAGCGGCGTGGGCGACAACTGGGACGAGGCGCATTGACCGCCCGGGTCCTGGACATGCTCCAGGGCCCGGCCTGGTGTTGCGGTGTGTTGCGTAGACAGCGTGCGCGTCGCCCGCTGCGAATGGAATCCGGTTTTCGGACGGATTATCCCGCCAGTGATTTTCGCTTTCCCATTCGCGTTGTTTTTTTGACCCGATCGCGCGCTGAAAGCCCTGAAATGCCAACTGGCGTCACACCCTGAAACACCCGGCACTGCAGCGTTTGAACGGAATTTTGACGCGGTGTATTTCGGGCGAAGTTTTGGGAATGAATCCGTCCTTAATCTGACAAATTTTTAACTTAAATCTTCACGAACGAGCAAGGTGGGAAATGTTCTTATATCCCTCGACAGGCGCAATACCTGTCGCGGATCTCCTCCCATCCCCTGGAGCAGATCCAGGAACGGCGACTCCTCCCCAAGTCTCCGTTCCCTGGCCCCGCCGACCTCCCCCTGGTCCGCGGGGCTTTTTTATGCCCGCAGTTTTATTGACGCCGCGCCGGCGGCGTGCGCTGCCGTGCTCAGCGGCGCGCGTCGGTGGGCTGTTGCAACTGGTAGAGCGCGTCGTCCAGGGTATCCAGCTGCGTGGCCAGCAGCGCGCGGGCATCGTGCAGGCCGCGGTTGTAGTAATGCGCGCCGATGCGCTCGGCGACGAAGTCGAGCAGGAATTCGGCCTCGAACGCGCCGACCTGCTGCTGCAGCTCGGTGCGCAGGTAGGCCTGCAGTTGTTCGGCGATGGCGCGCTTGTCCTCGCGGCCCAAAACGGCAGTGCGCGCTGGCGTGCTCATGCCAGCCAGTCGCGCGGCACCAGGTACTCGGCCAGGCGCGCCTCGGCGCTGCCCGGTTCGGGCTGGAAGCCGTATTCCCAGCGCACCCGCGGCGGCAGGCTCATCAGGATGCTCTCGCTGCGGCCGCCGCTCTGCAGGCCGAACAGGGTGCCGCGGTCGTAGACCAGGTTGAATTCGACGTAGCGGCCGCGCCGGTACAGCTGGAACTCGCGCTCGCGCTCGCCCCAGGGCAGGCCGCGGCGGCGTTCGACGATCGGCAGGTAGGCGTCGAGGAAGCCGTCGCCGACCGCGCGCTGGTAGGCGAAGTCGCGCTCGAAATCGGCATGCAGGTCGTCGAAGAACAGGCCGCCGACGCCGCGGGTCTCGTTGCGGTGCTTGAGGAAGAAGTACTCGTCGCACCAGCGCTTGTGCGCCGGATAGCGGTCTTCGCCGAACGGCGCGCACAGGTCGTGCGCGGTCTGGTGCCAGTGGCGGGCGTCCTCGTCGAACGGGTAGTACGGGGTCAGGTCGAAGCCGCCGCCGAACCACCAGGCCACTGTGGCGCCGTCGCGCTGCGCTTCGAAGTAGCGCACGTTGGCGTGGGTGGTGGGGATGTACGGGCTGAGCGGGTGGAACACCAGCGACACCCCGACCGCGCGCCAGGAGGCGCCGGCCAGTTCCGGGCGGTTGGCGCTGGCCGAGGGCGGCAGGCGGGTGCCGGCGACGTCGGAGAAGCCGATGCCGGCCTGCTCGAACAGCGCGCCATCGCGCAGGATGCGGGTGCGGCCGCCGCCGCCCTCCGCGCGCTGCCACAGGTCTTCGGCGAAACGGGCCTGGCCGTCGGCGGCCTCGACCGCCGCGCAGATGCGGTCTTGCAGGTCAGTGAGATAGTCGCGGACACGGTCGAAGGTATGCATGCCGCCATTCTAGAAGCTGCCTGTGTCAGGCGTCAGCGCCGGGCTGCGCGGACCGCGCAGCCCGGTCGGCGTGCGTCAGCGGTGGAACTCGGCGCGGATCGCGGGGCGGCACAACTGGTAGACCAGCCAGCCGTGCAGGCCGGCGAAGACCAGGGCGGTCAGCGCGCCGCTGACCATGAGGGTGATGCGGCTCAGGGCCAGGTCGTGCTGGAGCTGTTGCGGGTCGAAGGCGTGCTGCGGCGCCCAGGCCTGCAGCAGGTCGAGCAGTTGCCACAGCAGCGGCAGCACCGCGAAGTTGGCTGCGGCGGTGACCACCAGGAACACGATGAAGGCCCGCCGCGCCCAGTCGCGCCGCTGCAGCAGCGCCCACGACGCCGCAGACAGGCCCGCGGAAAGCAGCGCCGACAGCCAGGACAGCGCCAGCGCATGGGCCACGCACCATTGCAGCAGCGGCGGCAACGGCAGGCCGGCCTCGCGCAGCACGCCCTCGATCGCCCCGTTTGGCAGCGCCATCAGCAGCAGCGCCTGGCCCAGCGAATACAACAGCGACAGCACCCCCAGCAGCAGCGAGAGCTTGGCCATCGCATCGATGGTCTGGTTGCGGGCGGCGGTCAGGGGCAGCGGCGGGGGCGGCATCGGCGGTCCTTCGGGGAGGGGCGGCGCTGGTGCCATCGCGCCGGCGGCCGTCCGGCAAGGATAGGGACGACGGACCAGGGCGCAAGCCGGGTGGTGCGCGAGGGGGGGGGGCACGCCTGTGCCGGTGCGCGGCCTCTGGTCAGGGCACGGCCGATGCGGTGGTCGCCAGGAGCGGGGCGACGCGAAGGTCGTGCCGATGCCGTCCGCGTGCGGACGGCCTGGCTGCGAGCGCTCGCGTAGCAGCGGCTTCAGCCGCGACGGGCCTTACCGGGAAGGCCTCGTCGCGACTGAAGTCGCGCCCACAGGGGCGTGCGGCGAGTCCGCCGGGTGCACTGTGGGAGGGACTTCAGTCCCGACGCATTGCGCCATCGGAAGGCTCACCACGTCGCGCGTCGCGGCTGCATGGCAGTTGACCCTACGGAACGGCGCGATGCGTGACGGACACCGGTGGTCGGCGCTGTCCCGCAGGCGCCCCGCGGGACAGCGCCTGCCGCACGTCGACGGCAGGCGCCTCGGCGTGCGGCCGGCTCAGCGCAGCTCGCGCTCGAACAGCTTGAGGATGCGCTTGTACTCGTCCAGCCAGGAATCGGCGCGGGTGAAGCCGTGCTTCTCCAGCGGGTACGGCGCGATCTCCCAGTTGTCCTTGTGCAGCTCGATCAGCTTCTGGGTCATGTCCACCGAGTCCTTGAAGAACACGTTGTCGTCGACCATGCCGTGGGCGATCAGCAGGTGGTCGCGCAGCCCGCTGGCGTACTCGATCGGCGAGGAGGTGCGGTAGGCCTCCGGGTCCAGGTCCGGGGTGTTGAGGATGTTGGAGGTGTATTCGTGGTTGTACTGGCTCCAGTCGGCCACCGGGCGCAGTGCGGCGCCGGCCTTGAACGTGCCGGGGCTGCGGAACAGCGCCATGTAGGTCATGAAGCCGCCGTAGGAGCCGCCGTAGATGCCGGCGCGGCCGCGGTCGCCCTGCTTGCTGTCGACCAGCCAGTCCAGGCCGTCCAGGTAGTCCTCCAGCTCCGGATGGCCCATGTCGCGGTAGATCGCGGTGCGCCAGTCGCGGCCGTAGCCGGCGCTGGCGCGGTAGTCCAGGTCCAGCACGATGTAGCCCTTCTGCACCAGCAGGTTGTGGAACATCTGCTCACGGAAGTACGGGGTGTAGCGCGACGACACGTTCTGCAGGTAGCCGGCGCCGTGCACGAACATCACCACCGGATAGCGCTTGCCCGGCTCCGGCTGCGCCGGACCGTAGTACTTGCCCCAGACGGTGCCGGCGCCGTGCTTGGACGGCACCTGCACGAACTGCGGCTGCACCCACTGGCGTGCCTTGAACGCGGCGCTGCGGGTGTCGGTGAGCACGCGCGCGTTGCCGCCGGCGGCCGGCAGCACCGCCAGTTGCGGCGGCAGGTAGGGGCCGGAGTAGTGCACCAGCAGCTGCTGGCCGTCCGGCGACAGCGCGAAGTCTTCCACGCCGTCCAGCGAGGTCAGCTCGGCGACGCTGTCGTTGCGCAGATCGAGCTTGCACACCTCGTAGTCGCCCGGCCACTTGCGGTTGCACAGAAACAGGAAGCCCTGGCCGTCGGCGCTGACCACCGGCGCGGACACTTCCCACTTGCCGGAGGTGCGCTGGCGCGGCTTCTCGTTGCCGCGCTGGGTGTACAGGTGCGAATACCCTGACTGCTCGGACAGCAGCCACAGCGTCTGGTTGTCCGGCATCCAGCCGAAATCGTTGAAGCTCCAGTTGATCCAGGCCGGATCGGTCAGGCGGTGGCGCGGCTGCAGCACCGCCTTGTCCAGGTCGACGCTGGCGATCCAGCGGTCCTTGTTGTCCACCGCGCGCAGCAGCACGGCGACGTTGCGGCCGTCCTCGCTCCAGTGCATCGAGGCGCCGCTGCCGTCGCCGTCGGTTTCCACGCGCACCGCGCGCGGGCCCTGCAGCGGCTCCTGCTTGGCCGCCTTGCGCAGCGCCGCCAGCGGATCGGTGCCGATGCCGGGCAGCACCGACAGGTCGAGCTTGCGCGCGCTGCCGGCCACCGCATCGACCAGCCACAGGGTCTGTGCCACCGGCGAGTTGCGGCCGACCAGGGTGCGCGCTTCCTGGAACTCGGCGTAGCCGGATTCGGTCACGTAGCGCGGCATCTTGCTGTCGCGGCCTTCCTCGGCGCCCTTGGCGTGGGTCACCACCAGCAGGTGGCGGCCGTCCGGCGACAGCGCGCTGTCGTCGACCACCACGTCGTCGCCCAGGTACACCGGCGCCGGCGCGCGGCTGCTGTCGGCGCGGCGCCAGGCCTGCTCCTGCTGGCGCAGCAGTTCGCGCTGCGCGCGATCGCGGGTCAGGGTTTCCAGGGTGCGCAGCTGCTGGTCGCGCAGCACGTCGGGCTTGGGCGCAGCGTCGGGATCGCGCTCGGCCTTCAGCACCGCGGCCTGCTGCACGCCGCCGCCGGGGCTCCAGCGGTACCAGTCGTTGCCGACCCGCCACAGCGCGCCGCCATCGGTGGTGAACTGCGGCCGCGCGGCGGCCTGATTGCTGCGGGTCAGCTGGGTCAGCGCGCCACTGCGCAGGTCGCGCAGGAACACGTCGCCGTTGCGCACGAACAGCATGCGCTGGCGGCGTGCGTCGTAGACCGGATTGGCCGCGTCCAGGGCGCTGCGCTGGGCGTCCTCGACCCGCTGCGCGGCGCCGCCGTCGACGCCCTGGCGGTAGGTGTCGCGCACCGGGCTGCCGGTGCGCTTGAGCTGGTACTGCACCTGGTGCCCGTCCCAGGCCCACCAGGCGTCCTCGACCGGCGGCCCGATCCAGTCCGGATCGGCCATGGCCTGCTCGATGGTCAGCGGGGCGGGGGCATCCTGGGCCGCGGCCAGCGGCGGCAGGCAGGACAGGGACAGCAACGCAACAGCGCTCAGGGCGAGACGACGCATCTGGAATTCCGGGCGAACGGCAAACCGCAAGCGTAGCAGCCGCCAGGGCGGCGGCGATTGCGCCGTTGGTCATGGGCGGGGTCTTGCATCTTTTGGTGCCCAGCGATTTTGATACCAAAAGAGCATGCTTTTCGTCATGACCATTCTTCTTGGACTAGACTTTTGTAATCGTTCAATTGTTCCTGAAATGAAAATTTTCGCGACAAGCAAAGCACAAATCGGCTTGCAGGGTGGGTAGTCGCGCCTGACATTCATGGGAATTCAATCCATCCGTGCGCGAAGCGCACGGATGGATCTTTAGTTGAAGTTTCGGGTTACTTGGAGAACGGGTCCCGCTTGAGTGTCCTGATCAAAGAATAGGCATTGCCGGGAAATTATTGTCTGATGAAAAGGTTCATAAAAGCTACTGCTGAGGCGTACTGCTCTTCGTAACAGACAGCGGTCGCGCCATCTTATCGTACGCAGTAACAGTCCACTCGAACCTTTCGCCGTCCTGTATTATTACCTTCTTCTTAATGGGCGAAATAAGGCCCATCAGTCCACCTGGGTTACTCCGAGATGGCATCGCCAAAATGCCCGCCCAACCTAGAAATCCCTCTTCATTAGCGTGGCTATACTCCTGGGTAACCTCTCTTCCTGGTTGCACTGTATTGAGAAGAAATCCTTCGTTAACTGAATACTGGTTTCCAAATGTGTAGCGCGTCACAACGCCGCTGGGGTCAGTGACGTCCACCCATTTGGTGGTGGGCGAACTGTTTGTGCAGGTATTAGTCCCCATCTGGTTGGGACTTTTATAGCATCCGTTGGCGGGGCTATAACCGTAAGTCCAGGTCAACGGTGCAGAAAGGCCAGGGCCTGAAATGCTTTTTGATGTTACTGACCAAAGATAATAAGTCGCTGGATAGGCTTCAGAGGAGTTGTCCCAAAAGTTGGTATTAGGATCATATTTTGTGCCGCAACTGTCGGGAGTCTGCGAACGTCCGTGCAGCGTTGGCGCTGCATCAAACGTCGCAATAGCGCCGCTAGGATGTCGCATCACTGCATGCATTTTCTTGGTGGTTGGATCACCCGGATAATAGCAATGCGAATGATTGCCCGGGACACTGCCTTCATCATAAGATGCTGCACTGAGGTCCACGCTCGTGAAATCCCAATACGATTTGTCAGGATAAATGATCCTGTTTTCCGAATAGCTCCATACTTTGTCGCCACTGCGCACTTCAGTAACCTGGCCGCCAGACCAGCTAAGGTCCAGTCGTCGTCCGTCGCTTGCACGAATGCTGTTTAATTGCCACGGATTTGAAGAATCCCAATCGTATGTGACGGTATTGCCGAACCGGTCTCGTGCGCTGGTAACTAAAAGAGCATACTCTTGCCTCCTCATGACCCATTGCACGAGTTGCTGCGATCCTTGAGTGACCCAATATTCGGATTTTAGCAATGGAACCATGGGTCGGATAGCCATATGATTAATGCGATAAACAACGCCATCTGTGGTATGCACTTCAAACCCTTCACTGGTGCCGTCTTCTGAGGGTATACAGCTAATTACATAGCCGTCTTTGGTGCGGAGTGGATAGTTTGCGCCATCTGTAGGCCTCGGCCATCCGAAATCAGTTCCATCGTAGTTATAGGAGTTGAATATAGGTTGATCCCCGGAAGATGGGAGGTATAGAAATGTTCCGAACCAGAACTCCTCAGGCAAAAATACTTTTGTTGATGCTATGCCACTAGTAGCTTTAACGACTTCGGCAGCAGGCCACCAAAAATTTGAGCACCGTTTGCTTGGATCATTTCCTTTGCTAGTTGACCAGCCGCGTGCCTCAGAAAAAACTCCGTGAATACTAGGAATGGCCAACTGCCAGCCGCGATAAAAATTATCGGCTAGCGGTCGTTCGCCCATTTTCAACTTCCTTCTGATCGCGACATCTAACACATTATTGCCGGGTAAAATCGCATCAGTCTGAAGGAACTCCAGTGATCCCGTGTATAGACCAATGCTGTCACCAAACATTTCATCAGGATCGAGCCTCGTTACATCAGAGCGGGCAGTTAAAGCCTTTGAATACTCATCTTGAACTTTCGGGAAATTTTGCGCAGAAGCTGCAAAGCTCGCAATAAACGTCACCGAAAAAGCTATCCTAGTTCTCACGCATGACCCCCTTAAGCAATAAATTCCAGTGTCAACTTGCAAGCGCCATTGCCTGCAAGCTTTTTGATTGGCCCCAAATGCTTTATAAGCATAGCATGGCATTGGAGTGCTGATGGAGGGGCGTTACTTTAGCGATCAATGGTAATGACGCGATTGGCCCCGGCTTCTCATCGTTGATCGGCAAGCGCCTAAAGTGGAGGGGCCGCACTAGGCATGTCGACGGCAAAGGGGTATGCTGCTCAAGGCGCTGAGGGGAATTTTCTGTGCGTGAGGTGATATACCGCTGTCACCATGATTGTTGACGCGATGATTTATACGCCCGTTGGTGGGTTGTAGATTATTGTGGAACTTAGGGGGGGTATATGCGAGTAATTTCTACTTTTATCGTGCTGACTGTTGGGGCATGCGGATTTGCATGCGCCGCGAGCAAGCAGGAAAAAACGACGTACTACGACAATCTATCGTCGTGGGTATTGGGCCAAGTTGCCGATGTCACCGATGTCCAAACCTCCATCGTGGAGGTAAAGTACATCTATGATCCGGCATCGTCTTTGCTAGTCCAAGAATATCGCTTTGGCAAATTGCTCAGTACATCGAGCTACAACGCAGATGGCACATTGGCGTCGTTGAAAGACGGAAACGGCAATGTCACCGCAATGTCCGGCTGGAAGCGTGGCGTGCCACAAACTATCGCCTTTGCCGATGGGACGAGGCTTTCGGCCTCGGTCGACGACAATGGCTGGATTCGGTCGGTGGCCGATCAGCTCGGGAACGTCACGACCTACGACTACGATGCGGTCGGGCGGCTGACGAACATCGCTTACCCTTCTGGCGACAATGTGGCATGGAACGCCACCGCATTGTCGTTCTCACAAGTCAATGCAACGGAGTACGGCCTTGCTCCCGGCCACTGGAAGCAAACCGTGTCGACAGGCAATGCGCGCAAGGAGACCTACTTCGATGCGCTCTGGCGACCGATCGTCACGCTCGAATACGATGCCGGTGCAGGCGCGACACAGCGGTTCCAACGCTTCGCTTACGACCAGGATGGCAGGCAGATCTTCGCTTCCTACGTCGGAGTGACGGATAACCTGAGCACCGGTAAATGGACGACCTACGACACATTGGGGCGCATCGTGTCGGTGTCGCAGGATTCGGAACAGCAGTTGCTCACAACGCTGACGGAGTATCTGCAGGGCAATCAGACACGTGTCACCGATCCGCGTGGCAACCAGACGGTAACTGGCTACCAGGTCTTCGACAAGCCCGATTACAGCGCACCGATCTGGATCCAGCATCCGGAAGGCGCTTACACCGACATCAACCGCGACATCTTCGGCAAGCCCTTGTCCATCCGCCGCCGCGACGCCAATGGCACCGTGTCGGTGACCCGCAGCTATGTCTACGATGGCTATCAGCAGCTGTGCAAAACGGTGGAACCGGAAACCGGCGCCACCGCCAACGGCTACGACGCTGCTGGCAACCTGGTATGGAGTGCGTCTGGCCTCTCGCTGCCCAGTAGCACGTCGTGCGATGCGGATTCAGCCTTCGCCTCCGGCCGTCGGGTCGATCGTAGCTACGACGTGCGCAACCGGATCAAGGCGCTGAGCTTCCCGGACGGCAATGGCAACCAGTCCTGGAGCTATTGGCCCGATGGCGCGGTCAAGCAGATCACCACGCTTAACAACGGGATTGCCACCTACAACAGCTACGCCTACAACAAGCGTCGCCTGCTGATCGCTGAAAGCCAGGGCCAGGCCGATGGCGAAACCTGGGCAATGGGCTATGGCTATAACGCCAATGGTCATCTGGCGGTGCATCGCTATCCGTCGGGGCAGACGGTGGACTACGCGCCCAATGCCCTGGGCCAGCCCACCCAGGCTGGTGGCTACGCCACCGGCGTGAGCTACTACCCGAATGGCGCGATCAAGCAGTTCACCTACGGCAACGGTATTGTCCATACCCTGACGCAAAACGCGCGCCAGCTGCCCGAGACCAGCCAGGATGCCTATAACGGCGTCGCGTTCCTCAGCGATAGCTATAAGTATGACGTCAATGGCAACGTGGCCAGCATCAGCGACGGCGCCACCGGGCGGGGGGGTCGCGGCAATCGCAGCATGACCTACGACGGTCTGGATCGCTTGGTTAAGGCTGAGTCCCCGATGTTCAGCGTCGCGACCTACAGCTACGACGTCCTCGACAATCTGAGCCACGTCGTCGCGCCGGGGCGGGATCACTATTACTGCTATGACGTCAATTGGCAGCTCACCAACGTCAAAACCAGTGGTTGCGGCGGCAGCACGGTCATCGGCATGAGCTACGACCCGCAAGGTAACCTCAGCAACAAGAACGGCCAGGCCTTCGTGTTCGACTACGGCAACCGTTTGCGCCAAGCGACCGGCAAGGAGACCTACCGCTACGACGGCAACGGCCGCCGCACGCTGGCGCTGCAGAGCGCCGGCAACATCGGCTCGCTGTACGACCAGTCCGGGGCACTGCGTTTCCAGAAGAACCAGCGTCAGTCAAAGTCCACCGACTACATCCTGTTGGGCGGCAGCCTGGTTGCCGAAGCCGACTGGCCGCTGGGCCAGCTCGCTTCCGTCAAGGACTACGTGAGCTGGAACCCGGTCTCCGGCGCGACCCGCTACGTGGTCGAAGAGAGCGTGGATGGCGTCACCTGGACCGCGGTGTATGACGGCAGCCAGGGCAACTGGACCTCACTGGCCAGGCCGGCGGGCACCTACTCGTATCGGGTGACGGCATGCACGGCGGACGGCAACTGCACCACGGCTTCGAACGTGACCCATGACCAGCGGCCTACGGTGGATATCGTGCCGTTGCTGTATCAGCTGCTGTTGAACGGCTAAGTCCAGCCGGGTGACGGTTGAAGCTCTTTGCTGTTGCGGCCTGAAGGGCCGTAGACATTAAAAACGACGAACAACGGATTAAAAAAGGGGATGAAATGAACTTGAAGATGATGGGGCTGCTGTTGGCAATCGCAGCATCATGTTTTTCTTACGAGGCGCACGCTGCCATGCAGGTGGTCTGGACGGGGAAAATTACTTATGTCGAGAATGGTTGGGATGGCGAAGGGATGGCGATCCATACCTCAATCGATGGCCCATCTGGATGTTCCGCTCCCCTGAATGACTTCGCGATTGACAAGAATCATCTAGCTTACAAAGAGCTGACGGCGTTGGCGCTGGCTGCTTACACCAGCAATACGGATGTCGAACTTCTGGTCGACTCGGGTGTATGCCTTTTCGGCAATCGCACCAAAGTTATTTCCATACGGCTGAAGAAGTAAGGAGTTACGAGGGTGGTCAAGCCTCGGTGTATGGCAAAGATCGATTCCAATTTCGGGAAGAAAAGAAATATGAAATATGAAAGAGGCTTGCTATTGATGCTCGCTTTGCTAAGTTGGCAAGCATCGGCAAACGAATCGATGCAGAACCTCGATGTCGTGCAATTGGGCACATACCAAGCCCACGCCGACCATTTTGTCTGGCTGTCAGACACGCCAGCGGAATGCAAGGCTACCGGAAACCCCGTCCTGCATTTTCAAGATGATCAGCCGGGTGGCAAGGCCTTGCTGGCCGTCTTGATGACGGCATTGGTGAACAAGCGTAAGATTGATGTACAGACTAGTGGCTGCGATCTCGTTGAGGTCTATTTGAAGTAAGCCTACTTTGGCGGAGTCTGCACCGTAGATTTCGTTGGGTATGCTGCACCGCAATGTTGCTAGAGGAAGCGTTGTCGATCCGACTTCCATGAGAAAAGTCGACTCTACATCGCACATCTATAGTTCCAACCCGCAGGACGAGTGATGTCAAATTTCCAAGGGATTCGTGCGGCACTGAGTGTTATGGCTGTAGTCGCCCTGCCATTGCTCGTTGCCTTCAGCGCTTCAGCGCAGACTGTTCGCTATGTTCATACTGACGGCCTGGGATCTCCCGTGTTGATGATGGATAAGGATCGCAATGTTGTCGAGCGTAGCGAGTATGAGCCGTATGGAAGTTTGTTGAATCATCCGATCATGGATGGCCCTGGTTATACCGGGCATGTCATGGATACTTCGACTGGAGTCGCATACATGCAGCAGCGCTATTATGACCCAGGCGTTGGCAGGTTCTTGAGCGTTGATCCGGTTGAGGCAAATGGCAAAACGGGCGCAAACTTCAATCGGTACAAGTACGCGCTGAATAACCCTTATCGTTTTACCGATCCAGATGGACGTTGCGAGAGTATTGCAACATGTCAAATGATGCGTGACGACTTGGACTTAATGTCGGGGCGCATGACTCAGCAAGAAGCTGCTGATCGAAGGGATGCACGTGGAGTTGGTGCGCTTATCGCTGCTCCGATTGGGTTCGCAACTCTGGCAGCACCGGAAGTGGCGGCTGGTAGCGGTTTTATGGCAACAGTCAAAGCTCTGTTCGGCTTTGGTGAACGTAAAGCCGCACAGCAGGTTCTTCAGACGACTGCACATGGTGCAGAGCGGCTTGCTGGACAGGCCGCTACTCGAGGAGGAGTTCTGTCGGCCCAGGAAGTGCGAGTTGTTATGCAGACGGGGCGCACTATGACTCAGGCAGATGGTGCGGCAGTCCGAATTGTGACTAACGAGGCTGGCCGTTCAAGCGTTGTCGTTAGCGGAGAACGCGGTGTAATCACAACGTTCAAGAACATTTCTGAGAAATCCCTCAATAGATTGGCGAAACGTTATGGCTGGGAATAACCCCGAACGAGAGGTCTTGTGTTGCTTTTGCGGAATTTGGCTGGCAGAAGCCAAGGCTATAAGGCTTGATCTTATGTTCGATATGGAGTCGCAAGAGTTGTTTGCGCACAGGTACTGCTTGGTTTCGCGGGTTCATCCATCCATTCCACTACATCCAGATCTATTGGATGATTAGAAGTTGCATAATTAACCAGAATCGGTCAATGCAGGGATTTGACAAGGCAAAGACTATTGTAGAGTTTGGAAAAATAAAGATATTTATGGTAATCGCTGCTAAGTAGTTGAAGTATAGGGTTATTTGATGCCCGTAAGCAGCGCGGCTTTATCACACTTGCCATACATAGAAACGAACAGAATCGACATTAGCGGACTTGTCTTCTTTCATGCTTGGCGGCTGCGGTCGGCAATCGGTGCCGAATGGCGAGCCGAACACTTCATTGACGGCGCGCTGTCTTGCTTGGATAACGCTTTACCTGTTCAAGTTTTAGTTTCGGTGCCGGCTATGCTTGGCAGCGACCTCGCTTATGCACTCGACGCATCCACTCTGGCCCCTAGGTCACGATGTAGCGTGAATCTCGGCACTGCCCTGACCGCCCGCCGCTGCGACAAACCGTCACATCCCATTTCGCCGCGGCGCACCAACAATAGGCATCGTTTCCGCTGCCTCAGGCGCTACCCATGGACGCCCTGCTGCTGTCGCGCATCCAGTTCGGATTCGTCATCAGTTTCCACGTGCTGTTCCCGGCCTTCACCATCGGCCTGTCGAGCTGGCTGGCGTTCCTTGAGTGGCGCTGGCTGCGCACCCGCGACACGGTGTGGCGCGACCTGTACTTCTTCTGGCTGAAGATCTTCGCCGTGTCCTTCGGCATGGGCGTGGTCAGCGGCATCGTGATGAGCTTCCAGTTCGGCACCAACTGGGCGGTGCTCAGCGAACGTGCCGGCAACATCCTCGGCCCACTGCTGAGCTACGAGGTGCTGACCGCGTTCTTCCTTGAGGCTTCGTTCCTCGGAGTGATGCTGTTCGGCTGGCACAAGGTGCCGGAGAAGCTGCACTTCCTGGCCACCTGCCTGGTCGCGATCGGCACGCTGATCTCCACGTTCTGGATCCTGTCGGCCAACAGCTGGCTGCAGACGCCGGCCGGCTACGCCGTGGTCGAGGGCGTGTTCTACCCGGCCAATTGGCGCGAGGTGATCTTCAACCCGTCGTTCCCGTACCGGCTCACGCACATGGTGCTAGCCGCGTTCATCACCACCTGCTTCGTGATCGGCGGTGTCAGCGGCTGGTACCTGCGCCGTGGCGAGCACCTGGACGCGGCCGGACGCATGCTCAAGCTGGCGGTGGCCTTCGCCGCGATCGCGCTGCCGCTGCAGATCGCCGCTGGCGATGCGCATGGCCTGAACACGCTCGAGCACCAGCCGATCAAGGTGGCGGCGATGGAAGGGCACTGGCACGGCGAGGCGCCGGGGCAGGGCGTGCCGCTGGTGGTGTTCGCGGTCCCCAACGAGACGGCGGAGCGCAACGATTACGAGGTGACCATCCCGCGCCTGGGCAGCGTGATCCTGACCCATACGCTGGATGGCGAGATCACCCCGCTGACCGCGGTGCCGGCGGACGAGCGGCCGCCGGTGAAGCCGGTGTTCTACGCGTTCCGGGTGATGGTCGGGCTGGGCATGGCGATGCTGCTGCTGGCGCTGGTGTCGCTGTTCTTCTGGTGGCGCGGCACGCTGCTGCGCCGGCGCGCCCTGCACCTGGCCTGGAACGCAATGCTGCCAGCCGGGTTCGTGGCGCTGGTCGCCGGCTGGTTCGTCACCGAGATCGGGCGCCAGCCGTACGTGATCTACGGCCTGCTGCATACCCGCGACGCGGTCAGCCCGGTCAGCCCGGCGATGGTGTGGATCTCGCTGAGCGTGTACGTGCTCGCCTATGCGCTGGTGTTCGGTTTCGGCAGTTGGTACATCCTGCGCATGCTGCGCCACGGGCCGCTGCCGCACGAGCCGGCGCCGCGGATGCAGGAGGGCGACAAGACCCCGGCGCGGCCGCTGTCGGCGGCCGACGACGACATCGAGGAGACCCGCTGATGGACATGGCGACCGTATTGCCGGTGATCTGGTTCGGCGTGATTGGCTTCGGCGTGCTGATGTACGTGCTGCTGGACGGCTTCGTGCTCGGCCTGGGCATCCTGGCGCCGTTCGCCGAGGACGAGGACCAGCTCGACCTGATGATGAACACCGCCGCGCCGATCTGGGACGGCAACGAGACCTGGCTGGTGCTGGGTGGTGCCGGCCTGCTGGCGGCGTTCCCGAAGGCCTATGCGGTGGTGCTGTCGGCGCTGTACCTGCCGGTGCTGATGATGCTGATCGCACTGGTGTTCCGCGGCGTGGCTTTCGAGTTCCGCTTCAAGGCGCGCACTTCCAAATATTTATGGGGTTGGGCGTTCGCGCTGGGCTCGCTGTGCGCGGCGTTCTGGCAGGGCGTGATCCTGGGCGCGCTGGTGGAAGGCATGCCGCTGCAGGACGGCAAGTACCTGGGCGGGGTGCTGGGCTGGTTCAGCCCGTTCTCGATGCTCACCGGCGCGGCGGTGGTGTTCGGCTACGCGCTGCTCGGCGGCAGCTGGCTGATCCTCAAGACCGAAGGCGCGATGCAGCACATCGCCCGTACCCTGACCCGGCCGCTGGTGCTGGTGGTGGTGGTGTTCATGGGCCTGGTCAGCGCCTGGCTGCCGTTCCTGGACTCGCGGATCATGGCGCGCTGGTTCCACGACGGGAACTTCTGGTGGTTGTCGCCGGTGCCGCTGCTGGTGCTGGTCAACGCGGTGGCGCTGTGGCGCGCGGCGATGGCGCAGGGTCGCGATGCGCGCCCGTTCGTGTTGACCCTGTGCTTCTTCGTGCTCGGCTTCTTCGGCCTGGTATTGGGCATCTGGCCGAACATCGTGCCGCCCGGGCTGACCATCTGGGAAGCGGCCTCGCCGCCGTCCTCGCAGGGTTTCGTGCTGGTCGGGCTGGCGGTGCTGCTGCCGGTGATCCTGGGCTACACCGCGTGGTCGTACCGGGTGTTCCGCGGCAAGATCACCGCCGACACCGGCTACCACCACTGACGGCGGCCGCCGCGGCGGCCAGCCGGCTTGCCAGCGGCGGCGGTGGCGGCCAAGCTACGGGCTTCCCGCGCCGTGCGGGTCATCGCCCGCCGAGCCGCCGCCCCGCATGTCCGCCGTTTCCTCCGAGATTCCCGCCGCGCCCCTGCTGCATCCGCTCGCCGTCGGCGACATGCACCGTCCGCTGGCCTTCGCCAACGGCGAGCACATCGACCTGGCCACCTTCCTCGGCCACGTGCGCGGCCTGGCCGCGGTGCTGCCGGCCGGCCGGCATGCGCTGAACCTGTGCGAGGACCGCTACCGTTTCATGGTCGCGTTCTGCGCGGTGGCGCTGCGCGGGCAGACCTCGCTGCTGCCGTCCTCGCGCGCACCGGCGGTGGTGGCCGAGGTGCAGCGCACCCATGCCGACTGCTATTGCCTGGGCGACCTGGCGCTGGCCGAGCCGCCGCCGCGCTACTGGCAGTTGCCGGACACGCTGCCGTCGCTGGACGGGCCGATGCCGCAGCTGGCCGACGATGCGCTGGTCGCGATCGGCTTCACCTCCGGCAGCACCGGCGCGCCCAAGCCCAATCCCAAGACCTGGGGCAGCTTCCTCACCAGCACCCGCCAGGACCTGCTGGCGCTGGTCGGGCTGTGGCCGGACACCGCAGTGCCGCAGGTGGTGGCGACGGTGCCGCCGCAGCACATGTACGGCATGGAGCTGTCGATCCTGCTGCCGCTGGTGACGCCGCTGGCGGTGCACGCCGGGCGCCCGTTCTTTCCCGAGGACGTGGCACGGGCGCTGGCGCAACTGCCGGCGCCGCGGCTGCTGGTGACCACGCCGGTGCATCTGCGCGCGCTGGTCGAATCCGGCGTCGCCCTGCCGCCGCTGGCCGGCATCGTCTCGGCCACCGCGCCGCTGGCGCAGGAGCTGGCCGCCGCCGCCGAGGCGCGCTTCGGCGGGCAGGTGCGCGAGATGTTCGGCTCCACCGAGACCTGCGTGTTCGCCAGCCGCCGCACCGCCTGCGACCTGCCGTGGACGCCGCTGCCCGGCGTGCGCGTGGCGCCGCAGCCGGACGGCACCCTGGTGCACGCGCCCCATCTGCCGCAGCCGGTGCTGCTGGCCGACCTGATGGAAGTGGACGCCGACGGCCGCTTCCAGGTGCGCGGGCGCCAGGCCGACCTGCTGGAGATCGCCGGCAAGCGCGCCTCGCTGGCCGACCTCACCCGGCGCCTGCTGGCCCTGCCGGGCGTGGTCGACGGCGCGATGCTGCAGCTGGAACCGGAACCCGGTCAGAGCGTTGGCCGCATCGCGGCCGTGGTGGTGGCGCCGACCCTGGACGAGGCCGCCATCCTCGCCGCCCTGCGCCGCGAGCTGGATCCGGTGTTCCTGCCGCGGCGCCTGCGCCTGCTCGACGCCCTGCCGCGCAACGAGACCGGCAAGCTGCCGCGCGATCGCATGCTGGCGCTGTTGGCTGGGGACCGCGACGGCTGAGTCGCGGCCTGGCAGGTTGCACCGCTCACCAGGCCCGGCCGGTGATCGACGCGTCAGGGCTGCGCATGATTGCGCCTGTGTGTTCCCGGCGTCGTTCGCGTTCGAAGCGACGGCGCGCGTCACTCGGACAAGCGTTTCGACACCTCGGCGACGAGGCGCTCCACGTCCACCGGCACGCGCGTATCCACCGTGACGACGGCTCCAAGTCCCACCGGTCCGGCGTACTCGGCAAGCATGTCCGGCGTCAGTTCTTTCAACGGGTGCGCAGCGTGATGCGCGCTGGCCGCCGCGCGTTCCCGAAAACGTCGGGCGGTTTCGTCGGGGCCGCAGTCGCAGTGCACTTCGACGATGACGGCGTCGAGGCTGGCCAGTTTGCCGCGTTCGTACGCGCTGCGGGGCCGGAAATTGGCTTCCAGCACGGCGTGCGGCGCGTGGCGTGCCAGCGACCAGAGCAGTTCCATCGCCGCGCCGCCAATCCGGCGCGATGCGGCGAGATCGCCGCCGCTGTCGCCGAGGGCGTCGGTCAGGGTTTCCTTGATGACATCCTTGCAGAACAACGGAAATCCGAGCCGTGTGGCGAGCGGCACCGCCAAGGTGGTTTTCCCTGCGCCGGGCGCGCCGGACACGATCACGATCTTGCGGGGACTGTCGGACATGGCAGGCCAGTGCGAAGGTCTGGAACGGGCGCCACCGATCACCGGGCGACGCGACTTGGGAATCGGCAAGCGTGTCTGCAAGCGGCGAACCGGGGCAGCCGTGGTGGCCTGCCGTCCTGCATCGCTCGACGCCTGCTCGAACGAACCGCACCGCCGTCGCGGCGATGGCGAGCTGGTGCGTTCAGTTACGCAGGTGCTCAGCCATGCACCCCGTCGATCTCCACCGCCAGTTCGTCGCGGCAGATCACCGCGTGCAGCAGCAGGCGCGGGACGCGGCCGCCGAAGCGGGTATCGAGGGCGGCGGCGACCAGCGGCAGGTCTGCGGGCTCGCGCACGTAGACCTTGAGGCGGGTGCCGTCGCCGAACTGCGGCGGCAGGTCCGGGGCGTGTTCGCGCGCGGCCGCTAGCAGGGCGTCGAAGTTGGCGAAGGTTTCCTCCAGCTGCGCCAGCAACTGGCCCTGGTGCATGGAGGCGTGGCCGACCACGCTGGCGGTGCCGGACAGCAGCAGCGGCATGTCGCTGCCGGCCGGCGGCAGCATGGCGCGGGCGAAGCTGGGCGGTTGCGGGCCGTACTGGCGCGGGTAGCGGTAGGCGCTGACCTGACGCGGGTTCTCCAGCGGGGTGCCGGCCTGCGCGGCGGCCAGCCAGTAGATCTGCATCACCCGCGCGTCGTCGCAACGGCCGACCGCGGTCGCCGCGGGCAGCTGGGTGGCGTCGAAATCGCCCAGCCCGCGCGCGCGGCCGACGCAGAAGCGCCGGTAGCGCTCGCGGTCGCCGCTGCCCAGGGTGATCGCGTCGAGGTAGTTCCAGATGCGCAGCAGGCGCGGGGTGGCGCTGCCGGACACGAAGGCAGTGATCTGCGCGTAGGCGAGCGCGGCGGCTTCCTCGATGTCCAGGTCGACCTGGCGTTCGTCGATCTCGATGACGCCGAACTGCAGGCGGCCGTCGCTGGCCCAGGCGATGTCGCCGTCGCGGCCGCTGTGCACCGGGGCGTCGGTACGCCATACCTCGAGCATGCGCTGACCGTGCGGCTGCAACGGCACGCGCAGGTAGCGTGGGTCGTCGTGATAGGGCGCAGTCTCGCCGAAGCCGAACACCGCCAGCACCCGGTCCTCGCCCAGCAACGGGCTCGGGTCGGTCTCGGCGATGTAGTCCACCTGCAACTGCGGATGGCCCTGCGTGTGGTGCGGAAACTGCAGGTGCGGGCGGCTCATGGGGTGGTGTCTCCGTGCAAGGTGTCGCCGTGGAACTGTTCGCGGGCCTGGCGGCGGCGGTGGCGCCAGGCGCGCCATGCCCGTGGCAGCATCGCCACCGCGGACAGCGCATAGATGGCGCGGAACACGCGCAGGCGGCGCAGCACCGCGCGGTTGTCGAAGACGTCGCCGGCGAGCATCGCCACCACGGCCTGTTCCACCTGCAGCACGTTGCGCGGCTGTGCGAACAGCTCGCGCATGGTCGGCGAGGTGAAGCGGTAGATGAACCACTTGAACTCGTCCAGGCCGCCGCGCAGGTGCCGTTCCAGGCGCCGCTGCAGCCGCGCCTCGCTGGCCGGCTCGCGCAGCACCGCGTCGACCATGGCCGCGCCGCGCTCGGCGCTGTGCATGGCCAGGTACACGCCGGAAGAGAACATCGGGTCGACGAAGGCGTAGGCGTCGCCGAGCATCAGCCAGCGCGGCCCGCTCATGCGCGTGCATTCGTAGGCGTAGTTGCCGGTGGCGTGCACCGGCGCCACGCGCTGCGCGCCGGCCATGCGCTCCACCACGTCCGGATTCAGCGCCAGGGTGCGCAGCAGGAACGCCTCGCTGTCGCAGCCCTGGCGGGTCTTCATGTACTCCGGGTCGCACACCGCGCCGACGCTCATCACATCGTCGGGCAGCGGGATCAGCCACATCCAGCCATGCGCGTGGCGGTAGATGCTGATGTTGCCGGCGTCCTCGCCCGGGCGCCGCGCCACGCCGCGGAAATGGCTGAACAGCGCCGCCGACTGGTGCCGCGGGTTGGACCGCTTGAGCTTGAGCTTGTTGCCGAGGAAGGTGTCGCGGCCGCTGGCGTCGATCAGGTAGCGCGGCCGGTAGTGGCGCACGCCATCGGCGCTGCGCGCCTGCACCGTCGGCGTCTCGCCGTCCAGCTGCACTGCCTCGACCCGGACGCCCTCGTGCACGTCGGCGCCGACTGCGCGCGCATGCGCGAACAGCACGCGGTCGAAGTCGGCGCGCGGCACCTGCAGCGCGAAGTCGGACTGCGCGCCCAGCGCGTGGGCGAAACGGAAGGTGTTGTAGCCGCCGGCATCGTTGGGGAAGTCGGCGCCGAGCTTGAGCACGCCGATCGCCCGCACCTGCTCGAGCACGCCCAGCCGCTGCAGGATCGGCATGTTCATCGGCAGCAGCGATTCGCCGATGTGGAAGCGCGGGTGGTGGTCCTTTTCCAGCACCGTCACCCGCCAGCCGCGTTGCGCCAGGACGATCGCCGCCGCGCAGCCGGCCGGCCCCCCGCCGATCACAAGCACGTCGGGCGTGTCTGCCGCGGCGGCGCTTGCGGTGGGGAGAAGGGAAGCAACAGCGGGGGACGTCATCCTGAGGGAACCTGCGGGCGCAACGGCGGGGCGAAACGGCATGATAGCGTGCTGTTCGCGGGCCGATGGTTGCGCCGCAGCGCCCGATGCACCATCTTGTCGCACCCGTCCTTTCGCCTGGAAGCCCCTGGATGTCTTCGCAAACCGCCGCCGAACGTGAACTGGCCGAGCTGCTGGTCGAGAGCCTGAACCTGGAAGACGTCCAGCCCGGCGACATCGATCCGGAGGCGCCGCTGTTCAATACCGGCCTGGGGCTGGACTCGATCGACGCTCTGGAACTGGCGCTGGCGATCAGCAAGCGCTACGGCTTCCAACTGCGCTCGGACAACGACGAGAACCGCCGCATCTTCGCCTCGCTGCGCGCGCTGTCGGCGCATGTCGAAGCCAACAAGACCAGCTGAGCCGGCCGACGCCGCGCCCTGGGCGCTGGCCCTGGGCGTGCTGCTGGCGCTGGCCTACTCGCCGCTGGCGCACTGGGCCAACGCCGTGCACCGCCCGGATCTGGCGGTGCTGGCCGGGGCGGCGCTGGTGCTGATGGTGCTGGTGGAGCCGATGGCGCGCTGGCGGCCCTGGGCCTGGGCGTTGGCCATCGCCGCGACGGCGGCGCTGGTGCCGCTGTGGCGCTCGCCGCACGCCCTGCTGCTGCTGGCCGCGCCGCCGGTGCTGTTCACCGCCTGGGTGGCCTGGTTCTTCGGGCGCAGCCTGCAGCGCGGGCGCACGCCGCTGATCACCCGCATCGTCGAGGCCCTGTACCGGCAGGCCGGCATGCCGATCACCCCGGAGCAGTTGCGCTACACCCGCCGCCTGACCTTGGCCTGGACCCTGCTGCTGGTGGGGCTGACCCTGCTCAACCTGCTGCTGGCGCTGTGCGCCCAGCCCAGCGGGGTGCTGGCGCAGTTGGGCCTGGCCGCGCCGCTGCCGATCAGCGATGCGCGCGCCTCGCTGTTCGCCAACCTGCTGGGCTACGGGGTCATCGGCGGCTTCTTCGTCGGCGAGTACCTGATGCGCGGGCGCTGGTTTCCGCAGCGTCCCTACCGTAATCTGCCCGACTTCCTGCACCAGCTGGCGCGGCTGGGGCCGGTTTTTTGGCGCGATCTATTGCGCTGACGCGCGAAGTGCAGGGGATGCAAGGGTCGTGCAGATCATCAAGGAAAACACCAAGTTGCCGCAGGCAGGGATGCCCTCGCGCATGGCCTGGGCCGTGTGGAACACCCTGCAGCTGGTATTCACCCTGGCGTTCACCGCGCTGGGCATCGTCGTCGCGCTGGTCCTGCTATGGCTGACCGGGCCGCGCCTGCCGTTGCGCATGGGCGCGCGCTTCTGGGCGCCGGTGCTGCTGTTCGGCGCCGGGGCGCGGCTGCAGGTGGAGGGCCAGGAGCGGGTGGACTGGTCGCGCAACCACCTGTTCGTCAGCAACCACCAGTCGATCATCGACATCTGCGCGCTGTTCATGGCGCTGCCGGTGCCGCTGCGCTTCCTGCTCAAGGACGAGATGCTGAAGGTGCCGTTCGTGAACTGGTATGCGCGTGCGACCGGCATGCTCTTCCTGGACCGCGACAGCCGCCGCGCCGGGGCGATGATGCGGCGCGAGGCGGCGGCGCTGCTGCGCCGCGGCCAGGACCTGTGCCTGTTCCCGGAAGGCACCCGCAGCCGCAGCGGCGCACTGGCCGACTTCAAGGCCGGGCTGCTGCAGGCCGCGATCGACGCGGGGGTGGATGTGGTGCCGGTGGCGCTGGATGGGGCGGGCAAGGTGCTGCCGCCGACCAGCCTGTTCCGGGTCCGGCCCGGCGTCATCCGGGTGCGGATCGGCGTGCCGATCCGGGTGAACGGCGAGGATGGCCCGCTGAACCGCCAGGAATTGACCCAGCGCGCGCACCAGGCCGTCCGTGCGATGCTCGAACCCAGGATATGAGTCGCCCGTATGCAATTCGTCGTACCGCATGATCATCCCAGCCTGCCCGGCCACTTCCCGGGCCGCCCGGTGGTGCCCGGCGTCGTGGTGCTGGACCACGTGCTGCAGGCCCTCGAGGCGGCGCACGGCGCGCGCGCGCCGCTGCGCCTGCCGCAGGTGAAGTTCGTGCAGCCGCTGTTTCCCGGCCAGCCGGCGCGGGTGGAACTGGACGGCGCCGCGCCGCGCTGGCGCTTCCGCGTGCTGCGCGGCGAGGACCTGCTGGTCAGTGGCGAACTCAACGCCGAGGCGGCGCCGTGAGCGCCGGCTGGAAGCAGCGCCCGGAAGGCGGCGGCCGCTTCGCCCTGTGGCTGATCCGCAGCATCGCCCGCTACGGCGGCCGCGCCGTCGGGCGCCTGCTGCTGTATCCGATCACCCTGTACTTCCTGCTGGTGCGCGGCCCGGAGCGGCGCGATTCACGGCACTACCTCAGCCGCGTGTTCGACCGCCCGGCCACCTTGCTGGAGGTGGCGCGGCACATCCACACCTTCGCCTCGACCATCCTCGACCGGGTGTTCATGCTGTGCGGGCAGATGCACCGGTTCCGGGTGGACATCCGCGGCCTGGACCAGTTGCACACGCAGATGGACCGCGGCCGCGGCGTGCTGATCTTCGGTTCGCACCTGGGCAGCTTCGACGCGCTGCGGGTGCTGGCCACCGAGCGCCCGGACGTGCAGGTTAAGGTAGTGCTGGACAAGGCGCACAATCCGGCGATGACCGACCTGCTGGGCGCGCTGAACCCGCAGCTGGCCGCCAACATCATCGACGCCGGCATGGACAGCACCTCGATCGTCATGGCGATCAAGCAGGCCGCCGACGAGGGCGCGCTGGTCGCGCTGCTGGTGGACCGGCCACGCCCGGAGGATCCGGCGTTGCCGGCCGCGTTCATCGGCCAGGGCGCGCTGTTCCCGACCTCGCCGTGGCTGATCGCCGCCGCGCTCAAGGTGCCGGTGGTGCTGGCGTTCGGCCTGTACCGCGGCGGCAACCGCTACGAGCTGGTGTTCGAGACCTTCAGCGAAGGCCTGGACCTGCCGCGCCGGCAGCGCGCGCCGGTGCTGGCCGCGCTCATCCGCGATTACGCCGCCAGGCTGGAGCATTACACCCGCTCCGCGCCCTACAACTGGTTCAACTTCTACGACTTCTGGAACAACCGCCATGCCGATGCGCCGCACCTTGCCGTGGATGCTGATACTGCTGTGCAGCGCCGCACCGCTGTGCGCCGCATCGCCTGAGGCGCCGGACGCCGACTGGATCCTGCAGAAGCTGGCGCGGCCGGCGCCGGTCAGCACCGCTTTCGTCGAACTGCGCGGCTCGGCGCTGCTGAAGACCCCGCTGCGCGTGCAGGGCGAGTACCGCCGCCCGGACGCGCAGACCCTGGTGCGCGAGGTCACCGCGCCGTACCACGAGACCACCACCCTGCGCGGCGGCGAAGCCACGCTGGAGCGCGACGGCAAGCCGCCGCGGCGCTTCTCGCTGGCGCGGGTGCCGGAACTGGCCGGCCTGCAGAGCGGCTTCGGCGCGCTGCTGTCCGGCGACCGCGCGCTGCTGCAGCAGCAGTACACCATCGGCAGCACCGGCACCCGCGAACGCTGGCAACTGGAGCTGCAGCCCAAGGACCCGGCCGTGGCCGCGCACGTGCGCAGCCTGCGCCTGTACGGCCGTGGCGCCGAACTGCGCTGCATCGAGACCATCCCGGCCAAGGGCGATGTCCAGCGCACCCTGCTGGCCGGTGCTGCGCAGGCTGCCGGTACACTCGTCGACGGGGCTGCACTGACCGCGCTGTGCCACGGCGACGCGGCGTGAACCACGCATCAGGTGATGGGCGCCGGCAGCGCGCTGCCGGGCTGACGGCTGCGCGTGCCGCCGCTGATCGCGCAGGACGGGCATGCATGGGAACGCGGCAATGAAGCGTGCCCTCAGTTCGAAGATGCGCATCTCGCTGGCGCTGCTATGGCTGGCGCTGCTGACCGTGGCCGGGATCTGGCTGGGCAATGCGCTGCAGGTGTCGGGGGACTTGCGCAAGTTCATGCCGGAAGCCCGCACCCCCGCGCAAAAACTCCTGCTCGACGAACTCGGCGAAGGCCCTGGCTCGCGGCTGCTGCTGATGTCGCTGTCCGGGGCCGATCCGGCCACGCTGGCGCAGCAATCGCAGGCGCTGCACGCCGAACTGGTCGCGCAACACGATGTGTTCGAACTGGTCGCCAATGGCGCCGATGCCGGCCTGGACGCGATCCCCGCGCGCCTGCTGCCGTACCGCTACCTGCTCAGCGACAGCTTCGACGCCAGGCCGCTGGATGCGCCGACCCTGCGCGATGCGCTGCAGGCGCGGCTGCAGGACCTGGGCTCGCCGGCGGCGGCGATGGTGGAGCCGCTGCTGCCGCGCGACCCGACCCTGGAGGTGCTGCACCTGGCCGAGAGCCTGCAGCCGGCCGGCGGCCCGCAGCAGCGCGAGGGCGTCTGGTTCGACCGCGCCGGCAAGGACGCGCTGCTGGTGGCGCAGACCCGCGCCGCCGGCTTCGATCCCACCGGCCAGCAGCGTGCGGTGGACGCGATCCATGCCGCCTTCGCCAAGGTCTCCGCGGGTAGCGCGAGCAAGCTGACCCTGACCGGTCCGGGCGCGTTCTCGGTGGAGATCGGCGGGCGCACCCAGAACGAGGCGCAGTGGATCGGCACCCTGGATACGGTGGGGCTGATCGTGCTGCTGCTGGTCGCCTACCGCAGCTGGAAGATCCCGGTGCTGGGCGTGCTGCCGCTGGCCAGCGCCGGCCTGGCCGGGCTCGGTGCGGTGGCGCTGCTGTTCGATGGCGTGCACGGCATCACCGTGGCGTTCGGCTTCACCCTGATCGGCGTGGTCCAGGACTATCCGATCCACCTGTTCAGCCACCAGCGCCCGGGCCTGGATCCGCGCGAGAACGCGCGCCATCTGTGGCCGACCCTGGCCACCGGTGTGGTCTCCACCTGCATCGCCTACGTCACCTTCCTGTTCTCCGGCGTGGACGGCCTGCGCCAGCTGGCGGTGTTCACCATCGCTGGCCTGCTGGTGGCGGCGCTGACCACGCGCCTGTTGCTGCCGGCGCTGATCGATCCCTCGCCGCGCGACCATGCCGATTCGCCGATGCTGGAGCGGCTGTGGCGCGGCATCGCGCGGCTGCCGCGGCCGCGCTGGTCGCTGCTGCCGCTGGCCCTGCTGGCGGCCGCGATCATCGTGTTCGCGCCGGGGCCGTTCTGGCAGAACGACCTGTCCAAGCTGACCCCGGTGCCGGCCGATGGCCTGGCCCGCGACGCGCACCTGCGCCAGGAACTGGGCGCGCCCGACGTGCGCTACGTGCTGGCCCTGCCGGCCGCGTCCGCCGACGCGGCGCTGGTCGCCTCCGAACGCCTGCGCCCGCGCTTGGACGCGTTGGTGGCGCAGGGCGAGCTGGCCGGCTACGACATGGCCGCGCGCTACCTGCCCAGCGCCGCCACCCAGCGCCGGCGCCAGGCCGCCTTGCCCGATCCGGCGCAGGCGCAGGCGATCACCGCCGCCGCGGTGGCCGCCACGCCGTTCCGCGCCGACGCCTTTGCGCCGTTCCTGGCCGACCTGCAGGTCGCGCGCACGGCGCCGCTGCTGACCGCGCGCGCGCTGCATGGCACGCCGCTGGCGACCCCCGTCGGTGGCCTGCTGCTGGAGCGACCGGATCGCACCACCGCACTGGTGTCGCTGACCGGGCTGCGCGATCCGGCGCAGCTGGCGCGCGCGGTGCAGGGCAGCGGTGCGCAACTGCTGGACCTCAAGGATGCCTCCGAATCGCTGGTCGCCGCCTACCGCGGCCGTGTGCTGGCCGCGCTGGGCGTGGCCGCGGTGCTGCTGGCGCTGACCGTGGCGATCGCCTTGCGCACGCCGCGGCGGATCGTGCGCGTGCTGCTGCCGATGGCGCTGACCACGCTGCTGATCCTGGCGATCCTGCGCGGCTGCGGCGTCGAACTGAACCTGTTCCACCTGATCGCGCTGATCCTGGCCGCCGGGCTGGGCCTGGACTACGCGCTGTTCTTCGACCACGCCGGCGACGATCGCGCCGACCAGTTGCGGACCCTGCATGCGCTGATCGTGTGCAGCCTGATGACCTTGCTGGTGTTTGCGCTGCTGGCCGCTTCCAGCATCCCGGTGTTGCGCGCGATCGGCAGCACCGTGGCGTTGGGCGTGCTGTTCAATTTCGTGCTGGCGCTGCTGATTTCGCGCGAGACCGCCAGCGAAGCCGAGGAGACCCGCCATGCACACTGAGCCATTGCACGGACGCGACGCCATCGCCGCCCTCGTCCCGCACCAGGGCCTGATGTGCCTGTGGGAGGAGGTGGTGGCCTGGGACGCGCAGCGCGTGCGGCTGCGCAGCGGCGCGCATCGCCAGGCCACGCATCCGCTACGCAGCGGCGAACGCCTGCGCGCGTTGCACCTGTGCGAGTACGGCGCGCAGGCGATGGCGGTGCACGGCGGCCTGCTCGGCCGTGCCGCCGGCACGCCGGTGCGGCCGGGCATGCTGGTGGCGCTGCGCGGGGTGCAATTGCACGTCAGCGAGCTGCAGGACCTGGCCGGGCCGATCGAAGGCGAGGCCGAGGTGCTGCTGCAGGCCGACGACAGCCAGCAGTACGCCTTCCGCATCACCCATGCCGGGCAACTGCTGGCCGAGGGCCGCGCCACGGTGGTGCTGGGCGCGGCCGGCTGAGCCGGCGCCTGCCGCCGGCGTCAGGGCGCCGCAGCACGGGTGTGGCAAGGTAGCGCCACGTCGATCGCGACGGGATGGGAACAACGGAGCTTGTTGATGCGGTCCATCGAAACCTTCCATGCCGCCGCGTTCCTGGACACGGTGGTCAGCCTGGTGGCGGCATTCCTGCTCGGCACCCTGATCGGCGCCGAACGCCAGTACCGCCAGCGCACCGCCGGCCTGCGCACCAACGTGCTGGTGGCGCTGGGCGCGGCGGCGTTCGTCGATCTGGGCATGAGCATCGCCGGCAGCGCCGAGGCGGTGCGGGTGATCTCCTACGTGGTCTCCGGCATCGGCTTCCTCGGCGCCGGCGTGATCATGAAGGAGGGCATGAACGTGCGCGGGCTCAACACCGCCGCCACGCTGTGGTGTTCGGGCGCGGTCGGCTGCTGCGCCGGCGCGGACATGCTGGCCGAGGCCGCGCTGCTCACGGTCATGGTGATCGGCGGCAACACCCTGCTGCGGCCGCTGGTCAACGCGATCAACCGCATCCCAATCACCGCCCAAGCCACCGAGATGCACTATGCGGTGCGCCTCACCGTGGCGACCTCCGCCGTGCCCGAACTGCGCGAGCGCCTGGTCGAGGAACTGGAGGCGGCCCACTACCCGGTGAGCGCGGTGGACCTGATCGAGCGCGGCGACGAGCAGACCGAGCTGGTGGCCTCGCTGGTCAGCAGCGCGGCGCATCCGGACGAACTGGATGCGGTGATCGCGCGGCTGGAACGCAAGGGCGAGGTCGTGCACGGCACCTGGGAAACCAGCACCCGCGACTGAGTCGAACGGCCGCGGGGCGGCCGCAGGCGCTGGCTGTACCGGTGCGACATCGCGATCGATGCGCGCAGCGCCGCAGCGCCGCCGTCGGCTGCGGCAGCGAGTCCGCATGGCGCAACGCGTCCGGGTTTGCTCTACGATGGCGGCCCCTTGTCGGCGGCCGACGCCGGCCGCCAGCGGAGCCTTGCCGATGACAGCTTCCTCTTCCCCGCGTCGTGCCCTGGTCACCGGCGGCAGCGGCGATCTCGGTGGCGCGATCTGCCACGCCCTGGCCGCGCAGGGCCTGCACGTGATCGTGCACGCCAATGCCAACGTCGCGCGGGCCGCGGCGGTGGTGGAGGCGATCGTTGCCGCCGGCGGCAGCGCCGAGGCGGTGGCGTTCGACGTGGCCGACGCGCAGGCCAGCGCGCAGGCGCTGGCGACGTTGCTGGAGGCCGGGCCGATCCAGGTGCTGGTCAACAACGCCGGCATCCACGACGACGCGCCGATGGCGGGCATGACCGCGGCGCAGTGGCACACCGTCATCGACGTGTCGTTGCACGGCTTCTTCCATGTCACCCAGCCGCTGCTGCTGCCGATGGCGCGCACGCGTTGGGGCCGCATCGTCAGCGTGTCCTCGGTGGCGGCGGTGCTGGGCAACCGCGGGCAGACCAACTACGCCGCGGCCAAGGCCGCGCTGCACGGCGCCAGCATGTCGCTGGCGCGGGAAATGGCCAGCCGCGGCATCAGCGTCAACGTGGTCGCGCCGGGCGTGATCCAGGGCGCGATGGCCGAGAGCGCGTTCCCGCCGGAGACGATCAAGCAGATGGTCCCCGCCGGGCGCACCGGCAAGCCGGAGGAAGTGGCCGCGCTGGTCGCCTTCCTGTGCTCGGACGCGGCCGCCTACATCAACGGCCAGGTCATCGGCATCAACGGCGGCATGGGCTGACCGCGCCAAAGACGACGCGGCCGTCGCGCCGCCACGCCGGCGGCGCAACGGCGGTCGGCGCTCAGCGGCAGACGAAGCTGGACGCCGCCTCCACGTCGCCGCCGACGTAGCGCGCCACCTGCGGATACGGACACAGCGGCCGGCTGCGCTGGCTGCTCCAACTGGCCGGCACCTCGTTGTTGGGCGCGGCGCTGCCGCTGCCGCGTGCGTTGGCGACGATCGCAGTCGGCGCCTGGCCCTGCTCGACCCAGGCCACCAGCGGGGTCAGCGCATCGAACTGGTCGGTGGCCGGTCCGCCGGCGCAATGGGCCATCGCCGGCACCGCGAACAGGCGCGCGTAGCTGGCGGCGTCGGCATCGGCCGTGCGCAGGCGGTCGTACCAGGCCGCGGTGTCGGCGAAGGAGAAGATGCCGTCGCCGGTGCCGTGGTAGATCAGCAGCTTGCCGCCGCGCGCCTTCAGCGTGGTCAGCCGGGTCTCGTTCGGCGGGGTCATGTACGACCAGGCGGATTCGCGAAAGGCGCCGGACGTGGCGAAGATCTTCGGCGCGTCGCGGTCCATGTCGAACTGCAGCGCGTACCGCTTCAGGTCTTGCAGCATCGCCGGGTCCTCCGGCGGGGTGACGAAGCCGAAGGCCACCGATCCGGGCACCAGGGTCAGCGAGGCGTCCTGCCGCCAGCCGGCCCAGTCGCCGCTGGCGATGCCCGGGTCGTAGGGGAAGGGTGCGTACAGCGGCGTTCCGGCGCTGTTGCGCACGCCGGCGTGGATGGCGACCAGCGCGCGCTTCTGCGCCAGAGTCAGGCATTGGCCGGTGCGCCCGGCGCTGCCGCAGGTGGCGACGTCGCGGTTCAGGTCGAAGCGGCGCTGGCAGGCGAGCACGTCCTGCACCATGCCGTCGCGCACGCCGTCCAGCGCATCGCAGGTGGCGACGATGCGCTCGGCCACCAGGCTGCGCTCGGCCGCGTTCAGGCCGCTGCGCGTGTCGCTGCCGCCGGCCAGCGCCGCCAATTGTTGGGCCGCGGCCAGGTCCGCGATCGCCGCCTTGGGCAGGTGGAAACCGGGGTCGCCGACCAGGATGCCGTCGTAGTCCTGCGCATCGCGCGCGGCGGCGACCATGCCGTGGCGGCCGCCGTTGGAGCAGCCGCCGAAGTAGCTGTAGTCCGGCGCCTTGCCGTAGGCGATCTGCACCACGCGCTTGGCCATCGGGGTCAGCGCCTGCACCGCCTGGTAGCCGTAGTCCAGCCGCGCCTGCGGATCGCGGCCGAACAGCGGGTTCTGCGCATTGCTGTGCCCGGCGTCGGAACTGATGACCGCAAAGCCCATGCGCAGCGGGTTATCGCGCTGGCCGCCGCCGCCGATGTCGCCGAGCGCGGGGACCACGTTGCCGTCCAGGCCGCCATTGGCCTGGTAGAAGAAGCGTCCGTTCCATGCGACCGGCAGGCGCATCTCGAAGCCGATCGCATAGGACTGGCCGTCCGTGCCGACGCGTTCGTGCATCAGCCCGGTGATCTGGCAATGCGCGCCGATCGGTTGGCCGCCTACCTGCAGGGCGCCGGCGGCCACGCTGCGCACCGCGGTGAAGCGGGTGCCGGGATAGGCGAGCCGGCCCGCCAGCGCGTCGCACGACTGCTGCAGCGGTGCCGGCGACGCCGGAGCACGCTCGGTCGTCTGCGCGTGTGCGGTGGAAGCGGTGGCCAGAGCGGCCAGGGGAAGGGCCAAGGCGAGCAGCGTGGAGCGCATGCGGTTCTCTCCTGAAAGGCGCGGGCGCGGCGGGCCTGTGTCGCGCCGGCGGCGCGGGGCGTCAACCGCGGTGCGTGCGAAAACGCGAATGTACGGGCGATATTCGCCCCATGTGACGCAGGCCGCGTAATTGTGGCGCCCGCTGGCGGCGCGCGGCGCTGTGCGGAGCGCGCGTTGTTGCAGGGCCGCACGGCCCTGCGCGTGGATCAGGCGGCGTCCGCGTACCAGTCCGGCGACAGCACCGGCAGCGGCGTCTGCGCCTCGCGGCAGGCGTCCAGCAGGCCGTGGTCGGCCAGCGCCGGATGCTGCTGGCGGGCGCGGGCCAGGATCTCCCCGGCCAGCTCCGCCATGCGCGCGACATTGCCATGCAGGCGGGCGACGAAGGCGGCGTCGTCCAGCCGGTCGCTCAGGGCGCGGTTGAGTTCGTGGAACCAGCCGATCAGGTATTGGTCCAGCAGGCGCCCGTCGGCCACCGCCGCGGCCTGCGCGCGGTTGGCCGCGCCCCAGTCGCGCAGCAGCGCCTGCACGCCAAGGTTGAGCGCGCTGGCGTGCTGCAGCGCCGGGCGCAGCCGGCCCAGCACCGCCAGGTCGGCGATGCGGTCGGTGCAGTACAGCGGCGCCAGCAGCGACCAGTAGTAGGTGTAGTCCCAGATCACCTTGACCGGCATCACCTGGGCGTCGCCGAACAAGGGGTACTGGTCCTGGTAGAGGGTCAGGGTGTTCTCGTAGAACGAGAAGTACAGCTGTTGGTACAGCTCGGCGTAGGGCGCGATGTCGCGCCCGGCACGCTCGCGCCCGATCAGCTCGCAGATATAGGTATTGCTGATGGCGATGAAGTCGCTGCCCGGCGAATAGAACGGGTCCAGGAACACGCCGGCTTCGCCGGTCAGCGCCCAGCGCTGCGCCGAGAACACCTGCTTGCAGCCGTAGGAGAAGTCGCGCAGGAACAGGAAGTCCTGCACCGTGTGCTCGCTGCGCTCCAGCGTGCTGGCCACCTGCGGCTGGTGCGTGCGCAGCCAGTCCATCGCCTTGGCATGGGTGTTCATGGTCTCCAGCGGATGCATGGCGGCATCGCAGACGATGCCCAGCGAATGCGCGCCGGAGGACAGCGGGATCAGCCAGAACCAGTAGCCGGGGCCGCACATGTGATTGGTCGAGCGCCAGCGGTCCGGCGGCGTGCAGCGCTGCAGCCAGGCGCTGTCCTGCGACCAGCCGTTGGGATCGACCAGCCCGTCCACCCGCCACCACACCGCATTGGCCTGGTGCGCGTTGTCCTGCGCCAGGCCGAGCTTGCGCTTGAGCAGGCCGGCGCGGCCGCTGGCGTCGATCACCCAGCGCGCCTGCAGGCGGGTCTCGGCGCCGTCGCGGCCGTAGCGCACGCAGTGCTCGCCGTCGTCCTCGGCCAGGTCGACGCCGCGCACCGTGCTGCCGTCGAGGAACTCCACCCCCAGGGCACGTGCGCGTTCGCCGAGGAAGTTCTCGAAGCGGCCGCGGTCGATCTGCCACGACGGGGTAGGCAGCAACTGGCTCACCCCCAGCTCGGTGCACTGGTCGATGTCGGCGCGCCCGTCGGAGAAGAAGAAGCGGAAGCCGAACTTGCGGATCTGTTCGGCGTCCAGGTGCTCGCGCAGGCCCAGCACCTCGGCGAAGTAGTGCGCGCCGATCTCCACCGAGGATTCGCCGACCTTGAAGGCGGCCTCGCGCACGGGATGCGCGCGCCGTTCCAGCACGTGGATGCGCAGCTGCGGGTCGCGCTGGCGCAACTGCAGCGCCAGGGTCAGTCCGGCCAGTCCGCCGCCCAGAATCGCCACATCCGCCTGCGCTGCATTCATGTCGTCTTTTCCTTGCCGACGGCCAGGGGTGCCGTGTCGAGGGTGCCGTCGACGTCGTCGATCAGCACCGGGTTGGCGCGGGTGCGCCGGTACTCGCGCACCACGTGCCCGTAGGTCCACACCTGCACGATCACGTGCGAGGTGATCTTCCACAGATCGCGCACCAGCCGGAAGTGGCTCTTGCGGAACGTGCCGGGGGTCTGGCTGGCGTAGCGGGTCTCGATCGGCACCGCCACCACCCGCGCGCCGGCCTGGCGCGCGGCCGAGATCAGCAGCTGTGCCTCGAACACGAAGCCTTCGCCGGGCACGTCGGGCAGGGTGTAGACCGACTGCGGGTACAGGCGCTGGCCGCTCTGGCTGTCGACCAGGCGGAAGCCGCAGCCCCAGGCGATGCCCCAGTCGCCGAAGTCGTTGCCGATGCGGCGGATCGGCGGCTGGCTGGCGCGCTTGCGCAGGCGCGCACCGACGATCACGCAGCCGGGGTGGCGGTTGGCCGCGGCCAGCAGCCGCGGGAAGTCGGCGGCGCTGTGCTGGCCGTCGCCGTCCATGGTCATCACCGCGCGCGCGCCCTGGCGCTGCGCCTCGGCGAAACCGCTGCGCAGCGCCGCGCCCTTGCCGCGGCGCTGCGGGTGGCGCAGCAGGGTCACCGGCAGGTCGGCGATGCAGTCGCTGGTGCCGTCGTCGGAGCCGTCGTCGACCACGATCACCCGCGGGCAGTGCGCCAGCGCGTCGCTGACCACCTCGCGGATGCGCAGCCGTTCGTTGAGGGCCGGAATCAGGATCGCGGCGTCGGCGGCGGTCAGTGGCGTGCGGCTCATGCGCGCAGCTCCACCTGCAGGCAGCGGCCGCCGCCGGCATCGAGCACGCAGCCGCTGCCACCCAGCGCCAGCGCGTCGAACAGCGGCAGCATCGGTGCCATCGCATTGCCCGCGGCATGCCGTGCCAGCGGGCCGTCGCCGATCGGTGCGGTGCCGTCGCGCAGTTGCACCTGCAGCTGCGGCTTGTCGTCGCGCGTGCCGGCGCTCAGCACCAGCGCGCCGCCGAGCAGGCCCTCGCTGCGCGCGATGCGGCCCAGCGCGCCCACCGAGCGGCTGTCGTAGCCGACCAGCAGCACCGCGTCCTCGCCCGCGGCCAGCTGCGACAGCGCTTCCAGCAGGCCCTGCGCGAAGCTGCCGCTGTGCGCGCTGATCGCGGTCGCCGCGGCGGTGGCGCCGGCGCCGATGGTCCAGTAGCCGGCGGCGGCGTTGTGCACCGAGTTGTGGAACTTGGTCGGCGAGATCGCCAGCGGCTCGCTGGCCAGGGTGGTGCACATGTAGTCGGTGATCGCCAGGTCGCCGTGGGTGGAGGTGAACACCGACGGCAGCGTGGCCGGGTCGCGGCCGGCGTCCTGGCAGGCGGCCAGCGCCGCGTCCAGCGACACCGCCACCGTGTCCGGCGCACGGCGGCGCTCGTTGGGCGCCAGCAACTGCGGCGACGGCCGTGCCGGCGTCTCCAGCAGCGCGCCGTCGCCGCGCGCGAACGCCTGCGCCAGCGCCCACCCGGGCAGCCCGGGCGCCCAGAAACCGATGCCTTCGATCGTCGCGCGCAGCATGGGCGTGCTCATGCGCGGCCGAACAGCAGCGAGCAGTTGTTGCCGCCGAAGCCGAAGGAGTTGTTCATCGCGTAGCGGACCTGTGCATGGGCGGTGGCGAAGCGGATCTGCGGGCCGCAGGCGGGATCGGGCAGTTCGCTGTTGAGGGTGCCGGGCAGCAGGCCGTCGCGCAGCGCCAGCAGCGCGAACACCGACTCGACGATGCCGGCGGCGCCGAGCGTGTGCCCGGTCCAGGCCTTGGTCGAACTGGCGTGCAGGGTCGGCGGGAACAGCGCTGCCACCGCGGCGGCCTCGACGCTGTCGTTGGCCGGGGTCGCGGTGCCGTGCAGGTTGAGATAGCCGACTTCGGCCGGGTCCACCCCGGCGCGCTGCAGCGCACCGCGCATCGCCAGGCCGGCGCCCAGCCCCTGCGGATGCGGCGCGGACATGTGGTGGGCATCGCTGGATTCGCCGTAGCCGCACAGCAGCGCCTGCGCCGGCGGCGCATCGGCGGCATCGGCGCGTTCCAGCAGCGCGTAGCCGCCGGCCTCGCCCAGCGACAGCCCGACCCGGCGCACGTCGAATGGCCGGCATGGTTCCGGCGACACCACCTGCAACGAGTTGAAGCCGAACAGCACGCTGCCGCACAGCGTGTCCACACCACCGACCAGCGCCGCGTCGACCACGCCGGCGGCGATCAGCCGTGCCGCCTGGGCGAATACCTTGGCGCTGGACGAGCAGGCGGTGGCGACGGTGATGCACGGCCCGCGCAGGCCGGTGGCGGCGCGCACGAAATCGCCGAGCGAATGCGGGGTGTGCACGATCGGCCGGTCCAGGTCGGCAGGCAGGCGCGGGCCGTCCGCGTCGTGCTCGAGCCGGGTATAGGCCTCCTCGCTGGCACCGATGCTCGAAGTGGAGGTGCCCATCACCACCGCCACCCGTTCGGCGCCATGCCGCTGCGCCGCGGCGGCCACGGCGGCGGCCATGCCGTCCTGCTGCAGGGCCAGCCAGGCCAGGCGGTTGTTGCGGCATTCCCACGCGGCCAGGGCGTCCGGCAGCGCGGCGGTTTCCAGCCCGTCCACCCGGCCGATCCAGCATTCCAGCGGTTGCGGACCGAAGTCGTTGCGGCGCAGCCCGCTGCGGCCCTCGCGCAGCGCCGCGGCCTGGGCCTGCAGTCCGCTGCCGAGCGCGTTGGTCGCGGTGTAGGCACGGATTGCCACGGGAGCCATGCGGGGCGACGGGGACGCTTCGGTCACGCGGTATTCCATACAAGGTCAATCAACGGAGTATATCGACGCATTCGGTCATGCCGTGAAACGCCCGCAATGCGAACGTGAATAGCGCTCCGGCCCGGATCCGTTCAGCGCAGGGCCGGCGTGCGCTTTCGCCGCTGGCGCATTTCCTCCACAATCGCTTGCCTTTCCACGCCAGGCGCACGCCACGGGCATGCAAGCCTACGTCTACAAAAGCCAACGCAAGCCGGACACCTATCTGTATCTCGCCGCCCGCGACGACTTCGGCCGTCTGCCGTCGGACCTGCTGGCGTCGCTGCAGCCGCTGGCGTTCGTGCTCGAGGTGGCCTTGACCGCCGAGCGCACGCTGGCCCGCGCCGATCCGGCCGCGGTGCGCGCCAACCTCGCCGGCTGCGGCTTCCATCTGCAATTGCCGCCGCGACTGCCCGGCACCACCGATCGACACGATGACTGACTCCTTTCTCCGCGCGCGTGCGCCGATGCTCGCCGCCGCGCTCGGCGCGGTGCTGGCGCTGGCCGCCGGATTCGGCCCGCTGGCCGCCGCGCTGGGCGCATGGCTGGCGCAGCCGGCGTTCGCGCTGGCGCTGTCCTGGCACCGCGGCAGCCGGCCGCGTCCGCACGCTGCGCGCGAGCTGATCGTCGCGGCGGCGCCGCTGCTGGTGCTGTGGGCCGGCGGCATGGCGCTGGTCGCGGTGCTGGTGGCCTGGCCGCTGGCGGCGCTGCACGACAGCGGCAGCCTGGCCGCGGCGCTGGCGCTGAGCGTGGCCGCCAGTGCCGCGTTGCTCGGCCTGTGGCGGACCTGGCCGCTGTGGCACGGCAGCGACAGCGAAGGCGGCCCGCTGGGCGCGCGCTGGCACGCGCTGGCGCAGCAGGACGTGCAGGCCTGGCGCGGGCTGGCGGTGGCCGCGCTGGTGCTGGTGCTGGCCGGGCTCGGCGTGGTGCTGGCCTGGCCGGGACTGCTTGCCGACGCCGCGCGCTGGCCGCTGGCGCTGGCCTATGCGCTGCTGTCGCCGCTGCTGCATGCCGGCCTGCAACGGGTGGCGCCGCCGCAGGCGCTGACCCCGCCGGTGTCCTCCGCCGACCTGTTCGCCGAACTCAGCGCCACCGCCGCGCCGCGCGCGGACGAGCCGCCGCCGGCGCAGGACGAACTGCATGCGGCGCTGTACGACGCCGCCCGCGGTGGCCGCGTCGATCGCGCGCTGCAGTTGCTGCAGGCCGGTGCCGATCCGCATGCGCTGCCCGCCGCCGAGTGGCGCGACCAGCGCAGCCTGCCGGTACTGGCCGCGGTGCTGCCGGACCTGCGCCTGCTGCGCGAACTGATCGTGCGCGGCGTCGACGTCAATCGCCCGCACCTGGGCATGACGCCGCTGCTGGCCGCCACCCGCGACAGCTGGCATGGCCGCCCGGAGGCGGTGATGACCCTGCTCGCCAACGGCGCCGACCCGCGCGCCAGCGACGGCGACGGCAACACCCCCCTGCATCACGCCGCGCGCAGTTCCGACCCGGGCGTGGCCGCGCTGCTGCGCGACGCCGCCGCCGAACTGGACGCGGCCAACCGCGACGGCCTGACCCCGCTGGCGGTGGCCTGCCAGGTCGGCAACTGGCGCATGGCCAAGTTCCTGCTCGAGCGCGGCGCCAAGCCCGAACCGGCCGAGGCCAGCCCGGTGCTGCTGGCCGCGGCCGGCACCGAGGAGGACGATCCGGCCGGCGTGCAGTTGTTGCTCAAGCACAAGGCGCGGGTCGACGCGCGCGACCGCCAGCGCCGCAGCGCGCTGCACGAGGCCGCGCAGGCCGGCCACGTGGAGATCGTGCAGGCCCTGCTCGGTGCCGGCGCCAACCTGGAAGCGCGCGACGCGCTGGGCCGCACGCCGTGGCTGGAAGCCGCCCGCCACGGCCGCGTGGCGGTCCTAGAACGGTTGCTGCCGCACAAGCCCGACCTCACTGCGGTCGATGGCGACGGCCGCAACGCGATCCTGCTGGCCTGCACTGCCGACCACGTCGCCCCCGGCCTGATCCGGCGCCTGCTCGACCTGGGCGTGGCGCCGGCGCAGCCGGACCACAGCGGCCGCCGCGCGGTCGACCTGGCGGCCGAGGCCGGGCGCTGGGCGATCGTGTCCGCGCTGGACCCGGACTACCCGCTGCCGGCCGCGGTCAGCGACGGCCAGGGCGAGACCGGCCCCGCCGGCCTGCCCGACCGGCCACCGCTGGAATTGCTGCGCGAGGGCCTGCAACTGGGCCAGCCGCGCGACGGCCTGGCCGCGCTGGCGCGGCTGTGCGCGGCCGAGGAACTGGGCGCGCTGCTGCACGACGCGCCGCTGGCGCTGAACGCGCAGGCGGTGGACTGGCTGCTGGCGCACGGCGCCGAGCCGGAAGTCCTCGATGCCTGCGGCGACACCCCGATGTTCGCGCTGCTCTCGCGCGGCGTGGAGGCGGTGCCCAGCCTGCAGGCGATGCTGCGCCACGGCGTGTCGCCGGCCGGCCGCGGCGGCCTGACCCGGCTGCTCGCCGCCTGCGCGCAGCACGATCACGCCTCGCGCGCGCTGGAACAGTTCGCCCTGGAACTGCTCGAGCGCGGCGCCGATCCGTTCGCGCCGTCGCCGGCCGGCGACCCGCCGCTGTCGCTGGCGGTGCGGCTGGGCTGGCTGCGGCTGCAGTTGCAGTTGCTCGAACGCGGCGCCGACCGCGAGGCGCGCGACAGCCACGGCATGACCGCGCTGCACCTGGCCGCCGCGCTGGGCCGCGAGGCCTCGCTGAAACTGCTGATCCAGCAGGGCGCCTCGCCGGATGCGCGCGCCGCCGACGGCCAGACCCCGCTCGGCGTGGCCCTGGCCAGTGGCCGCCGCGACCTGGCCGACTGGCTGGACTGGCGCACCTGGCCGCTGCCGCGGCGCCCGCTGCGCGAGGCCGACGTGCCGGCCGCGGCGATGGTCGGCGACGCCGAGGCGATCCGCCGGCTGATCGATCTGGGTCTGCCGGTGGATGCGGTGGACGCGCAGGGCTGCACCGCGCTGCTGCGCGCCGCCGGCGGTGGCCATGCCGCGGCCGTGAAGCTGCTGCTGTCGCGCGGCGCCGATCTGCAGCACGCTGCGGCCAGCGGCGCCACGCCGCTGTCGGCGGCGGTGAGCATGCGCCAGACCGAGATCGTCGCCGCCCTGCTGCAGGCCGGCGCGCAGATCGAACACCGCCTGCCGGGCGGCGTCACCGTGCTGATGCTGGCCTGCGCGCTGGGCCTGCCGGACATCGCCGCGCGGCTGCTGGCCGCCGGCGCCGATGTGCATGCCGGCGACGCGCAGCAACTGGCGCCGCTGCACTGCGCCGCGCTGTACGGCTTCACCGCGCGCGACAAGACACGCCTGCTGGCCCTGCTGGACACGCTGCTGCTGGCCGGTGCCGAGGCCGACCGCGGCTCCGCCGGCGGGGTGACGCCGCTGCTGTTGCTGCTGGGCGCGCGCGCCGAGCCGGGCACGGCCTGCGAGGAGCCGGTGGTGCTGGCCGGCGTCGAGCGCCTGCTCGACGAGGAGGTCAGCCTGGAGGTGCAGGATCCGCGCGGCTTCGGCCCGCTGCACCTGGCCGCGCTGCACGGCCTGCCGCTGCTGGTGCAGCGCCTGCTGCGCGCCGGTGCCGATCCGGAACTGCGCGATACCTTGAACCGCACCCCGCGCGAGATCGCGGTGATGCGCGGCTTCGTCGACGTCGCCGGGCAGTTCCAGCCGGCGCTGCCGGGGGTGTCGTCGATGGCCCGCTTCCTGCGCGAAAGCCGCTAGCGCTCTTCCTTCTCCCACCGGGGAGAAGGTGGCCCGAAGGGCCGGATGAGGGTAGGGCGTCGCCTCGTGTCGCCCTTGCACCGCGCCTTGTGCCGCACCCTCACCCCAACCCGGAGAGGGGCTTGCGGCATCGCGCGGCATCGGCGTGCGCCACCAAGCAAAAAAATGCCCGCCGGAGGGCGGGCGAATTGCGTCATGGTGGGCACGTCGCTGCTTTCGGAACCGCTGCGGGAGGATGTCCTCCCGCGCACGGTGCGCGGCGGCGAACGGCGCCGCCGCGCGATCGGGCCTTACTGCCGGCCGACCACGGTCAGGCCGCTGTAGCTGCCGCTCAGACGCACGTAGTAGGTCGTGGCGCTGGACGGGGTGAGGCGGACCGTCTGGGTGGTGGTGCCGGGGCGGGTGGAGCGGGCGTCGGCGCTGCTGCTGGTCGGCACCTTGCCGGCCGACACGTACATCGCCACGTTGCCGGTGCCGCCGAAGGTCATGAAGCTGACCGTGCTCCCGGCCGCGGCCTGGAAGCTGTACAGCGCGTCGCCGCCCTGGCTGCTGAGGCCGCGCATCTCGACCTTGTTGGTCATCGTCTTGGTCGGCGGCACGCAGCTGCTGTCCGACGGATCGCACGGCGGGTTGGTGACCATCTGCAGCAGCATGTCCACGTCCAGGATGCCGGTGCCGATGGGGGTATTGGTGGCGATGGCGACCGGGAACGGCCGCGCACTGGCGCGCAGCAGCTCGCGCATGCCGGTCCAGGTGAACGGGGTCTTGGCGATGCTCTGCACCAGCGCCACCGCCGCGGCCACGTGCGGGGAGGCCATCGAGGTGCCGGCCATGCCGCCGATCTGCCAGTCACTGGTCGGGCTCTGCGTGCCGCCGTTGATCACCTGGAAGATGTAGCCGCCGGGGTTGCCGTCGACGTCGCCGCCGCCGCCCGGCGCGGCGAGGTCCACGCGGGTGCCGTAGTTGGAGTAGCTGGCGCGGCCGCCGTTGATGCGCGAGGCGCCGACGCTGATGACGCCGCTGCACGAGGACATGGTGTAGGTGCCGGCATCGGCATTGGAGTTGCCTGCGGCGACCACGATGATGGTGCCCTTGGCGTTGATCTTGTCGATCGCGTCCTGGTAGAGCTGCGGGCAGCTGTCCGGGCCGCTGCTGCCCAGGCTCATGTTGATCACTTCGGCCGGGTTCGGGTTGGTCGGCAGGCCGTCCACCGGCAGGCCGGCGGCCCACAGCATGCCGTCGGCGATGTCGCTGCCGAAGCCGCCGCAGGAACCGAGCACGCGCACCGGCAGGATCTTGGCGTCGTAGGCCAGGCCGGCGGTGGCCAGGTTGTTGTTGGTGACCTGGGCGATGGTGCCGGAGACGTGGCTGCCGTGCCAGGAGCTGTTTTCCGGCGCATTGCCGCTGGCGCCCAGCGGGACGCAGTAGTCGGCCTCCACCCAGTCGCCCAGGTCGTCGCCGCCGGGCGCGCGGCCATCGGTGGCGCGGCGCGAGACGCGGTGGTCGGTGATCATGTCGTAGCCCGGCAGCACGTTGGCGGCCAGGTCGGGGTTGTTCTTGACCACGCCGGTGTCGACCACCGCCACCACCACGCCCTTGCCGGTGGAGCGGGTCCAGCCCTGCTCGGCGTTGACCCCGCCGACCGCGTTGTTGAAGTTCCACTGCAGCTTGGCGTAGGCCGGATCGTTGGGGGTGGTGGCGGCGGCGGCCGCGGCGACGGCCGGTCCGCGCACGCTGGCCTCGTCCAGGCGCTGGTACAGGCGGTCGACCTGCACCGATTCCACCGACGGGTCGGCCTTGAGTTCGTTGATGAAGGCGGCGCGCTCGCTGTCGCTGAGGTGGCGCGAGGTCTGCACCACGTGCCAGCCCGGTACCGCCATGTCACGCAGCACCTTGGCGCTGACCGCGCTGCGCAGGGTCAGGCCATTGCTGCTGATCTGGGCGCGCTGCATGCCGCTGCGCGCCACCGCGCTGCTCAGGGTGGTGGCGAGCATGCTGCGCGCCTGGGTGCCGCCATCGCGGGTCTTGACGATGAAGCGCTGGCCCAGGTCGTTGGCGCTGGCCGATTGCGGCACCGGGCCCTGCACGCCGCCCAGGGGGATGGTGGGAGTGGCCGCCTGCGCGCCACCGGCGAACAGGATGGCGGCGAGGGCAGCGGCGAGGGTGTTGGAAGACATCATCTGCGGATCCTGGAAGAGAGAGGAGAGAAGGAGAAAACCGCGGCGCACGCGGCGCCGCGGTACGTCACAGATCGATACCCACGCCGATGCCGGCCGAGGACTCGCCGCTGCTGAAGGCGCCGCCCAGGCTGAACGAGGCGCGCTCGCCGATCTTGCGGGCGTAGCCGACCGACAGCGCCTGCTGCCCGCCCTGGAAGCCGGCACCGACCGACACGCGCCCGCGCGGGCTCTGCGTGCCGGCGGCGTTGACCGCCATGTTGAGCATCGCCGCGCTCATCGCGCCGAGCTTGTCCATGCGCCGGTCCATGCCGTCCAGGCGATGCTCGGTGTCGGTGCGCAGCTGGTTGAAGCTGTCGTCCAGCGCGGTGATGCGGGTGTTGGTGTAGGCGTTGGCGCTGCTCAGGGTGGCGTTGTTGCCGGCGCGCATCTGCGCCACGTTGACCGCGTCGGTGTCGGCGCTGCCGGCGGCGACGTTGGCGACCTGACGCTCGTTGCCGGCGCTGCCCACCGACACCGTGTTGGCGCGATCGGCGACCGAGCCCTGGCCCAGTGCCACGGAGTTGGCGGCACTGGCCGAGGCGCCCTGGCCGAGCGCGGTGGCCGAGGCGGCCGAGGCACTGGCGCTCTCGCCGACCGCCACCGCATTGGTCGCCACCGCGGCAACGCGGGCGTTGGCGCCGACCGCGGTGCTGCCGTCGGCATTGACCTGGGCATTGCCGCCGATGGCGGTGTCGTTGGGGCCGTAGGCCAGGGCCTGCGCGCCCATCGCCAGGCCGTTGTTGCCGTTGGCGATGGCCCCGGAGCCCACGGCCACGGCGTTGGTGCCGGCACCGGTGCTGGGGGCGCTGGCCGCCCCGCCGCCGTCGCCGATGCTGATGCCGCCCGACCCGCCGATGGTGTTGAGGCGGTTGCCGAAGCCGGTCAGGGCGGTGTCGAGCGCGCCCATCGCCGAACCCAGGTCGGTGTAGTGATTGCCCTGCACCAGATAGTTGCCGCCGATCAGGTTGCCGTTGGCGTCGACCACGCTGCCGGCGCCGAACGCGGCGGCGACGTTGCGCAGCTGCGCCAGGTTGACCGCATCGGTATCCATGGTGCCGGCAGCCAGGTTGGTGAGCTGGCGCTCGGCGCCCGCCGCGCCGATGGACACGGTGTTGTCGCGTTCGGTGATCGAGCCGGCGCCCAGCGCCACGCTGTTGTTGGTGATGGTCAGCTTGCCGTCGACGAACTGCGAGTTGCCCACGCGCGCGCCGGCGCCGATCGCGATCGAATGGTCGCCGAACACGTCGGCCTTGGTGCCCATGGCGATGCTGTCGTAGAACATCACCGGCGTATCGAGGAAGAAGTTGCCGTTCCACACCGTCGCCGCGCCGAGCGCCAGGCTGCGGGTGCCGCCGGCCCAGGAGCCGTTGCCGAGCGCGGTGGAGCCGGTGCCGAGGGCTAACGCGGCCGGCCCGACCGCGGTGGCGTCGTCGTTCTGCGCGAACGCGCTGGGGCCGAGGGCCACGCTGTGGGTGCCCCAGGCGCGGGCAGCGTTGCCGAAGGCGGTCGCCCACTCGGCGGTGGCCTGGCTCTGCGCGCCCACTGCCACGGCGGCGTACTGGTTGGCCAGCGCGGTGGAGCCCACGGCGAGGGTGCGGTTCGCGCTGGCCTCGGCCAGTGCGCCGACTGCGGTCGCGTTGTAGGCGGTGGCCAGCGCGCCGCCGCCCAGCGCGGTGGACAGCGGACCGGTGGCCTGGGTGGCCTGCAACTGCATGCCTTCACTGCTCAAGCTGTCTTCGCCCACGTCGACGATGCCGCCGACGGCGACGCTGGAGCGGTCGCTGGCGATCGCGCCGGCGCCGGCGGCCACGTTGAACTTGCCGCTGGCCTGGGCGCCGGCGCCCAGCGCGGTGGCGGCCATGCCGGTGGCGGAGGTCTGCTGCAGGATCTTTACGCCGCCGGACAGGTACGAGTAGTCCACGTCGAGCATGCCGCCGACGGCGGTGGTGGAGATCTCGGTGGCCAGGCTGTTGTGGCCCACCGCCAGTGCGTGGTCGGCATAGCCGACCGCACCGCCGCCCAGCGCCATGGCGCCGGTGCCGACCGCCGAAGCGGATTCGCCGGCGGCCAGCGCTTCGTCGCCTTCGGCATCGGCGCCGGCATTGCTGTTGGCGCTGCCGGTGGCCTTGAAGTAGACGCTGGGGTCGTAGGTGACCGCGGTCGGGGTCGCGTTGGCGTTGGCGTCGGTGGCCGTGGCGTCGGTGCCGGTGGTGGTGGTGGCGGGCTGGGCGGTGCCGGCCGCCGCGGTCGCCGCGGCGGTGGGCGTCTGCGCCATGGCCGTCGAGGTCAGGCACAGCGCGCAGGCCAGGGCCAGGGTGCTGTAGGCGCGGGGAATCGGATGACGGGCGGCGGTGCCAAGGGGGGAAGTACAATCGTTCATGGCGATCTCGGGCTGGGAAACGGCAGGGCAGAAGGCGACGTCGGCGGCGCGTGTGCGCCTCCGTATCGGTCAGGAGTGGTCTGGATGTCGCGCCGTCGTCCCCGGGCGCGCTCCGTCATGTGAACTTAGGCCCGCCGTCACCGGCTTGTCACCCGCAAGTTCTCGCATGATCATCACAGGATTCTCACTGAACGGGCTGGGCACCGGGGCATGAAGGCGTTCTGGAACTGGCTGGGCCGCGCGCCGCTACTGGACGAGGTGGATCGGCGCAATGCGCGGGTGATCCAGTTGCTGCTGCTGTTCCTGGCGGTGACCATTCCCGCCACGATCGCGGTCGCGGTGGTGCTTGCTTGGCCGCAGTTGCGCGGGCAGCCGCTGCCGCCGGGCATGCTGATCTCGTTGGGCATGAGCCTGCTGATCGGCGTCTGCGCGGCGATCGGCTTCGTGCGCGTGCGCCATGGCGCCTTGCGCGGCGGCGTGCGGCTGTTGCTTGGGGCGATGCTCGGCTCGCTGCTGGTCAATGCCGCCATCAATGGGTTCCAGCGACAACTACCGGACCAACTGGCGCAGATACTGGCGCTGATCCTGGCCGGCCTGGTGCTCGGGCGCCGCGCGCTATGGGTGACGTTCGCCGCCCTGCTGCTGATGCTTGGCGTCGGCGTCGGCCATGACGCACTGCTGGAACTCGCCGATGCGCCCGCACAGGCGTTCTTCAACGTGCTGCCGGTGCTGTTCAGTTACCTGCTGGTGGCGCTGCTGCTGGACCGCACCACCGAGGCGCTGCGCGAAAGCCTGCGCGAGTCCAACGCGCGCGGCCAGCGCCTGCAGCAGGAAATGCAGGAGCGCGAACGCGCGCAGACTCAGTTGATCCACGCGCAGAAGCGCGAGATCACCGAGCGCATGGCCAGCGGCCTGGCCCACGACTTCAACAACATCCTGGCGGTGATGTCCGGCTTCGCCGCCGCGCGCCACGACGACGACCTCGCCAGCGACGCGCAGCGCATCGCGCAACTGGAGGACAGCCTGGCAGCGGTGGAGACATCGGCCGAGCGCGGCATGACCATCGTGCGCCGGCTGCTGCGCTTCAGCCGCCGCGATGCCGAGCATGTCGAACGCTTCGACGCGGCGGTGGCGGTGGAGGCCCTGCAGCCGATGCTGCGGCAGTTGCTGGAAGCGCGGATCGTGCTGCGCTGTGCGCTACCGGCGACGCCGGCGCCGATCCGCTTCGAGCGCAGCCAGTTCGATTTGATGCTGTTGAACCTGGCGTCCAACAGCCGCGATGCGATCGCCGACCGTGGTCATTTCGACATCGCTGTGTCCAGCGAGGACGACACCACCGTCATCGAAGTCGCCGACGACGGCCACGGCATGCCGGCGGAGGTGGCCGCGCAGGTGTTCGAGCCGTTCTACAGCACCAAGCCTGCCGACAGCGGCACCGGCCTGGGCCTGGCGGTGGTGCGCGACCTGGTGGTGCGCGCTGGCGGCCGCATCCAGGTGGACAGCACGGTGGGCGTGGGCACGCGTTTCCGCATCGTGCTGCCGCATGCCGATGCGGCGTCGGCGTAGCGCCTGGCTCCACTGCCCGTGCAACGTGGCGCGCGCCAGCGAGGGTGCGCGCTAACCGGCGGGATCGAAGATGTAGCCCTTGCCGTGCACCGCCGCCAGCGGCAGCGGCTCGCCGCAGCGGCGCTGCACCTTGCTGCGCAGGCGGTGCACCATCGAATCCAGGCGGTGCGCGTCGAAGTCGTAGACGCGGTCCGTCAGGGCGGCGATCAATGCCTCGCGCGCCACCAATAGCCCCGGTTGCTCGAGCAGGCGCAGGCACAACCGGCGTTCGCTGCCGGTCAATGCGGCGGCGGCGCCGGCCGGCGACAGCAGGCACCAGCCGTCTTCGCTCACCTGCCAGCGCCCGCGCGCCGGCGCCGTGGGCGGGCGCCCGCTCACGCGCCGCGCCAGGCTGTGCAGGGTCGCGGCCAGCAGGTCGATTTCCACCGGTTTGGACAGGTAGGCATCGGCGCCGCCGGTCAGGCCGCGGATGCGGTCCTCGGTCTGGCCGAGGCTGGTCAGCATGACGATGCCGATGTCCGGGTACTGCTGGCGCAGCGCACCGGCCAGGGTGAAGCCATCGGTGTCGGGCAGGCCGACATCCAGCACCACGATCTCGGCGCCGTCGCGCTGCACCCGCTGCTGCAGTTCCGCGCCGGTGCCGCAGCCATCGGCGGCGAAGCCGAAGCGGCGCAGGCCCGGTACCAGGATGCGATCGCGCAGTATCGGATCGTCCTCCAGGACCAGAGTGCGCAGGGCGGCGGCAGCGGGATCGGAAGTCATGCGCAGGCGCAGTGTAGCGGCAGCCGGCTGCTTGCGCGCGCCTGAACGGCACCGCGCGGCGATTACGCAACGCAAACACCGGCGCTGGCAGACTCGCCGCTCCCCCGTCCCGGCGCCCACGATGGCCTCGCGAATCGAAGACTACGCCATGCTCGGCAATTGCCGCAGCGCGGCCCTGGTGGACCGTTGCGGCTCGATCGACTGGCTGTGTCTGCCGCGCTTCGATTCCGATGCCCTGTTCGCCGCCCTGCTCGGCGAACCCGACCACGGCCGTTGGGCGATCGCGCCACAGGGCGCTTTCACCAGCACCCGCGCCTACCGCGACGGCAGCCTGGTGCTGGAGACGCGGTTCGAGACCGACACCGGTGCGGTGGCGCTGCTCGACTTCATGGTCGCCAGCCACGACGAGGTGACGCACAACCACGTGGTGCGGATCGTGCGCGGCCTGCATGGCAAGGTGCCGCTGCGCATGCAGCTGCAGCTGCGCTTCAACTACGGCCGCACCATCCCCTGGGTCTCGCAGATCGACGGCGGCCTGCAGGCGGTGGCCGGGCCGGACCAGATCGCGTTGCGCAGCCCACAGACCATGCAAGGCCACGGCTTCGCCACCGAGTCCGAGTTCGTGCTGGAGGCCGGCGAGAGCACCTGGTTCGTGCTCAGCCACGGCGCCTCGCACCTGGAACTGCCGCCGTTGCTGGAACCGGAACAGGCGCTGGCGCAGACCGAGGCGTTCTGGCATGGCTGGTCGCACCGCTGCCTGGATGCCGGCCCGTGGACCGAGGCAGTGCGGCGCTCGCTGGTGGTGCTGAAGGGCCTGAGCTACCTGCCCACCGGCGCGATCGTCGCCGCGCCGACCACCTCGCTGCCCGAACGCCTGGGTGGCGAGCGCAACTGGGACTACCGTTTCTGCTGGCTGCGCGATGCGGTGTTCACCCTGACCGCCTTGCGCGCGGCCGGCTACTTCGACGAAGCCGCCGCCTTCCATGGCTGGCTGCAGCGCACCGTGGCCGGGTCGCCGGACCAGTTGCAGGCGCTGTACGGCATCGGCGGCGAGCGGCGCATGTCCGAATGGGAGGTGGATTGGCTGCCCGGTTATGAAGGCGCCTTGCCGGTGCGTGTGGGCAATGCCGCGGTCGGCCAGTTCCAGCTCGACGTCTATGGCGAGGTGATCGCCGCGTTCCACCGCGGTCACCACGAGGGCATGGCCTCGGCGGTGCATGGCCGCTCGCTGGCGCGGCAACTGCTGGAGGTGCTGGAAGAGCGCTGGCGAGATCCGGACGAAGGCATCTGGGAAATCCGCGACAAGCGCCAGCACTTCGTGCATTCCAAGGTGATGGCGTGGCTGGCCTTCGACTGCGGCGCGCGCGATGGCGTCACCGATGCCGATGCCGCGCAACGCGCGCACTGGCGCGTGCTGGCCGACGAGATCCATGCGCAGGTGCTGGCGCAGGGCGTGCACCGCGACGGCTATTTCGTGCAGAGCTACGGCAGCGAGCGCCTGGACGCGGCGACCCTGCTGATCCCGCTGGTCGGCTTCCTGCCGCCGGACGATCCGCGCGTGGCCGCCACCGCAGACGCCATCGCCGAACGCCTGAGCATCGACGGCCTGGTCGAACGCTACCGCGCCGATGACGACAGCGGCGACGGCCTGCCGGCCGGCGAGGGCACCTTCATCGCCTGCAGTTTCTGGCTGGTGGAGAACTATGCGCTGCTCGGCCGCCGCGAGCAGGCGCAGGCGCTGTTCGAACGCTTGCTCGGCCTGTGCAACGACGTCGGCCTGCTGGCCGAGGAGTACGACCCGCGCAGCGGCCGCATGCTCGGCAATTTTCCGCAGGGCTATTCGCACGTGGCGCTGGTCCACGCGGCGCTGCGCCTGCATGGCTTGATCGGCGAACAGGACACCCATCCATGAGCGATGCTTCCCAGACCACTCCTCCCTGCCTGATCGTGGTGTTCGGCGCCCGCGGCGACCTGACCCGCCGCCTGGTGCTGCCGGCGTTGTACAACCTGCGCCACAGCGGCGCGCTGCCCGAGGAGTTCGCGGTGATCGGCGTGGACCACGGCGCGGTCAGCGAAGTGGCGTGGCGGCGCATGCTCGGCGATGCGATGCGCGGCCTGATGGCCGACCGCGACGCCGAGTTCAAGGCCGACGGCCTGGACGAGGAGGTATGGGGCTGGCTGCGTTCGCGCCTGCACTACCTGCGCGGCGACTTCAACGATGCCGGCACCTACCGCTCGCTGGGCGCGTTGCTGGACAAGATCGGTGCGCAGTACCGCACCGGCGGCAACGTGCTGTTCTACCTGGCCACCGCAGCGCGCTTCTTCGCCCCGGTGATCGAGCAACTGGGCGCGGCCGGGCTGGTCAAGCAGAGCGCCACCGGCGGCTGGCGCCGGGTGATCGTGGAGAAGCCGTTCGGCCACGACCTGCAGAGCGCGCGCGAGCTCAATGCCATCGTCGGCCGCGTACTCGACGAGGACCAGGTGTTCCGCATCGATCATTTCCTGGGCAAGGAAACGGTGCAGAACATCCTCGCGTTCCGCTTCGCCAACGGCCTGTTCGAGCCGGTGTGGAACCGCGACCGCATCGACCACGTGCAGATCACCGCGGCCGAGACCATCGGCGTGGAAGGCCGCGGCGGTTTCTACGATCCCACCGGCTGCCTGCGCGACATGGTGCCCAACCACCTGTTCCAACTGTTGGCGATGATCGCGATGGAACCGCCGGCAGCGTTCACCCCCGCCGCGATGCTGCGTAGGCGTGCCGAGGTGATCGAGGCGGTACGGCCACTGAGTCCTGCCGACGTGGTGCGTGGCCAGTACGCCGCCGGCGCGATCGGCCGCAACGCCGTGCCCGGCTACCGCGAGGAGGACACGGTGCCGCCGGATTCCAATACCGAGACCTACGTGGCGATGAAGCTGCAGGTCGATACCTGGCGCTGGGCCGGCGTGCCGTTCTACCTGCGCACCGGCAAGCGCCTGCGCGAGCGCACCACCGAGATCGCGATCCGCTTCAAGCCGGCACCGCTGGCCCCGCTGCGCAGCGCCGAGATCGGCGGCTATGGCCCCGACTGGCTGGTGCTGCACATCCAGCCCGACGAGGGCATCTCGCTGCAGTTCGACGTCAAGCGTCCGGGCGCGCGGGTCAGCCTGGCGCCGGTGCGCATGGATTTCCGCTACCGCGACTGGTTCCCCAAGGAATACACGGTGGGCTACGAGCGCCTGCTGCAGGACTGCATGCACGGCGAGGCCGGCTTGTTCCAGGACGCGACCATGGTCGAGGCGGCCTGGACCATCGTGCAGCCCATCCTCGACGCGTGGCAGACCTCGGCCGACGAAACCCCGCAGTACCCGGCCGGCAGCGCCGGCCCGGCTGCGGCCGATGCGCTGCTGGCGCTCAACGGCGGCCACACCTGGCGCACCCTGACCGCCGGGCGTCGCCCACCGCCGCGTCGCCCGCCGGAGGCCGGCGCCACCACCGAAACCCGGCCGGTGACGCCGGCGCCGAAGCGCAGCGCGGCCAAGCCGGCCAATGCCTCAGCCTCTGCCGCGCCGCGCAAGGCAAGCAGGAGCGAGGCCGCCTCGGCGCCGGCGAAGAAGGTGGCCAAGAAGGCCGCGAAGAAAGTTGCGAAAAAAGCCGTCAAGCGCGCGGCCAGCAGCACCGCGCAGCGTCCGGCGCGCCAGCGTTGAGGCGGTGCCCCGGGCGCTGGCGTGAGCGCCAGTGCTCGGGGATGCCTCCATCTCAGCAGGAGCGGCACAGCGACGGCGGCTGGAGCCTGCAGTCGGGGCTGAAGCCCCTCCCACAAGGGAAGGATTGGTGGCGTGCGGACACAGCGCGCTTACCGAGCATTGGCCTTGGCGAACCGGCACACCCTGCCTGGTCCTAGCGTCCCTTTGTCGCCAGCAAAAGCGTCACCGCCGCGGACGCGTTCGACTGTCATCGTGGGAGGGGCTTCAGCCCCGACGCGACCATGCCGGATGACGCCCGCACCATGTCGCAATCCGGGTGCAGCTTGTCGATTGGTCAGTCTCCCCATCGCGACCCGGTCGCGCACGGCGGTGGCGTGTGCGCGGTGATCGGCCGCGACGCGACCGCACACCGCATCGCACGCCAGCAACACTGCAGACCCTGCAGCCCTGGTCACGCCCAAACCGCCAACCTCAACCGCGCGGCTGCCCCGCGCCGGTCGCATCCGCCGGCCCGGCCGTGGGATCGTTGACGTCGGCCTCGAACAGCTTGGTCAGATCGGCGCGCGCCGCGCGTGCGGTCTGCACCAACGCGGCATCGTCGTCGTAGACCAGGTGCTGGGCGCGCAGCAGTTGCGTGTCGTGCTCGCGGAAGCGGGCGATGCGGTCGCGCGCGGTCGCCGGGTCCAGGCCGAGACCGAGCAGCACCTGCTCGCTCAGTTCCAGACTGGAGGCGAACACCTCGCGGAACGGTTCGGCGCCCAGGTCCATCAGCCGCCAGGCGTGCTGGCGGTTGCGTGCGCGCGCCAGCACCTTGGCGGTGGGGTAGAGCCGGCGGATCAGCCGCGTGGTCTTGATGTTGGTCTCCGGGTCGTCCATCGCCACCACGAAGATGCGGATGCCGTCGCTGCCGGCCGCGCGCAGCAGGTCCGCGCGGCTGGGGTCGCCGTAGTAGATCTTGTTGCCGAAGCGGCGCAGGTCCTCCACCGTGTCCGGATTGTGTTCCAGCGCCACGAACGGGATGCGCTGCGCAGTCAGCAGGCGCGCCACGATCTGGCCGAAGCGGCCCATACCGGCGATCAGCACCTGCGCGCGCTGCGCATCCACGGTGTCGTACTGTTCCGCCGGCAGCTGCGGACGCTTGCCCTTGCCGGCCTCGCTGGCGCCGAGCAGGCGCTGCATGCCGATCAGCAGCAGCGGCGTCAGCGCCATCGACACGCCGACCACCGCGACCAGGCGGTCGTGGGTGGCGTCGTCGAGCAGGCGCACCCGCTGCGCCTCGGTGAACACCACGAAGGCGAACTCGCCGCCCAGCCACAGCAGGCTGCCCAGCAGCAGCGCGCTGCGCCAGGGCAGGCGCAGCACGCGGGCGATGCCGGCCAGCAGCGCGAACTTGACCAGCAGCAGCGTGGCCACGGCACCCGCGATCAGCCACGGCTCGGCGACGATACGGTCCAGGTCGATGCCCATGCCCACGGCGATGAAAAACACGCCCAGCAGCAGGCCCTGGAACGGCTCGATCTGCGCCTCCAGCTCGTGGCGGAACTCCGAATCGGCCAGCAGCACGCCGGCCAGGAACGCCCCCAGGCTGGGGCTGAGCCCGGCCTTCTGCAGGAACCAGGCATTGCCCAGCACCACCAGCAGCGCGCTGGCGGTGAACACCTCGGGCATGCGCGTGCGCGCCACCGTGCGGAACAGGTGGCGCAGCACGAAGCGCCCGCACAGCACCACCACCGCCAGCGCGCCCAGCGCCTGGCCCACTTCCGACCAGGTCAGCGTGTCGTTCTTGGCGCCGCCGAGCAGCGGCACCGCCGCCAGCAGCGGGATCGCGATCAGGTCCTGGAACAGCAGGATGGCGAAGCCGAGCCGGCCGTAGTCGCTGTTGAGCGCCTTGCGCTCGGCCAGCAGCTGCAGGCCCACCGCCGTGGACGACAGCGCCAGCGCCAGGCCGATCACCAGCGCGCTCTTCCAGTTCAGGCCCATGCACAGCGCCAGCGCGCCCAGCGGCAACGCGGTCAGCGCGACCTGGGCGCTGCCGGCGCCGAACACCGCGTGCCGCATCAGCTTCAACCGTGCCGGCGACAGCTCCAGGCCGATCAGGAACAGCAGCATCACCACGCCGATTTCGGCCGCGTTGAGGATGCGCTCGGTGTCCTGCACGAAGCCCAGCCCGTCCGGCCCCAGCACCACGCCCGCGGCCAGGTAGGCCAGCACGGCGCCTAGGCCCAGGCGCTTGAACACCGGCACCGCGATCACCGCGGCCAGCAGCAGCACCAGCGCCAGTTCCAGGCCGCCGCTATGCACGAGTCGTCTCCATCGCCGCATTATGCGGCCGCCAATGCGACCGTCTGCTGACCCGGGCTGCGTGCGGGGTGCCCGATGGGCTCTGCGAATCCTTGGAGGTCGAGGCCGGGTGCGTGACGGTGCTGCTGGCCTTCCTGTGGGGGAGGGGATCGCCGCCCGATCAGGGCGCTGCGCTTGCGCGGTCGCCTCGCCTGAGGCTCGGTCGCGTCGCGACTGAAGGACACCTCGAATAAGGACGAGAGGCACACGCGTAGGAGCGGCTTCAGCCGCGACCGTGTCTTACCGGTAGAGCCTCGTCGCGGCTGAAGCCGCTCCTACGAGACAGCGCGATGCGCCGCAGAAACGGTGATTCGAGGTGTCCTGAAACGCTCCCCCCAAGGAGGTCTGCTGCCGGCGGTGCCGCTCCTGATCCAGCAGCACACGCGAGCCATGAGCACCGGGCGGCCGACCGGAGTCCTTGTGGGAGGGGCTTCAGCCCCGACGCGCGAACGCCGGAATCGCGACGGTGCGCACTGTCGCCGAACGCGCGGTACGGTGCGCCGCAAGACCCGGATCATCCCCGCGCCGCGGCCAGCCGTGTACCGTTAGCGCATTCGCTCGCCTCTGCCGCCGCCATGAGCACCTATCACCTGCAGTCCGTGTTCCGCCCCGCCTCGGTCGCCATCGTCGGCGGCAGCCCGCGCGAGCGCTCCGCCGGGCGCGCGGTGGTGCGCAGCCTGCGCGCGGCCGGGTTTCCCGGGCAGATCGGCTGGGTCAGCCCGCGCTACCGCGAGATCGACGGCGTGCCCACGGTGCGTCGGCTCACCGACCTGCCATGGGTACCGGACCTGGTGGTGATCACCGCACCGGCGCGGATGGTGCCGCGCATCGTGTCGATCGCCGCCCGGCGCGGTGTGGCCGCGGCGATCATCCTCACCGCCGGGCTCGGCAGCGGACCGGGGTCGGCCGCGGCGCGGGTGGAGAGCGCCGCGCGCGCCAAGGGCCTGCGTATCCTCGGCCCGCACTGCCTGGGCGTGATCGCGCCGCATGCGCGGCTCAACGCCAGCATCGCCGCGCACTGCCCGCAGCCAGGCGACCTGGCGCTGATCTCCGAATCCAGCGCCATCGCCGCGGCGCTGGTGGAATGGGGCGTGGCGCGCGCGGTCGGCTTCTCCGCGGTGGTCTCGCTGGGCGACGCGCTGGACGTGGACTTCGCCGACCTGCTCGACTACTTCGCCACCGACTACCGCACCCGCGCGATCCTGCTCTACGTCGAACACATCCGCGACGCGCGCAAGTTCATGTCCGCCGCGCGTGCCGCCGCGCGCGCCAAACCCGTCGTCGTGGTGAAGTCGGGCCGGCAGTTGCGCATCGATCCCAACGCCGACACCCACGTGCAGGCACTGGCCAGTTCCGATGCGGTATACGGCGCCGCGTTCGCCCGCGCCGGCCTGCTGCGGGTGCGCGCGCTGGACGAACTGTTCGCCGCAGCGGAGACGCTGGGCCGGCTCAGCACCTTCCCGGGGCGACGCCTGGCCATCCTCAGCAACGGCGGCGGCGTCGGCCGCCTGGCGGTGGATACGCTGTCCGATCTCGGCGGCACCCTGGCGGCGCTGTCGGCGCCCACCCAGCAGCGGCTGGAGCAGGCACTGCCGCAGGAGTGGTCGCACAGCAACCCGGTGGACATCGTGGTGGACGCCGACGGCGAGCGCTACGCCGCCGCCGCCGGCGCGCTGCTGGACGATCCGGAGAACGACGCGGTGCTGGTGGTCAACGTGCCGACCGCGTTCACCTCCTCCGCCGACGCGGCGCAGGCGCTGACCCGCATTCTCGGCCAGCGCCCGCGCCATCATCGCGACAAGCCGGTGTTCGCGGTGTGGCTGGGCAACGACGAGAGCGCCACCGCCACGCTCAATGCCGCGCGCATCCCCACCTACGCCACCGAGGCCGACGCGGTGCGCGGCTTCATGCACCTGGTGCGCTACCGCGAGGCGCAGGCGGCGCTGATGGAAACGCCGCCGAGCCTGCCCGACGATTTCGCCTTCGACGCCGTCGCCGCGCGCGGCATCGTCGACGCCGCGCTGGCCGCCGGGCAGACCTGGCTGGACCCGCTGGCGACCACGCGGCTGCTGGCCGCCTACGGCATTCCCACCGCGGCGGTGGCACACGCCGCCGATGCCGAGGCCGCGGCGCAGGTGGCCGCACCGATGCTGGCGCAGGGATCGGCGGTGGCGGTGAAGATCCATTCGGCCGACATTCCGCACAAGTCCGACGTGGACGGCGTGCGCCTCAACCTGGTGAGCGTGGAGGCGGTGCGCGACGCGGCCGAGGGCATCCTCGCCCGCGCGCGCGCCGCGCGTCCGGAGGCGCGCATCGACGGCGTACTGGTGCAGCCCTCGCTGCTGCGGCCGAAGGCGCGCGAGCTGATCGCCGGCATCGCCGACGATCCCACCTTCGGCCCGGTGATCGTGTTCGGCCGCGGCGGCACCGCGGTGGAGGTGATCGACGACAAGGCGCTGGCGCTGCCGCCGCTGGACCTGCGCCTGGCCCACGAACTGATCGGCCGCACCCGCGTCAGCCGCATCCTCAAGGCCTACCGCGACGTGCCCGCCGCCGACGAACGCGCGGTGGCGATGGTGCTGGTGAAGCTGGCGCAACTGGCCGCCGATCTGCCGGAGATCCGCGAACTGGACATCAACCCGCTGCTGGCCGACCGCGACGGGGTGATCGCGGTCGACGCGCGGGTGGCGGTGGCGCCGTCGCGGCGCCTGCACAAGGGCCGCGGCCATCCGCGCTTCGCGATCTTCCCGTACCCCAAGGAGTGGGAGCGGCGCATCGTCCTCAACGACGGCAGCGCCGCGCTCGTGCGCCCGGTGCGGCCGGAGGACGACGCCCTATTCCGCAGCTTCTTCGCCCGCGTCACCGACGAGGACCTGCGCCTGCGCTTCTTCCAGGCGGTCAAGCATTTCAGCCACGAATTCATCGCGCGCCTGACCCAGCTCGACTATGCGCGCTCGATCGCGCTGGTGGCGATCGAACCGCGCAGCGGCGACATGCTCGGCGCCGTGCGCCTGCACGCCGACGCCGATTACGACCGCGGCGAATACGGCATCCTGATCCGCTCCGACCTCAAGGGCCACGGCATCGGCTGGCAGCTGATGCGGATCATGATCGAGTACGCCGGCTGGCTCGGCCTGAAGATGGTCGAAGGCCAGGTGCTGCGCGAGAACCGCACCATGTTGGCGATGTGCCAGCAACTCGGTTTCAAGGCCACGCCGGATCCGGACGACGCCACGCTGATGGACGTGGTGTTGCCGGTGACGCAACACTGAAGGGCGGCCGCGATGTCGACGTTCTCGCCCAGCGTCCTGAAGCCGCGCCACGCGATCCTGTCCGGCCTGACGGACGCTGCCTCGCTGGAGATCCTGCTGCGCCCGTTCCTGCGTGCCGGCGAGATCGTGGACACGTCGATCCGCCTGGACGGCATCGCGCTGCCCTCGCTCAGGCTCGGCGACCTGGCCGGCAAGCGCTTCGACTTCCCGCGCAACCCGCAGGACGGCTATATCGACGGCTCGCTCTACCTGGCCGGCGCGCACCACCCCGTCGACGTCGAGACGCTGACCTTCAACCTCGCGCGCGACGGGCAACTGACGCTCGTGGTCAAGGGCATGTACGCGTTCGACGTCGAAGGCCTGGATGACCTCGGCGCGGTGCCCTTTACCCTGGCGGCACGGGTGAGTTCGTGCGCGTTGTGAGTGGGTCTGCACGCGCCTTTCCAGCTTCATCCTGATATCACCGCCCATCGCATGAAACGCTTCATCGCCGAAAGCATTGGTCCCCGTCCGATAGCCAATCTCAGGAGCCTTCCATGTCGTTCAAGCCAGAACGCTACACCTCGGTCTCGCCGTATCTCATCGTCGACGGTGCACAGCGGACCATCGATTTCCTGGTCGCGTGTTCGATGCCGAAAAGTTGCGGCAGATTCCCGGCGAGGGCGGCCTGCTCGCCCACGGCGAGGTGCGCATCGACGACACCGTGCTGATGTTCTGCGATGCGGTGGACGGTTGGCCGCCGGTACCGGCACATGTGCACGTCTATGTGCACGACGTCGACGCGACCTACCAGCGTGCGCTGGCCGCCGGTGCCACGGCGGTGCAGGCGCCGATGCAGAAGGACGATCCCGACCGGCGCGGCGGTTTCCGCGACGCCGGCGGCACGATCTGGTGGGTCGGGCAGCAGATCGACTGAACGAGCGTGACGCGCCAGGACGAGGTCGCTCGCAGTGCGCACTCCGCCGCGTGCGGTCAGCCCCTCGGCACGCCATCGCCATGAGCGCACCGCGTTGCTCTGTTGGTGCTGCTATTGCATGCTGCTGCGATCACCGATCGCAGGCGCCGCGTTGGTGCCCAGGGAGTCCACCATGAACCATCTGCGACGCGCCATCGTCTACATCACCTTCGTGTTGCTGGTGATGGTCAATTTCCATGCGTATTCGTCGTCGATGTTCCTGTACAAGGGCATCAACCACTTTCTCCAGCGGGACGCGGTGATCGTGTACGAGACGCGGGATCGGTCCAGTGGCGACGCGGTCCCAGTGCTGGACCGGCGTGGTTCGCCTACGGGCCGGGCCGTGGAAGTCCTGGTGCACAACAGTACCTACGACTCCCTGCGCTCGCTGCCGATCCTCAATGTGCAGGTGGTGCTGGCGGCGTTCCTGGCCTATGGCCTGATCGATGCGGTGACCTGGTGGCGCAGGCAGCAGAGCGCCTGACGCCCGTCCATCGGCACCAGTTTTGTCGCGTTCGGTGAAGGCCTTGCCCGCCGGCGCCGTGGGCGGTGCGCGGCAGGCAGGGCATTGCCGCGCTTATTGCTGGTCCTGGTTGCTCGGCCCGCGCTCGACCGGGTACACCGTCGGCGGCGGCGTGGTGGACTGCATCAGCTTCAGCGGCGTCTTGCTCTGCTCGCACAGGTTGCCGTCGCGGACGAACACGCCGTCCTGGGTGCATTTCCATTCGTAGAAGTTGGCGATGCCGCCGGCCAGCTGCAGGCTGTAGTCGGTGCTCTTTGCCGCCGCGTCGAACGGCTGCCCGGCCGGAATGTTCTGGAACCAGCGCATCCTGCGCGGCCGCGCTGAAGGACTCCCGCCGTGCCACAGGCACGCGCATGCATCCGGCTGCGCGCGCAGACGAAGCGAGAGATGCATTGGGAGGTGCAGCGTCCACTTCCGCCGCGCGGACGCGGCGGCGAAGCTGTGGAAGCGGCGATGCGGTGGAAACGGCCTAGCGGACCGAAGACATGTCCATGTCGCTCTCCTGACCCCGTGTGGAAGGCAACTGCGCTGAAGGATCGTGTTGCGTCGAGCGTGGGGGAAACGCGCGGGCCCGGCAGGCAGCATCGGGGGACGAATGCTGCGGGGGCGGCGCCATGCGGCGGCCGCGATGCCGGGTTGCGCGTCGATCGCCAGCGCCGCGCGGTGTGCGGGCGTCGGCGTTGCTCGACGCTTCGGACTCTAGCGAGCGCCGCGCAGCCGGTGGTAGACAGTTGCGCGCGCCGACGCTGCGGCAGCAAGCGGGCGGCGGGTCATGCCGACGCAGCCGGGCCTGCATGCAGCGGTCGCGGCAGGCCAGCGCGGATACTCCGGCCGTGGCATGCTGCGCGCGGGGCTGCGCTGGCGGGAGCGGGCAGGCGCGGTGGGGACGGTGGACGCACCGGGCACGGCGGCGTCCACCGCGGCGATGCACTTTCTTGCGGTGACGCCATGCGTACGCACGGGACCTTGATTCAGTGGGACGAGGAGCGCGGCTGCGGCCGGGTGCGCCTGGCGCATCGCGAGACCGAAGCCGAGGTGCAACGCGCGGCGTTTCCCGACGACGGCGTGCCCCCGCGGGTGGGCGAGCTGATCTCCTTCGACCTGGAGCACGACGCGCAGGGGCGGCCGCGGGCGTTGCGGGTGATGCGGCCCGGCCGTGCGCCGGCGGTGCAGGCGCGCGCTGTGGCCGCACCGCGCACGCGTCGCGGCCACTGGCTCGGCGTGCTGATGCTGCTGGCGGTGCTCGCGCTCGCCGCCTACGCGGCGCTGCGCTTCGTGACGGCACCGCAGGCGACCGCCACAGCGCCACCATCACCCGCTGCGCCAGCCGCCACTGCGCACGCCTCGCCGGCGACAGCGCCCGCGTTCCAGTGCGACGGTCGCACGCATTGCGCGCAGATGACGTCCTGCGCCGAAGCGATGTACTTCCTGCAGCACTGCCCGGGCGTGGAGATGGACGGCAACCGCGATGGCGTGCCGTGCGAGCGGCAGTGGTGCCGCACCGCGCATTGAGCGCCTGCAGCCGAGCGCTGCGCGCAGTCTTGACCGGGCCGTGATCCGCCCTCGGCTACGGTCGACGATTGCCCGCAGGTGACGCATGACCGAGCCACGCCTTCCCCCCGCCAAGACCCGCGCGCTGTCGCTGGGCCTGTTCGTCTTCGTCGCGGTGTTCGCCGCCATCGTCTGGTCGCTGCTGCGGCCTTACGGTTCGGTCTACTTCTTCCCGGTGCATTTCCTGGTCGGGCTGGGCCTGCCGTTCCTGTTCTATGCGCTGGGCGCCAATCGCGCCGCGTTCCTGGCCGGGTTGGGGCTCACCGCTATCGTCCTGGTGCTGTTCAACCTGTGGGGCGACCAGGCCGGCGGCCTCGGCCCGCGCGTGTTCGACTGGGCGCACGCCGTTGCCGGCGGCCTGGGCATGCTGTTGGCCTACGGCGTGTTCCGCCTGTCCACGCGCGTGCGCCAGCGCCACCCGCGCTGAGCCGCCCTCACGCCGCGTCGTCGCCGCGGGTGAACGGTGCCAGCCGCAGCTTCACCCGGTGCTCCACGCCGACCGGGCACTGCCCCGGCGCCGGTCCGCGGAAGTAGCTGCGCTGCCAGCCTTCGCGGCTGGCGTTGGAGTCGGGCTGTTCCAGCTCGTGCAGGAACCGCCCGCGGCTGCGCATCCATTCCTGGTGCTCGCGTTCCAGTTCCGGCGTTTGCGACAGCGGCTGCCAGCGCGGCTCGGTCTCGGCCAAGACGCGGCGCTGCACCGGGAAAAAGTGGCAGAACGGCTCGCCGGCCTCGAACCGCACCCGGCCGGGGCGGGTGAACTGCCAGTTCATGGTGAAGGTGTATGGGCTCCAATCGGTCTCGATCAGCCCGGTGAGCCCGGCGATGCCGTCCTTGGGCCGGTTCACCGGCGCGGTGACGTACAGGTCCACGCCTGCCTCGGTGCGGAACAGGCAGGGCACGTGGAAGGTGAGTACGCCGTAGCCGAAGTGGCTGACTGCCGGTGCGTGCGTGCCCGGCGCCGGCTGCACGCGCAGGTCGTCGAGCGCGTTGCCGCCGTTCCACTCGGCCTCGAACGCGGTCTGGCACAGCAATTCCCAGCCGTGCGCGTTGGCGATGTCCAGCGGCAGGCAGCGGTAGGCGTAGCGCTCGGCGGTCTGGTCCATCCACGGTCGCTCGCGCGGCGCCGGGCGCACGTCCAGGGTGTGGCCGTCGAGGACGTGGGCAGTGAGCTTCATGGCGCAGGCACGGCGAGGGACCAGCGCCGAGTGTGACGCCTCGCCGCGGCCTTGGCGACCGCGGCCTGGCGCGTGCCGCTTAGGCCGCGTCGAAATCCAGCAGCGCCACGCCGTCGCCGACCAGCTCGCCCTCGCGCACGCGGAAGCCCTGCACCGTGCCGTCGGCCGGCGCCTGCAGGGTGTGCTCCATTTTCATCGCCTCCAGCACCAGCAGCGGCGTACCGCGGCTCACCTGGGTGCCGGGCGCGACCAGCAGGGCGACGATGCGCCCCGGCATCGGCGCGGTCAGGCCACCACTCTCCACCGCCGGCTGGTCGGCCTCGGCGACCGGGTCGTGGCGTTCGAACAGGTAGCCGTGGCCGTCGACGAACAGGTGCAGCTGCGTGCCGGCGAACACCGCCTCGGCCTGTACCCGCTGCGTGCCGAGAAACGCGGACAGGCGGCCGTCGCGCAACTGGCCGCTGGCCTCGTGCGCGTGCTGCGCCTGCGCGTCGTGGATCCGCCAGCCGCCTGCGTGCGCGGTCAGGTGCAGCGTGCGTTGCGTCTCGTCATGCTGCAAGGTCAGCGCACGCGGCGCCGGCGCACCCAGCCGCCAGCCGTCGCGCAGGTCCCACGGCGACTGCGGATCGGCAGCCTGCGCGGCCGGCGCTGGCTCGTGCAGTTGCCAGGCCAGTGCCGCCAGGCTCCACAGCGCATCGGTGGTCGGGGTGGGGATATCGAACAGGGCAGTGTGCTCGCGCTCGATCAGCGCGGTGTCCAGATCCGCCTGCGCGAATGCCGTGGTGCCGACCAGGCGCTGCAGGAACGCGGCATTGGTCGATACGCCCACCACCTGGCACGCGGCCAGCGCCGCCTGCATGCGCCGCAGCGCGCGCTCGCGGGTCGCATCCCAGACGATCAGCTTGGCGATCATCGGATCGTAGTGCGGGCCGATCGTGTCGCCCTGCTCGACGCCGGCATCGACGCGGGTATGCGCATCGGCGGCGGGCAGGCGCAGGTGCTGCAGCGTGCCGATCGAGGGCAGGAAGCCGCGCGCCGGGTCTTCGGCGTACAGCCGCGCTTCCAGCGCATGGCCGCGGATCGCCAGTTCGTGCTGGCGCTGCGGCAGCGGCTGGCCGGCGGCCACGCGCAACTGCCACTCGACCAGATCGGTGCCGGTGATGCACTCGGTGACGGGATGCTCCACCTGCAGGCGGGTGTTCATTTCCATGAAGTAGAACGCACCATCGGGCGCGACGATGAACTCCACCGTGCCGGCACCGACATAGCCGACCGCGCGCGCGGCCTCCACCGCGGCCTGGCCCATCGCCGCACGCCGCGTTTCGTCCATGCCTGGCGCAGGCGCTTCCTCCAGCACCTTCTGGTGGCGGCGCTGCACCGAGCAGTCGCGCTCGAACAGATACACCAGCTCGCCGTGGCTGTCGCCGAACACCTGGATCTCGATGTGCCGCGGCCGCAGCACGTACTTCTCCACCAGCACGTGCGCATTGCCGAACGCGGCCTGCGCCTCGCGCTGGCAGGCGGCGAGCGCGGCGGCGAAGTCTTCGTCGCGATCGACCCGGCGCATACCCTTGCCGCCGCCGCCGGCGCTGGCCTTGATCAGCACCGGGTAGCCGATGGCCGCGGCCTGTTCGCGCAGGAACTCCGGATCCTGCTGCTCGCCGTGATAACCGGGCGTCAGCGGCACCCCGGCCGCCTGCATCAGCGCCTTGGCCGCGCTCTTGTCGCCCATGGCGCGGATCGCCGCCGGCGGCGGCCCGATGAACACCAGCCCGCGCGCGGCGCAGGCCTCGGCGAACTCGGCGTTCTCGGACAGGAAGCCGTAGCCGGGATGGATGGCCTGCGCGCCACTGCGCTGCGCGGCCTCGAGGATGCGCTCGCCGCGCAGGTAGCTCTCGCGTGCCGGCGCCGCACCGATGTGCACGGCCTCGTCGGCCAGGCGCACGTGGCGGGCATCGCGGTCGGCATCGGAGTACACGGCCACGGTGGCGATGCCGAGCTTGCGGCAGGTGGCGATCACCCGGCAGGCGATCTCGCCGCGATTGGCGATGAGGATCTTGTCGAAGGTCGGCAGGTCGGGGGTGGCCATGGTCGGGTGCCTGGAAAAGGGTTAGAGGTGTTGCGCTTGCGGTGCGCAGACGCGCGCAAGAGTTGCGTTGGAGGTGCTCAACCGGAGCAGCTTCAGCGGTTGCCGTTGCCGTTGCCGTTGCTGTGCTTTGGCTGTTGCTCGGGCTTTTGATTCACCGGGTTCCCTTCCGAAGCGGCGGCCAGCGCGGGGAAAAACCCCGAAGGGGCGGCGCACAGGGACGTGCGCCGTCCGCGGCAGGGGCAGGATGCCCCTTCCGCGGATCCCCGGGCTGGACGCGGACCCGGAGCGCGCAGCGCGGAGGGCGCGAGGCAGGGCGCGCTTTCTTTTGGTTACCTTTTCTTTGCGCGAGCAAAGAAAAGTAACTCGCCCGCAAGGGCGAAAGCCTTTGCTTTTGACTGATGTATCAGACGAAGTGATCTGTAGGAGCGGCTTCAGCCGCGACCCACATGATCGGTATAGCCTGTCGCGGCTGAAGCCGCTCCTACAATCAAACTGCCGCAGCAGCAGCAAGTGCAAGAGCAAAGCTTTCGCCTTGCGGCGAGTTACTTTTCTTTGCTTGTGCAAAGAAAAGTAACCAAAAGAAAGCACACCCCGCAGCGCGCCCTCCGCGCTACGCGCTCCGGGTTCGCAGCCACGTCGGGGATTCGCGGAAGGGGCATCCTGCCCCTGCCGCGAACGGCGCACGTCCATGTGCGCCGCCCTTCGGGTTTTTCCCCGCCGTGTCTGCCGCGCCGAGGGGGCCCGGTAAGTCAAAGGCAGAGCGGGAGCAAAAGCGGGAGCAAAAGCGGGAGCAAAAGCGGGAGCAAAAGCGGGAGCAAAAGCGGGAGCAAAAGCGGGAGCAAAAGCGGGAGCAAAAGCGGGAGCAAA
>NZ_JACHOG010000002.1:0-782571 GCF_014199735.1 Xanthomonas sp. 3307 | reverse complement strand
CAAAAGCGAAGGTCATCGCGTCTACCGTGGCCGCGCAGCCGATCGCAAGTGCCATTGCAGGGCACACCGCTGCCGGAATCGTCAGCGACCACCTGCATGGCCACCGCCGCTCCCGGCGCGCACGCGCCTGCCACCGCGAGCGCATGCCCCCGCTCACATCCGGAACACCCCGAATCGGCTCGGCTCCGCCGGCGCGTTCAACGCCGCCGACAGCCCCAGCCCCAACACCCGCCGCGTCTGCGCCGGATCGATCACCCCGTCGTCCCATAGCCGCGCACTGGCGTAGTACGGATGACCCTGGCGCTCGAACTGATCGCGGATCGGCGCCTTGAACGCCGCCTCTTCCTCGTCCGACCACTGCCCGCCCTTGGCCGCGATGCCGTCGCGGCGTACCGTCGCCAGCACGCTCGCCGCCTGCTCGCCGCCCATCACCCCGATGCGCGCGTTCGGCCACATCCACAGGAAATTCGGCGAATACGCGCGCCCGCACATGCCGTAGTTGCCGGCGCCGAACGAGCCGCCGATCACCACCGTGAACTTGGGCACCTTGGCGCAGGCCACCGCCATCACCAGCTTGGCGCCGTCCTTGGCGATGCCGCCGTGCTCGTACTTGCGGCCGACCATGAAGCCGGTGATGTTCTGCAGGAACACCAGCGGGATGCCGCGCTGCGCGCACAGCTCGATGAAGTGCGCGCCCTTCAGCGCCGACTCGGAGAACAGGATGCCGTTGTTGGCGACGATGCCGACCGGATAGCCGTGCACGTGCGCGAAGCCGGTGACCAACGTCGTGCCGTAGCGCGCCTTGAACTCGTCCAAGCGCGAGCCGTCCACCACCCGCGCGATCACCTCGCGCACGTCGAACGGCTTGCGTGGGTCGGCCGGGATCACCCCGTACAGTTCCTCGGCCGGATACAGCGGCGGCTCCGGCGTGCGCAGCGCCAGCGCCGGCGCCGGCTTGCGCCAGTTGAGCTGGGCGATGATCGCGCGCACCCGCGCCAGCGCCTGCAGGTCGTTGTCGGCGAAGTGGTCGGCCACGCCGGAGATGCGCGTATGCACGTCGGCGCCGCCCAGCTCCTCGGCGCTGACGTCCTCGCCGGTGGCCGCCTTCACCAGCGGCGGACCGCCGAGGAAGATGGTGCCCTGCTCGCGCACGATCACCGTCTCGTCGCTCATCGCCGGCACGTAGGCGCCGCCGGCGGTGCACGAACCCATCACGCAGGCGATCTGGGCGATGCCTTGTGCCGAGAGGTTGGCCTGGTTGTAGAAGATCCGGCCGAAGTGGTCGCGGTCGGGAAACACCTCGTCCTGCAGCGGCAGGAACGCGCCGCCGGAATCGACCAGGTAGATGCACGGCAGCCGGTTCTGCTGGGCGATCTCCTGCGCGCGCAGGTGCTTTTTCACCGTGATCGGGTAGTAGGTGCCGCCCTTGACCGTGGCGTCGTTGGCGACGATCACGCATTCCACGCCGGAGACGCGGCCGATGCCGGCGACCACGCCGGCGCACGGCACCTCGTCGTCGTACAGGCCCAGCGCCGCCAGCGGCGCGATCTCCAGGAACGCGCTACCCGGGTCGAGCAGAGCATCGATGCGCTCGCGCACCAGCAGCTTGCCGCGCGCCTGGTGCTTGGCGCGGGCGGCTTCGCTGCCGCCCAGGGCGATGCGGGCCTGGGTGGCGTGCAGGTCGTCGACCACCGCGCGCAGCGCGGCGGCATTGGCGGCGAAGGCGTCGCTGCCGGGTTGCAACTGGGTCTGGATCGCGCTCATGGCTGGGCCGTGGAGGGAGGAGGGAAGGCTGGGCGGCGAATGTGGGAGGGGCTTCAGCCCCGGCGCGGTGACGTCGGAACGGTCTTTCGGCCGATACCTGTTTCGCAGCGCATCACTTGGTCCGCTCGAACAACTCGCGGCCGATCAGCATGCGACGGATCTCAGAGGTGCCCGCGCCGATCTCGTAGAGCTTGGCGTCGCGCCACAACCGTCCGGTGGGATAGTCGTTGATGTAGCCGTTGCCGCCCAGCACCTGAATCGCCTGGCCGGTCAGCCAGGTCGCCTTCTCGGCGGCGTAGAGGATGGCGCCGGCGGCATCCTGGCGAGTGGTGCGGCCGGCGTCGCAGGCGCGCGCCACCGCGTACACATAGGCGCGACAGGCGTTGAGGCCCACGTACATGTCGGCCAGCTTGCCCTGCATCAGTTGGAAGCTGCCGATCGGCTCGCCGAACTGGCGGCGCTCGTGCACGTACGGCAGCACCACGTCCAGCGCCGCGGCCATCAGCCCCAGCGGACCGCCGGACAGCACCACGCGCTCGTAGTCCAGGCCGGACATCAGCACGCGCACGCCGCCGCCCACTTCGCCGAGTACGTTCTCCGCCGGCACCTCGCAGTCCTGGAACACCAGCTCGCAGGTGTTGGAGCCGCGCATGCCGAGCTTGTCCAGCTTCTGCGCGGTGCTGAAGCCGGGCATGCCCTTCTCGACGATGAATGCGGTGATGCCGCGCGCGCCGCCGCTCGGGTCGGTCTTGGCGTAGACCACCAGTACGTCGGCGTCGGGGCCGTTGGTGATCCACATCTTGTTGCCGTTGAGCACGTAGCGGTCGCCGCGGGCCTCGGCGCGCAGCTTCATCGACACCACGTCCGAGCCGGCGCCCGGCTCGCTCATCGCCAGCGCGCCGACGTGCTCGCCGCTGCACAGCTTGGGCAGGTAGCGCGCCTTCTGCGCCGGGCTGGCATTCTTGCGCAACTGGTTCACGCACAGGTTCGAATGCGCGCCGTAGGACAGGCCGATCGCGCCGCAGGCCCGCGAGATCTCCTCCATCGCCACCACGTGCGCCAGGTAGCCCATCGCACTGCCGCCGTATTCCTCCTCGACGGTGAGGCCGAGCAGGCCCTGCTCGCCGAGCTTGCGCCACAGCGGCGCAGGGAAGGCGTTGTCGCGGTCGGCCTGCTCGGCCAGCGGCGCGATCTCGCGCGCGGCGAAGGCGGCGACGCTGTCGCGCAGCAGGTCGACCTCCTCGCCCAACTCGAAATTCAACGACGGCATCAGCATGGCGGCAACTCCGGGAATGGCGGGTGGCCGGCGGCGCCTAGAATCGGACCCGCGCCGGGCAAGAGCGCCCAGCGTAGCCGGGAACGGCAAAGAAGTGAACAGAAATTCATTAATTGAACTTAGAATCACGCCATGGCCTACAAACGCTCCGCCCTGATGGAAGAACGCCTCGCCGGCAACCGCCAGCGGATCCTGCTGGCGGCGCGCCGGCTGATCGCCGCCGACGGCTTCCGCGGCGCCCCGGTGACCGCGGTGGCGGCCGAGGCCGGGGTCTCGACCGGGCTGATCTACCGGCATTTCCCGTCCAAGGCCGAACTGTTCGTGGAGGTGCTGACCGCGGCGGTTGAATACGAGCTGACCATCCTGCGTGCCATCGCCGCCGCGCCGGCGCCGGCCGCGCAGCGCCTGCGCGACGCCATCGCCTCATTCGTGCGCCGCGCCCTGGCCGGCCCCGGCCTGGCCTACGCCTTCATCGCCGAGCCGGTGGAGCCGGAGGTGGACGCCGAGCGCATCCGCTGCCGGCGCCTGCTCGGCGACGTGTTCAAGGGCATCCTGGCCGACGGCGTGGCCGCGGGCGAGTTCCCCGCGCAGGACCTGGATGCGGCGGCCGCATGCCTGGTCGGCGCCTATACCGAGGCCCTGGTCGGCCCGACCGCGCCCAGCCGCGACGGCCCGCGCGACAGCGAGCGCCTGGTCGAGGCGGTGTGCGGGTTCTGCCTGCGCGCGGTGGGCAGCGCCTGAGCCGACGCCATGCCGCCTGCGCCGAACTGCTGCGATGCAGCACGCATCGCCTGCGATTCCGTGCCATTGCGGCGTGCCGCGCGGCGCAAACGCTGGCTATACTCGGTCGCGTAGCGGTGGTCCGGATTACCACGTGCCAAAGGGGTGTGATGTGCGGAATTACGACCTCGAATTTCTCAAGCGCTTCTCGATGGTGATCGGCCTGCTGGTGCTGATCACTATCGGCCTGATCGTGTTCGCGCATTACCTGCAGCGGGCCATCCCGCCGGAGGTGTCGCCGATCGCGCAAAAGCGCACCGAGGAACGCATCGCGCCGGTCGGCGCGGTCTATGCCGGCAGCACCGGCGCCGCGGCGCAGGCCGCCGCCCAGGCGGCGGCGCTGGCCAAGGCCTCGGCGCAGGCGGCCTACGGCGGCACCACCGACGGCAAGACCATCTTCAACAACCTGTGTACCGCCTGCCACACCACGGGCGTGGGCAAGGCGCCGACGCTGGATCATGCGCACTGGGACAAGCGCGTCGCGCAGGGCAAGGAGACGCTCTACAAGCATGCCATCGAGGGCTATACCGGCCCCGACGGCGGCATCATGCCGCCCAAGGGCGGCAATCCCGGGCTGACCGAGGAGCAGATCCACGCCACCGTGGACTGGATGCTGGCCAACCTGAAGTAACCTTGCGCCTCCCGCACGCCACTGCGCCGCCTTCGGGCGGCGCATTCGTTTCCGCGCCCGTCGCGTGCCGGCGCAAACAAGGAGAGTGATCACATGCGCATGCCGCCGCCATCGTTGTTGTCGTTGTTGCTGCTGGTCGCAGCCCCCGCCGCGCAGGCGCTGACGCCGCCGACATTGCTGCCGATCGGGCAGTTGCGCCCGGGCCCGCAGGCGCAGGGCGTGGTGTTCGAGGGCGTGGTCACCGCACGGGTGGAGGCCGGCGGCAGCGGCTACCTGGTGCAGGATGCCGGCGACGACGATCCGCTGACCGCCGACGCGCTGCTGGTGCGCGGCGATGCCGAGCGCAGCCTGGCCCCGGGCGACCGCGTGCGGGTGTGGGGCGAACTGGCGCCGCAGGCCGCTGCCTCGGCCAAGGCCGGCACCGCATTCGTCGGGCGCAGCGTGCTGGAGCAGGGCCACACCGTGCTGGCGCGGGCGCAGCCCTTGCCGCTGCAGGTGCTCGACGCGGCGCCGGGCGACTGGTCGGCATTGGCCGGCATGCGCGTGCGCATCGCCGCGCCGCTGACCGTGGTCGACAACGATGCCCTGGGCAAGACCGGCGAACTCGGCGTGGCCTTCGGCGGGCGCCTGTGGCAGCCCAGCGAAGTGGCCGCGCCCGGCAGCGCCGAGCAGGCGGCGGTCGTCGCCGACAACGCGCGGCGCGGGCTGCGGCTGGGCACGCTCGATGCTCCGGCTCCGGCTCCGGCTCCGGCTCCGACATCAACATCGGCAACGGCAACGGCAAAACTCCCGGACTATCTGGGTAGCGCCGCCGCACCACCACGCGCAGGCAGCGCAGTGCAGGACGTGGAGGGCATCGTCGGCGGGGTGATCGACGGCGTCGCGCGGCTGTACCCGACCGCTGCGCTGCAGCTGACGCCGCCGCCGGAACCGGCGCCGCCGCAGGTCGACGGTACCTTGCGCATCGCCGCGTTCAACCTGGAGAACTTCTTCAACGGCGATGGCCGCGGCGGCGGCTTCCCGACCCTGCGTGGTGCACGCACGGCGGCCGAGTTCCAGGCGCAGCTGCGCAAGCTGGTGGCGACGATCCGTCCGCTGCAGGCCGACGTCGCCGCGCTGATGGAACTGGAGAACGACGGCTACGGCCCGACCTCGGCGATTGCCAGCCTGGTCGACGCGCTCAACGCCGGCGGCGGCGACTGGCGCTTCGTCGATGCCGGGCACGGCCCCGGCAACAACCCGATCCGGGTCGGCCTGATCTACCGCGCCTCGCGGGTGAGCCCGGTGGGCAAGCCGGCGATGCTGGAAGGCGGCCCGTTCGCCGAGCACAGCCGGGTGCCGCTGGCGCAGGCTTTCCGCCACGGCAGCGGTGCGCCGTTCGTGGTGGTGGCCAACCACTTCAAGTCCAAGGGTTGCGGCGAAGCCAGCGGTGCGGATGCCGACCGCGGCGACGGCCAGGGCTGCTGGAACGCGACCCGCACCGAGTCGGCGCGGCGCCTGGACGCCTGGCTGCGCAGCGACCCCACCGGCACCGGCAGCACGTCCAGCGTGCTGCTCGGCGATTTCAACGCCTACGCGATGGAAGACCCCCTACGCCTGCTGCGCGACGCCGGCTGGCGCGACGCGCTGCAGGAGGCGCATGTCGCGCAGCCCTACAGCTTCGTCTACCGCGGTCTCAGCGGCCGCCTCGACCACGCCTTGCTGAGCCCGGCGCTGGCAGCGCGGTTGCGCGGCGCCGCCGAATGGCACGTCAACGCCGACCTGCCCGACAGCGATGGCTATCGCGAGCGCGATCTGCCCGGCCCGTGGCGCAGTTCGGACCACGATCCGTTGTTGCTGGGGTTTGATCTGTAGGGCTGGGAATGGGGAAACGGGAATGGGGAATCGGAAAAAGCCGTTCGTCGGCCTCCTTTTCCCCATCCTCGATTTGCGGGACGTCCCTATCTGGGCTCCTGTTGTTTGCAACGCGTACGACTGCCGTCATGCGGAGTTGCGCTGCGTTGCGTTTCGGGAGGACTGCGCGCTGCGCGTCCTGCCTTGCGTGTCACCAGCGATCCTGAAGGAGTGCTGGTGTCTTTCACGGCGTTGGCTGCGCGTTTTGCCGTTGTGCCAATCGAAGTCGGTAGATGCGGTGCTTTGCGCGATAGAGCGACAGCATCGGCTGTTGCTGCCGCCTTGGCAGTTGCCGTTGTTGTTGCTTAGCTTTGGCTCTTGTTTTTGACTTGCCGGGTTCCCTTCCGAAGCGGCGGCCAGCGCGGGGAAAAACCCCGAAGGGGCGGCGCACATGGACGTGCGCCGTCCGCGGCAGGGGCAGGATGCCCCTTCCGCGGATCCCCGTGATGGACGCGGACCCGGAGCGCGCCAGCGCGGAGGGCGCGAGGCAGGGTGTGTTTTCTTTTGGTTACTTTTCTTTGCACAAGCAAAGAAAAGTAACTCGCCGCAAGGCGAAAGCTTTGCTCTTGCACTTGCTGCTACGTCGGCGGCCGCTGAATTGTAGGAGCGGCTTTAGCCGCGACAGCGCGAGTCCATTCTGCCTGTCGCGGCTAAAGCCGCTCCTACAGACCTTCTCGCCTGACACACAAACTTCGAGCAACAGCAACGGCTTTCGCCCTTTCGGGCGAGTTACTTTTCTTTGCTCGCGCAAAGAAAAGGTAACCAAAAGAAAGCGCGCCCTGCCTCGCGCCCTCCGCGCTACGCGCTCCGGGTCCGCGGATGCACCGGGGATTCGCGGAAGGGGCATCCTGCCCCTGCCGCGAACGGCGTACATCCATGTACGCCGCCCTTCGGGTTTTTCCCCGGTCCATCCGCCGCTGCGGAAGGGAACCCGGTAAGTCAAAAGCCAGAGCAACGGCAACAGCAACAGCAACAGCAACAGCAACAGCAACGGCAACGGCAGAAACAGCGGCAACTGCCAAAGCGTCAGCAACAGCAGAGGCGACGGCAACTGCCAAGGCGACAGCGACAGCAAACTGCGCCTCGGACCTGATTGCCGCTCGGCGACCGCACGCTACGCCGCATCCAGCACGCGCCTGCGCCCGCGCTCAATGCCGACAACGCTGCCGGTGTCGGCGCCAGTTCCACAGATGCGCACCGGCCAGGGCCAGGCTGCCGCACACCGTCATCGCGGTCTCGCTGGCCTCGTCGGGAATCCCGAAGGCGCCGGCCAGCAGCCCGAGCAGGCCCAGCGCCGCCAGCGTCCACAGCGGCCAGGGCAGCGCGTCGCGCCGATGCCCGCGCCACAGCGCCAACCCCGCCAACGGCGCGGCGATCGTGACGAACAGCACGTGCACCCATTCGGCCTCGGCCCAGACCCCGAACAGCGGCAGCGCCGCGGCCAGCAACGGCAACGCCAGGCAGTGCAGCAGGCACAGCCCGGACAACACCATCGCCGAGGCATCGAAGAAGGATTGCGGCAGGGATTTCATCGACGTCCACTCCAGTGCATCAATTGTTATATAGTAACATTTCCAGTCCGCCACGCCTTCGCGCCGATGCCCGCCATGTCCATCTCCACCGTTTCCGATCGCCGCCTTCCCGTCACCGTGCTGTCCGGCTTCCTGGGCGCCGGCAAGACCACCCTGCTCAACCGCGTGCTGCACAACCGCGACGGCCGCCGCGTGGCGGTGATCGTCAACGACATGAGCGAGGTCAACATCGACGCGGCGCTGATCCGCGACGGCGGCGCCGCGCTCAGCCGCACCGAGGAGACGCTGGTTGAGTTCAGCAACGGCTGCATCTGCTGCACGCTGCGCGACGACCTGCGCCAGGAAGTGCAGCGCCTGGCCGAGAGCGGGCGCTACGACTACCTGCTGATCGAATCCACCGGCATCTCCGAACCGATGCCGGTGGCGGCCACCTTCGCCGTGCGCGATGCCGACGGCCGCGGTCTGGCCGATGTCGCGCGCCTGGACACCATGCTCACCGTGGTCGACGGGGTCAGCTTCCTGCGCGACTTCGGTTCGGCAGAGCGGCTGGCCGACCGCGGGCTGCAGGCCGGGGCCGACGACGACCGCGGGCTGGTCAACCTGCTGGTGGAGCAGATCGAGTTCGCCGACGTGATCGTGATCAGCAAGGCCGACCTGGCGGAAGCGGCCACCCTCGACCGCACCCGCGCGGTGCTGCGTGCGCTCAACCGCGATGCACGCATCGTCGAGGCCAGCCGCGGCGACGTGCCGTTGGAGTTGGTGCTGGACACCGGCCGCTTCGACTTCGTGCGCGCACAGCTTGCGCCGGGCTGGATGCAGGCGCTGCGCGGCGAGCATGCGCCGGAGACCGAGCAGTTCGGCATCGAAAGCTTCGTCTATCGCGCGCGCCGGCCGTTCCACCCGCTGCGCTTCGCGCGGCTGGCGCAGCGCGGCCTGCGCGACGTGATCCGCAGCAAGGGCTTCTTCTGGCTGGCCAGCCGCATGGACTGGGTCGGCGAACTGTCCATCGTCGGCGCGGCCACCCAGACCCAGGCCGCCGGCTTCTGGTATGCGGCGCGCGAGCGCGTGGACCGCGGCCTGCTGGACACGCCGCTGGCGCTGCCGCCGTCGCCGCTGCCGTATACCGAGCTGGGCTGGCAGCGCCAGCAGACCGCGTGCTGGAACGCGCCGCCGCCGCAGGCCGAGGAGGTCGGCGATGCGCGCGAGTACGCGGCGCTGCGGGCGATGTGGCATCCGCTATGGGGCGACCGTCGCCAGGAACTGGCGGTGATCGGCGTCGGCCTGGACGCGGCACGGGTGCGCGCCGAACTCGATGCCTGCCTGCTCGACGACGCCGAGCTGCGGCAGGGGCCGGTGGCGTGGCAGGGGTTGGAGGATCCGTTTCCGGTGTGGAGGCGCTGAGGGGCTGGGAATCGGGAATCGGGATTGGGGAATCGTAAGAGCGGGGTGCGGGCGCTGAGAGTTAGTTGCCTGCGTCAAACGATCAACGCGTATAGGGGCGGTCCCGGTGTAGCCGACTGGTTTGCGGCGGTCCGTTCCCGTGTGGATGCGCCGAGGCGATTGGGATTCGTCACTCGCGAGTTGGATGCGCAGTGGGCGCTGAGGGCTAGCCGCGCGCACCCATCGCGATCAGCACGATCGCCGGCACCGCCAGCAGCAGGCCGAGGCGGTTCCAGCGATTGGTGCGTTCGCCGAACACGGCGACGCCAAGCAGGGTGCCCAGGCCGATCACGCCCAGGTTCATCGCCGCGAACACGCTGGCGGGGCTGTCCGGCAGGGCCTGGTGCGCGCGCACGTAGAACAGGATGTTGCCGAAGTTGAGCGCGCCCAGCAGCAGGCCGGCGCCGAGGTTGCGCCAGGCCAGCGGGTCGGTGCCGCGCAGGTGGCGCCACAGCTGCACGCCCAGCAGCAGCGCGAAGGCCAGCGCGAAGGCGACCAGCAGCGAGGCGGCGAACGGCGTGCCGGCCTGGGCGATGCGCTTGAGCAGCACGTCGATCGCGGCGAAGCCGACCCACACCAGCAACAGCCACGGCGCGGTGCCTGCGGCGCTGCGCGGCGTCGTGTCCGGCCGCTGCACGATGCCGGCGATGGCCAGCAGGCCCAGCGCCAGGCCGGCCAGCTTGGCGCCGTTGGCGTGTTCGCCGAACCAAAGGAAGGCCGCGGCCAGCGACAGCAGCAGCGACAGCCGCTGCGCCGCGTCGGTGCGCACGATGCCGGCGCTGGCCACCGCGCGGCCCAGCACCAGGAAGATGCCCGGCAGCAGCACGCCCAGGGCCAGCAGCGACGCCCACGGCGTGTGCGCGCCGCCCAGCGCGGCCAGCGGCGGCTGCAGCAGGGCCGCGCACAGCAGCAGCGCCGCCAGGTAGTTCCAGGTCACCGCCTGGGCCAGGTCGAGGCGCCGTTGCGACGCCAGCTTCAGCAGGGCCGAGACCAGCACGCTGCACACCACACTCAGCAGAACGAAGACCACACGCGGGATCCGGATCGGGAAGGGAAAAAGAACGCTGCGTGCACCGCATCCGCATGTGGCCACGACCCAGCCCCGGTATTATGACCGCATGACCTCTCCCGCTTTCCCCACCGCCTCCGGCCCAGTGACGCTGCAAGGCCCCGCCGGCCCGATCGAGGCCGCGGTCGATCTGCCCGACGCCGACGTCGCCGCGCTGCCGGTCACCGCCATCGTCTGCCATCCGCTGTCCACCGAGGGCGGCAGCATGCACAACAAGGTGGTGACGATGGTCGCGCGCGCGCTGCGCGAACTGGGCGTGCACGTGGTGCGCTTCAACTTCCGCAGCGTCGGCGCCTCCGCCGGCAGCTTCGACCACGGCGAGGGCGAGCAGCAGGACCTGGCCGCGGTGGCCGCCTGGGTGCGCGCGCAGCGCCCGCACGACGCGCTGTGGCTGGCCGGTTTCAGCTTCGGCGCCTATGTCTCGCTGCGCGCCAGCGCCGCGCTGCAGCCGCAGGTGCTGATCTCGATCGCGCCGCCGGCCGGGCGCTGGGATTTTTCCGAGATGGTGCCGCCGCCGCAGTGGCTGGTGATCCAGGGCGAGGCCGACGAGATCGTCGATCCGCAGGCCGTGTACGACTGGCTGGAGACCCTGGAAGCGCAGCCGGAGCTGGTGCGCATGCCCGACACCAGCCACTTCTTCCATCGCAAGCTGATCGACCTGCGCGGCGCGCTGCAGCACGCGGTCAAGGGCTGGCTGCCGGCGGCACAGGCGTGAGCGCGGCGGCATTGCCGTCGCAGCGCTACGCCGAGGGCGTGGCGCGCGGCGACTGGCGCGACGATCCGGCCCAGCATGCGGCGCTGGCCGAACTGGACCGCATCCACGTCGCGATCGTGGATGGCGACCAGGACGGCTGGCTGGACCGCCTGTCGGCGTTCTGGAAGAAGCCCGAGCCGGTGCGCGGCCTGTACTTCTGGGGCGGGGTCGGCCGCGGCAAGACCTTCCTGGTCGATCTGTTCTACGACGGCCTGCCGATCACGCGGAAGTACCGCACCCATTTCCACCGCTTCATGCGCGGCGTGCACGAGCGCCTGCGCGCGCATGCCGGGCAGAGCGATCCGCTGGCCAAGATCGCACAGGAGTGGCGCAGCCGGCTGCGCGTGCTGGTGCTGGACGAGTTCTTCGTCACCGACATCGGCGATGCGATGCTGCTGTCGCGCCTGCTCGAGCGCCTGTTCGCCGAGGGCGTGACCCTGGTCACCACCTCCAATACCGCGCCGCAGAACCTGTACCTCAACGGCCTGCAGCGCGACAGTTTCCTGCCGGCGATCGCGTTGCTGCAGACCTACTGCGTGGAGCTGTACGCCGAGGGCACCGAGGACTACCGCATGCGCGCGCTGACCCGCTCGCCGGTGTACCGCGCGCCGCTGGCCGAGGACAGCGACGCCTGGCTGGAGCAACGCTGGAGCGAGCTGACCGGCAAGGCCGAGGCGCGCCGCGGCAACATCGAGATCGAAGGGCGCAAGATCCCGGTGCGCGCGCGCGGCAAGAGCATCGTCTGGTTCGATTTCGTCGCCTTGTGCGAAGGCCCGCGCGGTCCCAGCGACTACATCGAGATCGCGCACGAGTTCACCACCGTGCTGCTCGGCGGCATCCCGCACTTCGACCGCATGAACGAGGACGCGGCGCGGCGCTTCGTCAACCTGATCGACGAGCTGTACGACCGCCACGTCAACCTGGTCTGCACCGCGCAGGATCCTCCGCCGTCGCTGTACACCGGCGAGCGCCTGGCCGGCGCCTTCGAACGCACCGCCTCGCGGCTGATCGAGATGCAGAGCGCCGAGTACCTGTCGGCCGCGCACCGGGTCTGAACGCAGGAGCGCCGGCGCGCGCTCAGCGCACTGCGCCGGGCGCACACAGCCCGGCGACGAAGCGCGGCATCAGGCCCGCGCCCGCAATCTCCTCCAGATAGGCGGCCGCCGGGCAACTGGCGCCGCCTTCGCTGCGTGCGCAGCGGGCCGGGCCGAACGCCCCGTCCTGCGGCAACTGCCGGTCCATGGCCTGGCGCTGCGCCACCGACAGCCCGTCGCGAAACGTGTCCTCGGCATCGAGCAGGTCGGCCGGGGTGAGCCGGTCGGTCGGCACCGTTGGGCATTGGCGACGGGTTTCACGCGCCAGCGCGTCGGCGCCGGCGCCGACCAGCACCGGGCCGGCGGGCAGGGTGTTCGGCACGACGGCGGCGGGCGCACCGCCAAGCGCGGCTAGCAGCAGGAACGATGCGCGCATGCGGAGACTCCTCGGGCTGCGCGGCAGCGTAATCCTGCGCCAGCAGCGGCGCAGTGGCAGGACGCCGACCGCTTCAGCCGGAAGTTAGCACCGGCAAAAATATCGCTTGCGATTGAATTGCACGCTATGTAATATCTCCTCCCATGGACCGCAACTCTCCCCCCGACGCCACCGCGCTGCTGAAGCTGGACACCCAGCTGTGCTTCGCGCTGTATTCGGCCAACCTGGCGATGCACAAGCTCTACCGCGGGCTGCTGGGCGAGCTCGGCCTGACCTATCCGCAGTACCTGGTGATGCTGGTGCTGTGGGAACAGGACGGCTGCAGTGTCTCGGACATCGGCGAGAAGCTGTTCCTGGATTCGGCCACGCTGACCCCGCTGCTCAAGCGCCTGGAGGCGGTCGGCCTGCTGACCCGCCGCCGCGCCGCCGAGGACGAGCGCCGCGTGCTGATCGCGCTGACCGCCGAGGGCCAGGCCCTGCGTGCGCGTGCGCAGGCAGTGCCGGAAGGCGTGCTGTGCGCGGTCGCCTGCGACCTGCAGCAACTGACCCGGCTCAAGCACGACCTGGAAGAGGTCCGCGGCAAGTTGCTGGCCGCGCCCTGAGCGATTCCGGCTCCGATCACCCCATCCCCTCTACACCCATGGCGCCGCGGCGCCACCCTCCAAGGAGAACCACCATGGCTTCACCGACCACCATCGTCTACACCGCCACTGCCACCGCCACCGGGGGCCGCGACGGCCGCGCCGCCACCCCCGACAAGGCGTTGGACGTCAAGCTGTCGACCCCGCGCGAGCTGGGCGGCGCCGGCGGCGACGGCACCAACCCGGAGCAGCTGTTCGCGGCCGGCTACTCGGCCTGCTTCATCGGCGCGCTGAAGTTCGTCGCCGGGCAGGAGAAGGTGACGCTGCCGGCCGAGACGAACATCGAGGGCCATGTCGGCATCGGCCAGATCCCGGGCGGCTTCGGTATCGCGGTGGAACTGCGCATCGCGGCGCCGGGCGTGGAGCGTGCGACGCTGGAATCGCTGGTGGAGAAGGCGCACCAGGTGTGCCCGTACTCCAACGCCACCCGCGGCAATATCGACGTCAAGCTGGTCGTGCTCGGCTGAGCCAGCGAGCGGGATGTCTTGGCCGGTGCGTGCGCCGGTCCATGGCGGTAAGCGACGGGCGGCCAGTGGCCGCCCGTTCGCGTTGCGGGTGCCGCGAGTGTTGCCGCGCACATTGAGGCCGCCCTACGTCAATGTAATAGTTTGCGCTCCATCAAATCGGGCGCGCCATGCTCAGTTCCGCCTACAACGCCGAGACCGTCGCCGCCTTCCTGCAGGGCGCGCGTCGTGTGCTGGTGCTGACCGGTGCCGGCATGTCCGCCGAGAGCGGGGTGCCGACCTTTCGCGGCCAGGACGACAGCCTGTGGTCGCGCTTCGATCCCGAGCAACTGGCCACCGAGGACGCCTGGCGCGCGGACCCGGCCCTGGTCTGGGGCTGGTACCGCTGGCGCATGGCGATCGTGGCGCTGGCGCAGCCGCATGCCGGGCATCTTGCGCTGGCGCGCCTGGCCGAGGTCCGCCACACCACGCTGGTGACCCAGAATGTGGACGACCTGCACCAGCGCGCCGGCAGCGAGGTCGCCGCGCACGTGCACGGCCGCCTGTCGGCGCTGCGCTGCAGCGACTGCGGCCAGCCCTGGCGCGGGCTGCTGCCGCCGGTGGACGTGCACACGCCGAGCCAGCGCCTGGCGCCGCCGGTGTGCGCGGCCTGCGGCGGCACGGTGCGCCCGGGCGTGGTGTGGTTCGGCGAAGCGCTGCCGGCGGCGGAGTGGACGCGCGCGCAGACCGCGGCGGACGCCGCCGACCTGGTGCTGGTGATCGGCAGTTCCGGCCTGGTCTATCCGGCCGCCAGCCTGCCGCTGCAGGCCAAGGAGCGCGGCGCCTGCGTGGTCGAGATCAACCCCGAACCCAGCGCGCTGTCGGTGCGCGCCGATCTGCACTGGCGCGACAGCGCGGCGGTGGCGCTGCCGTTGCTGTTGCAGCAGTGCATGGCGGCCTGAGGCCGCTGCACGTTGAAGATGTGGCTTCGATTGCTTCGGTCGACCCCCCGTGGAGTGTGATGATGGGCATCAAGCCTGGCCCCAAGCGCATCGCAAAGAGCACCGGCAAGCCGGATCGGCGTCAGCGGGACAACAAGGACATTCCGGGAAACACGAAATCCCTCAAGCCGCACAAGCACAAGCAAGGCGACTGAGCCGACCGGCGGCGCGGATGGCCGGGGAGGGCGCGCGCCGGGCGGCCGGCGGGCCGTTTCGATGGCATCTTGGCCCTTTCCGGGGCCCGGCTTCACGGCCCCGTTATGGCCGCGAACGTTCTCCGCGGCGGGGCCGAAACCGGCTGCCGACGGCAAACCGTTGCCAGGCTTAGGTTTTCGTAATTTGACCCATATTTAGCGTTGACGTCGTCGACCGACCACACTATCTTGGGGTGGTCGGTTCCGGCGGCCCCAAGCCGCGGGATCAAAAGGGAAGCCGGTGCGGCGTGCCAACGCCAATTCCGGCGCTGCCCCGCAGCGGTAATTGGGAACGAACCCGTCATCCGCACTGAGGCGCCCGCCTTGGGAAGCGACGGGCTAGGAACCGGCCACGGCCGTTGCCCATCAGCCCGAAGACCTGCCGACAGCCGCGCGAAGCACACCGCGCGGCGCCGACCGCGCGATCTCCGGGGGGAGATGGTCGGTGCAGCGATGACCGCCCGCAGGCCCGGTGCCTGCGCCGTTTGCAGTCTTCGCGACACCGCCTGCCCCCTTCGGACCCGGTCGGACCGCTGCCTGCGAGGGTCGGGCGGCCGCGTGCACCACGCTTGGAGACCTTCATGAGCCAGACCCACAGCCTGCCGGCCACCGCGTCCGTCGACGCCGCCGTCGACCCCACGACCGCCGCCGCCACTGCCGCCACCGCCCAGCCGGAGCCGGCCAGCAGCGAGCCGAGCAACGACCAGCGCGCCGTGACCTGGATCGTCAAGGACGGCGGCAACCGCCGCATGGCCTTCGACCGCTCGCGCCTGCAGCGCACCCTGGACCGGATCCACGCCGAGTTCCCGCAGCTGGACGTGAGCGACTACGAGCGCAAGGCCTTCGCCTTCATCGAGAAGAGGGAAAGCCTGTCGGCCGACGACATGGTCGACTACCTGATCCGCGAGGCCGAGTCGCGCGTGGACATCGCCACGCCGGAGTGGGAGTACTTCGCCGCGCGCCTGTACCTGGACCGCCTGTACAAGCGCGCCAGCAAGAACCGTTTCTACGATGCCGGCGAGAAGTACGGCTCCTACGTCGGCCTGCAGGAAAGCCTGGCCGACCGCGGCGTGTACTCGATCGACATCCTCAAGAACTACTCCAAGGACGAACTGGCCGAAGCCGGCCGCATGATCGATCCGGAGCGCGACAAGCTGTTCGCGTACAACGGCCTGTACCTGCTGGCCACGCGTTACCTGGCCACCGACAACTCGCGCAAGGTCTACGAACTGCCGCAGGAGCGCTGGCTGACCATCGCCCTGTACCTGATGCAGGACGAGAAGCCGCGCGAGCGCCGCATGCAGCTGGTCGGCGAGGCCTACTGGGCGCTGTCCAACCTGTACATGACCGTGGCCACCCCGACCCTGGCCAACGCTGGCAAGATCGGCGGGCAGCTGTCGAGCTGCTTCATCGACACCGTCGACGACAGCCTGCAGGGCATCTACGACTCCAACACCGACGTGGCGCGCGTGTCCAAGCACGGCGGCGGCGTCGGCGCCTACCTGGGCTACGTGCGTTCCTCCGGCTCGGCGATCCGCGGCGTCAAGAACTCCAGCGGCGGCGTGGTGCCGTGGATCAAGCAGCTCAACAACACCGCCGTGTCGGTGGACCAGCTCGGCCAGCGCAAGGGCGCCATCGCCGTGTACCTGGACATCTGGCACCGCGACATCGAGGCGTTCCTGGACCTGCGCCTGAACAACGGCGACCAGCGCCTGCGCGCGCACGACGTGTTCACCGCAGTGTGCGTGCCGGACATCTTCATGGAAGCGGTTGAGCGCCGCGGCGAGTGGTACCTGTTCGACCCGCACGAGGTGAAGGAGGTCAAGGGCTGGTACCTGCAGGACTTCTTCGACGAGAAGCGCGGCGAAGGCAGCTTCCGCGCGCGTTACGAGGAAGTGGTGGCCGACGAGCGTATCGGCCGCAAGGTGGTCAAGGCCATCGACATGTTCAAGCGGATCATGGTCAGCCAGCTGGAGACCGGCAACCCGTTCATGTTCTATCGCGACGAAGTCAATCGCATGAACCCGAACAAGCACCAGGGCATGGTCTATTCCAGCAACCTGTGCACCGAGATCCTGCAGAACATGAGCCCGACGCGGGTCATCCAGGAGATGATCAGCGGCGACCAGATCGTCACCACCAAGCAGGCCGGCGACTTCGTCGTGTGCAACCTGTCCTCGGTGAACCTGGGCCGCGCGGTCACCGCGCAGCCGGACCTGCTGTCGCCGGACATCCTGGAGCGGCTGATCCGCGTGCAGGTGCGCATGCTCGACAACGTCATCGACCTCAACGAGCTGCCGGTGCCGCAGGCCACCATCACCAACCAGAAGTACCGCGCGATCGGCCTGGGCACCTTCGGCTGGCACCACCTGCTGGCGCAGAAGGGCATCGACTGGAACTCGCGTGCGGCCGAAGACTACAGCGACGAGCTGTACGAGCGCATCAACTACCTGACCATCCAGGCGAGCCTGGCGCTGGCCAAGGAGAAGGGCGCGTACAAGGTGTTCAAGGGCAGCGACTGGCAGAACGGCGAGTACTTCAGCAAGCGCGGCTACGACAGCGCCGAGTGGCAGGAACTGGCCGCGCAGGTGAGCGTGCATGGCGTGCGCAACGCCTGGATGGTGGCGGTGGCGCCGAACATGAGCACCGCCCAGATCGCCGGCTCCACCGCGTCGATCGACCCGATCTACAGCGCGTTCTACTACGAAGAGAAGAAGGACTTCCGCCGTCCGGTGGTGGCGCCGGGGCTGACCGTGGACACCTATCCGTACTACGAGAAGGGCGCCTACAAGGTCGACCAGTTCGCCAGCGTGCGCCAAAACGCGCGCCGCCAGCGCCACGTCGACCAGTCGATCAGCTTCAACTTCTACGTGCCCAGCGGCATCCGCGCCAGCACCCTGCTGGACCTGCACATGACCGCGTGGAAGGAAGGCCTGAAGACCACCTACTACGTGCGTTCCAACGACATCGACATCAGCGAGTGCGAGTGGTGCTCGAGCTGATCGCCGGCGTCTGACGCCACCGACGCGCGGCGGCCCATGGCCGCCGTGCGTTTCGCATTCCCGCGCCTCCCGCCGGCGCCGTTCACCCGACTTGACGAAGCAAATCCATGGCCATCGCGCTCGACCGCATCAAGATCCTCGAACCGCTGCACCCCAACCGCTCCACCGGCATCATCAACGGCACCACCAGCGGCATCCTCAACTGGAACGACATCCCATACCCGTCCTTCTACCGGGCGTACAAGGAACTGTCGACCAACTTCTGGATCCCCGACGAAGTGGACATGAAGGGCGATGCCAAGCAGTACGGGGAGTTGTCGGCGCGCGAGAAGAACGCCTACGACTCGATCATCGGCCTGCTGGCCACGCTGGATTCGCCGCAGACGCGCTTCATCTACAACGTCGCCGAATACATCACCGACCCGGCCGCGCACGCCAACGCCGCGATCATCGGCCAGCAGGAAGTGATCCATAACGAGAGCTACTCGTACGTGCTGGCGTCGATCGCCGGCCTGGCCGACCAGAACCGCGTGTTCGAGATCGCGCGCACGCATCCGACCATCATCGCGCGCAACCAGCCGATCATGCAGGCCTACGACGACTTCATGCGCGAGAAGACCGCAGAGACCCTGCTGCGCTCGCTGATCCAGTCCTCGATCCTGGAAGGCATCAACTTCTATTCCGGCTTCGCGTATTTCTACAACCTGGTGCGGCAGAACCGCATGACCGGCACCGGCAAGATCATCAGCTTCATCAACCGCGACGAACTGGCCCACACCAAGTTCATCAGCGAGCTGATCCGCGCCATCATCGGCGAGAACGCCGAGCTGCAGACCAACGAGCTGACCGACTACGTGCACCAGGCCTTCGAACACGCGATCCGCCTGGAGACCGAGTGGTCCTCGGAAGTGCTCGACGGCATCGAGGGCATCGACGTGGACGAAATGATCCAGTACGTGAAGTACCGCGCCAACAAGATGTCCGGCATGCTCGGCATCGAGAAGCTGTACAGCGGCGCCAGCGACAACGTGATGCCGTGGATCAAGGCCTACGCCGACAACTTCACCGAGACCAAGACCGACTTCTTCGAGATGCGCAACGCCAGCTACAAGAAGACCAACTCGGACAACGGTTTCGACGATCTTTGAGGGGCCGGGATTTGGGATTCGGCATTCGGGATTCGTAGCAGCAACGTGGAACCCGCTTTTCCCAGTCTCTGATCCCGTGCGCAGGAATTTGTTCTGCGCGACGGGTGGAAACCACGTCGACCCGCTCTTTCGAATCCCCAATCCCGACTCCCCAATCCCGGCTCCATGCGTATCCTGCTCGCCTACGCTTCGCTCAGCGGCAACACCCGCGACGTCGCCCGCCGCGTGCATGCGCAGTGCGAGGCGGCTGGGCACGCGGTGACCTGGATCCATACCGACCTGCAGACGCTGCAGGGCGCGCTCGGCGATGACGCGCGCGCGGCGGACTTCGATCTGCACCTGCTCGGCAGCTGGAGCGACAACGCCGGGCGCACGCCGGCGGAGATGAAGCGCTACATCGCCGAGCTGGTCGAGGCGACCGGCAAGACGATCGAGGTGGCTGCGTTCGGTACCGGCGAGACGCAGTGGGGGTTGGAGTACTACTGCGGGGCCGTGAAGCGCATCGCGCGGTTCTTCGACAGCGCCTATCCGTTGCTTGAGATCGAGCAGATGCCGCATGGCGACCGCGACAACGCGGCCATCGACGCCTGGTGCGCGCAGGTGTTGGCGTTGCGCGCGGGGCGGGCGTCGTCGGCAGATGCCGTGCCAGTGGCCGCTGCCGAGCCCCCGTCCGCCGGTGCGGGCGGATTCGCTGCGAGGGTGTTGCCGCTGCAGGGCAGCGGCTGACGCCGTCGTCGTTCCTTCGTTTTCCTGGCATTGCCGGTGTCGCCATCGTACGCCGGGCTTCTTCCGACATCAGACAAGGTTCCGTTCCATGCTCACCACCATCACCGTCTCCAGCGCCGAACAGTTCGCCGATGCGCTCGCCGCCCACCCGCGTGTGCTGGCCGATTTCAACAAGGACAACTGCCCGGGCTGCCGCATGCTCGACAAGTCGCTGGAGCGCTTCGCCGAGGGCGAGAGTGCGCAGGGCGTGACCCTGCTCAAGGTGAAGATGGAAGACGTGGGCGAGGATTTCTTCCGCGCCCAGGGCCTGCGCCAGACCCCGACCCTGATGCTGTTCCGCCAAGGCGAGGAAGTGGCGCGCGTCCCCGGCTTCGTGCCGCCGGCCAAGATCGACGAGGCCGTGCGCACGCACCTGGGCTGAGCGCGCTCATGCTCTCGTAGGACCGGCTTCAGCCGCGACGGGCTTCACCGATAGAGCCTGTCGCTGCTAAGCCGACTCTTGCGGTTGTGCTTGTCCGAAGCGCAAATCTCAAGCAGCAACGGCAAAGGCAAAGGCAAAGGCTTTCGCCCTTTCGGGCGAGTTACTTTTCTTTGCTTGTGCAAAGAAAAGTAACCAAAAGAAAGCACACCCTGCCTCGCGCCCTCCGCGCTAACGCGCTCCGGGTCCGCGTCCATCCCGGGGATTCGCGGAAGGGGCATCCTGCCCCTGCCGCGAACGGCGCACGTCCCTGTGCGCCGCCCCTTCGGGGTTTTTCCCCGGGCTGGCCGCCGCTGCGGAAGGGAACCCGGTAAGTCAAAAGCCGAAGCAACATCAACAGCAAAGGCCGAGGCGACTGCGACTGCTGCGCACGCCTGCGTCATTGCAGTGTCCGCCAGCGAATGCGCTGCACGTGGCGGCCCATGTCGGCTGTTGATCGTGGTGGACACGCAATCACCCTGGTTCCGGAAGAAGCTGCAGGCGCGGTTGTGCGTGGCGTATAGGCGGCTGTGCCGGCGTGCGCCTAGGCAGGCGCATCACCAGTGCAATGACGTATGCATGCGCTGTATCCGCAATAGCTTCTGCTTTTGCTGTTGATGTTGCTTTGGCTTTTGACTTACCGGGTTCCCTTCCGCAGCGGCGGATGGGCCGGGGAAAAACCCGAAGGGCGGCGCACAGGGACGTGCGCCGTTCGCGGCAGGGGCAGGATGCCCCTTCCGCGAATCCCCGGTGCATCCGCGAACCCGGAGCGCACAGCGCGGAGGGCGCAAGGCAGGGCGCGCTTTCTTTTGGTTACCTTTTCTTTGCGCGAGCAAAGAAAAGTAACTCGCCCGAAAGGGCGAAAGCCTTTGCTCTCTCCTTAAAACTGGTTCTCGGATGAGAAGCGCTGTAGAACCGGTTTTAGTCGTAATGGACGCTACCGGGAAAAGCTCGCGGCTGAAGTCACTCCTACATTGCCGCTAGGAGAGTGCAGTACCCACTACCCACGCCTGCCCGCCGCATGCCCCTGCGCCAACTGCCACAGGTGGCGCACGATCGGCATCGTCTGCACGGTGGCCGGTAGCGCGGCCAGCGCCAGCCGCGCCATCGGCACGCGGCCTTCGATGTCCAGGTAGCGCACGCCGGGCAACTGCACCTGGGTGGTGGAGGCCGGTACCACCGACACGCCCAGTTCGGCGGCGACCAGGTTGACGATGGAGGACATCTGCGGCGCCTCCTGGTCGATGCGCAGGTCGAAGCCGGCCTGGCGGCAGGCGTCGAGGATCTCGTCGTACAGGCTGGTGCCGAAGCTGCGCGGGAACAGGATGAAGGGTTCGCCAGCCAAGGCCGACAGCGGCGCGCGCTTGCGCTTGGCCAGCCGGTGCCCGGCCGGCACCGCGATCTTCATCGGCTCGTTGGGGAACTTCAGCAACTGCAGTTCCGGCGGCGTGACCACGCTGTAGCGGATGAAGGCCGCATCCAGACGGCCCTGCAGCAGCGCGGCGAGCAGGCCGGCGGTATTGGTTTCCTCCAACGACAACGCCACCGCCGGCCAGCCGCGGCGAAAGCCGCGCACCAGCGTGGGCACGACCGGATTGAATGCGGCCGATGCGGTGAAGCCGAGCCGCAGCACGCCGCTTTCGCCGCGCGCGGCGCGCCGGGCCGCCTCGCTGGCGCGTTCCAGGTCGGCCAGCACGCGCCGTGCCTCGGTGCGGAAGGCGTGCCCCGCTTCGGTGAGCTCGGCGCCGCGCGGCGTGCGCACGAACAGCGGCGTGCCCAGTTCCTCTTCGAGCGCGCGGATCTGCTGGCTCAGTGGCGGTTGCTGGATGCCCAGTTGCGCCGCGGCGCGGGTGAAATGGCCGACCTCGGCCACGGCCAGGAAATAGCGCAGATGGCGCAGTTCCACGTCATATCCATCACGTATGGAGGGTGGGTGCATCATATATTGGACGTGGGGTCGGCGCAGGCGAATACTGCACCTCCATCCACTCCTACGATGTCCGTCGTGAACGCTTCCAGCCAATGCCCGCCCGTGCAGGCGGTGGACGATGCGCCGCTGCTGCGCATCCGCCTGGCCCTGTTCCTTGCCGGCTTCGCCACCTTTTCGCTGCTGTACAGCGTGCAGCCGTTGCTGCCCGAGTTCGCGCACGAGTTCGGGCTCAGCGCCGCGACCAGTTCGCTGCCGCTGTCGCTGGCCACCGGCGGCCTGGCGATCGCGATCTTCTGCGCCGGCGCGGTGTCGGAAACGCTGGGCCGGCGCGGCCTGATGTTCGTGTCGATCGCGTTGGCGGCGCTGCTCAACCTGTTGGCGTCGTGCCTGCCGCACTGGGGTTCCCTGGTGGTGGTGCGCGCGCTGTCCGGCATCGCCCTGGGCGGCGTGCCGGCGGTGGCAATGGTGTACCTGGCCGAGGAACTGCCGGCGAACCGGCTCGGCGCGGCGACCGGGCTGTACGTGGCCGGCAATGCCTTCGGCGGCATGGTCGGCCGTATCGGCATGAGCATGCTCACCGACCATTTCGACTGGCGCATCGCGCTTGGCACGCTGAGCGTGGTGGATCTGCTGGTCGCGATCGGTTTCGTCCTGCTGCTGCCGCCGTCGCGGCATTTCGTTCGCCGCCAGGGCGTGAACCTGCGCTTCCACCTGCGCGCCTGGGGCGGGCACCTGCGCGATCGCCATCTGCCGTGGCTGTTCGCGATCCCGTTCCTGGCGATGGGCGTGTTCGTCAGCGTCTACAACTACGCCGGCTTCCGCCTGGGCGGGCCGGAGTTCGGACTGAGCCAGAGCCAGCTCGGCCTGATCTTCAGCGCCTACGTGTTCGGCATCGTGTCCTCGTCGGTCGCCGGCGCGGCGTCGGATCGCTTCGGCCGCGGCCCGGTGGTGCTGGCCGGCATCACCACCGCGGCGCTGGGCGTGGCGCTGACCCTGGCGCATGCGCTGGTGCCGATCATCGCCGGCATCGTGCTGCTGACCATCGGCTTTTTCGTCGCGCATTCGGCGGCCAGTGCCTGGGTCGGACGCCTGGGCGGCCAGCACAAGAGCCATGCCGCCTCGCTGTACCTGCTGGCCTACTACGCCGGTGCCAGCGTGATCGGCTCGCTCAGCGGTGCGGCCTGGCAGCACGGCGGCTGGAATGCGCTGGTCGCCTGTTGCCTGGTGTTGCTGGGCATCGGCCTGGTCGCTGCACAGGTGCTGCACCGCGGCGCCGACGACAGCCGCCCTTACGGCCGCTTCGGGCCGCATCCGCCGCGCGGCGAGTGAGCCGCGCCGCCATCAGCCAACGGGGATCCGCAATGCAGATCGACCACCTCGACCATCTGGTTCTCACCGTCGCCGACATCGAGGCCAGCTGCGCGTTCTACACGCGCGTGCTCGGCATGCAGGTGCAGCGCTTCGGCGAAGGCCGCACCGCGCTGGCGTTCGGCCGGCAGAAGATCAACCTGCATGCCGCCGGCCGCGAATTCGAGCCGAAGGCGCGCGTGCCCACGCCCGGTTCCGGCGACCTGTGCTTCCTCACCACCACGCCACTGGCGCAGGTGGCCGAGGAACTGCAGGCCGCCGCCGTGCCGATCGAGGACGGGCCGGTGCAACGCACCGGCGCCATCGGCCCGATCCTGTCGCTGTATTTCCGCGACCCGGACGGCAACCTGATCGAGGTCGCCAACCTGTCGTGACCGCGGGCGCCGCCGTGGCAGCGCCCGCGTCGTGCGCTCACTCCGAGTAGCTCACCGACAGGGTCACGTTGGCGTAGCCGCCGCTGCCGCCGACCAGGCGGAAGAAGTAGCTGCCGGTGGCCGGCACCGCCATCTGCACATTCTGCGTGGTGCCGTTGCGCACCGAGCTGTAGTCGGCGTCGCTGCCGTCGGCGCTGGGCGCGCGCACCGCGCGCACGTACAGCCGCAATTGGCCGCTGCCGCCGAGGGTGCGGATCTGCAGGTTACGCGCGTTGGTGGGCACGTCCAGGCGGTACAGCGTGCCCTGGCCGGCCGCGGCGGACAGCTTGCTCTGCGTGCCGCGTGCGATCGGAGTGGCGGTGGCTTCCTCGCCGCCGCCGCTGGCGCCGGCCGCGCGCGCCACCGCCTTGCCGGCATTGAGGATGCCGGCACCGATGCGCAGCGTCGGCTTGACCGGGAACACGTTGGAGGTCTGGGTCAGGATGTCGCGCATCTGCGCGCTCGTCGGCACCGGCCGGCCGGCGCTGATCGCAGCGCTGATCGCCAGCGCGACCACGCCGGCCACGTGCGGCGAGGCCATCGAGGTGCCGGCATAGCCGGCGTAGGTAGGCTGGTCCGGACCATGGGTGCCTTTGTTGAGGGTGGACCAGACCAGACCGGTACGTACCGATCCCGAGCCGCTGGACGCATCGTTGGCGTAGACGCCGCCGCCGGGCGCCGACAGGGTGATGGTGTTGCCGTAGTTGGAGTAGTACGCGCGGCCGCCGGTGATGCCGGTGGCCGCGATGTTGATGACGCCCGGGCAACTGGCCGGCGAATAGGCCGCGGCGTCGGCGTTGTCGTTGCCAGCGGCCACCACCACCACGCTGCCGCGCGCGATGGCGCTGGAGATGGCGTTGGCGGTCACCGAATCCTGCGCGCAGCTGCCGCCGCCGCCCAGGCTCATGTTGATCACTTCGGCCGGGTTGGTGTTGTCGGGCACGCCGTCGACATGGCCGCCGGACGCCCACACGATGGCATCGGCGATGTCGGCGGTGGTGCCGCCGCAGTGACCGAGCGCGCGGATCGGCAGGATCTTCGCGTCCGGCGCGATCCCGGCCATGCCGATGCCGTTGTTGGTGCGCATGGCGATGGTGCCGGCGACGTGGGTGCCGTGCCAGGAGCTGTCGCTCTGTTCGTTCGGCTGCGCGCAGCCGCCGTTGGCGACCAGGTATTTGTCGTCGGTGGTCCAGTCGCCGGTATCCCAGCCGCCGGCCGCGCGGCCGTTGCTGGCGCGGCCGGACATCAGCGCATCGCTGATGAAGTCGTAGCCGGCGTTGGCCAGCGACGTGTCCAGATCCGGATGCGCGGTGATGCCGGTGTCGATCACCGCCACCACCACGCCCTGGCCGGTGCCGTACTGCCAGGCCGGCAGCAGGTCGATGCCGCCGCGGTTGGCGTAGCCGGTGGTCTCCGGCGCCAGCGTTTCCAGGTGGCCGTCGGGCGTGCGCAGGTGCCATTGCACCTCGTAACCCGGGTCGTTGGGCGCGGCGACGGCACTGGCCGTGGCCTGCGCGGTGCTGCGCACCGGCTTGAGGATCAGGTTCGGCTCGACGTGCGCCACCGCGGGGTCGGCGCGCAGGCTGGTCATCAGCGTCTCCAGCTGCGAAGGACTCAGCGCGCGGTTGGGCCGCACCAGGTCGGCGCCGGTGGCCAGCCGCCGCACCCGGCTCAGCGCTGGCACGCTCTGCCGATAGGTGCTGGCCCAGGTGCCGGCGCTGCTGCGCGCGGCCTGGTTGAGCGTGCTGGCTGCAGCGTTGGCATCGCGGCGTGCGCTGCTGCCGTCGCGGTAGGTCACGATCAGGCCATCGTAGACCGTGGATTGCCCGGGCGTGGCCTGGGCCAGGGTCGAGAAGCGCGGGGTGGACTGCGCCTGCGCGGTGCCGGCGAGCGCCAGGCCCAGCGACAGGGCGAGCAGGTTGCGGGAGAACGGTGCGGTGGACGTCATGGCGGTGTCTCTGCAGAAGAGCGGGGAGGCGGAGTGGGAGGCGTGACGGGATGCGCTGCGCGCGTCACCAACTGAAGCCGGCACCGGCGGACACGCTCTTCTCGCTGCCGGAGAAGGCGCCGCCGAGCGAGACGCTGGCGCGGTTGCCGATCGCGCGCTGGTAGCCGACGGCCAGTGCGCTTTCGCCGCCCTGCGAACCGACGCCGACGCCGACGCGATTGGCTCCGGCCAGGCCGGAGGTGTTGACCGCCATGCCGGCATAGGCGGCGCTGACCGCGCCCATCCGGTCGATGCGCCGGTCCAGGTGCTGGAAGCGCTGGTCGGTGTCGTTGCGCAGCTTGGTCAGGTTGTCGTCCCATCCCGCCATGCGGCTGTCGGTGTAGGCGTTGGCGCTGCGGAGGGTGGCGCTGTCGCCGGCCTGCATCTGCGCGACGTTGACCGCATCGGTGGCGGCGCTGCCGGCAGCGACGTTGCTGATCTGCCGTTCGTTGCCGGCGCTGCCCACCGAGACGGTGTTGGCACGGGTGGCGGAGGAACCGCGACCGATGGCCACGGCGTTGGTCGCCGAGACCGAGGCGCCCTGGCCGATGGCGGTGCCGGAGGCCGCAGTGACCGTGGCGCTTTCGCCCACCGCCACCGCATTCGTGGCGCTGGCACTGATGCTGGCGTTGGCGCCGACCGCGGTGCTGCCGTCGGCATTGACCTGCGCGTTGCCGCCTAGCGCGGTGTCGTTGGGGCCATAGGCCAGCGCATTGGAACCGATCGCCGTGCCGTTCTGGCCGTTGGCGGTGGCCTGCGCGCCCACTGCCACCGCGTTGGTGCCGGCGCCGACGCTGGGGCCGCCCTCGGCACCGCCGCCCACCGCCACGCCGCCGGCACCGCTGCCGACACGGGTGTCCAGCGACGACAGCGCACCGTCCAGCGCCGACAGCGCCGAGCCGACCGTGCCGTAGCTGCGGCCCTGGATCAGATAGCTGCCGCCGTTGAAGCTGCCATCGCCGCCGACCGCGCTGCCGGCGCCGAGCGCGCTGGCGATGCTGCGCAACTGCAGCACGTTGACCGCATCGGTGTCGGCGGTGCCGGCGGCGACGTAGGTGAGCTGGCGCAGCGCGCCGTCGTTGCCGAACGCCACCACGTTGTCGCGGTCGGCCATCGAACCGGCGCCGATGGCCACGCTGTTGATGCCGGTGGCGGCACTGTTGTAGCCCAGCGCGACGCTGCCCGCGGTGAGCGCGGTGGCGCCGCTGCCGAGCGCGGTGGCGCCGGCGGCATTGGCGCTGGCGACGGACCCGAAGGCGCTGGCGTCCTGCCCGTCGGCGAAGGAGGTCGCGCCCATGGCGAGCGCATGGCTGCTGGTGGCCACCGCCGAGGCGCCCAGCGCCATGCTGTAGTCGGCATCGGCATGGCTGTCGAAGCCTAGCGCGGTGCCGTAGTCGGACAGCGCCCAGGCACCAGCGCCGACGGTGACCGCGCCCAGCCCGTTGGACTGCGCCGGCACGCCGGCATTGCTGGCGCCGATCGCCACGCTCTGCTGGCCGGCCGCCGCGGCGTTGTCGCCGATCGCGATGCCGCCATCGCCGCTGGCAGTGGCGGAATAGCCCATCGCCACGCCGAAGAAGCCGGAAGCGACGCTGTAGCCGCCAGTGGCGATGGCGCCGGTACCGCCGGCATTGGCCGCGTAGCCGAACGCGCTGGACTGCACGCCGCTGGCGGTGGTGGAGGAACCGCTGGCGGTGGCGTACTCGCCGGTGGCCGCGGAGGTCGAGCCCACCGCCGTGGCGCCGCCGCTGGTGGCGCTGGCGTTCCAGCCCAGCGCGCTGGCGGAGTCGGCGGTCGCGGTGGCGGCGGTGCCCAGGGCCAGCGAGCCGAAGCCGGTGCTCTGCGCTCCGGCCGAGTCGCCATAGGTGCTGCCGAAGAAACTGCCGCCGATCGCGATCGCCGAGGTGCCGCTGGCGACCGCGCCGTCGCCCATGGCGATGGCGGCACTCTCGGAGGCGACGGTGTGGTGGCCGATGGCGACGGCGAAGGCGCCGGAGGCATCGGCGCGGGCGCCCATCGCCACCGCGCGCAGGCCAGCGGCGCTGGCGTAGTCGCTGCCGTCGTTCAAGCCTTCGGCCAGGAAATAACGGGCGGTGTTCTGGCTGCCCGGCTGCACGTCCTGGGTGGTGGCATCCTGGGGCGCGGCCTCGGCGCTGTCGGTCTCGGTGCTGGCGGCCGCGGCGGCAGTACCGCTGTCCGTCGCCTGTGCGTGTGGCTGCGGCTGCGTGGTCGCAGCCGGCGCCGTGGCGGCGAAGGCGCTCGCGGGCAGGCTCAGCGCGAGCAGCAACGCGGCGGTCAACAGACCGTCAGACGCCCGCGGCAGGATGAACGAGGTTGGCGACAGCGGGCGCACACCGGTGCGCAAAGCGGTAAGCAGAAGAGGCATGGTCGGCTCCGGGCTGGGTCGGGAGCGTCGTCCCGACAACGAGTCAGGCCCGATTAAGGCCGCAAGGGGTCGCCCCCTTCAATGCACGCAGATTCACGCCTTCCTCACGGTAGACTCACCGCCATGGGAGTCTGGGTGAGATGGGGTGCGCACTCTCCGCCGGTCGCGCTGGCTGCGCGGCTGTGGCGGCGCCTCTCGCTGTGGCTGCGCCGGGTGCCGATCACCGACCCGCTGGACCGGCGCAACGCGCCCGCACTGCAGGTGCTGTTCGTGTTCCTGGGCAGCGAGATTCCGCTCAACAAGCTGTATCACCTGCTGACCGCGCCGCGCATCGAGATGAGTGCGGTGCAGTTGGCGGTGGATGTCGGCACCGATGCGGCGATCGCCGCCGCAGCCTGGGGCGGGGTCTGGATGATCCGTCGCGGCCTGCTCAAACAGGCCGCCGCTGCGTTCATCGCGGTGGTGCTGTGCTCGGCGGTCGCCGCCAACCTGGCCTTCGGCTACCAACTGCAGGCCTTCGATCCGTATCCGATGATGATGCTGACCCTGGCCGCGCTGGTGATCGGGCGCCGCGCGCTGTGGCTGGTGTACCTGTGCATCCCGCTGATCTTCTGGCTGGGCATGGAAAGCCCCTGGGGCCAGGACCCGCACGGCAACCGCAGCCCGTTCCAGAACCTGCCGTCGCTGGCGCTGAGCTACCTGATGATCACCCTGGTGCTGGACCGCACCGTCGCCGCGCTGCGCGAGAGCCTGTGGCGTGCGCGCCGCAGCGCCGCGCGCCTGCGCGTGGAGATGCGCGAACGCACGCAGGCCCAGCAGCGGCTGCTGCATCTGCAGAAGATCGAGCTGGTCGAACAACTGGCCAGCGGCGTGTCGCACGACTTCAACAACATCCTCAGCGCGATCCTCGGCTACACCGAGCAGCGCCATTGCGTGCACGAGCTGGACTATCACCCGCCGCGCGATGCGCTGCTGCTGGCCGAGGCGCTGGAAGGCGTGGCCCTGGCCGCGCAGCGCGGCGTGGCGGTCAGCCGCAAGCTGCTCAGCTTCAGTCGCCGCGAGGCCAGCGTGCCCGAGCGCTTCGACGCCGGCGAAGCGCTGCGCAGTTTGCAGCCGATGCTGCGACAACTGTTCGGCCCCACGGTGCAGGTGCGGCTGGACCTGGCCGCCGAGCCGGCACCGGTGTTCCTGGACCGCAGCCGTTTCGACCTGGCATTGCTCAACCTCGCCGCCAACGCGCGCGACGCGATGCCCAGCGGCGGCTGCTTTTCGCTGCAGCTGCACCGCGATGGCGAGGCCGTCGCCATCGCCATTGCCGATACCGGCGTGGGCATGAGCGAGGCCGTGCAACGGCAGATCTTCGAGCCGTTTTTCACCACCAAGCCGGCGGGGCAGGGCACCGGACTCGGCCTAGCGGTGGCGTTCGAGATGGCGCAACAGGCGCATGGCAGCCTGCAGGTGCGCAGCGCGCCCGGCGCCGGCAGCTGTTTCGTGCTGCGCCTGCCGCTGGCCGGGCTCAGCGTTCCTGCGGCATGAGCAGATAGCCTTCGCCGCGCACCGCGCGCAATGGCAACGCGCTACCGGTGCGCTCCTGCACCTTTTGCCGCAAGCGATGCAGCAACGCGTCGAGCCGGTGCGGGTCGATCTCCAGCCCGGCGTTGCCGCCGAGCATGCCGATCAATGCCTCGCGGCTGACCAGCCGCCCGCGCGCCTGCCACAGGCTCTGCAGCACCTTGCGTTCGGACGCGGTCAACGGCACCGCCTGCCCGTCCGGCGCGAACAGGCACCAGCCATCGTCCTGCAGCTGCCATTCCTCGCTGGCCGGCGCGCTCGGCCGCAGCATGCGTCGGGCCACGCTGAACAAGGTGGCGGCGAGGATCTCGATCTGCACCGGCTTGATCAGGTACGCATCCGCGCCTTGCACCAGCCCGCGCACCAGATCCGGCTGCTCGCCGCGGCCGCTGAGGATGACGATGCCCATGCCGGGGCGGCGTTCCTGCAGTTGCTGGGTCAGGGTGAAGCCGTCGCTGTCGGGCAGGCCGATGTCGAGCACGATCAGGTCGAAACGCTGCGCCTCCAGCGCTGCCCACAGCGCCTGCGCGGTGCGCAGCGGGGTGGCCTCGAAGCCGTGGCGCAGCAATCCCGGCAACAGCACGCGGTCGCGCAGCACATCGTCGTCCTCCAGCAACGCCACCCGCAGCAGGGCGTTGGCAGTGGCGGCGAGCGGGGACGGGCTGGGATCGGAAGCGCGGCTCACGAGGCGGAATCGGCGAAGGGACGGCATTCCTCACACAGCAGCGTACGGCGTCGAGGACGCCGTGACCGCTGAGCATCCTGCCGCGTCCCGGACAGTAGCCAGTTTCCGACGGGCTTTCAATGCGCGGGCAACGCTTCAGCGGCCGCGGCGGCCCGGACTTGCGTTGCCGCCACCCGCACCCAAGATAGGAAGGCGTCGCGCCATCGGCGCGCACCTCCACCACGCCCGGGACCGCCACGATGTCGCAGTTGCTGCAGGATCACGCCGCGTCCGCGCAGGCCGCGTCTTCCGCGCTGGAAGCGTTCGTCGACCGCCATCGGCGCCTGTTCGTGCTGACCGGCGCCGGCTGCAGCACCGACTCGGGCATTCCCGACTACCGCGATGCCGCCGGCGACTGGAAGCGGGCGCAGCCGGTGACCTATCAGGCCTTCATGGGCGAGCTGGCGACGCGGCAGCGCTACTGGGCGCGCAGCCTGCTCGGCTGGCCGCGCTTCGGCCATGCGCGACCCAATCCCGCCCATGCCGCGCTGGCGCAACTGGAAGCGCGCGGCCAGGTGGAAGTGCTGCTGACCCAGAACGTGGACGGCCTGCACCAGGCCGCCGGCAGCCGCGCCACCATCGACCTGCACGGGCGCCTGGACGTGGTGCGTTGCATGGGCTGCGAGCGGCGCATGCCGCGCGAGGCGTTCCAGCAGCATCTGCTGCAGCACAACCCGCAGTGGGCGACGCTGCAGGCCGCACCCGCGCCCGACGGCGATGCCGACCTGGAGGGCGAGGACTTCGCCAGCTTCGTGGTGCCGGCCTGCACGCGCTGCGGCGGCGTGCTGAAGCCGGACGTGGTGTTCTTCGGCGAGAACGTGCCGCGCGAGCGCGTGGCCAGCGCCTTCGCGCATCTGCAGCGCGCCGACGCGGTGCTGGTGGTGGGCTCGTCGCTGATGGTCTATTCCGGCTTCCGCTTCGTGCAGGCCGCGGCCAAGGCCGGGCTGCCGATTGCCGCGGTCAACCTGGGCCGCACCCGTGGCGACGACCTGCTGCGCCTGAAGGTGGAACAGCCGTGCGCGCAGGCATTGGCCTTCCTGCTGCCGCGCCCGGCCGCCTGACCGCTCCGGCCGATCCTGTCGCTGTACTTCCGCGATCCAGACGGGGCGATCCAGTCCAGTAGTGTCCTGCAGCGCGTCGGCTCTACCGGCGAGGCGCACCCATGCTCGCTACGCATCGGCGCGCGCTGCCGTTTTCGGCGTATGTCGGCGTGCCTGGAACAGCAGCGAGCCTACTGAACGCCCACGATCGGATTCTGATACCGGCCGACAGCTGGCACCAGGTGCCGGGCATGGCTAAAGCATCGAGATCCAGGCCTGTGGCCTATTCGGCGTGATGCCACTTGCATACGCCGTTCAACACAGGGAGGAGCCGGCCATTGCCCGTCGGCTTCACCACCACGCCGTCGATCACCTCGCCGTCGCGGTTGATCGTGACGTCGGCCTGCAGGATGTCGCTGGACGACGTGTCGACTCTTTCGTGCTCCGTCCATTGGTAAATCGTTCTCGTGCTTTGGTCGTACTGCGACTGCGGCGTTGTGATGTAACTGGTGGCTTCGCCATGGAAGAGCGCCATGACGATGTAACGCCCTGGCTTGATCCGGGTGAACATGAACTCGCCATTGGCGTTCGTCTTGCCCGCAAGGCCTGACGCAAACGCGCGCTTATCTACGTCAACCCGCACTTTTGCGCCTTTGTTGCGGTTGGCATCGATCAGGTCGATCGCTTCCTTCAGATAGGGCGTGTACGGGAAAAGCATGATTCCCTGATTCGGCGTCGTCTGGAATTGGGAACCACCTGCCGTCATTACCCGCCCGCACGTGAAGCCCTTGATCGTCGAGCTGCCTTCGGACTGCAGGCGCGTATCCGCGTCTGTGGGGGTGTATGTCGCCTTGGGCGTGACGACCTTGCGGCGGTCGGCGATTTCAGGCGCGGCACCGCGGTCGTCACCAGCGCTGACGACCGCTGTTTCTCGCTTGGCGGTCACCGATGCCTTGGCGGCCTCCTCTGCACTCATGCCACCATTCAGCGCGGCCAGCAGTGGTTTGGCGAGTGCGGAATTGCGAGCGGCATTGCGTCGGCTGGCATTTGCAGGCTGTCCATCCAATTTTGCGTCAGCAAAGAACGAACAGACGCTGCCTTTCGCATCGGGCGCGGTCATGCCTTTGGGCAATTCGAAGGAGATGACCGCCGCATCAGTGTCGGGTGCGACCATCATGACAACAGGAAAGCCGCGCGCGGTCGCGGATGCTTCCTGTGCGTAGACCATGGTGATGAGGCCGTCTTCGAGAATGGAGGGGCCTTGGATGAGTTGAAACTTCTGTCTCTTTGCCATGGCCGCAAGATTGGACGTCACTGCAGTCTTGTCGGCGCCGTACAGTCCAACGAAGCTCTGGTGGACAACGCCGCCATTGGAGCCGGGAGATGAACTGTAGTTTTGCTCGCATTCGCTCGCTGCATGGGCGGCCTGCGCACAAAGCAGCATCCCCAACGCTATTCCGTAAGCACCACACTTCATCGCACCAACCATTGCCTTTTCCATGGCGCTACATGCTCTTGTATGAAGGGAATTGTTGTCCTGGATCGGCCTAACGATAGCAAACGTCACCAAGGGTTTCCGGTGTTCGGATGAGGCTGGTCATGCGGTGCGGTGGCGGCGACGCATTTTACACGGCCTTTCCGTGGCCTGAAGCGTGTCGTCGACTTGATGCGATCTCGTTGTCATGGCCGAATGCAAGCGCCATATCCAGCCGAAATTTCCGATGAGGGGTGGGCCTCGGCTTATCTGGCACGAAGGCGGAATGGGCTCTGCAGCGCAAGTGTGCGTTGCGGGCGATATTCAATGCCTTGCGCCCGATGGCGTGAACTGGAGCGCCGCTTATCTGCAGCAGGCTGCGCGATGCTGGTGGTGGGCTAGGCGCCGATGGTCCATCCGGCTTCCGCTTCGTGCAGGCTGCCCCAAGGCCTGCCTGCCGATCGTCGCGGTCAACCTGGGTCGTCCCCGCGGCGACGACCTGCCCAGCCTGAAGGTGGAACAGCCGTGCGCGCAGGCATTGGCCTTTCTGCTGCCGGCGGCGGCGCGCGTTCCCAATCCCGGCACGAACTGATCCACCGGCAGTGGTTGATCGCGCCGCGTGGCAGGAGTGCAATGGCCGTCTTCTGCGCCGCGCGCGGCGTCTTTATGGATCCCTATCGTGAGTCAGTTGTTCTCGCCCCTCGCATTGGGGCCGCTGTCGTTGTCCAACCGCATCGTGATCGCGCCGATGTGCCAGTACTCCGCCGAGGACGGCCGTGCCAGCGACTGGCACGTGCAGCACCTGGGCCAGCTGGCGCAGTCCGGCGCCGGTCTGTTGATCCTGGAAGCGACGGCGGTGGAGCCGCGTGGACGCATCAGCTACGCCGACCTGGGCCTGTGGGACGACGCCACCGAGGCGGCGCTGGCCACGGTGTTGCGTTCGGTGCGGCGCTGGTCGCCGATGCCGCTGGGCATCCAGCTCGCGCATGCCGGGCGCAAGGCGTCCACGCGCAAGCCCTGGGACGGCGGCGGCGCGATCGCCCCTGACCAGCCGAACGGCTGGCAGACCGTGGCGCCGTCGGCGCAGGCGTTCGCCGCCGACGGCCCACCGCCGCAGGCGCTGGACCAGACCGGCATCGACGCCATCGTCGACGCGTTCGTGGCGTCGGCCCGACGCGCCGAACGCCTGGGCTTCGAGCTGATCGAACTGCATGCGGCACACGGCTACCTGCTGCACCAGTTCCTGTCGCCGCTGAGCAACCAGCGCGCCGATGCCTACGGCGGCAGTCTGGAGAACCGCATGCGCCTGCTGCTGCGCGTGCATGCGGCGGTGCGCGACGCCGTGGCGCCCGGCATCGCGGTGGGCGTGCGCATTTCCGCCACCGACTGGGTCGACGGCGGTTGGGGCCTGGCGCAGAGCGAGGTGCTGGCGCAGGCGCTGCAGGCGCAGGGCTGCGATTATCTGCACGTGTCCAGCGGCGGGCTGGACCGGCGCCAGCGCATTCCGGTGGCGCCCGGCTACCAGGTGCCGCTGGCCGAGGCCCTGCATCGGGCGGTGCGCATGCCGGTGATCGCGGTGGGCCTGATCACCGAGCCGCAGCAGGCCGAGGCCATCCTCGCCGAGGACCGCGCCGACGCCATCGCGCTGGCCCGCGGCATCCTCTACGATCCGCGCTGGCCGTGGCACGCGGCCGCCGCGCTGGGCGCGCGGCTGCGGCCGTCGCCGCAGTACCTGCGTTGCGAGCCGCATGCGGCGCGCGGCGTGTTCGACGCCTGACCGGCGCGGCGCGCTCGCTGGTGGCGGCCTCCATTTCGATTTCTTCAGGGAGCATGCAATGACGACGATTGGATTTCTCGGCCTGGGCACGATGGGCCAGCCGATCGCGCTCAACCTGCTGCGCGCCGGCCATGCGTTGACGGTCTGGAACCGCAGCGCCGCGGCGGCGCAGCCCCTGCTCGAGGCCGGCGCGCAACTGGCCGCGCAACCGGCCGATGCGGTGCGCGGGCCGGTGCTGTTCTCGATGCTGGCCGACGACACCGCGGTGCGCGAGACCCTGCTCGAACGCGGCGCGCTGGACGCGCTCACCGCCGGCAGCGTGCACGTCAACATGGCCACCATCTCGGTGGCGCTGGCGCGCGAACTGCACGCGCTGCATGCCGAGCGCGGCGTCGCCTACCTGGCGATGCCGGTGCTGGGCCGGGTCGAGGTGGCCGCGGCCGGCCAGCTCAACCTGCTCGCCGCCGGCGACGCCGCGGCGCTGGCGCGGGTGCAGCCCTTGCTCGATGTCATCGGGCGCAAGACCTGGTACTTCGGCGCCGCGCCGGAACAGGCCAACGCGGTCAAGCTCGCCGCCAACCTGTGCCTGGCCAGCGCCATCGGCACCATGGCCGAGGCGTCGGCGCTGGTGCGTGGGCATGGCGTGGAGGCGGCCGACTTCCTCGACATGCTCACCAGCACCGTGTTCGCCGCGCCGGCCTACCAGACCTACGGCGGCATGATCGCCGAGCAGCGCTACAGCCCGGCCGGCTTCAAGGCCACGCTGGGCTTGAAGGACGTGCGCCTGGCGCTGAACGCCGGCGAGACCAGAAACGTGCCGATGCCGCTGGCGGCGGTGCTGCGCGATGCCTTCATCGAGGCGATCGCGCACGGCGACGGCGAGCTGGACTGGGCGGCGCTGGCCAAGGTCGCCGCGCGCCGCGCCGGGCAGGGCTGAGTGGGGCCAACGGATCTTCAGCGGACCTTGGCGGGGCATGCCGCACACTGCGTCCCCGCTTGAGCCTGGCGCACGCTTGCCGCTAAGGTGCGGCGATTTGCTGGCGCATCACAGGAGGATGCCATGAGTCCGAATTCGTCCGATCCCGGCGACAGAGCCCCGATCCAGCCACCGCGCGCGGTGGTGCGCGAGGCCGTGCCCGGCCCCGATCATCCGGACCATCCCGATCACCTCCTGTACGCGCAGATCCGCGAGGGCGTGCATGCGCTGGACGCTGCCTGCGGCCGTGCGCCGGACGCGATCAGCGAGCGCATGGTGGCGCGGCTGCTGCCGCTGGCCAAGGAGTACGGTTTCGACCAGGTCGACCACGTGGTGCTCAGCCGCGAGATCGGCGACGTGGAGGATGGCGAGAACGTGTTCCTGGTGCGCGGCGACCTGGACGATCCGGCGCACCTGCGCGCGCACATCACCACCCACGAAGCGGTGGGCATGTCGGTGGAAGATTCGCTGGCGCGCCTGGAAAAGGTCAACCGCCGCCTGGCGTTGCGCCTGCGCCCGGAGTGAGCGCTGGCGCGTGAGCAATGTCATCGGCGCGACGTCAGCCTAGACGGGATTTTCAGGTTAAGGAGGCCGAGCCCCTCTCCCCCCGGGAGAGGGGTTGGGGTGAGGGTCCGGGGGCGCGAAGCGCCCGCACTGATCTGGCGATGCGAGGCTTCGCGCGAACCCTCATCCGCCCCTTCGGGGCACCTTCTCCCGAGGGGAGAAGGAAAAGCCGGCTTCGGCTGGATTGCTTTTAGCCCCTCTCTCCTCGGGAGAGGGGTTGGGGTGAGGGTACGGGTCCCCTATCATCTGCAAATGCGCCCCGACTACATCCTGACCCTGTCCTGCCCGGACCGTACCGGCATCGTCTTCCGCGTCAGCGGCCTGCTGTTCGAACACGGCTGCAACATCCTCGATGCGCAGCAGTTCGGCGACGAGGAGAGCGGCCGCTTCTTCCTGCGCGTGCATTTCGACGTACCCGCCGACGGCGTCGCCGCCGCGGTGAAGCTGCAACTGGAGCCCCTGGCCGCCGACTACGCGATGGACTGGCAACTGCACGACGCGCGCCGGCGCGCGCGCCTGCTGGTGCTGGTCAGCAAGCAGGGCCACTGCCTCAACGACCTGCTGTTCCGCGCGCACAGCCGGCAGTTGCGGGTCGACATCGCCGCGGTGGCTTCCAACCATCCCGATTTCGCCGCGTTGGCCGGTTCCTACGGCGTGCCGTTCCATCACCTGCCGGTGAGCGCCGCCAATCGTTCCGAACAGGAAGCGCAGCTGCTGGCGCTGGTCGAACGCGAACGCATCGACCTGGTGGTGCTGGCCCGCTACATGCAGATCCTGTCGCCGACGCTGTGCGCGGTACTGGCCGGACGCGCGATCAACATCCACCACAGCTTCCTGCCCAGCTTCAAGGGCGCGCAGCCGTACCACCAGGCGCACGCACGGGGGGTCAAGATCATCGGCGCCACTGCGCACTACGTCACTGGCGACCTGGACGAAGGCCCGATTATCGAACAGGACGTGGCCCGCGTGGACCACGCCATGACCCCGCGCGAGCTGGTGCGCCTGGGCAGCGACACCGAGTCGCAGGTGCTGGCCCGTGCCGTGCGCCGCCACGTCGAGCATCGCATCTTGCTCAACGGGCATCGGACGGTCGTGTTTCGGTGAGGCGGGGAGTGGGGATTCGGGATTCGCCAAAGCCGGCAGCGCTGCAACCGCAACGGTGATCAGCCAAGCCGCTTTTGCGAATCCCGAATCCCGAATCCCCAATCACGGCTCGAAGCGATAACCGGCCCCGTACACCGACCGCACCCAATCCGCGACACCGGCGTCGGCAAGCTTGCGGCGCAGGTTCTTGACGTGGCTGTCGACGGTGCGGTCGGTGACGATGCGGTGGTCGACGTAGAGCCGGTCCATCAGCTGCTCGCGCGAGTACACGCGGCCCGGGGCGGCGGCGAGGGTGCGCAGCAGGCGGAACTCGACCTGGGTCAGGTCCAGGTCGCGGCCGTGCACGCTGGCGCGGCAGGCGTCCTCGTCGATCTGCAGGCCCGGCGCCGGCGCGCCATTGGGATCGTGGCGATGGCGGCGCAGCACCGCCTGCACCCGCGCCACCACCTCGCGCGGACTGAACGGTTTGCAGATGTAGTCGTCGGCGCCGATCTCCAGGCCCAGCAGGCGGTCGATCTCCTCCACCCGCGCGGTGACCATGATCACCGGCACCGTGCTTTCCTTGCGCAGGTCACGGCAGAGTTCCAGCCCATCCCGATTGGGCAGCATCAGGTCCAGCAACACCAGGTCCGGCTTTTGCGCGCGGAATGCGCCCAGCGCCTGCGCGCCATCGGCGATCCAGTCGTGCGAATAGCCGGCCGCGTGCAGGTACTCGCCCATCACCGCCGCTAGCCGCGGTTCGTCCTCGACGATCAGCACGTGCCCGATCGGGTCCAGGCCGCTCATCCCGCCAGCGCCGGCAAACGCAACACCACGCGCAATCCGCCAAGCGCGGAGGCGTCGGCATCGATCGCACCGCCATGCGCCTCGGCGATGTTGCGGCAGATCGCCAGGCCCAGGCCGCTGCCGCCGCTGGCGCGGTTGCGTGACGCCTCGGCGCGGTAGAAGCGTTCGAACAGGCGCGCGCGCTTGTCCGCCTCCACGCCCGGCGCGCTGTCCTCCACCACCAGTTCCAGCAGCGCGTCGCGGCGCGCGCAGCGCACCTGCACGACGCCGCCAGCGTCGGTGTAGCGCAGCGTGTTCTCCAGCAGGTTGCCGAGCAGTTGCTGCAGACGGCGTTCGTCGCCGTCCACCGGCAGCGGGCCGGCCTGGATCTGCTCCTGCAGCTGCAGCCGCGCGCTGGCGAAGCGCGCGCGCATGCCGTCCAGCACGGTGGCCAGGATCACCGCCAGGTCGACCGGCGCGCGCCGATAGGCGAGCGCACCGACGTCGGTCAGCGACACGTCGTACAAATCCTCGATCAGCTTGCCGAGTTGGCCGATCTGCTGATGCAGCGAACCCAGCGAGTCCGACGTCATCGGCCGGATGCCGTCCTGCAGCGCTTCCAGTTCGGCGCGCAGCACCGCCAGCGGCGTGCGCAGCTCGTGCGAGATGTCGGCCATGAACGCGCGCCGCGCGCGTTCGTTGTGCTCCAGCGCCTGCGCCAGCAGGTTGAAGTCGCGCGCGAGTTGGCCGAGTTCGTCGCGCGCGGCCGCGTCGATGCGGGTGGCGTAGTCGCCGGCCGCCAGCAGGTGGGTGGCGCGGGTCAGGCCGCGCAGGCGCCGCAGCATGGTGCGCGACAACAGCCAGCCGAGCAGCGCGGCGACCAGCAGCGAGGCGCCACCGATCGCCCACCATGCGCGCTGTTGCGCGGCGTAGAACCGCGCGTCGGCCGCCGCCAGCGCCTTCTGGAAAGGCAGCATCGCCATCCAGCCGACAGTGCGGCCGTCGACCACCACGGGGCGCAGGATGTCGTCGCGCCCGACATCGGGATTGCCGATCACCGGCTTGTAGTCCTGGTCGAGCACGGCGAAGCGGAATACCGCGCCGGTCTGGTCGGAAATCGGCGGCCGCAGCGGCAGGCTGGGGCGGGGCTCCGGGCGCATCATGCCGAACCAGGCGTCGGGGTTGTCGCGCACGAACTCCCAGCTGCCGTGCCGCGCGTACTCAGCCCTGACCCGCGGCATGGCCTCCAGCATGCGCTCCACGCCCTGTTCGTTGAGGTAGTCCAGGAACTGGCGTTTGACGAAGGCCTGCACGGCCAGGCCATTGATCAGCAGCACCGTCACGCAGGCGGCGAGGATGGCGAGGAACAGCTTGGCGGTGAGGCCCAGTTTCATCGGCGAGGCGCGGCGCGGCGCAGGAACGGCTGATGCTGCGTATTAGCCGCGCCGCGGCAGGGGAAAGCAAGCCAATCCACGCTGTCGCCGGCAATCTCCAAATTTGCTGCACATTCGGGTCCTAGCGTGGCGACCTTCGGATCTTCCGTGAGTTCGCCGTATGTCGTCGGTCGCCCGTCGTTTCTCCATTTCGTCCTCGCGCTGGCTGCTGCTCGCCGTCGTCGCCACGGTCGTGGCCGCGTGTTCCTCCAAGCCGCCGCCGCAGATGCCGCAGACGCAGGTCGGCGTGCAGACGGTGAAGGTGCAGCGCCTGGCTGTGGATCAGACCCTGTCCGGCCGTACCGTGGCCTACATGAGCTCGGACGTGCGCCCGCAGGTCGGCGGCATCCTGCGCAAGCGGCTGTTCGCCGAGGGCCAGGACGTCCACGCCGGGCAAGTGCTGTACGAGATCGATCCGGCCACGTACCAGGCCGCGTACGACACCGCCAAGGGCGACCTTGCGCAGGCCGAGGCGGCGGTGTTGTCGGCCAGGCCCAAGGCGCAGCGCTACCAGACCCTGGTCGGGCTGGATGCGGTCAGCAAGCAGGACGGCGACGATGCGGTGGCCACGTTGCGCGCGAACGAGGCGGCAGTGGTCGCGGCCAAGGCCGCCTTGCAGACTGCGCGCATCAATTTCGACTACACCCGCATCACCGCGCCGATTTCCGGCCGCATCGGCACCTCCAGCTACACGCCGGGCGCGCTGGTCAGCGCCGGCCAGAGCGAGGTGCTGGCCACCATCAACCAGCTCGACCCAATGTACGTGGACGTGACCCAGTCCAGCGCGCAACTGCTGCAGTTGCGCCGCCAGCTCGACGCCGGCCAGCTCAAGGCGGTGGACGGCAAGGCCGAAGTGACGCTGCAACTGGAGGACGGCAGCACCTATGCGCGCAGCGGCACGCTGGAGGTGGTGGATGCTGCGGTCGATACCGCCACCGGCACGGTCAAGCTGCGCGCGGTGGTGCCCAATCCTGATCGCCTGCTGCTGCCGGGCATGTACGTCAAGGCGATGCTGTCGATGGCCGTGGACGAGCAGGCCATCCTCGTGCCGCAGCAGGCGATCAGCCGCAACAGCAAGGGCGAGGCGGTGGCGATGGTGGTCGGCCGCGACAACAAGGTCGCCCAGCGCGTGCTGATCACCGGCGATGCGATCGGCGACAAGTGGGTGGTGCGCGACGGACTGAAGGCTGGCGACCGGGTCGTCGTGCAGGGCCTGCAGAAGGTGTCGGTTGGCGCCGAGGTCAAGGCGGTGGAAGTGACCGAGAACGCGGCGACCGGCAATGCCGCCGCCACTGCAACGACGGCCTCGCAGGGCAACGCTGCCGCTGCGCCGAAGGCCGACTGAGAAACCGCCATGGCCCGCTTCTTCATCGACCGTCCCATTTTCGCCTGGGTCATCGCGATCGTGATCACCCTGGCCGGCGCGCTTTCGATCCTGTCGCTGCCGCTGGAGCAGTACCCGGACATCGCGCCGCCGTCGATCAACGTCAGCGCCACCTACACCGGCGCCTCGGCGGAAACCGTGCAGAACTCGGTGACGCAGATCCTCGAGCAGCAGATGACCGGCCTGGACCACCTGCTGTACATGTCCTCCAGCAGCAGCTCCGCCGGCACCGCCTCGATCACCCTGACCTTCGACTCCGGCACCGACCCGGACACCGCCCAGGTACAGGTGCAGAACAAGGTCTCGCAAGGCGAGGCGATGCTGCCGGAGGCGGTGCAGAGCAATGGCGTGACCGTCACCAAGTCCATGGGCAGCAGCATGTTCATGGTGCTGGCCTTCACCTCCGAAGACGGCAGCATGGACAGCACCGACATCGGCGACTACATGGTGTCCACGCTGCAGGATCCGATCAGTCGGCTCAACGGCGTCGGTGGGGTCAACGTGTTCGGCTCTGAGTATTCGATGCGGGTATGGCTGGATCCGGAAAAGCTGCGTACCTACGCGTTGATGCCCTCGGACGTCAGCAATGCGATCTCGGCGCAGAACGCCGACGTCTCCTCCGGCGCGCTGGGCGCGTTGCCGGCGGTGCAGGGCCAGCAGCTCAACGCCACGGTCACCTCGCGCAGCAAGCTCAAGACGCCGGCGCAGTTCGAGGCGATCGTGCTGAAATCGCAGCCCGGCGGCGCCACCGTCTACCTGCGCGACGTGGCGCGGATCGAGTTGGGCTCCAGGTCCTACGCGTCCAGTTCCAAGTACAACGGCAAGCCCGCCTCCGGCATGGGCCTGGAACTGGCGACCGGCGCCAACGCACTGGATGCGGCCAAGGCGGTGGAAGCCAAGCTCGAACAGCTCAAGCCCTACTTCCCCACCGGGCTCAAATACGAGATCGCCTACGACACCACGCCATTCGTGCGCATTTCCATCGAGGAAGTGGTCAAGACCCTGCTCGAGGCGATCGTGCTGGTGGTGCTGGTGATGTACCTGTTCCTGCAGAACTGGCGGGCCACGCTGGTGCCGGTGATCGCGGTGCCGGTGGTGCTGCTGGGCACCTTCGGTGTGCTGGCGTTGCTCGGCTATTCGATCAATACGCTGACCATGTTCGCGATGGTGCTGGCGATCGGCCTGCTGGTCGACGACGCCATCGTGGTGGTGGAGAACGTCGAGCGCCTGATGAGCGAGGACGGCATGTCGCCGCGGCAGGCGACCTACACCTCGATGGGGCAGATCTCCGGCGCGCTGGTCGGTATCGCCCTGGTGTTGACCGCGGTGTTCCTGCCGATGGCGTTCTTCGGCGGCGCCACCGGCGAGATCTATCGGCAGTTCTCGGTGACCATCGCCGCGGCGATGCTGCTGTCGCTGCTGGTGGCGCTGACCCTGAGTCCGGCGCTGTGCGCCAGCCTGCTCAAGCCGATCGCGCGCGGCGGGCACGTGTCGCGCAAGGGTTGGCTCGGGCGTTTCTTCGGCTGGTTCAACACCCGTTTCGACCGGGGCGCCGACGGCTACGGCCGCGGCGTGGGCAAGCTGATCGGCCACCGCAAACTGGGCGGACTGGTCTATCTGGTGCTGCTCGCGGTGATGGCGCTGCTGTTCTGGCGCCTGCCCAGCTCGTTCCTGCCCGATGAGGACCAGGGCATGCTGATGGTGATGTTCACCACGCCGGCCGGCGCCACCCAGCAACGCACCCAGCAGTCGATCGACCAGGCCACCGGCTTCATCCTCAAGCAGCCGGAGGTGGCCGGCATGATGACCATCACCGGCTTCAGCTTCGCCGGCAGCAGCCAGAATTCGGGCATGGGCTTCATCAAGCTCAAGGATTGGGCCGAGCGCGGCGCCTCGGCGCAGGAGATCGCCAATCGCATCACCGGCGCGATGATGGGCACGCTGCCGGATGCGCAGGTGTTCGCGCTGTCGCCGCCGGCGATCAACGGCCTGGGCACCACGTCCGGCTTCACCCTGGAACTGCAGGACGTGGCCGGCAAGGGCCATGACGCGCTGGTCACCGCGCGCCAGCAGCTGCTGCAGTCGGCCAACGCCGACAAGGAGCTGAGCGCGGTGCGCTTCAACGGATTGGAAGACGCACCGACCTACCGGGTGCAGATCGACGACGCCAAGGCCGGCGCGCTAGGCCTGAGCGCTTCGGACATCAACGCCACGCTGGCCACGGTGATGGGCGGCAGCTACGTCAACGACTTCCTCAACAACAACCGGGTCAAGCGCGTGTACGTGCAGGGCGAGCCGTCCGCCCGCATGCTGCCCGCCGACATCGGCCGCTGGTACGTGCGCAACAGCAGCGCGGAGATGGTGCCGTTCTCGGCCTTCTCCGGCAGCCAGTGGGCGTATGCGCCGCAGGTGCTGAGCCGGTTCAATGGCGTGGAGTCGATGGAAATCACCGGCAGTGCCGCCAGCGGCATCAGTTCCGGCGAGGCGATGAATGGCATCGCCGCGCTGGTGGGCAAGCTCGGCAAGGACGTCGGCTATGCCTGGTCGGGCATGTCCTACCAGGAGCAGGCCGCCGGCACGCAGACCTGGATGCTGTACGCAGTGTCGCTGGTATTCGTGTTCCTGTGCCTGGCCGCGCTGTACGAGAGCTGGTCGATCCCGATCTCGGTGATGCTGGCGGTGCCGGTGGGCATCGTCGGCGCGCTGCTGGCGACGTGGCTGCGTGGGTTGTCCAACGACATCTACTTCCAGGTCGGCCTGTTGGCGACGATGGGCCTGGCAGCCAAGAACGGCATCCTGATCGTGGAGTTCGCCAAGGAGCTGGAAGAGAAGGGCCAGCCGCTGATCGACGCCACCCTGCACGCGGCGCGCATGCGCCTGCGTCCGATCCTGATGACCTCGCTGGCGTTCATGCTCGGCGTACTGCCGATGGTGGTCAGCAGCGGCGCCGGCTCCGGCGGCCGCCATTCGCTGGGCACCGGCGTGCTCGGCGGCACCCTGATCTCGACCATGCTCGGCATCTTCTTCGTGCCGCTGTTCTACGTGATCGTGCGCAGTCTGTTCCCCGGCAAGCGTGCCGAACCGGAACCGGCGCAACTGCAGGAGGCGAACCCGTGACCCCCGTGACCCTGGCCCGCTCGGCGCTGGCGCTGGCGCTGGCCTGCGCCGGCCTGCTCGCCGGCTGCGCGAGCCTGGCGCCGAGCTACGCGCGTCCCGACGCGCCGGTGCCGGCCACCTTCGCCGACAGCGGCAGCGGCGCCGCTGGCGACGGCGCCAACGTCGCGACCCTGGACTGGCGCCAGGTGTTCCTCGATCCGCGCCTGCAGCAGGTGATCGCGCAGGCGCTGGACAACAACCGCGACTTGCGCGTGGCGGTGCTCAACATCGACAAGGCGCGTGCGCAGTACCGCATCCAGCGCGCGGACCTGTTCCCGTCGGTGAGCCTGAGCGGCAGCCAAAGCGCCTCGCGCAGCAGCGCGTCGACCAGCAGCAGCGGGCGCTCCGACGTCGCGCGAACCTATGCGGCCGACGTGGGCATCAGCAGTTGGGAGCTGGACCTGTTCGGACGCATCCGCAGCCTCAAGGACGAAGCCCTGGAAACCTACCTGGCCACCGCGCAGACCCAGCGCAGCACGCGCATGAGCCTGGTCGCCGAGGTCGCCGCCGACTGGCTGGCCGTGGCCGCCGACCAGCAGCGCCTGGCGTTGGCGCAGCAGACCCTGGACAGCCAGCGGCGGACCCTGGCGCTCACCGAGGCGCGGCACCGCGAAGGCATCGCCTCCGGACTGGACCTGGCGCAGGTGCAGACCAGCGTGGAAAGCGCGCGTGCCGACGTGGCCAGCTACACCACGCAACTGGCCACCTCGCGCAATGCCCTGGACCTGGTGGTCGGCGCACCGGTGTCGGCCGATGCCCTGCCGCAGGCCGGCGCGCTGGAGGGCGGCGTGGCGCTGGCGCCGCTGCCGGCGCCACTGGAATCGCGCGTGCTGTTGCAGCGCCCGGACGTGCTGTACGCCGAGCACACGCTGAAGTCGGCCAACGCCGACATCGGGGCGGCACGCGCGGCATTCTTCCCGACCATTTCGCTGACCGCCTCCACCGGGCGCAGCAGCACCGCGCTGTCCAGCCTGTTCGATGCCGGCAACCGCACCTGGTCGTTCGTGCCCAGCATCAGCGTGCCGATCTTCCGCGCCGGCGCGCTCAAGGCCGAACTGGACGTGGCCCGGATCACCCGCGACGTCAACGTCGCCAGCTACGAGAAGGCCATCCAGAGCGCCTTCAGCGAAGTGGCCGATGCGCTGGTCACGCGCGCGCAGCTGGACGAACGCATGGACGCACAGCGCGCCCTGGTCGACGTCACCCAGCGCAGCTACACCCTGGCCGACGCGCGCTATCGCAACGGCGTGGACAGCTACCTGGATGCGCTGGATTCGCAGCGCTCGCTGTACTCCGCGCAGCAGGACCTGATCACCCTGCGGCTGAGCGAGGCCGGCAACCGTGTGACCCTGTACAAGGTGCTCGGCGGCGGCGCCGATGCGCAGAGCCGCGAGGCCGTGGCGGATGCGGCGCGTTAGCGTATTCCCCGCACCACCGTAGGAGCGGCTCCAGCCGAGACAGGCATGACCTACAACGCCCGTCGCGGCTGAAGCCGCTCCTACAAAAAGCCGCACGCCGAGCGAATTGCACCAGCGGCGGCTTCGGCACTGGGGAAAGATCGGCGCTGCACCAGGCTGACATGCCCGGGCAGCGCTTTCACCAATCCCCAATCCCGACTCCCTAATCCCGGCCCCTCAACGCGCCGCGTTGGCGTTCATCGTCGCGTTGCGGCTGGCGTCCAGGTACTGCGCCGGATCGCGCATGCCGGTGGTGTGGCATTCGCCGGTGGTGTGGCCGCGGTTGACGCCGCCGGGCAGTTGGCCGTTGACCTGCTCCACGGTGCCGTCCTCCGGGTCGCTCAGCACCAGGTCCGAGGCCGCATTGCAGTAGTCGTTGGTATACCAGTTGGTCTTGGCGAAGGAGGTGGTGTAGTAGTTCACCAGCGCCCGCGCCGAGTTGGGGATGCCGGCCAGCCAGGCCTTGGCGCCGTCATAGGTCAGGTCGTTGTTGGTGCCGCAGCCCACACCGAACCACGAGCCCACCGTGGCCAGGATGCCGGCCAGGTTGGTGCCCTGGTACGGAGTGCCTACCGACTGCATCACCCGTCCGCCGCTGGCGTTGTCCAGGCCGCTCCAGTAGTACACGTACAGATGCAGCGCGGCCATGCCGCCCTGGCTGTGCGCCACCGTGCCGAACGAGTTCCACTGGCTGCCGAACTGCGCCAGGCGCTGCGCGAACTGGTCGTTGCTGCGGTTCTGGTTGACGTCCAGGAACGCGGAGGCGTTGCTGAACTGCGCCACCGGCCATACCCCGCCCGAGCAGTAGCCGTGCACCAGCACCAGGCGCTTGCCGGTGGCCTGCGCCTGCATGTCGGTGGTGGCGGCGCTCAACTGCGCCGGGCGCTCGCCCATGCGCATGCTCTCGTCGATCGCGCCGGTGCTGCGCGCCACGCTGCTGCGGCGCAACGCCGGCAGGGTCAGTGGCAGTGTCGCGCGCGTGGCCAGCGGCACGAAGTTGTCCGGATCCTCCACGCGCAGGTTGCGCAGGGTGAACGGTGCACGCGCGCCGGCGCGGGCGATCCAGCGTTCGTCCACGCTCAGCGGCAGGCGTCCATCCTGCGGCGCGAGCATGCCGCCGAGCCAGGCCACCGGCACCGCGCTGCCGTCGCGGCCGGTGCCCCACAGTTCGCCGAGCACGCGGTAGTGCGCCGGCGCCTGGCCGCCGCCGATGCGTACCGGAATCGGCAGGGTGAGGCGGGTGCCGGGCTGGGCGCTGGCGGCGACCGCATCGGCGTTGATGCGCAGGGTGGTGTCCAGCACCGGCAGCACGTGCTCGCTGGTGCGCACGAAGGGCTGGCCGCCGGCGTCGTGGCCGTGCACCACCACCTGCGCGATATAGGTGCCGGTGGCGGTCGCCGGGAAGTCGCCGGCATACACGCCGTCGCCCGCGGCGCCGTCGCCGTGGCGGCCGTCGTCGGCCATCGGCCATTGGCTGACGGAGCCGTCCGGCGCGATCACCCGCAACTGGGCGGTGTCGATGCGGCCGCTGCCGGCGCTGCGCGCCAGCGACACGCTGCCCTGCGCATCGATGCCGCCGAGCAGGGCGGTCAGGCCGATGCGCTGCCCGCGCTGCAGTTGCGCGCGGTCGCTGGGATAGGACGCCAGTTGCGTGCGCGCATCGCCTTCCATCAGCACATAACCGCGCTGCGCCGTGCTGTTGCTGTCGGCCTGCAGGGTCAGGGTCCACTCACCGTTAGCGGCTGTGTCCACGCGGTACTCGCGGGCTGGCAGTGCGGCGCCGCCGGCGCCCAGTTGGGTGGCCTTGGCGCTGGGCGCGAGCATCGGCGTCGCGGCGGCGGTGCCGGCGCGCGCACTGGCCGTGGCCGGCGCGCTCAGGCGCGGCTGCCAATCGTGTTCGCCGGACAGCACCACGAAGCGCAGCTTGCCGTTCTCCACCGGCAGTGTGGTGTGCCATTGCGCCGGCCCACTGCTGCGTGCGGCGGAGAACTCCACCGGCAGCAACGCGCTCTTGGACAGGATCGCCGCTTCCGCCGGGGCGGGCGCGCGCATCTGCGCGAACTCCTCCGGCGGACCGGCCAGTTGTTTGGGAATCAGTTCGGCCGCGTGCAGCGCGGCGGTGGGGATGACGAGATACAGGACGCAGACGGCGGACAGTTTCGACAACTTCGGCATGACGCGCTCTCCCTGGCGGTGCTGAGTAGCAGACGCACCTACCGGACCTCGCGGCGCGATGCGCCGCCGGCAGCACGTCGGCGAGGACGCAGCGCCCCCTCGCCACGCGTTCGCCTGCGGTTATAGCCAGCGCACATTGCCGGACAAAGACGCAATGCAGCAAAGCACGCCGAACTGGGATGCTGGACATGCCTGGAGCACGAAGATGCCCGGCGCACGTGGCGCCGGGCATCGCCGGTCACGCCGCCTGCGCCTGCTGACTGCGCAATTGCCGCGCCGCGGCGACCATCGCTTCCAGGGCGCTGCGCGTTTCCGCCCAGCCGCGGGTCTTCAGACCGCAATCCGGGTTGACCCACAATTGCTGCGGATCCAGCACCGCCCGCGCCTTCTCCAGCAACTCCACCATTTCCTGCGTGCTCGGCACGCGTGGCGAATGGATGTCGTACACGCCGGGCCCGATCGCATTCGGGTAGCGGAAGCGCACGAAGGCATCGAGCAGTTCCATGCGCGAGCGCGAGGTCTCGATCGAGATCACGTCCGCGTCCATCGCCGCCACCGCCTCGATGATGTCGTTGAACTCCGAGTAGCACATGTGGGTGTGGATCTGCGTGGCGTCGCGCACGCCGGCCGCGGCGATGCGGAAGCACTGCACCGCCCAGTCCAGGTACGCCTGCCAGTCGGCGCGGCGCAGCGGCAGGCCTTCGCGGATCGCCGGCTCGTCGATCTGGATCACGCCGATGCCGGCCGCCTCCAGGTCGCGCACCTCATCGCGCAGCGCCAGCGCGATCTGCCGGCAGGTCTGCGCGCGCTCCTGGTCGTCGCGCACGAACGACCACTGCAGCACCGTCACCGGCCCGGTCAGCATGCCCTTCATCGGCCGCTCGGTCAGCGACTGCGCGTACTGGGTCCAGCGCAGCGTCATCGGCGCCGGACGCTGCACGTCGCCGTAGATGATCGGCGGCTTCACGCAGCGCGAGCCGTAGCTCTGCACCCAGCCGTGCCGGGTGAAGGCGAAGCCGTCGAGTTGCTCGCCGAAGTACTCGACCATGTCGTTGCGCTCGAACTCGCCGTGCACCAGCACATCCAGGCCCAGTTGCTCCTGCGCGCGCACGCAGCGTTCGGTCTCGGCAGCCAGGAACGCGTCGTACGCGGCATCGTCGAGCTTGCCGGCCTTGTGCTGCGCGCGCGCCTGCCGCACCTGCTCGGTCTGCGGGAACGAGCCGATCGTGGTGGTCGGATACAGCGGCAGCCGCAACGCGGCCTGCTGCGCCTGGCGGCGTTGCGCATACGGCGACTGCCGGCGGCCGGCATCGTCGGTCAGTGCGTCTACCCGTCGCGCCACCTCGGCGCGGTGCACGCGGGCGGAGGCACGGCGGCTGGCCAACGCATCGCGCGCTGCATCCAGTCCCGCCTGCGCCTGCGGCTGATCGTCCAGCGCATCGGCCAGGGTGCGCAGTTCCTGCAGCTTCTGCCTGGCGAAGGCCAGCCAGCCGACCAGTTCACGGTCCAGCTTGGTCTCCTGCTGCAGATCCACCGGCACATGCAGCAGCGAGCACGACGGCGCCAGCCACAACCGCTCGCGGCCGACATGGCCGGCCGCGTAACGGGCCAGGGTGAGCGCGTTGTCCAGCGGCGTACGCCACACGTTGCGGCCGTTGACCAGGCCGGCCGAGAGTACGCGACCGGCCGGCAAGGCTTGCAGCACCGCGTCCAGTTGCGCCACGCCGCGCACCAGGTCCACGTGCACGCCGTCCACCGGCAGCGCCATCGCCAGCTCCAGGTTGTCGCCCAGCTCGCCGAAGTAGCTGGTCAGCAGCAACTTCGGCCGCGGCGCCTGCGCCAGGACGTCGTACGCGCGGCGATAGGCGGCGCGTGCGGCCTCGTCCAGGTCCAGCACCAGCGCCGGTTCGTCGAGCTGCACCCAGCCGGCGCCGGCCGCATGCAGGCGTTGCAACAGCTCGGCGTACACCGGCAGCAGGCTGTCCAGCAGCGCCCAGCGGTCGCTGCCGTCCACCGTCTTGGACAGCGCCAGGAAGGTCACCGGCCCGATCAGCACCGGCCGGGTCTGGATGCCCTGCGCCTTGGCTTCCAGGAACTCCACCACCGGCTTGTCGCCGCGCAGGCGGAAGTGCTGGCGCCGCGCCAGCTCCGGCACCAGGTAGTGGTAGTTGGTGTCGAACCACTTGGTCATTTCCAGCGCGTGCAGGTCCAGGCCGTTTTCTTGGGTGCCGCGCGCCATCGCGAAGTAGCCGGCCAGCGGATCGGCATCGGCCAGCGCGCGGTAGCGCTGCGGGATCGCATCGAACAGGAACGCGGTGTCGAGCATCGCGTCGTACAGGCTGAAGTCGTTGCTGGGCGGCACGTCCACCCCGGCCTCGCGCTGTAGCTGCCAGTGGCGCAGGCGCAGGTCGCGTGCGGTGTCCTGCAGTTGCGCGCTATCGATGTCGCGGCGCCAGTAGCGTTCCAGCGCCTGCTTGAGCTCGCGCCGCGCACCGATGCGCGGGAAGCCCAGGTTGGTCACGATCGTCATGTTGCGTTTCCTCATTGCGTTCAAGGGCATTGAGGAACGAAGGAACCGCGCGCCGCGCGTCCCGTTCGCACGGACCGCCCGCCACGCCAGCGACCTTCGCCCCCGCGGGCGAACCGGTACCGCGCGGGCAGGCGGACGACGCGGCGCGGCGCAAGGCCGGGTCGCGGTCCGGCCGCCTCCCCGCGGAGGCGCCAGGTCGAATCGGAGGACGCACGGTCCTCCGGCCGGGGCCGGTATTCGGGCTGATGGACACGCGCACCGTGCCGGCTGCGCACCTACTGTCCGTCGCTTCCCAGGCCGGCATGCGCCGGCCCAGTGCCATTGACGGAGGTCGTTTCCATTCACCGCTGCGGGGCAGCTCCGGAATGGGCAGGCGCTTGCGGCGCCGGCCGTCACCGGATTCCCGTTTAAATCCATCCCTTCATCCGAATGAAGAGATGAATACCTTCGGCGAGCGCACGATAGGCCGGATGGGGCGGCGGGTCAAGCGCCAGTGCGTTTTTGTCGGTAGGTCCCGGCAACGTTCATGGCGAACGTGTAAGCTATTGATCCCTAAGTCAATGACTTGGCGCTGCGGCGGATAGCCGGCGGCGCCCGCCCGTCGTGCCGATGACGCTTCCGCTCCCCACCGCCGATCTCCCCGCGCGTTACGCCGCCTCGCTGCGCCTGTCCGTGGCCCCGATGATGGACTGGACCGACCGCCACTGCCGGGTGTTCCACCGGTTGCTCGCGCCGTCGGCGCGGCTGTACACCGAGATGGTGCACGCCAATGCGGTGGTGCTGGGCGATCGCGCGCGGCTGCTGGATTTCGATGCGTCCGAGCATCCGCTGGCGCTGCAGCTCGGCGGCAGCGAGCCGGCGCTGCTGGCGCAGGCGGCGCGGATCGGCCAGGACTGGGGCTACGACGAGATCAACCTCAATTGCGGTTGCCCCTCCGACCGGGTGCAAGCCGGGCGCTTCGGTGCCTGCCTGATGCGCGAGCCGACGCTGGTCGCCGAGTGTGTGGCGGCGATGGTCGCGGCGGTGGACATCCCGGTGACGGTGAAGTGCCGGCTGGGCGTGGACCAGGACGACGACTATGCGGTGTTCCTGGCCTTCGTCGACCAGGTTGCCGCGGCCGGCTGCGGGCTGTTCGTGGTGCATGCGCGCAATGCCTGGCTGCAGGGCCTGTCGCCGAAGGAGAACCGCGAGGTGCCGCCGCTGCGCTACGACTGGGCGCACCGGCTCAAGCGCGAGCGGCCGCAGCTGCAGGTAGTGCTCAACGGCGGCCTGGCCGCGGTGGAGACGGCGCAGGCGCAGTTGCAGGCGGTGGACGGGGTGATGCTGGGACGCGCCGCCTACCACGACCCCTACGTCCTGCACCGGCTGGACACGGCCCTGACCGGCGCCGCGCCGCGCCCGCGAGCGGAGTTGCTGCGTGCACTGCGTCCCTACGTGGAGGCACGCCTGGCCGAGGGCCTGGCGCTCAAGCACATCACCCGCCATCTGCTCGGCCTGTTCCACGGTCAGCCCGGCGGCCGCGCCTTCCGCCAGGTGCTCAGCGAGGGCGCGCACCGGCCGGGTGCGGATTGGGCGCTACTGGAGCGGGCGTTGGCGATCACCGATGGGGCGACACGCGCGGCGGCCTGATCGGCGGGAGCCAATCGGAACGCAGTGGAGGCGCCATGGCCTTGCTCGTCGGCTGGTCGACCTCGTCTCTTCTCTAGAGTGTAGGACAGCGTCGCGAATCGGTCGGCGACGGGTCCGCATCCCACTTTTATCCTTTCGTTCAGGGATTCCGTTCAGGTATGGCCGGCTAGTCTCTGCGTTCCCGGAGACGCTGCGAAGCACCTGCCGTAGGGCCTCTCCAGACCCCAGGCGCGGCCCTTGCATCGACTCTTCATAGGTTCATTTGACTGAATGTCGCCCGTGGCGGCCGGAAAAGTTCAGACCGGATTCACCCCGAAAAATCAAGAATTTGCCTCGATTTCTCGAGGTCGTCTCCGTTTCCACGAGGTGTCGCGCTTCACAAGTTTTGAACGTTTCCGATCAGTCCGTTAGGATGCCCGTCGTGACTTCTCCTGCTTCCCGCCACTACCGCTTTGCCGCCGTCTTCGCGCTCGCGCTGGCGTCGGTCGCGGCTGGGCATGGCCGTGCGCAGCAGCCGCCCATGCCGGGCGCGATGGCGCCGCCGGAGCGCGACGCGGGACGCAGCCGTGACTATGCCGGCAGTTCCCTGTCCGATGCGGTGCGCCGGGTGCAGCGGTCCACCGGCGGTCAGATCCTCGGCGCCGAGCGCGTGCCGTTCGACGGACGCGACATCAACCGCGTCAAGTACATGGACGGCCGTGGGCGGGTACGCTACATGGACGATCCGCAGCCTGGCCGTGCGGCACCGCCGCGGGCGCCGCGGTCGGGCGAGCCTCCCGAGCCACCACGCGACGATCACCCGTGAGTCCGGATAGTTCGGTTCAGGTTCCACACACCGCCCCGGCCACCGGCCACCTGTAAAGTTACTAGGGAGAGTTCATGCGTATCCTTCTGGTCGAAGACGAAGCTCCGCTGCGAGAGACCCTGGCCGCTCGCCTGAAGCGCGAAGGCTTTGCGGTGGATGCGGCGCAGGACGGCGAGGAAGGCCTGTACATGGGCCGCGAAGTGCCCTTCGACGTGGGCATCATCGATCTCGGCCTGCCGAAGATGTCGGGCATGGAACTGATCAAGGCGCTGCGCGACGAAGGCAAGAAGTTTCCGGTGTTGATCCTGACCGCGCGCTCCAGCTGGCAGGACAAGGTCGAAGGCCTCAAGCAGGGCGCCGACGATTACCTGGTCAAGCCGTTCCATGTCGAAGAGCTGCTGGCGCGCGTCAATGCGCTGCTGCGCCGCGCTGCCGGCTGGAGCAAGCCGACCCTGGAATGCGGTCCGGTCGCACTGGACCTGGCGGCGCAGACCGTCAGCGTCAGCGGCAGCAACGTCGACCTGACCAGCTACGAGTACAAGGTACTCGAGTATTTGATGATGCATGCTGGCGAACTGGTCTCCAAGGCCGACCTGACCGAGCACATCTATCAGCAGGATTTCGACCGCGATTCCAACGTGCTCGAAGTGTTCATCGGCCGCCTGCGCAAGAAGCTGGACCCGGACGGCGAGTTGAAGCCGATCGAGACCGTGCGCGGCCGCGGCTACCGGTTCGCGATTCCGCGCACCGAAGGCTGATCGCAGGCGCCGGCGAGCACACCGAGGAAGCGACCGCGTGGCGGCACGACCCAGGTGGTACAAACGCTGGCGCCCGCGTTCCTTGCAGGCGCGCCAGCTGCTCGCCGCCAGCCTCAGCCTGCTGGCGTTCCTGGCCGCGGCCGGTTACGCGCTGGACCAGGCGTTCGCCGACACCGCGTTGAGCAACCTGCGCGAGCGCCTGAAGAGCTACGCCACCGCGTACGCCAACAACATCGACGTCGCCCGCGACGGATCGCTGTACATCAACAACGACAAGCCGCCGCCGGACCCGCATTTCGACCGGCCCGGCAGCGGCCTGTACGCGCAGATCGTGTTGCCCACCGAAGGCTGGATCTCGATGTCCAGCGAGGGCCCGCTGCCACCGCGCGGCGGCATGCTCGAGCCGCGCCAGGAAACCTTCGACGGGCCCTGGCCGATGACCCAGATCGACGGCAGCGAGGGCGAGGTCTACCGCTACGGCATCGGCCTGGCCTACGTGCGCCGCGACAAGGAAACCCCGGTCACCATCTACATCATGGAGGACACCCGCGCGCTGGGCGCGCAGCTGCGCGTGTTCCGCGGCCGGGTGTGGTTCAACCTCGGTGGCGCCGGCCTGATCCTGTTGGTGCTGCAGGCCTTCATCCTGCAATGGAGCCTGCGCCCGCTGCGCCGGGTCATCAACGAACTGACCAAGGTACAGCGCGGCGAAGCCATGCGCATGGGCGATCGCCACCCACGCGAGCTGGAGCCGCTGACCGACAGCATCAACGCCTTCATCGAGAGCGAGCGCGAGAACCTGGACCGTCAGCGCAACACCCTGGCCGACCTGGCGCACAGCCTGAAGACGCCGCTGGCGGTTCTGCGGACCCAGCTCGATAGCGGCGCGCAGGGGCCGGAGCTGCGCGAAGAGCTGGACGTGCAGCTGCGGCGCATGAACAACCTGGTGTCGTATCAGTTGGCGCGCGCCGCCTCCAGCGGCCACAAGCTGTTCGCCGCGCCGTTGCCGATCGAGCCCAATGCCGAGGAGATCGTGCGCGGCCTGGAGAAGGTCTACGCGGCCAAGGGCGTGCTGTGCGAGTTCGACATCGAGCCGAGCGCGCGCTTCCACGGCGAACCCGGAGACCTGCAGGAACTGCTCGGCAACCTGCTGGAGAACGCGTTCAAGTGGGCGCGCCGGCGGGTGCTGCTGAGCGTGCGCCCGGAACCGGCCGCCGGCAGCCGCCGCGCCGGCCTGATCATCTCGGTGGAGGACGACGGCCCCGGCATCGCCCCGGACGAGGTCGCGCACATCCTGCAGCGCGGCGTGCGCGGCGACGAGCGCGTGCACGGCCATGGCATCGGCCTGGCGATCGTGCAGGACCTGGTCAAGGGTTACCGCGGCGAACTGCAGGTCAGCCGCTCCGAGGAACTGGGTGGGGCGCGCTTCCTGGTCACCCTGCCGCCGGGATTTTGAGTCCAGCGGTGTCCCCGCGCTGGCTTGGGACCGACATCCCGCCGCGCAGCGGCCATGAGCACTGACAGACCGCACATGACGCTGCTGCGCCGCAGCAGCAGGTGAATCCCGTGCAAATGACCGGGAGGTTTCCGACAGTGGCTTAACGCGACCGGCGCACAGCTGGCGATACTGCGCCGGTCTTCACGCCGCTTTTCGTCCAGGAGCCTCGCATGTCCGTATCCCGGCATCGTCCTGCAGCAACGCGTCTGCGCGTGCGCGGCCGGCGTGTATTGCGCAACACCCAGCGACTGCTGCTGTCGTTGCTGCTGGTGCTGTTCACCGTCGGCGCCATCGCCGCTAGCGACAAGGTGATCAAGCGCGACGACGCGCGCTGGCTGCAGTCGATGACCCTCGGCCTGGACAGCGCCAGCGTGGCGCAGTTCGAGCACGACGGCCGCAAGCGTTTCCTGCGCGAGCAACTGCAGGCCGATACGGGCGATGCCGCGCTGCCGGCACCGGTGCGCGCGCAACTGGATGGCTATGAGGCGCTGCACACGCCGGTGCAGGAACTGCTCAAGCAGCAGGCTGCCGCACAGCAGGCGATCAAGGCGATGCCGGACGGCGATGCCAAGGTCGCGGCGAAGAAGGCCGCGCAACAGCGCGGCGATCTGCTGCTGAACCAGGCACGGCAGGCGCAGCTGCTGCGTGCGATCTACGCGCCGGACCAACTGCGCGAGCAGATGGTGTGGTTCTGGCTCAACCATTTCAGCGTGTTCGCCGACAAGGGCCGCCTGCACTGGACCGTGGCCGACTACGCCGACAACGCGATCCGCCCGCATGCGCTGGGCAAGTTCTCCGACCTGGTGATGGCGACGCTGCAGAGCCCGGCGATGCTGGAGTACCTGGACAACGCGCAGAACGCCAAGGGCAAGGTCAACGAGAACTACGCGCGCGAACTGATGGAGCTGCATACCCTCGGCGTCAACGCCGGCTACACGCAGAAGGACGTGCAGCAACTGGCGCTGATCCTCACCGGCGTCGGCATCGCGCCGGTCGACCGCGACGGGCCGCCGAAACTGCCGCCGGCGCTGCAGGCCCAGTATGTGCGCCGCGGCGCGTTCGAGTTCAATCCGGCACGGCACGAGCAGGGCGACAAGACCTTGCTCGGCCAGCGCATCGCCGGCGGCGGCTTCGACGAGGTCGAGCGCGCGGTGCAATTGATCGTGCGCCAGCCGGCATGCGCGCACTTCATCTCGCGGCAGCTGGCCGAATACTTCGTCGCCGACGATCCGCCGCCGGCGCTGGTGGAGAAGATGGCGCGCACGTTCCAGCGCAGCGATGGCGACATCGCCGCGGTGCTGCAGGTGATGTTCACTGCGCCGGAGATGGCGGCCGGCGCGCCGCACAAGTTCAAGGATCCGTACCGCTTCCTGGTCTCGGCGCTGCGCCTGGCCTACGACGGGCAGACCATCGTCAATCCGCAACCGTTGCTGGGCTGGTTGAATCAGATGGGCGAGCCGAGCTTCGGACGGATCACGCCCGATGGCTGGTCGCTGCAGTCCAGTGCCTGGAACAGTTCGGGGCAGATGGCGCAGCGCTTCGAGATCGCGCGTGCGATCGGCAACGGCAACACCCAGCTGTTCACCGTCGACGGGCAGCAGCGCGGCGGTTTCCCACAACTGAGCACGCCGCTGTACTACCACGCGATCGAGCCGCAACTGAGCGACGCCACGCGCCAGGCGCTGGCGCAGGCGCGCTCGCAGCAGGAGTGGAACGGCTACCTGCTGGCCTCCCCCGACTTCAATTACCGCTGACCGCGGCCTTGGCCGCACGGAGATCCGCCATGCACCGTCGCCGCTTCCTGCTCGCGTCCGCCGCCGCCGCGGCCAGCCTGCCGTTCGCCGGGCGCCTGTTCGCCGCGCCTGCGCCGTCGCCGCGCCTGTTGGTGGTGTTCCTGCGCGGCGGCTACGACTGCAACAACCTGCTGGTCCCGTACGCGAGCGATTTCTACTACGCCTCGCGGCCGAGCCTGGCGATCGCCAAGCCGGATCCGGCCAATCCCAACAGCGCCATTGCGCTGGACACGCAGTGGGGCCTGAATCCGCGGCTGCGCGAGACGTTGATGCCGCTGTGGAACGACAAGCAGCTGGCGTTCGTCCCGTTTGCCGGCACCGACGATCTCTCACGCAGCCACTTCGAGACCCAGGACAGCATCGAGGCCGGGCAGCCGGCCGGGCAGCGCAGCGACTATCGCACCGGCTTCCTGGCGCGGCTGTCGCAGGTGGCCACCGGCACGCCGTCGATCGCCTTCACCGATTCGTTGCCGCTGAGTTTCCAGGGCGGCGGCGACATCCCCAATCTCTCGCTCAAGCGCAATCCGACCCCGGCCTTCGACCAGCGCCAGGCCGACATCCTTGCCGGCATGTACCACGGCACGCAGCTGGCCAGCGCCGCGCACGACGGCCTGGCGCTGCGCCAGCAGGTCTCGCGCGCGCTGCAGGACGAGATGCAGCAGGCCAACCGCGGCGCCGCCAGTGCGCGCACCTTCGCCGACGAGACACGCCGCATCGCCACGCTGATGCGCGAGCGCTACCGGCTCGGTTTCGTCGATGTCGGCGGCTGGGACACGCACGTCAACCAGGGCAGCACCGACGGCGCGCTGGCCAACAACCTAGCCAACCTGTCCGAGGGGCTGTCGGCCTATGCCGAGGCGCTGGGACCGGAGTGGTGCAACACCGTGGTGGTGGTGCTGTCCGAATTCGGCCGCACCTTCCGCGAGAACGGCGACAAGGGCACCGACCACGGCCACGGCACCACGTACTGGGTGCTGGGCGGCGGGATCAATGGCGGGCGCATCGCCGGCGAGCAGGTGGCGGTGAGCAAGGACAAGCTGTTCCAGGACCGCGACTACCCGGTGCTGACCAACTACCGCGACATGTTCGCCGGCCTGCTCGGCCGCATGTGGGGCCTGTCGCCGACGCAGCTGCAGAAGGTATTTCCGCAGGCGCATGCGCGGGATTTGAAGTTGGTGTGATGCCTTTTCCGCGATGAAGGGATGCGGGAAATGTCCTGTAGGAGCGGCTTCAGCCGCGACAGGTACCGGACGCCCCGTCGCGGCTGAAGCCGGTACTACACGGCACCTGGCGCCCTACGGGTGCACCGCGGGAGGGACTTCAGTCCCGACGCGTTACGCGCTCGACTCCTCATAACGCATGCTTTGTCGCGTTCATCGCGGCGAAGTCTTGAAGCAATGCATCAAGACGCGATCGCCACATCGCCATTCAGTCCGCGGCAAACGGAGAGCGACCGTAGAACCGAGCCAAGTGTGCAGCTACCTCCGGCATCTCGCGCTGCAGTCGCTCCGGCGCGGAGAAGTGATATTCGCTGACCACGGCGAAGAACTCTTCCGGCGCTTCGGCAGCGTAGGCGTCGATCTCGCTGGCGCGGCCGCGGTCCACGCGCGCGCAGAAGGCGTCGTAGCTGCGCTGGAAATCGTCTGCCCATTGCCGCTGCCACGCGCGCGGCAGCAGCGGCGTGCCGTCCAGGGCGCCGTCGAGTACGTCGAGCTTGTGTGCCATTTCGTGCACGGCCACGCAGTAACCGGCGCGCGGATCGTCCAGGTCGGCCTGCACATCGGCCCACGACAGGATCAACGGGCCGCTGTCCCAGGACTCGCCGATCAGTTCGTCTTCCCACTCGTGCAGGACGCCGGCCGCATCGACATGGCTGCGTTGCACGCGGAACGCGTCCGGGTAGACCAGCAGTTGCGACCAGCCGCTCATGCCGCCGACGCCGTATTCCAGCAGTGGCAGGCAGCACAGTGCGGCGAGCAGGCCGCACTGCCGGGCATCCAACTGCAGGCCGCCCAACGGCGAGATGGTCTTGCGGTGCAGGAATTCGCTGGCCAGCGCACGCAGGCGCTGCTCGCGTGGCGCATCCAGGGCCGCGACCCAGGCGCAGTCGCGGCGCACGGCCTGCCAGGTGGCGTCATCGATGGCCGCGGCGGGCGTCGACCACAGCCCGCGCAGCCAGCGTGGAATCAGCGGAACATCCCCGGCAGAAAGCTGTGCCACTTCGGCATGCGCATGCGCGGCACCAGGTCGCTGTCGCTGCCGCCACCCGTGGTGGTCGAGGCCGGCTTGGTGGAGGAGGGCGCATGCGTCGCCGGCGCACGCGTCGGCGCGCTGTCGGCATCGGGTGTGTCGCCGTAGGCGCAGTCGGTATGCGGCTTCTCCGCCAGCACATTGGACGCGTGGGCGGCGGCGAGTGGCAGCAGCAACAGGAGCAGGCAGGGCAGGGAACGGCGCATCGTCGGCATCCAGGGCGAGCGGCGGTGAATCCCGATTCTAACGCGGTTTTCACCGGCTGCAGGACTTCGGCCCTGGGCGCCCGCGGGGCGTTGCCGCATACTTTTCGGTTTACGAGGGTGCGCCGCGGCGCGCCCGGGGGCGAAACGAGGCGATGGAACCGGCGTTGGACGAGCGCGAACTGTTGGCCAGGCTCAGCAAGGGGCCCCTGTCCGGCGACGCCCTGGCGCGCGCCTGCGGGTTGACCCGGGCGGCGGTGTGGAAGCGCATTCAGGCGCTGCGCGCGGCCGGGGTGGAGATCGAGGGCCGGGCCGGCGAGGGCTATGGCCTGGCGCGGCCGCTGGAGTTGCTCGACGCCGCGGCGATCCGCGACGGACTCAGCGGGCCGGCGCGCGCCGAGCTGGCCGGGCTGGAGATCGCCTGGAGCCTGGTCTCCAGCAACACCACGCTGCTGCAGCGGCCGGCGCCGGCGCAGGGCAGCGAGGTCCTGCTGGCCGAGCGCCAGACCGGCGGGCGTGGCCGCCGTGGCCGGGTCTGGGCCTCGCCGCTGGCGGCGCATCTGTACCTGTCGGTGGCGCGCAGCTTCCAGGGTGGGCTGGGCCGGCTGGGCGGCCTGAGCCTGGCCGCCGGCGTGGCCGTGGCCGAAGCCCTGCGCGCGGCCGGCTTCGCCACGGTCGGGCTGAAGTGGCCGAACGACCTGCTGGCCGACGGGCGCAAGCTGGGCGGCCTGCTGGTGGAAGGTGGTGGCGAGTTCGCCGGGCCGGCGCGGGCGGTGATCGGCCTGGGCCTGAACGTGGCGATGCCGGCGGCCAGTGCCGCAGACATCGACCAGCCGTGGACCGACCTGACGCGGTTGGCCGGTGGCCCTGTGTCGCGCAACACGGTCGCCGCGGTGGTGCTGTCGCACCTGCTGCCGGCGCTGGCGCTGTTCGACGCCGAAGGGCTGGCGCCGTTCCTGCCGCGCTACGCCGCGCTGGATCTGCTGGCCGGGCGTGCCGTGCGCATCGACGATGGCGGCCAGGTGCGCGAAGGCACGGCCCTCGGGTTGGCCGAGGACGGCGCGCTGCGGGTGGCCTTCGCCGATGGCGAGCAGCCGGTGCATGCGGGCGATGTCAGTGTGAGGGCAGCATGAGCGACTGGCTGTTCGACCTGGGCAATTCGCGTTTCAAGTTCGCCGCGCTGGAACACGGGCAGGTGGGCGCGGTGCAGGCCTGGCCGCATGGCGCCGAAGCCATGGACGCGGCAGCGGTGGCGGCGCTGCCGCAGGGCGGTACCGCCTACGTGGCCAGCGTCGCCGCGCCGGCCCTGACCGCGACCGTGCTGGAGGCGCTGCGCAGCCGCTTCGCGCAGGTGCAGGTGGTGCGCACCGAGGCTGCGTGCGCCGGGGTGCGGATCGCCTATGCGCGACCGCAGGCGTTCGGCGTGGACCGGTTCCTCGCGCTGCTCGCCGCGCATGGCGGTGGCGACGTGCTGGTGGTCGGCGTGGGAACGGCGCTGACCGTGGACCTGCTCGACCGCGACGGCCTGCACCGCGGCGGCCGCATCGCGCCGTCGCCGACCGTCATGCGCCAGGCCCTGCAGCAGAAGGCAGCGCAACTGCCGGCCGAGGGCGGCGATTACCACGAGTTCGCCGCCGACACCGCCGACGCGCTGGCCTCTGGCTGCGATGGCGCCGCAGTGGCGCTGATCGAACGTAGCCTGCAGCAGGGCGAGGCCTTACTCGGACGACGGCCGCGGCTGCTCCTGCATGGCGGCGGTGTGCCGCCGCTGTTGCACGCACTGCCGCCCGCCGAGCAGCGCCCCGCCCTGGTCCTGGACGGACTGGCGCTGTGGGCGCAGGCGCACGCCGTGGTTGATCACGCCTGAGCGGGGCGGCGCTGGCGGCGGCGGGCAGCGCAGACGCTGCGTTCAGGCGGTCACGTCCAACACGAACGCCGCTGTCTCTCCCAATGTGCATCGCACGCTCTAGAATCCGGCCATGCTCGTTCGCGCCCTGCTCGTCGTCCTGACCATCCTCAACCTCGGCGTCGCGGTGTGGTGGGCGATGCAGCCGCCCACCCCGCCGGCAGTGCCGATGCCGGCCGTGCCGGCCGGGGTGGCGACGCTGCAACTGGTCAACGAGGCGCCGGCACCGGCCGCGGCGCCGCCCCTGCCGGCGGCCGCGCCTGTCGCCGTGCCAGCCGATGCGCAGGACGACACCGCCGTCGCTGCCGATGCGACCGAATCTGCCCCTGCACCGGCCAGTACCCCGGCGGCCACCCCGGCCGCCGCGCCAACGCCACCCGCTGCCGCCCCTGCGCCCGCCCCCACCCAGGCCCAGGCCGATCCTGCGGCCAAGCCCGCCGCCGACGCGGCGGTGTGCCTGAGCGTGGGGCCGTACCCTGACCGCGATGCCGCCCAGGCGGCCATCACAACCTTGGCTTCGGGAGCGCCGCGTCCGCGCCTGCGCGAGGACGCCGACAGCGGTGCCACCAGCTTCCGCGTGCTGCTGCCGACCATCGGCGGCGAGGATGGCCTCAGGCAGGCCACCGAGCGCATCGTCGCCGCCGGCATCCGCGACTATTACCCGTTGCGCCAGGGCGATGCCGGCAATGCCATCGCCCTGGGCCAGTACCGCAGCCGCGAGGGGGCCGAGCGCCGCCGCGCGGAGCTGGCCCGTGCCGGCTTCAACGCCGACCTGATCCCCAGCGGCGGCGACGGCCAGTCGCGTTGGTGGCTGGACCTGCGCGCCGGCTCCGCGGCGCAGGCCGCCGCCCTGCGCCGCCAGCTCGGCGCCGCGCGCCAACGCACCGTGGACTGCGCCACGCTGCGCTAGAATGCCGCGCCTGTCGGTCTTCAGCGCCTTGCCGCAAGACGTGTCGAGGCTCGCGCCAGCAGGTAGACTGCCTCGGGCCCGCCCGCGGGTGTCGTCCATCTTGCCGCTTTAGCTCAGTCGGTAGAGCAACTGTCTTGTAAACAGTAGGTCATCCGTTCGATTCGGATAAGCGGCACCATCTTCCGCTACGTCGGCATCTGCAGATGGCCGCGTTGCGCCATCAGCCCGCTGAAAAACAGCGGGTTTTTGCTTGCTGTTGCGCGTGCTCACGAACATCCATTCGAGCCGGGAACAACTGCGCGTTAAGCGAGCCGGGTGGATGGCGCGGCAGTTGGCAGGCACGCCGCAGCGCAGGTGCGAAGCAACAGCGGTCAACCGAAGCGCGCTTGGATCGCTGCGCGCTGTCGGAAGCTGCTACGGGCTTCGCGGTAACAGCAAGGACTGCGCACGCGCGGAAAGCGGGCAACCCTGTCGCTGCAACAAGGCGATGGCCTCTCTGGTGCGCCGGACCAGTCCGGTGTTCGCGATGAAGGTGGTCTTCGCCCCCAGGAACTCCAGCACGACGTTCTCGGTTCCCCACGCTTTCCGATAGTCGACCCTGGCGATCTCACGGTACGGGCGGGTGCGCGTGCGCAGGACGCGGTACTCCACGTGGTCCGCGTGCAGGATCAGTGTGGGATTCAAGCTGTTGTGCGCCCACGCGAACCAGGGAAGGAACGTGAGCCCGGCGAACGCAGCCTCCAGGGTCACGATCAAGGGCTTTTCCAAGGCGATCTCCAGAAACGGCGGAGCAGCTTAGCCAGCCAGCGCCGTGGGCGTCCAACCGCACGCCTTTGGCTGCCGCAATGTACATGCCGCCTGCTGCGACGCGGCGGGTCGTGTCATGCCGGTCCCGCTAGACTGGGCCACTTTTTTGGTTGGAGCGTATGCGCATGAAGTCGTCTTTTCTGCCGGTGTCCCTGATCGGCGTTCCTACCGACATCGGTGCTGGCCATCGCGGTGCGCGCATGGGGCCGGAGGCGCTGCGCATCGCCGGCTTGCACGAGGCGCTGGCCAATCGTGGCGTGGAGGTGCGCGACGTCGGCAACATCGATGGCCCGCGCAATCCCTGGCAGGCGCCGGTCGACGGCTACCGCCACCTCGACGAGGTGGTGGCCTGGAACCGCGCGCTGATGGAGGCCAGCTATGCCGAACTGCGTGCCGGGCGCATGCCGATCGTGCTCGGCGGCGACCACTGCCTGGGCATCGGCTCGATCACCGCGGTGGCGCGGCACTGCCGCGAGCAGGGTCGCAAGCTGCGGGTGCTGTGGCTGGATGCGCACTCGGACTTCAACACCAGCGAGGTCACGCCGTCGGGCAATGTGCACGGCATGCCGGTGGCCTGCCTGTGCGGGTTGGGGCCGCAGGCGCTGACCGAACTCGGCGGCAGCGCGCCGGCGCTGCGGCCGGAGCAGGTGCGGCAGATCGGCATCCGCTCGGTCGACCCGGACGAGAAGCGGCTGATCAAGCAGCACCGCGTCGACGTGTACGACATGCGCTACATCGACGAGATGGGCATGAAGCGGACCATGGAGGCGGCGTTGGAGGGGCTCGATGCCGATACCCACCTGCATGTCAGCTTCGACGTGGACTTCCTCGACCCCAGCATCGCCCCGGGCGTGGGCACCACCGTTCCCGGCGGTCCCAACTACCGCGAGGCGCAGTTGGTGATGGAGATGATCGCCGATAGCGGGCGTATGGCCTCGCTGGACATCGTGGAGCTGAATCCGGTGCTGGACCACCGCAACCTGACCGCGGAACTGGCGGTGGACCTGGTGGAAAGCCTGTTCGGCAAGTCGACGCTGATGCGGGACTGAGAGGCCCGGCCTGGCTGGGTGGCGCCGCCGCTGCCTGAATGGGTCGCCGGTTCATTCACGTGAAATCCACAGTCGTGACGGCAGATTCACCGCCAGACGGTAGCGCGGCGACGCCTATCGCCGCCCACCCGACCACCTGCGACTGCCGAGGACGACCACGATGAAGCGACTGACCACCCTGTTGATGCTGACCCTGTTTTGCGCTGGCGTTCTGACCGGCTGCAACACCGTTGCCGGCGCCGGCAAGGACATGCAGAAGGCGGGCGAGAAGGTGGAAAACAAGGCGGATGATTGCAGCGCGGGCAAGTGCTGAGCGCCCCGGTCGATCGCGGCGGCGATGCGCCCCGCGGACGACCGATCCACGAGTTTCGTGCGGCCGTGCTGGCCGCGTTCCATGACCATGAAGGAGTGAACCTATGAAGCGTACGTTTGCGTGGATGCTGCTGGCGATGTTCTCGGTGGGCCTGCTGGCCGGTTGCAACACCGTTGCCGGTGCCGGCAAGGACGTGCAGAAGGCGGGCGAGAAGGTCGAAGACGCCGCCAAGAACTGAGCCTCGGCTCGGTCACCAAAACGGGTCGGCTTGCCGACCCGTTTTTTTTTGCGCGATCGTCGGCGATGCATAACGGTTCGCGATGCTCATGCATCGCTGACGCTGCGTTGATCGGTTCGCGACGCAGGCCGCGCGATGCTGCGCGAGCGGCGTGCAGCGCCGCTTACACATCACGAGAGATTCCATGAACAAAGACATCATTGCCGGCAAGTGGACCCAGCTCAAGGGCAAGATCAAGGCGCAGTGGGGCGACCTGACCGACGACGACTTCGATGTCGCCGAGGGCAACACCCAGTACCTGGCCGGCAAGCTGCAGGAGCGCTACGGCTGGGCGCGCGATCGCGCCGAGAAGGAAGTGCACGCGTTCCGCGACAGCCTGGGCAAGGAATACCACGACTGAGGCGCACACCGCCGCAGCGTCGTCGACACGGGCCGCATTGCGGCCCGTGCTTTTTTGGGCGTCGGGGAGGCTCAGCGCTCCGGCGGATCGGGCACGTAGTCGCCGGGAAACGCGCTTGGCGCAACCGCCACGCGCCGCGGAAGCAGGTCACGCGGCAGCACACCGCGTGCGATCAGCCGTGCGCGGCTGTCGTAGCGCAACTCGGTCCGTTGCATCGGCACGTCGCTGGCGCGCTCGAATTCTGTGACCCGCGATGGCGACCACTCGCGCGCGCCGTGGCCGGTGCCCAGGCGCCGCTGCACGCGGGCAGCGGAGGTGCCTTCGCGCGCATACGCCCGCGCGTCCGCGGACGGCGCCGCCGCGAGGGGCGCAGCCGCACTGCGTTGCGGCATGTCGGCGGCCAGCGCCGGTGCAGGCATCGCGTCCGGCGCCGGGACGACGGGCGTTGCCGCGCGCGCTGTTGCGTTGGCAGCTCTCTCGGCGTCGACGCCTGCGTCCCCCAGGACGGCATCGGGCCATGCCCGCGCTTCGTCGAACACCGCCATGCCGATCACGCCCACGTTGCGCGGCCGGCCGGTGCGTGCCGCATAACTGTCTTCAAGATCGGTGAACACGAACTGCGCCACATCCTCGGAAGATTTGCGCCAACCGGCGATCTCGGTGCGTTGCCACGGCGCCAGCACATAGCCGCGTTGATCGCTGGCCGCGGTCTGGCCACTGACCGCGTTGACGCCGTCCACCGACAGCACCACCAGCACCCGCGCACCGGTCAGGTTGGTCAGGCGCAGTGCATAGCGGTGGCCGGGCGTGGCGGCGATCCAACGCTCGCCGCGCCAGGCATGCGCCGGCAGCGGCGCCTCGCCGGCATCGCGATCGATCACCTGCAACTGCACCGCCGGCGCCGAGGCCGGCGGCGAAGGCCATGGACGGAAGCCGCACAGCCCGCCGATGCACACCAGGGCGAAGGCGAGGACGGCGAGGGAACGGGAACGGCGGGACAGGAGCGGAGGAAGAGGATGCATCATGGCGACTCCAGAACGGGGACGCCGGATTGAACGCGCCATGCGCCGGAACGGGGTTGTCGCGCAGCGGGTAAACTCGCCGGGTTTCCCCCCGGACCGTCCTTTTCGCATGACCACCCGCGTTCTCACCGGCATCACCACCTCCGGCACGCCGCACCTGGGCAACTATGTCGGCGCCATCCGTCCCGCGCTGCAGGCCAGCCGCCGTCCCGGCATCGAGAGTTTCTTCTTCCTGGCCGACCTGCACAGCCTGATCAAGGCGCAGGACCCTGCGCGCACGCAGCGCTCGACCCTGGAGATCGCGGCGACCTGGCTGGCGGCGGGCCTGGATCCGGCGCAGGTGTGGTTCTACCGCCAGTCGGACGTGCCGGAGACCAACGAGCTGACCTGGTTCCTGACCTGCGTCGCCGGCAAGGGCATCCTCAACCGCGCGCATGCCTACAAGGCGGCGGTGGACAAGAACCGTGCCGACGGCGAGGACGACGATGCCGGGGTCACCGCCGGCCTGTTCATGTATCCGGTGCTGATGGCCGCCGACATCCTGCTGTTTAAGGCGCAGCAGGTCCCGGTGGGCCGCGACCAGATCCAGCACATCGAGATGGCGCGCGATTTCGCGCAGCGCTTCAACCACGTCTATGGCCGTGAGCACTTCGTGCTGCCCGACGCGCTGATCGACGAGCAGGTGGCGACGCTGCCCGGGCTGGATGGGCGCAAGATGAGCAAGAGCTACGACAACACCATTCCGCTGTTCGCCCCGCGCGAGGAGCTGAAGAAGCGGGTGTTCGCCATCGTCACCGATTCGCGCGCGCCGGGCGAGCCGAAGGACACCGAAGGCTCGGCGCTGTTCCAGCTGTACCAGGCCTTCGCCAGCGCCGAGGAGACGGCCGCGTTCGCGCAGGCGTTCGCCGCAGGTATCGGCTGGGGCGAGGCCAAGCAGCAGCTGTTCGAACGCATCGATGCCGAGATCGCGCCGATGCGGGTGCGCTACGAGGCGCTGATGGCGCGCCCGCAGGACATCGAGGCGATCCTGCGCGACAACGCGCAGCGCCTGCGCGAGCGCTATGCGATCCCGTTCCTGGCCGAGCTGCGGCACGCGGTGGGCCTGCGCGACCTGTCGGCCCAGGCCGGCGGCGCCGCCGAAGCGTCGACGGCCAAGCAGGCGCTGCCGAGCTTCAAGCAGTACCGCGAGGCCGACGGTCAGTTCTACTTCAAGCTGCTCGATGGCGAGGGCGTGCTGCTGTTGCAGAGCGGCGGCTTCGCCTCGCCGCGCGACGCCGGGCAGACCATCGCCGCGCTCAAGCAGGCCGTGCAGGCCGACGCGCTGCAGGCCGCGCCGGTGACCCTGGAGGCACCGGCCGAGACGGTGCTGGCGGCGCTGGCGCGGCTGCGTGAGGCGGGCTGAGCGCTCGCACGGCGGTCCGTCGTAGGAACGGCTTCAGCCGCGACGCCTCAACGGCAAAGCGTCGCGGCTGAAGCCGCTCCTACAAGATCCTACAAGGCATACGACGCGTCCTGGTGCGACACCCCGAGCGCGTGTGGTTGCCGGTCGCATGCAGTCGGGACTGAAGTCCCTCCCACGGTGAACCCTCGCGGTCGTCGGGTCGGTTCCGTCCTTCGTCCTCATCCGGCCGCTGCCGCGCAGCACTGGCAGCGCCCTCCATACCGCCTAGAATGGTGGCTCGCCCAGCCACGCTCTGCGCCATGCCACGCGATCCCAGCATCCATCTCGTCGATACCGGCTTCCAGCGCGCGCAGTTCGATGCCGCCTACCTGATCGTGGAGAACGGGCGCGGCGCCTTCGTCGACTGCGGCACCAGCCATGCCGTGCCGCTGTTGCTGGATGCGCTGGCGCGCGCCGGCCTGGCGCCGGGCGAGGTGGACTGGCTGATCCTCACCCACGTGCACCTGGATCACGCCGGCGGCGCCGGTGCGCTGCTGCAGCACTTGCCGAACGCGCGCCTGCTGGTGCATCCGCGCGGCGCGGCGCACATGATCGATCCGGCGCGGCTGATCGCCGGCGCCACCGCGGTGTACGGCGAGGCGGAGATGGCACGCAGCTACGGCAGCATCGTGCCGGTGCCGGCAGAACGCGTGGTCGTGGCCGAGGACGGCCATCGCGTGTCGCTGGCCGGGCGCGAGTTGCTGTGCATCGACACCCCTGGCCATGCTCGCCATCACCTGTGCGTGTGGGACGCACGCAGCCGCAGTTGGTTCAGCGGCGACACCTTCGGCCTGTCCTACCGCGAACTGGACAGCGCGCGCGGCGCGTTCGCGATCCCGACCTCGTCGCCGGTGCAGTTCGAGCCGGACGCGATGCAGGCCTCGATCCAGCGCATGCTCGGGTACGCGCCGCAGACGCTGTATCTCACCCACTACGGTCCGGTGGAGGGCGCCGACACGCTGGCGGCGGAACTGCTGGAACAACTCGAGGCGATGGTGGCGATCGCGCGCGGCTGCGATGGGCGCTCCGATCGCCATCGCTGCCTGGTCGCGGCGCTGACCGCGCTGTATCTGGAGCGGGCGCGGCTGCATGGCTGTCCGCTGGACGATGCCGGCGTGGAGCGCGTGCTGCACATGGACATCGAGCTCAACGCGCAGGGCCTGGCCTGCTGGCTGGATCGTCCCGCGCGCTGAACGGCGCTTCGGTCGCACGCACGCGAATGCGTCGCCGTGCTGTCTCGGCACGACGCCATTCTCTACACTGTGCGGCCCGCTTGTTGCCAGGTCGTGACCGTGAACCCGATGCGCATGTTGCTGCTGTCCGCTTCCCTGTTCATGGGAGGTGCGGCACAGGCGGCCAACGATGCGCTGGCCGGCGACGCGGGCGGCGATGCCGATGCGCTGGAGCGGCATGCGTTGCCTGCGCCCTGCGATTCCTCCGAGGCCTGTGGTCCGGCGATGCCGGGCTGAGCGATCGGCGGGGAGGGGCTTTTTTTACGCAGGCCAGGCGCATGCGAGCGCCGCGATGTCATCCTGCACGCGCTTGGCGAAGCCGAAGAACAACGCGCAATCCGCCGAGGCGGCCACGCAGCACTGCTCAGGCAGTGGTATCGATCAACCCGCCGATGATGCCCTGGTTGAGCAGATCGCCGGTCACCGTCCCGCTCAGGCTGGGATTGGACTGCAGCAGGGACGACAGCTGCGGGGTCAGGCCCTGGCTGCTGAAGACGCCGGAGGCGTTGTACAGGCCCGGGGTCGACGGCGGCGTAGTAATCGTACCGAGCAGTCCCTGGTCGTAGGTCTGGGTGGCCTGGTCTAGGGTGGGATACGGCGCGGTGCCGGTCGAGGTCGACGTGCCTGTGGACGAGGTCGATGCGCCGGTGGTCGAGGTAGAGCTGCCGGCAGACGAGGTCGAGGCCGCATCGGTCGGGCCGGCGCTGACGATGCTGTTGAACAGCCCGGCCGCGTTGTAGGTCAGGCCCGTGTCGGCCGGGGTGCTTCCCGCGAGGCCGCCGAGGCTGAAGATCACCGAGGCGTCGCCGGACAATTCCACCGCCTGCTGCACCGCCGCCGGGTCGTTGCTGGCCACGATCGGGTTGCCGGCCTGGGTCGAATCGCTGGAGGCGCCCGTTGCCGGAAAGCCATAGGGCGACGCCCCGTAAGGCGAGACGGTGCCCAGTGGCGACAGTGCGGTATCGATGGCCATGGTGGTGCCCAGCGAGCAGTAGGGATTGGCGCACTGATACGCCCATGCGGCTGAACGGACTCTTAGGTCTTTCCGGGCGCCGCGACGCGCCGGAACAGGCGGCGGCCGCGCTGCCATGGACGTCCCGGCGCAGGGGAGGCGAGCGCACCCGAACTGCATTACGCCGCACGCGATGGACGCGACGTCGATTCCATTTCCCCGCCCGAGCATGGCGAGGCGATGGGGCGACCTGCCGATACGCGCGCGCCTGTCGCCAAGGCGGGACGAAGCACAGGCACCCGTCCCGCATCGGAATTGCGCAAAACAGCGTGCCGCCATTGGCGCCGGTGCGCGGCTGTCGCCGCCGGTGGCCGCTGGCCTAGAATTGCGCCATACCCGTTCCGCGTGCACGCATGTCTTCCCCTTCTTCCACGGCCGCCGCCGCACCTGCGCGCGGTGGCTTCGTCGTTCTCGCCCTGTTCCTGGTCTACGTCGTCTGGGGCTCGACCTATCTGGCGATCCGCTTCGCCCTGGAAGGCGGCGCGCCGCCGCTGAGTGTGGTCTCCGGCACGCGCTTCGTGATCGCCGGCAGCGTGCTGTACGCGGTGCTGCGCTGGCGCGGGGTGGCCGCGCCCACGCGCGCGCAGTGGCGGCCGCTGGCCATGCTCGGTGCGCTCATGCTGGTCTGCGGCAATGGCCTGGTGGTGCTGGCCGAGCGCCAGGTGTCCTCGGGGCTGGCAGCGGTGGCGGTGGCTTCGGTGCCACTGTGGATGGCGCTGTTCGGCACGCTGCGCGGCCACCACGCCAGCCGCGGCGAATGGCTGGGGATCGTGGTCGGCTTCGCCGGGGTGGTGTGGCTCAACGCCGGCAGCAGTCTCAATGCCAGCCCGCTGGGCCTGGTGCTGCTGTTGATCGCGCCGGTGGGCTGGGCGTTCGGTTCGGTGTGGTCGCGCGGGCGCGACCTGCCGATGCCGTTCATGGCCGCCGCCGGGCAGATGCTGTGCGGCGGCGTGATGCTGGTGGCGATCGGCCTGCTCAGCGGCGAGCGCCTGCACACCTTGCCGAGCGCGCAGGGGATGCTGGCGGTGGCCTACCTGTGCGTGTTCGGCTCGATCGTCGCGTTCACCGCCTACGTGTGGCTGCTGCAGAACGTGCGCCCGGCGCTGGCCGGCAGCTATGCCTACGTCAATCCGGTGATCGCGGTGGCGCTGGGCAGCTGGCTCGGCCAGGAGCGCTTCAGCGCCAGCGACTTCGGCGCGATGGCGGTGATCCTGGCCGGCGTGGTGGTGATCACCGTGGCGAGGACCCGACGATGACCGCGGTCGCCGAGCAGGAGGCCCGGCGCGGCCTGTGGATCACCGCGGCGACCTTCGCACTGTGGGGCGTGGTGCCGGTGTACTGGCACCTGCTGCAGGCGGTGCCGTCGCCGCACATCATCGCCCACCGCATCGTCTGGAGCACGCTGCTGGTGGTGGCGTGGCTGCTATACAGCGCGCGCCTGCAGTGGTGGCGGCGCATCGCCGCGCAGCCGCGCGCGCTGGCCACGCTGGTGCTGAGCAGCCTGGCGATCGCCTTCAACTGGGGCCTCTATATCTGGGCGGTCAATGCCGGCCATGTGATCGAGACCAGCCTGGGTTATTTCATCAATCCGCTGGTCAACGTGCTGCTCGGGGTGCTGGTGCTGCATGAGCGGTTACGCCCGCTGCAGTGGCTGGCGGTGGCCTGCGCCGCGCTGGGCGTGGCGTGGCTCACCGTCGACGCCGGCACGCTGCCGTGGATCGCGCTGGGCCTGGCCGGCTCGTTCGGGCTGTACGGCCTGCTGCGCAAGCTGGTGCAGGTGGACGCGGTGGCCGGGCTGGGCGTGGAGAGCCTGTACCTGTTCCTGCCGGCGCTGGGCTTCGTGCTGTGGGGCGAGGCCGGCCACGGCGGCGGCTTCGCCGGCGAGTGGGGCTGGCGCAACGACCTGCTGCTGGTGTTCGGCGGCGTGGTCACCGCGGTGCCGCTGATCGGCTTCGCTTACGGCGTGCGGCGTATTCCGTTGTCGCTGGTCGGGCTGCTGCAGTACATCGCGCCGAGCCTGCAGTTGCTGCTGGGCGTGTGGTTCTTCCGCGAGCCGTTCGACACCGGCAAGGCCATCGGCTTCGCCGCGATCTGGATCGGGTTGCTGCTGTTCGCGGGCGAGAGTCTATGGCGGTCGCGTGTGTGGCGGCGAGCGGGGATTCGGGATTAGGGATTCGGGATTGGCAAGAGCCGGCGCCCGCCTAGGTCGCCAGCGCAGCCGCTCTTACGAATCCCCAATCCCGACTCCCCACTCCCGGCTCAGCCGCGGCTACCGCTCGCGGCCGGCCCACCGGTCAGCTGCAGCTCGGGGTCCGCACGCGGCGGCAGCGGCTGCGGGCAGCGGCCGTCGTGACGCTGTGCCGGCAGATCGGCGAACCAGTCCTCCACGGTCGGCGCCAGCAGGTCCAGCCGCATCGGCAGGCTCAGGTGGTTCTCGCCGGGCATCTCCAGGTAGTGCGCGCGCGGTGCGTCCAGCGCCAGCAGGCGGCCATGCGCCACCGGGATGTGCTGGTCGGCGCTGCCGTGCAGCAGCAGCACGCAGGCCGGCGCGGCGCGCGCGGCGGCGGTGACGTCGACCTGGTCCAGGTTCAGCGCCAGGCGCTGGTTGGCGTTGGCGATCACCGCGTCCAGGTTCTGCCCGCCGTAGCGCCAGCGCGCCAGGTCCATCGCCGCGCTGGCCATCCAGCCGCGCGGGCGGCTGGCGAGCATGTGCGGGATCATGTCGCGGATGCCGCGGCCGGCGTTGGCGAAGGACTCCATCGCGACCACGCCGTCGACCTGGTCGCCGAGCTTCTGCGCGGCGAACAGCGCGGTGGCCGCGCCATAGGACACGCCGAACAGGTACAGCGGACCCTGCACCTCGCCGCTGGCGCGCAGCGCGCGGATCACCGCGACCACGTCGTCCGACTCGCGGGTGCCGTAGCCGGCCGGGCCGCCGCCGGAGCGGCCGTGGTTGCGCAGGTCGATGCTGATGCTGCGGTAGCCGGCCTGGGCCAGGTCCAGCGACCAGGGCAGCAGCGAGTCGCCGTCCATCATCCAGCCGTGCAGCAGCACCACGGTGCCGCGGGGTGCGATCTGCGTGGCCGGCGCCGGGGTCGCCACGTCCATGGCGAAGTCGGCGTGCTCGTGGCCGCTGGCGTCGCGGCCGGCGTGCTCGTAGCGGTAGCGCATGTGGTAGTCGCCCGGATCGATGGCGCGCCAGAAGATCGGGATGCCGCCCGGCACCACCACGTGGCCGCTGCGGTTGGGCAGGGTCGCCAGCAGGCTCTGGATGCGTTCCTCGTCCATCAGCGGCGACACGCCGCCCGGCGCGACCAGGCGGTCGCTGAGCGAGGTGGAAGAGCAGGCGCTCAGCCACAGGCTGGCGCAGAGGACGAGCAACAGGCGCAGGCGCGAGGACATGGGGGTGGCGGCGTGGAACCAAATGGCCGCGCAGGCTAGCGCCTCGGCGGCGGCCGTTCTACCGCGTTTCGATGACGAAACGATGACGCGTCATCCGCCATTGGGCCGGGCCGGGACAGGGGTCCCGACCCAGCGCGTTCAGCCGTGGCGCTACAGCGCGCGCAGGGCGGTGGTGATCGGCAGCCGCGCCGCGCGCAGCGCCGGGAACAGGCCGCCGACCAGGCCGATGCCCAGCGCCCACTTCAGCCCGGTCCATAGCAGCGGCGGGGAGACCTTGAACTGGAACACCACCTGGCTGAAGTTGCTGCCCAGCGTGGACACGCTGTAGCCGTTGAAGATCGCCCAGGCGATCAGCCCGCCCAGCATCCCGCCGAGCAGCGCCAGCAGCATGGTCTCCAGCATCACCGCCACCACCACCGGCAGCCCGCGGAAGCCCAGCGCGCGCATGGTGGCGATCTCGCGGGCGCGGGTGGCGACCGCCGCGTACATGGTGTTGAGCGCGCCGAACACCGCGCCGATCGCCATGATGGTGCCGATGAAGGTGCCCAGGACCTCCAGCACCTTGCTGAGGTTGCCGCCCTGCTTGCGGTAGTACTCGCGGGTGGTGAACACGTCCAGCTTCAGTCGTGGGTCGGCGTCCATTGCCGCCTTGAACTGGCGGAAGCCGTCCTGGCCCTGGGTGCGCACGCTGATCGACTGGTAGGCGCTGCGGTTGTAGGTGGTGGCCAAGGTCTGGGTGTCGGTCCACAGCTCCGAGTCGTGCGCGTCGCCGCTGGCGAACACGCCGACCACGGTCCAGGCCTGGTTGCCCAGGGTCAGGCGCTGGCCGAGCTGCAGGCCGCGGAACTGCGACTGCGCGCCCTTGCCGACCACGATCTCGCGCAGGCCGGGGGTGAAGCGACGGCCCTGCACGATCTTGACCTTGTCGTGCACCGCCCAGCCCTGCTCGCCGACGCCGCGGAACTGCGCGTTGACGTCGGTGCCGTCGGACTTGGACTGCAGGTTCACCACCTGCGACAGCTCCGGCGAGACCAGCGGGCGGTTGTCGGCCCCGCGCGCCACCCCGGCCAGGCCGGCGATCAGCGGCACCTGGTCGCGGAGGATGACCGAGTTGGTCTCGGCCTGGGAGCCGCCGCGCAGCACGATGGCGGTGGTGTCGTCGCCGGTGCTGTCCAGGGTCGCTTGGAAACCCTGGCCCATCGCCAGCATCGCCACCAGCACGCCGACCACGCCGGCGATGCCGACCACGATCACCGAACTGGCGCCCCAGCGCTGCGGCAGGCTGGCGATGCCGATGCGCGCGGCGGCCAGCGATAGCCGGCCGCCGCGGGTGGCCAGCAGCAGCACGGCGAGCACCGCCACCAGCGCCAGCACCAGGAACCAGGGCAGGGCGATCCAGATTCCCAGGCCGATCGCCAGCGCCGCGATCGCCAGGACATTCCATAACCATTGCATCTTCATTGCGTTGTTCCTCGGGTCTGCTTTGCCGTCCGTGGCATCGATGTGCTGGAGAGAAGGTGCGGGCTCAGCGCCCGGCCAGGGCGTCGACGATCTTCAGCCGTTGCGCGCGCAGCGCTGGCAGCAGGCCGACCACCACGCCGATGACCAGCATCAGCGCCGCGCCGATCAGCCAGGTCTGCGCCGGCACCGCGTGCACCGGCAGCGCGCCGCGGCTGGCGCTGGCCAGCACCGGGATCGCCGCCGCCGCCAGCGCCATGCCGAGCAGGCCGCCGAGCACGATCAGCAGCACCGACTCCACGATCACCAGGGTCAGCACGGTGCGGTCCTGGAAGCCCAGGGTCTTGAGCGTGGCCAGTTCCGGGATACGTTCGCGCACTGCCTGCGCCATGGTGTTGCCGGTCAGCAGCACCAGGGTGAAGAACACCGCGCCCATGATCGAGGTGACGATCAGGCCGATGTCGGCGAACTGCTTCACGAAGGCCTGCTGGAACGCCGACTCGGTCTGCGACTTGGTCTCGTGGTCGGAATTGGCCGACAGCGCATCGATCGCCTGCGCCACCCGCGAGGCATGCTCGGGGTTGTCCAGCCGCACCGTGTACCAGCTGACCTTGCCCTTGATGTAGTCGTTGCTCTCGTCGAAGTACTTCCAGTTCATCATCAACTGGTTTTCCGCCTGCACGTTGGCGCGGTCCTTGGCGCGGAAGATCGCCTTCAGCTCCAGCGGCCAGTCGTTGCTGCCGCCGCGGGGGAAGATGGTGGCCTGCAGCGGGATCACGTCGCCGACCTTCCAGCCGTACTTCTTCGCCAGCGCCTCGCCCACCGCCGCCCCGGTGCGGGTGTCGCGGAAGGCCTTGAGCTGCTCCGGCGGCATCTCGTACTCGCTGTAGACGTCGAAGAAGTTCGGCGCGACCGAGAAGTTGGGGAAGAAGTCCTTTGGGTCCTTGTAGATGCCGCCGAACCACATCGCATAGGTCACGTCGCGCACGCCGGGCACGCTACGGATCTGCGACTCCAGGCGCACCGGCAGGGATTGGGTGATCGACAGGCGCGAGGCCACGACCAGACGGTTGACCCCTTCCACCGAGCCGCCGGCGGTGAACGCGACGCGGACCGAGTCGAGCAGGCCGAACAGCAGGAACGCGACGATCACCGAGAACAGGGTCAGCAATGTCCGCGTCTTGCTGCGGAACAGTTGTGCCCAGATCAACGAGAAATACTTCATGGCATCGCCTCGCTCAGTGCGCGGCCGGCGCGTCGGCCAGCTCGCCCTTGTCCAGGTGCACGGTATGGGTGGCGTACTCGGCGGCCTTGGGGTCGTGGGTGACCATGACGATGGTCTTGCCGTGGCTGCGGTTGAGTTCCTGCAGCAGGCCCAGCACGTCCTCGGCCGAGCGCCGGTCCAGGTCGCCGGTGGGTTCGTCGCAGATCAGGAAGGTGGGGTCGGAAACGATGGCGCGGGCGATGGCCACGCGCTGCTGCTGGCCGCCGGACAGTTCGCTGGGCTTGTGGTTGCGGCGGTCTTCCAGGCCGACCAGGGTCAGCGCGATCTCGGCATTGCGTTTGCGCTGGGCGGCGCTGAGCGAGGTCAGCAGCAGCGGCAGTTCGACGTTCTTCTGCGCAGTGAGCATCGGCATCAGGTTGTAGAACTGGAACACGAAGCCGACGTGGTGGCTGCGCCAGGTGGCGAGCTGGCCGCCGCTCATGCGGTCGATGCGCTGGCCTTCGATCTCGATCTCGCCGCCGCTGGGCGAGTCCAGCCCGCCGATCAGATTGAGCAGGGTGGTCTTGCCGGAGCCGGACGGTCCCATCAGGGCGACGAAGTCGCCGCGGGCGATGTCCAGGTCGATGCCGTGCAGGACCTGGACTTTCTCGGGGCCGCGCTGGTAGGTCTTGGTGACGTTGCGCAGGGTGACGAGGGTGGACATGGTGGTGTTCCTGGCGGTGGACGAGGTGGAGGCGATGCGGTCGCCGATGGGCGAGGGGATTACCGTTGCGGTTGCGGTTGCGGTTGCGGTTGCGATGCAGGTGCAGGTGCAGTTGTTGCTCTTGTTGTTGCTGTTGCTTCTGCCGTTGCGGTTGCTCCGGCTTTTGATTTACCGGGTTCCCTTCCGAAGCGGCGGCCATCGCGGGGAAAAACCCCGAAGGGGCGGCGTACATGGATGTACGCCGTCCGCGGCAGGGGCAGGATGCCCCTTCCGCGGATCCCCGTGATGGACGCAGACCCGGAGCGCGTTAGCGCGGAGGGCGCGTAGGCAGGGTGTGCTTTCTTTTGGTTACTTTTCTTTGCACAAGCAAAGAAAAGTAACTCGCCGTCAGGCGAAAGCTTTGCACTTGCACTTGCTCTTGCTGCTACGGTGGCGACCGCTGGATCGTAGGAGCGGCTTTAGCCGCGACAGACATGACCAATTACGTTTGTCGCGGCTAAAGCCGCTCCTACAGTTTTTCTCATATGACACCAAAGCTTGGAGCAAAGGCTTTCGCCCTTTCGGGCGAGTCACTTTTCTTTGCTCGCGCAAAGAAAAGTAACCAAAAGAAAGCGCGCCCTGCCTTGCGCCCTCCGCGCTGCGCGCTCCGGGTCCGCGGATGCACCGGGGATTCGCGGAAGGGGCATCCTGCCCCTGCCGCGAACGGCGTACATCCATGTACGCCGCCCTTCGGGTTTTTCCCCGGTCCATCCGCCGCTGCGGAAGGGAACCCGGTAAATCAAAAGCAAGAGCAACAGCCAAAGCCAAAGCAACAACCAAAGCAACAGCTAAAGCAACAGCTAAAGCACAGCTAAAGCCAGGGTCGTGCGGCTGCTGTCTGCCGCAGCGGGGACGTCGGATACGTCAGGCGAAGACGACGGCGCGCTACTGCGCAACCGCCTCCGCCATCTTCACCTGCATGCCGGCACGCAAAGCCTCCGGCGGATCCAGTACCACCGTGTCGCCTGCGGCCAGGCCGGACAGCACCTGGCGGTCGTCGCCCAGGGCGATGCCGGTCTTCAGCGCGCGCTGCTCGACCGTGTTGTCCTCCTTCACCGCGAATGCCACGTCCTGTCCGGCGCGCTTGACGATCGCCGCGCCCGGCACCCGCACGCCCTGCGGTTTGTCCTGCGCCTGCGGCTGCGGCGCCTCCAGGAAGCTGACCCGCACGCCCATCTCCGGCACGATCCGCGCGTCCTTCTGCTTCAGCGCCACGCGCACCTTCACCGTGGCCTTGCCGCGGTCCGCGGAGGGAATGATTGCGATCACCTCTGCCGGGATCTTCCAGTCCGGGTAGGCGTTGAGCACCGCTTCCACCGGCATGCCCGGCTTGACCCGGCCGATGTAGGACTCGCCCACCTCGACCTCGATCTCCAGCGACTCCATGTCGACGATGGTGCCGATGCCGGTGCGGGTGAAGCCGCCGCCGGCCGACAGCGGCGAGACGATCTCGCCCGGCTGCGCCGCCTTGGCGGTGACCACACCGGAGAACGGTGCGCGCACGATGGTGTTGTCGACGTTGAGATCGGAGATCGACAACTGGTTGCCGGCCACCGCGACGTTGCGCTGCGCGTTCTGCAACTGCGCGCGCAGGGCGTCGCGCTGCGCCACCGCCTGCTCGTATTGTGAGCGCGAGACCAACTGCTGGCCGGCCAGGGTCTGCAGCCGTTGCGCGTCGGCATCGGCCTGGCGCACCTGCGCCTGCATGTTGGCCACCAGGCTGCGCGCCGCATCCAGTTGCGAGGCCGACAGCACCCGCTGCGCGTTGGCGTCGATCGGGTCCAGCGTCGCCATCACCTGGCCTTCCTCCACGCGCATGCCTTCCTCGATGCGCACCTCGCGGACCTTGCCGGTGATCTTGGCCGAGACCGTGGCCATGCGCCGCGCCACCACGTAGCCGCTGGCGTCTAGCACCGAGGCACTGCTGCTGCCGGGCGCGATCGCCACCACCGCGGCGGTGCGCACTTCCAGCGGCTTGCTGCGGCCGAACAGCAGCCAGGCGCCGGCGCCGAGGGCGAGCAGCACCACCAGCAGGACCACGGCGATCCACAGCCCGCGCCGCGACGGCGGTTCGCTCGGCGGCGCCTTGCGGTCGATACGGAGTTCCTTGAGCAGGTCGGAGGAAGTACTCATCGTGTCCTTGATCGAAAACGGTCGGCGCGCTGCAGTGTGCGAGCGTCCGGTCGCCGTGGGCATGGCCGGAAGTCACTTTCTGCGGTGCGATGTCGCGGGAGAACGCCGCCCCTCGGCGTGGATCGCAGCATGCGGCAATCGTGCCGGGGCTGCCAGTGACAGATGTCATCCGCTGCAGTTGACGCGCCACACTGGGCGGCGGCCCCGTCGCGGCGCAGCCTAGACGCTCCTTGCCATTCCGGGAGCGTCCCATGTCCGATCACGATGCGTTGCCGCTGGCGCAGCTCAGCGGCGTCCACAAGCGCTACGGCGCGCTGGTTGCGCTCGACGGCGTCGACCTGCAGTTGCGCCGCGGCCAGTTGCTGGCGCTGCTGGGCGCCAACGGTGCCGGCAAGAGCACCGCGGTGAGCCTGCTGCTCGGGCTGCAGACGCCCGACGCCGGCAGCGTGCGCCTGTGCGGACAGGATCCGCGGTCGTTGGCGGCGCGCCGCCAGGCCGGGGCGATGCTGCAGACCGCTGGGCTGCCGGAGACGCTGCGCGTGGGCGAACTGTTGCTGCAGGCGCGCGGCTATTACCCGACGCCGCGCAGCGTCGCCGACTGCGTGGCGCTGGCCGGGCTGGACGGGTTGATGGCACGCCGCTACGGCCAGTTGTCCGGCGGCCAGCAGCGGCGTGTGCAGTTCGCAATGGCGATCTGCGGGCGGCCGCAGGTGCTGTTCCTGGACGAGCCCAGCACCGGCTTGGACATCGAGGCGCGGCAGGGCCTGTGGCGGGCGATCCGCGAACTGGTCGCCGATGGCTGCGCGGTGCTGCTGACCACGCACTATCTGGAAGAGGCCGAGGCGCTCGCCGATCGGGTGGCGGTGCTGCAGCGCGGCACGCTGATCGCCGAGGGCAGCGTCGCCGAGCTGCGCGCACGCTTCGAGCAATGCACCATCCGCTGCCGTAGCGCGCTGCCGGCCGCGCAGGTGGCGCAGTGGCCGCAAGTGCGCCGCGCCGACAACCGCGATGGCGTGCTGGAGGTGGTCGCCGAGCCGGCCGAGCCGGTGGTGGCGCGGCTGCTCGCCAGCGATCCAGCGCTGCAGGCACTGGAAGTCCGCCGTGCCGGCCTTGCCGACGCCTTTCTCGCCATCACCCGTGCGGAGGCTGCATGAACCCGATCGATCTTTCCGTTGCCCCGCCGGCGGCCGCCTGGTCGTTGCGTGACCAGCTCGCGCTGCTGCTGCGCGAAATCCGCTACGAGGTGGTGCGCTGGCTGCGCACGCCATCCTTCGCCTTGCCGACGCTGCTGTTCCCGCCACTGTTCTACCTGCTGTTCGGCGTGCTGCTCAATCATGGGCGCCACGATGCGGCGGTGTACCTGATGGCTAGCTACAGCGTGTTCGGAGTGATGGCGCCGGCCTTGTTCGGCTTCGGCGTCGGCCTGGCGCTGGACCGCGAGCGCGGGCTGTTGGCGCTGAAGCGGGCGATGCCGGTGCCGCCGCTGGCGCTGCTGCTGGCGCGCACCGCGCTGGCGATGGCGTTCGCGCTGGCGATCGGGGTGGTGCTGCAGGCGCTGGCCGCACTGCTTGGCGGGGTCATGCTGACGCCGACGCAGCGGATCGGGTTGCTGCTGGTGGACGTGCTGGGCACGCTGCCGTTCTGCGCGATCGGGCTGGCGCTGGGTGCCTACGCCGGCGGCAGCGGCGCGCCGGCGCTGGTCAACCTGATCTACCTGCCGATGGCGTTCCTGTCGGGGTTGTGGATCCCGCTGCAGCTGCTGCCCGCGTGGCTGACCACGCTGGCGCCGCTGTGGCCGTCCTATCACCTGGGCCAGCTGGCGCTGCGCGTGGTCGGGCAGGGCGACGGCCATGGCAGTGCCGGCCATGTCGCCGCACTGCTGGCGGTGACGGTGGTGTTCTACGCACTGGCGCAGCGGCGCCTGCGCCGCGGCTGATGGTGCGCCCTGTCGATCCCGGCGCCGTCGCGCGGCTCTGCGCGCCGGCGCCTTCGCTAAGCTATGCGCCGCGGCAGCCGTGCCGCCCTGGGAGCCCGACGTGATCGCCTTGCTGCACGCCTCGCCCGACTCGTTGATCGCCCGCCGCATCGGCTGGAGCTCGGCCAAGTCCAGCACCCACTGGTTCGTGTGGCTGTCGCTGGTGTGGTCGATCTGGCTGTTCGTCACCCCGTTGTACGAACCGCATTACTTCCGCAACTGGGTCGCGCCGACCCTGGCCAGCTATGCGGTGTTCCTCGCCTTGTACTACGTGGCCTATTACCGCCACCGGCGCTACCTGCCCTGGTGCGTGGCGGGCATGACGGCGCTGGCATTGGTGCTATTGCCGTACAACCCCGGTGCGCAGTGCTACATCATCTATGCCTGTGCCTTCCTGGCGTTCTGCCTGGAGCCGGTGCGTGCGGTGGTGGTGATGCTGCTGGTACTGGCGGTGTTCGCGCTGGCGTGGACGCTGCGTGGCTGGTCGCCGCTGTACATGGTCAGCGCGGTGGTGGTGGGCCTGTCGGTGGGGCTGATGAACATCAGTTTCGAGCGGCGTGCGCGCGGCGAGGCGCGACTGCGCCTGAGCCACGAGGAAGTGCGGCGCCTGGCGGCGGTGGCCGAGCGCGAGCGCATCGGCCGCGACCTGCACGACCTGCTCGGCCACACCCTGTCGCTGGTGGCGCTGAAATCGGACCTGGCCACGCGCCTGCTCGCCCACGACGCCGCCGCAGCGCAGCGCGAGATGGAGGAGGTGGGCCAGGTCGCACGCGAGGCGCTGGGCCAGGTGCGACGCGCGGTCAGTGGCATCCGCGCGGCGCAGCTGGCGGCGGAGATCGCCTCGGCCAAGCTGCTGCTGGAATCGTCCGGGGTGACCTTCCGCTACCAGGTCGAGGCGTTGCCGCCGTGCCCGCAGCTGGAGACGGTGTTCGCGCTGGTGCTGCGCGAGGCCGCCACCAATATCCAGCGGCATGCCTCTGCCCGCAACGCGCAGCTGCGGCTGTGGTGCGAGCGTGGCCAGGCCCTGCTGGAACTGCGCGACGACGGCCGCGGCGGCGCGCTGCAGCCGGGCACCGGGCTGAGCAGCATGCGCGAGCGGCTGGAGGCGGTGGGCGGCAGCCTGCGCATCGCCTCCGAGCGCGGCCTGGGCACCTGTCTGGTCGCCGCCGCGCCGTTGCCGCGGGCCGAGGTGGCCGTGCCGGAGGCCACGCTGGCGCCGCGGACGCAGGCCCCGGCGGACCAGGACGCCGCGCTCGGCTGAGCGCCTGCCCGGGCCGGGCACTACAATGGGCCGACAAGGACCGGGGGGTGCCGTGATTCGTTTAGTGCTGGCGGAGGACCAGGCGATGGTGCGCGGTGCGCTGGGCGCACTGCTGGGCCTGGAAGCGGATCTGGACCTGGTCGCCAGTGCGGCCGATGGCGAGGCCGCCTGGCGCGCGCTGCAGGCGCATGCGCCGGATTTGCTGGTCACCGATATCGAGATGCCCGGCCTCAGCGGCCTGGAACTGGCCCAGCGCATCCAGCGCCAGCAATTGCCGGTGCGCGTCATCATCGTCACCACCTTCGCCCGCCCCGGTTTCCTGCGGCGCGCGCTGGACGCCGGGGTCGGCGGCTATCTGCTCAAGGATGCGCCGCCGCAGCGGCTGATCGAGGCGATCCGCCAGGTGCACCGCGGCGGCCGCGCGATCGATCCGGAACTGGCGCTGGAAGCCTGGTCCGAGGCCGACCCGCTCAACGACCGCGAGCGCCAGGTGCTGCGCCTGGCCGGCGAGGGCGCCTCGGCCGGCGATATCGCCACGCAGCTGGGACTGTCGGCGGGCACGGTGCGCAATTACCTGTCCGAGGCGATCGGCAAGCTCGGGGTCGGCAACCGCATCGAGGCGGCGCGGCTGGCCCGGCAGAAGGGCTGGCTGTGACGCCACACTCGGTTCGGCCCGGAATTTGCATGGCTCCCTGCGCTTGACTGCGCAGCGCCGTGCGGGGCGCGCGCGGCCTCCCTCCTTCCCACTGGCCGACGCCATGCATTCCACCATGATCAACCGCTATGGCGTGCCGCTGGCCTTGCTGCTGCTGTTGGGCATCAGTGGCGGGGTGCTGGTGGGCAGCGAGCGCTTCCTCGACGATGCCGCCGCGGTGCAGCGCAGCCACCAGGTCATCGCCGAGATCAATGGCCTGCAGCTCAACCTCGCCGACTGCGATGCCTCGCTGCGCGGCTTCCTGCTACTGGAAACCCGCGAACACCTGGTCGACTTCCAGCAGTGCCAGCGCGCGCTGCCGCCGCGGCTGCAGCAGCTGGCCACGCTGCTGCAGGGCAAGCCGGCCCAGCAGCAGCGGCTGCAGGAGGTCCGGGCCCAGATCCAGGCGCGCATGCGCGACAGCGCGCGCGCCGTGGCCCGCTTCCAGGCCAAGGACGCGGGCCTGCTCAAACCCGACCCCGAACGCGCGCGGCACGGCCGCGCGCTGTCGCAGGCGATCCGTCGCAACACCGACAGCATGGTGCGCAGCGAACGCGCGGCGCTGGCCAGCAGCGCCCGCTCCACCACCGCCAACGCCGACCTGCTGCGCCGGCTGGCGATGGTCGGCATCCCGGCGGTGTGCGCGTTGACCCTGGGCCTGTACCTGCTGCTGCGCCGCGAGATCGGCCGCCGCAGCCAGGCCGAGCAGCGCGGCCACCATGCCAATGCGCTACTGGTGGGCACCGTGCAGCAGATGCAGCGCACCGAACAGGATCTGCGCACACTCAACCGGTGCAGCCGTGGGCTGCAGAGCTGCGTGCAGCAGGACGAGGCGGTGGAGGTCGCACGGCAGGCGCTGGAGCGCCTGCTCGGCGACGCCGGCTGCAGCGTGTACTGCACCGACGCGACGGGCGAGCAGGCCGTCTGCGTGGCCCACTGGGGCGAGGATGCGGTGTGCGCACCGGCGCTGACGCTGAGCGGCTGCGAAGGCCTGCGCCGCCGCGCCACCCAGATCCAGCGGCCGGGCGCAGCGCCGGCCTGCGCGCACGCCGCCGGCGCCACGCGGCATGGCACCTGCGTGCCGATGATGGTGCAGGGCGAGCCGCTGGGGCTGATCCACCTGTCCAGCCGCGATCCGGGCTTGCTCGAACGGCTGCACCTGGTGGAGGTGGTGGCGGAGCAACTGGCGATGGCGCTGCACAACCTGCAACTGCGCCAGCGCCTGCAGATGCAGTCGATCCGCGATCCGTTGACCGGGCTGTACAACCGCCGCTATCTGGAAGAATCGCTGGTGCGCGAGCTGGCCCGCTGCGAGCGGCGCGACCAGCCGCTGGCGCTGATGATGCTGGACCTGGACCACTTCAAGGCGCTCAACGACCGCCTCGGCCATGCCGGCGGCGACGCCTTGCTGGCCGCGTTCGGCCAATTGCTGACCGGGCTGGTGCGGCCGGAGGACATCGCCTGCCGCTACGGTGGCGAAGAGTTCACGGTGATCCTGCCCGGCGCCAGCGCCGCCGCCGCGCAGCGTCGCGCCGAGCAGATCCGCGCCGCGGTGGCGGCGCTGCAGGTGCAGCACCAGGGCCAGGCGCTGCCGCCGGTGACCGTGTCGATCGGCGTGGCCGCCTATCCGGACCATGGCCGCAGCACCGAGGAACTGCTGCGCTGCGCGGATGCGGCGCTGTACCGCGGCAAGCGCAGCGGCCGCAACCGCGTCGCCGCCGCCGGCGATGTGCCGCTGTGCGTCGTCGAGGCCTGACCGCGCTGGCTCAGAACGACCAGCTGAAGCTCAGCGCGCCGCTGCGCGGTTCGCCCCAGGCGCCGTAGCCGTAGATCTGCGCGTAGTAGCGCTTGTCGAGCAGGTTGTTGAGGTTGAGCTGCACCGAGAACGCCGGCGACAAGCGATAACGCGCAAAGGCGCTGACCAGCGCGTAGCCGCTCTGCTCGAAGCGGCCATAGGTGGGGTCGACGTAGTAGATGCGGTTCTGCCAATTGACGCCGCCGCCGAAGGTCAGTTCGCTCAGGCTGCGTGGCGTGTAGCTGCTGTAGAGCTTGAGCGTGGTCTGCGGCAGCTGGCTGTTGATGTCCGCGCCGGCAACGTCCTTGGCGACGTAGCGCGAGGCGCCGAAGGTCGCGTTCCAGCCCGGCGCCAGCTCGCCGTTGAGCTCGAGTTCGAAGCCACGGCTGACCGTGCCCTGCGCGGCGACGTAGGCGGTCTCGGTGGTGCCTTGCACGAATCCGGCAGTGGCCTGGGCGACGTTGTCCTGGTCGATGCGGAACACCGACAGCGCGGCGTTGAGGCGGTCGTCGAACCAGGCGCCCTTGATCCCGGCCTCGTAGCTCTTGCCGATCACCGGGTCCAGGTAGGCACCGCTGGCGGTGCGCGCGGTCTGCGGCTGGAAGATGTCGGTGTAACTGGCGTAGACCGACCAGACGTCGTCGAGCGTGTACACCAGGCCGGCATAGGGCGTGGTCTTCTCCTGGTGCAGCACATAGCCCACCCCGCTCTCGGCGCCGTCCACCTTCCAGTCGGTGTAGCGCGCGCCCACGATCAACTTCAGCGGATCGGCCAGCGACAATCGCGCCGCCGCATAGCCGGCCTTCTGGGTGACGGTGCCGCGGCTGAACTCGCTGATCGGCGACCAGGCCGGTTCCGGATACGCACCGGTCCAGCCCAGATAGCTGGGCAGCGGCCCGGGGAAGTCGAACGCCCCGGTGTTCACGTAGCGGCGGCGGTTGTAGCTGAGCCCGGCCATCAGTTCGTGTTCGCGCCCGCCCAGTTGGAACGGGCCTTCGGCGTAGGCATCCAGGCCGTCGACCTTGCGCCCGATGATGTAGTCGCCCGAATACGGCACCACGCCGGCGCCGGTCTGGCGGTCGAAACCGTAGATCGTGTAGTACGGGTAGAACAGCTTGTCGGTGACGTCGGTCTGGTCGTGGGTGGCGTTGAGCTTGAGCTGCCAGCCGTTGCCGAAGGCGTGCTGCAGGGTGGCGAAGGCGCGCTTGCTGGTGGTGTCCCAGAAGGTCCAGTCCGCGGCCGGGTTGAACCAGCGCGGATAGTCGGTGCGGCTGCCGTCGGCGTACCACAGCGGGAAGCCGCCCCAGGTGACGCCGTCGGACTGCTTGTTCTGGTAGTCGTAGCCCACGCTCAGCTGCGTGTCCGGGGTCAGGTCGGCATCGATCACCGCATAGCCCAGCGACTTGCGCTGGCTGTAGCGCTGCACGTACGAATCGGTATCCAGGTAGCTGCCGATCACCCGTGCGCGCACCGTGCCGCTGGCGTTGAGCGGCGTGGTCACGTCGACCGTGGAGCGCGTGCGGCCCCAACTGCCGGCGCTGACGGTGACGCTGCCGGTCAGTTCGGCGCTGTCGGCGTGCTTGCGGATCAGGTTCACCGAGGCCGAGGGGTTGCCGGCACCGGTGAGCAGGCCGGTGGCGCCGCGCACCACTTCCACGCGGTCGTACAGCGCAAGGTCCAGCGCCGAATCGCCGTAGCTCCAGTTCTGCACCATCGTGGTCGGGATGCCGTCGAACTGGTAGTTGTCGATGTAGAAGCCGCGCGCGTAGAACTCGAAGCGTTCGCTGTCCGAACGCGTGCTGGACACGCCGGTGGTGTTCTCCAGCACGTCGATGATGTCGTCCAGGCCCTGATCCTCGATGCGCTGGTGGCTGATGATGCTCACCGACTGCGGGATCTCCCGCGGCGCCAGTTCGAAGCGCGTACCGGCACTGGTCTTGCGCACGCTGTAGCCCTCGGCGCGCTCGCCCTTGACGCTGATCTTGTCCAGGGTGGTGACGTCGCGTTCGGTGTCGTCGGCGCCGTCTGCAGCGGCCGCGGTCGGTGTCGCGGCGAACGTCGGCACGGCGGCCAGCAGGCAGGCGACGGCCAGGGCCGAACGGTGCGGGAAACGGCAGGCGGGGGCAACACGGGACATCGCGGACTCCAAGGCAGCAGGCATGGCCATCGCCGGCGCAGCGCCGGACGACGATCGGATGGTGAGCTGGCTTGGCGCGGGCGCCCGCAGGCCGGCGTGGCGGCTGCGGACCATCGGCGCTGGCTGGCGCGGTCGCGGCGCCGGATTCCCATGGGGGCGACCGGCGCGCGGGAACAACTGGGGGCGGACGAGCGTGCCCGTCCGCCGGCAAGTGTAACGGCGGCCCGACGCCGGCACCATGTCGTTGCCGACACAAATGCCTGGCGCGGCCCGGATGCAGGGCGACCCCGCGGCGGCCGCTGCGCGCGAGCGGGGCCAGTGCGGCGCGGCGGCGGTGCCTGCGTGCGCGGCAGGTGGCGCTCGCGCGGCCCCGCCTGCGTGTCCGGGGGACTACGTCTGGTCGTGCGGCGCGACTGGCGTCACCGGGCCGCGCGCCATGCTCGAGAACACGCCGTCGCGGCGCACCCAGGCATGGAACAGCGCCGCGCACAGGTGCGCCAGCACCGTGGCGAACAGCAGGTAGGCCAGCCAGCCGTGCGCGCTGCGCAGCCAGGCGTACAGCGCCGGGCTGTGCGGGGCGATCGGCGGCAACTGCATGCCCGGCCACAGCACGATCGGGTAGCCGCCGGCCGAGAGCATCGACCAGCCCAGCAGCGGCATCGCCAGCATCAGCGCGTACAGCAGCCAGTGCGAGGCATGCGCGGCGGCCTGCTGCCAGCGCGGCAGGTCGGCCGGCAGCGGCGGCGGCCGGTGCCGCAGGCGGTTGCCCAGGCGCACCAGCGCCAGCAGCAGGATCGCGATGCCCAGTGGGCGATGCAGGTCCAGCAGCCAGGGCCGCTGCGACACCGAGGCGACCATGCCCACGCCGACGAACAGCATGGTCAGGATCATCGCCGCCATCAGCCAGTGCAGCACCCGCGCGGGCAGGTTGAAATGCGCGGAGCGGTCGTCGCGGTTCATTGCGCACCTCCATGCGGCGTGCCGGTGGCATCGGGGGCCTGGCCGTGGGCGATCTCGCGCTCGCGGCGATTGAAGGACTGCGAGTACACCGCCGAGCGCGCGGCCAGGATCGGGTCGTCCGAGCCGGCGATGCCGCGCGGCAGGATCAGCGGATCGTAGTTGAGGTCGCGGCACGGCCCGGTGGCCTGCGGCTCGGCATGGTCCAGCACCAGGGTGCCGGCGACCACCTGCTGGCGGTCCTGCGGCCACGGCTGCGACGGGTCGTCGACCGGGTCGCCGGGCGCGGCCACGGTCAGCACCAGGTCCCAGCGTAGTGGGCCGTGTGCCAGCCGCGCCTGTAGGTCCTCGCTGAGGAAGTCGGCGTCGGCCTTGGCGCGTTGCTCGGCCGACAACGGCGCGAACGGGGTCTGCGGGCGCATCGACCAGCGCACCGCATGCGTGCTGCCGTCGGCGGCGGTGAAGCGGAACGCGTTGACGCCGTTGTACTGGGTGTTGGCCCAGCTGTTCGACCACGGCGCGGTCTTGGCCCATTCCTGGAACTTCTTCGCCTCCGGGTAGCGCTGCACGAACGCCGCCATCTTCGCCGGGTCCGGCTTGCCGGTGGCCGGGTCGGGTTGTGCGGCCAGGGTCTGCGCCATGAAGCCCTCGGGGCTGGCGACCACGAAGAACGGGAAGCTGTTCATCGCCGTGCGCCATTCCTGGCCGTCGTCGCTGCGCAACTGCAGGGCCATGCTGCGCACGCGCGCCGCACCGTCTGCGCCGTGCGGGTCGCCGCCGCCGATCGACAGGCGGCCCAGCACCGGCACCGAGGATTGCGCGAACACCCGCGCCGAGGACAGCGCGCTGCCCTGGCCGTTGCCCTCGAAATGGCCGCTGACGCACACGCCCTTGCTGTGCGCGCGGCGGAAGCCCGGATGCGGCGGGCCGCCGGCTTCGATGGCGTCGGTCATGCGTTGCGCAGTCAGCCGTTGCGGACCGCCCAGCCAGCCGGCGCTCCAGGCGAAGGCGGCGGCGAGCACGGCGGCGATCGCGGCGATGCCCGCCAGCGCCAGCCAGGGCCGCCGCGGCGGCGTGGGATCGGGACGGGACATGGGGCGGCTCCTGTGGCGATGGCGAGGGAGGGACGCGGTCGGGCGCGTGGCAGGCGCTAGCAGACACGGTCGGGCATGAACGCGGTGCAGTCGTGGCGAGCGGGCTGCGCGCGGTCGGCCGCCGTAGCGTGCCATGAGCGGCGGGGCACGACCACGGCGGCATCATCGACGCTGCGCATAGAATCGCCGCATCTTGCGGGCAGGAGTCGGCGATGGCCGGTGCGATCGGGTGGGTACTGGTGGGGCTGGCGTTCCTGGCGCTGGGCGGGGACTCGATCGTGAAAGCGGCCTCCGGCCTGGCCCAGCGCTGCGGCGCCTCGCCGTTCGTGGCCGGGTTGCTGCTGGTGGCCTTCGGCACTTCGCTGCCGGAACTGGCGGTCAATGTGCGCGCCTACGCGGCCGGCGCGCAGGACCTGGCGCTGGGCAACGCGGTCGGCAGCAACCTGGCCAATCTCGGCCTGACCCTCGGCCTGGCCGCGCTGGCGGCACCGCTGCTGCTGCGTACCCGCCTGCTGCCACCGCTGCTGGTGTTGCTGACCCTGGCGACGCTGGCGCTGATCGGCTTCGGCCTGGATGGGGCGATCTCGCGCGTGGAAGGCGTAGCGCTGCTGCTGGCCTTCGTCGGCGTGGTCGCGTTCCTGCTGCTGCGCGCGCGTCACGAACCGGCCGCGCGCCAGCTCGGCGTGTCCGGCTACGCGGTGACCCGCACCGGTCTGGTGCTGAACCTGCTGCGCCTGCTGATCGCCATCGTGCTGTTGAACGCCGGCGCCAACCTGGTGGTGACGCATGCGCCGCAGCTGGGTGCGGCCTGGGGCCTGTCGCCGCTGCTGGTCGGCCTGCTGCCGGTGGCGATCGGCACCGCGCTGCCGGAAGCGGCCGCCGCGGTGGCCGCGGCACGCCGTGGCCAGGGCGACATGGTGGTCGGCCACGTGCTGGGTTCGAGCCTGTTCAACCTGCTGGTGGTGATCGGCGGCATGGCGGCGCTGCGGCCGCTGCCGTTGCCGGCCTCCTTCGTGCGGCTGGAGCTGCCGGCGGCGATTGCGCTGGCCGTGGTGCTGTACCCGATGCTGCGCGGCGACATGCGCTTGAGCCGCGGCGAAGGTGCGGTGCTGCTGGCGGCGTTTCTGGCCTGGGTGGGCCTGGAGTTGGCGTTGGTGGCTTGAGTGCCGAGAGTGGGGATTCGGGAGTGGGGATTGGAAAAAGCGGCTGGCTTCAGTGGTAGGAGCGGCTTTAGCCGCGACGGGCGTTCCCGGTAAAGCCTGTCGCGGCTAAAGCCGCTCCTACGCAGACCTGCGCGCTCAGCGCTCCTCCGGCTGCTCCGGCGGCGGCAGCCCTTCCTGATCGGCGTGGTCGCTGCCCGGCACCTGCGGGCGCTGTTCCAGCATCAACGACAGCGCCGCCTTGGCCATCATGTGCGCGCTGATCGGCGCGGTGATGAACAGGAACGCGGTGATCAACAGTTCGCGCGGCTGCGGGTCCTGGCCCAGGAACAGGTGGTAGCCGACCGAGGCCAGCAGCACGCAGCCCACGCCCAGGGTGCTGGCCTTGGTCGGCGCGTGCAGGCGCTTGAAGAAGTCCGACAGCTTCACCAGCCCCAGCGCGCCGACCAGGATGAAGAAGCAGCCGACGATCAGCAGCAGCGACAGCCCGACCTGCAGTGCGGCGATCATTCGACGATGTCCCGGCGCAGCACGAACTTGCTCAGCACCACGGTGCTGCCGAAGCCGAGCATGGCGATGATCAGCGCCGCCTCGAAGTAGACCGGCGAATCCAGGTACATGCCGAACAGCATCAGCTCGGCGATGGCGGTCACCGACAGCGTGTCCAGCGCCAGGATGCGGTCGGGCACGGTCGGCCCGCGCAGCAGCCGCCACAGCGCCAGCAGCATCGCCAGCGCCACCACGTGCATGCACACGACGATCGTGGTCTCGATGAACATGTGGCTGGTCATGGGAAGATCTCCATCAACGGCGCCTCGTAGCGCGTCTTGATCTGCCGGATCACGGTCTCGGCATCGTCCAGGTGCAACACGTGCACCAGCAGGTACTTGCGGTCGTCCGACAACGCCGCCGACACCGTGCCCGGGGTCAGGGTGATCATGCTGGTCAGCGCGGCGATACCGTGGATGTTGGCGATGTCGAGCGGCACCCAGATGAAACCGGGGTGGATCCGTTTCTCCGGGCCGAGCACCTGCAGCGCCACCACCACGTTGGAGCGCACGATGTCCCAGGCCGCCACGCACAGCATCTTCGGCACCGAACGCAGCGAGCCGATGCGCGCGAACTCGCGGTCCAGGCGCGCGGCGAACAGCGGCACCGCCACGCCCAGCATGGCGCCCAGCAGCAGCTGGCCGAGACTGAAGCTGTCGCTCATCAGCAGCCAGAACGCGGTGACGGTCAGGCTCAACGGCCAGGACGGGAACAGGCGGCGCGACCAGGGACGGGCGGACATGTCAGGGCTCCCGCAGGATCGGCGCGGTGCCGCGCAGCTGGGTGGTGTAGTCGGCCGGGCGCAGCAGTTGCGCGGCGGCGGCCTCGCCGTAGCGCAGCAGCGGCCCGGCGGCCACGGTCATCGCCACGCCGTAGCCGAGCAGCAGCACGGTGGCGGCGGTTTCCAGCGGCCGCGCCGGCGCCTTGCGCGGGGCCGGGCGCGGCAGCTCCACGGTATCGTCCTCGGCCGTTTCCTGGTCGCCGGGCACGCGCCAGAACAGGCGCACGCCGCCGCGGGTCAGGCCCATGATCACCATCAGGCTGCTGAGCAGCACCGCGGCCCACACCGGCCCGGTCAGCCCGCCCGGCGTCGCGCTGAGGATCGCCACCTTGGCCAGGAAGCCGGACAGCGGCGGCAGCCCGGCCACCGAGATCGCCGCGATCAGGAACAGCACGCCGGGCACGGTCTTGCCGGGCAGCGGCGCGATGATCTCCTTACGGTCGCTGGCGCCGCCGCGGCGGCGCCGGATCAGGTCGGCGATCAGGAACAGCGCCGCGGCGACGAAGCTGCTGTGCGCTAGGTAGTACAAGCCGGCGCCGAGCGTGCCGGGCGCATCCAGGGCGAAGGCCACGAACAGCGTTGCCGCCGACACGATCACCAGGTAGCCGATCAGCACCCGCAGGCGCACCGCCGCCAGCACGCCCAGCGCGGCCAGCAGCAGCGTCGCCAGGCCCAGCCACAGCAGCCAGTCGCGGCCATAGCCGTCCAGCGCCTGCGCCTGGTTGCCGAGGATCAGCGTGCTCACCCGCAGCACCGCGTACAGGCCGACCTTGGTCATGATCACGAACAGCGCCGCCACCGCCGCCGGCGCGCGTGCATAGGTTTCCGGCAGCCACAGGTACAGCGGCAGCAGCGCGGCCTTGGCGCAGAACACCAGCAGCAACAGGCCGAACGCGGCCTTGATCAGCGCCACGTTCTGCGGCGGCGCCTGCGCCACGCGCTGCGACAGCTCGGCCATGTTCAGCGAGCCGAGTAGCGCGTACAGCAGGCCCAACGCAATCAGGAACACGGTGGAGGAGGTGACGTTGAACACCACGTAGTGGAAGCCCACACGCAGGCGCAGGCCGCGCCCGCCGCTGAGCAGCAGGCCGTAGGAGGCGATCAGCATCACCTCGAAGAACACGAACAGGTTGAACACGTCGCCGGTCAGGAACGCGCCGTTGAGGCCGACCAGCTGGAATTGGAACAGCGCGTGGAAATGCGGCGCGCGCCGGTCCCAGCCGGCGCAGGCGTGCAGCAGGCAGGCGCCGGCGAGCAGGGTGGTGGTCGCCAGCATCCACGCCGACAGGCGGTCGGCCATCAGCACGATGCCCAGCCGCGAGGGCCAGTCGCCGAGCAGATAGGCGTGGACCTGGCCGTCGCTTACCTGCACGCACAGCGCCAGCACCGTCGCGGCCAGCGCCGTCATCGCGGTCCAGGCCACCACGCGGCGCACCTTGCGGCCATAGCGGCGGTGCTCCACGAACAGCGACAGCGCCGCGCCGAGCAACGGGATCAGGATCGGCAGGATCAGCAGATGGGTCATGGCGGCTGGCCCTCGGCCGGATCCTGGCGCGCATCGACGTGGTCGCTGTGGTTGTCGCCGCGGCTGCGCATCGCCAGCACGATGCTCACCGCGGTCATCGCGAAGGCGATCACGATCGCAGTCAGCACCAGCGCCTGCGGCAGCGGATCGGCGTGTTCGGCCAGGGTTGGGGCGATGCCGTCGCGCAGCACCGGCGCCTTGCCCTGCACCAGCCGGCCGCCGGCGAAGATCAGCAGGTTGGTAGCGTAGGACAGCACGGTCATGCCCAGGATCACGTCGAAGCTGCGCGCCCGCAGCAGCAGGTACACGCCCACCGCGGTCAGCACCCCGATCGCGCTCGCCAGTGCCAGTTCCATCAGTGCATCTCTCCGGTGATGGGCGAACGCTGCGCCGGGTCGATCTGCCCGCGCTGCGAGTCGCGGGTGCGCGAGGGCTTGATGGTGCCCATCATCGACAGCGACAGCATGGTCCCGCCGAACACCACCAGATACACGCCGGTATCGAAGATCAGCGCACTGGCCAACGGCACGCTGCCGATCAGCGGCAGCGCCAGGTCGAGATGGCCGCTGGTCAGGAACGGCACCCCGAACAGCATCGAGGCCATGCCGCCCAGCGTGGCCAGCAGCAGGCCCAGGCCGATGCAGCGGATGTAGTCGAAGCCGAAGCGCGACTCCACCGAGGCCGCGCCCTGGATCACGTACTGCATCAGCAGCGGCACCGCCAGCACCAGCCCGGCGATGAAGCCGCCGCCGGGCGCGTTGTGGCCGCGCAGGAACAGGAAGATCGACACCGTCAGGGTCAGCGGGAACATCAGCTGCGCCAGGTCGGCCGGCACCGGCAGCTTGATCGGCGGCCCGGGCATCACCTTCTCCGGCGCCATCCGCGCGCGCCGCAGCAGCGCGTGCACCACCAGCGCGGCGATGCCGAACACGGTGATCTCGCCGAAGGTATCGAAGCCGCGGAAGTCCACCAGGATCACGTTGACCACGTTGCGGCCGTAGGCTTCCGGCAGCGCGCGCTGCAGCAGCTCGCCGGCCATGGTCGTTGCCGGCCGGGTCATCACCGAGTACGCCAGCAGCGCCATGCCGCCGCCGGCGACGATCGCCAAGGCCGCATCGCGCCAGCGGCGCCAGCGCCGCGGTTCCGGCGGCGAGGCCTTGGGCAGGTAGTTCATGCCCAGCAGCATCAGCACCAGGGTCACCATCTCCACCAGCAACTGGGTCAGCGCCAGGTCCGGTGCCGACAGGAACACGAACACCAGGCTCACGCCCAGCCCGCTGCCGCCCAGCACCAGCACCGCCAGCAGGCGCTGGTGGTACAGGAACAGCGTGGACAGCGCGCAACTGAGGATCAGCAGCCACAGGCCCCAGCCCAGCAGCGGCATGCCCTGCGGCGCCGGCCACTGCTGCCACAACGGTGGCGCGTTCAACAGCGGCGCGGCCACCACCACCACCGCGGCCAGCACCAGCCAGCGCAGGCTGCGTTGCAGGCTGCCGTTGGCGAGCACGCGGGTGAAGCGCGCGGCCACGCCGAACAGGGTCTGCACGTGCCAGTGGAACACGCGCTTGCCCAGCGAGTGGCGCACCTCGGTGTACAGCGCGGTCAACCGGCGCAGGCCGAAATACAGCGCCACGCCGCCGACCACGCCGGCGATGCTCATCGCCAGCGGCGCGTTCCAGCCGTGCCAGACGGCCAGGCTGTAATCGGGCAGGGCGTCGCCGAGGATCGCGCCGGCGGCGCTGCGCAGCACCGGCGCCACGGTCAGCGCCGGCACGATGCCGACCGCCACGCACACCAGCACCAGGATCTCCACCGGAATCTTCATCCAGCGTGGCGGCTCGTGCGGCATCGTCTCAAGATCGCGCGGGCCCTTGCCGAAGAACGTCTCGTAGACGAAGCGCAGGCTGTAGGCCACGCCGAACACGCCGGCCAGCAGTGCCGAGGTCGCGGTGAACAGGCGCATCGCCGCCGGACCGTCGGCGCCCAGCGCCTCGGCGAAGAACATCTCCTTGGACAGGAAGCCGTTGAGCAGCGGGATGCCGGCCATCGACAGCGAGGCGGTGATCGCCAGCGCGCTGGTGATCGGCATCCAGCGGCGCAGGTTGCCGAGCCGGCGCATGTCGCGGGTGTGGGTCTCGTGGTCGATGATGCCGGCGGCCATGAACAGCGAGGCCTTGAACACCGCGTGGTTGAGGATATGGAACACGCCGGCCACCACCGCCATCGGCGTGGACAGCCCGAACAGCATGGTGATCAGGCCCAGGTGCGAGATCGTGGAATACGCCAGCAGGCCCTTGAGGTCGTGCTGGAAGATCGCGAACCAGGCGCCGGTGAGCAGAGTGACCGCGCCGATGCCGCTGACCGTGTAGAAGAACAGGTCGCTGCCGGCCAGCGCCGGATGCAGCCGCGCCAGCAGGAACACGCCGGCCTTCACCATCGTCGCCGAGTGCAGGTAGGCCGACACCGGGGTGGGCGCGGCCATCGCATGCGGCAGCCAGAAATGGAACGGGAACTGCGCGCTCTTGGTGAAGATGCCGAGCAAAATCAGCCCCAGCGCCCACGGATACAGCGGGCTGGCGCGGATCACGTCGCCGGCGGCGAGCACCGCGTCGAGCTGGTAGCTGCCGACGATGCGCCCCAGCAGCAGCACGCCGCCGAGCAGCGCCAGGCCGCCGCCGCCGGTGATCACCAGGGCCATGCGCGCGCCGTCGCGCGCGTCCTGGCGGTGCGACCAGAAACCGATCAGCAGGAACGAACTGATGCTGGTCAGTTCCCAGAACACCATCAGCAGCAACAGATTGCCGGCGATCACCATGCCCAGCATCGCGCCCATGAACAGCAGCAGATAGGCGTAGAAGCGCGCCGCGTTCTCGCGTGCGCTCAGGTAGTAGTGCGCGTACATCACTACTAGCGCGCCGATCGCCAGCACCAGGCCGGCGAACATCCAGGCCAGGCCGTCCAGGCGCAGCGAGAACTGCAGGCCGATCTGCGGCAGCCAGGCGTGGTCGGCGCGGACGATGCCGCCCTCAAGCACGGTCGGCGTCAGCGCGCCCAATATTGCCAAGCCCGCCAACGGCGCCAGCGCCGCGGCCCAGGCCAGGGTGGCACGCGAGCGGTGGCGCAGGGCAACCACGGCCACTGCCATCAGAAACGGCAAGGCCAGCAGGAGGTCGAGGGCTGGGATCATGCAGGGAATACGAGATTCGCGAGCAGGAGCCCGAGTGTAACAGGCGCGTCACGGCGTTGGCCGGCGCGGAAACGAAAGGCGTGCACGGTCATGCGCACAGCATAGCCGCAGGCAGGTGATGTGCCTGCGAGTACGCGTTGCATGGGGCTGTCGACTGCCGACTGTGCAGGGCGTGCGCCATGCGTGTGGCACGAGCGTTGCCGTGGGTGGGCATGTTCTGCAGCAGAGGCGCCTGTCGCTCTCGATGCGGGCACGTGCGGCGTAGGGCGAGGGCGCCGTGAGCGTGGCGATCGTGGGTGATTGCGTACGCCAGCGCCGCGTAATCGCGCGCCTCCATCCGCCGTGGCGTGCTGTGCAGCGGCCCGATCCCGCATGCTCCCGGCCGCAAACGGCCGTGCACGCACTATTCTGTGTCGATGATCGATTCGCCTGCCGCTGCGTCCGCTTCCCCTCCGTCCGTCGCCTCCCCGCGCGTCGCGCTGGTGTTCGGCGGCAGCGGCCAGATCGGCGAGCGCCTGCTGCACCGCTTGCTGGCCGACGGGTGGGAGGTGCATGCCTACTCCCGTCAGACGCGCGCGCCGCAATCCGGCCTGCACTGGCATGCCGGTGAACTCAGCGCGCTGCAGGCGCCGCCGGTGGCGGCCGACGTGGTGTTCAGTTGCGGTCCGCTGGACGCCTTCGCCGACTGGTACCGGCGCGCGCCGGTCGCCGCGGCGCGCGTGGTCGCGTTCGGCTCCACCAGCCTGGAAGTCAAGCGCGACTCGCTGGATCCGGCCGAGCGCGACGTCGCCCGGCGCCTGCGCGAGGCCGAGGCCATCGTGTTCGCGGTCGCGGCCGAGCGCGGCGCGGCGGCGACGGTGCTGCGGCCGACCCTGGTCTACGGCGCCGGCCGCGACCGCACCCTCAGCGCGATCGCGGCACTGGCGCGGCGCACCGGCTGGTTCGTGCTGCCGCGCAGCGCCAGCGGCCTGCGCCAGCCGGTGCACGTGCAGGACCTGGCCGACGCGGCGCTGGCGGTGCTGGCGCATCCGGCCACGCACGGGCGCAGCTACGCCCTCGGTGGCGGCGAGACGCTCACCTATTGCGAGATGGTGCGGCGGGTCTTGGCCGTACTGCGTCCGCCAGCGCGGTTGCTGACGCTGCCGCATGCGCTGTTCGCGTCGGCGCTGGCGCTGGCCCACGCCTGCGGCCGCCTGCAGGGCATGAACCGCGCCGCGCTGCAGCGCATGCGCGAGGACCTGACGTTCGATCTGCAACCGGCGCGGCGGGATTTCGGCTACGCGCCGTGCGCCTTCGCGCCGGATGCGGGGATGTTGGGCCTGGACCTTGGGGACACGGCGAAGCAGGGCTGACGCCGCGTCGCGCGCACGCGTCAGCTGGGTGCGGACGGCGCGCAGGCGCCGCGGCGAACGAGGGGAGGAAGGTCCGGGCAGCGTCCGCGCGTACCCGGCGGCTGTGCTGCGGTGTGGGGCGGCCGCGCTCAGTAGCGCCAGTGCATGCGCCGGTACAGCTTGGCCAGCACCCAGGCCGGGCCGATCAGCAGATAGGTCAGGTCGGTGAGGAAGCTGGGCCGGTGGCCTTCCAGTGCGTGCCCGATGAACTGCGCGATCCAGGCCACCACGAACACGCCGATCGCCAGCCACAGCAGCCCCTGCAGGCCCAGGTGCGCCTCCAGCAGCCGGCACAGGCAGCCGCAGAAGAAGAACGCCGCCAGCATGCCGTAGCCCAGCGGACGCGACAGGCGGTTGTAGTACATCCACGCCGCGAACATGCCCAGCGCCGCCCACAGCCCGCTCTGGAACCAGGTGCCGCCGACCGGGATGCACCACAGCAGCGCCACCACAGACCACAGGATCGCCGGCACGGCGACCACGTGGATGCGCTGGTTGGCGGCATTGCGGTGATCGTCGGAATAACTGGCGAAATAGCGGTCGATCGGGCGCGCGTAGGCGGTGGTATCCATCTTCCCTCCCAGGAACCGGCCCAGCATAGCGCCATCGTCGGTGCGATGCGGAGACACCGGGCCGCGCATCCGGCGACGCCGGCAGCCGTTGCCAGCAGCACGGACGCCTTGCCCGTTTGCTGGTCGCGCCCGATGCCGTCCATGTCCTCGCCCAGCACAGCACGCATGCAGCCGTCCCCAGCGGAGCGACCTTCGGGGTCCTGCAAAACGTCGGGCAATGTCCTGTGGGAGCGGCGTCAGCCGCGACGGGCTTTACCGGGGACGCCCCGTCGCTTTCACAAGGCAACTTGCATCTGGTTCGATCGTGCCGGATGCAGGGGATGAGAGGTGCTTTTTTCGTTTCGACGAACGGTGTCTGCGATGCGTCGGCCGCCTGAGCGGTCGTCGCAGGCAAGCGGTGGAGTCGCCGAGCAGGGGCGATCGCGCTGTCGGCACGACCGCCCCGCCACGGCCTGGCGGCTCAGGCGCGCGCCATGCTCCTGTTCGTCTCCTGCTGCTGCTCGCGCTGCCCCGACTCCTGCTGCTGTGCGGACTGGTGCGCCAACTGCGCGCTGGTCTGCTCCAGCGGTGGTGCCGGCTGCTGCAGGTCCACCACCGCACGGAAGCCCGGCGTGGTCCCGGCGACGAAGGCCTTGTCGTTGGCGACATTGACCTCCTTCAGCTTGTCGGGGCTATCGATCCCGGCCTGCTTGGCCTGCAGGGTGAGGTTGGCTACTGCCTCGTTCGACAGCTTGGCGTGCGGCGGATTGGCCTTCTCCGCACCGCGATCGGCTTCCGTGCGCATCTTGTCGTACAGCGGCGTATCCGGATGCCCCGGCTCGCCGAGCTGCGGACCCTTCGCCGGCTTGGCCTGCGCCTGCTCGGCGGCCGCCAGCCCGGCCCGGGTATCGCGGCCGACGATGCCGTCCTGGGTGAGGCCGCGCTGTTTCTGCAAAGCCGTTACCGCCTCGTGGGTGTTGTCCCCGAAGCGGCCGTCCTCGGCCAGCGGACGGCCTTGCGCGTCGCGGATGCCGAGGCGGTTGAGATGCTGCTGCAACTCGCGCACCTCCTGGCCGTGGTCGCCTTGGCGCAGCGTGCCATTGCCATGCTGCGCCTGATCGCGGCCATGCGCGTCGACCTGCTGGCCGCGGTTCCACCACGTCTCCGGACTGACCGCCTTCCCGTTCGCATCGTGCATCTGGTAATGCACGTGCTGCGCGTACTGGTTCGCCCCGTTCGGGCCACGTCCGCCCATGGTGCCGATCGCATCGCCGGCGCGCACGGTATCGCCTTCTTTCACCGAGCGCGAATCCAGGTGCAGGATTTCGTGCGAATTGCCCTGCGCGTCGCGGATTTTCACCGTGCCGTACTGGCCGCCGGAGAAGGTCACCGTGCCGGAGATCGGCGCGTGCACCGTCGGATGCTGCCGGTTGATGCCGGTTTGGCCGCCTTCGTAGTTGAAGTCGGTGCCGCCGTGCGGACCGCGGGCGCGGTGTTCGCCATAGTGCCCGGTGATGTGCGGATCGACCTTGCCCTGGCTCGGCAGCATGCGCTCCATCGTCTGCTGGAAGTTGCTGTGACTGGTGCCTTGCGGTTGCTGCGTCGGCGCAGCCGTGTGCTGCTGGCTGCGTCCCTGCTCCTGTGCCTGTCCCTGTCCCTGTCCCTGGGTCTGGGTGCGCGCCTGGTGCTGCTCGACGAACTGCTGGTAGCGGTCGAGATACGGCGTCACTTCGCGCCGCGAAATGGCCAGGCCGCCATAGTCCTTGCTCGGGCCATCGTGGTGGTACTTGTAGATGTGGTCTTCGCCCTGGCCGCGGCGTTGGGCAAGGTCGCGGTTGTCGATGTAGTGCTGCACCAGTGCGCGCGACTGGGTGTCCACGTCGAACCGATTGGCATTGTTGACGCCGTAATGCGCGCCGGTACGGTCGACGAACTGGCCGAGGCCGGACGCGGAGGTGGTGCCGGCCGCCGCATCCGGATTGAAGCCGGATTCGACCCGCGCGATGGCCAGGACATAGGCGGTTTCCCGTGACGACAGGCCGGCCTTTTGCGAGGCGTCCATCAGGCTGTCGATCACCCTGGACTGCGTTTCTGGTGTGGCATCGCCCCAGCGCCGCGACTCGCCGTGCAGACGACCATCGTTGGTGTCGATGGGTTCGCGGTAGTGGCTCCAGGGCTTGACGTTCTCGCTGCGGTAGCCGGGCCCCCGCGGCTGCACCATGTCGTTGTAGATCGTGTTGTTGTCGCTCATGTGCGTTCCTTTCTGTGAGACGGATTCTTCCTTGGGATGGGTGTTGCTCCATGTACTGCGTACTACGTGTGCCATGCGCCGTTCCTCGGCGCACGGTCATGCTTGGCTCAAGGCAGGAACGGCTCCACGTCCGGATGCTTCAGGCCCAGCGCCTCGAGCTGGTGTTCGTATTCGTCGTTGTTCGGGCTTTGCTGGCCCTGTTCTTCGCGCAGCGGCGGATTGGCATGATTGAGCAGCTGGCCCTTGCCGTCGTAGAGAAAGAACCACTCGCAGAACTCGCAGCCGTACGGCAGTTCGCCGTATTGCACGACGAAGTACGCGTCGCCCTTGGCGTTTTCGCTGCAGCCCAGTCCCACGGGTGTGTAGTCGGCCATCTCCGGCGGCGGCGCGAGCGGCTGCTGCTGTCCGTTACGCTCCAGGGCAACCTGGGTCTTGGCGGGGGCGGACGCGTCCGCGGAAGGCAACGGGGTCAAATGCAGACGCGCTCCGGGGCATTCCTTGATCATGCCGTCTTTTCCTTTTCTGGCCGAATCGGGTGTAGCAGGTGCGGGGGCGGCCTCCGTAGCTGCCGCCTTCGGTGCCGCGTCGCTCGCAGGCTGGGGTTGGCCACCACAGGCGGCGAGCAACAACGTCAGGCCGAATGCGGAAGACAGGGTGATCGGATGTGGCATCGACGCCTCCTTGGAGGTGGTTACGCAGCCTGAAATCTACGGTTGCTTGAGCTGACAGCCAGCGGCACCGCTCGCTGCCGTGCACTACCAGATCGGACTTGTAGGCCGTTGTCCCGGCCATCGTCCACCCGGCTCGGCCGCGAGTCGACGAACACCGAGCGTAAAGCGATGCAGATCGGGGGCGAGGTGGGCAGCACGTCCATGGCCAGTCCAGTCCAGTCCAGGCTACAACGCCTGGTCGTCGACCTTTACCAGCGTCCAGCACGGTTTCTGCGCGAACTGGTAGACCTGCTGGTCGCCGGTATCAGGGGTGCGCACCAGGACCTGCCGGCCCTCGGCGTTCTGCGTCACCACGACCTCGCGCCCACCCTTGCGGGCCGCGTCCAGGTTCGGGATCACCGGCCATTCGACTTCGGCGAGCGGCACGTTGCGGGTGACTGGCGCCGGTTCCGGCTGCGCGTCCGGATCGATATGGATCATCGTCAACGGATCGGCGGTGGCCTTTTCCTGGACCGCGATGTCGGCGCTGAAGCGCTTGAGGAAGGCATCGAAATCGGCGTCCTGGCAGCGCGGCGCGGCTGCGGCACCTGTGGTCTGCGAGGGCGCGGCCGTGGCCGCAGCCACCGTGGAGCCGGCCGGTTGCGCCTTGCACGCGACCAGGGCCGCTGCCAAGGCGAGGGACGTCAGAATGGGGCGTGCGATAGCCAACGGATCCTCCTGATCGGGTCGGGCGGGGCAATCGCCCTGCGGGCGGCTGAGTTTAGTCGACCAGGATCATCACGTCGTGAAGCCGCGGCGGGGCATTGCGGCGGAATCTACCAGCGCCTAACGCCAGCGCGGTGATCAACCCCTGTCGAGCGCCTTCGCCTCACGGCGGATCACAGGCCTTCCGAAAATACGTCCAGCTTCTGCGGTTCGATCCACCCCTGCGCACAGTCGCCCTCAGGGCGCGCCTTGCCTGCAACGGCGCAGCGCTTTCCCTGCTTGCGCTGTGTCACGAAGTCAACCGGACGCTCGCCATACTGAGTGCAAATGGGCTTTCCCTTGCACGCGCCTACGCTGGCAGGGGGAATGGCGACCACGTAGTAGTAGGCCGCCCGTTGACCCGCGTGCGCGGTGGCCAGGATGCAGACGAATTGCCCGTCCGACAGCCTGGCGGCGACCTGCACCTTGCTGCCGGTCACTGGCAAGGCATCCAGAAGTGTCGCGTCGCGTTTGGCCACGCCTGCGAAGTTTCCGTCTGCGCCACAGCCTGGAGACACATCGACATCGTAGAAATCCCCGGCGTCCATATTGCCCGCCACGCAGCCGCTGCCCTTGGCCGCATTTTCACAGCGAAGGTGCAAGGACTCGGCCAGCGCTGCAACGCCGTCATCCTGGCGTGCAGCCTGTGATGTGCTGGGCGCGCGACCGGAAGTGGCCTTGTCCGAAGATGCAGTGCGAGCGGCTGCGTCAGCGACGGGGCTCGCAGTCGTTGAGGCGTCGGCCTGCCTAGAGTTGCAGGCTGCCAGTGCCATGAAAAGCGCAAGGGCGGCAAAAAGCGGGGGCGAACTGGCCAACGGATCCTCCTGATCAGGTCGGACGCACGAGCGCTCGCGCGGATGACCGAGTCTAGTTGGCCAGGATTATCAGCTGGTGAAGCAACAGGCAGAGCGGCGCGTGACCGCAAGGTGGCCGCCTTCCGCGACCACCCGCATGCGCCGGCACACCGGCGCATGGCAGCACCCCACTCAGTCGACCGAAATCCCCGCCAGCCGCTGCAGCGCCTCGGCGTACTTGGCGCGGGTGCGGTCGATCACGTCCTGCGGCAGGCGCGGGCCGGGCGCGGTCTTGCCCCAGTCCAGCGTCTCCAGGTAGTCGCGCACGAACTGCTTGTCGTAGCTCGGCGGGCTGGTCCCGACTTCGTACTCGTCGGCCGGCCAGTAGCGCGAGGAATCCGGGGTCAGCATCTCGTCCATGATGTACAGGCGGCCGTCGGCGTCGGTGCCGAACTCGAACTTGGTGTCGGCCAGCAGGATGCCGCGCTCGGCGGCGAAGTCGGCGGCGAAGCGGTAGATGCGCAGGGTGGCGTCGCGCACGCGCTCGGCCAGTTCGGCGCCCACGGTCTTGACCATGGCGTCGAAGTCGATGTTCTCGTCGTGGTCGCCGACGGCGGCCTTGGTCGAGGGGGTGAAGATCGGTTCGGCCAGCTTCTCGGCCTGGCGCAGGCCGTCGGGCAGTTCGATGCCGCTGACCTTGCCGGTGCGCTGGTAGTCCTTCCAGCCGCTGCCGATCAGGTAGCCGCGGGCGATGGCTTCCACCGGCACCGGCTTGAGCTTGCGGGTCACCACCGCGCGCTTGGCGTACAGGGCCTTGTCCACGCCCTCGGGCAGCACCGCAGCCACGTCGATGCCGGTGAGGTGGTTGGGCATCAGGTGGTCGGTCTTCTTGAACCAGAAGTTGGAGACCTGGCACAGCATCTCGCCCTTGCCGGGGATCGGGTCGGGCAGCACCACGTCGAAGGCGGAGAGGCGGTCGGTGGCGACCATCAGCAGGTAGTCGCCGGGCGGCGCGTCGGCCGGCAGGCGCTCGCGGGGAATATCGAACACGTCGCGGACTTTGCCGCGGTGGCGCAAGGGCAGGCCGGGCAGATCGGATTGCAACAGCGTGGTGGACACAGGCACTCCTACGGACTTCGCAATGGCGACCGTCCCGGGACCCGGCGGGCCCGCGGCGGACGGCGGGCCGCGTAGTGTACGGCCGGAATGCCCCGCTGTGCCGTAAAATGGCCGGCCCTGACGCCGCGCCCGCCCTCGCCCATGCCCTGGTACGGAAAACTGCTCGGCGCCATCGCCGGGGCCCTGCTGCTGCGGCCCACGCCGGTGCTGGGCGCGTTGATCGGGCTGCTGATCGGGCATGCCTTCGACGCTGACTGGTTCAAGCTGTCCCAGCGCGAGGATCCCTATCGGGAACTGGGCCTGACCCGCGACGCCACCGACGCCGAGATCGAACTGGCCTATCGCCGGCTGATGTCCCAGTACCACCCCGACAAGGTCGCCAGCGCCAGCCCCGAGCTGCGCGCTCGCGCCGAGAAGAAGGCCAGCCAGCTCAACACCGCCTACGACCGTATCCGCACCCTGCGCAAGCGCTGAGATCCCACCATGTCCGACTGCATCATCTCCCCGTCCATCCTGTCCGCCGATTTCGCCCGCCTCGGCGAGGAAGTGGATGCCGTGCTGCGCGCCGGCGCCGACTGGATCCACTTCGACGTGATGGACAACCATTACGTGCCTAACCTGACCATCGGCCCGATGGTCTGCCAGGCGCTGCGCAAGCACGGCGTCACCGCGCCGATCGACGTGCACCTGATGGTCGAGCCGGTGGACCGGCTGATCCCGGATTTCGCCGAGGCCGGCGCCAGCATCATCAGCTTCCACCCCGAGGCCAGCCGCCACGTGCACCGCAGCATCCAGCTGATCAAGTCGCACGGCTGCAAGGCCGGCCTGGTGCTCAACCCGGCCACGCCGGTGGACATCCTGGACTGGGTGCTGGACGACCTGGACCTGGTGCTGGTGATGTCGGTCAACCCGGGTTTCGGCGGCCAGGCCTTCATTCCCTCGGCGCTGGACAAGCTGCGCGCGATCCGCGCCCGCATCGACGCCAGCGGCAAGCCGATCCGGCTGGAGATCGACGGCGGGGTCAAGCCGGACAACATCGCCGCGATCGCCGCCGCCGGCGCCGACACCTTCGTCGCCGGCTCGGCCATCTTCAATGCGCCGGACTACGCCGCGGTGATCGCGCAGATGCGCGCCGCGGTGGCAGCGCGCTGAGGTGGCGGCCCTGCACATCCGCCCGGCGGTGGCCGACGACGCGGCGCTGATCCTGCGCCTGATCCGCGACCTGGCCCGCTACGAGCGCGCCGAGGACGCGGTGCAGACCGACGAAGCCGGCCTGCGCGCCACGCTGTTCGGCGCCGACGCCCGCGCGCAGGCGCTGATCTGCGAGGCCGACGGCCAGCCGATCGGCTACGCGGTGTACTTCTACAACTATTCCACCTGGCTCGGCCGCAACGGCCTGTACCTGGAAGACCTGTACGTGGACCCGGCGCACCGCGGCGTGGGTGCCGGCAAGGCGCTGCTGCAGCATCTGGCGCGGCAGGCGGTGGCCGAGGGCTGCGGTCGCTTCGAATGGTCGGTGCTGGACTGGAACCAGCCGGCGATCGACTTCTACGAAGCGGTCGGCGCCCTCGCGCAGGACGAGTGGACCGTGTACCGGCTGCAGGGCGAGGCGCTGGCCAGATTCGCGGCCGGCTGAGCGGCGCCGGGCGGCCAAAAGAAAAGAACCGCACCGTCGCCGGTGCGGCCCCTGGGAGAGAAATCGGAGGCTGATCCTGCCTCCATCCGTCTTCCTTGCTATGGCCTTCCATGTTCCGGACGCTCGGTGACGTGCGTATGACAACGCGCGCGCCTGGATTCACGCATCGCGCATGCCGTGCCCGTTAGCGTGGGCGCCTCACCCCGGGAAGGTCCGCATGGCTGCAGCGCACTGGCGTCTGATCCTCAACGGCAAGTCGGCCGGCGACGAGGCGTTGCGCGAGGCGGTCATGGCCATGCGTACCCGCGGCGTGGCGCTGCAGGTGCGGGTGACCTGGGAGCAGGGCGATGCCGAACGTTACGTGGCCGAGGCGGTGGCCGATGGCGCGGCCTGCATCGTCGCCGCCGGCGGCGACGGCACCCTGAGCGAGGTCGCCACGACGTTGGCGCATCGCCAGGAATCGGCCGCCGAGCTGCCGGCCTTGGGCCTGGTCGCGCTGGGTACGGCCAACGATTTCGCCACCGCGACCGGCATTCCGCTGCCGCCGCTGGAGGCGCTGGAGTTGATCGCACGTACCCCGGCGCTGCCGATCGACCTGCTGCGCATCGAGGCCGAGCACGGCCCGCACTGGTGCGCCAACGTCGCCAGCGGCGGCTTCGGCACCCAGGTCACGGTGGAGACCGACGAAGGCCTGAAGAAGATGCTGGGCGGGCTGGCCTACCTGGTCACCGGCATGAGCCGGCTGGGCCGGATCGATCCGATCCGGGCGCGTTTCGCGGGGCCGGACTTTTCCTGGGAAGGCGATTTCATCGCGCTCGGCCTGGGCAACGGCCGCCAGGCCGGCGGCGGCCAGGTCCTGTGCCCGGACGCATTGCTCGACGACGGCCTGCTCGATCTGACCCTGGTGCCGGAACTGACCGGCGAGGTCGCCGCGACCCTGGGCACCCTGGTCACCTCAGGCAAGCAGGCGGCGCTGGAGCGGGTGGCGGTGCGCGCGCGCCTGCCGTGGCTGCAGATCGAGGCGGCGCAGCCGCTGACCCTGAACCTGGACGGCGAGCCGGAAACCTCGCGCCACTTCCGCATCGATTGCGTGCCCGGGCGCCTGCGCATGCACCTGCCGCCGGAGTCGCCGTTGCTGCAGCCGCGCAGGCGTTAGCGGCCACGCATTCGTCTGCTCGCGTGCTGCCAGCGTATTGCTCTCCGTAGGAGCGGCTTCAGCCGCGACGGGCATTCCCGGTAACGCCCGTCGCGGCTGAAGCCGCTCCTACGGAGATGTACCCAGGCAATCAACCCCCTGTGGGAGGGACTTCAGTCCCGACGCGACGCCCTTGCCGACCACCTCTGCACCGCACTCGATCGATCGCGTCTGCAACCGTTGCCAGTCGCCGCAGTTGCGGTAAAGTAACCGCCGTGTCCAGCCTGACGACCCCGCTTTCCTTCACTTCCGCTCGCCGTGCGTGGCGATGGTGGCCTGCAGCCGTCGTCCGCCCTGTCACCGAGTCCCGGAAGGAAAGCCGTCTTGATTACCCGCGAGCAGTTCCAGCGCTACGCCGCTGAAGGTCACACCCGCATCCCCGTCGTCCGCGAAGTGCTGTCCGACCTGGACACGCCGCTGTCGGTCTATCTCAAGCTCGCCGACGCCCCGCACACCTACCTGTTCGAATCGGTCGAAGGCGGCGAACGCTTCGGGCGCTACTCGATCATCGGCCTGCCGGTGCGCCGCGTGTACACCTTCCGCGGGCACACGCTCGAGGTGCGCGACCATGGCGAACTGATCGAGCGCCGCGAGGTCGCCGATCCCTTCGCCGAGGTCGAGGCGCTGCGCGCGCAGCATGTGGTGCCCAAGCTGGCCGGCGTGCCCGGCTTCACCGGCGGCCTGGTCGGCTGGTTCGGCTTCGAATGCATCGGCTACATCGAGCCGCGCCTGGCCGGCGCCGTCGCACGCGACGAACTGGACACCCCGGACATCCTGCTGATGCTGTCCGAGGAAGTGGCGGTCTTCGACAACCTCAAGGGCCGCCTGTACCTGATCGTGCATGCCGACCCGACCGAGGCCGATGCCTGGGAACGCGCGCAGGCGCGCCTGGATGCGCTCACCACCACGCTGCGCCAGCCCGGTGCCGGCTACCCCGCGCCGCTGGCGCGCGACGTGCTGGACGAAAGCGACTTCGTCTCCGGCTTCACCCGCGAGGGTTTCATTGCCGCGGTGGAGAAATCCAAGGACTACATCCGCGCCGGCGACATCTTCCAGGTGGTGCTGAGCCAGCGCCTGAGCGTGCCGTTCAGCGCGCGCCCGGTGGACGTGTACCGCGCGCTGCGCGCGCTGAATCCGTCGCCGTACATGTATTTCCTCGACGTCGGCGACACCCAGGTGGTCGGCTCCTCGCCGGAGATCCTGGTGCGGCTGGAGAACGGCCAGGTCACCGTGCGCCCGATCGCCGGTACCCGCCCGCGCGGCAAGACCCCGGAACAGGACCAGGCGCTGGAAGCGGAGTTGCTCGCCGATCCGAAGGAGCGCGCCGAGCACCTGATGCTGATCGACCTGGGCCGCAACGACGCCGGCCGCGTCTCGCAGGCCGGCAGCGTCGCGGTCGGCGAGCGCTTCGTGATCGAACGCTATAGCCACGTCATGCACATCGTCAGCGAAGTCACCGGCACCCTGCTGCCCGGGCTCAGCTACGCCGACGTGCTGCGCGCCACCTTCCCGGCCGGTACCGTCAGCGGCGCGCCGAAGATCCGCGCGCTGGAAGTGATCCGCGAGCTGGAGCCGATCAAGCGCAACGTCTATGCCGGCAGCATCGGCTACCTGGGCTGGCACGGCGACGCCGACACCGCCATCGCCATCCGTACCGCGGTGATCAAGCACGGCCGCCTGCACGTGCAGGCCGGCGCCGGCATCGTCTACGACTCCGACCCGCAGGCCGAATGGGACGAGACGATGAACAAGGGCCGCGCGCTGTTCCGCGCGGTCGCCGAAGCGGCGAAGGGGCTGTGAGCGGCGCCGCGTCGCCGCGGATCGGCTTCCGCAACGACTACAGCGAAGGCGCGCATCCACGCCTGCTCGCCGCCCTGGCCGCCGCCAGTGCCGAGCAGAACGCCGGCTACGGCCTGGATCGGCACAGCGCGCGCGCCGCGCAACTGATCCGCGCCGAGATCGGCTGCGCCGACGCCGACGTGCACCTGCTGGTCGGCGGCACCCAGACCAACCTCACCGCCATCGCCGCGTTCCTGCGCCCGCACCAGGCGGTGATCGCCGCGGTCTGCGGCCACATCGCCACCCACGAGACCGGTGCGATCGAAGCCACCGGGCACAAGGTGCTCACCGTGGACGCGGCCGACGGCCGGCTCACGCCGGAGCGGATCGCGCCGCTGCTCGCCGAGCACGGTAACGAGCACATGGTGCAGCCGCGTCTGGTCTACGTGTCCAACACCACCGAAGTCGGCACCCTGTACCGCAGGCACGAACTGCAGGCACTGCGCGCGTTCTGCGACGCACACGGCCTGCTGCTGTTCCTGGACGGTGCGCGCATCGGCAGCGCGCTCACCGCCGAGGGCAACGACCTGACGCTGGCCGACGTCGCCGCGCTGACCGATGCGTTCTACATCGGCGGCACCAAGAACGGCGCCTTGCTCGGCGAGGCGCTGGTGATCCTCGATTCGGCCCTGAAAGCGGATTTCCGCTACCTGCTCAAGCAGCGCGGCGCGCTGCTGGCCAAGGGCATGGTGCTGGGTACGCAGTTCGCCGCACTGTTCGAGGACGGGTTGTTCTATCAGCTAGCCGCGCACGCCAACCGCATGGCCGCGCGGCTGCGCGCCGGGCTGGCCGCGGCAGGCGCGCAGTTCGCCTCGGACTCGCCGACCAACCAGCTGTTCGTGATCCTGCCCGCCGCCGCGGTCGAGGCCCTGGCGCAGCGCTACGACTTCGAGCGCTGGCAACTGCTGGACGACGGCCGCTGGGTGATCCGCTTCGTCACCTCGTGGGCCACGCAGGACGCGGCGGTCGATGCGTTGATCGCGGATTTCGCGACGCTGATCCAGTCCGGCGCGCCGCGTGCGGCCGGCTGATTTTCCACCAAGGAGAGGACGATGAAACTCAGCAAGATCGGTCCATGGGTTCTTGCCGCCGTGCTGGCGCTGCCGGCGTGCGCTAGCGCACAGGTCAACAGCCTGCCGTCGCAGCCGCATTTGTTGGTGAAGGGCGAAGCCAAGCGCGAAGTGGTGCCGGATCGCTTCGGTCTAACCATCACCCTCAGCGCCGTGGATGCCGACCCGGGTGCGGCGCGCAAGCGCGTGCAGGCCAATGCCGAAAAGGTGCTGGCCGCGTTCGCACAGCGCCACGCACTGGCCGGCAGCGTACAGGCCACGACGCTGTCGATCGCGCCCGAGCGTCGCTACCAAGGAGACAAGCAACTGTTCGAAGGCACGCGCGTGCAGCGCACACTGTCGGCCGAGTTCGCCGCGTTGGACGATGTGCGCGCCTTGCTGGGCGCGTTGGCTACCAGCGAGGACGTGCAGGTGTCGGGAATCGCGCCACGCTACAGCGGCGAAGCCGCGCTGCGCGCCGAGCTCAAGCGCCAGGCGGCCGAGCAGACGCGAAGCTCCGCACAGTCCCTGGCCAAGGCCTACGGCGTGCGCCTGGGCGGCCTGTACACCATCTCCGAGGTGGCACCGAATTTCGCTTATGGCATCCAGGCCGGGCAGTGGCCGTCCGAGTCGGTCGCGGTGCAGTTGGTGAGTGCGCCACCGGCGCCGGCAGCTGACCTCTCCACAGCGCGTGCGGCCGATGGCATGGCCGAATCCCTCGAAGCCGGCACCCTCACCCTTTCCGAAAACGTCTATGCGGTCTTCCTGATCGCGCAATGAGTCCTTCGCCATGCTGCTGATGCTGGACAACTACGACAGCTTTACCTACAACCTCGTGCAGTACCTGCAGGCGCTGGGCGCCGAGGTCAAGGTGGTGCGCAACGACACGCTCAGCGTGGACGAGATCGAGCGCCTGGCGCCCGAGCGCATCGTCATCTCGCCGGGGCCGTGCACGCCGAACGAAGCCGGGGTGTCGCTGCCGCTGATCGAGCGACTGGGCCAGCGCATCCCGATCCTGGGCGTATGCCTGGGCCACCAGAGCATCGGCCAGGTCTACGGCGGGCAGGTGGTGCGTGCCGGCACCATCATGCATGGCAAGACCTCGCGCATCCGCCACGAAGGCCGCGGCGTGTTCGCCGGCCTGCCGGACCGCTACGAGGCCACCCGCTACCACTCGCTGGTGGTGGAGAAGACCACGCTGCCCGACTGTCTGGAGGTGACGGCCTGGACCGAACACGACGACGGCACGGTGGAGGAGATCATGGGCCTGCGCCATCGCCAGTTCCCGGTCGAGGGCGTGCAGTTCCATCCCGAGTCCATTCTCACCGAGCATGGCCACGCCTTGCTCAAGAACTTCCTGGAGCGCTGAGCGCGCTGCGCCGACGCCGCCCGCCTTCCGTCATTGCCGGACCCTGCCGATGCACGATCGCACCGACGCCTTCCATTTCTACGAACCGGCCAATGGCCACGGGCTGCCGCACGATCCGTTCAACGCCATCGTCGGGCCGCGGCCGATCGGCTGGATCGGCTCGCGCGGTGCCGATGGCGTCGCCAACCTGGCGCCCTACAGCTTCTTCAACGCCTTCAACTACGTCCCGCCGATCGTCGGCTTCGCCAGCATCGGCTGGAAGGACAGCGTGCGCAACATCGAGGCCACGGGCGAGTTCACCTGGAACCTGGCCACGCGGCCGCTGGCCGAGGCGATGAACGCCAGTTCCGCCGCAGTCGCGCCGGAGGTCGACGAGTTCGCCCTGGCCGGCCTCGTTGCCGCGCCCTCGCGCCTGATCGCCGCGCCACGGGTCGCCGCCAGCCCGGTGAGCTTCGAATGCCGGCTCAGCCAGCTGCTGCCGCTGCAGAGCGCGCGCGGCGAGCCGATCCAGACCTGGCTGGTGCTGGGCGAAGTGATCGGCGTGCACATCGCCGAGCACGCGCTGCAGGACGGGATCTACGACCCGGCCGCGGTCGCCACCCTGCTGCGCGCCGGCGGCCCGGCCGACTACTTCGAGGTGCTGGCGCAAGGGCGCCTGCGCATGCCGCGGCCGACGCAGGCGCGCTGAGCGCATCCGGCGCGGTGCCTCCCACTTCCAGCCCTACGAGCAGATCCTCCCCCATGACCATCACCCCCCAGCAAGCCCTGCAACGCACCATCGAGCATCGCGAGATCTTCCACGACGAGATGGTCGGGCTGATGCGGCAGATCATGCGCGGGGAGGTGTCGCCGATGATGACCGCGGCCATCCTCACCGGGCTGCGGGTCAAGAAGGAGACGGTCGGCGAGATCGCCGGCGCGGCGGTGGTGATGCGCGAGTTCTCGCGCACCGTGCCGGTCGTCGACCGCACCCACATGGTCGACATCGTCGGCACCGGCGGCGACGGCTCGCACACTTTCAACATCTCCACCTGCGCGATGTTCGTCGCCGCGGCCGCCGGCGCCAAGGTCGCCAAGCACGGCAACCGCAGCGTCTCCTCCAAGTCCGGCAGCGCCGACGCGCTGGAGGCGCTGGGCGCGGCGATCGAACTGCAGCCCGAGCAGGTGGCGCAGGCGCTGGACGCCACCGGCATCGGCTTCATGTACGCGCCGGTGCACCACCCGGCGATGAAGGTGGTGGCACCGGTGCGGCGCGAGATGGGCGTGCGCACCATCTTCAACATCCTCGGCCCGCTGACCAATCCGGCCGGCGCGCCGAACATCCTGATGGGCGTGTTCCACCCTGACCTGGTCGGCATCCAGGCGCGCGTGCTGCAGGAACTGGGCGCCGAACGCGCGCTGGTGGTGTGGGGCCGCGACGACATGGACGAACTCTCGCTCGGCGCCGGCACCTTGGTCGGCGAGCTGCGCGACGGCCAGGTGCGCGAGTACGAGGTGCACCCGGAGGACTTCGGCATCGCCATGTCGGCCAGCCGCAACCTCAAGGTCGCCGACGCCGCCGAATCGATGGCGATGCTGCGCGCCGTGCTCGACAACGCGCCCGGTCCGGCGCTGGACATCGTCGCCTTCAACGCCGGCGCGGCGCTGTACGTGGCCGGCCTGGCCGAGGACATCGGCGCCGGCATCGCCCTGGCGCGCGCGGCCATCGCCGATGGGCGTGCGCGGGCCAAGCTGGAGGCGTATGTGGCATGTACGCAGGGCCTGGTCGGGGCCCGGGACCCGGGACCCGGGACCCGGTAAGAGCGCAGTTTGCCGATCTGCGGCGATTCGCGTCCGGCCATCCAGTCGTCAGTTGCAACACGTGCATGGCGGCCTAGGCTGTTGCGGGTCCCGGGTCCCGGGTCCCGGGTCCCGATCCCTTCTTTACCCCACATCGCCGATAATCCGGCCATCCCCCAGGATCCCAACCGCATGAGCAGCGACATTCTCCGCACCATCCTCGCGCGCAAGGCCGACGAGATCGCCGCGCGCAGCGCGCGCGTGCCGCTGGCCGAGCTGGCCGCCCGCGCGGAGGCCATGCCGCCCACCCGCGGCTTCGCCCGCTCGCTGCAGGCCGCCATCGCCAACGGCGATCCGGCGGTGATCGCCGAGGTCAAGAAGGCCAGCCCGTCCAAGGGTGTGATCCGGCCCGACTTCCACCCGGCCGACATCGCGGTCAGCTACGAATTCGGCGGCGCCGCCTGTCTGTCGGTGCTGACCGACGAGGACTTCTTCCAGGGCCACGACCGCTATCTGCAGCAGGCGCGCGATGCCTGCACGCTGCCGGTGCTGCGCAAGGATTTCACCATCGATCCGTACCAGGTCTACGAGGCGCGCACGCTCGGAGCCGACTGCATCCTGCTGATCGTGGCGGCGCTGGACGACCTGCAACTGGCCGAGCTGTCGTCGCTGGCGCTGCAACTGGGCATGGACGTGCTGGTGGAAGTGCACGACATCGACGAACTGGAGCGCGCACTGCAGGTGCCGGCGCCGCTGATCGGCATCAACAACCGCAACCTGCGCACCTTCGAGGTGTCGCTGCAGACCACCCTGTCGATGCAGGATGCGGTGCCGCGCGACCGCCTGCTGGTCACCGAAAGCGGCATCCTCGGCCCGGACGACGTGACGCTGATGCGCGGCGCCGGCGTGCATGCGTTCCTGGTCGGCGAGGCGTTCATGCGCGCCGAGGAGCCGGGCGAGGCGCTGCGCCAGCTGTTCTTCGCGGCATGAGCGCGCAGGACCCGAGCGCGTATCCGCTGCCGCGTGCCGATGCGCCGCTGGTGGTGTTCGATTTCGACCACACCCTGTACGACGGCGACTCCGGCAGCCACCTGTTCGCCTGGCTGATCAAGCGCAATCCGCTGCGCCTGGCCGCCGCGGTGCTGGCCACGCCGTTGCTGGGGCCGCTGGTGGCGATGCTGCCGACCCGGCGCACCGGCATCTCCGGCTACGTCTGGATCGCCAGTTTCGGCCTGCGCCGCGCGCGCGAGTTCAACCGCATCATCGACCAGTACGTGCTGCAGCACCAGGCGCAGATCCGCCAGCGGCTGCTGCCGCAGGCGCTGGACGTGTTCGCCCGGCACCGCGCCGCCGGCGACCGGGTGGTGGTCGCCACCGGCGCGCCGCCGGAACTGGCGCGCGCCATCCTCGGCTTCGTCGCGCACCAGGACGTGCCGGTGGTTGGCAGCCTGATCGGCCCGCGCCTGGGCGCGGTCACCGCCACGCGCCACTGCCACAACGAGGAAAAGATGCGCATGCTGCGCGAACTGGGCTACGGCGAGATCGCCATGGCCTATTCCGACAGCACCGCCGATCTGCCGCTGCTGCAGGCCGCGGCCGCGCCGGTGGTGGTCAATCCCAAGCACAGCGCAGTGACGGTGTTCCGCCGCGTGCTGCCGTCCGGCACGCCCATCCTCAACTGGGGCTGCCGCGACCGCGCCGGCGAGGCCGTCGGCTCCGAGTGAGTCACTGCGCCGCGTCGCATTCGGCGGCGCAGCGTCTACGACCGCGCCCGTCAGCGCCGTTCGCGCGGGTGCCGCCGCGCCGCCCCTGCGGCGATCAGCCGCCGGACTTGGCGTACGTGCTGTCGCTGCCCACCAGCGCGTGGTGCAGCGGCGCGACCCACTGGCCGCGGTCGATGTCGTAGGCGCCGAAGCTGCCCTCGAACTCCCAGTACGCCCAGGCGAAGTGGCGCTTCTCCGCGGCATTGACCACGGCCACGGTCCAGGCCAGTCGATCGGCCGGCGGTGCCTGCTCGTAGGCGCCGAATTCGCCCAGCAGCACCTGCCGATGGTGCGCCTTGGCCCAGGCCGCGATGCGGTCGAACTCGCCGTACAGCTTGGTGCGGTCGGCCGCGCTGCCCCAGGCCACGCCGGTGTGGTCGCGGATGTCCGCAGGCGCCCACGGCGCGCCCTGGTGGGTGAAGCGGAACGGGTTGTAGTAGTGCACGGTGACCAGCAGGTGGGTGTCGTCGTCGGGCAGGCGCAGGCTGTCGAGCGCGGTGAAGGAATTGCTGTTGCCCGGGCCCACCACCACCGTGCGGGTCGGGTTGTCGCGGCGGATGATCTGCAGCGCATCGCGCAGCAGGTCGTTCCACACCGCGCTGGTCATCTGGCCATTGGGCTCGTTGAGGATCTCGAACAGCACCGACGGCGGCGCATGGCGGTAGCGCGGGGCGATCTGGCTCCAGAACGCCAGCAGCTTGGTCCGGCACACCGCCGCATCGGCGGCGCAGGGGTGGAAGTCGTGTTCGTCCAGGATCACGTTCAAGCCCGCCGCGGTGGCCTGGTCGACCACCGTGTCCAGCGTCTTCAGCCAGGTCGGGTCGAGCTGGTTGGCCGCGTCCATGTGCGCGAAGGCCTGCAGGTTGACCCGGACCGTGCGGAAGCCGCCGTCGCGGATCGTGCGGTACAGCGGCGGGCGGAAGCGCGCCTTCGCCGGGTCGGTCCACAGCGGGTCGTAGCCGAGGATGTTGACCCCGCGCCCGAGCCGGGCGAAGGCGTCGTCGGCCTGCGCGCGCGGCGCAGGCAGCGCCAGGCACAGCAAGGCCAGGAAAAGCGGAACGGCACGGCGCATGGCGGTCTCGCGGGGCAGGGGCGGGGCGAGACGCGCGGCCATCGGCGGCAGCGTCCCGGCCGCGATCATCGCGCGGCCCGCCCCGGGAAAAGCGAACGCGGCCTGACCGCCTGCAGCGCAGCCAGCACCGCGTCAGATGCCGCCGACGCCGCTCCTGCGAATCCCCAATCCCGACTCCCGACTCCCGGGCATCAGTCCACCCACCGATACAGCGCGCTCCCCACCTGATACAGGCTGATGCCCAGCACCAGCAGGCCCACCGACACCAGCACCCAGCGCTCGCGCACGCGCTTGACCAGCAGCGCCGCCAGCGGCGCGGCGAGCATGCCGCCCACCAGCAGGCCGAGCACGATGTCCAGGTGCTGCACGCCCATGGTCAGCAGGAAGGTCAGCGAGATCGACAGCGTCACCAGGAACTCGGCGGCGTTGACCGTGCCGATGGTGGTGCGGGCCTGGCCGCCGTGGGCGAGCAGGGTCGAGGTCGCCACCGGCCCCCAGCCGCCACCGCCGCTGGCGTCGAGCAGGCCGGCGACGAAGCCCAGCAGCGGCACCCGCCGCACCTCGCGGCGCGGCAGCGCCCGTCCGGCCGCGCGCAGCAGGATCAGCACCGCCAGCGCGAGCAGGTACAGATAGACGAAGGGGCGGATCAACTCGCCCGGCAACTGCGTCAGCACGTAGGCGCCGGCGACGCCGCCGACCATGCCGGGCAGTGCCAGGCGCAGGAACAGCCGCTTGTCGACGTTGCCCAGCGCCAGGTGCGACAGCCCGGAGGCACCGGTGGTGAACACCTCGGCACTGTGCACGCTGGCGCTGACCACTGCCGGCGGCAGGCCCAGGCTCAGCAGGACCGACGAGGAGACCAGGCCGAAGGCCATGCCCAGCGCGCCGTCCACCAGCTGCGCGGCCAGGCCGACCAGCACGAACCAATAGAAGGTCTCGCTCAGCACCATCGCGCCGGGCCTACCGACCCAAGGCGGTCAGCGTGCGCCGTACAGCACCACGGTCTTGCCGCGGGCATGCAGGATGCCGTCGACCTGCAGTTTCTTCAGCACCCGCCCGGCCATCTCGCGCGAGCAGCCGACCAGCCGCGCGAGTTCCTGCCGCGACACGCGCAACTGCATGCCCTGCGGATGGCTCATCGCCTCCGGCTCCTGCGCCAGGTCGTGCAGGGTGCGCACGATGCGGTCGGTGACGTCCAGGAACGCCAGGCGGCTGGCCTTGCGCGAGGTGTCCAGCAGACGCTTGGACAACTGCACGCCGATCGCGAACAGCACCCGCGGCGCATCGGACGACAGCGAGCCCAGGAACAGCTGATGCAGGCGCTCGTAGCTGATCTCGGCCAGCTCGCAGGGCGTGCGGGTGCGCAGGATCACCTCGCGTTGGTCGGACTCGATGAACAGCCCCATCTCGCCGACGAACTCGCCGCTGCCGAAATAGCCCAGCACCAACTCGCGGTCGTCATCTTCCTCGGCGATGATGCTGACCGAGCCGCTGACCACGTAGTACAGGGTGCCGGCCGGATCGCCAGGCCTGAACACATCCGTCCGCGCCGGATAGCGGCGACGGTGGCTGTGGGCCAGGAAGCGGTCGATGGTGGCGGTGTCCAACGTCAAAGGACTTGGAGCGATGCGCACAGGTGCTGCAGTGGATGTGTTTCCGGGGCTCATGGCGGCTTCGCTACGGCGTAATTCCTGAAGCTTAACGGGACGCGTTCGCGGCGGCAAACAAGAGACGGACGCCACGTTTCGCGACGCGGCCATTTGGCTCATAATTGATTGGCTTTCCCCCCGACCAACTTCCAGAGGATCCACGCCGTGGTCAAGCCGTTGCCTCGCCTGAGGCTGCAAGGTTTCAACAACCTCACCAAGGCGTTGAGCTTCAACATCTACGACGTCTGCTACGCGATCTCCGAAGAGGAGCGCCAGCGCTACATCGAGTACATCGACGAGCAGTACGACGCCGATCGCCTGACCCAGATCCTCACCGATGTGGCCGAGATCATCGGCGCCAACATCCTCAACATCGCGCGCCAGGACTACGATCCGCAGGGCGCCTCGGTGACGATCCTGATCTCCGAAGAGCCGGTCATCGACAAGAAGGCGGCCGGCAAGGAGATCATTTCCGATGCCGTGGTCGCGCACATGGACAAGAGCCACATCACCGTCCATACCTACCCGGAAACCCATCCGCAGCACGGTATCGCCACGTTCCGCGCCGACATCGACGTCGCCACCTGCGGTGTCATTTCGCCGCTGAAGGCCCTCAATTACCTGATCGAGAGCCTGGAATCGGACATCGTGATCATGGACTACCGCGTGCGCGGCTTCACCCGCGACGTGAAGGGCAAGAAGCACTACATCGACCACAAGATCAACTCGATCCAGAACTTCCTGGCCAAGAACGTCAAGTCGCGCTACGAGATGTTCGACGTCAACGTCTACCAGGAGAACATCTTCCACACCAAGATGCACCTGAAGGACTTCGACCTGGACCAGTACCTGTTCGAGGAAAAGGCCAAGAACCTCTCGTTCAAGGAGCGCATGCGCATCGAGGCGCTGCTCAAGCGCGAGATCGAGGAGCTGTTCCACGGGCGCAACCTGTCCGAGTAAGCGACCTCGTCACGGCGGGACGGCCCGCCCGCAGCCTGCGCTGCGACCCCTGCCGACGGCGGCCCGATGTGCAGACATCGGGCCGTTTTCATTTGGATTTGTCTACGGAGAAAGACAATGCCTTGGATCTACCTGTTGCTCGCCGGTCTGTTCGAGATCGGCTTCGCCCTCGGCCTGAAGTACAGCGAAGGCTTCACCCGGCTCTGGCCGACCGTGGCCACCCTGGCCGGTGCTGGCCTGAGCCTGTGGTTGCTGACCCAGGCGCTCAAGCACATCCCGCTGGGCACCGCCTATGCGATCTGGACCGGGATCGGCGCATTGGGCACGGCCACGCTCGGCATCGTCCTGTTCGGCGACAGCGCCTCGCCGGCGCGGCTGGCCTGCATCGGCCTGATCGTGGTCGGGGTGATCGGCCTGAAGCTGGTCGGCCACTGAGCGCGGCCAGCGCTGGGCTCAGGCGACGACGGTGCGGCGCCGGGTCAGTACCCGGCCGATCAGCATCCGGTGCGCGATCACCGCCAGCAGGGCGACGATCGACAGCACGATCATCGCGCGGGTGAACACGCTGCCGAGGTTGCCGGCGTGCTGCAGCTGGTCCAGGCGCCCGAAGCGCGAGGGATCGGCGTTGGCGTAGGCGATCTCGACGGTGGCACCGTCCAGCAGCAGCGGCGCGGCTTCGGCACCGCTGGCTTCGAAGGCGCCGCTGTGCAGGCGGCCCTTGCTCTCGAACACGTAATGGAAGCGGTAGCGCACCAGCGGCTCGGTCTGTACGCCGAAGGCGCCGTCGGCGATCACCGGCACGGTGGCGACCGAATGGTCGCGCAGGATCGCGCTGGCCTGGCGATAGTCGCCGAGCAGGTGATGCAGCAGGGCGCCGCCGCCGAGCGCGAACAGGGTCGCGAACAACAGGCGCGACAACCAGCGGGTGCGGGGCGAAGGCAGATGGAGGTGGAGCGAAGAGGCGGGCATGGCAATCGGCAGGCGGAGCGCACGCGGGCGTGACTCGGCGGGGGTACATCGGATGACTGCGGCACGGGGGAGATGCTGCGGCGGAAGCGGCGTGCGTCGACGTGGATCAGTCAGCGTTCGTTCACTTTAACCCGATTGGGCCGACAATGCCAGTCGGCCCGGTCGCAGCCCGACCGGCGGGCGGCTACAGCCGATAGGCGACCGCCTTCATCAGCCGCGAGGCGGCGGCCATGACCGTGGGGATCGGCGGCGGCAGGCGCCGCGCCCCGGCCTGTTCGGCATGCTCGGCGTGGCGGGCCTCGTCGGCCTTCATCACCTTCAGCACGTCGCGGCTGCGCAGGTCCGCCGGCGGCAGGGTCTGCAGGTGTTCGTCCAGGTGCGCCTCGACCTGACGCTCGGTCTCGACCACGAAGCCCAGGTTCCAGCCGTCGCCGCGCAGCCCGGCCAGGGTGCCGATCGCGTAGCTGCCGGCGTACCACAGGGGATTGAACAGGCTGGGGCGGCTGTCCAGTTCGCGCAGCCGCGCCGCGCACCAGGCCAGGTGGTCGGTTTCTTCCTGCGCCGCCTCCAGCAGGTGCGCACGCGTGGCCGGATCGCGCGCGACCGCGGCCTGGCCGAAGTACAGGCCCTGCGCGCAGACCTCGCCGACGTGGTTGATGCGCATCAGGCCGGCGGCATGGCGCCGCTCGTCCGGCGCCAGCACCACATCGGCGGTGGCCGCGGCGGGGTAGGGGCGCTGCGCCGGCGGGTCGCCGAACACGGTTTCCAGCGCGCGCTGGGCCTCGACCAGGGCGCGATCGAGCGGGGAATGCTGGCGGCTGGCCGTCATGGGGAAAAGCCCGGAAGCGGTGGGGACCCCGATTTTCGCCGCCGGCCGGCGCACTGCCAAGCGCGCCGCCGGTCCTGCCGACTCCGGCAGGGCGGACTTGCGCGCTGCGGCCGGGCCACGTAGAATTCCGCCTCTTGCGTTTTTGCAATTCACAACGCGTGGCAAAGTTCCGGCCGTTCGCTGCAGGAATCCGCCCGACCAACCGAGTCTGATCATGAGCACCTTCACTGCTAAGTCCGAGACCGTCCAGCGCGACTGGTATCTCGTCGACGCCGCCGGCAAAACGCTGGGCCGGCTTTCCACCGAATTGGCCCGCCGCCTGCGCGGCAAGCACAAGCCGGTCTACACCCCGCACGTCGATACCGGCGATTACCTGGTGGTGATCAACGCCGAGAAGATCGTCGTCACCGGCAACAAGCTCAAGGACAAGAAGTACCACCGCTTCACCGGCTACATCGGCAACCTGAAGACCGAGAGCCTGGAGCAGGCGCTGGAGCGCCACCCGGAGCGCGTGATCGAAATCGCCGTCAAGGGCATGCTGCCCAAGGGCCCGCTGGGTCGCGCGATGTACCGCAAGCTCAAGGTCTATTCCGGTGCGGAGCATCCGCACGCCGCTCAGCAGCCGCAGGTTCTGGATATCTAATCATGGCGATTTCGCAAAACTACGGCACTGGCCGCCGCAAGTCCTCCACTGCCCGCGTGTTCCTGCGCAAGGGCACCGGCAACATCTCCGTCAACGGCCGTCCGCTGGACGAGTTCTTCGGCCGCGAGACTGCGCGCATGATCGTGCGCCAGCCGCTGGAGCTGACCAAGAACACCGAGAGCTTCGACATCCTGGTCACCGCCACCGGCGGCGGCACCACCGGCCAGGCCGGTGCGATCCGCCTGGGCATCGCCCGTGCGCTGGTCGAGTACGACGAAACCCTGAAGACCGAGCTGCGCAAGGCCGGCTTCATGACCCGCGACGCCCGCGAAGTCGAGCGTAAGAAGGTCGGTCTGCACAAGGCCCGTCGCGCCACCCAGTTCTCCAAGCGCTGATCCATCGCGCCTGGCGTGGGCTCCTTCGGGAGCTCGCTGGGACCAAGCAAAAGCCCGGCTTCGGCCGGGCTTTTGTCGTTCTGGAGTCGCGTCTATGCCGACAGGCATGTGTGGCAGGGGCGATTCGAAGCCATGGATCTGCTCGCGCGATCCGGGGATTGCTGGCTGGCCTGGGGCTGAAGGTCCGAGGTCGCCGCAAGGGTTCGGCGTCTATATCTATAGGAGGCGTGGTGCGCGCGACCTTGCCAGGACGGCGCCGATGCCGGTGGATCGCGAGTGCTGGCGCCTGCTTCTGCTGATCGGATTCCATCTGGTGGAATAGCCCCCTTGGAGTCCAAGGGGGCGCGCCGACAGGCGCGGGGATGTGGAGGCGGAAGGGCTGGGGCCCGCGTCTTGCGCAGCAAGGCGTGGGGCGCAGGCGCATGGCGCATGGCGCCTGCGCAAACCCCGCGCCAAATAAAAAAGAAGGCCGATCTTGCGATCGGCCTTCTTTTTTATTTGGCTGCCCCGGATGGATTCGAACCACCGAATGCCTGAGTCAGAGTCAGGTGCCTTACCGCTTGGCGACGGGGCAATGTGGACTGCAAGTATCGCACGCCTTGGGCGTACACACCATGGTGGCTATGGGTGGACTCGAACCACCGACCCCAGCATTATGAGTGCTGTGCTCTAACCGGCTGAGCTACATAGCCTTGGTGAACCGCCAATTCTTATAGAGAAGCGGGCGGCTGTCAACGGGTTTCTACGCTGCTTGTGGCCCGGCCGCAGCCATGGCAGAGTCGGAGCCAGTAGATTTTTCAGGAGTCCGCATCGTGATCGATCCGGACGGCTATCGACCGAACGTAGGCATCGTGCTGATGCGGCCGGATGGTCAGGTGTTCTGGGCACGTCGTGTGCGCCGGGACGGCTGGCAGTTCCCGCAGGGCGGCATGAACACCGACGAGACCCCGGTGGAGGCCATGTACCGCGAGTTGCGCGAAGAAACCGGGCTGTTGCCCGAGCACGTGGAAGTGCTCGGCGCCACCCCCGGTTGGCTGCGCTATCGCCTGCCCAGCCGGGCCATCCGCCGCAACGAGCGCCAGGTCTGCATTGGCCAGAAGCAGGTCTGGTTCCTGCTGCGGATGCAGTGCGACGAGAGCCAGCTGAACCTGGAACTGACCGAGACGCCGGAATTCGACCACTGGCGCTGGGTCGATTTCTGGTACCCGGTGGAGCACGTGGTGCTGTTCAAGCGTGGCGTTTACGCACGGGCGTTGCGCCACCTGGCGCCGCTGGCGCAGAGCATCGCCGGTGCCGGCATCCGTGCCATGCCGACCCTGGCCCAGGAGGCCTGGTTGCCGGGCAATACCGCCGGCCACGATCGGCCGCGCAAGCGTCCACGCAAGCGCGGCGGACCCTGGGCGGCGCGGATTAATAACGATTAACGGGCGGAATTGACAACCATTCTCACTTTGGTTTGAATGGGCGCCAGGCGCAGTCCGCGCCGTCCGCCGCCAAGCCCGCCGTGTACGTCTGCATCTGCAATGGGGTCACCGATCGCCAGATCCGCGAAGCCGCCGAAGCCGGCTGCCGCAGCGTGTCCGAACTGACCATGCGTACCGGTTGCGGTGCCACCTGCGGCTCCTGTCTGGACATGGCCGGCGACCTGCTGCAGCGCGCGCTCAGCCGCGAGCTGCCATTGCCGGTGCTGGGCGGCCTGGCCCGCGCCGCCTGAGTCCCGTCGCCGCGCTGCGGCGCATTCGGGATGATCACGATTCGCGTTCCTTCACGCCGCGGCGCGATTCGCTAGAGTCTGCGCTTTCCGGCTTTACGCGAGCGATGCAATGAAGGGCGACAGCAAAGTCATCGAGTTCCTCAACAAGGTCCTCTACAACGAGCTGACCGCGATCAACCAGTACTTCCTGCACGCCAAGATGCTGAAGAACTGGGGCCTGAAGGAACTGGCCGAGCACGAGTACAAGGAATCCATCGACGAGATGAAGCACGCCGACAAGCTGGCGGACCGCATCCTGTTCCTCGAGGGACTTCCCAACTTCCAGGCACTGGGCAAGCTGCGCATCGGCGAGAACCCCAAGGAAATCCTCGAGTGCGACCTGGCGCTGGAGCAGGAAGGCACCGTCACCCTGCGCGACGGCATCGCCTACGCCGAATCGATCCAGGACTACGTCAGCCGCCAGTTGCTGGCCGACATCCTGGAATCGGAAGAAGAGCACATCGACTGGCTGGAAACCCAGCTCGACCTGATCGAGCGCATCGGCGAGCCGAACTACCTGCTGACCAAGCTCGACGACTGAATCGTCGGCGCATGACGCCGCGGCGCTGGCCTGTGTCCGCGCCGCGCTGGATGCTGTACGCCCCGCACTCCCGGATATGCGTCGGCGTTGTCGTGCGCGTGTAGGAGCCGCTTCAGCCGCGACGCGGTGCCGGCGGACCGTCGCCGCTGATCCTGAAAAGCGGCGCATGCCGCTCCTGCGCGGGTCCATGCGGACGGCATAGCATCGGCATCGCGCGACGTCGCTCTCTACGAGAAAAGCAGCAGGCCGTGCGTCTGCGTCTTCGATGCACTGTGGCCAGGTCTTGCGGGCGTTCGTGTCGCCCGCAGTGGTGGCGCAGTGCGATGTCGCGCTACGGCGCGGCGGGTTCGGCGTTGTCGCGGACGCTGGCGCGGTAGCCGCTCAGCGCCAGGCGCGCGCGTGCGAACTCGGCGATCACCAGGGCGACTGCGACCACCGGGCGATCCAGGGTGCCGGTGCGCACGCCCGACTCGATGCGCAGTGCCGCTGCCGACAGCGCCAGTGCGCCGAGGTTGGCGGCCGAGGACTTCAGCGTGTGCGCGGCCTCGCGCAGCGCGTCGGGCTCCGACGTCGCCGCGGCCTGCTCCAGGCGCTGGATCAGCAGCGGCGCATCGGCCAGGAACAGCTCGACGATCTGCGCGACGCTGGCGCTGCCGATGACATCGCGCAGTTCGTCGAGCACGGCGATCTCCAGTACCGGCGCCGGCACGGCGGGGGGCTCGACCACCGCGTCGACGTTGGTCGCGTCGGTCGGCGCGGACGTCGCCACGGTGGATGCCGATGCCGCTTCGGGCTTTGCGGCAACCGGTGCCTGCGCTCCGACCTGTGGAGCGGGCTGCGCGTCCGCGGATGTCTTGGCAAGAGGGATCGTGTCCGGCACCTGGCCGCTCGCGGCGATCTCCGGCGCTGTTTGCGGTGCCGCTGCTGCGGCGGGCTCGGGCACGAACGCCGCGCTGGCCGGCATGGCCACCGGCTGCAGCGGCAGCCAGCGTTGCAGGCAGGCCTCCAGCCGCGTGCGGTCAATAGGCTTGGACAGGTAATCGTCCATGCCGGCGTCGAGGCAGCGTTGGCGGTCGCCGGCCATCGCGTTGGCGGTCATCGCCAGGATCGGCAGGCGCGGGCGTCCCGTCTCGGCCTCGCGCTGACGCCATTGCCGGGTGGCGGCGTAACCGTCCAGTACCGGCATCTGGCAGTCCATCATCACCAGGTCGTAGGGTTGCCGCGCCAACTGCGCCAACTGCGCCAGCGCGGCGGCGCCGTCCTCGACGCTGTCGGCGTGGTGGCCGAGCGATTCCAGCAGCCGCTTCGCCACCATCAGGTTGACCGGATTGTCCTCGACCAGCAGCAGCCGGTAGCCGCTGCGCGGCGGTGGCGCATCGGTCACGGCGGTCGCCGGGTCCGCGGCGAGCACCGGCGCGGGGGCGTGCACGGCGTCGGTCGCGAAGGCGTCGTGGTAGAACTCGCCAGCGTTGGCGGTGCCGTCGCCCGCGGCTTCATTGGTAAGGCTCGGGGTCGCCGGCGCCAGCGCCAGCATGCTGCGCAGGTCGATGTCGGCGGCCTGCCGCGACAGCAACGCGCCGTGCGCGCGGATCTCCTCGGGAATGTCGGCCTCGCCGTACAGCCAGATCAGCCGCGCGGTCTGCGGCGCCGGTAGTCGCGCCACTGCGCGCTGCAACGCGCGCGCGCTCTGCCGCAGGCCGTCCAGGTCGCCAATGACCAGATCGTAGGCCGGGCGCACGCCGCTGCCGTTGCCGCGCAGCCGCTCCAGCGCTTCCTGGGTCGAATCGACCTTGCTCACCTGCACGCCCCAGTTCGGCAGGAGCACGCTCAGGCGTTGCTGCAGGCGCTGGTCGGCGCCGACCAGCAACGCATGCAGCCGCGGCAGCCCGCCCGGGCTCTGCGGCAGGTCGCCGATCACCTTCAGCAGCGGAATCTCGAACCAGAACGTGGCGCCCTGGCCCTGCCGCGACACGACGCCGATGCGCCCGCCCATCAGCTCGACGATGCGCTTGCAGATGGTCAGGCCCAGCCCGGTGCCGCCATACAGGCGGGTGGTGGAGGCGTCGGCCTGGGTGAAGGCCTGGAACAGGTGCTCCTGGCGATCGGCGCTGATGCCGATGCCTGTGTCGCGCACCTCGAAGCGCAGCAAGTGCTGCGCCGGAGTCTCGCCGAGCCGGCGCACGCCCAGGTCGATGGCGCCGCGCGCGGTGAACTTGACCGCATTGCCGAGCAGGTTGCTCAGCACCTGGCGCAGGCGCACCGGATCGCCACGCACCGGCAGGCGTACCGCCGGGTCCAGTTGCAGCGCCATGCGCAGGCCCTTGGCCTCGGCCGCGCGCTGCATCAGCTCCAGCACGCCGTCGAGCAGCTCGCGCAGGTTGAAGGTGGTGATCTCCAGCTCCAGCCGGTTCGCTTCGAGCTTGGAGTAATCGAGGATGTCGTCGACGATGCGCAGCAGCTGCAGCGAGGAGGTGCTGGCCGCGCGCAGCATCTCGCGCTGGTCCAGGCCGAGCGGGCCGCGCCCGATCAGCTCCAGCATCGGGATGATGCCGTTGAGCGGGGTGCGGATCTCGTGGCTCATCGTTGCCAGGAACTCGCCCTTGGCCAGCACCGCCGCTTCAGCCGCCTGGGTGGCCGCCTCTGCGGCCTGCTTGGCCTGCAGCAGCTCCTTTTCCAGCCGCTCGCGCACGTGCACGTCGTGCTGCAGGGCGTTGCGCTCGGACTCGGCCAGGGCCGCACGCGCCAGCGCCGCATCCAGGCGTTCGATCTGCTGGCGTGCCCGGCAGCCGGCGACGGTGGCGAGCGCCGCGGCGGCGGCCATGCACAGCGGCGCCAGCCAGTGCCACGGCGCCGGCAACGGCAGCGCCAACGGCGGCAGCGCAAGCAAGGTGCCGGCGACGGCGAGCGCCGCGGCGAAGGCCGCCGGCCACGGAACGGGCCGGCGTCTGCGGTCGGACATGGCTAGAGCACCGCGTTCTGGAAGTCGAAGTTCAGCTGGTCGCCCACCGACTGCACCAGGTTGCCCTGGATGAAATCGACTCCGCCCATCCACATCGCCGCTGCCGCCTGCGCCTGCTCGATCTGCTGGCCGATGATCAGCAGTCCGGCGCGGTGCGCCAGATCGATGGTGGCGCGCAGTTGGTCGCGCAGTTCGGGGTCGGCATGCGCGCCGGCGAAGCGCGCCGACAGGCGCAGATAGCCCAGCGGCAAATGCGCCAGCAGCGCCTCGGCTTCGGCGCCCGGTTCGAACTGGCTGATGCAGAACTGCACGCCCAGCGGCATCAGCCGTGCGCAGAATTGCTGCAGCGTAGCGGTATGGACCAGCGCATCGTCCAGGCGCAGGTCGATCACCAGCGACGTGCCGGTGACGCCGCGGCGGCCAATGGTCTCGATCAGCCACTCGGCGAAGGCGGTGCGCGCCAGCGTACGCGTGGACTGCGAGACGAACAGGCGCAGCGGCGGGGTGGCGTGCTGGTACAGATGCAGCAGGCCCAGCGCGTGGTCCAGCACCTGCTGGTCGAGGTCGGCGATACGTCCGCCGGCTTCGGCGGCCGGCAGGATCTGCCCGGCCGAGAGCAGGCTGCCGTCGCGCTGACGCAGGCGCAGCAGCACCTGGTATTGGGCGATGTCGCCGCCGGCGACGGCGACGATCGGCTGGTAGGCCGGCTCCAGTTGCCCTTCCAGCATCGCGATGCGCTGCAGATCCTCTTCCGCGTGAGGTGGCACGTAGACGGCGACGCCCTGCGGATGCAGCCGCGCCTGCAGTGCGCTGCGTTCGACCGCTTCCAGCGCGCTGCCGGCGTCCTCGAAGCCATGACCGAAATCGGCGTAGCCGACCGCGCAGCGCAGATGCAGCGCCTCGTCCTCGCGCAGCGCGAAGGCGTGGCCGGACAGGGTGTCGCGCAAGCGCTGCGCGCGTTGCCGCTGCGTGTCGGCGTCGGCGTCCTCGGCCAGCAGCAGGAAGCTGTTGTCATTGAGCCGCGCCAGCGGCTGCGGCGCGGTGATGCCGGCCAGGCGGCGCCCGGCCTGCACCATCAGCCGCTCGAACGCGGCGTAGCCGTAGCGTTCGCGCAAGCCGAGTGCGCTGGCGATCTCGATGAAGTACAGGCTGCCGGGGCGGCGCGCGCGCAGCGTCGTGTCCAGCAGTTGCAGCAGATGGGCGCGGGTCGGCAGGCCGGTCTCGGGGTTGTTCAGCGGCACCGCCTCGGCGTGGCCCTGCTGGGCCTGTTGGCGGGCACGGCGGATGCGGTTGGACACCGCGGCGATCAGGTGCCGCGGCCGGATCGGCTTGGTCAGGAAGTCGTCGGCGCCGCTGTCGAGCACTTCGTACTCCAGCTCCGGATCCGCGTCGCCGGACAGGAACACGATCGGCAGCAACTGATGCTGCGGCTGCTGGCGGATCAGCGCGGTCAGGCGCATGCCGTCCAGTCCCGGCATGTGCAGGTCCATCAGGATCAGGTCCGGCCGGTAGTCGAGGATGGCCTGCTGCACGCCTTCGGCCTGCATCTGCACCTGCGCGTGCATGCCGGCGCCATGCAGCACGCTCTGTGCGAACAGCGCCTGCGCGCGGTCGTCCTCGACGATCAGTACGCGGTACGGCGCGGCCGCATCCTGTGCGGCGTGATCGGCGTCGGCGTCGGCGACCAGGAAGGCGGCCGCGCTGGCGTCGGCCGGGCCATCGTCGTGCTCGCTGCTGGCCAGCGGCATGGCGGACGCCGCGGCGTGGTCGGCAGGCGCGCGATCGGAGGCGAGGTCGGCGGGCGCGGCGACGTGCTCCGCGTCGCCGACCCAGCGGCGCCAGTAGTGCGGCGGCGGAGTCTCGGCGCGGACGGCGCGCGCGCGCGGGTCCTCGCGATGGGAAAGCGGAGCGGCGTCGTTGGCGGGCATCGCGTCTGGTTCCTGGTGCACGTCCAATTATGCGATCAAGTTCGCGAAGGCTGCGTGCCTTGCGGCGCGGCGGGCGCCGACGCCGGCGCCAGCAGGCGGCGCATGCCCCGCCACAGCAGGCGCCAGGTCCACCACACCAGCAGCGCGCCGAGCGCGCTCGCCGTCAGCACCACCGCCAGCGCCAGCCACGGATGCGCCAGGGCCAGCGCCAGTGCGGCGATCACCACCGAATCCTCGGCCAGCGAGGCGATCCAATTGCTGGCCGGCTCCGGCGAGGTGTTGAGCAGGGCGCGGGTGCCGGCCTTGAGCGCGTGGCTGGTCAGGGCCACGCCGGCCCCGGTGGCGAGCGCGCCGGCGCTCAGCTGGCCGTCGGGCGAGAGCGTGGCCGCGGCCAGGAAGGCGCCGGCCGGAATCCGGGTGAGGGTCTGCAGCAGGTCCCACACCGAATCCACACCGGGGATCTTGTCGGCGAAGAACTCGGCCAGCGCCAGCGCGCCGGAGGTGCCCAGCACCCACCACGACTGCGTCGCCTGCAGTGCCGGCGGCAGCTCCAGCCAGCCGCACAGGCCGGCCAGGCCGATCCCGAACACGGTCAGGTAGACGCGGATGCCGGCCAGCCAGGCCAGCAGGATGCCGATTACGAAGAGATGGGCGTCGGTCATGGCAGGCGCTCCTGCAACTGCACGGATGCCGGCCACTATCGGCCAAGCCCGCCACGAAGGCCAGCCCGCGGCGCGGGCTGGCCGTGCAGTCCGGCGCCGCTCAGGAGGGTGGCTTACACTAGGTGGCCCAGCAGGCCGACCCGCGAGGATCGACGCCGGCGCCGCCTTGGTGGCGCGGCCGCGCGCATGAACCGACCCGTTCCCCGTTTCCAGATCGTGCCCAATGGCGCCACGCCGCCGCGCGGCCGGACCGTCTGGCTGTTGCTTGCCGGTCTGTGGCTGCTGTCGCTGGCGCTGACCTGGTGGCTGGCCAGCCGCCAGGCCGCGCCGCGGCTCAGTGCGGTCAGCGCGCAGTTGCGCGAGGCCGAGCGCAACCTGCAGGCGCAGCAGCGGCAGATCGAGACGCTCAACCAGCGCCAGGCCACCCTGGCCCGCTCCGACCAGATCAGCCGCGCCGCCAACAACGAGGTGCAGAGTTCGCTGGCCGAGCGCGACGAAGAGATCGCCGGATTGCGTGCCGACGTGGCGTTCTACGAGCGCCTGGTCGGCGCGACCAGCCAGCGCAAGGGCCTGAGCGTGCACTCGGTGGAGTTCTCCGCCGAGGCCGGTGGCACCTGGCGCTACAACGTGGTGCTGACCCAGAACCTCAACCGCGGGGCAATCAGCCAGGGGCAGCTGCGGCTGACCGTGGAGGGTGTGCGCGGCGGCAAGCTGACCAGCGTGGGCTGGGACGAATTGCACCAGAAGACCGGTGTGCCCGGGCAGGACTACTCGTTCCGCTACTTCCAGCAGCTGGATGGCAGCGTGATCCTGCCCAAGGGCTTCACTCCGCAACGGGTGCGGGTGGTGTTGAGCGGCGGCGGGGCGCCGGTCAGCCAGACCTTCGATTGGACATTGGCCGGTAACGGCAAAGGGGAATAATCAGCCTATGTTTGGGAACAAGAACAGCCGCAACAGCGGCCAGACCGTGGTCGATACGCTGATCGGCGCGCAGGTGGTGATCCGCGGCGACCTGGTGTTCAGCGGCGGGCTCTACGTGGAAGGGCGCATCCTCGGCAAGGTCGTGGCCGAGGACGGCGCGCCGGCCACGCTGACCCTGTCCGAGCACGGCAGCATCGAGGGCGAGGTGCGCGCGCCGGTGGTCATCATCAACGGCCAGCTGATCGGCGACGTGCACGCGGCCGAGCGCGTGGAGCTGGCGTCGAAGGCACGGGTGCAGGGCAACGTGCACTACCAGGTGGTGGAGATGAACGCCGGCGCGCAGCTGACCGGGCGCCTGATCCACGCCGGCAGCCTGGTCGCGCTGGCGCCGCCGGAAGCGCACCGCGAGCAGGCCGGCAGCGACACCGAGCCGCCGCGTGCGCTGACGGCCGAGACTTGATTCGGGCGCCGGCCGTCCCCATCCTGCCGCCATGAGCACTCTCGTTTCCCTGCCGGGCGCCGCGCCCACGCCCGACTACCAGTCGCTGGAGCGGCCGTTGAACTTCACCGCGGCCGCCGCGGCCAAGGTGCGCGAGCTGATCCGCGAGGAAGGCAACGACGCGCTGGCGCTGCGCGTGTACATCCAGGGCGGCGGCTGTTCCGGCTTCCAGTACGGCTTCGAGTTCGACGAGAACCGTGCCGAGGACGACCTGGCGGTGCAGACCGACCAGGTCACCCTGCTGGTCGACCCGCTCAGCCTGCAGTACCTGATGGGCGCGGAAGTGGATTACAGCGAGGGCCTGCACGGGGCGCAGTTCGTGATCCGCAATCCCAACGCCAAGACCACCTGCGGGTGCGGCAGCAGCTTCAGCGTGTAGACACGCTGCGGCTTGCGGGACGCACGGTTTGCCTGCACCCTGCGGCGCATGTCCGATCCGACGCCCGCTTCCTTCGCCTTCGCCGGTCCTGCGATCGACCGTGCCGATGCCGTGCGCAACGATCCAGCGGCATTGTGCCAGGCCTGGGAACAGGCCCGGGTGCTGGTGCTGGACGCCGATGGCCATGCGCATGCCGATGCCGACGCACGCCCGCTGATCGCCAGCACCGCCGCCCTGGGCGCGCTGGCCGAGCACGCGCTGTTTCTCGGCCTGGACCACGGCCAGGCCTGGTTTGCGCTGGCCGCCGATGCCGTGCCGCAGTTGGCGCCGCCACCGCAGCGCATCGATCTGCGCCGCGCTGCGGCCGAATGGCCGGCGCTGGAGGCCGGCCTGTTCGCCTACGCCCGCGCAATGTTGCACTGGCAGTCGCGTACCCGCTTCTGCGGCGTATGCGGCGGCACCATCGCCTTGCAGCGCGGCGGCTTCCTCGGCGTCTGCACGCAGTGCGCCAGCGAGCACTATCCGCGGGTGGACCCGGCGGTGATCGTCGCGGTCAGCGACGGCCGGCGCCTGCTGCTGGGGCGCCAGGCGAGCTGGCCGGCGCGGCGCTACTCGGTGATCGCCGGGTTCGTCGAGCCGGGCGAATCGCTGGAACAGACGGTGGCACGCGAGGTGGCCGAAGAGACCCAGGTGCGGGTGCGGCCCGGCAGTTGTCGCTACTACGGTGCGCAGCCGTGGCCGTTTCCCGGCGCGTTGATGCTCGGCTTCAGTGCGCAGGCGGAGGCGGACACGCCGCAGGTGGACGGTGAGCTGGAAGACGCGCGCTGGTTCGAGCGCGAGGACGTCGGCGCCGCGCTGGCGCGCCTGGCCGCGCACGGCGACAGCGCCGACGACGGCCATGGCCTGCGCCTGCCGCCGCGCATCTCCATCGCCCGCGCGCTGATCGAGGACTGGTACCGGCACGGCGCGCCGGCCTGACCGCGCCGGCGCGCTGCGCGCATCCGTTTCAGAACGGTCCCGGAGGACCTGCATGTTCACGACCCTCGTCGCTGTGATCGTCGCCCTGGTGCTGGGCCATGTCGCGCCCGGCATGGTGGCCTCGTTGCGCCGCTTCGACGCCTTCGGCGACTGGCTGAGCTGGCTGGACACGCATGCCGGCGAAGGCAGCGCCTGGCGCGGCCGCTACGGCATCGCGCTGGCGCTGCTGCCGCCGCTGCTGCTGGTCGGCCTGCTGCAGTGGCTGCTGGCGGCGCCGCATCTGGGCCTGCTGACCCTGCTGTTCGGGATCGCGGTGCTGGCCTTCAGCTGGGGACCGCGCGATCTGGACACCGACGTGGAGGCGATCATCGATGCCGACGATGCCAGCGCGCGGCGCCTGGCGGTGGCGCAGCTGCAGGCCGATGGCGGGCCGCTGCGTGAGGATCCGGCCGGACTGGTCGAGGCGGTGGCGGTCAGCGCGCTGCGGCGCTGGTTCGCGGTGCTGTTCTGGTTCCTGCTGCTGGGGCCGTTCGGCGCGCTGGGCTACCGGCTGCTGGCGCTGGCCGCGGTCGGCCCGTATGCGCCGCGGCTGCCGCCCGCGACCGCCGCCGGCGCGCGCCTGCTGCTGGCGGCGATGGAATGGCCGGTGGCGCACCTGATGACCTTCTCGCTGGCACTGGTCGGCAATTTCGAGGCGGTGTTCGGCGCCTGGCGCGCCGCTGGCGGCAAGCGGTGGCAGCTGGACACCGGCTTTCTCGGGCCGGTGGCCTGCGCCAGCGTACGCGGCGAACTCGATGCCGAGGCGCACGACTACAGCGATGCGGGCATGGTGGTGCCGGCGCTGCGGCGCCTGCCCGAACTGCGCGATGCGATGAGCCAGGTCTGGCGGGTATTGCTGCTGTGGCTGGTGCTGCTGGCGCTGCTGGTGATCGCCGGCTGGGTCAGCTGAGGTCCGGCGGCGAGGGATGCACACACGCAGGCGATGCCTGCGCCCGGCGCGAATCGCGGCACCGTCCGCTAGTGCGGAGCCAACAGGGTGAACGGGAACCACGGCAGGTTGCGCGCGATCCAGTAGCCCGGCAGCGCGACCAGCCAGAAGTTCGGCCGCGAGACCACGCCGACCACCGGGGCGAACCAGGCTGCGCGCCAGCCGGCTTTCCAGGCGATCAGCCCCGGCAGCAGCGCCAGGCCGAGCATCGCGCCAGGATTCATCGCAAACGCACCGACCGGGTCCAGGTGCACCAGCGCATGCAGCGCACGGGTCATGCCGCAGCCTGGGCAGTAGTAGCCGGTGAGCGCATGGAACATGCACGGCGCGAACGGGTTGTTCGCGGCATTTGGGTCGAAGCGGTACAACAGCGTGGCGCCGCCGGCCGCGAATGCGGCGGCGGCACCCAGGCACGCCCGTTGTTGCCAGGCGCGCATGCCGGTCAGCTTGCGTGCTGCATCTGCTGCATGTAGTCCATGTAGGTCTGCATGCCGCCGGTGGCGAACATGACCACGTTGATCAGCAGGCCGATGATGGCCAGCGCGGTGGTCACCCAGCACCAGGTCTTGGCGGTGTTGGAGGCGCGGCGCGCGCCCTCCAGGTCGCCCTGGTTGAGCAGGCCGTTGACCTTGCTGGAAAACACGATGGCGACGATGCCGGTGATCAGCGCCGGACAGCACAGGCAGAAGCCGAGCACGGTCGAAATGATCGCCCAGGCCAGGTGATTGGGAACCGGGCCGGGGACGCCGGAGGCGGGGGGCGGCGGAGGCGCGACGGGGCTGACGGTGCTCATGTGGATCTCCTTGATGGGTGGTGCACGGCAGTCGGGGAGTCTAGACGAGTCGCTGCGGTGCGGGTGTGGCGGGCCGTCAGTGCGGCGCGAGCAGGGTGAAGGGATACCAGGGCAGATTGCGCAGCAGCGCATAGCCGAGCAGCACCCACAGCCACAGTCGTGGGTCGGCGAGGATCTTCAGCAGCGGCGCCAGCGGGCGCAGGCGCAGGCCGGCGGCGTTGAGCGCCATGATCGCCAGCAGCGGCAGCGCCACCACCAGCAAGGGATTGCTGGTCCAGGCGTGGGCCAGGTCCAGATGCACCAGCGCGTGCAGGCAGCGGGTACTGCCGCAGCCGGGGCAGTACAGGCCGGTGAGGGCACGGAACGGACAGCCGGGCAGCGGATTGCCGGGCACGTTGGGATCGATCCGGCGCAGCACCACGGTGGCGACCAATGCCGCGCCGCTCAGTGCGGCCAGCGGCAGCCAGCGGGGCAGGGACTGCAGGCGCGGCAGGGACATGGCAGGGAAGCGAGCGTGGGTGGCTGGCCGCCGTCGCCGGGCGACGGCGGCCGCGGTGCTCAGGACGCGGACGCCTGCTGCATCATGCCCAGGCCGCCCAGGGCGAAGAGGAAGATCATGTACAGCACCATCAGCACCACCGCAGTGATCGCCGAGTAGATCGCCCACTTCTTGGCCTTGTCCGCCGAATCGCGCGCGCCGGTCACGTCGCCCGCGGCGAGCTTGGTGTTGACCTGCGCGGCGTAGACGATGGACACGATGCCCAGCGGCAGGCAGCAGAACAGCGTGGTCAGGATCGCCCAGACGAGGTTGTTGGACACTTGCGGTGCGGTGGTATTCATCCGTGTTGCTCCGGTGGTTGGGTGGTGAAACGGGAAACGCCCAGCGCTAGTGGCTGGTCAGGCTGCCGAGGAAGGCCAGGCCGCCGAACAGCAGGAACCACAGCGCGATCAGGATCGGTCCGGCAAGCGCGGACCACAGCGCCCACAGGCCGGCCTTGCGCGAGGCCTCGCGCGCACCGGCGATATCGCCGGCGGCGCGGCGGCCATCCACCTGCGAGGCATAGACGATGGAGACGATACCCAGCGGCAGGCAGCAGAACAGCGTGGACAGGATCGCCCAGACGAGATTGTTGGGCACATAGACGCCCGTCGCGTTGGGCGCTGGTGGTGGCACGACCTGGTTCACTGTGTTCGGTCCTTCGCAATGGACGCCACCGCTTGTGGCGCCTCCCCTGCGGCTAATCTACCCGAAGCGCGCGCTTGCGGCACCTGCGCCGCACTCAGGCGGCGTCGCCGCGCAGGCGCCGCACCTGCGCTTCCAGGATCTCGGCGGTGGCCTGCGCGCCCGCCACAGGCGCGTCGGCGATCACCTCGACATGCGCGCGGAAGCGCCGTGGCACGCGCATGCGCCGCAGCCGCGAATCGCGCTTGCTCCACATACTGGTCCACATGTTGCGCAAGGCCATCGGCACCACCGGCACCGCGCGCCGGGCCAGGATCTTCTCCACGCCGGATTTGAACGCGGCGATCTCGCCGTCCTTGGTCAGCGCGCCCTCGGGGAAGATGCACACCAGCTCGCCCTCGGCCAGTGCAGCATCGATCGCGTCGAACGCGCGCTGCATCAGCTCGGGGTCTTCGCGCGCGCCGGCGATCGGGATCGCCTTGGCGGTGCGGAAGATCCAGCGCATCACCGGGATGTTGAAGATGCGGTAGTACATGACGAAGCGCACCGGCCGCGGGATCGCCGCCGCCAGTACCAGCGCGTCCATGTAGCTGACGTGGTTGCACACGATCAGCGCCGCGCCTTCCTCGGGCACGTGGCGCTCGACCCCGTGCAGGCGCAACCGGTACAGCGTGCGCACCATCACCCAGCTGAGGAAGCGCATCAGGAATTCGGGGACGATGCTGAAGATCCAGAGCGCCACCAGCGCGTTGGCGATGGCCAGCGCCAGGAACACCTGCGGGATGCTCAGCCCGGGCATCGCGACGCGCGTGCCGAACAGGTGCAGCTCCCGCATCTGCAGGACGATGCCGATCATGGCCGCCAGCACGATGAACAGCGAGTTCTGGATGTTGAGCCCGGCGATGACGCGCGACAGTTCCGCCTTCGGCGTGCGGCTCTGGATCAGCGCGAACAGCGGCACCACGAACAGGCCGGTGCACAGGCCGATGCCGACCAGGTCGAGCATGATCCGCCAGCTGCCGGCCTGGTGCACGAACTGACCGATGCTCAGGCCGGTCTGCAGCGCGGCGCCGGGCCGGGCGAAGTACAGGTCGAGCATGAAGGCGCTGATGCCGAACGCGCCCAGCGGCACCAGGCCGATTTCCACGGTGCGCCCGGACAGCTTCTCGCACAGCAGCGAGCCGGTGCCGGTGCCGATCGAGAACAGCGCCAGGGCGAAGATGTACAGGTCCTGCGCGCCGCCCAGGTTGAGTTCGGCATAGGTCGGCAACTGCGCGGTGAGCACGGTGCCGACGAACCAGAACCAGGACACGCCGAGCACCGCGTTGCGTACCGCCAGCTGGCGCCGGGTCAAGCGCATGATCGCCAGCGACTCGGGCAGCGGGTTCCAGTTGATCTTCAGGTCCGGCGCGCCGGCGTCGACCTTGGGGATGCAGCGCGCCATCAGGTTGCCGGTGACCGCCAGCGCCACCACCGCGGTGGCCGCGGCCACCGGCCCGTGGCTGCCGGCGATCTGGAAGATCAGCCCGCCCAGGATCATGCCGCACAGGATCGAGATCGAGGTGCCCATCTCGACCAGGCCGTTGCCGCCGGTCAGTTCCTCCGGCTTGAGCACCGAGGGCAGGATCGAATACTTCACCGGCCCGAACAGGGTCGACTGCAGGCCGGTGCAGAACAGCGCCACCAGCAGCACCGCCATGTTCTCGGTCAGGAAGCCGACCGCGGCCAGCGACATGATCGCGATCTCCATCGTGGTGGTGATGACCACCAGCCGCGATTTCTCCAGCTTCTCGGCGATCTGCCCGGCCAGCGAGGAGAACAGGAAGTACGGCAGGATGAACAGCGCCGGCGCCAGGTTGGTGTACAGCGTGCGCTGCTCCGGGGTCACGCCCAGATAGAACAGCAGGCCGATGATCGCCTGCCGGTACACGTTGTCGTTGAAGGCGCCCAGCGCCTGGACCACGAAGAACGGCAGAAAGCGGCGTTGCCGCAACAGGGCGAACTGGCTGTGGGCGGACATGCAGGCTCCTTTGCGAACGCGCGCAGCCTAGCAGGTTCGCCGCGCGCGCAGGCGCGGCGCGCGGCGGCCGGCCTCGGCGCTGCCGGCCGCGGCCTGCAGTGCATCGCGCCGCGCACGCAGCAGGGCGATGAAGGCGCGCGCGGCCGGGGTCGGGTCCGGCCGCCACACGGCATAGGTGAGGAAGCGGAAGCGCTCGCGCAGCGCCACCGTGGCCACGCCGTGCATGCCGGTGGCCATGGTCTGCGGCACCACCGCCAGGCCCAGGTCTTCGGCCACCAGTTGCCGCTGCAGGTCGGCGTGGGTGACCTCGTACTGCAGGCGCTGGCGCAGGCCGGCGGCGGCGAAGGCGCGGTCGATGATGCCGCGCACGCCGGCGCCGGGGATCAGCCCGGCCATCGGCGCGTCCTCCAGTTCGCGCAGGGCCACCTCGCGGCGCGCGGCGAAACGGTGGCCGGGCGCGGCGATCAGCGCCAGCCCTTCCTCGTGCAGCAACAGGTGCTGCGGCGGCAGCGCCACATGCGGGCCGACCCCGACCAGGGCCACGTCGAGCCGGCCTTCGCTCAGTTCCAGCAGCAGCGCATCGCTCATGCCGGTGCGCAGGTGCACGTCCACCGCGCTGTGCGCCTCGCGGAACTGGCGCAGCACGGCCGGCACCTGCACCGCATTCAACGAGGAGATCTGCCCGATCTGCAGGCGGCCGCGCACCGTGCCCAGGGTCTGCGCCATCTCCTCGTGCAGGCGCTCGGCCGCGCGCAGGGTGGCGCGGGCGTTGTGCAGGAACACCTCGCCGGCGGCGGTGGCGCGCACCTGCCGCGCACCGCGCTCGAACAGCCGCGCGCCCAGCGCCTGCTCGATCTTGGCGATCTGGTGGCTCAGCGCCGACTGCACGGTGTGGCAGCGGCGCGCGGCAGCGGTGAAGCTGCCTTCCTCGGCGACGGCCACGGCGAATTCGAGCTGGCGCAGGGTCAGCATGGCGTTGCCTGGCATGCGCCGTGGCGACGCGCCAGCCGAGCAGTGGTGGCGCTGCATGCATGCAACGACGTTTGTCGCAGCGGCCGCCTCACGTCGCGCGCCCCAGCCGCTTGCGCCATTGCTGGCGCAGCCACAGGCGGATGTTGTAGCGGCGCTTGCGGCTCATGAACGGGTAGCGCAGGCTCAGGCCGAGCAGGCCGTGCAGCGTCTCGAGCCGCGGCGCACGCGCGGGCAGCACGTCGCAGCGCACCGAGATGCGGTCGCAGCCGGCATCGTGGGTACGGTGGATGACATCGGCGCGCATGATCAGCAGGTCGCCGACCGCGAGTTGCGGCACCACCTTGTGCGCTTCCAGGTCGAAGTCGATCTTCCAGCCGGGACTGGCGTCGTGCAGGTCCTCGATCGCATACCAGTCGCCGATGGCGATGGCCTGCCCGGGAAAACGCAGCCGGAACCAGTCCAGCGTGTCGGCCTCCACGCAGCGGAAGCGCAGCGCGCCGCGGCCCTGGATGCGCCGGTGCAGCTGCGGATCCAGGCGTGCGACCACGTCGTCGGCGACGATGGCCACGTTGGCCAGGCCGGCATCGGGCTTGCGCACCGGCATGTAGCAGATCAGGTAGTTGCGATGGTCGCCATGCAGGAAATAGCTGAAGTGGTCCAGGTGCCAGTTGAGCGCGCCGCCCGGCGCGGTCTTCGGATCGCGGTGTTGGTCGAACGGCAGGCGCAGGCTCGGCGCGGCATGGCTTTCGCGGATGCGGATGGCGCAGTAGCCGAAGCGGTCGGCGGCGATCGCCAGGCCCATGGCTGCGGCCACGGGCGGCACGGTGGCGGCGATGCGCGCCTGGATCCGCTGCATGTCCGCCGCCGGCAGGTCACCGATCACGCCGTCGTGGAACTTCTCGGCGCCTTCCAGGAAGCGCAACAGGCTGTCGGGAATGTCGCCTTCGCCCAGGAAGCCGCGGACCACAGCGTACCCGTGCTGTTGCAGCGCCTCGGCGATGTCGGTGCTGGGCATGGGACGCGTTCCTTCGAGGCGATGGCAGTCGGTGGGGCCGCTTTTTTTTCTGGACTGCAGGGCTGCACGCGTCCGCAGCGGCAACCGCGGCGAAGCGGCCCGGCTGCCGGCTGCCGGCTGCCGGCTGCCGGCTGCCGGCTGCCGCGCCCACGCTATCTCAAAAGCAGATGGCAGTGGTGAAAAAAATGCGTTTGTAAGATCGCTGCCGTCACCACAGACTGCGCCCCTCCCCACGATTTCTGGTGTCCTTCCATGGAAACGACCTCGCACCCGCCGATGCGCCGCGGCCTGGTGCTGCTGATGGCCACCGCCACCGGCCTGGCGGTGGCCAGCAACTACTACGCGCAGCCGCTGCTGGAAGTGCTGGCGCAGACCTTCGCCATCGACGTGCGCCGCGCCGGCGCGGTGGTCACCACCGCGCAGCTGGCCTACGCGGTCGGCCTGCTGTTCCTGGTGCCGCTGGGCGACCGCTTCGAACGACGCAGCCTGATCGTCGGCCTGTACGCGCTCAGCGCGGTCGGCCTGCTGGTCAGCGCGATGGCGCACAGTTTCGCGCTGCTGCTGCTCGGCACCCTGATCACCGGCCTGAGTTCGGTGGCGGCGCAGATCCTGGTGCCGTTCGCCGCCACCCTGGCCGCGCCGCACGAGCGCGGCCGGGTCATCGGCACGGTGATGAGCGGCCTGCTGCTGGGCATCCTGCTGGCGCGCACGGCCTCCGGCCTGCTTGCCGGGATCGGCGGCTGGCACACCGTGTACTGGGTCGCGGCGGTGCTGATCCTGGTGGCTTCGGGCCTGCTGTGGCGCGGCCTACCGCGGCACCCGGGCAACCCGCACCTGTCCTATCCGCACCTGATCGGGTCGGTGCTGGCGCTGCTGCGCGACGAGCCGGTGCTGCGCGCGCGCTCGGTGCTCGGCGGGTTGTTGTTCGCCGGCTTCAGCATGTTCTGGACCACGCTGGCGTTCCTGCTGTCCGGCCCGGACTACCGCTACGGCACCGCGACCATCGGCCTGTTCGGGCTGATCGGCGCGGCCGGCGCGTTCGCCGCCAACCTCTCCGGCAAGCTGTCCGACCGCGGCGCCGGCCATCTGGTCGGCTGGGGCGGCCTGGTCATGCTGCTGCTGTCGTGGCTGTTGCTGCTCGGCGCGCCGCACTCGCTGTGGCTGCTGATCGCCGGGGTCGTGCTGTTGGACGTGGCGGTGCAGGGCGTGCACATCGGCAACCAGAGCGTGATCTATCAATTGGATCCGGCCGCGCGCAACCGCATCACCTCGGCCTACGTCACCTGCTACTTCATCGGCGGTGCGATCGGGTCCAGCCTCGGCACCGCGGCCTATGCCTACGCCGGTTGGCGCGGGGTGGCGCTCGGCGGCGCGGCGCTGGCGGTGGCGGCGCTGCTGTGGATGGGCATCAGCGTGCGGCCGGCGCGGCAAGCGCCGGCGCCGGCGGCACCGTCGCGGCGGTGACCGCCTGCGCGGCGGCGCGCAGCTTGGGCAGCAGGCGCAGGGTCAGCGCGAGCTGATTGCGCACCAGCCGGCGCTTGGCCTCGTCGATGCCCTCCTCGCGCTCCAGCGCGTCGGCCAGCGCGGTCTCGGCCGCTTCGTCGGCGGCCGGCAGCGCGCGCCGCTCGGCCAGCGCGTCGGCCAGTGCGCCCAGCGCCTGCGGCAGGTAGTCGCCAGCGCGGGCGATGTCCGGATCGGTCTCGCCGGCCAGCGCGGCACGGTGCGCGCCCAGCGCCGACAGATAGCCGAGCAGAGTGTTGGACAGGGCCAGGAAGCGGAAGCCGGCATCCAGGTTGCGGCGGTAGCGGCCGGGCTCGCGCAGCATGTTCGACAGCGCCACCGACAGCGCGGCGTCGGCGTTGTGCATGTCGCGGCGGGCGATGCGGTAGGGCAGGTCGTCGCGCATGCCGCTGCGGTACTGCTCCAGCACCTGCGCCAGGTAGCGCGCGCTGCTGGACAGCACGGTTGCCAGCACCTGGTTGAGGCGGCGACCCTGCCAGTCCGGCAGGATCAGGAACGAGGCGGCGGCGGCGATCGCGCAGCCGATCAGGGTGTCGAGCAGGCGCGGCCAGATCAGCATGAAGCCATCGCCGATCAGGTTGAAGCAGAACAGCGCCATCACCGTGATCGCCGCGGTGGCGAGCATGTAACGGTCGGTGCGGGTGACGAAGAACACCAGCGTGCCGAGCAGGGCGAACAGCAACTGCAGCTCGGTGCCGGGGAACAGCTGCATCAGCGCCCAGGCCGCGCCCAGGCCGATCAGGGTGCCGGCCATGCGCTGGACCAGGCGCAGGCGGGTGGCGCCGTAGTTGGGGCGGCACACGAAGGCGGTGGTCAGCAGGATCCAGTAGCCGTTGCTGGCGTGGATCGATTGCATGATGGCGTAGCCCACCACCAGCGCGATGGCCATGCGCAGACCGTGCCGGAACAGCACCGAGCCGGGCGTGAGTTGCTGGCCGAGGCGCCGCAGCATCTCGCGCAGGGTGTGCGGCGAGGAGTCGCGCAGGCGGGTGTCGAGGGTGTCGCTGGTGGTGTCCGACTGCGCGGCCTCTGCCAGGCGCCGCTCGATGCTGTGCAGGTTGGTGACCAGCAGTTCCAGCGAACCGAGCAGCCGTGCCTGCCGTGGATCGGCGCGGGCGTGCAGGAAATCCAGCGACTCGCGCAGGTCGGTGGTGGCCTGCTGGGTCTGCTCGCCGTAGTCGAACGGCTGGCGCAGCCGGATCGCCTCGCCCAGCGCCGCGCAGGCCTTGCCCTGCAGGGCCAGCAGACGCTGGCAGCGGTACAGCACGTCGCTGTGGAAGAACGCGTCGGTCAGCGCCTCGTACGGGTAGTGCGAGGAGCTGGCGCGCTCGTGAAAATCCTGCGCCATGTAGTACAGGCGGAAATACAGGCCCGATTGCACGCCGGGTCGGCCGGAGCGGCCGAAGCGGCTGATGATCGCGGTCTTGGCCGCGTTGAGCGCGGCCACCACCTGCGCGTTCTGCTCGGCCAGCGCCAGCCGCCGCGCGTGCAGGTCGCTCTGCCGCACCGGCTCGAACAGGGCCGCCTTGAGCCGCAGGTAGCGGCCCAGCTCCAGGTACAGCCGCGACAGCCGCTCGCGCACCGGCCGGTTGGCGAACAGCACCGTCCACAGCACCGACAGCACCGCATACCAGCCGGCGCCGAGCAACAGGAGCGCCACGCCGTGCCAGGCATTGCCGCCGACGTGGCCGTTCTGGGTGCCATGGTCCAGGCCGATCATCGCGTAGATCGCCAGCGCCACCGTGGCCTGGGCGATCGAGGCGTAGCGTTCGCCGAGCGCGCCGAGCAGGGTCAGGGCGAAGGTGGACAGCGCCAGGCCGGCAGCGAACGGCCACGGATACGGGAACAGCAGCACCACTGCGGCGGCGGCGGCGGCGAAACACAGCAGCGACAGCAGCACCGACTTGATCCGGCCTAGCCAGTTGTCGTCGGTCTCGGCGATGGCGCTGGCGATGGTGCCCAGGAAGAGCGCCGGCACCGCCTCCAATTGCTGCTGGTGCCAGCACACGCCCATCGCCACCGCCAGCGCGATGAACACGCGCAGCCCGTAGCTGGCCTTTTCGTGGGCCCACAGGCGGCTCAGGCGGGTTTCGATCGAGGGGGTCGGCACCGCGACACGATAACGCACCGTCGCTGTATGCGATCCCCCTCTAGAGGGCCCGTCTACGCGAGCGCGCTCAGACTTCCAGTTGTCGCAGGCGGGCGTCCAGCAGTGCCGGGAAACGTTTGTACCAGGTCTGGTTGAGCGGCGAGGGATGCGGCAGCGGATGCAGCACCACGCGGCGGGTGCGGCGGCCGTCCTCGCTGCGCAGCTCCACCTCGGTCTGCGCCTGGAAGCGGTCCTCGCGCGCCCAGAACGCGTCCAGCGCCGCACGCACCTCGCGCGGCTGGTCGATGCCGAACCACAGGAAGGCCTCGCGGCCGAGGGTGAGCACATCGCGGCCGCGCCACTGCTCGAGCAATAGGCGCCGCATCAGCGGATGGAAGCGCCGCTTCACCGGCATCGACCAGGCCTTGTTGCCCACCGGCTTGTACGGCACGGTGTTGAGCCAGAATGCGACGCGGCCGGCCTCGAGCCCGGCGGCGAAATCGGGCATCTCCGCCCCGTCGTGCAGGTGCCGGTACAGCGCCTTGCGCACCAGTTGGCCGCCACTGCCGACGAAAGGCTCGCCGTGCTCCACCTCGCTGCGGCCCGGGTCGCGGCCCAGGATGCACACCCGCGCGTCGCGGCGGCCAAGGCCGATGATGGGATCGAGCGGATCCTTGTCGCAGGCGGCGTAGGCCGCGGTGTCGATGCCGTCGGTCTGCGCGGCGAGCGCGCGGAAGCGGGTGCGGAGGGCAGGGGAGAGGGCCATGGGGAGTGCTGTGCGCAGAACCGGGGGAGGTGTCAGGCTAGCGCAAGGGCGATGGTGACCACGTGCGTGTTTCCACGTGCGCTCGACGTGCGCTCTTTGTGGGAGGGACTTCAGTCCCGACGAGGGAGAGTGTCAGCCGGCTTTCGGCTTCACTCGTCACGGCTGAAGCCGCTCCCACAGAGGGTCTGGTGCGACATCGTGGACTGCCAGCACGACCGGCTTCGTGGGCCGATGCTTCACTCCGATTCCCGATTCCCGATTCCCAGCCCCTTACGCCCCCTGCTCGCGCGCGATCGCACGCCAGCCGATGTCGCGGCGGTGGAATTCGCTGGCCCAATGAATCCGCTCCACACCGGCGTACGCATGCCGCTGCGCCTCGGCCACGCTGTCGCCCAGCGCCGCCACGCACAGCACGCGGCCGCCGGCGCTGAGCACGCCGCCCTGCGCGTCCAGCGTGGTGCCGGCATGGAACACCTTGGCGTTGGCCGGCACCGCGTCCAGGCCGGTGATCGCTTCGCCGGTGACCGGGGTCTCCGGATACGGCGCCGCCGCCAGCACCACGCCCAGCGACGGGCGCGGATCCCACTGCGCTTCGGTTGCGTGCAGGCGTTCGTCGAGCGCGGCCTCGAGCAGGTCGAGCAAGTCCGACTGCAGGCGCAGCATCACCGGCTGCGTTTCCGGGTCGCCGAAGCGCACGTTGAACTCGATCACCTTGGGCGCGCCGCTGGCGTCGATCATCAGCCCGGCGTAGAGGAAGCCGGTGAACGGCACGCCGTCGGCGCGCATGCCGCGCACGGTCGGCTCCACCACCTCGCGCATCACCCGCGCGTGCACCTCGGGCGTCACCACCGGCGCCGGCGAGTACGCGCCCATGCCGCCGGTGTTGGGGCCGGTGTCGCCGTCGCCGACGCGCTTGTGGTCCTGGCTGGTGGCCATCGGCAGCGCGGTGTGGCCGTCGACCATGGAAATGAAGCTGGCTTCCTCGCCGTCGAGGAATTCCTCGATCACCACGCGCGCACCGGCGTCGCCGAAGGCGTTGCCGGAGAGCATGTCGCGCACCGCGGCCTCGGCCTCCTCCAGCGACATCGCCACGATCACGCCCTTGCCGGCGGCCAGGCCGTCGGCCTTGATCACGATCGGCGCGCCCTTGTCGCGGACGTACGCCAGCGCGGGTTCGACCTCGGTGTGCACGGCGTAGAACGCGGTGGGAATACCGTGGCGCTGCAGGAAGTCCTTGGCGTAGGCCTTGCTGCCTTCCAGCTGCGCGGCGGCGGCGCTGGGGCCGAAGATGCGCAGCCCGGCGGCGCGGAAACGGTCGACCACGCCCAGCACCAGCGGCACTTCCGGGCCGACCACGGTCAGTGCCACGCCTTCGTCCTGGGCCAGCGCCAGCAGCCCGTCGAGGTCGTTCACCTTGACCGGCACGTTGCGGCACTTGGCCTCGCCGGCGGTGCCGGCATTGCCGGGTGCCACCAGCACTTCGTCGACACGGGGGGACTGGGCCAGCTTCCAGGCCAGGGCGTGTTCGCGGCCGCCGGAGCCGATGACGAGCAGTTTCATCGCGGAGTTCCAGATTGCAGGGGAAAGGGAAGCGGGTGCACCGGGCGCGCACGCCTCACGTGCAGCCTTCGCGCTGCAGCGCCTCGGGGAAATGGTAGGTCCAGGTCTTCTGATCCAGCGCGAAGCGGTGTTCGCGGTGCACCGGACGCTGGCCGCAGTCCGTGCCGGTTTCCTCGATCAGCAGCGGCCACACGCGGGCGGCATGGTCGCGGTCGTCGAAGCGCAGGGCGAAGTCGATGTTGAACTGGCCGGCCTTGCAGTCCGCCGCCGCATCGGCGTCGTCGCAGTCGGCGGCGCCGCCGTTGTCGATGTGGCTGCGCACGCTGCCGGCGTCGACCAGGCCCTTGGGGCCGGGCAGGATCAGGGTCTGCGATTGCAGCGCGTAGCCCTGGCCGAACCAGCCGTCCTCGACCCGGAACCCGTAGAAGTCGCTGCCGGAGCGGACGATGCCGACCTCGCCCGGCTGGCCCTGGCTGCCGTAGGTGCCGCCGGTGCGTTCGGCGGCGACGGCGAAGCCCTGGCCCTCGGGGCGCAGCACGTAGAAGTCGATGGTGCCCGGCTCCGGGTGGCCGGCATCGCGCAGCGCGCCGCACACTGCCAGCAACTGCTGCCAGCCGTCGCCGATGACCACCGGTTGTTCGGCGCAGATTTGCCAGTCCACCGCATGGCTATCGCCGTCCTGGGTCCATTGCCCCGGCCAGTGTCCGGCGAGCGTCGCGGCGCTGCCGTAGCGTTGCTGCACGAATGCGAGCAGGCGCGCGGTGCGGCTGACGTGGGCTGGTGCGGCGGCGCTGGCGGGCGCTGCCGCAGGTGCCTTGCCTTGTGAGGGCGCCGGCGCTGGCGCGCAGCCGCCGAGTACGACGGCGCCGGCCAGGGCCAGCACGGCGAGCGGACGCGGCGCGACAGCGGACATGCGCATCGCTCCGGACTCAGTGGCGGAAGTGGCGCACGCCGGTGAACACCATGGCGATGCCGTGCTCGTCGGCCGCGGCGATCACCTCGGCGTCGCGCATCGAACCGCCGGGCTGGATCACCGCCTTGATGCCGGCCGCGGCGGCGGCGTCGATGCCGTCGCGGAACGGGAAGAACGCATCGGAGGCCATCACCGAGCCTTCCACGGCCAGGCCGGCGTCGGTGGCCTTGATGCCGGCGATGCGCGCCGAGTACACCCGGCTCATCTGCCCGGCGCCGACGCCGATGGTGCGGTGGTCCTTGGCGTAGACGATGGCGTTGGACTTGACGTACTTGGCCACCTTCCATGCGAACAGCAGGTCGGCGAACTGCGCCTCGCTCGGCGCCAGCCGGGTCACCACCTTCAGCGCATCGCGCGGCACCACGTGGGCGTCGCTGGTCTGCAGCAGGATGCCCGAGCCGACCCGCTTGCTGTCGATGCCGTACGCACCGTCGCCGGCGGGGATGCGCAGCACGCGCACGTTGGCCTTCTTCTTGGCGTACTCGAGCGCGGCGTCGTCATAGTCGGGGGCGATCAGCACCTCGACGAACTGGCGGTCCAGGATGACCTTGGCGGTGGCCGCGTCCAGCGTGCGGTTGAAGGCGATGATGCCGCCGAAGGCGCTGGTCGGGTCGGTGGCGTAGGCCAGTTCGTAGGCGTCGCCGCAGCCGGCGCCGACCGCCACGCCGCACGGGTTGGCGTGCTTGACGATGACGCAGGCCGGCGCGTCGAACTGGCGCACGCATTCCCAGGCCGCATCGCTGTCGGCGATGTTGTTGTAGGACAGCTCCTTGCCCTGCAGCTGGGTGAAGGTGGCCAGGGTGCCGGGCGTGGGGTAGAGGTCGCGGTAGAACGCGGCCTGCTGGTGCGGGTTCTCGCCGTAGCGCAGTTCCATCACCTTGACGAAGCTGGAGTTCATCTGCGCCGGGAAGGGACTGCGCGTCGGCACCGCGGCGTCGCTGGCGGTGACCGCGGACAGGTAGTTGCTGATCGCCGCGTCGTACTGGGCGACGCGGTTGAACGCGGCCACCGCCAGGGCGAAGCGCTTGGCCGCCGACAGCCGGCCGTCGTTGGCCTCCAGTTCGGCCAGCAGTTCGGCGTACTGCGCCGGGTCGGTGGCCACGGCCACGCGGGCGAAGTTCTTGGCCGCCGAGCGCAGCATCGCCGGGCCGCCGATGTCGATGTTCTCCACCGCGTCGGCAAGCGTGCAGTCGGCCTTCGCCGTGACCGCCTCGAACGGATACAGATTCAGCACCAGCAGGTCGATCGCGGCGATGCCGTGTTCGGCCATCACCGCATCGTCGGTGCCGGCGCGGCCGAGCAGGCCGCCGTGCACCAGCGGGTGCAGGGTCTTGACCCGGCCGTCCATCATCTCCGGGAAGCCGGTCAGTTCGGACACGTCCTTCACCGCCAGCCCGGCCTCGCGCAGCGCCTTGGCGGTGCCGCCGGTGGACAGCAGTTCGACGTTGCGCGCGGCCAGCGCGCGGGCCAGGTCGATCAGGCCGGTCTTGTCGGAAACGGACAGCAGCGCCCGGCGCACGGGCAGGAAATCGGAGGGCATGGGGCAGGGCGGGGGCAGCGGAACGGGCCGCCATTGTAGGCGCTGAGGCCCGCCGACGCCCGGCTGGGGCCCGCACCTGGTAAGCGGATCGTGCGTGCGAAGGTCGATTCCACGCGATGACGCCGAGCGCTCGGCGGCCCTTGCGTAGGTGGGTTCTCGTGCCGCAGACAGTGCTGCGCGGCCCCCGCGGTGTGACGGCGACGCGCACTGGTCGTGCCGCCGCACGCGGCGCCTGGCGCGGGCGTGGCGGGCTGCGCCATCGCGCGCGCAGCCGCTGCGATGCATTAGGCTGTCGCCGCCCCGCCCTCGCCGTCAGGACCACGCGCGTGTCGATCTATGCCCTCAAAGGACGTTTCCAGGACCTGCTGCGGCCGGGCGTGCGCGTGCTGGACCGACTCGGCGTCACCGCCAACCAGGTGACGGTGGCCGCGGCGCTGCTGTCGCTGCTGGTCGCCGCGGTGGTCTACGCGCAAGGCGCGGCGCAGCCGCTGTGGTACGCGCTGCTGCCGGTATGGATGCTGCTGCGGATGGCCTTGAACGCGGTGGACGGCATGCTGGCGCGCGAGTTCGGCCAGCAGTCGCGGCTGGGCGCCTACCTCAATGAACTGTGCGACGTGGTGGCCGATGCGGCGCTGTACCTGAGCCTGCTGAGCGTGCCGGGCGTGATGGGCGGCTGGGTGTGGTTGATGGTGCTGACCGCGGCGCTGACCGAGTATGCCGGGGTGCTGGGGCTGATGGTCGGCGCCAGCCGCCGCTACGATGGGCCGATGGGCAAGAGCGATCGCGCCTTCTGCGTCGGCGTGCTGGGGGTGCTGCTGGCCTGTGGCTTACCCGGCGCACCAGCCGTCAATGGCTTCGCTGGGGTGGTGGCGTTCCTGTGCGTGTCGACGACGGTGCGCCGCGTCGCGGCCGGATTGCGCGAGGCGGACGCGCGCGACTGAGCGGGTGCGGCCATTGCGGGCCGCGGGATACATGGATTCACCACAGACAGGACATCGGCAACGGATGCGGCAGGTCAACGAAAGCGAATTCGCCAGTTTCGACGGCACACGGCTGTTTTACCGGCACTGGCCGGCCACCGCGCCGGTGGCGCCGCCGCGGGCGATCGTGCTGCTGCATCGCGGCCACGAGCATTCCGGGCGGGTCATGCACCTGGCCGAGGAATTGGGCCTGGACGACTGCGCGGTGTTCGCCTGGGATGCGCGCGGCAACGGCCGCTCGCCCGGCGCGCGCGGCGACGCGCCCGGTTTCCCGGCACTGGTGCGTGACCTGGACCGCTTCGTCGCGCACATCGGGCAGGTCCACGGCATCGCCGTGCAGGACATCGTGGTGGTGGCGCAAAGCGTGGGCGCGGTGGTCGCCAGCACCTGGGTGCACGACTACGCGCCGCCGCTGCGCGCGCTGGTGCTGGCCTCGCCGGCGTTCAAGGTCAAGCTGTACGTGCCGTTCGCACGGCCCGGGCTGGCCCTGATGCAGAAGTTGCGCGGCAACTTCTTCGTCAACAGCTACGTCAAGCCGCAGTGGCTGACCCACGACCCGGCGCGGGTCGAGAGCTACCGCAGCGATCCGTTGATCACCCGGCCGATCTCGGTGCGGGTGCTGCTGGGTCTGTATGCGGCGGCCGACCGCGTGGTCGGCGACGCGCAGGCGATCACCGTGCCGGTGCAACTGCTGGTGTCGGGCAGCGATTTCGTGGTGCATCGCGGGCCGCAGGATCGCTTCTACGAGCGCTTGTCCTCGCCGGTGAAGGAGCGCCACCTGCTGCCCGGTTTCTTCCACGACACCCTGGGCGAGCGCGACCGCGCACCGGCGCTGGCGCAACTCCGCCGCTTCGTGCGCGAGCGCTTCGCCGCCGCGCCGGCGCTGCCCAGCCTGCTGCAGGCGCACCGGCATGGCCCGACTTTCGAGGAAGCCGAGCGCCTGGCCTGGCCGCCGGAGCGCTACAGCCTGCAGGACCTGCGCTGGCGCGGCGTGCGCGCCGGCCTGCGCCTGGGCGGGCGGCTGTCCGAGGGCATCGCGCTGGGCCTGCAGACCGGCTTCGATTCCGGCAGCACGCTGGACTACATCTACCGCGATCAGGCCGCCGGGCGCGGCCCGCTGGGGCGGATGATCGACCGCAACTACCTGGATGCGATCGGCTGGCGCGGCATCCGCGTGCGTCGCCAGCACCTGCACGAACTGCTGGGCCTGGCAATGCAGCGCCTGCGCGCGGCCGGCCTGCCGGTGCGCGCGCTGGACATCGCCGCCGGCCATGGCCGCTACGTACTGGAAGCGCTGGCCGGTGGCAGCCAGCGCGCCGACGCGATCCTGCTGCGCGATTTCAGTCCCTTGAACGTGGCGCAGGGCCGCGCGCTGATCGCCGCGCTCGGCGCCACCGACATCGCCCGCTTCGAGCAGGGCGATGCCTTCGACCGCGACGCGCTGGCGGCGCTGCAGCCGCGGCCGACGCTGGCGGTGGTGTCGGGCCTGTACGAGCTGTTCCCGGACAACGACCAGGTGCTGCGCTCGCTGCAGGGCGTGGCCGCGGCGGTGGAGCCGGGCGGTTACCTGGCCTACACCGGTCAACCCTGGCACCCGCAGCTGGAATTCATCGCCCGCGCGTTGACCAGCCACCGCGGCGGTGCGGCCTGGGTGATGCGCCGGCGTACCCAGCAGGAGATGGACGAGCTGGTGTGCGCGGCCGGCTTCCGCAAGCTGGAGCAGCGCATCGACGACTGGGGCATCTTCACTGTGTCGCTGGCGCAGCGGATCGCGCCATGAGCGTTGCCGCCGCGCGGCCGTGGCGGCGTGCGCTGGTCTGGCTGGCGCTGCTGGGGCCGTTCTTCTTCCTCAGCTACGGCTTGGCCAACACGCTGGCCGCGCGTCGCGTCGACGTGCCGTCGCTGCCATTCGCCTGGGAAACCCAGATCCCGTTCTGGCCGTGGACCATCGTGCCGTACTGGTCGATCGACCTGTTCTACGTGGCCTCGTTCTTCGTGTGCCGCACGCGTGCCGAACTGGACACGCATGCGCGGCGCCTGCTCACCGCGCAGTTGCTGGCGGTGGGTTGCTTCCTGCTGTGGCCGCTGCGCTTCGGTTTCGAGCGGCCAACCACCGAGGGCGTGTTCGGCTGGCTGTTCGCGGTGCTGTTGGGCTTCGACAAGCCGTTCAACCAGGCGCCGTCGCTGCACATCGTGCTGCTGGTGGTGCTGTGGGTGCGCTACGCGCAGCACCTGCACGGGCTGCCGCGGCTGGCCCTGCACGGCTGGTTCGCGCTGATCGGGCTGTCGGTGCTGACCACCTACCAGCATCACTTCCTGGATGTGCCTACCGGCCTGGCCGCCGGCTGGCTGTGCGTGTGGCTATGGCCGGAGCGCATCGCCGCGCCGTTGCCCGCGGCGGCACTCGCGCGCGATCCGCGGCGCTGGCGCCTGGCCGCGCTGTACCTGCTCGGCAGCGTGGCCTGCGTGGCCGCCGCACGCGCGCTCGGTGGCGCCGGCTGGTGGCTGCTGTGGCCGGGGCTGTCGCTGCTGCTGGTCGCGCTCAGCTACGCGCTGCTCGGTCCGCTCGGTTTGCAGAAGCGCACCGACGGCCGCCTGAGCCTGGCCGCGCGCTGGTTGTACGCGCCGTACCTGGTTGCCGCGTGGCTGAACTCGCGCGCCTGGACCTGGCGCGATCCGGCGCCACGCGCGATCGCCGACGGCGTCTGGCTCGGGCGCATGCCCGGCCGCGGCGAGCGCACGCGCTTCGCCGCGGTGGTCGACGTCAGCGCGGAACTGTCGTTGCATCCGGCGCAGGCGCACGACCGCGTGGTGCCGATGCTGGACCTGGTGGCGCCGCCGGCCGCGGCCCTGCGTGCGGCCGCCGACGCGATCGAAGCGGCGCGCGTGCACGGCCCGGTGCTGGCCTGCTGCGCGCTGGGCTATTCGCGCAGCGCGGCCGCGGTTGCCACCTGGCTGCTGCGTAGCGGCCGCGCTGTCAGCGTGGACGACGCGCTGGCGCTGCTGCAGGCGCGCGCGCCACGCATCGTGCTGGGGCCGGCCCAGCGTGCCGCCATCGCCGCCGCCTGCACTGCGCCGCCGGCGTCGCTGCAGGCGCAGGAGCTGCCGGCATGAGCGCGTCGCTGGAACTGCGCACGATGGCGGCCGTGCTGCGCCAGGGCGCGCCGCTGGACCGGCTGTCGCAGGTGGTGTTGGCAACGGCCCTGCTGCTGGTCGCCTGGTATGCCGGCACCGGCGCCGTGCTCACCGCGGCGCTGTGCGGATGCTCTGCGCTGGCCGGCCTGCTGCAGCGCTACTGGGCGGCGCGGGTCGGGCTGGATGCGGATCTGCTGGAGGCAGTGCTGACCGAAGCGGATCCAGCGCGCGCCGGTGCCGATCTGGACGCGGTCCTGCACAGGTTGGGCCTGCTGCGCGCGCTGCCGCCGCCGCGCGACTGGCTGGCGCGCTGGCAGGGCATGCGCCGCCTGCTGCGGCGGCAGTTGATCGCCCTCGCGGTGCAGCTGCTGGCACTGGTACTGGCGCTGTGCACGGGGCAGTTTGCATGAGGAGGCAGACGCCATGACCGACGAACCCGCAACGACCTTGCGCTCCGAGGTGGATGCGGCCCGGCACGCGCTGTGGCAGCGCCTGCAGGTTTACCGTTTCGGCGACGGCGAAGCGGCGCTGCCGGCGTTCGTGCGCCGCGTCGCCAAGGAAGCCAACGTGTCGCAGGCGCTGGCCGCGCGGGCGGTCGAGGAGTACCGGCGCTTCTGCTTCCTGGCCTGCGTGGCCGGCGAGGAGGTGACGCCCAGCGCCCTGGTCGACCAGGTCTGGCATACCCACCTCACCGACACCCGCGAGTACTGGCAACGGTTCTGTCCGCAGGTGCTGCGGATCACCCTGCATCATCACCCCGGGCGCGGCGACCCGGCCGACGCCGAGCGCTTCCAGGCGCAGTACAAGGCCACGCTGGGGCACTACTGGCATCACTTCGGCGAGCCGCCGTTGGCGTGCTGGCCGGCCCCGGCCGGCGCGCCGACCGCGCCGGCACCGCGCCAGGCCGGCACGCGCCGCGTCGTCCCCGCGCGCGGCGGCGTCGCCCTGTGGGGCTGGATGCTGGGCGTGGCGCTGCTGTTCGCGGTGCTCTGGCAGGGCAACGGCCCGCACTCGCCGCTGCACTGGCCCGGGCCGCCGTTCCTGCTGCTGTTCCTGGCCGGCATCGGCCTGGCCTGGAGCCTGGGCGCGCGGCTGCGCCTGGCCGTGCGCGGACTGCGCGGCGGCGACACCGAGGCGCCGCTGGATCCGGCCGAGCTGGCGTATCTGGCCGGCGGCAGCGAGCGCGTCGCCGATCAGCAACTGGCCCTGCTGCTGGCGGCCGGCGCGGTGCGCCTGCAAGCCGACCAGCGCCTGCGCCGCCACGCGCGGCTGGAACACACCCGGGTCGCCGCACCGCCGGCGCTGCAGCGCGCGCTGGCGATCGTGCGCGCGCAACCGCAGCTGCAGCAGGCGCTGGCCGCCTTGCGGCGCGACGCCGCACCGCTGCGCCGGGCCCTGGTCGCCAAGGGGCTGTGGCTGGGCCATGCGCAGGCGCTGTGTGCGCGCCTGTTCGGCGCCGCACCGTTGCTGGCGCTGTGGACCGTGGGTTTGCTGAAGCTGCGCATCGGCCTCCAGCTGCAGCGCCCGATCGGCTTCCTGGTGGCGGCGATGGTGGTGGTCACGGTCGTTGCGCTCGGCTTCCTGCTCACGCCGCCGCGGCGCAGCGTCGCCGGCGACGCGCTACTGGCCGATCGCGATGCGGCCTGGCGCGACGGCGTCGCCGCTCCCTCGCTGGCGCCCGGTTCGCACCTGGCGCTGCCGCTGGCCCTGGCCGGCACCAGCGTCCTGATGACCACGCCCTGGGCCGACTACCACGCCTTGCGTTCGCCGCTGTCCAACGGTGGCGGTGGTAACGCGTCGACCAATAATTGCGGTGGCGGCGGTGGCAGCAGCGACGGCGGCGGCAGTTGCGGCAGCAGTTGCGGCGGCGGTGGCTGCGGCGGTTGTGGAGGCGGCGACTGATGGCCGGTTCGACCTGGCAGGTGCGGCGTGCGCAGTGGCGTGCGCGCCTGGCGCTGGCGTTGCGCGCGCGCGGGGCCACGCCCAACGGCGTGTCGTGGACCGGGCTGGCGTGCGCAGTGCTGGCCGCGCTGATGTTCGCCCTGGCCTGGCGCGAGCCGCCGCTCAATGCCGCCGCGCTGCTGGTGCTGGCGGCGCTGGCGCTGCAGGCGCGGCTGCTGTGCAACCGCCTGGACGGGCTGCTGGCGCATCAGGCGCAACTGATCGGCCGTGCCGGTGCGGTGTACAACGAGGCGCCGGACCGGCTGTCGGATGTGGCGGTGTGCCTGGGCGTGGGCTATGGCCTGCAGCCGGTGTTGGGCATCGGCGCGGAACTGGGCTGGGCCGCCGCCTTGCTGTGCGTGGGCACCGCCTATGTGCGCATGCTCGGCCTGGCCTGCGCGGTGCGCGAACCGCTGCAGGGGCCGATGGCGCGCGTGCAGCGCATGCATTGGCTGTCGCTGGCCGCGTTGGCGGCGGCCGCGGCGCTGCTGCTGCAGCACGCCACGCTGGCCCACATGATCCTGGCCGTGGCGCTGGCGCTGCTGATCGCCGCCGCCGCCCTGACCATCGTGATGCGCGTGCGCGCCATCGTGCGCGAACTGGAGTGGACATGATCGCCCGCCTGATCGCCCGCGGCTGCAGCGCCGCGATCCGTCTGCTCACCGGCGCACGTGCGCTGTGGCGCGGCTGCATGCCGTCCAGCGAGCGCCGCGTGTACTACGGCAACCACGCCAGCCACGGCGATTTCGTGCTGATCTGGTCGTCGTTGCCGGCACCGCTGCGGCGCGAGGTGCGGCCAGTGGCGGCGGCCGACTACTGGCAGCGCGACGCGTTGCGTCGCTACCTGATCCATGCCGTGTTCAACGGCGTGCTGATCGAGCGCGATCCGCAGCAGCGCCAGCGCGATCCGATCGCCTGCCTGTGCGAGGCGGTCGACGCCGGCGGCTCGCTGATCCTGTTCCCGGAAGGCACGCGCAACACCGAGGATGGCCTGCTGCCGTTCAAGAGCGGTCTCTATCACCTGGCGCGGCAGCGGCCGGAACTGGAGTTCGTGCCGGTGTGGATCGACAACCTCAAGCGGGTGATGCCCAAGGGCATGTGGCTGCCGCTGCCGCTGCTGTGCACCACCACCTTCGGCGAACCGCTGCGGCTGGGCGCCGGCGAGGACAAGCAGGCCTTCCTCGATCGCGCGCGTGCGGCCCTGCTGGCCTTGGCGCCGGAGCAGGCGGAGGCGGCCCGATGAATCCGATCGCGCTGAGCGAACACCTGCAGCAATCCTCGCTGCGGCAACAGACGGTGTGGTTGTTCCTGGGCATCGCCACGGTGCTGATCGTGGCCACGCTGATCGCCGAGACCCTGCGCTGGCGCGCGCGCGGACGGCCCAGCGCGGTGCTGGACAACCTGGTGGCGCGGATCCGCGCCTGGTGGGTGATGGCCGCGGTGGTGGCGCTGGCGTTCGCCTTCGGCCGCCTGGGCGTGATCGTGCTGTTCGCGCTGGTGTCGCTGTTCGCGCTGCGCGAGTTCATCACCCTCACCCCGACCCGGCGCGGCGACTACTACGCCTTACTGGCCGCGTTCTATGTGGTGCTGCCATGGCAGTACTGGCTGGTGTGGAGCGACTGGTACGGCCTGTACACGTTGCTGATCCCGGTCTATGCGTTCCTGGTGCTGCCGATCCTGTCCACCATCGGCGGCGACACCACGCGCTACCTGGAGCGCACCGCGAAAGTGCAGTGGGGGCTGATGATCTGCGTGTTCTGCATCTCGCACGTGCCGGCGCTGCTGAACCTCAAGATTCCCGGCTACGAAGGCCGCAACCTGCTGCTGTTCGCGTTCCTGGTGATCGTGGTGCAGTCCTCGGACGTGCTGCAGTACGTGTGGGGCAAGCTGATCGGCAAGCATCTGATCGCGCCCAGGCTGTCGCCGTCCAAGACCGTGGAAGGCTTCGTCGGCGGCATCCTCTCGGCCAGCCTGCTGGGCGCAGCGCTGTGGTGGATCACCCCGTTCTCGCCGCTGCAGGCGTTCGCGCTGGCGCTGGTCGCCAACCTGATGGGCTTCTTCGGCGGCCTGGTGATGTCGGCGATCAAGCGCGATCGCGGCATCAAGGACTGGGGCCACATGATCGAAGGCCATGGCGGCGTGCTCGACCGATTGGACTCGGTGTGTTTTGCGGCGCCGGTGTTCTTCCACCTGATCCGTTATGGATGGGTGTGAGGGGCGGGGATTGGGGATGTCGGGATTTGGGATTCGCTGGAGTGTCGCGCGCTGTGCGTGCGTAGGAGCGGCTTCAGCCGCGGTGCCTTCCCGATAGCGCGTCGGGGCCGATCGCGCAGCAAGCGGGCAGGAATTTCTTTCGGATTCCCATCGCCGTTTGTCTGTCGGCGATGGAGGTTGGGTGATGCGATCGCGTTTTGCAGCCAGGGTGTGGCGTGGCATTCGTTGCAGCAGGGCTGCAGCCCTGGCGCTGCAGCCAGTGTCGCGTCGGGGCTGAGCCCCTCCCACATGGCAATGTGCGGCCTTCGGCGCTCGCTGTTTCTTCGCGGCAACACTTCGCTCGACATCGCCTCGCGAGGCGATGCAGGTTTCAGGCGTCGCGGCTGAAGCCGCTCTTACAAGGATGATGCGCAGCGCTTACAACCAGCGTCGCGTGCTGTGTCGGATCGCTTGCCACTCAAGTCCTGCAGGACAGCGTGCTGCCATCCCGAATCACGAATCCCGGCTTTCACCAGCCGCAGGCTGGTCATCCCGAATCCCCAATCCCGAATCCCGGCCCTCAAGCCAGCCCGTATTCCTTGAGCTTCTTGCGCAGCGTGGCGCGATGGATGCCCAGCATCGCCGCGGCGCGGCTCTGGTTGCCTTCGCAATGGTTGAGCACTTCCACGAACAACGGGATCTCCATCTCGCGCAGCACGATCTCGTACACGTCGTCGGCGTCGCAGCCATCGAGGTCGCGCAGGTAGCGGCGGACCGATTGCGCCACGTGTTCGCGCAGCGGCGGCTTCGGCGCGCCGCGACTGGAGTCAGGACGAGTGGTGGCGGCGTTCAAGTTCGACGGATCCCCGGATGACAGCGGCGCCGGACGGCAGGAGGGCCGGCGCGGGGGGACGAGTCTAGCGCGTGGCCTGCGCCGCTGCCATGGCGCAGTGCCCGAACGCAGCGTTCTCAGTGGAAGTCGAAACTGAATGCCGCAGTCTCGGCGGCCGGTTCGCGCACCTGGAACGCGATCTGTGCGCTCTGTCCCGGCGCCAACGTGGCGCTGTCCGGGCGTGCGCGGCCCAGGTACTCCTGCGGGCGCAGCACACGGCTGCCGATGGTGCGGCCGTCGGTGTCGGCCAGCGACAGTTGCAGCAGCGGCCAGGCCTGCGCCCAGCGTGCGTCGTTGCGGAAGGTCGTCTGCACCTGCAGGGTGCCGGCATGGCCGGGCAACGGCCGCACTTCGCGGCTGAGCATGGTGAAAGCCGCCGGCTCACGCCAGGCCGGCACGCTGCAGCGCAGGACCTGGCACACCCCGACCACCCACGGCCGCCAGCGCGGGTCGGCGCCCAGACGCTGGCGATCGGCGATAAGGATTTGCAGCGCCAGCAGCAGGCCCAGCCCCGCCAGCGCGATCCACTGCCACGGCGCGGCGTGCAGCACCGGGCGCCGCGCGCGTGGGCCATGCAGGAAGCTCGGGGCGGCAGTGGCGGCGGACGCAGGCGCGATGGGGGCGGTACCGATGGCCGCGGTCGTAGCCGGTGCCAGTGTTGGTGCGGGGTCCGTCGCCGATGCGGGCGCTGACGGCAGCGCCCCCATGTCCGTGTCACGCGCGGCGTGGTGCGCGTTGGTGTCGGCGTCGTCCTCGGTCTCGCTCGGCTTCGCGTTCGCAGACGCTAGCGAGACGCTTGGCGCTACGGGCGGCGCTGCCGTGTCGGTCAGCGCCGCCGCCGGTGCCGGTGCATCGTCGCCCGCTGCCGGCGCGACCGGTGCCTCGTCCTGCGTGGCGGACGGATCGGGCTGACGCAGCAAGGTGGCGAGGCTGGGACGGGGCGGAGTGCGATCGGGCATGCGCGCGGGCAACGACGGCGAGACCGGTATTCAAGCACGCGCCGGCTGGATCTGCAGCGCGCTACCGCTGGATCGTGGCCTTCGTCAGCGCTAGACGCGTCACGGCGCGAGGGTCCCGCGGCCTGCTCAGCGCGACTTGCGGGTGTCGAGCAGGTCGAGCAAGCCGGCGCGCTGCCGCGGGCTCAGGCTTTCGAAGCGCTCCAGCAGGCGCAACTGCTGGTCGGTGAACTGGTATTGGTTGGGTAGTTCGCCGATGGCGGCGGCGTCCGCGGCGATCGGTTCGCCGAACACCCGCTCGCCGCGGCCGGTGGCCAGGTACTCGAAGCTCAGCCCGCTGCGGCGGGCCAGCGCGATCAGGTGCTCCACCGCCGGCGCTGTGCCTTCGGCCATTTCCCACTGCGCCACGGCGCTGCGGGTCACGCCCAGGTCCAGCGCCAGGGCCTCCTGGGTGAGGCCGGTCAGCTTGCGCGCTTCGCGCACCCGTTGGTACAGCTTGCTGTTCACACGCACCTCCGCAAGGGAGGCGAGATATAGCCGTGCCGGTCGTTGCGGTTGGTTCGTAGCGCTGCCTATTGGTCGAATGTTAGCGATACTATCTTCGTCGCGAGCCCGCCCTCTGCGGCCCCCGACGCTTTCCCGTTTTCCCGTTCCACGCGCCCAATCGCGCAAAGCGTCGACCATGCGCCGCGGGGTGGTGCTGGCTTATTCAGGTGCCTCGCAGCGCGAGCGATCGAACCAGAACCGCTTTGCCTGGTGGTCGTAGACCAGGCGCTGCCCCATCATCGCGTTGATGCCCAGGATCATCGCCGGCTCCTGGCCAAACCCGAAGCTTTTGAACACTGGCAGATCGGCCACGCGAACGGTGAGACGGTCCACGCGGCGACCTGCGAATGCCACCGCGTCGACCTCGCCTTCGCGCGTTTCCCTTGCCTCCGATGCCGCGCCGTAGAGCGTCTCCCCGCGCCGGAAAGACGGGCCATCCACATCGAGATGCGCGGCACGTGCGAACGCCGGATTGATCTGCGTCCCGCGCGAACCCGTGTCGAGCACGGCGATTCCCGCCACGCCGTTGACGGTGACAGGCAGCGTCAGTTGCGTTCCGTCGACGACGGTCCCGCCCTGGAGCATCACTGCATCCTTGGTGAGGATGCGGCGCATCGAGACGGGTTTGGGGCGCAGCGAGACTTCGCGGCACGGGAAGTCGAAGATTGCGATCGCACCGTCCATCAGGTCGTTGCCCGTCACCCCCGCCGCGACCTCGGCGTCCTTGCGATCCGGCAAGCCGGTGGCCTCGACGTTGCGCATCGTGCGGCCATCGACCGTGAGGCTGTCGAGTCGATAGGTCGGCATCATCGCCGCTCCGGTCATGCCCTCCACGCTGATGGGCAGGCCCGGTTCCAACGCCTGCTGCTTGGCGAACCACTGATAGACATGTGTTCCGTCAGCCCCGGTGTCGAGGATGAAGGGCACGGTCCCCTTGCCGTTGACGAAGGCAGGCACGACCAAATGGCCGTTCCCCGCCGGGGTCAGCGGCACGGAGGATTCGGCATGGGGGCTGAGCAACAGGCACGAGGCGACGAGCGCCGACATCGGACGCATGGGCTTCTCCATCATTGAGGGGGCGAGGGCGCGCTGAGCGCGGCTGATCAGGGGGGCGACGGCGTGTCCGGGTCGTATTCGAGAAGGTCGCCGGGCTGGCAGTCCAGCTCCCGACATATCGCTTCCAGTGTCTCGAAACGCAGTCCTTTGACCTTCCCCGATTTGAACAGCGACAGGTTGGCCTCGGTCGCGCCGATCGCACGCGCCAGATCTTTCGACCGCATCTTCCGCTTCGCAAGCATGACGTCGAGCCGGATGACGATCGGCATCAAAAGAACCCGGCACGGTCGCGTTCGATCTCTGCACCGACGGCGACGACGTTCACGAACGCGAACAGCAGGATGCCAAGGACCGCCGCGTCGAGCTGGCGGAGTTCCAGCTTGATGGCGACCGGGCTCATGTCGGCGGCATAGAGCGCGGCATGGGTCATGAGCGGGACGACGGCATAGGCGATGAGCGCCCATGCGATCCGACGCACCAGCGCTTCATTGGCGGCGGTGAAAATCAGGTGTCGGGCATAAAGACGGAACAGACCGATCAGCCCGGACAGGATCACTAGACCCGGAATCAGACGCAACGTCAGCAGCGCAGCCGCCAAGGCGGACTGCCAACCTGCATAGCGTGAGATCGCCACGAAACCGGCCGGCATCGCGCCATCATGCGCCTGCGTCAGGATGAAGGCGAACCCGCCGTGCAGCATGCCGGCGTGGTCCCCGACACGGAAAAGCAGCAAGAGCACCTGAAGTGCGGCGGTTGCCGCCATCAGCGCCATCACGGCACACGCGATGGCGAAGAACAGCCTTCCCCGGCGAGCAAGCGCATCGCCTGCCGCGGGTGTTGCCCCGCCGTCCTCTTTCCCCTGATGCCGCATGATGCTGCCTCCGCGTCGGTGCGCTACGCGGCGATAATTATCTTTTTACGATAATTAATCAAGAACTAATTTGCAGGGCGTGCAGGTCCTGTCCATGTGCCTACCCGCTGCCCTGCCGCGGGCCGGTCGGCGCCGGGCGCGGTGGCGCGTCGGATCGGGTGTGGCGAATCAGCCGCGGCGCACGCCGTCGATGCGCATCCAGTCGCCGTCCTGCTCGGTGCGCAGCTGGGTGAACCACGGCGCGTAGCGCTGCAGCAGCTCCTGTTCCTGGCCGTGCAGGATGCCGGACAGGGCGATGCGCCCGCCCGGGGCCACGCGCGCGGCCAGGGTCGGCGCCAGTGCGTCCAGCGCCGAGGCGAGGATGTTGGCCACCACCACCGGATAGGTGGCCGCCGGTTCGTCGGCGGGCAGGTACACCGCCAGGCGCTCGCCCACGGCGTTACGCTCGGCGTTGTCGTGGCTGGCCAGCAGCGCCTGCGGGTCGTTGTCCACGCCCACCGCGGCGGCGGCGCCCAGCTTCAGTGCGGCCAGTGCCAGGATCCCCGAACCGCAGCCGAAATCGAGCACGCGCGCCTGCGCCAGGACGCCGTCGGTGGCCAGCGCGTCCAGCCAGCGCAGGCACAGCGCGGTGGTCGGGTGGGTGCCGGAGCCGAACGCCAGGCCCGGGTCCAGGCGCACCACTGCGGCGTCAGCGCCGCGGGCGTCCTCGGGCAGGTCATGGTTCCACGGCACGATGAAGGTGCGCGTGCCGAAGCGCATCGGCTGGAACTGGTCCAGCCAGGCCCGCTCCCAATCCTGGTCGTCGACCTTGCGGAACGTGGCCTGGGTCCAGTCCAGCCCGGGGTCGAACGCCTCCAGCGCGGCCAGCAGCACCAGCGCGTCCTGTTCCTCGGGGAACAACGCGGTGAGCACCAGCGTGCCCCACAGCGGTGTCTCGCCCACGCCCGGCTCCAGGATCGCGCGTTCGTTGCTGGTGTCGGCGTCGGCATCGAGCAGGGTCACCGCCAGCGCGCCGACATCCTCCAGCGCAGTCTCGTAGCGGGGCTGGGTGGCGTCGGTGCAGCGCAGGGTCAGTTCGAGGAACGGCATCGGTCGGTGGGCAATGGGGGGAAGGGCGCATCTTAGACGGGCGGCGGACCTCGCGCTGGATGCGGCCTGTGCTGGCGCGTCGTGCCGTCCGTCCGTGCCGCCGGTCCGCGCGTCCGTGCTGCGGCGCCATTTGGCGCATGCCCTGGCCGCGGCCTGGGGTAGACTGCCGGCTCGCAGCACCGGGCGACAGGGGGTCCGGCTGCGCTTCTGCCCGTTGTCCGGCTCTCTCGCGCATGCCCGTCGTGTCCCGTCCAACCTGGCTGTTGCTGGCGCCCGCCGCGCTGTTGCTGGGCGTGGTCGCCTATCGCGCGCTGTCGCTGCCGGCTGCACCAGTGGTGGCCGCGCCGTCGACTGCGGTGGCGTCCGCTGCCGCCCCTGCGCCCGCCGCGCCTGCCACCGCGCCCGTGCCGCCCTCGGCGCCGACGCGCCTGCGTGGAGATACCGAGAGCGAACGCGGCGCCGATCTCTACCGCGCCGCGCAGCAGCTGTCGATCGCCGCCGCGCACGGCGATCCAGAGGCGTCCTGGCGGCTCAGCCGCATCTACGACTACTGCGCCGGTTACGCGATGGACCCGGTCGGCTACGGGGCCGATACCCGCGCGATCGCCGACGCCCGCCTGCCGACCTCGGCGCAGATGGTGCAGGCGCGTGCCCGCGTCGGCCGCCGTTGCGCCGGGTTCTTGCCCGGCGACGGCCTGACCCGCCAGGCCATCGTCGCCCAGCGGGTGCAGGCCGCGCGCGGCGGCAACCTGGCCGCCGAAGCGGCGCTGCTGGCGCTGGGCCAGCCGTTGCATGCCGGCGCCGAGTACAAGCGCGATCTGGTCGCGCGGGTGCGCGCCTCCGGCGATCCCGATGCCTACGTGGCACTGGCGCCGGCGATGGGCCTGGCCGCCAGCGGCGACGACGGCATGGACGGCGGCGTGGCCGGCACCCAGTTTTCCGAATTGGCCTGGCAGTTGGCCGCCTGCAGGCTGGGATTGGATTGCGGCCCGGACAGCGAACTGATGACCCGCTATTGCGCCAACGGCGGGATCTGCTCGCGCGACCCCAGCCAGGATTTCAGCAGTTTTGTTTATGACGCCGCGGTTCCGCGGCAAGGCACGGACACGATGAACGACATGGTCAACCGACTGGTGGACACCACGGGAGCAGGCTCATGAATTACCGGCGATGGCTGCATGGCGCCAAATTCTGGTTCTGGGTCCTGGCCTTCGTCGCCTATTCGGCGGCGGCGGCGGGCCTGCTGCTGATCGACACCGCCGAACAGCGCTACCGCGGCCTGTCCAAGGTCGAACTGACCACGGCACACTCCGCGCCGGACGTGCGCCGCGCCGGCGCCGCGCAGGTGGCGGCGATCTACCGCGCCAACAGCGGCATGCCGTTCTCCACCCTGGCCCCGGGCAGCACCTTCCAGATCGTCTGGCCGGACGGCTCCACCGAGACGGTGATGATCGTCAGCCCGACCTCGAGCCTGGGCGTGGAGCCGGTGACGGGGACGCAGACGAAGTAGCCGGGATTCGGGATTGGGGAGGTCGGGATTCGCAAAAGCGGATCCAGATCCGGATCTTTCAGGTGCGGCTGGGCGCATCTGCGACCCGAAGCCCGGCAGGACCATGGGTCCATCGAAGCCGCGCCCTTTGCGCCTGCCGGCATCGATCCGAAGCCGGCTCTAGCGAATCCCAAATCCCGAATCTCGAATCTCGAATCCCAGCCGTTCCTACAACGCGATCGACTTGTTCTTGCGTTCGGCCAGGCGCTTTTCCAGGTAGTGGATGTTCTGGCCGCCGGCCTGGAAGCCCTTGTCGCGCATGATCCGCTGCTGCAGCGGGATGTTGGTCTTGATGCCGTCCACCACCATCTCGCTCAGCGCCACGCGCATGCGCGCGATCGCGGTCTCGCGGTCGGGGCCGTGCACGATCAGCTTGCCGATCATCGAGTCGTAGTTCGGCGGCACCTTGTAGCCGCTGTAGATGTGCGTATCCACGCGCACGCCGGGGCCGCCGGGCGGGTGGAAGCCGGTGATCAGGCCCGGGTTGGGCATGAAGGTTTCCGGGTCCTCGGCGTTGATGCGGCACTCGATCGCATGGCCGCGCAACACGATGTCCTTCTGCTTGATGCTGAGCTTGTGCCCGGCGGCGATGCGCAACTGCTCGCAGACCAAGTCGATGCCGGTGATGCGCTCGGTGACCGGGTGCTCCACCTGGATGCGCGTGTTCATTTCGATGAAGTAGAAGCGCCCGTTCTCGAACAGGAACTCGAAGGTGCCGGCACCGCGGTAGCCGATGCGGATGCAGGCGTCCACGCAGACCTTGCCGATCTCGTTGCGCAGTTCCTCGGTGATGCCCGGCGCCGGCGCTTCCTCCACCACCTTCTGGTGGCGGCGCTGCATCGAGCAGTCGCGCTCGCCCAGGTGGATGGCGTTGCCCTGGCCGTCGGCCAGCACCTGGATCTCCACGTGGCGCGGGTTCTCCAGGAACTTCTCCATGTACACCTGGTCGTTGCTGAAAGCGGCCTTGGCCTCGGACTTGGTGGTCTCGATGGCGGCCTTCAGCGCGGCCTCCGAATGCACCACGCGCATGCCGCGGCCGCCGCCGCCGCCGGCGGCCTTGATGATCACCGGATAGCCGATCTCGCGGGCGATCTTGGTGTTGGCGACGATGTCCTCGCCCAGCGGGCCGCCCGAGCCGGGCACGCACGGCACGCCGGCGGCCTTCATCGCGCGGATCGCCTCGACCTTGTCGCCCATCAGGCGAATGGTGTCGGCCTTGGGCCCGATGAAGATGAAGCCGGACTGCTCCACGCGCTCGGCGAAGTCGGCGTTCTCCGACAGGAAGCCGTAGCCAGGATGGATGGCCTGGGCGTCGGTGACCTCGGCCGCGGCGATCAGCGCCGGGATGTTGAGGTAGCTCTCCGAGGAGGGCGCCGGGCCGATGCACACCGACTCGTCGGCCATGGCCACGTGCTTGAGGTTGCGGTCCACGGTGGAATGCACCGCGACCGTGCGGATGCCGAGCGTATGGCACGCGCGCAGGATGCGCAGCGCGATTTCGCCGCGATTGGCGATGACGACTTTATCGAGCATGGGATTCGGGATTCGAGATTGGGGATTCGTAAAGGGCGCCGGCATCGCGCAGGTGTCGCGAATCGTCCAGCGTGCGGATCAATGCGTTGAGCCTGGAGAACGTGCGGTTCAAGAGATCATGGGTTGCCGCGTCGGTCGCACAGAATTGCAGCCGTGTCGCGATCTGCAGTTGCGTATCCAACTCGGCCAGCGAACCCCGCGCCATCGACAGATAGCGCAGGTACTCGGCGGTGGAGCGCCGCGCGGCGCCCTCGGCGATGTTGGAGGGAATGCTGATCGCGGCGCGCCGCATCTGGGCTGTCAGTCCGAAGCGCTCGGCATCCGGGAAATCCTGGGTGAGCCGGTAGGTCGCTTCCACCAGCGCCATCGCGTCGCGCCAGACGTCCAGGCGCTCGTGAGGCCGCTGTTGCGAATCCCGAATCACGACTCCCCAATCCCGGCGTCTCAGCCAATCACGAACAACGGCTGGTCGAACTCCACCGGCTGGCCGCTTTCGCCCAGGATCGCGACGATGGTGCCGGAGACGTCGGCTTCGATCGGGTTGAACATCTTCATCGCCTCGATGATCGCCAGGGTCTCGCCGGCCTTGACCGACTGGCCGACGCTGACGAAGGCCGGCTTGTCCGGCGACGGCGAGGTGTAGAAGGTGCCGACCATCGGCGCGCGCAGCACGTGGCCCTCGGGCAGGGCGTTGCCGGGCTTGGCGCTGCCGCCGGTGGAGGCCTCGGTGGGCGAGCTCATCGGCATCGGCGCGGCGGCGGCCGGCGCGGCCACGGGGGCGGCGGCCAGGTACTGCGGCGCGCTGGCGGTCATGCCCTTGGGGGTGCGCGCCAGGCGCACGCTTTCCTCGCCTTCCTTGATCTCGATCTCGGCGAGATTCGATTCTTCCAGCAGGTCGATCAGTTTCTTGATTTTGCGGAGATCCATAACGGCCTCGTGAGGTGACTTTGAAAAAGACCGGGCGCGCGGCCCGGGGACTCAGACGGGGGTGTGCGGTGCCGGTCGTGCGTGGGCGCGGCTCATGCGACCGCTCCCAGCCGGGTCAGCGCCGCGTCCATCGCGTAGCGGTAGCTGTCGGCACCGAAGCCGCAGACCACGCCGACCGCGTGGTCGCTGAAATAGCTGTGGTGGCGGAACGGCTCGCGGCTGTGCGGGTTGGACAGGTGGATCTCGATGAACGGGATCGCCACCGCCGCCAGTGCGTCGCGCAGCGCCACCGAGGTATGGGTGAAGGCGGCCGGGTTGATCAGGATGAAGGCGGTGCCGTCGCCGCGCGCGGCCTGCACCCGCTCCACCAGCACGTGCTCGGCGTTGGACTGCAGGCTCTCCAGCTGGTGGCCGGCGGCGCTGGCCTGGGCCTGCAGCGCGGCATCGATCTGCGCCAGGGTGGCATGGCCGTACACGCCCGGCTCGCGGGTGCCGAGCAGGTTGAGGTTGGGGCCGTGCAGCAGCAACAGTCGCGCCATCGGGAACAAAGCAGCGGAAAGGGCGGCAGTCTGCGCGAAGCCGGCATTGCTGTCCAGTTCGGCGAAGTTGCGGGTGTTTTAAACAAATGTTTGATTTCGCCGCCGGGCCGCAGTGCGCATGCGGCGGGCCTGATTGGCGTCGGCGGCGCTGGACGGCGCGCGCTGGCGCCTACGTTTATGTCGCATCCTGCGCGCGCCGCGCAAGTGTCGCTGCAGCATGGGACAGCGGCATTTCAGATGTCGCCACGGGAGCGCGGCGACGCTCCTGGAAGTGGTATATACCATTTTAAAATCACTGAAAGACCAATCAGGAGTGGGCGCATGCGAACCGACCGCGCTGGCCGTTGCGGCCTTGGCTGCTCCATCCTGGCGCTTGCGCTGCTGGCCGGTGCGATCGCCACCCCCGCAGTGGCGGCGGCGCCGGCGACACTGCCGGCGGTGTATCCGGCGCCGATCGCCTTGCGCCTGCTCGGGCCGGAACTGCCGCTTGGGCCCTCGGTGGTGCTGGTGCAGGCCGGCACGCCCGATCCGGCCACCGAGGCGCTGGTGCGCGCGGTGCTGCGCGACGCCGGGGTCTCCCACATCCGCCGCGCCAGCGCGCTGCCGCGCGATCCGCAGGCAGTGTCGGTGGTGCTGGGCACCGTCGACGCGGCGTCGGTGCGTGACGCGCTGGCCGCCATCGACCTGGACGTGCCCGAGCGCGCGGAAGGCTATGCGCTGGGCAGCATGGCCCGTGGCCGCGGCACGCTGATCGTGCTGGCCGGTCGCGACGACGCCGGCCTGTACCACGCGGCGCAGACCTTGCGGCAGCTGGTCGCGCACGGGCGCGTCGCCTCGGTGGCGGTGACCGACGCGCCGGCGATGCCGGTGCGTGGCACGATCGAGGGCTTCTACGGCAAACCGTGGAGCATGGCCGAGCGCGCCGCGCACCTGGCGTTCCTGGCGCGCTTCAAGGCCAACACCTATATCTACAGCCCCAAGGACGACGTGTTCGCGCGCGACCGCTGGCGCGCCCCGTACCCGGCCGCCACGCTGGCGGCGCTGGGCCGGCTGGCCGCGGTCGCTAACCGCGAGCACATCAACTTCGTCTATGCGCTCTCGCCGGGGCCGTCGATCTGCTACAGCGATGCGGCCGAGCTGCAGGCGATCCGACGCAAGTTCGCCGCACTGCGCGCACGCGGCGTGCGCAGCTTCTACATCGCCTTCGACGACATCGAATACACCAAGTGGAACTGCCCCGGCGACGCCACCGCGTTCGGCGCCGCCAGCGAGCAGGCCGCCGCCACCGCGCAGGCGCAGCTGCTCAACGCGGTGCAGGCGGACATCGCCGCGGCCGGCCACGGCGCGCTGATCATGGTGCCGACCGAGTACTACAACGTCACCGAGTCGCCGTACAAGGCGACGCTGCGGCAGGCGCTGGATCCGCGCGTGGTGGTGCAGTGGACCGGCACCGACGTGGTCCCGGCGTCGATCTCGGTGAGCGATGCGAAGAACGCGACCAAGGCGTTCGGGCGCAAGACGCTGCTGTGGGACAACTATCCGGTCAACGACTTCGCCGAAACCGCCGGGCGCCTGCTGCTGGCGCCGTACGACCGCCGCCAGGCCGGGTTATCGGCGGAGCTGAGCGGCATCGTCGCCAACCCGATGAACCAGGAAGTGGCTAGCCGGCCGGCGGTGGCCGGGGTGCTGGCTTTCGCCTGGAACGACCGCGGCTACGACGCGCCGCGCACCTGGCGCGCGGCCGCGCGCGACCTGGCCGGCGGCGATGCGCAGGTGACCGATGCGCTGCTGACCTTCTTCGACACCCAGCACCTGGCGCCGACCTTCGGCCATCTGCCCTGGCAGCCGCAGGCGCCGCGACTCAAGGCGCTGATCGACGCCACCCGCGACGCACTGGCCGACGGCGATCCGGCCGCCCGCGCCGCGGCGCTGGCCGCGCTGGGCCAGGCGGCCGACGACCTGGCAGCGGCACCACAGCGCATCCGTGCCGGTGCCGCCACCGGCGCGTTCGTGGCCGAGGCGGCGCCATGGCTGGACGCGACCGCGCTGTGGGGCCGCGCGCTGCGCCTGAGCGTGGACGGATTGAACCAGGCGCTGGCGGCTGGCGATCCGGCGGCCGCGCAGGCCTTCGCCACGGCCGGGCAGCTTGCGGCGCAGGCCGCGGCGATCCCTTCCATCCCCGGCGCCACCCGCTTCGGCGGCCCGGTCAAGGTCGCCGATGGCGTGCTGGACAGCTTCGTCGCCGATGCGCCCGGCCTGGTGGAGCGTCCGCCGGCGCGCTAGCGAGACGGGGGCCGTGGCGGATCGGCGGGCCCGCGCGCCGGTGGCCCGGACCTGCTCATGGGCATCGCCCATGTGCTGATGCCCGATGGCCATGCCGCGCAGCGCACGCATTAACCGGCGATTTACACCCGCACGTCGCATCCGGGGCACAAAGGATGCCCCGAGCGGCCAAGGTGCCAGCCATGCGAATTGCGATCATCGGCGCAGGATTCTGCGGCAACGCGCTGGCCGCGGCGCTGGCCAGGCAGGGCACCGCCAGCCACGTCACCCTGGTCGGCATGGCCGACACCTTCGGCCGCGGCGTCGCCTATGGCGCGGCGCGGCCGGAGCACCTGTTGAACGTGCGCGCCAAGGACCTGGGCGTGGATCCGCAGGATCCGGGCGGGTTCGCCGCGGCGCTGCACCTGGACGCCGCGCAGGGCATGGCGTTCCTGCCGCGGCTGCAGTACGGCCAGTACCTGGAGCAGCACTTGGCCGCCGCGCTGGCGGAGTCGGCGACCGAGGTGGTGCCGCTGGCGCAGGAGGCAGTGGCGCTGGAGCGCGATCCGCAGGGCTTCCGCGTGTTCCTGGCCAACGGCGAGGACTTCGCAAGCGACGTGGTGGTGCTGGCGATCGGCGCGCTGCCGCCGGCGGCGTTGCCGGGCATCGGCCCGCGCCTGGCGGTGCACCGGCGCTACATCGGCTGGCCGTGGCAGGACGGCGTGCTCGACACGGTGCCGCCGCAGGCGCGGCTGTTGCTGGTCGGCACCGGCCTGACCATGGCCGACGTGGCCTTGACCCTGCGCCGGCGCGGCCACCGCGGCGCGATCACCGCCTTGTCGCGGCGCGGCCTGGCGCCGCAGGCGCATCTGCCGCAGCCGGGCGCACCGGTGAGCCTGCCGCCCAGCGTCGTGCAGGCGCTACGCAGCCACGACCTGCGCGGCCTGGTGCGCAGCCTGCGCCAGCTGACCACGGTGGTGGAGGACTGGCGCTGCGTGGTGGATGCGCTGCGTCCGCACCTGCAGCCGTTCTGGAGCGGCCTGGCGCCGGCGGCGCGCGCCCGTTTCCTGCGGCATCTGCGGCCGTACTGGGAAGTGGCACGGCACCGTCTGGCGCCGGCTGCGGCCACCGCGTTGGCGCAGATGCAGCAGCAGGGACAGTTGCGGATCCGCGCCGGCCGTCTGCTGCGTGCGCGCCTGGGCGACGATGCCGTGGAGGCGGTGATCCGCGACCGCGCCGACCGCGGCGCGCGCACCGAGCAGTTCGACGTGCTGATCCGCGCCACCGGGCTGGATACCGACGTCGCCCGCACCAGCCATCCGCTGGTCGCGGCCATGCGCGAGGCCGGCCTGCTGCAGGCCGATCCGTTGGGCCTGGGGTTGGCGGTCGATCCGCGGCTGCGGGTGCGCGACGCCGGCGGCCAGCCGGTCGCCGGCCTGTACTGCCTGGGCCCGCTGCTGCGCGGCGGCCTGTGGGAGATCACCGCGGTGCCGGAACTGCGTACCGCCGCGCAGCGCCTGGCCGAGGAGCTGGCGGCGCTGGCGCAGGCACGGACTGACGATGAGGGTGCTAGCGATGCGCGGCAGCGGCAGGCGTTGTAGCAGGCTGATCCAGTGCGGCGTGGAGGTGGTGTGGGCGTCGACTGCCATGCAGCCGCGACGCGTGAAGTGGGGTGCTTTCCGATGGCGCCATGCGTCGGGACGGAAGTCCCTCCCACAGCGCACTCGGCGGGTTCGCCGCAAGCCTCTGGGGGAGCGACTTCGATCGCGACGGGCGTGACCTGTCATCGCGTCGCGACTGCAGGGCAGCCTCCGCATCCTTCTGAAAGGCGCGTGTAGGAACGCCTGGCCGTGACGAGGCGTGATCGGCGATGCTGAAGTCGTTCCCACAAGACCGCGCATCGGCGGCGGGGTCCGTCGGTTAGCGCGAGGGATGAGCGCCGCCCGCCCAGCCCTCGACTTCGCCCGGCGCGAACGGGCCGAGCTTCTGCTTGACGATGCGGCCGTCGGCGTCGATCAGCACGCTGTACGGCAGCAGGCCCTGGGTGTCGCCCAGGCGCACGCTGGCGTCGGCCGGGCCCGGGGTCTCCAGGGCGATCGGGTAGCCGATCGGCACCCGCTGCAGGAAGTCGCGCACGTCCTCGGCGCGGTCCAGGGCGATGCCGAGCACCTGCAGGCCGTCGGCCGGCTGCGCGCGGGCCAGCCGGTCCAGTTCCGGCATTTCGCGCACGCATGGCTCGCACCAGCTCGCCCATACGTTGACCAGCAGCGGCCGGCCGCGGAACTGCGCCAGGGTCAGCTGGCCACCGTCGAGCGTGGGCAGGCGCAGCGCCGGGGCGGGGTCGCCCGGGCGCGCCGCAGCAACCGGGGCCGCCGCAGCATGGCCGCTGGCCGTGGCGGAGGACACCGAGACCGAGGCCACAGCCGGCGTCCGCCGTTCCCACCAGTGCGCCGCCGCCACGCCGAGCACCGCCGCCACCGCGGCGACCGCCAGCAGGCGCGCGGTGCCGGGTGTCATCGCGCCGCGCGCAGCAGGGCGTCCTCGACCACCGCCTGGCTCAGCACCGGCGGCAACACGGTCGGCGGCGCGCCGGGTCCGTAGACCACGTACAGCGGCACGCCCACCGCCTTGTGCTCGGCGAGGAAGGCGCTGATGCGCGGATCCTCGTTGGTCCAGTCGCCCTTCATGTACACCGCGTCCACCCGCTTGATGGTGTCGCGGAAGGCGTCGCTGTCGAACACGTTGCGCTCGTTGGCCTTGCAGGTGACGCACCAGTCGGCGGTCATGTTGACGAACACCACGCGGTTGTCGGTGCGCAGGCGGTCGAGCATCTGCGGCGAATAGGCCACGGTGTTGCGCTCGACGCTGGCGCCGGGCGGCGGCAGCCGGGTGACGCTCCACGCCGGTACCAGCGCGGCCAGCAGCAGCACGGCGGCCAGGCGCATGCCGGTCTTGTGGTCGCGCCAGCGCGCGCGCTCGAACCACCACAGGCCCAGCGCCAGCAGGGTGGCGCCGACCAGCAGCAGCGCCACCGCGTCCACGCCGCGCTGCTTGCCCAGCACCCACAGCAGCCAGATCGCGCTCAGGTACATCGGGAACGCAAGCACCTGCTTGAGCGTCTCCATCCAGGCGCCGGGCCTGGGCAGGCGCCTGGCCAGCGACGGCACGAAGCCGATCAGCAGGAACGGCAGCGCCAGGCCCAGGCCCAGGGTCAGGAACACCAGCATCGCCATCGCCGGCGGCGCGGTCAGCGCATAGCCCAGGGCCGGGCCCATGAACGGGCCGATGCAGGCGCTGGAGACCACGCAGGCCAGCACGCCGGTGAAGAAGTCGCCGACCGGGCCGCTGCGCGTGGACAGCGACTGGCCGACGCCGCCGAGGTTGGCGCTGAGGGTGAACACGCCCGACAGGCTCAGCCCGACCACGAACATCAGGTACACCAGCACCGCGACGAAGCCCGGGCGCTGCAGCTGGAAGCCCCACAGCAGGCGCGCGGCCACGGCGATGCCGCCGACCACGGCGAAGGAGACGAGCACGCCCAGCGTGTACCACAGCGCATGGCTGCGGGCACGGCCGCGGCTCTCGCCGCTCTGCGCCAGGCCCAGCACCTTCAGCGACAGGATCGGCAGCACGCACGGCAGCAGGTTCAGCAGCAGGCCGCCGCCGAGCGCCAGCAGCAGGATCCACAGCAGGTTCTGCGTGGCCGGCGGCGGCGCGGCGCTGCGCGCGGCGTTGTGCGCCGAGGCGTCCGGCGTCGCCGGCAGGGCGTTGGCGGCCGTGGCGGCGGCCGCGTCGTTGGCATCGGCCTGGCGGCTGTCCAGCGGCGTCACCAGCAGCGGGCTGACCTCGGCCTGGTCGGCGGGCGTGACGCTGCCCTTGGGCAGCGCCAGCTTCACCCGCCGGGTCATCGGCGGGTAGCAGATGCCGTCGGTCTGGCAGCCCTGGAAGGTCGCCACCAGGGTCGCGGCGGTGGCGTCGGCGCGCTGGCGCTGCAGCGGCACGGTGACCTCGGTCTGGTCGAAGTACACCACCACGTTGCCGAAGTGCTCGTCCTGGTGCGAGCTGCCCTGCGGCCAGCGCGGCATGCCGGTACGAATGCCGGGCGCGCCTTCCAGCGCCAGCGCGGTGCGGTCGCGATACAGGTAATAGCCGGGTGCCGGGGTGAAGCGCAGCAGCAGCGTATTGCCATCGCCGACGATGGCTTCGAAGTGGAAGGCCTGGTCCGAGGGCAGCGGCAGGCCCTGCACCGCGCCGGCGCCGGCGCCGAACAGCGGCTTGGCGCCAGTGCTCGCGCCGCCCAGGCCATTGCCCGGCAGCCCGCCCATCGCGGCCGGCGGCGCCGGCGTGGGATCGGCAGCGGCGGTGGCGGCGGCGGCCGCGGCCGCCGGCAGGGTCACCTCGAGCAGGCGTTTCTGCGGCGGGTAGCACACGCCGGCATCGGCGCAGCCCTGGTAGCGCACCTCCAGCTGCACGCGGTCGGTGCCGGGGTCGGCGATGCCGCTCTGCACCGCGTTCAACGCGTCGCGGTAGGTCTCCACCTCGCCGAAGTACGGGTCGGTCTTCTTGTGGCCGGCCGGCAGCTGCAGGGTCGGGTTGGGCTTGAAGCCGCCGATCACCTTGACCGCGATGCGGTGCCGGTACAGGTAATAGCCCTTGGCGATGTCCCAATGCAGCGCGATGCGGCCGCGCTCGGGCGCCTGCGCGCTGAGCGCGAAGGCCTGGTCCACCGGCAGCAAGTCCTTTTCGCTGATCGCCAGGGCGGGGAAGGCGGCCACGGCCAGCAGGCACAGGGCGGCGAGGCGGTGCAGCAGGGTCATCGGCTTACGGTTCCTCACGGGTTTCGGCATGCACCCATTGCAGGTAGGCCGGCAGGCCGCCGGCGACCTCGAGTTCGACCAGTTCGGGGACCTCGTAGGGGTGCAACGCGCACAGCCGCTGCCGCAACGCGGGCAGCCGGTCGGCGGCGGTCTTGATCAGCAGCAGCACTTCCTCGCCTTGCTCCACCTCGCCTTGCCAGCGGTAGGTGGACTGCACGCCGGGCAGGCGGCTGACGCAGGCGGCCAGGCGTTCGTCGACCAGCGCCTGGGCGATCCGCGCGGCGCTGGCCGGATCGGGGCAGGTGCTGAGCAGCAAGCGGAGGGCGGGCGCGGACATGCGGCCGACAGTATAGGGATGCCGGCCCCCCTTTGGCGGCGCCCGGCCGTGGCCGGCCGCCGCGAATCCCCAATCCCGAATCCCCGGCTTTTCAGCAGCCGAATGGCTGATCATCCCCGCCCGCTGCAGCCGCAGCGGGCGAGGCAACACGGCTCAGTTGAGCAACTGGCAGCTGGCCGGCTTGGCCGAGGTGAACAGCGACGAGGTCGCCCACTCCGGGTGGTCGATGAACGGATTGCGGTTGCCCTGGAAGCTGTAGATCACCTCGTTGCGGGCGCGCTCGGCATCGTCCGGCGGATCCTGCTGGCTCCACGCGATCAGGGTCGACAGCAGGCCCATGTAGGCCGGCGAGGACGAGGTCTTGACGATCTTGCTGCGGTCGTCGGTCAGCTCCAGGTCCGGCTCGGACTGACCGGTCTTGGCATCGGTCCCGCCTTCATAGCGGATCGCCATGTACATCACCGCGCGCGCCATGTCGCCCTTGCGGTGGTCCCACACCTCGAAGGTGCCGCCGTTGCCGTCCGGGGTGCGCACCCAGTTGGAATTGCCCGGGTAGCGGCCGCTGCCGCCGCCGAAGCCGGCGTTGGCCTCGGTGGCGCGCTCGCCGCAGTTGCTGTCGCACTTGGCGTAGGGCTTGTTGCCGCGGTCGGCGTTCCAGGTGGCGTCGGTCAGGTACAGCATGTGGGTGTCGGTGTACGGCGCGTAGGGCAGGCCCTTGTCGCCGGTGGAGGTGCCGAAGCCCAGCGAGTTCGGCCAGCTGTGCTCTCGGTTGTACTTCAGGCCGCTGCCGCTGCCGGCGCGGTCGGTGCCCTTGGCGTAGCTGCGGTTGCGGTAGGCGTCGAGCACGCGCTGGCTGTTGTTCGGATCCTCGTCGGCGATCTCCAGGATGGCCCAGGTGTCGGTGCCGGAGTTGCTGCTGTACGGATAGGCGGTGTGGCCCTTGATCGTCTCGTGCAGCGAGCAGCGCAACTGGCTGGGGCTGGAGGTGTTGACCCGCGAATAGTAGGTGCCGGCACCGCTGCCACCGCCGCCGGAACCGTTGGCGACGTTGAACGCGACGCTGCGGTCCTGCGCCGGATGCGCGCCGTCGGCATCGCTCACGCGTGCGGCGACGATGCTCAGGGTGCAGCTCTCGCCGGCCTTCAGCGCGGTGTTGGTGGACAGCGCGAACTGGGTGCCGCTGCCGGGGTAGGTCAGCGCCACGCTGCCGGACTGCTGGCAGCTCAGGCCGAACGCGCCGCTGGTCAGGCTCACCGCTTCGCTGAAGGTCACCGCCAGGTCGCCGGCGGCGGGGAAGTCGGTGGCGCCCTGGGTCGGGGTGGTGGCGGTCACCGTCGGCGCGGCGTTGCTGCCGCCGCCGCCGGCGAAGGTCTGGCCGTTGTTGCAGGCGCCGAAGGTGCCGGTGGCGCTGTCGGTCCAGCTGAAGTCGGCTGCGGCGCTGCCGTTGCCGCGCAGCTGCAGCGAGGTGCCGGCCGGGGTGCTGTTGCTCTCGCTGACCGGCAGGTTCTGGCTGGTCATGCCCGCGGCCGGGCCGCTGCCGCCGGTGATGCTGCCTTCGTAGCTGAGGAACTGCACCACCTTGCCGTTGCCGTCGACCAGCGCCAGGCCGTCGTTGGGCCCGTTCTGGATGCCGTTGCTGGCGTAGCCGACGGTGGCGATGCGCACCTGCCCGCCGCAGCTGACCAGGTTGCCGGCCGGCACCGCGCTGTTGGCGTAGACGGTGGCCGAGCCGGGGTTGCTGCCGTTGTACAGGTAGACGCGGTAGCCGCTCAGGCTCTCCCCGGCGGTGGCGACGATCTCCACGCCCTCGCCGGTGTCGCCGGCGGCGGTGGCATCGTCGTAATGCAATTCATTGATGAATACGGCGGCCTGGGCCGGCCCGGCAAGGGCGAGCAGGCAGGCCAGCGGCAGCGCAACGGCGGATGGCTTCATCGACAACTCCTTTTGGTGACGGATCCCCCCCTGGGTCCGCGGCCAGCCTAGCCTGCCTCTGTGACAATGTGACGGGCTTCGGTCACTGCTTGGCACCGAATGCACGTTGCCGGCAAAAATTTTTTGCCTCCAGCCCTTGAAAGGGCCTGCCACGGCACTACATCAGGCGCATCCCGGCGTTACCGGGTTTTTTCGCGAGCGTTGCTAGCAGTCGTCATGGGCGAGTGCTAATATCGCCGGCCTTTCCTAGACCAATCAATCACTTAAGAGGTCTCACTCAATGAGCATCAAGCCGCTTCACGACCGCGTCGTAGTCAAGCCGATCGAAGCCGACGAAATCTCCGCCGGCGGCATCGTGATCCCGGATTCGGCCAAGGAAAAGTCCACCAAGGGCGAAGTCGTGGCCGTCGGCGCCGGCAAGCCGCTGGACAACGGCAGCGTGCGCGCCCCGGCGCTCAAGGTCGGCGACAAGGTCATCTACGGCCAGTACGCCGGTTCCAGCTACAAGGCCGAAGGCGTCGAGTACAAGGTGCTGCGCGAAGACGACGTTCTGGCGATCGTGGGCTGAAGCCCCCGATCGCGGGATTCGGGAGTCGAGATTCGGGATTGGCAAGGCGCTCGGCGCCGCGCGACCCAGGATCTCAGACACGAATCCCCGCTCTAGCGAATCCCTAATCCCCAATCACGAATCCCGGAGCAACACACATGGCTGCCAAAGATATCCGTTTCGGTGAAGACGCTCGTTCGCGCATGGTGCGCGGCGTCAACATCCTCGCCAATGCCGTCAAGGCCACCCTGGGCCCGAAGGGCCGCAACGTCGTGCTCGAGAAGAGCTTCGGCGCCCCGACCATCACCAAGGACGGCGTCTCCGTCGCCAAGGAAATCGAACTGGCCGACAAGTTCGAGAACATGGGCGCGCAGATGGTGAAGGAAGTCGCGTCCAAGACCTCCGACAACGCTGGCGACGGCACCACCACCGCCACCGTGCTGGCGCAGGCGCTGATCCGCGAAGGGTCCAAGGCGGTCGCCGCCGGCATGAACCCGATGGACCTCAAGCGCGGCATCGACAAGGCCGTCGTGGCTGCCGTGGCCGAGCTGAAGAAGATCAGCAAGCCCACCGCCGACGACAAGGCCATCGCCCAGGTCGGCACCATCTCCGCCAACTCCGACGAGTCGATCGGCAACATCATCGCCGACGCGATGAAGAAGGTCGGCAAGGAAGGCGTGATCACGGTCGAGGAAGGTTCGGGCCTGGACAACGAGCTGGACGTGGTCGAGGGCATGCAGTTCGACCGCGGCTACCTGTCGCCGTACTTCATCAACAACCAGCAGAGCCAGCAGGCCGACCTGGACGACCCGTTCATCCTGCTGCACGACAAGAAGATCTCCAACGTGCGTGACCTGCTGCCGGTGCTGGAAGGCGTGGCCAAGGCCGGCAAGCCGCTGCTGATCGTCGCCGAGGAAGTGGAAGGCGAGGCGCTGGCGACCCTGGTGGTCAACACCATCCGCGGCATCGTCAAGGTCGTGGCGGTCAAGGCCCCGGGCTTCGGCGACCGTCGCAAGGCGATGCTGGAAGACATGGCCGTGCTGACCGGCGGCACCGTGATCTCCGAGGAAGTGGGCCTGGCGCTGGAGAAGGCGACCATCAAGGACCTGGGCCGCGCCAAGAAGGTGCAGGTCTCCAAGGAGAACACCACCATCATCGACGGCGCCGGCGACACCACGGCGATCGAGTCGCGCATCAAGCAGATCAAGGCGCAGATCGAGGAGACCTCCTCGGACTACGACCGCGAGAAGCTGCAGGAGCGCGTGGCCAAGCTGGCCGGCGGCGTGGCGGTGATCAAGGTCGGTGCCTCGACCGAGATCGAGATGAAGGAAAAGAAGGCGCGCGTCGAAGACGCCCTGCACGCGACCCGTGCGGCGGTGGAAGAAGGTGTGGTCCCGGGCGGCGGCGTGGCCCTGGTGCGCGCGCTGACCGCGATCGGCGAGTTGAAGGGCGCCAATGAAGATCAGACCCACGGCATCCAGATCGCGCTGCGCGCGATGGAAGCGCCGCTGCGCGAGATCGTCACCAACGCCGGCGAAGAGCCGTCCGTGATCCTCAACAAGGTCAAGGAAGGCACCGGCAACTTCGGCTACAACGCCGCCAACGGCGAGTTCGGCGACATGGTCGAGTTCGGCATCCTGGATCCGACCAAGGTGACCCGTTCGGCGCTGCAGAACGCCGCTTCGATCGCCGGCCTGATGATCACCACCGAAGCGATGGTGGCCGAGGCCCCGAAGAAGGAAGAGCCGGCCGCCCCGGGCGGCATGGGTGGCGGCATGGGCGGCATGGGCGGCATGGATTTCTGATCCAGCCGGCTTCGGCCGACCTGTTCCACGCAGTCGAAAGGAGCCCCGCAGCGATGCGGGGCTCTTTTTTTGTGGGTCGTCATGGCGGCATGCCGATGCGCGCGTCCGCGCGTTCGTGCGCCTTGGTCAACGACGCGGTGCATCCGCTGGCCGTGCCGCGGCAGAACCTGCTTGGCGAGCGTCTGTAGAGCACTTTGGCAAAGGCGGGAAGCAGTGTTGTAGGAGCGGCTTCAGCCGCGACGGGCATTACCGGTAACGCCGCGTCGCGGCTGAAGCCGCTCCTGCGAGGACAGCGGCGTGTCCGCCAGCCGCAGCAAAAAGTGCGTCATTGGAAGCTGCCTGCAGCCGCGCTCGTGCGATCTCACCGACCGAGGCGCGGCACAAGCGTGCCAGGCGACAGTGCCGGATGGGAGGGACGAGATGCGAGCGTCGTGGCATGCACCCCAGGCACGGCGAGACGCTGCGCGCCGGACCCTCACCCCAACCCCTCTCCCGTCGGGAGAGGGGCACGCGATCGCGATGCGGGAGCAGCACGTCGTCGCTCACCGGCGTCTCGGCCAGTGCTGCTGCTGTGACCGCCTACGATGGCGATGCGGCGAGAATCGACGCGCTGCGCGGCGAATCGCGCACAACGCGCAATCGTCTACATGCGCGGGGTGGCCGCGTGTTGACAGGGTTTTCGGCGGCATGCAGGTTAGGACGCACGGGCGCCCAGGGGGATCTGCACGCCCGCATGTTCGTCTTCTTCTGTGCGTCGCGGCCGGCGCAGGGCTGCGCGTGCCTGCGGCATGCGTGGCGTGGCCGTGGGCGCGGCGCAGCGAAGAGGACACCGCACGTCGTGCGCGCACGGCGCTGCTCCCATCCGCTGCCGGGGACATTGCATGCCACTTCGCCCATTCACCACCCTCGCGTTCGGCATCGTGCTGGCGCTGCACGGCGCGCCTGATGCTCGCGCGCAAAGCGAGGCCACCGACACCGCCTCTTCCAAGGCCGCCGCCACCGACCTGGGCCAGGTCGTGGTCACCGGCTCGCGGATCAAGCGCTCGGACGTGGAGGGCGCCGAACCGGTGCTGACGATCAGCGCGCAGCAGATCCAGCAGGAAGGTTTCCTCACCGTCTACGACGTGCTCAGCACGCTCAACCAGCAGGGCAGCGTCGAGGCCGACACCAAGTACGGCTCGCACACGCCCAACGCCTCGCCGGTGAGCCTGCGCGACCTCGGTCCCGGGCGCACCCTGCTGCTGGTCAACGGCCACCGCGTCGCCGACTACCCGCAGCCCTACGCCGGCGAAAGCAACTTCGCCAACTACGCCAACATCCCCTCCGCGGCGGTGGAGCGCATCGAGATCCTCACCGGTGGCGCCTCGGCGATCTACGGCTCGGATGCGGTCGCCGGCGTCATCAACGTGATCCTCAAGCAGGGCTACGAAGGCAACCAGGTGCGCCTGCGCGGCGGCACCGCCACCGCCGGCGGACGCGACGTGGTCGACCTGTCCTGGGTCGGCGGGCATAGCGGCGACAAGTGGAACCTGACCTACGCGCTGCAGTGGACCCGGCGCGACCCGCTCTCGGTCGGTGAGCGACCGAAGATGGACGACCAGGACGACGAGTCCTACAGCAACTGGACCGCGCAGGCGCGCAAGTACGGCTTCAATCCTTCCACCGGGCTGAGCCTGGTCGATGCCGGCGACAACACGCGCCTGGCGCCGCCCGCCGGCACCTGCGCGCGCTTCGGCGGCCAGTTCATCGATGCGCAGCGGCTGAGCTACGACTACAACAGCGACACCGTGCGCAACCTCGGCGGCTACTGCGGCATGGCCCACGACTACGCCGACTGGCTGGCCGCCAGCGGCGGCGACAGCGGCTCGGCCTATCTGTACGGCACCTTCGACTTCGACAACGGCGTGCAGGCCTGGAGCACGCTGTCCACGACCAAGAGCCTGGGCTACTGGACCTACGACCCGCCCTACGTCTACCTCGGCCCGTTCCACGACACCGGCAGCGACCGCGACCTGTACGCGATTCGGCAACTGACCCGCTTCGAATCCGGCGGCTGGAAGAACCTGGCCAACATCACCAAGGAACTGTCCTGGGACCTGAGCGCCGGCCTCAAGGGCCGCCTCGCCGACCGCTTCGACTGGGAAGTGGCGGTGGGCCGTGCGCGCTACACCGTCGACGAGTACGTGCGCACCGTGGACACGCGCAAGGCCACCGCCTACTTCCTCGGCCCGCAACTGGGCAGCACCGCCAGCGGCATCCCGCTCTACGATCTGAACGAAGCGCACTGGTACCAGCCGCTGACCGGCGCGCAGTACGACGACCTGGCGGTGAAGGCGCACAACCGCGCCGATTCCTGGGTCAACCAGGCCAGCGCCAACATCACCGGCGAACTGCTGCAGGGCTGGGCCGGGCCGATCAAGTTCGCCGCGGTCGGCGAAGTGGCCAAGCAGGGCTACCGGTTGGCGCCCGATCCCTGTGCCAACACCTGCTATCCGCTGGACGTGGTCGACTACGGCGGCGGCGAGCGCCTGCGCTACTCCGGCGGCGTCGAGTTCGATGTGCCGCTGCTGTCCTCGGTCAATGCCAGCCTCGCCGCGCGCCACGACCGCTACGGCGACTACCGCGCCTACGGCAGCGACCTCGGCGCGGCGATCGGCACGCAGCGCGACACCACCTGGAGCGCCGGCCTGGAATGGCGGCCGCTGAGCACGCTGCTGCTGCGCGGCAGCGTCGCCACCAGTTTCCGCGCCCCGGACATGCACTACGTGCTCGGCGAACCCAGTTCGACCCAGCAGACCGTGATCGACCAGTACCGCTGCATCCAGAAGGGCTACTACCTCACCGGTGGCTGCAGCGCCGAGAACAGCGACGTGTTCTACCTGATGCAGGTCAACCGCCGCGGCACCCCCGACCTGGAATCGGAGCACGGCCGCTCGCTCACCGCCGGTTTCGTCTGGGACATCGCCGAGGGCCTGTCGCTGACCGCGGACTACTACCGGATCCGCCTGCAGGACATGATCAAGGACCTCAACCGCGACGAGGTGCTCAGCGCCGAAGCCGGCTGCCGCACCGGCCTGACCACCGCCGGTGGCGTGTGGGTCAATCCCGGCGGCGCCGAATACTGCGCGCGCATCCTTTCGCGCGTGTCGCGCGACGCCGCCGGCCGTGTCACCGGCATCGAGCAAGGGCCGATCAACATCGCGCAGATGCACGTGTCCGGCGTCGACGCCTCGCTGAAGTACCGCCTGAACACCGCGCGCTGGGGCAACTTCAGTTTCGCCCTGGATTACAACAACCTGATCGGCTACCACGAGCAGACCTACCGCACCGACGACGACAAGAACCTGCGCGACCAGAAGATCCGCAGCAAGCTGCGCGGCAGCGTGCACTGGGAGAACGGCGGCCCGCTGGACCTGACCGTCTACGTCAAGCGCTTCGGCTCCACCCAGGCAGTGAACTGGGGCACCTGCACCCGCTTCGACGACGGCTACCAGCCCAGCCCCTCCGACGCCTGCCGCGTCACCGACAGCGGCAACCGCCACTTCGGCGAGAGCACCAGCCGCTACTTCGGCCGCGTCGGCCCGGCGCTGTACTGGAACCTCACCGCCGGCTACCGCATCGCCCCGAAGATGAAGATCAACCTGTACGTCAACAACGTGCTCGACACCGTCGGCTACGACAACAAGGAGCGCTACTACGGCTACCAGTTCTACAACACCACCCTCTACGACGCGATCGGCCGCGAGGTGGCGGCGGAGTATGTGTTGGATTTTTGAAAGGCCGGGATTGGGGATTGGGGATTGGGGATTCGGGATTGGGCTTGGTCAGCGTTGAAGCCGATCCGATACATGCGCAACATGTGGCAAGGAAAGCGCGCTACTAGCCCCTCTCCCGTCGGGAGAGGGGTTGGGGTGAGGGTCCGGAGCGCGCAGCGCCACGCAAGAACCCAGAGGCGTGCGCTTGTGGAGATGGATCGCTTGCTGCCGCACCCTCATCCGCCCCTGCGGGGCACCTTCTCCCGGTGGGAGAAGGGAAGCGCGTTAGCCCCTCTCCCACCGGGAGAGGGGTTGGGGTGAGGGTCCGGAGCGCGCAGCGCCGCGCAAGAACCCAGAGGCGTGCGCTTGTGGAGATGGATCGCTTGCTGCCGCACCCTCATCCGCCCCTGCGGGGCACCTTCTCCCGGCGGGAGAAGGGAAGCGCGTTAGCCCCTCTCCCACCGGGAGAGGGGTTGGGGTGAGGATCCGGAGCGCGCAGCGCCACGCAAGAACCCAGAGGAGTGCGCTTGTGGAGATGGATCGCTTGCTGCCGCACCCTCATCCGCCCCTGCGGGGCACCTTCTCCCGGTGGGAGAAGGGAAGCGCGTTAGCCCCTCTCCCACCGGGAGAGGGGTTGGGGTGAGGGTCCGGAGCGCGCAGCGCCGCGCAAGAACGCATGCATCAACCGCTCCTATTCGATGACGGCGACCTCATAGCCTTCCCGCCGCGTTGACCCGCTTTTTCCAATCCCGAATCCCCACTCCCCAATCCCACGTTCGTTGCATCAGCAACTGTGGCGCTGCCGCAAACCCTGTGCTATCACTACGTCCCATGAACGCTTCCTGCCGCAGCTTTTATTTTTGGTACTACGGTTTTCCGATGCCGCTGGCGGAGGAAGGATCGCGTTCACCCTGAAGGCAACTTCAGCCGCAATCCCGAAAGCCGCCAGCGAACCTGGCGGCTTTTTTCATGCCGCCGGATCTGGCCCCCCACAGCCCCCCGACGAGACATGCACATGGCCCCCCACACCGACGATCTGCGCATCCGCAAGATCGAACCGCTGACCCCGCCCTCCCAGTTGCTGGCGCTGCTGCCCTGCGACGAGGAGGCCTCGCAGACCGTCGCCGCCTCGCGCGCGGCGCTGCACGAGATCCTGCACGGCCGCGACGACCGCCTGGCAGTGGTGATCGGCCCGTGCTCGATCCACGACCCGGTCGCGGCGATGGAGTACGCGCAGCGCCTGCGTCCGCTGCGCGACACCTACGGCGATGCGCTGGAGATCGTGATGCGCGTGTACTTCGAGAAGCCGCGCACCACGGTCGGCTGGAAGGGCCTGATCAACGACCCCAACCTCGACGGCAGCTTCGACATCAACAAGGGCCTGCGCCTGGCGCGCGGCCTGCTGCGCGACATCAACCGCCTCGGCCTGCCCGCCGGTGTGGAATTCCTCGACATCATCTCGCCGCAGTACATCGCAGACCTGGTGGCCTGGGGCGCGATCGGCGCGCGCACCACCGAGAGCCAGGTGCACCGCGAGATGGCCTCGGGCCTGTCGTGCCCGGTGGGGTTCAAGAACGGCACCAGCGGCGACGTCAAGATCGCCGTCGATGCGGTCGGCGCGGCCTCGCATCCGCACCATTTTCTGGCAGTGACCAAGGACGGGCAGACCGCAGTGGCGGCGACCGCCGGCAACCCCGACTGCCACGTGATCCTGCGTGGCGGCACCCAGCCCAACTACGATGCCGACAGCGTCGCTGCGGCGGCGCAGGTGCTGGAGAAGGCGGGCCTGCCGGCGCGGCTGATGGTCGACGCCAGCCACGCCAACAGCGGCAAGAATCCGGACAACCAGCCCAAGGTGATCGAGGACATCGCACGCCAGCTCGAGGCCGGGCAGACCCGCATCGTCGGCGCGATGATCGAGAGCCACCTGCACGGCGGCCGCCAGGATCTGGTGGCGGGCCAGCCGCTGGTCTACGGGCAGAGCATCACCGATGGCTGCATCGACTGGGACCATTCCGTGCAGGTGCTGGAGCGGCTGGCGCAGGCGGTGCGCGCGCGGCGCCAGGCGCGGGTGGCGCAGGCAGCCTGAGGACGATGGTGCGGGAAGCGCACGCAGCCAGACCGGCTGCGTGCGTGGAGGGCGGGAATCGCCCGAAGAGGGGCCGGCCGCGCCGCCGAATGCGAAGGGAGAGAGCTTCGGTGTCGACGGCTGCGTACCGGTGATGACGTTATCCGCCCATCCGGTGGCTGCGGTATGCCGCCGTGTGGCAGCTGCTGGCAAGGTGTTTGCAGCGCGTTAAAGGCCGTTGTCGCTGGTTCAGCGCGGGCGCGAGAAGCGGCACGACAGCACATACGTTCGTCGGGTAGTGATGGAGCTTGGGAACGCAGCAGGGATCGCCTCTCAGACTCGCCAGGTGCGCGCGACAACATGGTCTGGCCAGTAAGGCGACCGCGGTTGCGTAAGCGCACCGGCGACACCGTTGCTGGCGAATCCGGCCGTCACGTCGATAATGGGCGCATGGCCGCCGACACGCCCTGGTTCCTGTACCTGCTCGAATGCCGCAACGGCAGCTACTACGCCGGCATCACTCCCGACCTGCACGCACGCTTCCAGGCGCATCTGCGCGGCACCGGCGCCAAGTACACCCGCGCCAACCCGCCGGTGCGGCTGCTGGCCAGCCGCGCCTATCCCGACCGCGCCGCTGCCTCGCGTGCCGAATACGCCCTCAAGCAGTTGCCGCGTGGCCGCAAGCTGGCGTTCCTGTCCGCGCCGGCGTCCGACAGCCCGCAACCGGCCGCCGAATCCGCAGCAGTGTAGGAGCGGCTTCAGCCGCGACGGCTCTACCGGTAACGCCTCTCGCGGCTGAAGCCGCTCCTACAAGGGCGCGGGGCGTTCGCGCAGATGTCCGGATGGAGGATGGCTGCACTGTGGGAGGGACTTCAGTCCCGACGCGATACGTTCGAACGCCTCGACAATCGCACCAGGCATGCCGCTATCCGCAGCAGGCACGCCCGCGAGGCACGACCCGCCTCAGCGGCTGGGCCAATGCCACGCCGGGCGGTCGAGCGCGCGCAGGCCGGCGACGTCGGTCTGGCCGTGCTCCTTGATCAGCAGGTGGTGCAGGCAATCGGGCTGCTGCTCCAGCGCCGCGATCAGCCGGCTGGCATGCGAGACCACGATGATCTGCGCCTGCCGCGCGGCGCTGCCGATCAGCCGCGCCAGCGCAGGCAACAGGTCCGGATGCAGGCTCGCTTCCGGTTCGTTGAGCACCAGCAGTTCCGGCGGACGCGGACTCAGCAGCGCGGCGATCCACAGCAGATAGCGCAAGGTGCCGTCGGACAGCTCCGCCGCCGACAGCGGCCGTAGCAGGCCATGCTGATGCATCGCCAGGTCGAAGCGCCCGGCATGCACCTCGATCGTCAGCCGCGCGCCGGGAAAGGCATCGTCCACCGCCGCATGCAGGCCGTCGGCATCGCCGATCTCCAGGATGGTCTGCAGGGCCGCGGCGAGGTCGGCGCCGTCGTTGCTCAGCACCGGCGTATGCGTGCCGATCTGCGCCATGCGCGCCGGTGCCGCCGCGTCGGTGCGGAAGTGGTCGTAGAAGCGCCAGCGCCGGATGTTCTCGCGCACCTGGTGCATCTCCGGCGCCGCGCGCGGATCGGAGAACTGCGCCAGCACGCTGTCGAAACTGGCGATGCCGGCACCGGCATCGGTCCAGCCATCGTCCTGGGTGCGCAGACGCACCGCCGGCCCGTTGCGGTCGACCAGCAGGTTGGACTGGCGTAGCCAGGGGCCGGCCCAGATGCATTCGCGCTTGATCTGCGGATCCAGCCCGAAGGCCGAGGCCGAGGGCGTCGGCAGGCCCAGGTCGATGGCATAGCCGAACGCGTCGCTGGCGTAGCCCAGTTTCAGCCCGACGGCCTGCTGCCGCACCGTGCCCTCGACCGGATGCTCGCCGCGCCGGACCGCGCGGCTCAGCGTCTCCGGGCCGGCCCACAGCGCCGACGGCAAACCGCCTTCGCGGGCCAGCGCGGCGATCACCCCGCCCTGGGCGGTGTCGGCGAGCAGGCGCAGCGCGCGATAGACGTTGGACTTGCCGCTGCCGTTGGCCCCGGTGATCAGGGTCAGCCCGGCCAGCGGCAGCACCAGCTCGCGCAGGGAACGATAGGAGGAAACCGCCAGGGTGGTCAGCATCGGCGCAGCATACCCACTGTCGGCGCCCCGCTCAGTTGCCCGCGTGCATCGTGCCGGTGTCCAGCCAGCGCTGGTGCCAGGACAGCGCCTCAGGCAGAAGATGCGGGGTGTGCTTGCCGTAGCTGGCGTGCAGGGCGCGGTCGAAGTAGTCCTGCAGCTGCGCGCGGTAGCTCGGGTCCACGCAATGCGTGAGCAACTGCTGCGCGCGCTGCCGCGGCGGCAGGCCACGCAGGTCGGCCAGGCCATGCTCGGTGACGATGATGGAGACGTCGTGCTCGGTGTGGTCGACGTGGCTGACCATCGGCACGATCGACGAGATGCTGCCGTTCTTCGCGGTGCTGGGGCTGAGGAAGATCGACAGGAAACCATTGCGGGCGAAGTCGCCTGAGCCGCCGATGCCGTTCATGATGCGGCTGCCCATCACGTGGGTGGAATTGACGTTGCCGTACAGGTCGGCCTCGATCATGCCGTTCATGCCGATGCAGCCCAGCCGCCGCACCAGTTCCGGATGGTTGGAGATCTCCTGCGTGCGCAGGATGATGCGCTCGCGATAGAAATCGATGTTGCGCTTGAACTCCTCGTTGGCCTCCGGGCTCAGCGCGAAGCCGGTGCACGAGGCGACCTTGAGCACGCCGCTGCGCAGCAGGTCGAGCATGCCGTCCTGTATCACTTCGGTGAACGCGCTGAGATCGCGGAAGCCGCTGCTGGCAAGCCCGGCCAGCACGGCGTTGGGGATGTTGCCCACGCCGGACTGCAGCGGCAGCAGGTTGGGCGGCAGCCGGCCCTTGCCGACCTCGTGCTGGAAGAACGCGATCAGGTGCTCGGCGATGCGCTGGCTGGTGGCGTCGGCCGGAGTGAAGGGGCTGTTGCGGTCAGGGCCGTGGGTGCGCACCACCGCCACGATCTTGTCCGGGTCGCAGCGCAGCGACGGCTCGCCGATGCGATCGTCGGCATGCAGCAACGGGATCGGTTTGCGGTGTGGTGGCAAGGCGGTGCCGTAGTACACGTCGTGCATGCCGTCGATGCCGGCCGGCTGCCAGTCGTTGACCTCGACGATCACCTTCTTCGCCAGGTCCAGCCAGGTCTTGTTGTTGCCGATCGAGGTCGACGGGATCAGGCTGCCGTCTTCGCGGATGCCGGACACTTCCACCACCGCCGTGTCGATCTGCCCGTAGAAGCCGAACCACACGTGCTGGGCGACATGGCTGAGGTGGATGTCGATGTAGTCCAGGCTGCCGGCGTTGATGCGCTGGCGCGCGTCCGGGTCGGACTGGAACGGCATGCGCAGGGCGATGCCGTCGGCCTTGGCCAGCGCGCCGTCCAGTTCCGGTGCGGTGGAGGCGCCGGTCATCAGCTGGATCTTGAACGGCTGGCCCTGCAGGTGCGCCGCCTCGATGCGCTGCGCCAGCGCCATCGGCACCGCCTTGGGATAGCCGGAGCCGGTGAAGCCGCTCATCGCCACCGTCTCGCCCGGCTGGATCAACGCCGCCGCGGCCTCGGCGCTGACGATGCGCTCGCGCAGGCGGGGATGGAGGATGCGTTCGGCGGACATGCGGCGACCATGACGTGGGAAGGGGATGGCAATTATCGCGGATCGGGACCCGGCCCGCCCTGGGGTGCGTCCCCACTTTCTGCGCCTGTCGCGCGGCAGCGCATGCGGGCGCCACCAAAACGCAGAGATGCGGACGCACGCCACGGTCTGCGCGATGTGTGCGGCGCTGCGCGCACCGGACCCTCACCCAAACCCCTCTCCCGGTGGGAGAGGGGCTCTGGCTTCTCCCTTCTCCTGGTGGAGCCCGGCATTGCGACGGCGGACGCAGCGCGCGCGCCGCCGGTGCAACGGACGCGATCTGGCGGCCATGCGTGCACCGCCACGCCACGCCGGGTGCGCGCTACTGCCGCTTTCACGCGCTCCACGCCGCGCCGCGGCGATAGTGCGGCGGTGCCGCTCCTCATTCGCCCACTGACTGCCGTCCACGCGCGCTACCGGCGTTTGCCGCGCGGCTGGCGCCTGCTCCTGCGCGGCCTGTTGATCGCGTACCTGCTGTATCTACTGGCCGGCAACGTGTTCCTCAACACGCCGCTGTTCGACCTGGCCACCAACCGCAAGCCGGAGAAGTTCCGCATGCACACCGGGCCGGCATTCACCGTGCTGCCCGGCTTCATCACCGCCTGGAACGTGCGCATGCGCGGCCATGTGCAACGCAACGTCTGGCAGGTGCGCGCCGACCGCGTCAGCGCGCGCATCGCGCTGCTGCCGCTGCTGCATCGCGAAGTGCGCCTGCCGTGGATGGAAGCGGTGAACGCGATCGGCGAGATGGACCGCGTCGAGGAGATGATCCCGCCACCACCGCCCAGCGACCAGGGCTGGACCCTGCGCTTCGATGCGATCCACAGCGGCACGCTGCAGCGCGCGCGCTTCGGCGAGCTGGCGATCGAGGGCAAGGGCCACGGCACCGTGGGCTTCCTCAAGCAGTTGCGCGGCGGCCCGTCGGAACTGTTCCGCTCGCAGATCGTGTTCGAGGACGCCAGCGTGCGCTACGGCAAGCGCCAGATCGCCGACCAGGCCACGCTGGACGCGCGCTTCTCGTTCCCGCGCCACTACCGCGCGCAGGCGCCGGGGTTGCGCAAGCTGGATATCACCGACCTGGCGCTGCGCGTGCACGGACGCAGCGTGGCGCTGCGCATCGACACCGCCGGCGACACCACCAAGCTGAGCACCGAACCTGGGCTCGGTCACATTCAGGCCGACCTGCACCTGCTGCGCGGCGCGCTGCAGCCCGGCAGCACGCTCAACTGGCGGGTGCCGTTGCATGCCGGCGTCGGCGCCACCGATCGCGGCGTGCTGGCGCTGCTGCTGGACGTGGAGGGCGACAGCATCCGCGCACGCGCGCGCCTGCCCGGCCAGGTCGATCCGCGCAGCATGCTCGATGCCGACCTGCGCATCGCCGGGCGCCAGGTGCCGTTCGCCGACCCGGCGGCGCTGCTGCCGCGCACCTCCGGCCGCGTGCAGGGGCGCTGGCATTTCGAATCGTTGAACTGGATCAGCGACCTGCTGGTGCGCAAGCCCTGGTTCCAGCTCGACGGCGGCGGCGACGTCGCCGCCGATCTGCTGCTGCGGCAGGGCGCGCTGCAGCCCGGCAGCCGCCTCGACGTGCCCGACGTGCAGGCGGTGGCGGAGATCATGCGCGTGCGACTGAGCGGCAAGGCGCAGGCGGTCGGCCGCATCGTCGGCAGCGCCGAACAGCCGCGCACACAGTTGGATGTGCGCATGCGCCGTTTCGTGCTGGCGCCGCTGGCCGAGCCGAAGGCGAGTTTCGTCGAAGGCGAGAACCTGCAACTGGACTTGCAGGGCGATGGCGCACTGGCCACCTTGCGCGATTCGTTGCAGGCGCGGTTGCGCTTCGCCGACGCGCGTGTGCCCGACCTGCGTGCCTACAACCGCTACCTGCCGGCGGCGCAGGTGCGCGTGCTCGGTGGCGACGGCCGGCTCAGCGGCGACCTGCAGCTGGACGCGTCCGGCCAGGTCGGCCAGGGCAGCGTGCGCGTGCTCGGCCGCCAGGCGCGGCTGCAGACCGCGGGCCTGGAACTGGCCGGCGATCTCGACCTGGACGCGCGGCTGCGTCGCGCCGAACTGCAGGACAAGCGCTTCGATCTGAGCGGCAGCACGCTGCGCCTGCAGGGCGTGCGCTACGGCACCCAGCCCAAGCAAGGCGACTGGTGGGCGACGCTGCGCATTCCGCAGGGCCGCATCGCCGCGGCGGCGCCGGTGCAGGCCGATGCGCAGGTGCAGATGCAGATGCGCGATGCCGGCCCGGTGCTGGCGGTGTTCGCGCAGCACAGCGATGCGCCGGCGTGGTTGTTGAAGCTGGCCGACGCCGGCCAACTGCAGGCCAGCGGTCAGCTGCGCTGGCGCAAGGACGCGCTATGGCTGGATCGGGTCGCGGCGGAGAACGAACGGGTGGCCTTGCGCGCGCGCCTGCGCGTCGGCGACGCCGGAACGCAGGGCGATCTGTATGCGCGCTGGGGCGTGCTCGGCGTGGGCGTGGCCTTGCGCGGCGAACAACGGCAATGGCATCTGCTCGGCGCGCGCGAATGGTACGACAAGCAACCGGCGTGGCTGCCAGAGGCGCCGGCACCGGCCGCATCGCCCTAGCGCGACGGCGAACGCGTCGTGCCGTGCGCCGCGATCAGTGCACCGGCCAAGGGTGGGGCAATGCATCGCGGCGCCGGGAATACGCGGACATGCACAAGGCGCGCATCCGCCCGCTGTTCCCATTTCCTATTCTCGTTTCCCCATTCCCCCCAACACCGCAGAATGTACTGCCCGGTATCGTTTTGCAGTGCAGCGTGCAATGTCCAAAAAAAGCGCCCAAGATCGCCCTGCATCCCGACGTGGGGGAGGGAGCAAAGCCCGCTGGCAGTTCGCTGCAAGCGGGCTTTTTTATTGCCTGTTTCCCGGGCTGGGGCGAGCGCGGACACGGTGCGACGGCGTGGTCTGGGATGTCGATCCCGTCATCCGGCGCAGTGGCGTCGATGCGCCACGTTTTGGGGACGTCTTCGCTGGCCGTATCGGGTACGGCCAGCGTGCAGCTTCCGCGATGGCGTCAGGTCGGCATGGCCTGCGACGGCGGTTCCGGCGACGGCGGCAGTTCCGGCCGGGTCGGATCCACGGTCAGCGGCTCGTCGCTGCGCAGCAGCGCGTGCGCCTCGGCTTCGCTGGCGACCGCTGGCGGCGAGCCGCGCAGCGGCAGGCCGGCGGTTTCGCGCACGAAGACCATCGTCGCGATGCCCACCACCGCCGCACCCATCAGGTAGTACGCGGGTACCAGTGGGTCGCCGGTGCGCTCGACCAGCCACGCGGTGACCAGCGGGGTGGTGCCGCCGAACAGCGACACCGACACGTTGAAGGCGATCGACAGCGCGCTGTAGCGCACCGGCGTGTAGAACAGCGCCGGCAAGGTGGACGGCATCGAGCTGGTGAAGCACACCAGGGCCACGCCCAGCAGCATCAGGCCGAGGAAGATCAGCCAGTCGTTGCCGGTGCCGATCAGCAGCAGGCACGGTATCGCCAGCACCAGCAGCGCGATGCATGCGCCGATCACCATCGGCCTGCGGCCCAGGCGATCGCTGAAGAGTCCGCCGACCACGTTGAGCGGCATCATCACCAGCATCACGATGATGATCAGCAGCAATCCCTTGCTCTCGGCATAACCCATCGTGACGCTGAGATAGCTGGGCATGTAGGTCAGCAGCATGTAGTCGGTGACGTTGAACACCAGCACCAGGCCCACGCACTTGAGCAGCTGCGGCCAGTGGATGCGGAACAGCGCGCCCAGGCCCGGCGCGTCGTGCTCGCGCTTCTCCGCCTCTTCGGCATAGGCCTGGAACGCCGGGGTTTCCTCCAGCTTCATGCGCATGTACAGGCCGAGCAGGCCCAGCGGGCCGGCGATCAGGAACGGCACGCGCCAGCCCCAGTCGAGCATCTGCGCATCGCTCAGCGCGACGTGCAGCGCGGTTACGGTGGCGGCGCCGGCGATGTAGCCGGCCAGCGTGCCGAACTCCAGCCAGCTGCTCATGAAGCCGCGGTTGCGGTCGGTCGAATACTCGGCGATGAAGGTCGCCGCGCCGCCGTATTCGCCGCCGGTGGAAAAGCCCTGCACCAGCCGCGCCACCAGCAACAGGATCGGCGCCCAGATGCCGATGCGTTCGTAGGAGGGGATCAGGCCGATCGAGAACGTGCCCAGCGCCATCAGGATCATGGTCGCGGCCAACACTTTCTGCCGGCCGTAGCGATCGCCCAGGGGGCCGAACACCAGCCCGCCCAGCGGACGCACCAGGAACGCCACGGTGAAGGTCGCGAACGTGGCGATCAGCTGCGCGGTCGGGTTGGTGCTGGGGAAGAACACGTGGCCCAGGGTCACCGCGAGATAGCCGTACACGCCGAAGTCGAACCATTCCATCGCGTTGCCCAGCGCCGCCGCGCCGACCGCCCGTTTGAGCATGGGTTTGTCGACGACGGTGACTTCTTCCACCCGCAGTTGGCGGCGGCGCTTGAACCATCCGAAATGGGCGTGGAACTCCGACATGTCTTCTCCTGTCTGGAACGGTGAGGTCATGACCCCCGGCCCGCACAGGGCAGGCAAAGCAAGACGGAAGGGCGCAAGAGGCGCCGCACTGGTCTGCGGGGGCACGATCCCGGATGGCCGCGTCAACACCACGACGCCGCGGGATCGAAGAGACGGAGCGGGTGCGCGTGATCACGCGGGGCTCCGTCGAGGGGCGCATGATACACCATCGCCCGATTCGGCCGGGCGGCAGGGTCTGCGAAACGCGGCGAATATGGCGTGAAACGCTGCGTATTGCGGCGATGTGCGGCAACGCGTGGCGCGTGCGGCGTCGTGTTTGCGACGCCTCAACCGCGCCGCCGACGCGCAGCGGGCATTGCCTCGACACACGCCTGGCGCGTGGTGCTGCGTGCACGCGGATGGTGGCGTGTCGCTTTGAGCCGATCGCAGTTGCATTGGGGGCGCGATGCCGAACGCCTTGCATGGTGAAAGGCAGAAGCATCCCGTAGGAGCGGCTTTAGCCGCGACGGGGCGTTCCCGGGAATGCCTATCGCGGCTAAAGCCGCTCCTACGACGTGATGTTGTTCGCGACGAGCCGCGAAACGCATGCGCTGTTGGATGTGCCTGAACGCCCGGGATGCCAGAATCGCCCGATGTCCAACGCTTCCTACGCCGTTCCCGCCGCCCTGCAGCCCACACTCGATCGCGGCCTGTCGCGCCTGCGCCAGGCCATGGCCGCGCAGCCATGGCCATCTTTCCCCGATTTCGAGCCCGCGCTGGCGCGCGCGCTGCTGGCCAGCGATTTCCTGCTCGACACGCTGTGCCGGCAGCCGTCCTTGCTCGCGCACCTGGCGCAGCCGGACCCGCCGCCGTTGCCGCTGCCGCAGCTGGATCCGGCGCAGCCCGCCGCATGGCCGGCGCAGCTGCGCCGCTACCGCGCGGCGGCCTCGGCGCGGCTGGTGTGGCGCGACGTGCTGGGGCTGGACGATGTCGATGCCACCCTGGCCGGCAGCACGCGCTTGGCCGAGGACTGCCTGGCGCTGGCGCTGCAGGCGCTGGAGGGCGAATTCGCCGCGCGCCACGGCGTGGTGCGTGCCGCCGACGGCAGCGTGCAGCGGCTGGTGGTGTTCGGCCTGGGCAAGCTCGGCGGCGGCGAACTGAATTTCTCCTCCGACGTGGACCTGGTCTACGCCTACCCGCAGGGCGGCGAGTCCGATGGCGCGCGGGCGCTGGCCGCCGAGGAATACTTCGCGCGGCTCGGCCAGCGCCTGGCGCGGCTGCTCGACGAGACCACCGCCGACGGCTTCGCGCACCGCGTGGATCTGCGCCTGCGCCCGTTCGGCACGGCCGGCCGGGTGGCGCTGTCGTTCGCCGGCATGGATCAGTATTTCCAGCGCGAAGGCCGCGACTGGGAACGCTACGCCTGGCTGAAGGCACGCGCGGTGGCCGGCGACATCGCCGCCGGCGAGGAGTGGCTGCAGGCGCTGCGTCCGTTCGTGTACCGGCGCTATCTCGACTACACCGCGCTGGACGGCCTGCGCGAGATGAAGGCGGCGATCACCGCCGAGGTCGCGCGCCACGACCGCCTGGACGACATCAAGCGCGGCGCCGGCGGCATCCGCGAAATCGAGTTCCTGGTGCAGTCGCTGCAGTTGATCCGCGGCGGCCGCGAAGCCGCCTTGCGTGAGCGCCGCCTGTTGCCGGCGCTACGCGCGCTGGTTGCCGCCGGCCAGGTCGCGGCCGAGGACGGTGCTGCGCTGGAGCAGGCCTACCGCTTCCTGCGCCGGGTGGAGAATCGCCTGCAGATGTTGCGCGACGCGCAGACCCATGCGCCGCCGGAGGATCCGCTGGACCGCGCGCGCATCGCCTTCGGCCTCGGCTATGCCGACTGGGCCGCGCTGCACGCGGCCCTGCAGGTACAGCGCGACCGCGTCGCCGCCGAGTTCGCCGAACTGCTGGCGCCGCGTGAACGCACGCTGGCGCCCGATGCGCTGGCCGACTACTGGCGCGGCCTGCCCGATGGTGGCCAGGTGCAGGTGCTGCGCGCCGCTGGTTTCGCAGACCCTGACGGGGCCGACCAGGCCTTGCGCGGCTTCGTGCAGTCGTTGGGCGTGCGCAGCCTGTCCGATGCCGCGCGCGCGCGCCTGGACCGGGTGCTGCCGGCATTGCTGCACGCCGCGGCGCGCTCGGCGCAGGCCGATGCCGCCTTGCATCGCGTGCTCGGCCTGCTGCAGGCGATCCTGCGCCGCGCCAGCTATCTGGCCCTGCTCGACGAACAGCCCAGCGCGCTGGCGCGGCTGGTCGATGTGCTGGCGCGCAGCGCGTTCCTGTCCGAACGGCTGGCCGCGCATCCGCTGCTGCTGGACGAACTGCTCGACAGCCGCGTGGACGGCCCGATACCGGATCTGGCGGCGATGCAGCGGTTGTGCGATGCCGCGGTCGCCGCGGCCGGCAACGATCCGGAAGCGGCCTTGCGCGGCCTCAACGAAGCGCGCCAGGCGCTGAGTTTCCGCATCGCCCTGGCCACGCTGGATCGGCGCCAGCCCGCACTCGACAGCGCTCGCCAACTGGCGCAGCTGGCCGAAGCGGTGGTGCTGACCGTGTTGCGCCTGGCCCGCGCCGAGCTGGTCGCCGCGCACGGCGAGGTGCCGGGCGGCAGTTTCGCCATCGTCGGTTACGGCAGCCTCGGTGGCGTGGAGCTGGGCATCGGTTCGGATCTGGACCTGGTGTTCCTGTACGACCATCCGCCGGGCGTGGAAGCCTCGGCCGGGCCACGGCCGCTGGAGAGCGGGCGCTGGTTCGCGCGGCTGGCGCAGAAGGTGATCGCCCTGCTCGGCGCGGTCACCGGCGGCGGCCGCCTGTACGACATCGACGTGCGTCTGCGCCCGGACGGCGGCAAGGGCGCGCTGGTGTCGTCGCTGGCCAGCTACCGCGAGTACCAGCGCGACCGCGCCTGGACCTGGGAGCACCAGGCGCTGGTGCGCGCGCGCGGCGTGGCCGGCGACGCCGCGCTGCTGCAGCAGTTCGAGCAGGTGCGCGCGCAGACCCTGGCACGCCCGCGCGAGGCCGCAGCGCTCCGCGAGGAAGTGCGCAAGATGCGTGCGCGCATGCGCACCGAGCTGGACCGCAGCGATGCCGCGCGCTTCGACCTCAAGCAGGGCGCCGGCGGCCTGGTCGACCTGGAGTTCCTGGTGCAGGCCGGCGTGCTGCTCGGTGCCGCGCAGCAGCCGGTGCTGCTGGTGCCGCGCGACACTCCGGCGCTGATCGATGCGCTGGCGCATAGCGGCTGGTTGCCACCGTCCATCGCGGCGGGCCTGCATGCCGCGCACGCCACGCTGGTGGAGGCCGGCCTGGCCTGCACACTTGACCGGCGTCCGCGCCTGACCGCGCCTACCGCCGAGATCGCCGCGGCGCGTGCGGCGATTCGCCAGGCCGCGGCCGCCCTGGATCTGGTGTTCGTCGAAGGGCGTGCAGGCGATGAGGCGGCGCACTGAAGGCGCGGCGGACGCGCTGCGTCGAGAGGATGCTGCTGCTGCGGGTGCCAGGGTCGGGAGAGCGACAGGATCTGTAGGAGCCGCTCTGCAGGAGTGGGCATTGGTTGTGATGTCTCCGCGCAGTGCAGCGCGTTCGACACAGCGCGTCGGGACTGAAGTCCCTCCCACAATGCAGTTCCCGACAGCGTCGACGCCGCCACTGTAGGAGCGGCTTCAGCCGCGACGCGCGGAGGTGGAAGAGTGCAGCCCTAGTCGGCCGTCGGGACTGAAGTCCCTCCCACAATGCAGTTCCTGGCAGCGTCGACGCCGCCACTGTGGGAGCGGCTTCAGCCGCGACGGGTGGAGGCGGCGGATTGCCGCACTATCGATGTCTTACACAGCTACCGCGTCGGCGCCATGCGCCACAGCAGCGCGCGGAACGGTGCCAGCAGGCACACGCCGATGCCCAGTTTCACCGCCAGGTCGCCGGCGGCCCAGCTCAGCCAGGGCAGCGTCGAGCCGGCGAAGGCGATCGACCAGAAGATCGTGGTGTCCAGGGTCGCGCTGCAGGTGGTGGCGACGATCGGCGCGCGCCACCAGCGTCCGCGGCGCAGCCGGTCGAACACGGTGATGTCCAGCAGCTGCGCGGCGATGAAGGCCAGGCACGAGGCCGCGGCGATGCGCGGGGTGGCGATCCAGATCGACAGCAGCACCGCCAGCGCGAACCCGCACCAAGCCACCCGCCGCGCCGCGCGCGGGCCGAAGCGGCGATTGATCAGATTGCTGACCAGGAATGCCACCGGATAGCTGAAGGCACCCCAGGTCAGCCAGTCGTTGATCGGGAACTGCACCAGCACGTTCGACAGCAGCACCACCGAGCCCATCGCCAGTACGGACAGCAGCAGCGCGCGCGGGGTCAGCGCGGCGAAGGTGGGCGAGGGAGCGGCGACAGACGGCACGGCGATCGGGCAGGGCGGGGTGGGCGCGCATTATCGCGGTCCGGTCGCGCCATGACCAACGCCCGGGCGTGGACAGGCTCTTCGTAGGAGCGGCTTCAGCCGCGACAGCGCGTTCCCCGATCTCGCGTGGTCGCGCCTGAAGCCGCTCCTACCGTAGGCAATTCCGCGATGGGAACCGCTGTTGCGATTCCCCAATCCCCACTCCCGGCTTCACCACGCCGGCACTGCCGAAGGCGGCACTGTGGAAGGGACTTCAGTCCCGACCCGACTATGCGTCCGCTTTGCACTGCGCGTCCCGACCTCTGCGCGTCGCGGCTGAAGCCGCTCCCACAGGGGAACCCCGCGATGGGAGCCGCTGTTGCGATTCCCTATTCCCCAATCCCCAATCCCGGCTTCATCGCGGCTGAAGCCGCTCCTACCGCAGGCAATTCCGCGATGGGAACCGCTGTTGCGATTCCCCAATCCCCATTCCCCACTCCCGGCCTCAGCGCGCCGGCGGCGGTGTCCCGTCCACCGCGGCGCGACCCACGGCCGGGTCGTCGGTGAAGAAGCCATCGATGCCGGCATCGATCAGCGCGCGCATTTCCTTCATGCTGCCGGCGGCGTTCACCGCGGCCGGGCCGCGTGCGTCCTGCAGCTGCTTGGGCAGGAAATAGTTCTCGGGCCGGAAGGTGTACGGAATCACCTGCAGGCCGGCCGCATGCGCGTCGGCAACGAAAGGCGTGGGCGCGGCCAGCGCGCCGTCGCCGGTCACCGGCACGATCGCACGCAGATTCGGGCTGACCAGCTGCGCGTACCTGGCGATCGCGCGCAGACCCTGCGCGCTGCCCATCTGCGCGTAGGTCGGGCCGTCGCGCAACTGGTCGCCCGGGCGGTCCTTGGGATCGCCCAGCAACTGCACCAGGCGCACGTTCGGATGGGTGTCGCCGAGCTTGCCGTGCAGATATTCCAGGTTGCCGATCTCGAACGACTGGATCACCACCGGCGCCTTGCGCGTGTAGACATGCGCATCGAGCGTGGCGACCACCTTGTCTTCCATCGCCAGGCCGAGCCCGCGGAAGTAGGTGCCGTGCTTGATCTCCGGGATCAGCCCGATCGGCCGCCCGCGCGTGGCCGACTCGGCCGCGGTGAAGTCGATGATCTCGTCCAGGGTCGGCACCTGGAACTGCCCGTCGAAGGCAGTGCCGCGCAGTTGCGGCAGGCGCTCGCGCGCGCGCAGGGTCTTCAGCTCGGCCAGGGTGAAGTCCTCGGTGAACCAGCCTTCCACGCGCTGCCCGTCGATCTGCTTGACGGTCTTGCGCGCGGCGAACTCCGGATGCGCGGCCACGTCGGTGGTGCCGCCGATCTCGTTCTCGTGGCGCGCCACCAGCACGCCGTCCTTGGTCGAGACCAGGTCCGGCTCGATGAAGTCGGCGCCGTCGGCGATGGCCTTGGCGTAGGAGGCCAGGGTGTGCTCGGGGCGCAACGCGCTGGCGCCGCGGTGGCCGATCACCAGCGGCTTGCTCTCGCCCGGTGCGGCGGTCGGTGCGGCCGCCGCGGTGGTCGTCAACACGGCCATCGCGCATCCCAACAACCAGGAGGTGGATCGGATCATCGCATGCGTTCCGGTTCGGTGGGCGGACAGGATGGACGCGCTCAGAAGCGCGCGTCCAGGGTCAGGAACGCCTGCCGCGGCGCGCTGGCGTGGAAGGCCAGCGAGCGGCCATTCGGGTCGCTGTTGCTGAAGGCCGTGAGGTTGGAGGCGTAGCGCTTGTCGGTGAGGTTGGTGACGTTCAACGACAGCTTCAGGTCCTGCAGGAACGACACCGCCCCGAAATCGTAGCCGGCGCCGGCATCGAAGGAGGTGTAGCCGCCGAAGCCCTGGTCGTTGGTGTAGGTGTAGTAGCGCTGGCCGGTGTACTTGCCGCGCAGGTTGGCGTTCCAGCCGTTCCAGGTCCAGCTGAGTTCGCTGGCGAACATGCGCTTGGGCGTGTCCACGGTGACCTTGCCGGCGGTGGGGATGACCACGCCGTTCTGCACGTAGTTGTCGTCGTAGGTGGAGCGGTTGATCGAGGCCGAGTTGTACCACTGCAGGTGCGCGTTCGGCTTCCAGATGAAGGTCAACTCGCCGCCGCGGCTGCTCACCGAGCCGACGTTGAAGAAGCGCGTGGTGCACGCCGGGGTGGTGCCCTGCTGGATGCTCGGGCACGGGTTGAGCGAGAGCAGGCGGTTGTCGAAGGTGACGTCGTAGCCGACCAGCGAGGCCTCGAACTGGTCGCGCACCAGGCGGTAGCCGGCTTCGAAGGTCTTGGACTTCTCCGGCTGCAGCGCGCCGACGCTGGCGTCGAACGAGGCCTGGGTGACCAGCAGCGGGCCGCCGGCGCCGCCGCCCTGGAACGCGGCGATGTTCTCGGCGTAGGAGGCGAACACTTCCTGGCCCTCGGCCAGGCGGTAGCGCACGCCGGCCTGCGGCAGCAGCGCCTTGCTGGCCTTCAGTTCGCCGTTGGCCACCGGCGCTTCCACCGCGATCCCCGGGGTCTCGCGCGCGGTCATCGTGGTGTGCGGGCTCTTGGCGCCGATGTCCAGGGTCAGGCGATCGTCGAGCAGCTTGAAGGTGCCCTGCACGTAGGCCTGCTTGGTGGTGATGACGTAGTCCTGCGAGAACAGCCGCCGGTTCGGGTTGCTCAGGAAGATGTCGTCGTCGATCGGGCCGTCGATCCAGTAGAAATTGCGCTCGACGTGGTGCTTGTTGCGCTCGTACCACACGCCCGCTTCCAGGTGGTGCGGGCCGATGTCCCAACCCAGCGAGGCGATGCCGCCGGTGCGGTTGATGGTGTAGTTGGTGCTGCGGATCGAGATCGGCAGTGCCTGCGGCGTGCCCGGGTAGGACGGCTGGCCCGGCGACCACCAGTGACCCTGGCCTTCGTTCTCGTGGTGGTAGACCTGGGTGTGCACGCTCACCGTATCCGACGGCTGGAAGTCGCCGGCCAGGTAGTACAGGTCGTCGTTGCGCAGCGCGCGGCTCTGGTAGTAGGCGTCGTCGGTGTTGTCCACGCCGCCGCTGTAGCCGCAACGGCTGGGGTCGCGCGTGGCCGGCGCGCAGTAGGCCGCGGCCAGCGCGCGCTGCCAGTCCGGCGCGTACAGATTCCAGTCCCAGCCCAGGCCGCGGTGCAGGCCGCTCTTGGACAGGTAAGCGTAGTCGGCCTGCGAGGTGCGCGAGGTATCGACGAAGGCGGTGATCTTGCCGCCCTCGAACTGGTACACGCCCTTGCCGTTGAACTGCGCGGTGTGGGTCGGCGATTCCGGCTTGGCCCACATGTCGGCGTCGGCGTAGATGCCGGACAGGTAGGCGGAGAAGCCGTTGTGCTCGCCGGTATCCAGGCGCAGGTAGGTGCGGCGGTTGTTGTCCGAACCGACGGTCTGCGCCAGGCGCACGCCCACTTCGGTGGACGGATCGTCGGAGTAGTACTGCACCGTGCCGCCGAGGTTGCTGGTGGAGGCGGTACCCAGGCTGCCGATGCCCGAGGCCAGTTCCACGCCGCCGAAGTTCTCGGCGATCAGCGCGCGGCTGATGTTCAGGCCGTTGTAGTTGCCGTAGGCGTTGTCGCCCAGCGGCAGGCCGTCGAGCGTGTAGCCCAGGCGGGTGCCGTTGAAACCGCGCAGGCTGATGGTCTGCGATTCCTCGTTGGCGCCGAAGGCGTCGTTGGACTGCACGTTGACGCCGGGAATGCGGTTGAGCAGCTTCTGGATGCTGGTGCCCGGCGGCAGCACCGCCACGTCCTGGGCGGTGATGCGCTGCACCTGGCGGGTCTCGCCCTGGCCGATCACCGACACCGCGTCGAGTTGCTGCACGTCGGACGCAGCGCCATCGGCAGCGGCGGGCTCCGCGGCGGTGGCGGCGAAGGGCGACAACAGGGCGGCGAGGATCGCCGTGCTCAGCAGGGAATGGAGAGGCATGCGCAAGGGGATTCGTAAAGGAAGTGCGCACACGATGCGACAGCGACGTTGCAGGTTGGCGTCACCTGCATTGCGTTTGTCATGCAGCGGTCCTGTGGCATGGCGTTCGCGGCGCATCCGCAAGGCGGGTCATGGCGGCAAGCAGGCCATCGCGCGCCATGCCGGAAGACACGGCGTGGCACCGCGTGCATCGACATCAATGCGATACAGAGTGTCGTCGATTGCCACGCATGACGGGTGGCGAGCACATGTACGCGCATGTGTCAGAAACGCCGTGAAAAGCACTGTTTACAAAGTCGAAAACGGCGCCGGCCGTCAAAGTTTTGTGGTGCATTCCTCCTCAATGATCAGGCCTCGCCCAAGCCCGACGACGTGCCGATGCGTGCAGACATGAGCAGGAAGCGCAGCGCATTTGTGTCGCTTGGATCGTCGTCCGTGTCCATCTGCGCTGAATCGCCGTTCGTGTGCTGCGCTGAGTCCTCGCATCGACCGGCCTGCGTGCGCGCTGCGCGCACCGTACCCTCACCCCAACCCCTCTCCCGATGGGAGAGGGGCTCTGGCTTCTCCCTCCTCCCCTCGGGAGAAGGTGCCTCGCAGGGGCGGATGAGGGTACGGGCGCAGCCTCGCAGCAAGCGGTCACGTGGGCGCTGCGCGCGCCGTACCCTCACCCCAACCCCTCTCCCGGTGGGAGAGGGGCTCGGCCTCTCCCTTCTCCCACCGGGAGAAGGTGCCCCGCAGGGGCGGATGAGGGTACGGGCGCAGCCTCGCAGCGACGGATCATGCGTGCGCTTCGCGCGCCGTACCCTCACCCCAACCCCTCTCCCGGTGGGAGAGGGGCTCGGCCTCTCCCTTCTCCCATCGGGAGAAGGTGCCCCGCAGGGGCGGATGAGGGTACGGGCGCAGCCTCGCAGCGACGGATCACGCGTGCGCTTCGCGCGCCGTACCCTCACCCCAACCCCTCTCCCGGTGGGAGAGGGGCTCGGCCTCTCCCTTCTCCCACCCGGAGAAGGTGCCCCGCAGGGGCGGATGAGGGTCGGGCGCAGCCTCGCAGCGATGGGTCGCTTCGCGCGCCGTACCCTCACCCCAACCCCTCTCCCGATGGGAGAGGGGCGATGAATTTTCCACCGCGAGGCCGCTACGGCCTCGTCCATTCGCTCTACCCCCGGAGAGACGCCCATGCTTGATCGCATCCGCCGTCGGCCCTTGCTGGCTGCCGTGTTGTCCGCTTCCCTGCTGTGCGCGCTCGGCACCGCCGATGCCGCACCCAACGTCTCGCTCGCGGCGATGACCGCAACGCTGCGCAGCGCGCCGGTCAACTTCGACGTGCACCTGCCGTTGCGCGATCAGGCCGGGCTGGACGCGCTGCTGGCCGACATCCAGGATCCGGTCTCGCCGCAGTACCACCACTGGCTGACGCCGGCCGAGTTCCAGCGCCGCTTCGCCCCGGCGCCCGCGCAGGTCGCGCAGGTGCGCGCCGCGCTGCAGGCCGCGCACATGAACGTCACCGAGCAGGGCACCACCCTGCATGTCAGCGCGAGCGCGGACAACGTCGAGCGTCTGTTCGCGGTGCCGCTGACCGCCGAGGTGCAGCAGGGCAACCAGGCCCGCCTCGCCGCCGCCGCTCCCTTGCAACTGCCGGCCGCGCTGCGCGACAGCGGCGCGACCGTGACCGGCCTGACCCGCGGTGCGCCGCCGATGCACGTCAACTGGCAGCGCGCGTCCACCAAGAATCCCGCCAACCGCTACGGCGCCGGCGGCACGACCTACTGGTACAACGACCTCAAGCAGGCCTACGGCTATCCGTCCTACCAGGCCACGACCGGCGCGGCCGGGCAGCAGCGCCGGCTCGACGGCAGCGGCAGCACCATCGCCATCCTGATCAGCAGCGACGTGCTGGATTCGGACATCAAGGCGATGTTCGACCACGAAAACTTCAGCCGCTACGCGGCCAACCACGCCAACCCGACGCTGTACGCGCGCCACTACGTGGCCGGCGCCAAGCCGGGCCTGCAGGACGGCAACGACGCCGCGGCGGGCGAAGCCGCGCTCGATGTGGAGATGGCGCTCGGTGGCGCGCCGGGCGCGCGCGTGCTGCTGTACGTGATCCCCGATCTGACCGACGCATCGGTGCTGGCCGGCTATCGGCAGATCGTGCAGGACAACCAGGCCGACGTGGTCAGCTCCTCGTTCGGCGGCTGCGAGCTGTACTACACCGCGGCCTACAACGGCGGCAAGGATTTCACTTCGCTGCTGCGCCCCTACGATGCGGTGTTCAAGCAGGGCAACGCGCAGGGCATCACCTTCGTCGCCTCCAGCGGCGACAACGCCGGCCTGGACTGCGCCGATACGCAGTACGCGGTCGACCACAAGGACGGCCGCTTCGTCGCCGGCGTCGAGCATCCGGCGGCCAGCCCGCACGTGACCGCGGTCGGCGGCGGCAATCTGCTCACCGCGTACAAGAAGGGCAGCCTGGAGTCGGGCTACAAGAGCGAAAGCGCCTACGGCGATCCGCTGGAGACCGCCGACTACTACGGCTTCGGCGCGAACCTGGCCGGCGGCTACTGGGGCGCCGGCGGCGGCGTCAGCACGTTGTTCCAGCGCCCGGCCTACCAGTTGCGTGCGCTCGGCGGCACGCGCACGTCCATGCGTACGCTGCCGGACATCGGCATGCTGGTCGGCGGCTGCCCGACGATCGCCACGCAACCCTGCCGCGACGGCGACAGCTCGGTGGCCACCTACTTCAAGGGCGGCATCGAAGCGGTGATCGGCACCAGCGTCGCCGCGCCGGAGTTCGCCAGCGCGGTCGCGCTGCTGGTGGAGAAGCAGGGCCGCCAGGGCAATCTCAACGACTACCTGTACCGCCTGGCCGCCAATGGCCCGGAGGCGCTGCATCGCGGCATCCCCGGCTACAACGGCGTGGTCGACAACAACCAGCCGATCAAGGGCAAGTACAACTACACGGTCGGCCTGGGCACGCCGGTGGTGCGGTTGCTGATCGGCGCGCTGGATGCGGCGCCGGCCGGCGTGCCGCGTTCGCCCAGCAATCCCTGACGCAGCTTGATCTGACGCGTTGGGCCCGGTTGCCGTGTCGGCGTCGTGGCAGCGACGCCGGTGCGGCGGCCGATCAGGCCAGCGCCAAGTGCTCGCGGATCAGCGCGGCCACCCGCGCGGTTTCGCGCAGCGGTTCGATGCCGGTGGCGGGCGCGTCGCCGGCATTGTCTACAGGCAGCAGTCGTCCACGTGCCTGCAGGGCGCGATGGAAATCCAGGGCGCGGCCACGCGCCGCCTCCGGCATCAGCACCTGCACCGGCACGCGCGTGGCGCAGGCTTCCGACAGCAAATTCACCGAATCCGGCGTGCAGGCCAGGCGCTCGGCCCAGCCGAGCAGGCCGGCGTAGGGATTGGTGCCATCGTCCGCGCCGCACCACACAACCCCTGGCACATCGGCGAACGCGCGACGCAAGGCCGCGGCCACCGCCGGCGGCGTGCGCCGCGATGCGCTGGCAAGAATGCTGCCGCCGTGCGTGCGCAACTGTGCGGCGATCGCGGCGAAGGCGGCGTGCGCCTGCGCTTCGCTCCACGGTGCCAGCCCGGACGGGCCACCGACCAACAGGCCGACGCGCGGCGATGGCAGCGCGCCCAGCATAGGAAATGCCGCGCGCCCGGCGGCCAACCAGGCATCGTCGATGGGATGCAGGCTGCCGAGCAGGGTCAGCACGTTGCTACCGCGCAGGCGATCGTGGGCCGGCACCACCACCACGTCCCAGTGTCGCGGATCCAGCCGTGGATCCAGGATCTGCACCACTTGGCTGCCGCGTGCCCGCAGCAGTCGCGTCGCCAGCGCCGCCTGGCGGCCGCACCCCACGGCCAGCCGCGGCGGTTGCCGCAGCGCTTCGGCGAAGGTCGCGCCGTAGGCATGCTGGGCGCCGGGAAGCCAGCGCGGCGCCAGCCAGCGCCAGGGCATGTGCGGCTGCAGCAACCGCGGCTGGATCGGTGTCGCGGCCGCAGGCGCCAACGCGGCGGCCAGCGCCTCGGCCAGCGCCTCGGCCTGGCGGGCGTTGCCGGCGCGGCCATCGCTAATCGCCCAGGTCGCGTCCGATCGTTTCACGTTTGGTAGTAATCCGTTGCATTGCGGCCGGGTGTTGCGACAATCGTGCCACTCTACACTGGCCGCCTCGCATCGGGACGGCCCCACCGGCATCCTGGCGCTTCCCTCGATCAAGGAACTTCCCCGCATGTCCGACGCCTTGCACGACGCCGCCCTCGACCAGTTGTTCCGCACCGCCCGTACCCAGAACGCGTTTCTGGACAAGCCGGTCGCCGAAGACACCCTGCGCGCCCTGTACGACCTGGTGAAGTGGGGCCCGACCGCGGCCAACGGCAGCCCGGCGCGCTTCGTCTTCGTCACCTCGCCGCAGGCCAAGGAAAAGCTCAAGCCGGCGCTGTCCGAGGGCAACCTGGCCAAGACCCTGGCCGCGCCGGTCACGGTGATCGTCGCCCACGACGAGGACTTCCACGAGAAGCTGCCGTACCTGTTCCCGCACACCGACGCCAAGAGCTGGTTCGACGGCCCGCGCGAAGGCCGCAGCGAAGGCGCGTTCCGCAACGGCTCGCTGCAGGGCGCCTACCTGATCCTGGCCGCGCGCGCGCTGGGCCTGGATGCCGGCCCGATGTCCGGCTTCGACAACGCCAAGGTCGATGCCGCGTTCTTCGCCGGCACTGCGATCAAATCCAACTTCCTGGTCAACCTCGGCTACGGCGACCCCAGCGGCCTGTTCCCGCGCCTGCCGCGGCTGAGTTTCGATGAGGCCGCGCGCATCGAGTGAGCGCGCGCGTCCCGCTTCCCTGTCCCACCGCAGGCCCGCGCCTGCCGCAGTTTCGTCCCATCACCCTTTCAAGGAGTTCCACCATGACCAAGACCCGTAAACTGCTGCTCCCGCTCGCCATGGCCCTGGCCGTCGTCGTCGCCCAGCCGGCCACCAGCGCCTTCGCCGCGCCGGCCGCCGCCGCTGCCGCCGCCAAGGGCGTCTCCGGCACCTACACGCTCGATCCGGCGCACACCGACGTGCTGGTGCAGTGGAGCCACTTCGGCTTCTCCAACCCGTCCGCGCACTTCGGCGACGTCGACGGCACCCTGGTCTACAACGCCCAGGACGTGAGCAAGTCCAGCGTCAACGTGACCCTGCCGCTGTCCGGCCTCAACAGCTTCACCGCCAAGTTCGACGAGCACCTCAAGAGCGCCGACTTCTTCGATGCCGCCAAGTTCCCGACCGCCACCTTCAAGAGCACCAAGGTGACCTCGGCCGGCGCCAACAAGCTGACCGTCGCCGGCGACCTGACCATCAAGGGCACGACCAAGCCGGTGGTGCTGGCGGTGACCCTCAACGGTGCCGGTCCGCACCCGATGAAGAAGGTGCCGGCGCTGGGCTTCGACGCCACCACCACGGTCAAGCGCAGCGACTTCGGCCTGGGCGCCTACGTGCCGAACGTCAGCGACGAGGTGAAGATCCGCATCACCACCGAAGCGCTGCAGAAAGCGGCCAAGTAAGCCGGCCTGCGCGCATGGCGGCAGCGCTTCGCGCGCTGCCGTCCGCCGCAATGCAAACGCCCGCCATCCGGCGGGCGTTTGCGTTTCTAGCCTCCACGCACTTCCTGCGGGCGGCTTACATCGCCTGTTCGATCGACAGCGCGTAGACCTGCACGCCGTAGCGGCTGAAGGTGGCGGTGGTGTCGCTACCGATGTTCATTTCCTCCAGCGGCGTGCCCTGCGCATCGGCCAGGGTGAGCCGGTAGATCGGCCCGAAGCGCGTGGTGATCTCGGTCGGGCTGATCTTCACTCGATAGGTGCCGTTGCCCTTGAGCGCCAGCGGCTCGGAGAGCTGGCCGGGGATCAGCTGCAGGTCGGTCGACGGCTGGCGCAGGTCGCCGAGGACCTGCACCGCGAAGATCTGCGTCTCGGGCAGGGCGCGGCCGACGGGAGACGACGCTTGTGGAGCGCCGGCACCGGTTGCCGCCGCAGATGCAGCAGCGGCGGGAATGATCGCAGCAATTGCAGTAGCGGCAGTGCCGAAGAGGAAATTGCGGCGGCTATCGTTCGTATGCGTGGTCATGGCGATCTACCTGATGGTTGCGCGTCAGTCCTGGCCTATGCCTGGGTCGGTAGAAATGAAGCAGGAGCCTTTGTTGTTGCAGTTGGTATTGCTCCCCAGTGAGCAGTCTTTTGTATTCGTGCATGCCGGGTTTGTTCCATTGCAAACTTCATTGGTGGCTAGCGGGCCGAAGCGCCGCGTTGCAAGCGCTTCGACCGCAGCAGCGGTAGACGCTTCCGATTCATCGAACAGCACTTCTGCATGCTTGCCTAAGGAGATGTTGCCTGGGTCGATGCGGGTTGGCATTGGGATCCATCTCAAGTGCTGGCCAGTGTGGAAAGAGGGCAGCCAAGCGTCTGTTCGGAGAGATCGGAGAATCCGCTCATCCAACGCCGCAGCTTGTCGTTCTCGATATCGATGGTGCCGTCCGCGTGCAGACGCCCCAGGTCGTTGCGATCGTCATTGAGTGCGACAGTGCATTTGCCGATCTTGCCGTTGGCGCGAATCATCAGCGAGTTCGGTTTTGCCGCATAGCAGATGTACCCATCCAGGTGCTCTTCCGACAGCGGGCGTTCGTCGTTTCGGGAGCGGTCGACGCAGGACGTGATGTAGGAGATCGCTTCAAGGTAGCGGTCGCGCGGCAGTATCTTTTCCCCGATCGTGCCACCCGCGCTCAAATTGGAGACCTTGTGGAAGTAAACAGAAAAACGTGCGTCGCTCAGCAACTCCCGATGCAGGCTGGCGTAGAGGCGCCGCATCGATGCGATGTTGTCCTGGTGCAGATGCAGCCGCAGCGAGATGGCGAAATCCGCTGCCAATGACCGGTAGGCGAGGAGGTTCGACCAGATCTTCTCGAAGGTGGCGCCTTTGTTGGCGGTGATCCGCGTCCTGTCGTGCCATTCCGCGTCGCCGTCCAGCGTGATCTGGAACTCGCGGTGCCGGAGTTCGGTCAACCTTTGCAGTAGAGCCGGCTCCAGCAGGTAGCCATTGGTGGTGAAGCCCGCGCTGAACGCCACGCCGTGTTGCGCGCAAACTTCATTTGCGTGTTGGCCGATCTCCAGAACGACATCGCGCGCCAGGAGCGGTTCACCGCCGAACCAGGAGATGTTGAGCCGATCCAGGTGCGGTGCGCGATGGGCGATCAGCGCCTTGATGCCGCTGATCACGCTCGGCTGCATGCGTCCTATTGCAAAGTCTTCATAGCAATAGGTGCAGCGGAAGTTGCATTTTTCGGTCGGCAGGAGAATGAGGGACAGAATGCGCGGAGAAAGCGCTTCGGCGATGGTGGCTTCGCTCAGCATCGTTCTGCCTCAACCTGGCGGCAGAGAGCTGTTGCCGCCTACGCAAGAGCCGACATTCGAGGCTTTGGAACAGTCGCCCGTATTGTTGCAGGTGTAGTTGGTAGACGAGCAGGTACCGGAGTTGGTGCATCTCCCGGCGTTTTCGCTCATGGGCCGAATGGCGTCCGCCTTCGCTGAGGCGGTCGCCGCGGCACGCAATCGATGGTTGGCGAAGTTGAGTGATCCGTCCGGGTTCAGCGTGATGCCGCGGGGATCGATATCGTGAAATGCCTTGTCCATGTGCAACCCGCTTCTCGAGATCCGTCGATGGGTAGGTGGCTTTTTAAAACCCGGGCCAGGTGAATTCTGTGACAAAACCAACAATTTACTGCCGTGTCTACGGCCTACCCTCCGGTTCCGGTTCCGGTTCCGGCTGGCGGCATGTCGGCGTTCTGGCGTGCTACTCGTCCTGATCGCCGCCCGCCTTCCAATACCCCGTCGCGCGGATCCACTCCTTAGGCACCCCCAGGTGGCCTTCGACGAACTTGCGCATCATCCGTGCGCGCGCCGATTCGCAGGCGATCCAGTAGAAGGCGTCGCCGTCGGGGACGTCGAAGTCGCGCAGTGCGCCTTCCAGCAACTGGCTGCTGCGCGCGTCCACGCCGTTGCGCTCCAGCCAGGTGATGCGCAGTTCGGCGTCGCAGTCCAGCGTCTGCCGGTCGGCGTAGCCGGGGATCTCGATCAGGGCGTCGACTTCCGCGTCGGCCGGCAGGGTTTCCAGCCAGCGGCCGATCGCCGGCAGCGCGGTCTCGTCGCCGATCAGCACGTAGGCGTCGAAATCGTCGGCGGCCACGAACGAGCCGCGCGGCCCGCCGACCACCAGCGCATCGCCCGGGTTGGCCTGCGCCGCCCAGCGGCAGGCCGGGCCGTCGCCGTGCAGCACGAAGTCCAGGGTCAGCTCCTGCGCGTCGGCGTCGTAGTGGCGCGGGGTGTAGTCGCGGGCGGGCGAGGGCAGCGCATCGGCCGGATACACCGGGCCGTGCTCGGTCATCGTCGGCAGCACGAACGCGCCTTCGGGATTGGGGAAGAACAGCTTGACGTGATCGTCCGGCCCGGCACTGACGAAGCCGTCCAGTTCGGGGCCGCCGACGACGAGGCGGCGCATGTGCGGGGTCAGCGGTTGCGTGCGCAGCACCTGCAGATGACGCAGGCGCAGCGGGTGGCGCAGCAGGCGGTGTTCGTGGGTCGCCATGGGGAATCCTCGGAAGGGGGGAGGGGGTGGCGTGCGACGCGGGTGTCGAAAGCGCAGGTGCCCGCGTGCTGGCTGGATGGGGAATCAGGGTGTGCTGCCATCCATGCCGTCGGCGGCGGCATGCAACAGCGCGGCGATGCGGTCGATCTCGTCCGGGTCCCAGCGCCCGTGCCGCGCCAGCAGGCCGTGCTTGATGCGGCGCAGCGCCTCGCGCACCGGCGCCGGCACGTTGGCGCGCACCAGGGCGCGCGCGCTGTGCTGGGTGCGCTGCAGCGCCGCGTCCACTTGCGCGCGCTCGGCCCGCACGAAGGCGTGGCCGGCCTCGGTGATCGCGTAGCGCTTGCGGGTGGCGTCGGTGTCGGCCTGCACCAGGCCCTGCGCTTCCAGTTGCGCCAGGGTCGGGTAGACCGTGCCGGCGCTGGGCGTGTACAGGCCATGGAACAGCTCGGCGACCGCACGGATCAATTCGTAGCCGTGGCGCGGCTGGGTCTCGATCATCGCCAGCAGCAACAGCCGCAGGTCGCCGTGACCGAGCGGGCGGGGGCCGCGGGCGCCACGGCCACGCCCAGGCCGGTCCTCTTCGAACAGGCGATGTGCAGGGTGCGGGCCGGGGGCGTGGGATCGTGGCATTTCGATATGTCGAATCGTGTGTGGAAACGATATATCGAAGTTGGGCGGTCGGCAAGCGCCTGGCAGGGCGGGCGTTGGAGCGCGGTGGGATTGGTTCAGTCAAGACGGCAGAGCGCGCCGGTGCGCGTTGGATCTCTGCGGAGGAGCTGCCCAGGGTGCATCGGCCAGCGATGGCGCTGTGGGAATCAACTGTCATGCAGCCGCGACAAGCGAAGCCGAAAGCCGACTGACACCCTCCGTCGTCGGGACTGAAGTCCCTCCCACAAGGATGCCCAGCCCCTCCCTGTAGGAGCGGCTTCAGCCGCGACGGGCGTTACCGATGACGCCTGTCGCGGCTGAAGCCGCTCCTACGACAAGCACAAAGGCAGGGCACCCCGGGTGCAACGCACAAACGCCGCCGCCCCTCAGCCACCACGCTCCTGCGCCAGCACCCGCCGCTGCATCTCGTCCAGGTACTCATCCAGTTCCTGCACCGAGGTGAAGATCTCGTTCAATGGCACTGCCTTGACCACGTCGAACACCTTGCGGATCTGCGGTTGCGGGTTGACCACCAGCACCCGGCCATCGCGCGCGGCGAGCACCTTGCGTGCCTTGAAGATCGAGCGGATGCCGGCGCTGCTGATGTAGTCCAGGTGCGAGACGTCCAGCACCAGGGTGGTGATCGGCGTGGCCAGCAGCGGCGCCAGCGCCTCGTCCAGGGCCTGGTAGGTGTGGGTGTCCAGGCGCCCGCTCAGGGTGATGCGTTGGCGCTTGTCCTGCGCCGGATCGATCTGCAGGCTCAACGTGGTCATGCGGGCGACTCCTGAAGGGATGGATCGGCGGGTTGCAGCAGGACGATGCGCACGACGTTGCGGTCGCCGTCGTGGCGGTATTCCAGGCGATCGGCGAGCTGCTGCACCAGGTGCAGGCCGAGGCCGCCGATCGGGCGCTCGGCGATGTCCGCGTCCAGGTCCGGCACCGGTGCGTCGCGCGGGTCGAAGGCCGGGCCGCTGTCGTGGAACTCCAGCACCAGCGCGTCGTCCTGCAGGTGCACGATCACGTCCACCGGCAGCGGTGCGCGGCGCAGGTGGCCGTGTTCCAGGGTGTTGCAGGCCAGTTCCTCGACGATCAGCCGGGTGCGGCTGACCTGCTCGCCGCTCACGCCGTGGCGCCGCAGCGCCGCCTCCACGCTGTCGCTCAGTTGCGCCAGTGCGTCCAATGCCGGTTCCATCTGCCACCGCAGCATCATCGTGTCGTCTCCCGTGCCGGATCCTGGCGTAGCCGGATCGCCAGCAGGGTAATGTCGTCGGACTGCGGTGCGGGCGCGGTGAACGCGTACACGTCGGCCAGCACCGCAGCGCATTGCGCCTGTGCGTCGGCGCCGGGCTGCAGCGCCGCCAGCAGCCGCGCCTCGCCATAGGCCTGCTCCTGCGCATCCATCGCCTCGGTGATGCCGTCGGTGTAGCTGAGCAGGGTGGCGCCGGCGGCCAGGCGCCCGTGCAGCACCGGATAGCGCGATTGCGGCTCCAGCCCCAGCGGTGGGCCCGATTCCAGCGGCAGCAATTGCGCATGCCCATCGGCGCCGAGCAGCAGCGGCGGCTCGTGGCCGGCGCTGGACAGCCAGTAGTCGCCGCTGTGCACGTCGATCAGCCCGCACAGCACGGTGGCGAACATGCACGGCTCGTTGCCTTCCACCAGCCGCTGCGAGGCCGCGATCAGGATCGCGTCCGGGCGCGTGTGCCGGCGCGCGGCGATCTCCAGCACGGTCATCGCCCGCGCCATGAACAGCGCCGCCGGCACGCCCTTGTCGGACACGTCGCCGACCACGAACCACAGCAGCCCCGGCTCGGTCTCGAAGAACTGGTAGAAGTCGCCGCCCACCATCTCCGCCGGTTCCAGCAGCGCATGGGTTTCCAGATGCTTGTGGGCGCTGTCGAAGGTGCGCCCGACCGGCAGCATCGCCTGCTGGATGTCGCGCGCGATCGACAGTTCGCTCTGCATGCGCTGCCGCGCCTGCGCCAGCGTGGCGATCTCGTCCAATTGGCGCTTGATCGACCCGCGCGCGCTGTCGAAGGCGCGCGCCATCACCCCCACTTCGTCCGCGCGCTCGACGTGGCGCAGCGGGTAGTCGAACGCGCCCTGGCTGAAGTGCAGTGCCGAGTTGGTCAGATCCTCGATCGGCCGCACCAGCCGCACCGTGTAGCGGTGCAGCAGCCACAGCCACAGCGCCAGCGCCGCGGCGCCGGCCAGCGCGCCCCACAGCACGATGCGGCCGAGCCCGGCCAGGATGTAGTCCTCCGACACGCTCAGCGCGAAGGTCCAGCCGGTGTCGCCGACGGGCGTGCTCTGGGTCAGGTAGCGGGTGCCGTCCGGCGCGGTGTGCTCGAACCGCACCGGCATGTGCGTGTCGGCCGCCTGCGCCAGCGGCGACAGGTCCGGCCGCGCCCGCGCCACGTGCGCCTCCAGGGTGCGGCGGAAGCGCAGCGCCGGGTCCGGGTGCAGCACGAACAGCCCGTCCGGCGACAGCAGCATCGGCTGCAGCCCGCTGTTGGCCGGCAGCTCGGCGACGATGGCCTGCAGGCGCTGCAGCGGCACGTCCACGCTGACCATGCCGATCGCCGGCGCCTGCGGGCCGTCGCCGGGCAGGCGCAGCGGCAGGTTGTAGGTGGTGAGGTAGGCGCCACCGCTGCTGGCGTCGCTGTACGGCTCGGACCACCACGGCGCCGGCGCAGTCAGCGTGCGCCGATACCACGGCATGCTGTGCAGGTCGAAGCCCAGCGTCTCCGCCGACTGCTCCTGCACGCCGCCGGCGGTGCGCCGCAGGTGCCAGGCGAAACCGCGGCCATCGTCCTTCAGGGCCCCGGGCTCGATCACCAGCAAGGCGCCGGCGATGTCCGGGTCGCCCTGCAGCGTGGCCTGCAGCAGGCTGCGCAGGTTGAACGGCTGCCGGCCCAATCCCGCCGCGGTGGCGGCCAGGGTGCGCCCGCTCACCTGCACCGAGCCCAGCGTGGCGTCCAGGCTGCGCGCGGTCTGCTGGGTCAGCCCGGCCACCTCCTCGCGCGCGTTGCGCACCATCACCTCGCGCGCGCCCACGTAGAACAGCAGGGCCAGGCCCAGCAGCAGCGCCACCTGCAGCAGGCTGCCCCACAGCAGCAGCCGCGTGCGCAGGCTATGCCGCCAGGCGACCGCGGAGGCGTCCTGCGCTGACGAGGCAAGGGCGATGGCGGCGCTCCACGGGGGCCTGGAGTTCGATCATAAGCGCAGCCGCGGCTGCCCGGCGCAGCGGCCGCGGTGGCTGCCCCGCAGCGTGTCCCGAGCCAATGTGACAGTCCGTTCCATACGCTGGCGTACGAGGTCCTGAGAGGCGGTTGCGCTACACTTGCAGGCTTCGAGAAAACACATGCCATCGCGCGCGTGCGTGCGACCTACGGGAGCGTTATGAACTGGTTGAACGAGGTGCTGCAGAACGATCCGAACCCCACTGAGACCCAGGAGTGGATCGAATCGCTCAAGGCCGTCATCGATGTCGCAGGCCCCGAGCGCGCGCATCAGCTGCTGGAGGACATGGTCGAACTGACCCGTCGTTCCGGCGCCTACCTGCCGTTCTCGCCGACCACCGAGTACGTCAACACCATCTCCCCCGCCAACGAGGCCAAGAGCCCGGGCGATGCGGCCATCGAGTGGAAGATCCGCTCGATCATCCGCTGGAACGCGATGGCCACCGTGGTCCGCGCCAACCGCAAGCCGGGCGACCTGGGCGGCCACATCGCCTCCTTCGCCTCCAGCGCCACCCTGTACGACGTGGGCTTCAACCACTTCTGGCGCGCGCCCTCGGACAAGCACCCCGGCGACCTGCTGTACATCCAGGGCCACAGCTCCCCCGGCATCTACGCCCGCGCCTTCCTGGAAGGCCGCATCAGCGAAGACCAGCTCAACAACTTCCGCATGGAAGTGGACGGGCAGGGCATCTCCTCCTATCCGCACCCGTGGCTGATGCCGGACTTCTGGCAGACCCCCACCGTGTCGATGGGCCTGGGCCCGCTCAGCGCCATCTACCAGGCGCAGTTCATGAAGTACCTGGAGCACCGCGGCCTGATCGAGAAGTCCGACCGCAAGGTGTGGTGCTTCATCGGCGACGGCGAGAGCGACGAGCCCGAGACCCTGGGCGCCATCGCCCTGGCCGGCCGCGAAGGCCTGGACAACCTGATCTTCGTGGTCAACTGCAACCTGCAGCGCCTGGACGGCCCGGTGCGCGGCAACGGCAAGATCATCCAGGAACTGGAAGGCGTGTTCCGCGGCGGCGGCTGGAACGTCATCAAGCTGCTGTGGGGCGGCTACTGGGACGCCCTGCTGGCCAAGGACACCAACGGCGTCCTCAAGAAGCTGATGATGGAAACCGTCGACGGCGAGTACCAGAACTGCAAGGCCTTCGGCGGCGCCTATACCCGTGCCAACTTCTTCGGCAAGTACCCGGAGACCGCGGCCATGGTCGCCGGCCTGTCCGACGACGACATCTGGCGCCTGAACCGCGGCGGCCACGATCCGCACAAGGTCTACGCCGCCTACCACCAGGCAGTGAACACCAAGGGCATGCCCACCGTGATCCTGGCCAAGACCGTCAAGGGCTACGGCATGGGCTCGGCCGGCGAGGCGCTGAACCCCACCCACCAGACCAAGAAGCTGGACGACGACGCCGTGCGCGCGTTCCGCGACCGCTTCAACATCCCGCTCAGCGACAAGCAGCTGGCCGACGCCGAGCAGGTGCCGTTCTACCACCCCGGCCCGGACTCGCCGGAAGTGCAGTATCTGCAGGAGCGTCGCGCCGCGATGGGCGGCTACCTGCCGCAGCGTCGCCGCAAGGCCGACCTGTCCATCCCGGCACCGGGCCTGGACAAGTTCGAGCGCCTGCTCAAGGACAGCGGCGAGCGCAGCTACTCCACCACCATGGCCTTCGTGCAGAGCCTCAACATCGCCCTGCGCGACAAGGAACTGGGCCCGCGTATCGTGCCGATCGTGGCCGACGAAGCGCGCACCTTCGGCATGGAAGGCATGTTCCGGCAGATCGGCATCTACGCCCCGTTCGGCCAGAAGTACAAGCCGGTGGACGCCGACCAGCTGATGTTCTACCGCGAAGACCAGTCCGGCCAGGTGCTGCAGCAGGGCATCAGCGAGCCGGGCGCGATCTCCTCGTGGATGGCCGCCGGCACCAGCTACTCGGTCAGCAACGTGCCGATGCTGCCGTTCTACATCTACTACTCCATGTTCGGCTTCCAGCGCGTGGGCGACATCGCCTGGCAGGCGGCGGACATGCGCACCCGCGGCTTCCTGCTCGGCGGCACCGCCGGCCGCACCACGTTGAATGGTGAAGGCCTGCAGCACGAAGACGGCTTCAGCCAGGTCATCGCCGGCTCCATCCCGAACGTGCGCAGCTACGACCCCACCTTCGGCTACGAAGTCACCGTGGTCATGCAGTACGGCATCCAGCGGATGATGCAGGAGCAGGTGGACGAGTACTACTACATCACCCTGATGAACGAGAACTACGCCCACCCGGAAATGCCGGCGGGCGCGGAAGACGGCATCATCAAGGGCATGTACCTGCTCAAGGACGCCGGCAAGCCCAAGAAGGGCGAACTGCGCGTGCAGCTGCTGGGCTCGGGCACCATCCTGCGCGAAGCCATCGCCGCCGCCGAGCTGCTGGACAAGGATTTCGGCGTCACCGCCGACATCTGGTCCTGCCCCAGCTTCAACGAGCTGCGCCGCGACGGATTCGACGCCGAGCGCTGGAACCGCCTGCACCCGGAAGGCGAACAGCGCAAGCCGTTCGTCACCCAGCTGCTGGAAGGCCGCCAGGGCCCGGCCATCGCCGCCACCGACTACGTGCGCGCCTTCGCCGACCAGATCCGCGCCTTCGTGCCGATGCACTACACCGTGCTGGGGACGGACGGGTTTGGTCGTTCGGATACCCGCGCCAACCTGCGTCGGTTCTTCGAAGTGGATCGGTACTACATCGCGCATGCCGCCATTGCGGCGTTGGCGAAGGATGGGAAGATGACCGGCAAGGATGTGGCTCGGGCGATCAAGCAGTACAAGATTGATCCGGAGAAAGCGAATCCGGTTGGGGTTTGATTGCTGCGATTAGATGAAACAAAAACGCGGCCTCTGGCCGCTTTTTTGTTTCTGAGGGCGGTGCTTGCGAGCTCCCGCTCGCTTGGACCGATACTTAGCGCATTAGCTGCGTGGTAGATGTCTCACGCCACGAACGTTGCTAGGATCGTAAGTTCAGGACAGCTCTATGGAGGGGGAGAATGAAGCCTACGCAAGACTTTACTGCCCAGAATCTTTTCTGGATGAAGGGGCGCAGAATTCCCGAAAGTCTTAGGAGAAATTCTCCCAAGACAAAGGATGACTGGTTGAAGTTGGCTAGTTCTGTCGAAGAAGACGTTGCAAGAGGTAGGTTTAGATTCACCGGAATTTTTTCTGCGAGTGCGTCCGGTAAGCCTGCACTATCTACCTCGAATACAGCCGATGCACTTGTGCTAAGGAAGATAAATGACAACATAAGAAGAGCTTACGGAATTCGTCAGACTCAGCGTGCTCAGGCAGTCAGTTTGGCAAAGACCGCCCTTGCGGAATGGACGCCCAAAGGGGTTATATCACTTGACCTAAAATCATGTTTCGAGAGTATTACTCCGCGCGAAGTTATCGAAAAGCTCCGCGAAGATGCAAAGGTCTCAACCCAAACCATTCATCTTCTGGATATATTCTTGATGCAAGCGCGGCACTTTGGCGCAAACAAATATACGCGGGGTTTGCCTAGGGGGATCTTAGTTTCGTCTACATTGGCGGAACTCTATCTGAAGGTTTTAGATAGTAAGATAGGGCGGATGAAAGGCGTCTATCTCTATATTCGTTACGTAGACGACATTCTTGTCCTTGCTACACGGCAATCAAAGTCCGTCTTTGAAGAGATATCTGAGATTGTTAAAGCTCAGGGTCTAGCATTAAACGCAGCAAAACTCAGGGCCGTGGACGTTGGGTGCCATTGTGCCTTCGAATGCACCCACGCTGTTGGGAAGTGCCCGTGCGCAAATAAATGCAACTGCTATAAAGGCGTTGATAATCTTGAACATATTGATTATCTTGGGTATCGCTTGATATTTTCAACTGGAGCCGCTCTTGCAAGTCCTAAGTGCTATGCGATGGTTGCAAAGGCGAAAGCTGATAAGATAAAGAAAAAAATATCAAGGGCAGTGCTGGATTACAAGAAAACTGGCGATTTGGATTTGCTTGTCGATTCAGTGAAATATCTAACCTCTAATGTCACTATCGACAAGTCAATTAGAGATTCGCGATTGTCATCTGGCGTTGCATTTACGTACAGTCAGTATGAAGAGCCGCCTCAGCCCCATAGATTTTCAGACTGCTCTTTGGATGGTATAGATAAATTTCTAAGGACTAAGCTACGGAGAGTTTCGGCGGCGCACAGCCTAAGCTACATCCAGCGTAGGGAGCTCCTAAGGCATTCGTTTGTACACGGGCACGAAAAAAAGCATCGTGCATCATTTTCAAAAGCTCGTGTTCTACAAATTAAAAGGACATGGGGCGATGTCCTCTAAAAAAAAGATAGACATAAAGGCTCGCGAGCGAAGCCTTCTTACTGATACACTTCCATATGAAGTTCCTATATTTTTCACTAATGCAAATTTTGCAGCTTTTGCGATGCAGGAGCGTAAGAAACCTGGTTCTCATAAGCTGCACGCTGCATTTTTACTGTATGGGAAATCTACGAAGCCGACAAAGCCGCTCAACTTCGAGATATCTCGAGCTACGCAGGCACCAAGGCGCTTGTCGGTTCCACATCCAATAAGTCAGCATCGAATTTCGCTTCTTTACAGCAAGTACGAATTTTTCATAACTAATGCTTGCGCGAGGAGCCAAGCATCACTCCGCTATCCTAGCAGAGTGGCTACTCACTACATCGATAGCCGATATGCCCAGCCAGTTCAGTCGACTTCAACCGCCGTCGTCGATGAAGATCCTGCTGGCTTCAGGAATCAAAGTAAGTGGGCCTCAACCTACTTTAGCTACAGAGATTACAGTCTCAGTCACAGATTCTTTGAAAGCGAAGAGTTTTTAGAGCTTGAACGAAAATATTCCTTTTTGATGAAGCTGGACGTTGCTAGGTGCTTTGAATCAATCTATACACACAGCATCGAATGGGGGATGCGAGGTAAGGACTTCGCCAAAACACATTTGTCCAGAAAACACTCAACTTTCGAGGCTGATTTTGATGCAGCTGTAAGGCATGGGAACTGGAATGAAACCCATGGAATTTTAGTTGGCCCTGAATATTCGAGGGTATTTGCGGAGATAATTTTGCAGTCCGCAGATAGAGAGATTGCCATATCTTTGGATGGGCGCAGCCCATCGGTCTTGGTGAAGAGATATGTTGATGATTACTATGTTTTTTCCAATTCAAAAGACGTTTTGGATGTCGTTGAAGATTTGATCAGGAGGGCGCTTCTTGATTTAAACCTTCATCTGAATTCAGCAAAGAAAGAGGTGCTAGATCGTCCCTTTGTTTCAAAGATAAGTGTTGCGAGAGGTAGTGTTGCTAACTCGGTAGATTCGTTCTTTGATCGAACGAAGGCTGTTCTTGACGTTGATATTGAGGTGAACACTCTTACCCCTCAAGTGATTGAGTTTGCTAAAAATGAGTTCGTGTCGTCGGTTCGAAAGCTGTCAGTACAGCTTGGTACTACATATGGAAATGCTGCGTCATTCGCGTTAGCGGTTCTCAAAAGAAAGTTGGAGGAAATAATATTTAAAATTCGGCATAACGAAATGAAGTTTGTTGGTGGAAGCGTAACTAGACTCGCTTGGCTGATAGCTATAATGAGGGCTTCGCAATTCTTATATTCGACCGATCATCGAGCTACTACATCAGTTAAGCTCGCTTCTATCTATTCGTTGCTAGTGGATTTAGCGTCGTCTTTTGGCTGCGCGAGAGGGCCACTTGAGCGACAGATAATCGATGGCCTAAGGGATGAGGCAATGGGGAGTTCAAGTAATGACGCAGACGAGGTTACTCGAATAAACCACATCTGTTGCGTTGATCTATTGCTCACGGAAGGGAGGCGACTTGAATTGAGTGATATTGAGCGATATCTTGGTCCGGCAAGCAGTGCTTCCGATCTGGAAAAATTTTCTATCTTTCAGCTTTCTGCTCTCATGTTCTTATGTAGGAGGCGTCGAAGATTTTCGCTAATCCTATCATTCTGTCAGCAAGAACTACTAAGAAGGATTTATTCAAAATTTTTTCAGCCGATGGCTGATGCATCCCATGCGCTTCTGTTGAGTGAGTTCATTTCCTGCCCATATCTAGATGATAATGTTAAAGTCGATGTCGTGAGGCATGGTCACAAGGCGGTGCTCGGAGCGGATTGTTCTGAGGAAATCGCTAGGGAAATTCTCAGCCAAAGCAGCTGGATTTCCTTTACCGACTGGAGCTCGCAAGCCAGTCTTGCTGAAATGCTTAAGCGGAAAGAGTTGACACCTGCCTATGAATAGCCATAATTCTCCTGCGGATGGAGTCAGCTCCTGGGGGTAAGATCTAACTCTGCGTCCAGCATACTTTCGGCGGCTCAATGAAGAATTTCAGGCCGGAAGAGGGTTTAACTAGCTTCACCGATGTCGAGCGTTCTTCACTGAGCATGAGAGCAGGCATGATTCGGCATCGGACACACACTAGCTGCCCATCGGCCCTGAGAGCCCGCATTGCGGGCTCTCTTGTATCCAGTACTTTGGCAGGTGGCTTATTTGGTGGTCGTGGGAGACGTGTGAGATAGAGGTCTAATGTCGGTCTGATCTTCGGTAGCCTCCCGTCTGCAGTGGCGCCGATGCGACAGACGAACGCGTATCGGGTTGAGTTCGATGTAGCGATAGTAGCGCGACGTAGGCATGTAGTTGGCAGCCGCTGGTATGCACTGCACCACGCAACAGGTGCAGGTAGCGTATGCGGTCGCCGTCATCCAAAAAAATCTGGAAGGCGATTTCCCGCGCTGTACTATTTGCTGTGGTATGCCGGAAGGATCAAGCCGAGGAAGGCGAGCCATGCCTGCAAGCGTTGTCAACGATTGCTATCACCGACATCGAGTAAGCTTCGTAAATATTTTCAGGCATAATCGTGTCGGCGTGTAAGAAGTTAGCCTAATCCCGTTCTTGAAGGGAGCGATAGTCAATCGTCGCTTCCATAGGTTGAAAACTTACTTTCCATCTCCGAATGCGCCCTTAGTGAATCGGACGCTAATTCGTCTAACTTCCATGTCTTTGCAAGACTGTGGATCATTATAGCGCGATCACGGGCTTGGATCATTCTTTGTAAGTGCATTTCAGTAAGTAGTCGAAAGGAGCGTAAATTTATTCCATTAAATTGCGAGAATTGCGAAAATGCGTTATTGAATATATTAAGGGATATCTCAAATTCGGATGAAATAATGGTGGGGACTGCATCGAAATTGTCGGTTAGGATTCTTACGAACTCATCGATGCTGTACCGGTGCGGATTGGCGACTTTGTCTAGCTCGTAATCTTTAAGATATCCACTTGCTTCAAGTAGCCCAGCTAATCGCTCGTCATAATCCCTATTGGCGAAAACAAAATTAAATGCGTCAACGATGCTAGTGGGCGCCTTAAGTCCCGCGGCATGTACCGCTTTAGAAAAAGGTCGCAGCCACGCATACGTATTTATTTGATGAACCTTTACTGTATCTACTCTTTTTGAAATCTCCAGTTCGGCCGGAGTCGCAAGCCTAATAGCACTGGCTACTAATGCAAAGGATTCGGACCTGGCGAGTTCACCTGGAGAGCAGTAATCAGCATTTTTTACAACTGGAATGCCGGCGTGAAAGTACGCTTGGGCAACTAATCGAGAGCAAAATTGAGAGTTGTTTAGTGATTTGAAGTCCGTCCTCTGAAAAAGAATAGTAAGGATTGCTTGGGGGACCGAGTAGAGCGTTCCGGCTAAATTACGGGAAAATTGGCAGGCGTACTCAAGCTGTTGATCGCTTGCTGCTAAGTGCCTAAGAACGATAGAAGTTCCAGAAGGAAATAGTCGCCGTTGCGGATTCGTCGTAAATACTCCATCGCCGTCTGCATGTATGATAGTTTTGCCGACGTAGAGCATCGCGTGAGAATAGGGGCTTTTGGTTACTTTGCGAATAACACTGCTATTCTTCTCGGGACTAGTAGAGAGGATTACGTCGCCCTTGCGGAGGGATGGAATATCGTACGTGTACAAATCCGAGTTGGACCAGCCTTCATCGCTTATCATTCTTATTCCATTTTATTTCATGTAATTTATTTTCGCGATTCTCTAGGCGTAGAGTATTCGAAGAGAGTCAAGAAACTAACTGGAGGTTGCGCGCAAGCCAATTGCAGAAATTGGCCCGAAAGATCTATGCGTCTGGCCTTGGTGGCAGGGGCTCTTTATTCGATTCGACTGCATCAGTCTTATCTTCGGATTGAGATATGACGTAGGAAATTGTTTCCGTCACATAGTGGAGCCGTTCCCTAGATGCCATCGCCGCAAACGCTATGAGATACATGCAGGTTGCCATGGCTACTGGTAACCAAAGCATTAGGTTGGCGTCCTCTTTAATTAATCTAGAAGCGGAGAGCGCAGCTGCAGCAAGTGCTGGCATGAGTCCAAATTTTTTTAGATCGCCTACTATCAATGCGCTTCTGTCATTCATTACATTCCATGTGGTCTTGTATTGCATAAATGCGTATTCCAGGAGATGCTTCGGGTACAGCTTTAGCTTAACGACACGATCGTAATCTTCTTCGATATTGCGCTGAATCCTCTTCATGATCATTCCGTGCTTGCCCGGTATTTTTCTTTGCCGGAGATATATGGCGACCAATCCGGAAACTGCCGATGTAATATAAACTAGCCATGAAAAAGCCAGGGGAATGTAGAGAATCCAGAAAAAATATATCTTATTTTCCTGACTTGTCGATAATATTTTGGACGAGGCGGAAAATACAGTAATTATAAAAAGAAATACAATCAAAAGCTTGAGGGATATGGATTCACACTTTGCTAGAAACTTTGGTGTGGAAGCCTCATATAGAGGCAGCTTGTCTTCTGTCATCTCCTGAAATATCTGGAAAATCGAGTTGAGTTGCTGCTGTGTACTTTCCCGCATTAATAGAGCTCCTGAGACTACAATCGACAGATCGGCTGGTACACTTGAATCTTGAGCGAGCCTTGGCAGGGGAATGTAGACAAATGTGGGGGCTGGAGGAGTGGCCCACGAAGCAGGGACAGGGGTCAGGAACAGGGGTCAGGGTGTACTTTCCTCTACTATTATCCGGCCTTCACAGCTCAATCAATTTCGTGCGGGAGATGCACTGTGCTCAGTCTCGAAAGTCCGCGCTGGTCCGAGCTGCAGCACGCATATGGCTCAGCCAGTGATATCCCCGCGTTGTTGGGGCAGCTACAGACGGTGCCTTCATCCATGGATGGATCGGAGCCGTGGCTCACCTTGTGGAGCGCCCTTGCGCATCAGGGCGAAGTCTACTCGGCTCCTTCGCGGCAGTGCCGCATGTCGTCCATGCATTGGCACGGGCGCCCGGCAAGGCGGATCACGGGTACTTCCAGTTCCCCGCCTGGGTCGAGATCTGCCGCGCGAAGAGCCAGAACGAGATCCCCGAGGATCTTCGGGCCGCTTACCTGCATTCCCTCACTCAACTTCCCTCTTTGGTCGCGGCTGCGCCCTCTCGCGCCTGGAACCCGGAGTTTCTTGCTTGCGCTCTAGCCGCCATCGCCGCTGCGAAGGGGCAGCACGCGGTCGCGGAGGTCGTCCTCGAGCTCACGCCCGACGTCGCCGAGGAGTTCATGGAGTGGTTCTCTACGCGATGAGGCGTGTTCAACCACTCGCGGCAGTGTCTTGCCGGTTCGCTTCACCAAGCAACTGCTCGTATGTCTGCACGCGAACGCGCAATCGGATCAGGTGCCAGGAAAGCGCGTAAGCGAACAGTAGCAAAAACGCGAGAACGCTTTGGACGACCGTGATCTTGCTCAGGACGCTCCAGTCACCCAGGCGCCAGTCCTTGAACTGAAGATAGAGTGCAAGCAGCACTGGCATGATCCCGAGCTTCTCCATTCCGCCGGTGAACAAGCCCAGGCGTTCATGCATGTTCGTTCGGCGGTCACGCATGAAGGTCTCGCGTTGACGGCGCTGCTCAAGCGGAAACGCGCGTAGTGCGGTGACGATGTCTTGGTACTGGAAAAACTCCTGTTCCATTTGCTCTGCAGGCTTGGCATGTGGATGTCTCACGCCAGGCAGCTCACGTTTGATCTGCAAAATGGCGGCGACTGCAAAGCCAATGAGCTCGATGGTGAGTCCCGCGGCCGCACAGACGAGCGCTGCTTTGCCATCCAGCACAGTGCCGAACAACATGCCAAACCCTGCGCCCAACAAGCCAACGATGAAACTCCACCGCTCCACTGGGCCGGCTCGATTCTGCTCGGTCACTTGCGAGTATTGGCTCATCACCGCTGCGAGCCAAGGAAAGCTGAGCTCGCTGGCTGCCGCCGCACCACCTTCGAAATTCTTAGCAGGCGCTGCGGTCATTTCTTCCATTGCGTTCGCCATGTCTCTACCTTCGAGCGTCCAGCTGAGGCTGTCTGCAGCAAGTATTCCGTAGCCACTGACATCGCGCTAGAGGAATCCGACTTCCCAATGCAAGGTCTACAAATGGCTATTGACACGCCATGGAGTGCAGTAGCACTCTCCACTTCAAGGAGCGTCGAAACTCCTCTAACAGCGGTACCCACCTCCGACAAACCGGTGGGTTTTTTGTGCCCGAAGCTCGGGCGCAAGCCGACGCGATGCCTGCGTCGGGAGGGCGGCTAATACAATACCCCTAGGGGAAATACGCCCGCCGTCTGTTAGCGGTTTCGAACCTCCCGACTTCCCGTCCGCCATGCGTGGCGGACGGACCCCTTCATGGAACGAGGAGGCAACGATGGCGCACGACCGTTTGGACGACGACGACATGCCCGGCTATTTCCTGCCGGAGGACAGCCAGTTCCGCCTGGCGAAGCTGCGCGACCACGTGCGCTTCCTGGTCCGGCTGGCGCAGCCGCGCACGCAGGCCGAGGAGCGCGCCGCTGAACCCAAGGTACGCATGAGCGAACTGGCGCTCTGCCTGGAGCTGTTGGCCGAACAGGTGGAGTTGGTGCTGGACGCGCTGTCCTATCCCGCCCAGCACACCGACACGACGCGCGGCGCCTGGTCCGTTGCCACCGCCCAGCCAGCGCTGGATGCCGGCAGTGGCACGTTCCGCGTGACGCAGCAGCAGATCGACAGGCTCATGCAGCTGGCCGAGACCGTCTCGGCCAACGCCCAGATAGTGGCGGCCGGCGATACGGCCGAGTGTGCCGGCCAGGCGCTGCCGGAAGTGGGCAGTACGCTCTGTGCCGCAGCCAACGACGTGCGTGAACTGCTGCTGCAGATCGCGCGCCAGCCGCTGCCCGAGCCACCGTCCAACCGCGTGCGCGAAGAGCGGGCGGTGTATGCGCTGGAACTTGAAGCGCCGCCTGTGGGAGGCGGGCGGCTGCATTGATCCTGGCTACATTGGCGCGGCGCGGCGCGGGCGCTTTGTAAGACAAGGCCGGCCCAGCGCTGTTGGTCCGAACAGGGCCGCAGCGAGCGTCCGCGTGGGCTACGGCATACTCGCGCAGGTCGGCCGGCCGGACTACTCTCTGGTGCAAGAGAATCGAAGCGAGCGTGTCACGGTGACAGCGAAGCACCTGATCGGCATCCTCTTCATTGCCGCGACGCTGCAATTGACAGGATTCAGTCCCCAGCGCCGGACCGAGCGCCGCATGCCAGGGAGGAATCTGCAATGAGAACGACTGTGCCGCTGGTCAGGCCGCTGAGCCCGCAAGTGTTGTCTGATGCCATCACGTTGGACTTCGCTGTTTCCGCCCAGGCCGATGATCCGGAACCACCTATCTTCATTGGACTGAGGGTAACGGCCCCGGATGCCGAGGCTGCGCTGTCCAAAGTGGACCACTTACGCTACGCCGGCGTCACCGCTCAGGTCCATCTCTCTCGGTTGACGGCGGCAGGCGAGGAGCCCATGGCATTGCAGCGGAGCGAACTGGTTGGGCGCACCGAGTACCACGCGGTGGCATTGGACCGCGACGGACATGTGCCAGGTCTCCTCAAGGCGAATGCAGATGAACCGACGATGCGCGCCGCTGGATTGATCGCTCCAAGTGCCTTTTACCGTGAAATGGATCTGGCCTTTGTTCGGGATACGCCGCCCGGCCAATATCGGGTATCCGTCCACTTCGAGGGCAATGTCCGTGCCTTGGAGGAGGCGAGTCCTGAACTGTTGGTCGCCTTCACGGCCAAGGCGAAGTAGGAACGTACGGTCGGTGAGTGCGTCACGGGGATGTGCTTGCCAATCTGCTGATGAAGGGAGTATTTCCTCGTCTATCGTCGGTTGAAGGTGATTGTGCGAGCATGCCTGTGCGTTGCGTCCAGCATCGAATCCCCACGAGGAGGCCCGCGTGAAGAGTGTACTGAGCCAGGCGCGCATTCCTGCGCTGGCGCTGGTGGTGGGGCTGCTGGCGGGATGTGGCGGAGCCCCGCAATTTGCGGAACGGAATGTCGTCAAGGAGCGAAGCGATATGCGAACTGAAGTGCCCTTGGTACGCAACCTGGATTCAACTGGTCCAGCGGAAGTCCAGGTGGAGTTTGACGTGCCGAAACAAGGCGATGACGAAACGCCACCGGTCTTCATCGGGGTCAGGATCGCAGGCGAGGATGCGACTGCCCTTGCCGATCTTGCTGACCGGCTGGTGCGTACCGACATCTTGGCGGTTCTCCAGCTTGAGCGGATCGATGTTTCTGGTGCGACGAAAGTGGGGCTCCAGCGGAGTGAGCGTATCGACCGTGAGCGAGAAGCGCTTGTGCCGCTCCCAGCCGATGGCACGGCGGCGGGCCTGTTCGATTTCGATGCTGACGTGACCACGATGCAGGACGCCGGTCTGCTTTCGCCGAGCAAGCCGGAAAGAGAGCTTGCATTCGCCTTCAGCCCGTCGCTGAAGGCGGGACACTATCGGTTGAGGCTGCGTGTGGATCGGCATCGCGAGGCGCTTGTCGAGGCGCATGCGCAGCTCTTGATCGCGTACACGGCAAAGGGAAAGTAAGAGGTGGCGGACATGGATAATCCGGATAAGCGTTATACCGTGACGGTGTACGTGGCGGCGCCTGGAACGCCAACGCTTCTGTCTGGCGGTACGTCGGCTGCGGGGCATGTCTACTACGCGATCGACGATGGCACGACGAAGAACAGCTATGGCTTCGCCCCGAAGCATCATGGGGACTACAGTGGGCCGGGCAAAGTCTTCAACAATGACGTAAAGGATTACAAAGATCCTTACTACTCGCGCACGATGGAGATAGATAAAGCGCAGTACGAAAAGCTGAGGGACTTTGGTGCGGATCCAAAGAAGTACGGCTTCGATATGCAATACAACGGCGCAACGAACAGTTGCATCGATTTCACGTGGGGTGCTCTCAACCATGCGGGACTACATCGTCGGGACCGGCATGGGGTCATCGACGAGAAATTCGAAGGCGATCTCAAACCCTTGAACAACGAGGACGACATCCGCAGCATTCCGGCACCGAAGCCCGGAAGCGAGTTGAACAAGGAGCATCACAACCCAATGCCGGAGCAGAAATTCTGGCAAAAAGCCATCAGCGAGAATGAGACACCAGGCGCCCGAGGAGCGTCCCCAGTGCTCGCTAGTGCGGGCCCCGAGCCACCACGCGATCCACTGCTGCAGCAGGCGGAATCTGCGGTGGTCAAGCTGGAACAAGGCCTAGGGCGGGATTACGACGGCAACAGCGCCAAGTTGGCGGCAAGTGCCGCATACCTTGCAAAAGAAAGCGGGCTCTCGCGTATCGACCATGTGGTACTCAGCCAGGACTCGCGCAACGTACGGGCAGGCGAGAACCTGTTCGTTGTCCAGGGCGCGCTCAACGACCCCGCGCACCTGCGCGCGCACATGCGGACGGAAGATGCGTTGCGCAAACCGGTGGAAGAGACGTTGGCGCAACTGCAGTCGTTGAACGAGTCGCAACGCCAGGGTCAGACACAGAGCGTCGAGCAGCGCGATCAGGTACAGGCTCGACCACATCAGTTGGGATAATACGTGTGGGCTCTCGGTACCCACTCACTGTTGCGATGTTGCCCAGCATCGTCGTGATGCTGGCGCGCGCCAGATGCCCGATACTGCGGCCTGCGATTCAAACGCTCGAGCGCGAGGGTGCGATGCGAAGCTACGGATGGGGTGTGCTGTTGTGGTTGCTGCTGTTGCCGGCGATCAGCGCTGCGGAAACGCCGGCCGACCAAGCGTATGCACGGGCCACCGCCTTCCGCGACCGTGCTGGTCAGTTCAGCGAGCGCGGCGCCAAGAGCACGCGTGAGGACCTGCTGCAGGCACGCGATGCCCTGCAGCAAGGCTTGCACTATCTGGACGACCCGACGGTCGCGGCGCTGGCCGAGGGCAGCAAGACACTGCGCTTCCGCCGCCTGAACCTGCTGGGCGATCTGGTGCGCGTGCAGGTGTGGCTCGGCGACCGCGACGCGGCGGTGGCGGCCTGGCGCGCACTGGATGCGATGTCCTGGCATGAGGGGCTGATCGACTTCGTGGTGGACAAGGACCCGGCAACGGCGGCGTTGCTGGACGACCCGCGCCTGGCCGAGGTGCGGCGCCACGAAGCGCTCGCGGTGCGCGATGCCACGGCGCCCTCGATCGCGGTGCCTTACGCCGTGCAGTTGACCGAAGCCCAGCGCGTCGCTGGGTTGTCGCAGGTGTGGATGGCCGCGCGCGAGCGCTTCGTGTGGTTCGACCACGTGCCCGACCTGGACTGGGACCGCCTGTACCTGGAGACGATGCCGCTGGTCCAGCGTGCGGCGGATACCGATGCCTACTACCGCGTACTGGCGAGGTTCCTGGCGCAGTTGCGCGACGGGCACAGCGGGATCCTGCCGCCCAAGGAACTGGAGGGCCATTGGTATGCCCGCCCCGGGCTGCGGACGGCCTGGCTGGACGGGGAGGTGGTGGTGACCTCGGTCAGTGATGCCGCGCTGCGCCGCCAAGGGGTGGCACGTGGTGACCGCATCCTGGCGATCGACGGCGAGCCGGTGGTGCAGTACGCGCAGCGGGTGGTGCGTCCGCAGCTCAGCAGCTCCACCCCGCAGGACCTGCAGTTGCGCATGTACACCTATGCCTTGCTGTCCGGCGATGCCGCGACCCCGGTGCAACTGTCGGTGGAGCACGCCGACGGGCGCCGCAGCGAGGTGCGTGCCGCACGCAGCGGCTACACCGCGGTGAAGGTGCCGGAGGAGCCGCTGCTGCGCATCCGCCGCGATGGCGTGGCGGTGCTGCGCGTGCCGCAGTTGGAGAACGATGCCAGCCTGCAGGCGCTCAAGCAGGCACTGCCGCGCGTGCGCGCCGCGCGCGGGCTGATCCTGGACCTGCGCGGCAATGGCGGCGGCAACACGTGGTTCGGCCTGCAGATCCTGCGCTACGTCGCCGCGGCACCGCTGCCCTCGCTGCGCTCTGTCGAGCGCGACAACGGCTCGTCGTTGGCGCAGGCACGCGGGGCCAGGCTGATCGAATGGCGGCCGGTGCAACAGGAGCCGGTGGCGCCGGAACCGAACGCCTATTCAGGCCCGGTGGCGATGCTGGTGGACGCGGGGACGTTCTCCGCTGGCGAGGACACGGCGGCGGTATTCCGGCTGATGCGGCGCGGTCCATTGGTGGGGCAGGCGACCGGTGGGAGCACCGGCCAGCCGCTGCTGCTGGCCCTGCCCGGCGGCGGCTCGGCGCGGATCTGTGTCAAACGCGACAGCTACCCCGACGGCACCGACTTCGTCGGCGTTGGCGTGCTGCCGGACATCGTGGCCACGCCGACCCGCACCGACCTACGCGACGGCAAGGACCCCGTGCTGGAACGCGCGGTGGCGGTGCTGGGCCAGCAGTGGCCATCGACATCGCGCTGACACGGGATGCGCCGCGTGCGGTGCGGTGGCATGTCGGCGCCGTCGCACTGGCGATGGCGCTTTTGCTGTTGCCTGCCTGCGCCTCGATCAAGGTGCCACCTGCCAACTTGATCGCCAAGGAGGGTGCACACGCGACGGCGATGACCAGGATTGGGCCGGTGTTTGTCGTCAGAACCGTGAGCGTGTTGCCTGGTAGCTCAGGTAGGGCCGAAAAGTTTACTGTCATGGACGAGTGTCGCAGCGGAACGCTGCACGTCGCCTTGCGACGACAAGAGAGTGCAGCAACCTATGCTGCTCCCGCCTGTGCCGCGGTGCTGGCGTCACTCCAGTACGCCGTCGCCGCGTCCACCTTGCCTGACGTCGAGTTGAAACTGACTGTGGATCTGATCAGTCCCGGGCGGAAACTCATTGCCCGCACGTCGTCGCTGGCAACGGCGGCCAGCGCAAGCGCGCGCTATGCATTCGCGCTAGACAAGGACAGCGATCTGGCTGCCGCGAATGTCGTCTCCACGACGGCACACGAAACATTTCATCTATTGCGTGGCCTCAGCGGCGCAACATCCGAAATACAGGAGGAGGAACGTCTTGCCTACACGATGGGGGCATGTGCGCAACTGCAGGCCCTGGGATGGGTGAGGAGCAAGGACCTTCCTTTTATTGCACTTCCACAGGACGCCGAAGGCGTTTCTGAAAGCGTCAATGCATCCAACGCTGCAGGCATCTCGGCGGCGAAAGATCTCATGCCGTTCATGCGGGACGGCGTCGTGATCAAAGACGCGCCCGAGGGAATCGCAATGGCGCAGTTCTGCCAGGCGGTGCTTCAGTGAGCCGAACCACCATCGGTAGGCGACGTTGATCCGGTGGATATGGGCAGTACGCCATGCGGTCGGCTATGTTTTGGTGAGATGTCGACTAGACCTGCCATTTCACGGACGCCGGGGCCGCAAGGAGGAAGTGATGGTGAGACCATGCTGGTGCCTGGGACTGACCGCGTTCTCGTTGGTTGGATGCGCCAACGTCGCTACTAGCGATGTCGTGGTGGCAGCCTCTGGAGATGCGATCTGTAAGCAAGCGATCGATTGGGATGATGACGGGTCGATGCTCGCACAGAAGATCGCGCCGACGGTCGTAGAGAGCGATGCAGGGCGGACCTATCACTTCGACCTGCGAGGAACAGGCGGTTTGCGTTCGCTGGATGCGAGCTGCGGGTGGGGCAGCTACGCCGTGCGCCTTCACCGCATATCAGGTGGACGGCAAGGCGTACCGGTTCTCCGATCTCTCCACCTTTGGTCTTTGGCAGAAGGAAGGCCGCCTATATTTGCTGTATCGCATCGTGTCACCAAAGAACGACACGGCGGCGCGCCAGCGCCGAGTGATGGCGTTGGCCGACCCGCCTGTGGAGCTCTGCAATCAGATCGGCGACTACTCGAACCTCATGTAGACGCTCTCGCTGAATCCACAGATTACCTATGCGCCTACTTCCCGCTGGATCATCGAGACAGCAGCGCTCTGACATGAGGTGGCCCATGACCAAGCACGTCAGAACCATGGCCTTGGCGCTGGTCGACTCCGGCGCGCGCTTGCAGCGCAGGTTCCGCGCGTGCGGTTGGATGCGTCTGCTGACATTTCCATGCCTCTTGATCGGATCGTTCTGCACGCAGGCGGTGGCGGCGAATGTGCCCCGCATGTCTGTCGAGGGAATGAACAAGCACAGCGTTATCACTGGGATAGGGCTGTTTCTGACGCGCTCTCAGGTGGCAACCCAGGGTGCCGTGCAGCCTATGCACTTTCAGCGACGCAGCGTGTGTAGCGATCGCCGCATCAAGGTAGCGTTTGCCAAGGGGCTGGAGCGCACACCTGAGCAGATCTGCCGTGTCGCCTCCGAGGCGCTCGCGTTCGTCAGCGCCCAGTCGCACGTGCAGAACATCGCCATTACATTGCTGGTGGTGCCTAGTCGGGTGGACTACCAGGCGACCTTCTACAGGATGGGCAGAGGGCCGAAGCTGGTCCTCATCGCCCCGGTGTTGCAGACCGAAGAGGCGACGCTGGCCAACATCGCCGATCTGGTGGCGCATGAGGGCTTCCACGTGGGTATGTTCGCCGCGGGCGACGTGTCGCTGGCTGGGAACGAGTATGTCGCCTACCACTACGGGCTGTGCGGGCAACTGGTGGCATTGGGGCATGTGGAGCCCTCGGCGCTACCAGGTTTTGGTGTGGCCTCGGACGATCCGCATCTTGTCGATTCATCCCAGAGCGCCGAGCGTGTGCGGGACGAGGTGCTCGGGGCTTTCGGCGGCCTTCCCATGACGAGAGAAAGCGCCGCCGGCCAGGCGTTGCTCGCGCAATGCCGTGCGATTGCGCCTGCCAGTCCGAAGCAGTGAGGCTGCTACCTTCTGATCTTCAGCCTGCCGACGCGAACGTGGCATTCGCCAGCGTCAGCCTTGGGTACGGGGTGTGGCGTGAGACGACTGCGGCGCGAGGAGCGATCGGTCCGGATGCGTGCCTGGCTTTGGCGGACCAGCAGATGCCTTGCCCGTGACGATGCGCTAGCATCCCGGTACACGACGGCGCGCGGCGCCGTCCTTCAGGGGGACATCGATGAAACATGCCATGCTGGCCGCCGTCGTGGCGGCCTCGCTGTGCGGCTGTACCGTGGTCTCGCCCGATCCGGGGCAGCAGGCGGTGCTGGTGGACAAGCCGCTGCTGTTCGGCAAGGGTGGCATCCGCCTGGACGACGTGCGCGATCCCGGCCGCACCTACACGTGGATGACGACGTCGGCGGTGTACGTGGACACCACGCCGCAGACGGTGCAGGTGGCCTTCGACGACTTCTCGTCCAGCGACAACATCCTGTTGGACTTCTCCACGCAGATCCAATACCGGATCACCGCGCCGGCGCGGCTGCTGTCCGGTTTCGGCCAGGACTGGTTCAAGAACAACGTCGCCAGCCAGTACGCGGCGATCGTGCGCGACCAGGTCAAGCGCTACGACATGACCAAGATGATGAGCGACCCAGACAGTGCGCGGAAGATCGACGAGGCGGTGACCGAGAACGTACGCGCCCTGGTCAAGGAGCAGGGCCTGCCGATCCAGATCCAGAACATCACTCTCGGCCGTGCTCGCCCCAATCCCGACGTGCTGCAGCAGATGAACCTGACCGCGGCGCAGCAGCAGCGGGTCAAGACCCTGGTGGAAGCCACCACCGCCGAGCGCCAGCGCGAGCAGGAACAGGTGGCCAAGGCCGATGCGGACAACGCCTACCGCAACCGCATGGGCCTGACCCCGGAGCAGTACCTGGCCAGCCAGATCGCCGAGATCAACGCCGAAGCCTGTGCCAAGGCGCAGGCCTGCTACATGGTGCCGTCGGGGACATCGGTCATCGCCAAGTAACGCAGCGTGGTAGAGGCGGGCTTGGGATGGCTCGCTTCATGCCGATTCGATCGCACTGTGCGCGTCGCCGAAGCGGCACGCCGGCAGCGGTTGTCGCCACGCCGCGGGTCTGCCACTGTGATCGCCGTGTCCTGCGAAGAGATCCGCAGATGGAACCCGCCCCCTCCCCATCGTCGCAGCGCCCGCCGGCGACCCGCCTGTTCGCCCTGCTGGCGCGCGACGCGCGCACCGGCGTGATCTTTCGCCGCGGGCCGAGCAAGCAGGTGCAGTTGATCCACTGGAATCTGCGCGACGACAGCTTCGTGCACGGGCAGTGGTTCAAGGGCCGCATCTACGAGCGGCGCTGCGATCTGTCGCCGTCGGGGCGGCTGCTGGTGTATTTCGCCTCCACGCAGCGAGGCGACTACGGCACTTGGACGGCGCTGTCGCGGCCGCCGTTCTTCACCGCGCTGGCGCTGTGGCCGAAGGGCGACAGCTGGGGTGGCGGCGGGATGTTCGAGGACGAGCGGACCTTGTTGTTGAACCATTCGCCAGGCGACGGGCGCGATCCCTTTCCGATGCCGCCCGGCTTCCAGTTGCCGCACGATCTGCAGGTGCGCCCGTTCGGCAAGCATTCGGGTGGTGGCGAGGACGAGCCGATCGACGGCGTGTTGCGCGAGCGCGATGGCTGGCACCTGCACGATGACGGCGAGGGCGAACGTTGCGGCCTGCGCGGCGATGCGCTGTTCCGCTTCAGCCGCCCGCGCGTGCGCGAGAAGGTTGGCGCCAATGGCCGCCGCCTGCAGTCGCTGCTGCATGTGGTCGGCCAGGACAATCATGCATGGTACGGCCTGGATCACCGGGTGCTGGACCGCGAGGGCAACGTGCTGGTCGATCTGCCAGGCAGCGACTGGGCCGACTGGGACGGCGGCGACCTGGTGTTCGCACGCGATGGTGGGCTCTATCGCCTGCGCAAGAGCGACTTCCGCGAGGCGGCGCAGCAGCGCGCGCAGGCCTCCCAGTTGCTGCACGATTTCAGTAACGCGCGCTTCGCGCCATTGGCGCCGACGGCGGATGCGCTGAAGTATTGAGCGATCCGTGCAGAGCGCCTTCAGTAAACCTCTTCGAACAACGCGTCGTTAAACGGAAGGTATGGCTTTAGGAAATCTTTAGCAGCGACCGGAGCGCCTTTGTAGGAGCGGCTTCAGCCGCGACAAAGCCATGCGTAGAGACGCGGCATCCGCCCGGCCAGCGGCGTGAGTACCACACCTCACTGTGGTGGCACACCTAGCAGGAACTTCATTCCACGGGTGAGGCCGCGCGGCGCCACGCTCAAGTGATCCTCGTCGGCAAGCACGTCCAGCTGCAGGCGCAGCGACGGATAATGCCGCCCGCGCAAGGTCTGCACCATCTGCTGCGCGTCGGTCACCATGTCGTAGGTCTTGCCGTAGCGGCGCTGTTCGTACTCGCCAACATAGATGTAGACCTTCGCGGGCAGGTCGCGGTGGCTGGAGGCAAAGCGCGCTTCCTCGGCGCGCACGGCATGTTCGCCGAACCAGTACGACGGACTGCCCAGGATGTAGCCGGAGAAAAGCTCCGGCGTGCTCAGCAGGATCTGCGTACCGAGCAGCCCGCCGTACGAATGGCCAAGGAACAGGCGCCGCGCTTCGTCGGTGCGATAGCGCTGCGCGACGAACGGCAGCACCTGATCGCGCAGATAGGCGATGTAGCTGCTGGCACCCCCATGCGTCGCGCCAGCGGACGCGGCGCCGCCGTCCTCGGTGGTGGGCGTGTAGTCGCGGCGCCGGCTAGGCATCGGCGCGTCGCCGAGCGCATACGACAAGCCCACCAGGATGAAGTCCTCGATAGCCGGCCCTTCGCCGTTCAAGCGTCGCGCGATCTGGCGCGCCACCGGAAACGCATAGTCGGCATCGGTGACGTACAGCACCGGGTAGCGCCGCTCAGGATGGTCCGCGTAGCCGGCAGGCAACGCCACGAACACCTGATAGGTGCGGCCGGAGACAGGGTCGGGGACATCCCACACCGCCGTCCCGACCAGTTCGTAAGCCGCACCGCTGCCGCGCTGACCGCCGAGCTGCGTCGCCACTGTGCGTGCGGGAGGGGGCGCAGGTTGCGTGGTGGCAGTCGCTGCCGCGGGTGCTTGCACCGCGTTCGTGCACCCCGCCAGGAGCAGGGATGTCCAGACCAACCACAGTGCTTTTCTCATTCCTTCGCTTCCGTTTGCTTGTAGCACGCGCGCAAGTCGGCGTGCCTGCATGGTGCCATGGCTGCGCGAGTGCCGGCGCCTCCCGTGTGCATCGCGCGCAAACCCGCTCCGCCAACCCCGCGGCGCGTGTCGACTGGACTTGCGAGAAGGGATTCCGGCGCTGGCCTCTTCCCTCTGCATGAAAGGTGGATTAGGTTGCATGCACTGGGGGGAATCGCATGCGTATCGCGTTGGTCATCGCCGTTGCCGTTGCATCGCTCTGGCTGCTTGCTGCAGGAAGTGTTGCAGCGCCGGCTGGGCGGCAAGTCCCGATCAGGATCGTCTCGGTCTCGATCCAATACACGTACATGGGGTGGGGGTACGTCGATGAAAGGTTCCACTTGGTTCCGGCGCGTAACGGCATGGGGTTTATCATGCGGTGGACGGACAACGATGGCACGAGGCACGCTGAGCAGCAGGTCGCCACGGACAAGGTGATGGCGTTGTTCGCGGCAGCGCGTGCTCCCCGCATCGACCGCGCGACTGGGCTGGGCGAGTTGCAGCAGCGAGCGATGGCGGCGGAGACGATAACCAAAATCCGCAACGCGCTGTTTGTCGCTCCGAATTGCTCCCCCCTGCAACAGCGCCAATTGCGCGCCGCGCAAGCGAATGGGGATAGCGTGAGGGGCGCGCTTGAGCAGATCTACCGGGAGCCCATTTCATGGACCGACGATGATCCGTCCATGACGGTTCGCATCGTGCTCGAACGCGGGGTGCCGATGGAATTCTACTCGCAGTCGCAAAAGCCGTTCATGCTGTCATGGATCCAAGGCAAGCCGGTGTTCGGACGAGATGAGGACATGAATGGGCCCAAGGCGACCTGGTCGCTGCTGCTCAGCGATGCGCTTGCGGAAATCCTGCCCGCCACGTCGCCCGCGCGAAAGCGCCTGGCGCGCAAGCAGTTGGTAACGGTGTTGGCTCGAAACCTGGAACGTGGCGCCCCCACGTCTTGCCCGCAGAGGGCATATCGCGACAAGTTTCAGTTAGGGAATTGAAACTTCGCCCGCTCGGTTTGCTGGCGAGCCGCCCAGGCAGGGATCCGCACTGACTTCCACGTCGTGCTGCGCGTATAGACTGGTGTCCCAACTCCTAGGGACGTCCGATGAAACTGCTTCGCCGCCTGCTGCTGCCGGCCTTGCTGTGCGTCGCCGCACTCGCCCAGGCCCAGGACGACACCCGCCGCATCGCGGTGACCATCGACGACCTGCCGTGGCAGCGCATCGAGCAGACGCCGCCGGCGCAGTTGCCGGCGCTGCATGCGCAGTTGATGGCGGCGCTGCGGCAGGCGCAGGTGCCCATCGTCGGCTTCGTCAACGAGGACAAGCTGGAACAGGACGGACAAGTACAGCCGCAACGCGTGGCGATGTTGCGCGACTGGCTGGATGCCGGCTATGCGCTGGGCAACCACACCTATGGCCACGTGAATCTGCATCAGGTCGGCGTGCCGTCGTATGAGGACGCGATCGTGCGCGGCGAGCGCACTTTGCGGCCATTGCTCGCGGAACATGGCCAGTCACTGCAGTGGTTCCGTCATCCGTACTTAGCGACCGGCCGCAGCGTCGCCGATCGCGAGGCGGTCAACGCGTTCCTGGCGGCACATGGCTACCGCATCGCGCCGGTCACCGTGGACAGTGGCGAGTGGGTGTGGGCGTTCGCCTACGCGCATGTATTGGACGAGCCGCCAGGTCCGGCACGCGACGCCCTGCTGTTGCGCCTGCGCAAGGGCTACGTGCCGTACATGCTCAACAAGCTGGATTACTTCGAGCGCGAATCGCAAGCCCTGTTCGGCCGCCGCATCCCGCAGGTCTGGTTGATGCACGCCAATGCGCTCAACGCGGCCGCGTTCCCGGACCTGGTCGCGGCCACGCGCCGCCGCGGCTACAGCTTCATCTCCTTGGACGAGGTGCTGCGGGATCCCGCTTATGAACACGCCGAGGGCTACACCGGCCCCGGCGGGATCGGCTGGCTGCATCGCTGGGCGATGGCCGAGGACAAGCCGAAGGACTTCTATGCCGGCGAACCGGTGGTGCCACGCTGGGTGTTCGCGCTGTCTGGGGTGGATTCGGAGTAGTGCAGAGCGTGCAGCTGCTGGCGAGTCCCGGCAGGCCTTCACCGTCCACGCACGCATGCCGGAATCACGATGACGCCTCTCCGCTCACGCTGACGCCCATGCCCTCGTCCAAGACGCCTCCGTGGAAGAAGCCGAATCCGCGCGGTCAGCGCAGCCAGCCGTTGTCGCCATCGCAGAAGGCGGCCGCGCGGCAGCGCGCCGAGGAGAACGGCCGCCCGTATCCGAACCTGGTCGACAACATGTGGGCCGCGCGGCAGCCGTACGCGTCGCCCTCGTCCGTCTCCGACATCGGCGAGGAATGAGCCAGGCGCGTGTGCCTGGATGAGGGCGTGCCTGGCGCGCGTTGTCGGAGAAATGTCGAAGTTCGCCATGGCGTTCGCGGGTCTGGCTCGCGGGCCAGGCGCGATTGATGAATGCCGCTGCACCGAACAGGGGCCGCACCCTTGGCCTGCGCCGAGCGATGCCCATACCGTGCCGTGCCGGCACTGGGCCGGTCATCGCATCCAGGTACGGGTATGACTCCGCAAGAACAGCAGCTTCTCGAAGACTTCCTGGCGCGCCTGCGCAGCGCCGGCGGGGTGGCCAAAGATCCACAGGCCGACGCGCTGATCCACGCGCGGCTGGCCGATCAACCCGATGCCGTGTATCTGCTGGTGCAGCGCACCTTGCTGCTGGAGCACGCGCTGGAGGCCGCCAAGGCGCAGATCGCGCAGTTGCAGCAGGCAGCGCCACCGCCGCCGCCTGCCAGCTTCCTCGGCCAGGGTTTCAACGCGCCGCCGCCGCCGTTGCCGCCGGCGCCCGCTACCGCAGGCGTCGCGGGTGCCGGCGCGCCCGGCTGGCGCGAGCGCTGGTTCGGTGGCGGCGCTGCGGCTGCCGAGGCGACGCCCCCTCCGGCCGCGGCGCGCGGACCGAGCTTCCTCAGCACCGCGGCCACCACGGCGGCCGGCGTGGCCGGCGGCATGTTCCTGTTCGAGGGCGTGGAAAGCCTGCTGGGCGGCCACCACGGTGGCGGCCTGTTCGGCGCCGGCGCGCCGCAGGAGACGGTGGTGGAGAACATCACCAACAACAACTACTACGACGACACGCCGCAGCAGGACATGGACCAGGACTTCCAGGACGACGGCGACTTCGGCAACGACAACTGGACGTGATGCCGGGGCGCTTGCGTTACCGCACTGGTCGTCTGATCGAGCGAGTGCCAGCCGGCGCTCGCAATCGGGGCGCTTCGAAGCATCGACGCGCCCGGTCGACATGAGTTTCTATTCTTCAATCTATTCACGGCTGGTGCGGCGGGCTGGCGCAGGACTGCAAAAAAACTGCAGAAAACAGGCATAACCTTGCCCTGCGCCAGTCGATTATCTATTCATGAATCCATTTAATCGAAGTCATGCGCGAGATCCGGAGCATGGGTTGGACGCGCGGCTTCGTCTCGCTTGCGCTGGTGGACGCGGCCTGGCCATCGAATGGTGGCGGTTCGCGCTGCGGTTACCGCGTGACGGCTGGCTAAGCCGCGCGCGAATGCGCTTCGCCCACGCGCTGACGCTGCCGTCAAATCCACATCAGTGCGACGATTGGCACCGGCTACCCGGCATGGCGTTGCTGCTGCGGGTCATCGAGCACGCCCGCGTGTCCGCGCGATTCAAGCGCATCGCGCGGGATGCGCTGGCGCAGTCGACGCGTGCCGTGCCTCGGATCGGCTGAGCGCTTGCGCGTCGCGTTAAGCGACTCGACACATCGCCCTCACGCGGGCCGGACATGCCGCAGAGGAAGCTGCCGCGATTCCCCACCACCGAGGTCTTGCCCATGGCTGCAACCAACGCGCGTGTCCGTCTGCATGTAGAAGATACCGGCGGTGCCGGCCGTCCGGTAATCCTGATCCACGGCTGGCCGCTGTCGGCAGAGGCATGGAAGGACCAGGTCGGGCCGCTGCAGCAGGCCGGCTACCGGGTCATTGCCTACGATCGCCGCGGCTTCGGCCGTTCCGAGAAGCCGGCCGATGGCTACGACTACGACACCCTGGCCGACGACCTGGCTGGCATCATCGAGGACAAGCAGTTGCGCGAGGCGGTGCTGGTCGGGTTCTCGATGGGCGGTGGCGAGGTGGCGCGCTATGTGGCGCGGCATGGCACCGCACAGCTGGCAGGGGTGGTGTTCGCCTCCGCGGTGCCGCCGTACATGCTCAAGACCGACGACAACCCGGAAGGGCCGTTGAGCAAGGAGCAGGCGCAGGAGATGGAGCAGGGGCTGAGGGCCTCGCGCGAGACCTTCTTCGACGACTTCACCCGCGGTTTCTTCAGCGCCCACGGCACGTTGAAGGTCAGCGAGGCGCAGCGCCAGGAGGCGATCGCACTGTGCCTGCAGAGCGACCAGACCGCGGCGCTGGGCTGCATGCAGGCGTTCGGCACCACCGATTTCCGCGAAGATCTCAAGCAGGTCGACGTGCCGACCCTGGTGCTGCACGGCGATGCCGATGCCACGGTGCCGTACGAAGGTTCCGGCCAGCGCACCCATCGCGCCATCGCCGGCAGCGACGTGGTGTTGCTGAAGGATGCACCGCATGGCTGCAACACCAGCCACGCCGAGGAGTTCAATCAGGCCTTGCTGACGTTCCTGGCCAAGCTGGGCTGAGCGCGAGCCCCCGCCTCGGCGGCGTGTCGCGGTGCCACCGCGCTAGGCGTGGCACCGTGTCGATGCAAGAAGCGAGAACGTAGAAAACCGACCCGCGGCAGCACTCGGCTGCCGCGGGTCGTTCTGCGCGACTTACGCGATCGTACAGTTCACTCGCCGACCAGCGTGGCCACGCTCTGCGGGTCGACGTAGACCACGGTCTGGCCCGAGGCGACGCTGTACTTCCCGCCGTAGCCGACGTTGAGGCTGGACGAGGTGCTGTACTTGGTGAACGCGGTGGCGCTGCCGGCGGGAACGCGCACGGTGATCTGCCGATGCTGGGTGCCGGTATTGACCACGACCAGGGCCAGTTTGCCGTTCGGCGTCTTGTAGGCGCTGACCGCGACATCGCTATACGGCGCGGCGGTGGCGCCGATGCGCACCGAGCCCGGGCGCACGAAGCGCGCGAACTGCGACATCACATACCCGCGCTTGCTCACCGTGCCGTTCTCGGCGATCAGCCCGTAGCTGCGGCGGATATACCACCAAATGTAGCCGCTGTAGTTGGCGAGCATGCTGTTGTGCAGCTCGCTGGCCACGCCGAGTGCCGAGGGCCAGGCGTTGCCGTCGGTGTTGTCGGTGTAGTGCTCGGTCATCCACAGCTGCTTGCCCTTGCTGCGCGCCAGCGGGTAGTCCTTGGGCTGCACGCCATACAGGTGCCCGCCGATGATCGACAGGTATTGCGCGGCGCTGCTGTTGAGCACCGGGTCGGTCAGTGCGGTGTTGAAGCCCAGCGACTCGGCGGCGAGCAGCTTGAACTTGCCGAACTTCGCGCCCTGCGCGCTGATGAAGTTGAGGAAGTCGGTGCCGTTCCAGTCGCCCGATTCGTAATCCGGATGCCAGTCCGGCTCGTTCTGCAGCGACAGGGCGTAGATCGGCGCGCCCTTGCTGTCCATGTAGGCGGTGAAGTCCAGCAGATGCTTGGCATAGGCGTCGTAGTACTGCGGCAGCAGCTTGCCGCCATTGTTGAGGCTGTTGTTCGACTTCATGTAGGCCGGTGCCGACCACGGCGTGGCCAGCAGCACCGCGCCGTGCGCGCGTGCCCGCACCGCCGACGGCACCTGCTGGCTCCAGCCGGAACTGGACGGATCGATGCGCATGCGCATGATCGACAGGCCGATCTGCCCCGTATCGCTGCCGAACGCCAGATCGACCTGGGCCGGGGTGAGGTCGGCGACCCAGCCGGCGCCGTTCATGCCGCCGAAGCCCTGGATGGTCTGGTGGACTTCGGACGGATTGACGGTGACGGTCTGGGCCAGGGCGGCGCCGGCCGAGAACAGCGTGGCGGCCGCGGCGAGCAAGGTGCCTAGCAGGCGAGGGGTCTTCATGGTGCTTCCAGGGGTTGGGGGAGGCGTGACGCTAGCCAGCACAGATGACCATTTCAATGTCGCGATCGTCCAAACCTGGCAAGTGAGACCGACGGCGCAAGGCGAGCGCAACCCTGTCCTCAGTCCGCAACGCGCGCAGGCCACGTGGGATGACGCGATGCAGCGTGGATGCTTGCGCCGCTGCGCAGTGAGGAGCCACGTGCGGATTGTGCGCAGTTGCGCGCGCAAACGCCGCAAGATGCACAAGTGCACATGCGGCAAAGCTGCGCACAATGCAGGTGCCGGCAGGACGAAGGGGGCGTGCCGGTGTTTCCTCTTGCGAAGGGTGTTGCGCATGCCACTGTTCCGTATTCCGCAACGCTGCGGCGTTGCGCTGTTCGCCGCGATGCTGCTGATCGCGCTCTGCCTGCCGCCGTCGGCGCAGGCGCAGGCTACCCGCTATCGCGACGCCGCGCCGCTGCTGCTGGGCGTGGCCTGGTATCCGGAGCAATGGCCGGAGGCGCAATGGGAGCACGATCTGGCGCTGATGCAGGCGGCGCACGTGCGCGTGGTGCGCATCGGCGAGTTCGCCTGGAGCCGGATGGAGCCGCGCGAGGGGCAGTACGACTTCGCCTGGATGGACCGCGCCATCGCCGCCGCCGCGCGCCATGGCATGGTGGTGGTGCTGGGCACACCGACCGCCGCGCCGCCGGCGTGGCTGACCCAGGCCTATCCGGATACCTTGCGGGTCAGCCAGGACGGCGTGCGCGACGAGCACGGCAACCGCCAGCAGTTCTCCTTCGCCAGCACCCGCTACCGCCGCTTCGCGCATGCCATCGCCGAGCAGATGGCGCAGCGCTACGGGCACAACCCGCACGTGGTCGGCTGGCAACTGGACAACGAGTACGCGCAGTCCTCGTTCGATCCCGAGGCCAAGGCGCAGTTCCATGCCTGGCTGCAGCGCAAGTACGGCAGCATCGAGGCGCTCAACCAGCGCTGGGCCACGGCGTACTGGAGCCAGACCTATACCGATTTCGCGCAGATCCCGGTACGCGAGGACGAGGAGAATCCGGCCCTGCTGCTGGAGTGGAAACGCTTCGTCAGTGACACCTGGACCGACTATTCGCGCAACCAGATCGATGCGATCCGCCCGCATGCCGATCCGCGGCAGTTCATCACCACCAACACCATGGGCTGGTTCGCCGGCTTCGACGCCTACACGGTGCACGGCGTGCTCGACATCGCCGCCTGGGACGACTACGTCGCCGGCGAGCGCTACGACTGGGTGGACAACGCCGCACGCCACGATCTCACCCGCGGCTACAAGCAGCGCAACTACTGGGTGATGGAGACCCAGCCCGGCTTCGTCAACTGGCGCGCGACCAACGTGGCGCTGCGCAAGGGCCAGGTGCGGGCGATGGCCTGGCAGGCGGTGGCGCATGGCGCCGATGCGGTGTCGTACTGGCAGTGGCGGGCCGCGCCCAACGGGCAGGAGGAATACCACGGCACCCTGGTCGGCGCCGATGGCGCGCCGGTGCCGGTGTATGCGGAGATCCAGCAGGTCGGCGCCGAGTTCGCCAAGGCCGGGCCGGCGCTGGCCGGCACCACGCCGCAGGCGCAGGTGGCGCTGATCAACGACTTCGACAGCCGCTGGGCGATCGGCTTCCAGAAGCATGCGGCCGACTTCGATCCGGTCGTGCAGATGAAGAGCTTCTACCGTCCGCTGCGGCAGCAGGCGCAGGTGGTCGACGTGGTCTCGGCGATGGCGCCGTTGGAGCGCTACAAGCTGGTGGTGGCGCCGGCGCTGAACGTGCTGACCGAGGCGCAGGCGCAGCGGCTGAAGGCCTATGTCGAGCACGGCGGGCATCTGGTGCTGGGGCCGCGCAGCGGCATGAAGAACATCGACAACGGCCTGCATCCGCAGCGCCAGCCTGGTCCGCTGGCGGCCTTGCTTGGCGGTCGCGTGGAACAGTTCTATGCGCTGGACAAGCCGATCCCGCTGGTCGGTGCGGGCACCGATGGCAGCGCCAAAATCTGGGCCGAACAGTTGCAGGCCACCGCCGCCGATACCACCGCGCCACTGCAGTACGGCGCGGCCAATGGTTGGCTGGACGGTGCGCCGGCGCTGCTGACCCGACGTGTGGGCAAGGGCCGCATCAGTTATGTCGGTGGCTGGTTCGACGATGCCACGCTCGACCGCCTCACCGGCGACTGGCTGCGCGACGCCGATGTGCACGCGCCGCTGGCCGACGTGCCGGACGACGTGGAAGTGGGCGTGCGCAGCGATGGCGCGCGCCGCATCGTGGTGTTGATCAACCACGGCACCGCCGCGCACGAAGTACGGCTGCCGGCGTCGATGCGCTCACTGGTGGGTCCGGCGCCGAGCAGCGACACGGTGCGGCTGGCGCCCGACGACGTGGCGGTGCTGGAACAGCGCCGCTGAGCGCAGCCGCGGTGCGCTGCAGCGCACTGCGGCCAGGGACGAAGGAACAGGGCGGCCGGAGCGGCTGGCCCGCGCCTGCCGTGGCCGCGTCGCGCCTGTGCGCCACGCGCGACGGCACGCTCTACAATGCCACTGCCAGCGGGCGTCGCCGCCGCCATCGCGTCGCGGCCTTGTCCCCTCACTGGAGTCGCGTGTGTCCTTGTTTTCTTCTGCTCCGTTGTCGCCGGTGGGCCGGCTGTTCGCCGCTGCCGCCGTGTTCGAAGGCCTGACCTGGGCCGGCCTGTTGCTCGGCATGCTGCTCAAGTACGGCACCCAGACCACCGAATTGGGCGTATGGCTGTTCGGCCGCCTGCATGGCGTGGCGTTCCTGCTGTACGTGGCCGCCAGCCTGGTCGCGGCGCTGCGCCTGCGGTGGCCCTGGTGGGCGTGGGCGTTGAGCCTGCTGGCGGCGCTGCCGCCGCTGGTCACGGTGCCGCTGGAACTGTGGTTCCGCCGGATCGGCCTGCTCGGCGCGCCACGCCAGCGCGCAGTGGGGTAGTGCACGCGCCGCGGCGCAGGCGGGGCGCGGCGGGGCCTGCGATGCGGAGCGTTGTGCCAGCGTTCTCCGGCATCGCCCTAGAATGCATCGCCTAGCGCAGGCGAGGACACCATGGGCAAACGCCAACGACGACCGCCCCCGCCAATGCCCGCACCCACGCGCCTGCAGCGGCTGGTCGCGCGTGTGCAACGGCCGGTGTTGGTGCTGGTGGCCATGGCCATCGGCGCGAGTGCCATGTTGAAGCTATACCTGCTGGCGAAAGCGCTGCAGAGCGGCGTGTACATCGGCGTATCGAGAGTCGGTCCGACACGGATCTATCCGCTGCAGACCGACCCAGGCCACTATTGGTTCTCGATCGCGTGGGACAGCGTGCTCAGCCTGGTGTTGCTGGCGCTTGCCGTTGCCCTTGGCTGGTCGGTGATGGCGCTGCGCAAGCCGAAGTAGTGCGCGTCGGCCGGAGCGTCGCGGTCGTCACTTGTCCAGGCAGCGCTGCCAACGCTCGGCCACGCGCTGCGCGAACCAGGCGGTCGTCAGCTTGCGGGTGATCTTCGGACTTTCCAGGGCGATGCCAGGCAGCACCGCGCGTGGCAGCGGCTTGCCGGCATCGCGGTCGGCCAGCGCGAACACCTGCCGATACAGCGCGCTGTCGCCGAAATCCGCATCGCTGCCGCGCTGCAGTTCGCGGCGGATCCTGCGCGCGTCCATGCCCAACTGCGTGCCCAGGCTGCGCGCGGCGCGCTCGGTGGCGCCGGGAGCGTCGAGATCGGCACCCGGCGTCAGCAGGTCGCCGTCCAGCGCCAGGGCGATACCGCTGGCCCGCGCCAATGCGGCCTGGAATGCGGCATTGCGGCTGGCGTACCAACCGGCGTTGAAGTCGGCGAAGCGGTATAGCATCGCCGCCGCGTTCGGGTAGCCGAGCAGGTGACGGGTGCCGAACCAGATGCCGCCGCGGCGGCTGAATACCGCGTGGCGCACGCCGTCGGTCAGCGGGTATGGGTAGCCGTCGGTATGCGCTTCGGCAAAGGCGATGCTCACCTGCATCGGCCCGGCGGTGTGCACTGGGTTGAGATCGCCGAACAGGCGCTCGCCCAGCGGCACGCTGCCGGCGATGTCCTCGAAGAGCGCACTGAGGTCTTGCTCGGTGCGCGCGGCGGCGAGGCGCTCGGCATAGCTGCGTCCATCGGGTCCGCGCAGCTGCAGCGCCGCATCCAGCGCGAACGCCGGCACATGCAGCGTGGCCGCGCGCCGCTGCAGTTCTGCCCGCGCGATCTTGCCCAGTCCCGGCACCGGCGGGTTGGTCTGGTAGGTCGATTCCTGCTCGATCACCGCCAGCACGGCGCAGATGGTGTCGGCGCTGGTCGGCAGGTTCTGCGAGGACAGCGCCACGTAGACGTCGTCGGCCCAGCCGCGGCGATCGGGCACCGTCGCCGGGATGCGCCGGGCGATGTCCGCCTTGACCTCGCTGGGCGTGCGCTCGGGCACGCGCGGCGCCTGCGTGGCGCAGGCGCCGAGCAGGGCGAGAGTGCACACGGCGAGCAGGCGGGCGAAGACGGCGGCGGGCATCGGCGAGGCGGTTCCTGCGAGATGGCGATCGTCCGCATCCTACAGGCGAGGTGTTGGCGCCGCGCGACGTCGCCGGTGACCACTAGGTGTGATCGGAGGTCGCTGGCGCCTGTGCGTCCGTCTCGGCCACATGGATGCCGAAGCCGCTGCGGCCGGGGGCAAGATCCTCCCGCAGCGTCAGTGCCGGAATCGCGTAGTCGCCATGATTCTGCTTGCGGAACGCGATCGCCGCGGTACTGAACAGTGTATCCAGGCGCTCGCCCAGCGCGGCGCTGGTCTGCGCGAAACGTGCCGCGTCCATGCGCCCGCTGCGGTAGACCACGAACGGCGGCAGTACGTCGAAGCCCGGGTAGTGCAGGATGCCGTGCTGGATCGGGAACAGCAGGTCGTCGATAGGGCCATTGATGCCGCGCGGCGCGTAGTGCGAATCCCAGCCGCCAGCGGTGACGATCAGCATCGCGCGCTTGCCGGCCAGCGTGCCTTCGCCGTAGCGATCGCCCCAATGCGTGTCGGAGTGTTCGCCGACGCCGTAGGCGAAGCCGCAGGCATAGACTCGATCCACCCAGCCCTTGAGGATGGCCGGCATCGAGAACCACCACAGCGGGAATTGCAGCAGCACCGCATCGGCCCAGCGCAGCTTGTCCTGCTCGGCGGCGATGTCCGCGCGCTGGCGGCCGCTGGCGAAGGCGCGCTGCGAGTCGCGCGAGGGATCGAAGCGCGCGTCCGCGGCGCCGTCCAGGCTGTCCTGTGCGTCGACCGTGCACTTCCAGTCCATCGCATACAGGTCCGACACCTGCACGCGATGGCCCGCCTCCTGCAGGCGCTGCACCGCCACCTGCCTGAGGGCGCCATTGAGCGAGGTGGATTCGGGGTGGGCGTAGACCAGCAACACGTTCATTCGGCTTCTCCACGAGGAATGCCGCCACGCTAGGCCGCCATTGGTTATAGTGGAAATGAATTGCCTTAATGGCCGCTATTGTCATGGTTGATTTGCGCCGGCTGGATCTCAATCTGCTGCTGACCCTGGACACGTTGCTCGATACGCACAACGTGACCCGCGCGGCGGCGCGCCTGCATCTGTCGCAGCCATCGGTCAGCGTGCACCTGGCCAAGCTGCGCGAGGCACTGGGCGATCCGCTGCTGCTGCCGGGGCCGCGCGGCATGCGTCCCACTGCCCGCGCCGAAGCGCTGCGCGCGCCCTTGCGCGAGGCCTTGCAGGCACTGCAGCAGGCGGTGGCGCCGGAAGCGCCGTTCGATCCGGCGCTGGCGCAGACGCTGTGGCGGGTAGCGGCCAGCGACTACGGCGCCTCGACCGTGCTGTCGCCGGCGATCGCCGCCTTGCGCCGGGTGGCGCCGGGGACCCAATTGGCGGTGTTGCCATTGGCGCCGTCGTCGATTGCGCAACAGGCCGAACAGGGCCAGATCGATCTGGCCCTGCACACCGTCGCCGATGCGCCGCCCGGCCTGCGCCGCCGCACGCTATTCGCCGAGCGCTATGTGCTGGTCGGCCGCGCCGGCCACCCGCGATTGCGTCGACGGCCGAGCCTGGCGCAGTTCTGCACGCTCGAACACGTCATCGTCTCGCCCGATGGCGGCGGTTTCAGCGGCGTTACCGATGCGGCATTGCGCGCGCACGGCCTGCAGCGCCGCGTGGTGCTGTCGGTGCCGAACTTCCTGTTCGTCGTCACCGCGCTGCAGCGCAGCGACCTTGTCGCGATGCTGCCCGAGCGCTTGGTGCGCAACCAATCCGGCTTGCAGGCGTGCGCGCCGCCCCTCGAACTGCCCGGCTACGAAATGGCCATGCTCTGGCACGAGCGCGTGCATCGCGATCCGGCGCATCGCTGGTTGCGCGAGCACCTCCTCGCGTCGATCTGACACGGTGGACGCGCTGCCGCCTCAGCGGCGCGTGGCCAGTACCCCGTCCAGCGCCAGTTGCGCGGCGAAGCCGGCCTTCTCCAGGCGCTTGGCGACTTCGCGCGGCACATCGCGGCCGCTGGTGAGCTTGTTCGGCGTGCCGGTGTAGTGGAACAGCCGGCCGCCGCGGCGCAGCACCCGCGCGAGCTGGTCGTAGAAGGTTTGCGCGTAGAGTTCGCCGGCGATGCCGAAGCGCGGCGGGTCGTGCAGGATCGCGTCCATCGACGCGTCGGCGATGCCACCGATGGCGGCGCCGACATCGCCATGGGTCAGCTGCAGGCGGCCCTCGCTGGCGGCCGGATCTGGCGACCATGGATTGAGCGTGCGCAGCCACAGCACATCGGCGTTCTTCTCGAACGACTGCAGCCGCGCCACCCCGGCCTCCAGCGCGCAGGCGGCGAAATAGCCGAGGCCGCCGCAGGTGTCGAGCACCTGCTTGCCGCGCGGTTCCACCAGCGCCACCTTGCGCCGCGCGTCCTCGAACGGCGACAGCTGCGCGCTGGGCAACATCTTGATGCCGTCGATCTCGAAGGTCGGCGCGCCCCACTCGGTCGGCACCAGCTTGATCAGCGCGCCGCCGAAGCGCGACACCGCTGCGAACTCGTCGCCGTCCCAGTAGTAGAGGGTGCGATCCTTGAGCTTGCCAGGATAGGGGTAATCGCGCCCCTGCCACTGCCAGCTTTCGGTGCCAAGCAGTGCCTGGCCCTGGCTGCGCTCCAGGTCGAGCGAGCCGGACCAGGTGGCGGCGCCGGCATCGCGCGCGGCGAGCAGCGCGGCGGCGAGCGGACGGGTGAGCAGGGGGCCGGAGTAGCGGGTCACGTGGGATCTGCCGGCGCCACGGCGCGGCACGGGGCTCGGATGCGGGAGCGCATCGTAACCGATGCCTTTGTGCATCTGCACTGCTGGCGATGACTCGAAGCATCCCCACGCGCCCGTGGTCGCCGGTAAATCAGGATTCCGGGGTATAGCGCAGCGCCAGCGCCTGGGTGATGAGGGCAATCGTGGCCGGCTCCAACGGTGCCTCGTTGCGTAGCTCTGCCATGAAGCATGCCCCGCGGCCGGCTGGATTGAACGCGCGTACACCATCCTTAGGAATCATCGGCGCGTCGATCCACCAGCCAGGCAGTGCCAGGGCCGGTTTTACTGGAATGGGTTGGCCAAGCGCCTGCTGCAGGTGCCGACGCAGCCAGTCGGCTTGTTGTCTCGCCTGTTGGCTCGGTTGATCGGTACGGAAATTGGGAAATGCCAGCCAGACGCCGTCGTAAGTTACCTTGAACTGACTTTTGCCATCGGCGGCGCGCGGCTTGCGGAACGACTTGGTCTCCACCGCATAGACACCGGCCGGCCCAATGATCACGTGATCCAGATTGAAGCCGTCGGCAGGAACGTCGTGAAAGACAACGCAGCCTTGCGCCTGTAGCCGGTTGAGCTCCTGCGCGGTGTACAGCTCTGCACGCAGCCCTTGGAGCGCATCGCGACGCCGGTTGCCATGCACGACGATTCGGGAAGCAGCCCAAAGTGTCATTGCCACGAACGCCACAAGCAGCAGCACCTCCTTGAACCCGAATCGCAGGTGCTGCAGGTCGATCTGCAGCAATGCCCAGAATGCGAGCAGATAGGGGCCGATGAACACCAGGGAGGTGATGCCTTGGATGATCCGCTCGTCATGATCATCGATCCGTTTGCGTAGTTGCTCGCCTGCTCCATGGATGCGTTTGTTGGCGATTGGCGAACGCCGTCCATCACGGGCCTGCCACTTGCGGTAAAGCATCAGGAAACACAATGTGGCCAACAACGGAGCGGCGGCGACGGTAAGGACGATTAGAATCTTGAGAAACGGCATGACATCCATGTGGGGTATGGCGTTGGGCAGAGGAGCAGGGATGCTAGTGGCGCGGTAGCGGCTGCGGGTGGACAAATGCCCGCCGCTCCTTTCAGCCGCCACACCCCGGGCAAAAGAGAGATACTGACCATCCCCCCACGTACGCCGTCGCAGCGCCGCTGCCGGCCAGGATCGTCCATGCTCAAGGGTGTGCTGCTCGGTTTCGCCTGTTATGCCGCCTATTCGATCAGCGATGCCTTCGTGAAGGGGTTGGAGGGCTCGCTGCCGGCCTACGAGGTGGTGTTCTTCGGCGCGCTGCTGATGCTGTCCGCGCTGCCGTTCCTGAAGAAGCCGGGCGATCGCTGGCGCGAGGTGGTGGTGGCGCAGCGGCCGAGCATCTGGCTGCTGCGCGCGTTCACCGGCGCGGCCGGCAATCTGTCCGCGGTCACCGCCTTCACCCTGCTGCCGATGGCCGAGGCGTTCGCGCTGATCTTCCTGATGCCGATCTTCGTCACCGTGCTGTCGGTGCTGCTGCTCAAGGAGGAGGTACGCTGGCGGCGCTGGCTGGCGGTGATCGTCGGCTTCATCGGCGTGCTGGTGGTGTTGCGGCCGGGCTTCCGACACTTGAGTCAGGGTCATGTCGCGGCGATCGTCTGCGGGCTGGTGGGGGCGGTGTCGGTGATCAGCTTGCGCATGGCCGGGCCCGGCGAGAAGCGCCTGACCCTGTACGGTGCCGGCGTGCTCGGCCCGCTGCTGATGGGCGGCCTGTTGATGCTGCCGACCTTCGTCTGGCCGACCTGGCAGCAGTGGATCCTGCTGGCCGGCTACGGCCTGCTCGCGGGGCTGGCCGCGATCTTCATGATGTACGCCTCGCGCGCGGCACCGATCAGCGCGGTGGCGCCGACCCAGTACAGCCAGATGCTGTGGGCCATCGGCTTCGGCTACTGGCTGTTCCACGACCACCTGGACTGGCCGATGGCGGTGGGGATCGCGCTGATCCTGGGCGCCGGCCTGTTCACCCTGGTGCGCGAGGAAAAGGTCACGCGCTGGTGGCGTCGCACCAAATTGGTGTGAGCGTCGCCGCCTGAGCCGATCTCGGTCGCCGCCCCGGCGCCGATCAGGAAATCGCCGATACGGCCGCGCGCGCAGCGCGGCGATCCTGCCCGTTCACGGACGAGGCAATGCAGGCGCGCGGCCGCGAGGGACCGCTGCGGTCGCCGCGCCATCGGACTTTCCTTATCAAGATCGGAGAACGGCATGACGAACAATGCGATGGGGCAGTTGCTCGACGCCGCGGCCCATGCGGGTGCGGCGAGTGCGGGCGCGACGGGCGTGCGGGTGGTGGCGGGCGTGGTCGGCGCGGATGGCGGGGTCCGCAACGGCGCGGGGTACACGGTGGCGCATGTCAGCACCGGGCATTACCTGGTGAGCTTCCAGCCGCCGTTCCAGGCGCTGGACGGGGTCTCCGTCACCCAGATCTACCCGGGCGACGGCAACACCTGCGACAACGCGGTGATCATCCGCCTGGACGCGGGCCAGGTGCTGCTGAAGACCGGCGACGGCGGCGGCAACCAGTCCGACCGCGATTTCAGCTTCGTCGCGATCGGGCAGGGCGGCGCGCTGGCCTGAGTCCGGCGGCGTTCGGCGTCCCGGCGGCATGCGGCGTGGTCCGCGCCGCCGCGGGCGCCATCCGGCGCACGCGCGGCTGGCGCGCGCTGCCGCCATCTTCTATGTTTGCAGGCTAATCCCTCGCGATGGCCTGCGCCCATGACCGATCCGTCCGCCCAGCCCGACCACCTGCAGCGCAGCCTCTCCAACCGCCACCTGCAGCTGATCGCGATCGGCGGGGCGATCGGCACCGGCCTGTTCATGGGCTCGGGCAAGACCATCAGCCTGGCCGGGCCGTCGATCCTGTTCGTGTACCTGATCATCGGCGTGATGCTGTTCTTCGTGATGCGCGCGATGGGCGAGCTGCTGCTGTCGAACCTGGAGTACAAGTCGTTCATCGACTTCTCCACCGACCTGCTGGGGCCGTGGGCCGGCTTCTTCTGCGGCTGGACCTACTGGTTCTGCTGGATCATCACCGCCATCGCCGACGTGATCGCGATCGCTGCCTACGCGCAATTCTGGTTCCCGACACTGGCGCCATGGATCCCGGCGATGCTGTGCGTGCTGTTGCTGCTGGGACTGAACCTGGTGACGGTGAAGCTGTTCGGCGAAATGGAGTTCTGGTTCGCGCTGATCAAGATCGTGGCGATCTGCGCGCTGATCCTCACCGGCGCCGGCCTGGTCGCCTGGGGTTTCCAGTCGCCGTCCGGGCACGTGGCCTCGCTGGCCAACCTGTGGAACGACGGCGGCATGTTCCCGATGGGGCTGGGCGGCTTCTTCGCCGGGTTCCAGATCGCGGTGTTCGCCTTCGTCGGCATCGAGCTGGTCGGCACCACCGCCGCGGAGACCGCCGACCCGCGCCGCAACCTGCCCAAGGCGATCAACTCGATCCCGGTGCGCATCCTGGTGTTCTACGTGTTGGCGCTGGTGGCGATCATGGCGGTGACGCCGTGGCGCGAGGTGGTACCGGGCAAGAGCCCGTTCGTGGAGCTGTTCGTGCTGGCCGGCGTGCCGGCCGCGGCCAGCCTGATCAACTTCGTGGTGCTGACCTCGGCGACGTCCTCGGCCAACAGCGGCATCTTCTCCACCAGCCGCATGCTCTACGGCCTGGCCGAGGAGCGCCACGCGCCGCGCGGCTTCGCCCGTCTCTCGCGCGCGGCGGTGCCGGCGCGCGGGCTGCTGTTCTCCTGCGCCTGCCTGCTCGGCGGCACCGTGCTGATGTACCTGATCCCGAACCTGGTCACCGCCTTCACCCTGGTCACCACGCTGGCCGCGGTGCTGTTCATGTTCGTCTGGTCGCTGATCCTGTGCGCCTACATCGCTTACCGGCGCAAGCGCCCGCAGCTGCACGCGGCCTCGGCGTTCAAGATGCCCGGCGGCGTGCTCATGTGCTACGTGTGCCTGGCGTTCTTCGCCTTCGTGCTGGTGCTGCTGACCCTGCAGGCCGATACCCGCCAGGCGCTGTTCGCCAGCCCGGTGTGGTTCCTGCTGCTGGGCGTGGGCTACGCGTTGAAGCGCCGCAGCGCCTAGGGCGTGTCACCCATTCCCGAGTATGCCGCGTTGGGCCTGCCAGGCCCAACCCGAAGGGCCGCGTTTGCGCGCGCCCGTGGCCGCGTCATCGCTCGGGCGTGGACGCACGTCCACTTCCTCGCTCTTCCTTGCCACAGGCGCGCGCAATCGCGGCGCGGCATGCTCGGGGATGGATGACACGCCCTAGCCTGAACCGGTGTGCGCGGCGGGCGTTGACGCTCCGCGCGCGCTGACGGATGCTCGCGGCCTTTCCTGCGCGAGCCCGTCCCGATGATCACCATCCATCGCCTCGGCGGCACCTCCGACACGCCGGTGTGCTGGGTGGACCTGTGCCGACCGAGCGAGGCGGACCTGGCCGAGGTCGACAGTAAGGTCGGCTTCGCGGTGCCGACGCGTGCGGTCATTGGCGAGATCGAGTTCAGCAGCCGGGTGCGGGTGGAGGGCGAGGTGCTGTTCCTCAACGTGCCGCGCTTCCAGGACGACGATGGTCCGACCGCGCCGCTGGGCTTTGCGGTGTCGCCGCGGGTGCTGGTGACCCAGCGCGAGCAGCCGATGGCCTCGTTGGATGCGGTGGCCGCGCAGTTGCAGCACAACCCCTGCCGCAGCAGCGACGACCTGCTGCTGCGCCTGCTCGACGAACTGGTCGGGCGCCTGGCCGACCGCCTGGAAGCGTTGGAAGCGCAGATCACCGAGACCACGCGCGCAGCGTTCGCCAAGCCGCACGCGCGGCACAAGTCGCGGCACCTGGAGCGGATGCTGCACGACGTCGGCGACATGGGCCGGCGCCTGGGCGGCATGCACAACGCCGGTCACGGCCTGCTGCGCCTGGCCACCTACCTGGACGACGCCGCGCCGGACTGGTTCGGCGAGGACGCGGCCAAGCGCATCGGCCTGTTGCACAAGGATCTGGCCACCCTCATCGAATTCGAGCAGCACCTGGACGACCGGATCGAGTTCCTGCTCGACAGCGTGCTGGGCATGATCAACGTCGACCAGAACAACGTGATGAAGGTGATGGCGGTGGCCTCGGTGGTGGGCATCCCGCCGACGGTGCTGGTCGGCATCTGGGGCATGAACTTCGCGCACATGCCCGAGCTGAAATGGCACGACGCCTACTACTGGGCCCTGGGCGTGATCGCGCTGAGCATGCTGGTGCCGCTGGCGTGGTTCCGCCGGCGCGGCTGGGTCTGAGCGGCAGCGGCGGTCAGTCCGGGCTGCGCCGGATGCCGCGGCGTTTGCGCAGGTGCTGCCTGGCCAGGCGGAGCGCGCGCAGCCCCGGATAGGCCCATTGCAGCGGCCGCGGCAGATGCGTGGCCGCGCGGTCGTCCTCGGTCGGTGCAAGCAGGAACGGGATCAGCTGCAGGCGACCACGCCAGTTCGATTGCAGCGAGAGCAGGCGCAGGGTATAGCGCGCCATGCCGAGTCGGGCTGCCAAGTCGGCGCCGCGATCGGAGCCGAGCGCATCCAGGTGCGGCAGCAGCGTGTCGGCGGCGAAGCGCGCGCTGCGCAGCAACGACGTCTGTTCGCGCAAGACCGCAGGCACGCTGACGCCGAGCGTGGCCTCGGCCAACAAGACGCCCAGGGCCAGTTGCCGTTCCATGCCGAGGCTGCGTGCCAATGCCAGCGTGGCATGCCAGTCCAGCGACGGGCTGCGCAGCGCCTGGGCGAGGTCCACCAGCCAGAACGCGCGGTGCCAGTTGTGCTTGGTGCCGTGGAAGGCGGCATAGACCACCGCCAGCGGCGGTGCCAGTGTGGTCACCTGCATCCCGGCCACGCGGACGAGGGTGGTGTGGTAGTCCCACAGCGCTGCGGGTTGCAGCGGGAATTCGCGGGCCTGGTTGGCCAGACGCAGATGCAATTCCAGCACGAGTCCGCTGCCGGCATGCCGCAACGATAAGGCGTGATTGTCGCGCACGTAGCGGTCCAGCGCGCGCGCCGCATCGGCGTCCACCACATAGCCCAGGCGCTGCAACAGCGGCAGCGCGCGATCGCGGTCGGCGGCATCGATCAACAGGTCGATGTCGCAGGCTTCGCGATGCTGTGGCATGCCGAACAGGGCGGCATAGCCCTGTCCCTTGAGCAGGCAGTGGCGCAGGCCGGCGTCGTCCAGGCAACGGACGATCTGCTGCAGCGCCGCGGTCTGTCGCAGCGTGTGCACGAGCATGCGGCGTTGCCGTTGGCGCAGCGCATCGCACAGCGGTGCCGGCATGGTTGCCGCCAGCGTGTCGGCAGGCGGTAGTGCCAACGCCAGACGATGTTGCGCGAGCACGCGCGCGAAGGCATGCGGATCGACGTCGCCTGCAAGCGATGGATCGGCTCGCGCCCGCCACAGTCCTAGCGCATAGGCGAAGGCGGGCGACCATCCGGGTGTCGTCGCAATCAAGAATGGAACCCGGATTCATCGCGCGCTTCAGTGGCAGGCGTCTCCCAAACTGAGGCCGATTTTGTCGATTCGGATGACTTGTATTCGAATGTAGACAAAATTTCTTGACCAGCGCGCACTGCATTCCCTCGAAAAAGTGCTAAGTGATTCAGTGCGCACATGATTCTTGTCCGTCTCTGTCATTCCCGTGCGATGCGGATCGGCATCGGACTGATGTATCGCCCACTCGTACGCTGTGTAGCATAGCCCTCGACGCATGACGCGGCGCCCGGGGCGGTGCAATTTCGTGCGCGATCGCAGCCATGGCTCTCGCTGATCCGCTCTCAAGGAGACGACGTATGACCGATGCGTTCATAGGCGAAATTCGCCTGTTTACGATGGACTGGGTTCCCAGGGGATGGCTGCCATGCGATGGGCGCTCGCTGCCTATTCAAGGCAATCAGGCACTCGCGGCGCTGCTCGGCAATCAGTTCGGCGGCGACGGCAAGACCACGTTCAATCTGCCCGATCTGCGCGGTCGGGTGCCGGTGGGGCAGGGCGCCAACCCCCTCACCTCGCCGCCGGTGATGTACTCCGTGGGCAACTACGGCGGTCTCGAAGGCGTGGCGCTCTCCGCCGCGCAGATTCCGCCGCATATTCATACCGTCAATGCGGTTGCCGCGGTGGGAACGACTGCAGGGGCAAGTAACGCCTATATCGCCGAACCCGCCGATCCGCAGTACCTGTATGCGCCAACGGGGACGCTGGTCGCGTTGGCTCCCGATGCGGTCAGCGAGGAGGGCGCGGGCGCTGCGCACAACAACGTGCAACCGTCGCTGGTGCTGAACTTCTGCATCTGCACGGTCGGTCTGTTTCCGTCCCGCCCCTGACGCCCGCCACGAAGGAAACGACATCTATGGACGCCTACATTGGTCAAATCATCTTGTTCGCCAGCTATTTCGAGCCGAAAAACTGGGCGTTCTGCGATGGCCGCCAGTTGTTGATCAAGGATTACGTCGCGTTGTACTCGCTTATCGGCACCGTCTACGGTGGCGACGGCAGGACCACGTTCAATCTGCCGGACCTGCGCAGCCGGGTGCCGATCGGGCAAGGGCAGGGCGTGCCCCGTGCGCCGGCACCGCAACTGACCGCACGCGTGCTCGGGCAGCAACTGGGTGTGGAAACCATGACCTTGCAATTGACGGAAATGCCGGTGCATCGGCATACCCTGCAGGCGACTACCGCGGCTGCCACGACCGTGGTGCCGACCGGCAATCTGTTCGCGGTGCCGCCGACCCCGAACGTGGAATATTTCACGCCACCCAGCGGCTCTACACCGGTGGTGCCCACCTTGGCTGCCAGCACGGTCGGATCTGCCGGCGCGAACCAGGCGCACGACAACCGTATGGCCACGCAGGCGTTGAACTACCTGATCTGCCTGAATGGTTTGTTTCCGGATCGGCCTTGATCGGCCATCGCATAGGAGCCTGACATGTCCAATAGCTTCATCGGCGAGGTGCGTGCGTTTCCCTATACCTTCGCACCGGAGGGTTGGCTCGATTGCATGGGCCAGTTGGTGAGCGTGCAGCAGTATCAGATGCTGTATTCGTTGCTCTCCAATTTCTATGGGGGCGATGGCCGTACGACGTTCGGCTTGCCGGACCTGCGTGGCCGTGCCGTGGTCGGTCGCGGTCAGGGGACGGGCCTGAGCAACTATGCGCTGGCGCAACTGGATGGCGCCGACTCCGTCGCGCTGGTGTCGGCGGCGCAGTTGCCGGCCCATACCCACACCATCACCAGCAAGTTCACGCCATTCGCATCGGCACAGACCGCATTCAGTGCGACGCCTGGCGCCACCGCCTACATATCGCGTCTGATCAATCCGACCGGCAGCACTACTACGTACAGGCAGTACACGGCGGCGGCCAGTGTCACTCCCGCAGCCATGTCTCCGAACAGTCTGACGCCGTTTCCCGCGAACCCCGTGCCAGCTCAGGCGCACGAGAATCGGCAGCCCTTCACCGCCATGCGCTACTGCATCTGCGCCACCGACGGCATCTATCCGGAACGGGATTGAGCACGCTGCGCTTCGACTGTCCCGCGCCGTTGCTGGTGCGGGGCATGCAGACACGACCGGAATGCGTGGCGGACCTGCCGGCGCTGCGCGCGCTGTATCGGGAGCAGCGCTGGGCCGAGTTCGCGATGTTGGAGTGGGACGATGTGGCGCGCGCCGCGTTCATCGACCAGCAGTTCGCGGCGCAGCAGCGTCACTACACCGTTAGCCAGGAGCAGGTGCTGTTCCTGGTGCTGCTCGAAGATGAGCGCGTCATCGGGCGGATGTATCTGGGGGGCGATGCGGCAGGCGCTGTGCGCTTGATGGATATCCTGCTGCGGCCGGATCGCCGTGGGCAGGGCTTGGGAACGGCGTTGATCGCTGCGCTGCTGGAGCAAGCGGCGGCCGATGGCCGCGACGTGTTGCTGCAGGTGGAAAAAAACAATCCTGCGGCTGGCCTGTATCGCCGGCTTGGCTTTCACGCGTATGCCGACACCGACATCGCCTGGCAGATGGTCTGGTCCCGCAGCGTGTCATGCTTTCCCGGATGAGCGTTCCGGAAGCGGTGCATCGTCCCGGTAGCCCAGCCAGGCCATGACCGGGCCATGGTCGGTGAGCACACGCGCCGCCTGTGCCGGGCTGAGCACCGTGCGCCACGCGCCCGCGCGGCCCTGGCGGAAGAAGTGCGTCTGTCCGTCCTGGCGTTCTGCGAATCCACGGCGTTGCTCTGTATCGCGCAGCGTCTCGAAACGGCACGACGCCACCGCACGCTCCACCAGTGCGGGATCCGTGGGCAGGCCGAGAAAGTCGGCCAAGCGCGTGGTTTCCCGCAGTGGATCGGTTAACAGGTCTTCATAGCGCAGCAGCAGACGTGGGCCGGGCGCCTGCTGCCAGGACGCCACGTGCTCGGACCATGAGCCGAAACGTTGCCGAGCCTGTGAACGGTATGCGGACAGCGTGCCGCAGACGGTGGCTCCGCTTTCGCCAAGTTGGCCGATGGCGGTGTCCAGATCCAGGCGGGCGTGGTCCGCCCAGGACGGGGCGACGTCGCGCGGATCACGCACGATGTAAACAGTCCCGACTGTCGCCGTGGCGGGAAACAGCGTGGCGTCGTAGCGGTCGTGAACCTTGAGCACGCTCAGGGTCTGCGCTGCGCATCGCCGGTAGGCGGCGGCGCGTAGCAGATGCAGTTCGGCCGGCGTCAGGTCGCCGATATCCACGTCGAGGTAGCGTGCCAGCCATACGCGCCATGCGGCGTTCGGCAGCGCCGTGGTGAGTTCGTCCAGGTCTACTGCGGCAGCGCCTCTCTGCAGACTGGCGATCAGGTAGCGAACCCAGGTATTGCCGGACTTGGGATACGAGGCGAGCCAGAAGATGCCGCGCCGGCTCATGTGCCGAAGTGCGCCTCGAGCAGGTCGGCCGTGGCGGCGAGTGCGTCGAAGCGGCGCGGGCGCTGCAGTCGCCAGACCGGTACCTGGCGGGCAATGGCGGCGGCCTGCGCAAACATGGCGGCGCGCAGGCCCAGGCGTTCGGCCGCCTGCGGGCGTGCCAGGTAGCCGTGCAGCGTCGCCAATCCGGCATGCGGCGACAGACGCTGCAGATGCGGCTCCGAAGCTGCATCGTGCAGGACTACGACCGCATCCAACGTCGCCGGTGCGGCATCGAAGCCGATGCTTGGACGCAGATCGAATTTGTCCATGCCTGGCCGCACCCGTGGCGTGCCGGTCATCGGCAACTGCAGCGACTCCAGCGTGTCGCGCCACAGTTTCAGCCGCGGAAATGCCGGCAGCATCGTGATGCCGTGGGCACCATCACTGCGGATGACGGTGAGGTCGTCGCTGAGCAGGCCATGGCCGCGTTGCAGCAGTGCCGCCGCCAGCGTGGATTTCCCTGCGCCGCTATGGCCGGCGAAGGCCACGGTCCGTGAGCCGATGCGCAGACAGGCGGCATGCAGCGGGAACAGGCCGCGCTGCAGGCACAGATAGCCCAGCGCCGAGCCGAGCAGAAACAGCCGCCAACTCTCGTCCTGCGAGTCCAGCCTTTGCACGCGCATCGAGCGGCCGCTCTGGACGAGGATACGCACCACCTGCGGCACCTGCAGCAGCATCGCGCCATCGCGGTCGACGCTCAACCAAGAGTCGGCAGGTTCGCCGGTGTCCAACCATTCCGGAACCGGGGCTTCTTCGATCGTCACGTCCGCAGCGGTGCACTCGGCGCTGCCAGGCCAGGGGGCAAGTTCCGGCAATGCCAGCGTACTGCTCACCTGCAAATCGCATAACACGTACCGATAGTGCAGGGACATGGCGGGCGATGACCGATTGGCAAAGACGTGTGTCAGACGCGGATCTCCACCGCCCCGGCGTCGCGCAGCGTTTCCAGCAGCGTCGTCACGTCGGTCTCGATGGTGGTCCGGGGCGCTGCGTATTCGGCACTCAGGCGATCGCACAGCGTGGCGAAGGCGCAGGGCGGATCCAGATGCGACCACACGTCCTTGCCGACGCGGTCCAGCGACAGGTAGAGCCCGCGTTCGGTGCTCATGAGAACCAGTTCATCGCCCATCTCGGCGGCAAGGCAACCGGGCGTCCGCGCGATGATCGTGCTTGGTGCGATGTGCATCCTGGTGCCAGGTCGGTGTGGAATGCAGGAGCTTACCGAGGACGCCGTGCGCTGCAAAGCGCCGGTTCTGCCTGCTAATCGCAGGGGGCGATGCGGCGCCGGAACACGGCCTGTTCGTCGGCCTGCTCGGCCAGGCGCCGATTGTCCGGACCGAACAGCGGCGTATCCGCACGTGCTGGCGTCGGCACGCACAGCGCTGTGTCGAACCAGCGTGCCGCCTGCGTGTCGCGCAGGCGGAAATTGGCGTGGCGCAGCACCAGCAGTCCGCCAGGGCGCAGGCAACGTGCGAAGTCGAGCAACTGCGCCTCCACGTCCTCGAACCTGATGAGATGATCGCAGCGCTCGCCGCGATACGTCCCCAGATCGCCGCGACGCAGCACCGCCAGGCAGAAGATGGCGTCGTAAGCGCCGTCGGCCTCGCCGGTCGTATCGCCGGCCAGGCGGAACTGCAACCCGGGATCGGGCCGATCGCGCAGTTGGCGCAGGCAGGCGCGAACCGAATCGGGATGGATATCCACGCCTGTGATCGTGGCATTGGGGAAGTACGCGCGCAGGCTGAATACCTCCGCGCCGCTGGCGCAGCCGAAGGACAGCAGCCGCACGTGGCGATCGGCACCGAGCGTCTGTCGGACGAAACTGAACAGGGTGGGGTAACGATCCATCGAGGTGGTCGCGTAATCCTGGAACAGCGGCACCGGCGAGGTGAGTTGCAGCCAGGCATAGGTGCGGCCCTCGCGGCTGCGCATGGCGCGATACAACAGGCGCACGCCGCGACGGATCGGCAAGAGCCTGCGCCAGTGGAATCGGTGCAGGCTCATGCCGGCTGCCGCGACCGGCAGGAAAAGCGCACGCGGTTGAAGCGCGAGCCGGAAACCGGCAGCGCAGATGACGATGCGCGTCGCCTCTGGCGTAGACATGTGAGCGCCGCGGGCGGCATGTGGTGGTAACCTGAAAACACCCTGCGCAAGCTTAATCGGCGGGCGCGTCCGGGGGAATCGGAGCGGACGATGGATGGCAGGGGCGCGCGTCGTGCCCGCTGCGCCTGTACTGATGCGCTGGGGAAGCAGGCGTCAGGTCCCATAGCAAAAAGCAGATAAGGAGATTCCGCGATGTATGAGCACCAACCAACTGTTTCGTCTGTTGCTTCCGTCGAGGGCGGACGCAAAGCGTGGTCGGCACCCGTGGTGTCCTTCCTGTCGATCGACGAAACGGCGAACGGCACTGTAGCGGGCGATGATGGCGGCGGGACGAGTACCGGTTCTTGAGCCTGAACGCCTGCACGGGGCGGCATGAGTGATTTTGCCGGCGTCTGGCGGCTGGATGGCACGCCGGTTGCGCCTGGCGATATCCAGCGCATCGGCCAGGCGCTGGATGCACGCGGGATCGGCCCGGTCCGGGTCTGGCAGGACGGTGCCTTCGCGCTAGTGCATCGCCAGCATGTCTTCACCCCGCAGGATGCCGATGAGGCGATGCCATGCGTGGGGGCATCGGGCGCCGTGCTCGCGGCCGACGTGACATTGGCTGCGCGGCAGGAACTGGCAGCGGCGCTGGGGGATTTCGCCGATGCCGCCATGCCCGATGGCGCGCTGCTGCTGCAGGCCTTGCAGCGCTGGGATGTCGCGGCGCTGCCGCGCCTCCACGGGTCTTTTGCCTTGGCCTTGTATCGGCCGGACCTGCAGCGCCTGTTGCTAGCCCGCGACCCGGTGGGGATGCGCTCGTTGTTCGTGCATCGCGGGCCACGCCTGATCGCCTTCGCCACGCGCCTGCGAGCGCTGCTGGTGCTGCCGGAGGTACCGAAGGATCTGGACGATCGCGCCCTGGCCGACAGGCTCATCATGGCCCGTGCGCGTCCCGAGCGCACCATCTATCGCGCTGTCGACCGGGTACCGATGGCGCATGCGGCGGTGCTGACCGCCGAGGCGATGTACTGCCAGCGCTGGTGGTCGCCACCCGAGGCAGGTTCGCTGCGTTTGCGCGACGACGCCGAAGTTGAGGCTGCCGCGGCCGAGGTGCTGGATCGTGCGGTGAGCGACGCGCTGCGCGCGCACGGTCCGGTGGCGACCTGCCTGACCGGCGGACTGGACAGCGGCTCGGTGACGCTGTCGGCAGCGCGGCAACGGGCGCCGGCGCCGCTGCTTGCGCTCACGCGTGCCCCGCTGGCGGCGACCGCAGCCGCCAATGCCACCCACTATTACGACGAGGTACCGCGTGCGCGTTGCCTTGCCGCCAGCCACCCAGGGATCGACTGGCATCTGGTCGGCGATGATGGCGACGACTGGGGTGAACACGATCCCGCGTGTTGGTGGCGGGAAGGCGCGCAGCCGGTCCGCACGCCCTCCAACATGGCCTGGTTCTTTCCGCTGTACCGGTTTCTGCATGCGCGTGGCGGACGGGTGATGCTGGGCGGCGAACTTGGCAACGCGTTCTTCAGCTACGACGGCCGGTTGCGCCTGCCGCAACTGTTGCGTCAGAGGCAGTGGCGGGTGCTGGCGGCACAGCTGCGCGCACTTGCTGTCAGCGACGGCCTGAGTCGGCGCAAGACCGTGCAGCGCTACCTGTTGCGTCCCTTTGCGCCGGTTGCGCTACTGCGTCTCTGGCATGGCCTGCCGGCTGCGTTCTGGGAAGCGGAGGCGGCGCTGCAGCCAGCGCTGGCGCATACGGTAGGAATGCGCCAGTCGCTGGATCGGGACCGATACCGGTTGCGTCTGGGAGGCGGGCATCATTCCCTGCGGACCCTGCGCGAGTGGATGCTGGGCGATGCAGGCCCAATGGACGTCATGAACACGCTGCGTGCGGTCTCCGGGGTCGACATGCGCTTTCCACTCGGCGACCGGCGCGTGATCGAATTCTTCGGGAGCCTGCCGCTGGACCAGTTCTTGCGCGACGGGGTCACTCGCGCGTTGCCGCGCCGCCTGCTGGCCGCACGCGGCGCACCGCCGGAGATCCATGCCAACCGCATGGTCGGTGTACAACAGGGCGACTGGTTCGCGCGCTTGAGTGCGCAGCGCGGCGCGCTGCAGGCACAACTGGCCGATGCTCGTCGCTCCCCGCTGGCCAATCGCGTCGTGGATCTGCCGCGGCTACAGGCATTGCTTGAGCGCTGGCCGCAGGATGCCGCGGCCGCCGAGTCGCGGCGTGGCGAGTATCTGCAGGTGTTGGCGTCGGGTCTGCAGATGGCCGGCTTTCTGGCCTGGCACGAGCGCGGCGGCGCCTGACGCGCAGACACTGCAGGCCCCTTCAACAGCGCTCCAGCCGTGAGCGCGACATGGCATGACGCGGGGCATGCCATGCGCGTTGCATCCGCCACTGAGCGAACGCATGCGCCATACCGAATTTCGGTGCACATGCGAGCGCAGGCGATCACCGGTCTGGTTCCGCCGCCGCGGCTGGATCTGAGGATCGGCTAGGCGCCGCGACACCGATCACGCCGCAAGGCTGTCGGCCTCCGCTGCGGCATCCGTCGCCTCGTGCTCCTCGCCGCTGACGTGCTGCACCGCGGCGATGTCCCATGACACCGTGTCCGGATCGATCAGGGCGTGGATCGCGGCGCCCTGCAGTTCGCGCATCAGCCGCCGCGCCGACGCGGTGCCGTGCGCCACGCTGTCCCACAGCACCATGTCGACCACGCTGCCGTCGCGGCGGCGGGCGATGCGCCGCGAGCGGAAGCCGGGCTGGCGCTGCAGCCAGGCATCGACTTCGGCATTGGCGCGCAGGAAGGTGCGCCAGGTGCAGTCGTGCAGGCGGAAGGTGGCGATTTCCAGGGCTTCGGTATGGGGATGCATCGGTCTCTCCTGCGGTCTGCGTCGCCCGCATGGCGCGCTGGCGGCGACGCGGCAGCGCGACGAGGGGCATGGGGGAAGGGACAGGGCCGAACGGCCGGAACAGGCGGGCGGGGGCGGGCGTTCCGGGACGGCGCCGGGACGGGAACCGGCCGACACAGGATGCTGGCCCACGCCGAGGACGCGTTAGCGCGATCCAACGGAATTCTTGTACGATCCTGCAAGCCGCGTCGCGCCGTGGTCCGTGCCGGCGCAGCATCGTGCAAGCTTCCCTTCCTTCTCCGCACGCTACGGCGCCCTTGCCGATGACCGCGCTTGCTCACCGCTATCAGGAAATGGCCGCCCTGGTTGCCCGATTGGCCACGCCCGATGGCGACCACGACACCGCCATCGAGGGCTTCTTCTGTTCCTACCGCTCCGCGCCATCGCCGAAGACGCATACCGCGCAATGGCCCGTCTTCGCGCTGGTGCTGCAGGGCGAGAAGTGCCTGACCCTGGGCAGCGAGGAGTACCGCTACGGGGTCGGCACCTTTCTGCTGGTGACGCTGGATCTGCCGGTGGTCTCGCGCATCACCCAGGCCAGCCCGGAACACCCGTTGCTGGGCGTGGGCATGTCGATCCGGCCGGACCGGCTGCGCGAACTGCTCGAGCGCATTCCCTTACCGCCGCAGGTCGGCGCCGAGCGCCCGCGTGGGGTGTCGGTCAACACCGCCTGCCCGGACCTGCTGGACGCGACGCTGCGCATGCTGCGGCTGCTGGAACGCCCGGCCGATATCGCCGCGATGGCGCCGCTGATCGAGCAGGAGATCCTGTATCGCCTGCTGGTCGGGCCGTGCGGGCCGAACCTGCTGCGCATCGCCCAGGAGGACAGCCCCAGCAACCGCATCGCCAAGGCCATCGCCTGGCTGCGCCAGCACTACGCCGAACCGCTGCGGATCGAAGACCTGGCGCGCCAGGTCAACATGAGCGTGTCCTCGCTGCATCACCATTTCAGTGCGGTCGCGGCAATGACGCCGCTGCAGTACCAGAAGCAATTGCGCCTGCGCGAGGCGCGGCGGCTGATGGTGGTCGAGCGCATGGACGTGGGCGCGGCCGGCTACCGCGTCGGCTATCAAAGCCCGTCGCAGTTCAGTCGCGAATACAGCCGGCTGTACGGGCGTTCGCCGCGCAGCGACCTGGCCGAACAACTGGGTCTGGCCGGCTGAGCGACGCTGGCATGCGCGGTGGGCGCCGCGACGTTGCATTGCGCGCTACGTGTGGCAGCGCTCGACTGCGCGACCGGATGCGAACGCGCGTGCGGCCAGGCAGACAGCCGCGCGGAACGCGTTGGCCAATCCCGAATCCCCACTCCCCAGCCTCCGCCCCGCCCACCGACAGGTCGGTGACCGCGACGCGTCGAGGCAGGCTCATTCCGATCCTGCATCGACGCCGTGGCTTACTGCAGTTGCTTGAGCCGCTCGACGATCTCTTGGGCGTGGCGCTCGATCAGGCCTTCGGAGGTGCCCCAGGCGGTGCTGTTGGTCGATTCCACGTCGAACTGCGCGGCGGTCTTGCCGTTGGTATCGGCGATGTCCACCCGGCTCTTGATCTTGTCGCGCCCGGCCATGATGCCGGCCCAGAAGCGCGCGCCGTTGCTGCGCATGTAGTAGTGGTCAATGACGATGGTCATCTTGCGCGCATTGGCCTGGCCCTGCGCGCCGTGCAGGTGTGCCGCGTCCAGTTGCGCGTCGAGCTGGCGACGGAACATGGCCAGGCTCTCGGCGTCGGTATCGTCGTTGCCGGTGAGCTGGTACCAGTAGGTTTCGGCAGTGGTCGCCTTGTAGCTCTGGTGCACCACGCTGTTGGTCGCGCAGCCGGCTGCCAGCAACATCACGCCCACCAGCGCGAGCGTTCTCCATTGCAGTTTCATGCTCTCTCCTTGTTGAGGTCCCCGATGCCGGGGCGAACGCCACCGGCTGCGGCAGCATAGCGGCTGCGCGCGTGCAGGCGGGAAGCCTACGGCGTCGCCTCAGGCTCGCCCAGCCACGCCGCCACGATCCGCGCATAGGCACCGCTGGCCTTGCTCAGGTGCAGCCACTGGTCGACGTAGGCCTTCCAGGCCATGTCGTCGCGCGGCAGCAGGAATGCCTTCTCGCTGTACTGCAGCGGCTGCTGCGGCGCCACCGCGCATAGGCCCGGCACCTGGCGCTGCTGGAAGCGCGCCTCGGAGGCGTCGGTGATCATGACGTCGGCGCGGCCCTCGCGCAGGTCGCGGAAGATGGCCGGGTTGTCGTCGGAGAGGATCAGCTGCGCATGCGGCAACTCGCGGCGGGCGAAGGCCTCGTTGGTGCCGCCGCGCGGTTCGATCACCCGCACCTCGGGGCGGTCGATCTGGGCGATGGCGCGGTAGCGCGCGCGATCGGCGCAGCGCACCAGCGGGATCTTGCCGTCGACCTCCAGCACCGCGCTGAACCAGGCTTGGCGCTGCCGCGGCAGCGACACCGAGATGCCGCCGACGGCGATGTCGCAGCGGTCGGCGAGCAGGTCCGGCAGCAGGGTCGGCCAGCGTGTCGGCACCCACTGGATCTTGACCTCCAGGCTCTCGGCCAGCGCTTGCGCCAGGGCGATGTCGATGCCTTCGTAGCTGCCGTCGGCCCGCAGGCGGCTATAGGGCGCGTAGTCGCCGGTGGTGCACACGCGCAGCGCGCCGCGCTGCAGGACGCTGTCCAGGTGCGAGGGCGCGGCGTGCGCCGGCAGCGCCAATGCGGCGCCGAGCAGGGTGGCGGCCAGGCGTCGGATCATGCGGGTCTCCTGCGGCAGGGCGGGCGCCGGTGCCCGCTGGCTGTACGCCGGCTGTCGCAGCGCCGGCGCGCGCCACCTTAGCCGGTTTCCGCGCGCGCCGGCACAATCCCTGGCAGGACAAGGCCTTGCGCGCGCAGAGCGGCCGCAGGTGGCGCCGTATCGCCGCCCGCCGCGCGCGGCGGCACGCGCCGGCAACGGAACTCGCGGCACGCTGTACCGGTCCGTCCTCCACATTCGCTATCGCGCCTGCCCATGGATCCCCGATCGTCGTGACCGCCCTCCCTGCGCAAGACCGTTGGCAGCAGCTGTGGGCGGCACTGGCGACCGCAATGATCCTGGTGTTGCTGGGGCGCCTGCTGTGGGGCGCACCATCGGCGCCGCCACGCGTGGCGGCCGACGATGCGCTGCGGCTGGTGTTCCTGCCGCCGCAACCCGTGCAGCGCGCCGCGGTCCCGCCATCGGCCTCCGCGCCTGCGCCGTCGACGGCCGCGCGCACGCACGCCCCCGCACGGCAGCCGCCCGCCGCCGCCGCGCCGCCGTCCACGCCCACGCCCACGCAGGCTGCGCCCGCCGCGGCCGACACGCGGATGGCGGCGACGCTCTATACCGGCGATGGCCATCCGCGCCTGCCGGACGGGGTGGCGGTGGATCCGTTCGCGCAGGCGCAAGGCACGCCGCCGGGGACGCTCAATCCGCGCGACGTCGCCAAGTCCAAGCGCCTGCTCGAACGGCCCAACCCGATCGACTACCGGTCGACCCGCTTCGACAAGGACTGGGCCAGCGACGGCACCCTCGGCGACGTCGCCGTGCAGGGCATCGACCGGGCGATCAGGCAACTGCTGCCCAAGAACACGCATCAGTCGGCCGTGGCGCGGCCGCCGCCGGACGTGCGCTTCAATCCGGCGCTGCACGAACGCCCCAGCGATCTCGGCAGCGAGGCCACCGGCGATGCCTACAAGGCCGCGCCGATCGCCTTCGAAAAGGCGCCGGGGTTGGATGGGGAAGCCAGCCGGCGGATTCGCCAGGCCCTAGCCGATTTGCAGCAACGCCGCGGCGCTTGCCCGGCCGCGCAGCGCGCGCGCCTGCTGGCGCCGGTGCAGCAGCACCTGGATGCGCTGCTGCAGGTGGAGACCGCGATGGCCAAGGGCGCCGACCCGATCCGCGCGCAGCAACTGCTGCCGCGCGAGGCCGACAGCGCCTACGACCTGGCGCGGCGCGCGCTGTGGTATGCCGACCAGAAACTGGCGGCGTGCGCGCCGTAGGTAGCGTGCGATGGGCGCGGCTTCAGCTGCGAAGAGCGGAGGCGGCGGGGCGCTTCGACCATGGCAGCAGTCGGGACTGAAGTCCCTCCCACAGTGCACCCGGCCAGCGCGTCGCGCGTTCCTTGTGGAGCGGCTTCGGCCGCGATGCGCGAAGAAGGCGGGCGATTCGACCTTGGAAGCCGTCGGGACTGAAGTCCCTCCCACAGTGCGCCCAGACAGCGCATTGCACGTTCCTTGTGGAGCGGCTTCAGCTGCGATGGGCGAAGAAGGCGGGCGATTCGACCTTGGAAGCCGTCGGGACTGAAGTCCCTCCCACAGTGCACCCAGACAACGCGTCGCAAGTTCCTGTAGGAGCGGCTTCAGCCGCGACGCGTGGTGTCTGGCACCGTCGTGGTGTGTCGGCGCCTGGTCGCGGCTGAAGCCGCTCCTACAAGGGGCTGTCGGAAAGCGTACCGAGGGGCCGGCCGTCACTCGCGTCGACATGCGCTGGGCGATGATGCGCGCCCGTCCTGTTCGATCATGTCGCCGATGCCGCTTGCCCGTGCCGCGCTGTGCCTGCTGCTGTGCTGTGGCGTGGTCGCCGGCGCGTCTGCGCGCACCGTGTACCGCTGCGTGCGCGACGGCACGGTCAGCCTGGCCACGGCGCCGGAGCCGGGCTCGCGCTGCACGCCGAAGGAGCTGGATGACGCGGCGATCGCCACGCCCAATCTGTGGGGCAACCTGGGCGTGTTCAGCGGCACGTTGTACGAGCGCGAGCAGGACGGCCAGTTGGTCTACTCCACGCGCAACCTGCCGGGCTCGCGGCCCTATCTGCGCTTCACCGCGGTCACCCCGCCGGGCGAAAGCGCGCATCCCGGCCTCGGCAAGGTCGGCGCGCCCCAGTTGCAACCGCATGCCAAGCAGTTCCGCGCCGCGGCGCGCGCCACCGGCGTGGACGAGCCGTGGCTGCGCGCGATCGCGCATGCCGAGAGCGGCTTCGATGCCGCCGCGGTCTCACCCAAGGGCGCACAGGGGGTGATGCAGTTGTTGCCGGAAGTCGCGAAGGAATACGGCGTCCACGACCCGTTCGCGGCCGACCAGTCGATCGCCGGCGGCGCGCGCTACATGCGCGCGCTGCTGCGCCGCTACGCCGGCGACCGGGTGCTCGCCGCCGCGGCCTACAACGCCGGCATCGGCACGGTGGCGCGCTACGGCGGCGTGCCGCCGTACGCGGAGACCCGCGAGTACATCGACAAGGTGATGGCGCTGTACCAGCGCTATCGCGTCGCGATGGGCATCCCCGTGGAGACGCCGGCGCAGTAGCTGCGGCGCCGACCGCTGGCCATGACGCATGCGCAGGCGGACGCGGCGTGGCCGCGCTGCCGCCCGTGGCGCTTCAGAGCGCGACTGCTTCCGCCTCGGCGTCGGCCTGCGCTTGCGCGTGCGCCGCTGTCGGCGCGGCGGCCGGTGCCGCGTACAGATCCATCAGCAACAGGGTCACGCCATTGGTCCAGCCGAAGCCGTCCTGCAGGGCGTACTCGCCGCCGCCGCCGCCCTTGGCCTGCGCGTCCACCGCGTACTTCTCCACCAGCTTGTGCTGTTGCGCGAACAGCGCCTGCACCCGCGCCAGGAAGCGGCTGCCGATGCGCTGCGCCAGGGCGTCCTGGCCGTAGCGGCGCAGGCCGTCCACGGCGATCCACTGCAGCGGCGCCCAGCCGTTGGGTTCGTCCCACTGCTGGCCGGTGTGCAGGCGCGTGGTCGCCAGGCCGCCGGGGCGCAGCAACTGCGCCTGCACGGTGTCGGCGCTGCGCTTGGCCCGCGCCGGCGAGGCGACGCCGACGAACAGCGGGTACAGCGCCGCGGCGGTGACCTGCTCGCGCAGCCGGCGCTGCTGCCAGTCGTAGTCGGCGTAGTAGCCGGCATCGCTCCACAGGTGCTTGTCGATCGCGGTCTTGCGCGCGCTGGCCAGGGCCGCGTAGTCGGTGTCGCAGCCGGCCACGCCGGGGTTCTTGGCGCAGGCCAGGGCCAGGGTGCTCTCCAGGTGGTAGAGCAGGCTGTTCAGGTCGACCGGGACGATGGCGGTGGTGCGGATGCTGGCCAGGGTCTTGCGGTCGCCGAGCCAGCGGCTGGAGTAGTCCCAGCCGCTCTCGGCGCCGGCGCGCAGGTCGCGGTAGACCTCGGCGGCGGGGCGGTCCTTGGCCTCGGCGGCGGTGCGCACGTCGTGCAGCCAGGCTTCCGGGCGCGGCGTGTCGCGGGCGTCCCAGTAGCGGTTGAGCAGGCTGCCGTCGGCCAGCCGCACCACGTGCGCATGCGCGTGGCCCGGAGCCAGGTTCTGCGCGCCCTCCATCCAGTACGCGTATTCCTTCTGCAACTGCGGCAGATAGCGCGCGTAGGCCGCATCGCCTTCCACCTTGGCCTGCAACTGCACCATGTGCGAGAAGAACGGCGGCTGCGAGCGGCTCAGGTAGTAGGTGCGGTTGCCGTTGGGGATGTGCCCGTAGGTGTCGATCAGGTAGGCGAAGTTGTCCAGCATCTGCCGGCTGCGTTCGTGTTCGCCGCTCTCCACCAGGCCGAGCATGGTGAAGTAGGAATCCCAGTAGTAGACCTCGCGGAAGCGCCCGCCCGGCACCACGTAGGGGTGCGGCAGCGACAGCAGGCTGCTGTAGGCCGGCACCTCGACCTGGCGGCGTACCAGCAGCGGCCACAGCGCGTCGATGTGTTCACGCAGGCCGGTGTCCTGGCGGATCGCCTCGGTCTGCACCGGGCCGGATTCCTCGAAGTTGGCGGCGACGAAGCGGCGCAGGTCGAAGCCGGGTTGCTGGCGCTGCGCCAGATAGTCGGCGTTGATCAGCGCCGGGTCGCGCAACGGCAGCGCATCGACGAAGTGCTTCTGGTCGTCGAACAGCTCCTGCTGCTGCACCGCCTGGAACAGTTCCGGGTAGGCCAGGTCGGGCGTCTGCGGCGGCGGTGCCGGCGCGGTCAGGGTCGTCGCCGGCGCGGCCTCGGCCATGGCGGTGTCGGCGGTACCGAGCAACAGGCCGAGCGACAGGCTCAGCAGCGGGGTGCAGCAGGGAGGAGCGGCATGGCTCATGTCAGGTCCAGAGCAGGATGCGTGCGGCATGGTAAACGACCGAGGCGAAGACGGGGCGGACGCGGCCGGATCCGATGCGCGGCCTGCCGATCGTGCCTTGGCGGCCGCGCGCCGTCCGGCTCGCACCGGTGAGGGACCGCAACGCCTGGGGAGATGCAAGAACGGGGCCGCCGCTGCGGTCAGGTGGCTCGTCGCCGGGACAGCCGGGGGCGTGTTGTTTGGCCAAAGGGTGGCGCAGTGCCCGCTCGGTGGGGCGGGCAGGTCGTTCAGGGCGCGCCGACGCCGGCGGGTCGGCGTCCGCCGTGCAGGTCAGGGCGTCTGCGGCCGCAGGCGGTCCTTCTCGGCGCTGAGCGCGGCTTCGGCGCGCAGGAACACCAGCCCGATCGGCTCGTCCGCCCGCGTGGCCTGGGCGTCGCCGACCAGGACGGTCAGCCCCAGCGCCTGCTGCCGCGCGGCGATCTCGCGCAGGCCGCGCAGCTTCTGTTCGGCATCGGCGCCATGCAGCATGACGATGAACTCGGCGTGCTCGGTGGCGCGGTCCACCGTGTCGGCGCCGCCGTCGTGCACGTAGCTGGCCAGGGTGCGGTCGAGCTGCTGCAGGCTGCTGCCCAGCAGGCGTTCGCTCTGCCGCTCGGCCAGCGCGGCCAGTTCCTGCACTTCCAGGATCACCACCCGGTAGCGGCCATCGGTGGCGGCGCCGTGGGCATCGGCCGAATGCGGTTGCAGGAGCGCCTCGCGTTCGCGTTGCAGGGTACGGCGGCGTTCGTCGAGCAGGCGCATGGTGGTGCGCGCCAGCGCACGCAGGCCGTCGCGCTGGGCGTCGGTGAGCTGGCGTGGCGCGGTGTCGAGCACGCAGACCGTGCCCAGGGCGATGCCCTCATCGGTCACCAGCGGCATGCCGGCGTAGAAGCGCGCGCCGGTGTCGCCGCGGACCACCGCGATGTCGGCGAAACGCGGGTCGTCGGCGAGGTCGGGCACTTCCAGCAACTGCTCGGGCTCACGGATCGCGTGATCGCACACCGCTTGGCTGCGCTCGGTCTGCGGCACCTCCAGGCCCATCCGTGCCTTGAACCATTGCCGGTCGCGGTCCAGCAGCGACAGCAGCGCGATCGGCGTATCGCACAGCGCGGCGGCGATCTGCACGATGTCCTGGTAGGCGGCCTCGGGCAGGCTGTCGACGATGCGGTAGCTGTCGAGGACACGCTGGCGCTGGGCTTCATCGGTCATTTGGCGGCATCGGGTCTGGCGCGGATCGCGAGGCGCAGCACCATACCGCAGGGCGTGGCGACGTCGCGTGGACAAGCCCACAAGCGTGACGCGGTGCACGCTCGAGTCTTTTGCCGCGCATGACTGACCAGCGTCGCTGGCGGTCGTGCATGGTGCAAAGGAAGGTCAAATCGCCGTGATAGGATGCGCCGCGTTTCGCTCTGCCATTCCGGTAGCCCAGGGCGCATCACGCATGCGGCGATCTGCGATGCCGGTTTGCACGGTGGCTGCCGCATGGTCCGCCTGTACTCCTTCTGCAAGGGAGTGCGCCGCCACTTCGCAAGGACGATTCCCATGGCTCTACCCGACACGCGCCGTTTCCGCACCTGCGTCGCCTTCCTGCTCGCACTATCGCTGTTGCCTGGCGCTGCGTCTGCCAGCAGCGTGACCGGCACCATCAAGGACCTGTCGGTCCGTGCGACGGACGGCGTGCACTACGTGGTGATCAACGGCACACCGACGCAGCGTCCGACCTGCGCGGCGAACACCACGTACTACATGATCAAGGACGAGACCTCCGATACCGGAAAGGCACAGCTGGCGATGCTGCTGTCCGCCTACATGGCGGGGAAGCCGGTCTGGATCGAAGGGACCGGTGCCTGCACGCGCTGGGGCGACGGCGAAGACGTTGGCACGGTGAGCTTTCATTGAGCGAGGCGATTGGGCAGCGCGGTGGTTACCGCCGGCGCATGCATGCTGAAGCGGTCCCGCGACGATCCTGAAGCAGGCCGTGCCTGGGCGCGGCCTGTCTTTTCGTGCGGATGAGCATGCCAAGCGAAACGTGACATCGACACGCTCGTGAGGTCGCGGCTGAAGCTGCTTCTACGAGGGCGGTGAACCAGGGGCTGGTTTCATCGCAGGAGCGGGGCCTGTCCCGCGTATCGCCGTACTCGCCGGGACGTGGTGATCAGCCGGCGGCGCCGACGCCGAGCGCGCGCAGTTGCGCCTGCAGCGTGGCGGCGTTGTCGAGGGCGTGGCCGAGCGCGGTGTTGTCGAAGATCACCCAGGCTTCGCCGGTGTGCGGCGTGGTGGCGACGACGTGGTCGGCCAGCCGGCGCAGCGCGTCGTCGGCGTAGTCGCTGTAGTAGATGCGTGGCGCGCCGTGCCAGCGCCAATAGGCCGGCGCCGCGGTGCCCGCCGGCTGCGCGGCATCGGCGTTCAGGGCCGGATCGGCGGCCACGCGCGCGATCCTGTGGCGCTGCCACAGCGCCTCGGCGCGCGCGCCGAACCAGCTGGCGTGGCGCGGCTCGCAGGCGATGCCGCCGTGCCAGCGGCGCCGCAGCATGGCGAAGAAGGTGGCGGCGGTGCGCGCGTCGAAGGCCAGGCTCGGCGGCAGCTGCACCAGCAGGCAGCCGAGCTTGTCGCCGAGGTGGCCGATCTCGCCGAGGAAGGTCTGCAGCAGCGGCGCGACGCGGTACAGACGCGCGTCATGGGTGATCGTGCGCGGCAGCTTGGCCGAAAAACGGAAATCCGCCGGCACGCTGTCGGCCCAGCGCTGGTAAGTGACGGGGCGGTGCGGGCGGTAGAACGAGGAATTGATCTCGACCGCATCGAAGCGCGTGGCATAGCGCGCCAACTGGCTGGCGCCGTCGCCGACCAGCGCGCGCTGCGTGCTGGCGATCGACCAGCCGGCGCAGCCGATGCGGATGCGGGGCGCGGCATCGGTGCGGCGTGGCGAGGCGGTCGGCATCGGCGATGGCAGGCGGGACGGGTCTCTGGGATATCAAGCGCTGCGGCCAAGCGCCGTGAACGAGATTGCCGGCCATACCCGCCTGCCGGCAGGTTCATGCGTCGTCCGCATCCTCCTCGTCGACCAGTCCCTGGACGAACTGGAGGAAATCCGGGCAGAGCGGCCTTTCGGCGTGGGCCTGGTTCTGTTCGGGGCTGAGCTCGCTGTCGAAGGTGTCGGTGGTGAAATAGCTGACGGCTCCCGTGTCCAGATCCAGGCAAAAGAAGTTGCCGCCGCAATCGTTCGCGAACGGCAGCAGGCGTGCGGGCAGAACCTGTTTCTGCAGCATCAACCGGTAGGTGGACAGCAGCGTGTAGTCGCAATGCGCAATCGGTTTGAACGTGGCGACCTCGATCGGCTCATAGTCCTCTTCGCCGACCCAATACGCTCGCTCAGGCATGCCGCCGTTGTACTTGAGGTAATGCTCCCGGAAGGGAGTCGGCAGCTTCCTGCCAATCACCGATTCCAGGTGATCCAGGTCCGCTGGGGTGACGGCCGCTTCGCCATCCGAGAGTGTGTTTTCAAGCATCGTGATCCCCGATCGGCAGCAGTGCCCAGGAGACGAGTCTACTTTTCGAAGGGTGTTTGGTCAGCCGGCTTTCCCGGAAACCGCAAGGACCGGCCCGCAGACGTCGTTCCGACCTTGCACCGCTTGAATGTCGAGCGACCGATGCGTGCAGCGCGCAACACTGGCTGCGATCGGCAGCGCGCTTGTGCGCGTGCCTCCAACGCGGGACTGGGGATCGGGCAGCATATGCACCACTGCGCGCGTCGCCACGCCAAGGCGTTTCGGCGCCGCGGGCGATCCGTCCGCACGCCGCCTTGCGACGCATGGCCGGGATCTTCCGGCCATGCGCGTATTGCCTTACTGCTTGGCGGCCGCCGTGGTCTTCGCCTTGACCGGCTGGCCGTCGCTGTCGAGCACCTGCACCTCGCCCAGCTTCAGCGCGCGCACCGGCGCTTCGATCTGCTTGAGGTCGCCGACGATGACCCAGGTCATCGCCTGCGGCGCCACGATCTCCTTGATCGCCGCTTCCGCTGCCGGCTGGTCGACCGCTTCCAGGCGCGTCTTCAGCGTCTGCACGTAGTCGTCCGGGCGGCCGTACTGGACGATGCCTTCCATCGCGCTGAGCACCGCACCGGTGGTCTCGAAGCTGCCCGGCAGGGCGCGCACGCGCTGTTCCTTGATCTTGGCGATCTCGGCGGCGGTCAGCGGCTTGTCGCCGACCACGGCCTTGGCTTCCTTGAGGATCTCGGCGGCCGATTCGGCGGTCTTGTCGGTCTGCACAGGGGCGAAGAACAGGAACGGGCGCTGGCCGATCGCGTCGATCATGAAGCTGTTGGCGCCGTAGGCCCAGCGCTTGTCCTCGCGCAGGTTCATGTTCAGCCGCGAAGTGAAGGTGCCGCCGAAGGCGCCGTTGGCCACGCCGATCGCCAGGTTGTTCGGCGCCTTGGTCGAGGGCGCCAGCAGGCCGGCCAGGATCAGCGACTGCGGGGCGTCGTCGCGGTTGATCAGGAACACGCGTGGCTTGGGCTGCGCGGCCACCTGCGGCAGGCTCTTGGTCGGGCGCTTGCCGGACGGAGCCTGCCAGTCGCCGAAGGCGGCATCCAGCTGCGGGATGATCTTGGCCAGGGTGGTGTCGCCGGCGACCAGGATGCGCACGTTGTCCCGACGCAGCCAGTTGTTCTGGAACGCGCTCAGGTCGCCCGCGGTGAGGCTCTTGATCGCCGCCTCGGTGCCGGTACCGGTGAGCGGCACGCCGTACGGATGGCTGGGGCCGTAAAGCAGCGGCGGCAGGGTGCGCAGCGCCAGGCCCTGCGGCTGGGTCTTCTCCTGCGCGATCGAGGCCAGCCACTGGCCGCGGATGCGCTCGATGTCGTCGGCCTTGAACGCCGGGTTGCGCACGATGTCGGCGAACAGGTCCAGCGACGGCGCCAGCTGGTCGTTGAGTGCGTTGAGCGAGGCGTCGCAGCTGTCCAGTTCGCAGGACACGCTGGTCATCGCGCCCAGGCGCTGGCGACGCTGCGCCACGTCCACCGAATCCAGGTTGCGGGTGCTCTCGTTCATCAGCGCCGCGGTGAAGTTGGCGGTGCCGAGCTTGCCGCCGCGGTCGGTCGCGTAACCGGCATCGAACAGCAACTGGATCTGCGTGACCGGGATGGTGTGACGCTCGGCCAGCACCACCTCGATGCCGTTCTTGAGCTTGCCGCGCTGCAGCTGCGGGAAGCTCAGGCTCGGGAACTGGCTGGTCTCCGGCACGCCGGCAGCGCGGTCCACCTGCGACTTGCCGACGCTGTAGTTACCCTTGGCCGGCACCTTCGGCGCGGGCTTGCCCGGTGCCGCGGCCAGCGGCTTGACCGCCTTGTCCTCGGCTGCTGGATCGAAGCCTTCCGGCGCCGGCAGCACGGTCAGCAGGTAGTCGCCCTTGCCGAACCAGGTGTCGGCGGCCTTGCGCACGCTGGCGACGGTGGCCGCCTGCGCGCGTTCCAGGTCCTTCTTGTAGGCGCCGGGATCGTTGCGGTAGACCTGGCCCTCGGCCAGCACCGTGGCCTTGCCGCCGAAGCCGCCGACCTTCTCCAGGCCGCGCACGAAGCCGGCGCGGTAGCCGACCTGGGCGCGCTGCAGTTCGTCGGCGGTGGGGCCTTCGGCCAGGAACTTCTGCAGTTCGTCGGCGATGGCGGCCTCGACCTTGGCCGGGTCCACGCCTTCCTTCACGTCGGCGGTGATCTGCAGCTGGCTGGCCAGCGCGAACGACTGCAGGCCGGCGGAGACGTCGTCGGCCAGCTTGTCGCGGTAGACCAGGCGCTGGTACAGGCGGCTGGTCTTGCCGCCGCCGAGCACGGTGGTGGCCAGGTCCAGCAGCACCGCATCGTCGGTGCCCAACTGCGGCGCGACCCAGGTGCGGTAGATGCGCGGCTGCGCGACGTGGTCGTGCTGCACGCCGCGGGTCTGCTTGGACAGCGGGGTGATCCACGGCTGCTGGCGCGGCACCGGCCGGCCGGCGGGGATGTCGCCGAAGTACTGCTCGGCCTTGGCCTTGGCCTGCGCCACGGTGATGTCGCCGGCCAGCACCAGGGTGGTGTTGGCGGCGCCGTAGTTGTCGTGGAACCACTGCTTGACGTCGTCCAGCGAGGCCGCGTCGAGGTCGGCCATCGAGCCGATGGTGTCGTGCTGGTAGGGGTGGTTGGCCGGGAAGATGTTGGCCAGGATGTTCTCGTCGACGCGGCCGTAGGGGCGGTTCTGGCCCTGGCGCTTCTCGTTCTGGACCACGCCGCGCTGGGTGTCCAGTTCCTTCTGGCCGATCGCGCCGAGCAGGTGGCCCATGCGGTCCGACTCCATCCACAACGCGGTGTCCAGCGCGGTGGTCGGCACGGTCTCGAAGTAGTTGGTGCGGTCGAACCAGGTGGTGCCGTTCATGTCGGTGGCGCCGACTTTCTCGAACGGCTGGAAGTAGGTGCCCTTGTGGTTCTCCGAGCCGGAGAACATCAGGTGCTCGAACAGGTGCGCGAAGCCGGTCTTGCCGGCCGGCTCGTCGCCCGAGCCGATGTGGTACCAGATGCTCACCGCCACCACCGGCGCCTTGTGGTCCTCGTGCACCACCACGGTCAGGCCGTTGGGCAGGGTGAAGCGGGTGTAGGCGATCTCCGGCGCGGTCGCCTGGGCCGGCGTGGCCGCGGCCAGGGCCGACGGCGCGGCCACCAGGGCGGCGCCGGTGCCGAGGGTGAGGATGCTGGAGATCAACAGCGACAAGGGTCGGAGCATGGGCCGGGCCTGAGTGTGGACAGTGCGCCAGCATAGAGGCGCAGCGGCGGCCGCGGGAACGTGACTGATGGCACAGCGCGCGGCGCCGCGTGGGCGGCGGCCATCGCGCGCGGCTCTCCCGGGGAAGGGCCGCGCGCGCGGCGTCAGCGACGCAACGGCGCGCTCAGCGCGCGGCGCAGAAGCCGAACTCGGCAGTGGCGCCCGGGGCCAGGGTCTTGTTCCAGTCCACGCCGCTGGCGCTGAGGGTGGTGCCCGATTGCGTCCAGCTGGCGTTCCACAGGTTGTTGACGGTGCCGCTGATCGACAGGGTGGCGGTCCAGTCGCCGCTGCTGCCGCCGGTGTTGGTCACCTGCACGCGGTTGCAGTAGCCGGCGTTCCAGTCGCTGTCGACCAGCACCCTGGTGCTGAAGCTGCTGCCGGACGGCGGCGGCGTGGGCGTTCCGCCGCCATTGCCACCGCCGTTGCCGCCGCCACCGCCAGTGCTGCTGCCGGCGCCGTCCCACAGCTTCTTCAGCAGGGTCACCTTGTCGGTGCGCACCGTGCTCCAGTCGTCGTTGAGGATGCCGCCGGTGTCGCCGCTGTTCGGGTTCCACGACCAGTAGAAGCCGCTGTGGAGGCCCTTGCCGATCAGGTAGTCGACCAGCGCATTCTGCCACTGCACGTCCAGCGGGTTGCCCTGGCCGTACTTGCCGCCGAACTCGCCCAGCAGCAGTGCGTGGCCGGCCTGGGCGAACTGGCCGAAGTGCTGCTCCCAGATCGCCGGCATGTTGGCCGGGAAGTTGGACGCGCTGAAGTACGGCTGCATGTAGACGTCCGGTCCGTACACGTGCGGGGCGAGCAGCAGGCGGTTGGCCGGGATGGCCAGCGGGGTGCAGGCCAGCGGTTCCAGGTTCTCGCCCCAGAAGTGCGCGGTGTCGCTGGAGCAGGTGGACGTGTTGGAAATGCCTTCGACCACGATCAGCCAGTTCGGCGCCGCGTTCAGCACCACCGCCGACGCGCGTTCGGCGGCCTTGTTCCAGTCGGTGGCGGCATTGCCGCTGCCCCAGGTGGCGGCGCCGTGCGGCTCGTTCTTCAGGTCCAGGCCGATCACCCCCGGCACCGACGCGTAGCGCTTGGCGACGAAGCTCAGATCATTCAGCCATTGCTGCTCGCTGTAGCTGCCGGTGTACCAGAGTTCGGAGATCGCGTTGCAGTCCGGGGTGTGGTGGTCGAGCAGCACGTACATGCCGCGGCTGCTGAGTTCGTTGATCACCTTGTCGAGCAGCTGCAGCGAGTTCAGGCCCTGCAGGTCCGGATTGCGGCTGTAGTCGATGCTGCCGGGCGATACCGCCTGCAGCGTCTGCGGGCAGAACGGCAGGCGCACGGCGTTGAAGCCCAGGCCCTGCATCTGCGTGATCATGTCCTTCCAGTTGCGCGCCCACAGGCCGTGCACGGTGTGCTGCGAGGTCTCGAAACCGAACCAGTTGACGCCGCGCAACTGCACGGCGTTGCCGGCGTCGTCCACCACCTTGCCTTGCTGGATGGCATAGCTCCAGGCCGAGCCGCTGGCGACCACGAGCGCCGCGGCCAGCAGGCAGCGGGTGAGGCGGGAATGCAGGGACCGTTTCATCGCGGTGCTCCGAGGGCGGCCGGTGCGGAGCGCGCCGGCCAAAGGGGGGCGGATGCTTGGCGGCGATGATCGGCATTGTCCGCCGTGGCGGCCGTGACTGCCGTTGCAGAAGACGGGCTTGTCCACGGATTGCGCGCAGCTGCTGTGGTGATGTCCACGGGCGCGCAGCCGCCTGGTGAAAACGCCAACGGCAGCGTCGTGGGACGCTGCCGTTGAGGGTGGGCCCCGCGCGCTGCGCGGAGCGATGGCGCCGCTTTCAGCGGGCGGCGCAGAACCCGAACTCGGCGGTGGCGCCGGGGGCCAGGGTCTTGTTCCAGTCCACGCCGCTGGCGCTGAGGGTGGTGCCCGACTGCGTCCAGGTGGCGTTCCACAGGTTGTTGACGGTGCCACTGATGGACAGGGTGACCGCCCAGTTGCCGGTGGCGCTGCCACTGTTGGTCACCTGCACGCGTTCGCAGTAGCCGGCGTTCCAGTCGCTGTCGACGATGACCTTGGTGCTGAAGCTGGCGCTGCCCGGGGTCGGCGTGGGGGTCGGGGTCGGGGTCGGCTCCGGGGTGGGCGTCGGGGTCGGAGTGGGCGTCGGCGTCGGCGTGGTGCCGCTGGCATCGCCCCACAGCCGCTTCAGCCCGACCATCTTCTCGCTGCGCACGGTGGTCCAGTCGTCGTCGAGCACGCCGCCGGTGTCGCGGCTGTTGGGGTTCCACGCCCAGTAGAAGCCGCTGCGGATGTTCTTCTTGATCAGGTAGTCGATCAGCGCCTTCTGCAGGACCGGATCCTGCGCCTGGTTGCGGCCTTCGTTGCCGCCGAATTCGCCGATCATCATGGCGTAGCCGCGCTGGGTCAGCTGGCCGAACTGGCGCTCCCAGATCGCCGGCATGTTGGCCGGGAAGCTGCCGTCGCCGAAGTAGGGCTGCCAGTTCACGTCGGGGCCGTACACGTGCGGGGACAGCAGCAGGCGGTTGGCCGGCACGTTGAGCTTGGTGCAGGTCAGCGGTTCCAGGTTGCCGCCCCACCAGTAGCCGTCGCTGCTGGAGCAGGTCGGGTTGTCGGTGATGCCCTCGACCACGATCAGCCACTTCGGCGCCACCTTCAGCACCGCCGCCGAGGCGCGCTCGACCGCCTTGTTCCAGTCGGTCTTGAGGTTGCCGGTGCCCCAGGTGTTGCGGCCATTCGGCTCGTTCTTCAGGTCGATGCCGATCACGCCCGGCACCGACGCGTAGCGCTTGGCCACGAAGCTCAGGTCGCTGAGCCACTGCTGCTCGCTGTAGGAGTCGGTGTACCAGAGTTCGGAGATGCCCTGGCAATCGGGCGAGTGGTGGTCCAGCAGCACGTACATGCCGCGGCTGCTGAGTTCGTTGATGACCTTGTCCAGCACCTGCAGCGAGTTCAGACCCTGCAGGTCCGGATTGCGGCCGTAGTCGATGCTGGTCGGCGCCACGCCGCGCAGGGTCTGCGGGCAGAACGGCAGGCGCACGGCATTGAAGCCCAGGCCCTGCATCTGCGTGATCATGTCCTTCCAGTTGCGCGCCCACAGGCCGTGCACGGTGTGCGCGCTGCCTTCGAAGCCGAACCAGTTGACGCCGCGCAGCTGCACCGCGTTGCCGCGGTCGTCCACCACCGTGCCTTTGCTGATCGCGTAACTCCAGGCCGAACCGCTGGCGGCCAGCAGCGCGGCGGCCAGCACGCAACGGGTGATGCGGGTGAGGGGGGACATCGACATCTCTGCAGGTCTCCGGAAGCGAGCCGGCCCGCAGTCGGAGCGGCCCGGGTGAGGTGGGGAGTGACGGTTCTCACGCCGGGCTCGGGTGGAAGCCAGGGCGGGCGCGCGGATCGGCATGGGCCACCGGATTGGCGCGGACCCCGCGGTGCGCGAGCGCGGCATTAGAGCATGTTCAGCTTCATATTTGAGTGGTTTATCACAATAAATTTTTGCGACAGCGCACGTATGGCGGTCGTTCGACCCACCACGACCCGGTAGGGGCGCCGCTACACTCGCCCTTCTTTGTGTCTGCCGAGGGGAACCAAGTGAAACGACCGATCCTGAGCCTGCTGGCCCTGGCGCTGTCCGGCGCCTGCCTGGCGGCACCGCCGCCCGCACCGACCTTCGACACCAAGCGCCTGTCCACCGACGTGAAGACCCTGGCCTCCGACGCCTACGAGGGCCGCGCCCCGGGCTCGGCGGGCGAGGAGAAGACGGTGGCCTATCTGAGTGCGCAGTTCCAGGCGGCCGGCCTGCAGCCCGGCGGCGACCTGCGCGACGGCAAGCGCCTGTGGACCCAGGCGGTGCCGCTGCGCCGCGCCGACATCGTCGGCACCCCGCGCCTGGCGATCGCCAGCGGCGACCAGCGCCAGGCCCTGACCCAGGGCCAGCAGATCGCCGTGCGCGCCGCGCTCGACGGCAGCAGCCAGGTGACCCTGGACGGGGCGCCACTGGTGTTCGTCGGCTACGGCGTCAAGGCGCCCGAGCGCGGCTGGGACGACTTCAAGGGCGTGGACCTGAAGGGCAAGATCGCGGTGGTGCTGATCAACGACCCCGACTTCGAGACCGGCAAGGGCGCGTTCGACGGCAAGGGCATGACCTACTACGGCCGCTGGACCTACAAGTTCGAGGAAGGCGCGCGGCAGGGCGCGGCCGGCGTGCTGATCGTGCACGAGACCGCACCGGCCTCCTATGGCTGGGCCACCGTCGCCAACTCCAACACCAACAGCATGTTCGACGTGGTCCGCGACGATCCCAAGACGGTGCACCCGGAGCTGGAAGGCTGGATCCAGCGCGATCTGGCGGTGGACCTGTTCAAGCGCGCCGGGCTGGATTTCGATGCGCTGAAGAAGCAGGCGCAATCGCGCGACTTCAAGCCGGTGGAACTGAAGGGCGAGCGCCTGTACGCCGACTACGCGGTGAAGTCGGAGGTGATCACCTCGCGCAACGTGGTCGCGCGGCTGCCCGGCAAGACCCAGCCGGACGACACCCTCATCTACACCGCGCACTGGGATCACCTGGGCGTGGGCGCGCCCGACGCCAAGGGCGACCGCATCTTCAACGGCGCGCTGGACAACGCCAGCGGCGTCGCCGCGCTGCTGGAACTGGCCCGCGCCTTCGCCAAGGGCCCGACGCCGCAGCGCTCGGTGGTGTTCATGGCGGTCACCGCCGAGGAGAAGGGCCTGCTCGGCTCGGAGTACTACGCCTCCAAGCCGCTGTATCCGCTGGCGCGCACGGTGGCGGTGATCAACATGGACGGCATGAGCCCGTTCGGGCCGTCGCGCGATTTCGGCATCTACGGCACCGCCAAGCTGGAACTGCTCGACGACCTCAAGCGCGTGGCGAAGGGCTGGTATCTGCGCTACACGCCCGATCCGAAGCCGGAAGCCGGCTACTTCTTCCGCTCCGACCACTTCTCCTTCGCCAAGCGCGGCGTGCCGGCGCTGTCCTTCGCCGCCGGCCAGGACTGGGTGGACGGCGGCGTCGCGGCCGGCAAGGCCGCCGCGGACGACTACACGGCCAAGCGCTACCACCAGCCCGGCGACGAATGGCAGCCGAACTGGACCTTCGCCGGCGCCGCGCGCGACATGCAGGTGCTGTACACGCTGGGCGAGGAACTGGCCAACTCGACGCAGTGGCCGAACTGGAGCCGCGACTCCGAGTTCCGCGCCACGCGCGACGCCAGCGCCGCGCAGCGCCAAGCCGCGCAGCGCCAAGCCGCGCCCGCCAAGTGAGCCACGACCCGTTGCCGCCTGCCCCGCAGGCGGCTCCGGACCCGCTGCCGGGCGTGCGTGCGGACGTTGCCGATCAGGCCGACATGGACGCGGGCAACGACCCGCTGCCGCGCTGGCTGGTCGGCGTTGGCGTCGTCATGACCTTCCTGTTCGTCGGCCCGCCGCTCGGGACCGTGGTGGTCGGGCTGCCGGTGGCGATCGCGATGACCTGGGGGGAGAGCAGCGGCGTCAGCGCCCCGCTGCTGCTGCTTCTGCTGATGGCGATGTTTTCCTATGTCTTCGGCGCCTTGCCGGCGCTGCTGACCGGGCTGTTCGCCGCCCGTGCCTGGCCACGCCTGCGCGGCTGGCGCGCGCATCTGCGCATCGGCCTGATCGGGGCCGGCACCTCGGCGGTGTGCGTCGCCGCGGCGCTGGCCCTGTTCGACAGACGCGACGACCCGTCCCACCAGGGCCTCGTCGCGGTGGGCCTGTGCGCGTTGGCCGGTTTCGTCGGCGCCGTGCTGCTGTCGCGCGCGTTGCAATTCCTGCGCGGCGGCTGACGCCGCCGCGGCTCAGCCGGCGCTGGCCTGCTGCAGCGACGGGGTGCGCCAGCCGGCGCGCACGCCCCAGAAGTAGAAGCCCAGCGCGACCACGCCGACCACCACCAGGTCCGGCCCGTAGGACAGATAGCCGTGACCGCCGAAGGTGGTGCTGCCGGCCCACGACAGCAGGGCGATGGTCGGCAGGTAGGCGATCAGCCAGCTGGCGCCGCGCAGGTGTCGGCGGAAATCCTTCCAGCCGTCGCGCTGCTGGTAGTAGGCATAAACCGGCAGGGCCACCAGCATCAGCAGGATGATCTCGCCGGTCAGCGGCCAGCGCGCCCAGTACAGCAGTTCGGTGGCCAGCACGAAGGCCGCCGCGGCCAGCACCGGCAGGCCGGCGATGCGCAGCGGGCGGTGCATCTCCGGCGCGTGCTTGCGCAGCGCCATGGCGCTGATCGGGCCGGTGAGGTAGGAAATGATGGTGGCCACCGAGATCACCGCCGCCAGCGTGCCCCAGCCGCGGAAGAAGAACAGGAACAGGTAGGACACCAGCAGGTTGAAGAACATCGCCGGCCGCGGCACGCCCCAGGTCGGATGGATCCGGCCCAGCACCTTGGGCATGGTGCCGTTGCGCTCCATGCCGTAGATCATCCGTGCGGTGGTGGCGGTGTAGGTGATGCCGGTACCGCTGGGGCTGATGAAGGCGTCCACGTACAGCAGCATCGCCAGCCAGTGCAGGTTGACGATGATCGCCAGCTGCGCGAACGGCGAGCGGAAGTCGATGCCGTGCCAGCCGGCCTTGGCCAGCAGATCCGGCGGCACCGCGCCCAGGTAGGCGACCTGCAACAGCACGTAGACCACCGTAGCCAGCGCGATCGAGCCGAGCACCGCGAACGGGATGCTGCGCCCGGGATTGCGTGCCTCGCCGGCCAGGTTCACCGGGCTCTGGAAGCCGTTGAAGCTGAATACGATGCCGGCGGTGGCCACCGCGGTCAGCACCGCAGCGAAGTCGATGGTGTGGCTGCCGCCGTGCAGGCCGACGCTGAAGTTCTCGCGGTGGAAGCCGCTGGCGATCAGCGCAATGCCGGTCAGCGCCGGCACCACCAGCTTGAACACGGTGATCAGGCTGTTGGAGCGCGCGAACAGCTTCACGCTCCAGAAGTTCAGCAGGAAGTACACCAGCACCAGCACCGCAGCGATGCACAGGCCGGGCACCGACAGCTCGCCGGCGCCGCCGGGCTGCTGCACGTACAGGTCCTGCGCCCACTGCCACGGCCACGAGGCCATGTACTGCACCGAGGCCTCGGCCTCCACCGGGATCACCGACACGATCGCGATCCAGTTGGCCCAGCCGGCGATGAAGCCGACCAGCGAGCCGTGCGAGTAGTGGCTGTAGCGGACCATGCCGCCGGACTCGGGGAACATCGCGCCCAGCTCGGCATAGGCCAGGGCGATGGTGGTGACGATCGCCGCGCCCAGCACCCAGGCCCAGACCGCACCGGGGCCGGCTAGCCCGGCGGCGCGCCAGGCGCCGAACAGCCAGCCGGAACCGATGATCGAGCCGAGGCCGGTCAGCATCAGGGCGAACGGGCCGACATCGCGGCGCAGAGCGGAGTGGGTCATGGCGAGTCCGGGCGGCGGCGGGAAGCGGGGGATGATCGCATGGAAAGCCGGGAGTCGGGATTGGGGATTGGGGATTGGCTTAGAAGCAGGGATTGGGGATTCGGGATTGGTGGAAGCGCAGTGCCGCCATCCGCTTTTGCGACTCCCCAATCCCGAATCCCCAATCCCCGCCCTTACGCAAGCTTTACGCCCACAGCGCCCCAACGCCATGGAACGCTTACGCGGCGCGCGCGCAGACTGCGCCCCGTCCTTCCCGTTGGATGTGTTCCATGTCGATTCTGCTGATCCAGGGCCCGCATCGCGATGCGTCGGCCATTGCCGCGGCGCAGTGTCTGGCCGCTTCCCATGCCGCGCACGTGGTGCCGGTGGCCTGCGCCGATGCCGCGCAGATCGTGGCGCGGCTGCAGCAAGGTGCGTGCGACGACACCGAACTGGTGCTGCTGGATTCCGGCGAGTTGCCGGCGTCGCAGTTGGCCGACCACGGCGCGCAGCTGTGCGCGGCATTGGACGCGCTGGGCCACCCGTACATCGAGATGCACGACGCCAGCGCGCAGGCGCTGGAACCGCTGCTGCACCCGCGGCACGCGCCGTTGCTGACGGTGATCGCCAATGGTGCGCTCGCCGACAGCTACGCCATCGCCCTGGGCGTGGCGCAGCGCCGGCTCGGCGCGCGCGCGGCGCTGGCCAACTGAGGGCGCCGCCATGTCGATCCTGTTGCTCCGTGGCCCGGACTGCGTGGCCGGCCATCGCGGCCGCCCGGCGCGCATCGCCCCGCCGGTGATGCGGCAATTGCTGGCCAATGCCGGGCGCGCCGGCAAGACCCTGGCCGTGCGCGGCTGCGCCAGCGAGCGCGAACTGCTGCAGGCACTGGCCCAGGCCGACCAGGCCGGCGTGGAGATGCTGTTGCTGGATCCGGGCGCGTGCTCGGACAGCGCCGTCACCGCCGATGCGGTGGCGCACCTGCGTCGGCCCTACGTGGAAGTGCACGACGATGCCAGCGATCGCCGCGAAGCCTGCCTGTGCGCGGCCTCGGGGCAGCGCCTGGGCCAGGTCGGCGGCTACTGCGCGCAGGGCTACGCGCTGGCGCTGTCGATCGCGCTCGAACATCTGGGCTGCAACGGCTACGAAGGCGATGTCCACGTCGGCACCTGAGCGCGCGCGCCACTACCTAGCCGACTACGAGGCCTACAGCTTCGGCCAGCGCGTGGCCTGGGGCACCCTGGCGCACACCTGGGCCGAGCCGGCGCCGCTGGACCCGGAGCGGCTGCTGTGCCGCCTGCGCACGCAGGCGGCGCAACGCCACGGCGTGGACAGCAGCGAGATCCGCATCCGCAGCGTGAGCCGGCTGTAGGGCACGCCCTCGCGCACCGCGGATGCGGCGCGCGGCGTGCCCGGCACGGGGCACATTTGCTAGGCTGGCGCATCCGCGCTTGCGCCATGGCCGCTCGGCAACCCGCCGCGGCGTCGAGTGCGCCGGCTTTCGCGGTCGTCCTCTCTGCGCAGGTGTCGCCCATGTCCCTTGTGTCGCCGCTTCCGCGTTCGCGCCTGCCGACAGCACGAGGCGTCCGTGCGACGGCGCTCTGCGTGCAGCGCACTGCGCCTCTGCGGCGGCGGGAGCGTTCATGCCCGGCGGCCTGAGCGGCTTCCTGCGCCTGCCTCGATTCGAACGCTGCCTGCTGTTGCCGGCCTGGGTGCTGCTGGGTACGGCGCGTGCCGCGGTGCTGGCGCTGGGCTTCCGTCGCCTTGCGCCATGGCTGGGACGCGGGGTGGCGGAGCCACCGCCCGCGCCGGTGCTGGATGCACGGGCGCAGCGCCGCGCCATCCAGATCGGGCGCACCTTGCGCCTGGCGGCGCGGCATACGCCCTGGGAATCCAACTGTCTGGCCCAGGCGCTGAGCGCGCGCTGCCTGCTCGGCCTGTTCCGGGTGCCGCATATGCTGTGCTTCGGCGCGGCGCGGGCGCCGGAGACGTCGGCGCTGCAGGCCCACGCCTGGGTGGTCGCCGGGCCGGTCCGGGTCACCGGCGGCGGTGGCGTGGAGCGTTTCGCCCGGATCGGTTGTTTCGTGGTGCCAGCGGAACCGCGGCAATGAGCGCTTGGCGCGCCTTGCGCCGGTTGCTGGGCTGGGCGCCGCGTGGTCGCCTGCTTGGCGTATTCGTCCTGATGTCGCTGGCCGGCGCCAGCGAGGGCATCGGCGTGCTGCTGCTGGTGCCCTTGCTCGGCGCACTGCAAGGCGGTGGCGCGACCAGTGGCGGTGCGATGGCGCATGCCGTCGGCGAAATCGTCGGCATGCTCGGCTTGCCGTCCGACGCCCCGCTGCCATTGCTGGCGCTGTTCTGCGCGCTGGTGCTGTTGCGCAATGGCATCCATTACGCACGCGAGCACGCTGCCGCCCGCTTGCAGCAGGACGTGGCCGAGCGCCTGCGCGAGGCCAGCTTCGCCGCACTGCTGGAGGCGCAATGGCGATGGTTGGTGGCCCAGCGCAGTAGCGACCATGCCAGCCTGATGCTGACCGAAGTGGAGCGGGTCGGGGTCGGGCTCGGCCATGCATTGCTCATGCTCGCGTCCCTGGCCACCGCCATCATCTATCTGTTCGCGGCCATTGCACTTGCCGGGACGCTGGCGTTGGCCACGGTCGTGGCGGGTGCGCTGCTGCTGTTGCTGCTCGGCCGCCGCCGTCGCGTGCTGTGGCTGGGCAGCGCGCTGACCCAGACCAGGCAGCGCCTGCATGCCGGCATGCACGACAGCCTGGCCGGGTTGCGCCTGGCCAAGATCCTGGGGGCCGAGGCGCGCTATCGCGCTGTCGTGAACCGCGATGCGACGGCCGTGCGCGACCTGCAGGCGCGCTTCGCGTCGGGCCTGGCGCTGTCCAAGGCACTGCTGCACAGCGCGGCGGCGCTCCTGCTGGCCGCTTATGTGCTGCTGGGTCTGCAGGTCTGGCACCTGCCGCTGGCCGAGCTGCTGATCCTGGTGGTGATGTTCGCGCGCTTGCTGCCATTGCTCACAATGGCGCAGCAGCAGCACCAGTACTGGGTGCATACCGTGCCCGCGTTCCTGGAAGTGGAGCGGCAACTGGCACAGGCGCGCGAGTGGTCCGAGCCGGCGCTGCCGCCGCGTGCCATCGACTGGCAGGTCCAGACGCAGATCGCCCTGCGCGATGTGCAGGTGCGTTATGCCGGTCGCGAGGCGTCGGCCCTGCAGGAGATCTCGCTGGTCTTGCCGGCGCGCACCACCACCGCCATCGTCGGCGCCTCCGGCGCGGGCAAGAGCACGCTGGCCGATGTGCTGTGCGGTCTGTTGGGCCCGGACCGGGGCGCGCTGGAGATCGACGGTGTGACCCTGGATGCGCACGCGCGCCGCAGCTGGCGGCACGCGGTGGCGTACGTGTCGCAGGATACCTTCCTGTTCAACGACAGCATCCGCAACAACCTGCTGCTGGCCGCACCGCACGCCGATGCGGCAACGCTGCAGCTGGCCCTGGAGCAGGCCTCGGCGCAGTTCGTGCATGCGCTGCCGCAGGGCTGGGAGACCGTGATCGGCGATCGTGGCATGCGCCTGTCCGGGGGCGAGCGGCAACGCCTGGCGCTGGCGCGTGCGCTGTTGCAGCGGCCGGCGTTGCTGATCCTGGATGAAGCCACCAGCGCACTGGATCACGACAACGAAGCGCGCATCCGCGCCGCGATCGAGCGCCTGCACGGCGATCTGACCGTGGTGGTCATCGGCCATCGGCTGGCCATGCTGGAACGCGCGGACCAAGTGGTGGTGCTGGAGGAGGGCCGGGTGCGCGCGCAGGGACGCTGGCACGAGGTGGCCGCGGCATGGACCGGCGCGGCATGACAGGCCTGTGCGGATGAGCGCGCCACGCACGCCTGCCTGGCGCGCCGGCGCCGGTGCCTTGTCCGCGCAATGGGGGGCGATCCTGTGCGTGGCGGCGGTCTCGCTGGGGTTGTCGGTGTGGCTGGCGCGCAGCATGCAGCCGGAGGGATTCGGCCGTTACGCCTACCTGCTCAACCTGGCGACGCTGCTGGCGCTGACCCAGGATGCAGGGATGCGCACGCTGGTGCTGCGCGAGCGCGTGGCGCCCAGCCCGGGGCTGGCCGAGTACGCGCAGGCGTTGCCGGGCCTGGCACGCGGGCATCTGCTATTGGCAACGCTGTTGCTGGTGGCCGTGGCACTGCTGCTGCCACGCAGTGTCGGCGACCCGGCGCTCGGGTGGGCCGTGCTGTGCTTCGCCGCGGTCACCCTGTCGCAACTGGTCTCGGCGCAGCTGAAAGGCGCCGGGCACTGGCGCCGCGAAGCGCGTTGGCAGGTCGGCGCGCGTGCGCTGAGCGGACTGTCGATCGTGCTCGCGGTGCTGCTCCTGGGCGCCCGTCCCGAGGTGGTGTTCGCGGCCTGGGCCGTGGGGCTGTTGCTGGCGTACGCGCTGCTGGGTCGGGATCTGCACGATCGGCCGCGCTGGCGGCCGCAGGCCGCGGTGTATCGCGCCGCGGCCGGCTTCCTGTGGATCGACCTGGCGACCTGCCTGTACCGGCGCAGCGACATCGTCATCCTGCATCGCGTGGTCTCGCCCGCCGAGGTTGGCCAGTATGCCGCGGCCTATCGCCTGTTCGATGGCGTGCTGTTGCTGGCGGCGCCGGTGGCGCTGCTGTTCTTCCGGCGCCTGCGCCTGAGCCGTGTCGATCCCGCTGCCGCGCAGCGGCTGCAGCGCCGTACCCTGGTCGCGGCGACGATGGCCGGTATCGTGCTGGCGATCGCCGGCGCGGCGCTCGGCAGTTGGGTGGTCGGGCTCCTGTACGGGCCGGCGTACCGATCCACGGCGGGATCGCTGGTGGGCTGGCTGTTCGCCGCGTTCGTGTTCGTGCTGCCGAACTACGTGCTGACGCAGACGGCGATCGCGCTCGAGCGCCAGCGCTGCTACATGCTTGGCGCCGGCCTGGCGGCCGCGACCAACCTGGCGCTCAACCTGGTGCTGACGCCGCACTATGGGGCGCATGGCGCAGCGCTGGCGACGATCGCCACCGAGGCAGTGCTGGCGGCGACGTTGTGGCTGGGGTTGCGCCGTGCCGCCGCACCGGCGGGGTGAGCCGCTTCGCATTGCCGCCATCGCGACCGGTATGGCACAGTGCCCGCTCCTCCAGCCGCCGATCGACATGAGGGGACATGCGATGCCGCGTAAGGCGCTGCGCCGGGCTGGTGACTTCCTTGTGACGCGAACACGGCGATGGATCCGATGCCTGGCAGAGACGATGTGCGTGACCGTGGCGACGATGCGTCGTTGGGCGACCTGCTGTTGGAGTTGCTGCGTTTCTATCGGCAGTTCGGCCGCCTGCTGATTCCCGTGGCCGCACTGCTGGCGCTGGCCGCCGGCGTGCTGGTCGCGCTGCGCCCGGTCTACAGCGTCAGCGCGCTGCTGGATGTGCCGCAACTGACCCTGGAGCAGTGGCGGCGACTGCAGCCGATGCTGTCGGATCGGCAACTGGTGGCCGATTCGGTGGCCGCCATCGCATTGCCGGCGGACCTGCGCGAGCGCGTGCAGCGGCAGTTCCAGCAGCCGCGCTACTGGGAGACGCGCGTGCAGTACCGCAGCGCGGTGGAGCGCGATGACATCCGCCAGCAGGTCAATATCGATCCGAAGACGGTCGGCGCGCTGGGCCTGGAGGTGGCGATCAACGCACGCGACGATGCGGCCGCCACGCAGCAGTTGCAGGCGATCGCCCAGCACGTGCGCCAGGTGATGCTGTGGGGCGGCCTGCGCGATGCGCTGGATGGCATGCGCCAGCAGACCGTGGAGAAGCGGCCGGAACTGCAGATCGCGCAGATCCAGCAGCAATTCGCGATCCAGCAGAGCAGCCAGCAGGCGGCGGACATGCAGGCGTTGCTGGAGCGCTATCCGGAACTGCGGCGCAGCGAGGTCAACACGGTGGTCTCGGTCGGCGACGGCGGCGGCAAGTACCTGTCGCCGCTGGCGCAGATCGTGGCGTTGCAGGCCACCATCACCGAGACCCGGGCCAATCTGCGCCAGGGCCAGCGCGAACTCGAACAGCTCGACTGGAAGCAGCGTTTCCTCGCCTGTGCCGACAAGCGCGCCTCGACACTGCATTCGGGCAAGGCCCTGCAGGACTGGCTGCAGGCGTGCCACGCGGCGGTCTTCGCCGCCGGTGCGCAGGCCGATTCGGTGCGGGAGCAGATCGCACGCGAGATCGAACTGACGCTGGCCCAGCAACGCGGGCGCGCCCAGCAGGTGCGTTATCGGGCGCTGCCGGCGCTCTCGGCGACGCCGGTGCCGGCGCGGCGACCCCTGCTGGTGGCAGTCGCGGTGTTCGTGGCGGCGCTGCTGCTGATGTCGCTCGGGCTGGGCCTCTATGTCGCGGCCCGGCGTCTGCGCGATCCGTCCGCGTGGTCGCCGCAGCGCGATCCGCTGTTCGCCTGGCTGCCTGCCGGACTGCGGCGCCGGTTGTTGCCCGATGACGCGTCGCCGCCTGTACCGGGGCGATCGTGAAACGGGTGCTGGTGACCGGCGCCGCCGGCATGATCGGACGCCGGCTGGTCATGGCGCTGTTGCAGCGTGGCGACGCGGTCGCTGGCCTGGACGACCTGTCCAGCGGCATGGCCCTGCCGGAGGGCCTGCACGTCGCGGCCGTCGCCGACATCCGCGACACGGCCGCGGTGGCTGCCTGTTTGCGTACGTTCCGCGCCGACGCGGTGGTGCACCTGGCCGCGATCCACTATATCCCGACCTGCGAACGGCAGCGCATGCATTGCCTGCAGGTGAACGTGGTCGGGACCGAGAGCGTGCTGCAGGCCGCCGACGACACCGACGTGCGACAGGTGCTGATCGCCTCCAGCGGGGCGGTGTACGCCTGGGGCGAGCAGGCGCTGGACGAAGCCGGCAGTCCCACCGAGGCACGCGACAACTACGCGCTGTCCAAGCTCTGCAACGAAGGCCAGTTGCGCCTGTGGTGCGCGCGTGGCGGCGGCCGCCGCGGCCGCGTGGCGCGCCTGTTCAACAGCATCGCCCACGACGATCCGAACGCGCACCTGATTCCCGAGGTGCTGGCGCAACTGGCGGCCGATCCGGCGCCAGCGCCGCTGGTGCGGCTGGGCAACCTGCAGCCGCGCCGCGATTACCTGCATGCCGACGATGCGGCCGCCGGGCTGCTGGCCCTGCTCGACGATGCGCGGGCGGAGCCGGCCTACGATGTGTTCAATCTGTGCTCGGGCGTGGAACACTCGGTCGGCGAACTGGTGGAGGAAATCGGTGCCTTGCTCGGCCGGGCACCGCGGGTGCAGGTGGATCCGCAGCGGAAGCGTGCGCATGATCGGGCGCATCAGCTCGGCAACCCGGCCAAGGCCGCCGCGGTGCTGGGCTGGCGCACGCGCTGGACCCTGCGCGAGGCGTTGCGGCGCACACTCGCGCCGGAGCAGGCTGCGGACACACGCGTTCCCGGATGAGCGCACTCGACCGGATCGCTCAGTGCACGGCCGATCCGCGCGTGCAGCCGGTGGCGAAGGTCGTCGAGGACGGTGTTCTCGACACCGTGCCGTGTGCGTCGCGCGCATCTGCCGCTGACCAGGCGTGCGCCGCCGTCTCCACGGTCACGCGCACCCGCGTGCGCCATTGCGCTGGTCGGGATCGAGCCTGGATACTCGGACGTTTCCGCCCCTGGCCCGACGCACGGTGTCCGACGTGTCCATAACGCTCATCGAACGCCTCAAGCTCGCCTATCGCGGCCTCCGGGTCGGCGCGAACCTGCATCGCAACGATGCGCTGGGCGCGCTGTATCGCGCCTGGGCCTACGTGCATGCCACCCAGCTTGCCGGCGATTACTACGAGTTCGGCGTGTACCGCGGCAACAGCCTGGCCCATGCGTGGCTGTGCTATCGGCACCAGCGGCGGCGCATCGAGCGCAGCGCCGGTTTGCCCTTCCAGCACCGGGGCACGGTGCTGGGCTTCCTGGCGCAGCGGCCGCGGTTCTACGGCTTCGACACCTTTGCCGGCATGCCGCGCAATGCCGAAGGCGAGGACAGCCTGGCCACCGGCAGCTTCCTCGCCGCCCAATCCGAGGCGCAGGCGCGCTGCGCCGCGGTGGGGCTGCGCGCGCCGGACCTGCACCTGGTGCCCGGCCTGTTCGCCGACAATGCGCATGCCATCGGCCACACCCAGGCAGCGATCGTGAACCTGGATTGCGATCTGTATGCCTCGGCATGCGATGCGCTGACGTTGATCGCACCGCGCCTGGTCCAGGGCAGCGTGCTGCTGTGCGACGACTACGATCTGTTCCAGGCCGATCGCCAGCGCGGCGAACGGCGCGCCCTTCGGGAATGCGCCGAGCGGTTCGGCATCGAATTCGAGCCGTGGTTCGCCTACGGCGCGGCTTCGCGCGCCTTTCTGTGCCATGTGCCTGCGGCCGGATCTCTCGCCCGGCCATGAGCACGGCCGGGCGCCTGCGCGCGGGATTCGTGTCCGGCGCGCTGCTGTATGCGCTCGGGCAGGGCTGCGCGCTGCTGTTCCAGTGGCTGCTGTTGCGCCAGTTCGGCCTGCAGGGCTATGGCGAGGTGGGACTGGCGCATCTGGGACTGACCACGGTGCTGTTTCTGGCCGACCTGGGCTACGCCTCGCTGTTCCTGCGCGAAGATCCGGCCGCGCCGGGATGGGAGATGCGCTGGCGGCAGGCGCTGCGCCATCGGCTGCTGGCCACCCTGGTGCTGGATCTGGCATGGGTCGTCGCGGCCGGATGGTCATGGCAGTGGCGGGGCGCGGGCTTCGGCTACGTGCTGGCGGTACTGCCGGCCACCTTGTTCGGCCTGGTCAATTATTCGGCGCCGTTGCTGGCGCAGGCACGGCGGTTGTCGGGATTCGCCGTGCAGCAGGTGGCGATGCCGGTGGCGATCCTGGCCTGGTTGCTGCTGCGGCCGTTGCCTGGGTGTGGCGGCGCGGTCGGGGCCGGCATCGCCGTGAGCATCGGCTATCTGCTGCAGGCGCTGGTCAACATGGCGGTGTTCGCCGCGCCGCCGCGCCTGCTGTGGCCGCAGCGCGGCCACGGCCGCCATCTGCTGGCAACGGCCGTGCAGCTGTCGCTGCTTGGCATCGCCGGCATCCTGCACGACCGCCTGACGCCGCTGCTGCTGGCGGCGGTGGCGCCGGGCTTCCTGCCGGTGTATCTGTTCCTGGGCTATCTGCTCAACGGCGCCAGCGGCGTGTTCAACCAGTTCAACCGGCTGCTGCTGGCCGAGGCCGCCAGCGAGGCCGGCCAACGCTGGGCGCAGTGGCTGATCTCGCTGGTGCTGGGCGGCGCGGCGCTGGCCGCGCTGCTGCTGCCGCTTGCGGTGGCGGCCTGGGGCAGTGCCGAACAGCGGGCCTGGTGGCCATGGACGACGCCGGTGTTGGCCGGTGGTGCGACGGTGCTGCTCAGCGGGGTGCTGGCGGCGCTGCTGATCGGGCGCCATCGCGAACGCGCGCTGTTGCGCCTGCTGCTGATCGGCTTGCTGTGCAGCGCGGGGCTGCAACTGGCCGCTGCGGCATGGGCAGCGCCGCAGTGGCTGCTGTGGGGGCGGCTGCTGTGCCTGTTGGGGATCGCCGCGGTGAGTCTGCGGCTGTGCGGCCTGCGCCTCAACGGCGGCGGCGCCGCGGCCCTGCTCGCGGCGCTGCTGGCGGCCTCGCTCTGGGGCGGGCGGATCGGCTGGACGCTGGCGGCGGTGCTGCTGCTGCCGGCGCTGTGGACGGCCTGGCGCCAGCGCAGCCTGTTCGCGCCCGCGCCGGAGCGCGCGGCGTGACGCGGTCGTCGAGGTTCGCTGTCGTGTCGCGCCGCAGCGTAGGGGCAAGGAGGCGCGCATGTGCGGCATAGTCGCGTTGCGCAATTTCGGCGACGGCGCAGCGCTGCAGGCGCAGGCCGAACGCGCGTTGGCCGCCTTGGCCCGGCGTGGTCCGGATGCGCAGGGGTTGCTGTGTGAGCAGCAGCCGGTGCCGACCGCGCTGGGTCACCGCCGCCTGGCCATCCTCGACCTGAGCGAGGCGGCGACGCAGCCGATGCGCTGTGCCGACACCGGCAACGCGGTGGTGTTCAACGGCGAGATCTACAACTTCCTGGAACTGCGCCGCGAACTGGAAGGGCTCGGTCATCGCTTCCGCACCGATAGCGACACCGAGGTGCTCCTGCACGGCTGGCGCGCCTGGGGCGAAGACCTGTTCGCGCGCTGCAACGGCATGTGGGCGATCGTGTTGCTGGAGCAGGCCAGCGGCGATCTGATCTATTGTCGCGACCGGCTCGGGGTGAAGCCGCTGTACCTGCATCACGACGGCCGGCAGTTGCTGCTGGCCAGCGAGATCCGCGCCATCGCCGCGGCGTTGGGCGGCTATCCGCCGCCCAATCCCGGTGCGATCTTCGATTTCCTCGTCGCCGGCCTGTCCGACCATCGCGGCGAGACGTTCTATGCCGGCATCCGTGCGGTGCCGCCCGGCTGGGTGTACCGCGTCTCGGCGGACGGCCACAGCCGCCGCCACCGCTACCATCGCTGGCCGCTCCCGGGAGAGGTGGCGCCGCTCGACGACGAGGCGACGCGCGCGCTGCTGGAAGACGCCACGCGGCTGCGCCTGCGCTCGGACGTGCCGACGGTGACGCTGCTGTCGGGTGGGCTGGACAGCGCGATTCTGACCCGGCTCAGCCTGAGCGCGACGCATGCGCCGCGCACCTGCTTCGCCGGCGCCTACACCTACGGCTACCGCGACGCCGAGCAGGCGCGCTTCGACGAGGTCGCGGCCGCGTCGGGGTTGATGGCCGAATGGGGCGAGGCGGCGCGCCACCGCGTGCACCGCGCGCATGCGATTCCGGCCGAAGACGAGTTGCTGGAGCTGGTGCGCGCGCAGGAAGAGCCGTTCTGCACGCCGTCGATCCTGGCCAGTTTCCGCATGTACCGGGCCGTCCGCGACGCCGGCTACACGGTCGTGCTCAACGGCGAGGGCGCCGACGAGCTGTTCGGCGGCTACGTCCGCCTGTACCTGGCGTTGAGCGCGCGCAGCGCGCTGCACGCTCTGCGCCTGCCGACGCTGGTGCGCCTGCTCGGCAGCGGCGCGGTGGATCCGAGGTTGTTGCTCAACCGCCTGGCCTGGGATCTGCCGGCCGGTCCGCTCGGGGCGTTGCTGCGGCGGCAGCGGCCGAGCGTGGCCAGCATGTCGGCGGCGCTGTGGCACGACCAGGCGTCACGTCTGGCCGTGTTGCAGGCCGATCGCCGCGGCGACGTGCAGGCGCGCCTGCGCGCCGACGTGCTGACGACCAACCTGCCGATGATCCTGCGCATGACCGATCGCAACAGCATGCACTCCGGGGTGGAGGTGCGCGCGCCATTCCTGGATTACCGGGTGGTGGAACGCGCGCTGGCCACGCCGGCGCAGCGGCGGATGGGCGACTACCATGGCAAGGCGCTGCTGCGGCAGGCGTTCGCCGGCATCTTGCCGCAGCGCCTGGTCGGCCAGCGCAAGAGCACCGGCTTCGGCCATGCCGAGCAGTTCCTGGTCGATCGCATGCCGCTGCAGCCGATCCTGGCGACATTGCCGCCGGAGCTGGGCGAATTTCTCGACCTGGCGGCGTTGCGCAGCCAGTGGCAGCGTGGCGAGGCGCACAGCACGCTGTGGTTCGCCGTCTCCGTGGCGCTGTGGTACCGGAGCATCTATGGCTAGGCCAGGGCGTGTGCCGATCGAACTGGCGGCCGACGCGGGCGTGTGCCGTTGTTGCGGCGCCACCACGCTGCAACGCGTGGTGTGGCCCGAGGTCTATGCCGACACCGGCCAGGAATTGCGCCGGTGCGGGCATTGCGCGCTGGCCTATCTGGCGCCGGACTTCACCGAGGACACCCTGGCGCGCTTCTATGCGCACGACTACCGGCGGCTGTTCCCGGCCGAATCGCCCTGGCGCAGCGAAGCGCGCTTCTTCGCCTGGCGTGGCGACCGGCCGATCGCGCAGCGGCGGCTGCAGTGGATCGCGCCGCAACTGGCGAACGGTGCCCGGCTGCTGGAAATGGGCTCGGGTTTCGGTGCCTTCCTCGGCGTCGCTGCGGCAGCGCGTCCGGACCTGGCGCTGTGGGCGATCGAACCCGACCTGGAACATCGTGCACGGCTGCTCGGCGACGCGCGCGTGGCGTTCGTGCCGGACCCGCAGACGGTGGCGGACGCCAGCGTCGACGCAGTGGTGGCGTTCCACGTGCTGGAGCATCTGCCCGATCCGCGCGGTTTCCTGCACACGCTGACGCGGATCCTGGCGCCAGGCGGACACGCTTGGATCGAAGTGCCGGACGTGATGGGCGATTGGCACTCGCGCAATTACGTGCATCCGGCGCATCTGAGCTATTTCTCTGGCCCCGTGCTGCAGCGCTTGGCGCTGAGCGCCGGGCTGGAGGTGGTGCAGTGCGGGGCGCATCCGGCCGGCGGCGTGCTGGCCGACAATCTGTGGGTGCAACTACGGCGGCCGCCGCATCCCTGCGCCACGCCACTGGCGGGCGCCAGCGCCGAGGAAGTGCGCCTGCTCGATGCACGGCTGGACAGTGTGGGCTGGGGCCTGCGCGATCGTCTGCGGCGCGCGCTCAAGCGCGTGATCGTGCGTGCGTTCGGCCCCGGCCTGCCCGGCGAAGTGCAACGCTGGCGCGGACGCCGGCACGTGCGGGAGGCGACGCGCGATGCGCTTCGCTGACTTCCAGGAGGCGCTGCATGCGCACTATGGCGAGGAGGCCGCGGCGGCGCGCCACGAACTTTATTTTCTCGCCCGGCGTGGGCGCGGCGCGGTGGTGCGGGCATTGCTGGCGACGGTGCGCGATGCCTGGCTGTGCTGGCGCCTGCCACGCGCGCCGGCACCGTTGGCCGCCTGGGTGGCGCTGGTCACGCTGCCCGGCGCCAACGGCTGGGGTGCGCTGGCGCCGTGCGTGGCCGACCTGGCGCAGCGCGGCATCGCCTGCAGCGTGCTGATCCATCCGCGCCTGCGCAGGCGGGTCGCCGGCGACCCGCCCGCTCGCCCGGCAGCGGCCGCCTGGCGCCACGCCGCCGGTGCCTGGCGATTGCGGCAGACCGCCGCAGGCGCGCCACCGTTGTCGCCCTGGCTGGTGCGCTGCTGCGTGTTCCGGCAGCGCCTGTGGCGTGGCGCCTGGGCGCGGACTCTAGTCGCGCGTGGCGAGGCGACACTGCTGCTGCACAACGACTTCGACCTGTATGCGGTCGCCGCGCAACAGGCCGCAGGCACCGGCTGGCGCAGCGTGTGCGTGCAGCATGGTCTGCCCACCGACGAGTTCTTCCCCGTGCGCGCGCAGCGGCACCTGCTGTGGGGGCCGAGCAGCGCACAGGTGTTCGCGGAGCATGGGGTGGCGCCACAGGCACTCGGCTATGGCCCAGCGTTGCTGCCGGCCGCTGCAGCGGCCGAGCGTGCCGACGACGCGCCGTTGCCCGCGGCGCTGTGCCTGGTGTCGCAGACGCACACGCCGATCTATGGCCGTCCGCTCGCGGCGGACTTCCTGGCCCTGGCGCAGGCCCTGGCACAGTGCGACGGCCCCACGCTGCAGATCCTGCTGCATCCGGAGGAGGTGCGCGGCGGCCATCCATATGCCGCCCCCGTGCTGGCGACCCGTTGCCGGCGTCCGCCGCATGCGCTGCTGGACGCTGCCGCGGCGCCGGCGATCGTGGTCGGTTTCTGCTCCACTGCCTTGCTGCAGGCCGCCTGCCGTGGCCATTACGTGATCGGCCTGGCCTGGCCGGCGACGCAGTCGCTGGATGCGCTGGCGGTCGGGCGTCCGCCGACGCAGGTCGCTGATGCCTCCGCGCTGTGCGCGTTGATCGGCCAACTGTGTGCGGACCCGTCGGCACGCCGGCGCCTGCTCGCGCAGCAGGCGCAGTGGCTGCGCCAGACCTTCGCCAGCGACCCGCACTGGCCGCAGCGCCTGGGAGCGATGGCGTGAGCCGGCTGAGGCGGCTGGGGCTGGTGCTGCTGATCCTGTGGATCCATCTCGGCGATCTGCTGGTGGCCTGGCTGTACGCCGGCGGCGCGTTGCCGCAGGCGACCTGGCTGCGGCCACTGCGCGATGCCACGGTCCTGGGGCTGGCCGCGCTGTGCCTGCTGACCGCGCGCATGCCGCGGCCGATGCTGCTGTCCGTGCTGGTGTTCGGCGCGTTGGCGGCCGCGTACGCGCCGCTCGGCTATGCGCATGGGCTGCCGGCCGGCATCGTCGTGGGATCGTTCGGCGTGGTGATGGTCCCGCTGCTGTTCGTGCTGGCCGGTTACGGCGGCATGCCGCAGCCGCGCGATCTGCGCGCCGCCACGCGTACCCTGGTCTGGCTGGGCCTGGCCAGCGCGCTGTTCGGCGTGTGGGATCTGACCCATACCGACTTCTGGGTGAGGCAGGTGCGCTTGCCGGACTACCTGCAACAGGTCAAGGGCGTGATGCCGCAGGACACCGACCCGGAGACCGGGTTGCCGTGGAATTTCGTCGGCGGCGAAGATTACGCGCGCCGCGCCGGGGGACTGCTCGCCGCACCGTTGGCGCAGGGCCAGTTCCTGGTGACCGCGGCGCTGGCGGCGTTGGCGCTGTGGCAGCGGCGCTGGCCGTGGCGGGCACTGCTGGCCTGTGCCGGGCTGTTCGCGGGGATCTGGATGTCCGGCACCCGTGGCGCGATGCTGGCCGGCATCGTCGCCGTGCTCGGCTATCTGCTGACCGGGCGCGGCCTGGTGCGCTCGGCGTCGGCGCGGATCGTGCTGGCCGGCGCGGTTGGGTTGGCGATCGTGGTGGCCTCCTACGGCATCGTGGTGATGTCGGTGAACTTTCGTGACGGGTCCACCATCGGCCACTGGTGGGCGCTGCAGCGCAATCTGGCCGACCTGCATCAGGTCGCGTTGTTCGGCGGCGGAATCGGACGCCAGGGCGCCCTCGCCGCGCGGCAGGGGCTGACCGATCTCGGCGGCGGCGAAGGCGCGATCTTCAGCATCGCCTATCAGATGGGCGTGCCGGCGGCACTGCTGTTCCTCGGCTTCCTCGGCTGGTGCCTGCGGACTCTGTGGCGCACCTACCGCCAGGACGACGATCGCCTGGCCCTGGCCAGCTTCTGGCTGCTGTGCGGCATGATGACCACGCTGGTGTCCTCGGACAACGCCTTGACCGTGTCCGGTGCGGGCGGCTTCTGGCTATTGCTCGGCGGCGTGTTGCGGCAGTGCCGGAGGCGGGCACGTCCAGTCCAGACGCACACCCCCGCGCTGCCGCCGTCTGACGCTGCGGCGGAGGCCTGAGTCGTGCGCATCCTGCACGTGTACAAGGATTTTGCGCCGCTGCGCGGCGGCGGCGGCGTGGCCCGGCACATCCATGGCCTGGCGGTGCTGGCGGCGCAGGCCGGACACGCGGTGCGGGTGGCGGCGCCTGCGGCGGAAGATTCCGGCCGGCCCGACTACGCCACGGTCCGCGTCGCCGCGGCCGGGTTGTGGCCGCAGATCGGCTGGGCCGATGTCGTGCACGTGCACGGCGCACGCACGCCGATCGCGGCGCTGGCGGCGCTGCTGGCGCGCTGCCGCGGCAAGCGCGTGGTGTACACGCCGCACTGCTACTACGACGATGCGCCCAGCCTGGGCAAGCGCCTGCGCAAGCGCGTCTGGGATGGGCTGGTGGAACGTTCGCTGCTGCGCCGCGCCGATCGCGTGGTGCTGCTGTCGGCCTACTGGCGCGACTACCTTCAGGCACGGCGGATGCCGGTCACGCACGCGCTGCTGCTGCCCAATGCGGTCCTGGCCGCCGAACTGCCGGCGGCTCCGTTCGAGGCCGCCACGCTGGCAGGCGCGCCGGCCTTGCTCTCGGTCGGCCGCCTGGATGCGGTAAAACGCCTGCACGATGCGATCGCGCTGCTGGCGCAGCAGGGGATGGACGCGGCGGTGCTGCATGTGGTCGGGCGTGGACCCGATCGCGCCCGGTTGGAGGCCTGCGCGCATGCACACGGCGTGGCCGCACGCGTGCGCTTCCATGGGTTCGTCGCCGACACCGAGGTCGCGGCGATGGCGGCGCGCGCCGATGCATTCGTGCTGCCGTCGGCGGTGGAAGGCATGCCGACGGTGTTGATCGAAATGCTGCTGCTCGGTTGTCCGGTGTTGGCCAGCGACATCCCCGGCAATCGCGCGATCCTGCAGCCGCTGGGTTTGCAGGATGCGCTGTATCCGCTGGGCGATGTTCCGGCGCTGGCGTCGCGGGTGGCGGCGCTGCGCCGGCAACGCGTCGCGCCGCAGGTGGTGGCCTCGGTGCATGCCGGCTTCACTTGGGAAGGCATTCGGCCGCAGGTACTGGCGCTGTACGATGCAGTGATCCCCGAGGAGCCTGTCCCTTGAACCCCAGTCCGCCGCGTCTGCGTTTCTTCGATTGCCCGCTGGATCTGCTTGCGCCTGCCGAGCTGCTGCAACGGGCACAGACCGCCGCCTCCGGCGGCGCGCCGCTGCGGATCGAGGGCCTGAACGTGGCCAAGCTGATCGATGCGCGCGCGCAGGCGCCGTTGCGCGAGGCGCTGGAGGAGGCCGAACTGGTGCATATCGACGGCAGCGGCATCAGCATCGGCCTGCGCTGGATGGGCGTGGAGCCGCCGCCGCGGCGCGCCGGTATCGATCTGATGCAGGACCTGTGTGCGCAGGCCGCGCAGTCCGGCGACGGCGTGTATCTGCTCGGCGCGCGGCCGGCGGTGGTGGCGGCCGCGGCCGAGCGCCTGCGTGCGGCCGCGCCAGGGCTGCAAATCGTCGGCGCCCGCGACGGCTACTTCGGCGAGGCCGAGGTGCCGCAGGTGGTCGCGGCGATTCGCGCCTCCGGCGCACGCTACCTGTTCATCGGCATCAGCTCGCCGAAGAAGGAACTGTTCCTTCAGCGTTACTGGTCCGACCTGGGCGTGGCGGTGGCGATGGGCGTGGGCGGATCCTTCGATGTGCTGTCCGGCATGCTGCCGCGCGCGCCGCTGTTGATGCAGCGGTTCGGCATGGAGTGGCTGTTCCGGCTGGCGTTGGAGCCGCGTCGCCTGGGCTGGCGTTACGTCCGCACCAACTTCCTGTATCTGCTCCTGCTGCTGCGTGCGCGCCTGAGCCGGCGCTATCGCGCACGCGCGGCGATCCGCGAACCGGCATGAGCGCATCGGCGACGGGCGCGTCCGCTGTTGGCGCGCGCGCGCCGCAGCCGCTGGCGGTCGCGGCATGCCTGGGCGTGTATCTGCTGTTCTGCCTGCAGCAGGTGGTGCTGACCGGACGTTACTTCGGCGTGGGGCTGTCGCTGGGCTCGATGGCGATTCGCGCCTTCGTGCTGGGCGTGGCGGTCTGGGCGCTGTGGCGGCATGGCGTGCCGTCGATCCTGCGCGCGCCGTTGCTGGCGATCCTGGCGTGCCTGGCGGCACTGGTTGCGTCGGTGCTGGCATCGGGATATCCGGAGTTGGCGTTCAAGTTCGCCGTGCGCTACGCCACCGCCTTGCTGGCGCTGTGGGCCATGCTCAATCTCGCGCTCGCCTGCCCGCGCTGGCCGCGTGCGGCGACGCTGGCGGCATTGATTGCGCTGTGGTGGAACCTGGCCCTGGGGCTGGCGGTGCGTCTGCACTGGCCGCCTGCACTGCGCCTGTCGTTGGCCTTCCACGCCGAGGACAGTTTCAAGTACCTGCCGCGGATCTCCGGCATGTACGAACATCCGGCGCTGCTGGCGGCGAGCGCGGTGGTGGTGGCGGCGCTGGTCCTGCAGCTCTGGCGCAGCGGCGCGCTGGGGCGTTTTGCGCTGGTCATGGCGCTGCTGGGGGCCGTGCTGGCGCTGGCCCTGACCCAGGTGCGCAACCCGCTGTTGCCGGTCGGCGCGCTGGCGCTGTGGTGGGCATGGCCGCGCCGCGGCGCTTCGCGCGTCCGCCGCAACGCGGCCGTTGTCGCGTTGCTGGGGGTGTCGGGGCTGGCCGGCTTCGTGCTGTGGCAGCGCTATGCGGACATGACCAGTGCGGTGCACGAAAGCATGCTCACCGCGGTGTCGCTGGGGCGGACCTATCTGTGGGCCGGCGCGTTCGAGGCCTGGCGCAGCCACCCGTGGTTCGGGCTGGGGGCCGGGGTCTTCCAGTTCCTGGTGCCGGACTACACCGGTGGACGCTTCGATCGCGGCGAACTGCATGCGCACAACCTGCTGCTGGCGGTGCTGTCGGAAACCGGGCTGTGCGGGCTGCTGGCGTGCCTGGGCTTGCTGGCGGCCTTGTGGTCGCCCCTGCTGCGGCAGATGCGAATGCGCGCCTGGGCGCTGCTGTGGGGCGTGTTGCTGCTCGGCCTGGGTGTGTTCGACTTCTACCTGCAGTTCTATGCGTTCTCGCTGCATGCGGCGCTGGCGGTGGCGACGCAGTACGCCCTCATGTGCGCTTCCACGCGATCGCCCGAATCGGGCCGTCAGCGCGCGGCCTGACGCAGCGGCGCGCGTGCCGAGAAGCGTTGCCCGGCCTGGGTGCTGGTCAACAGGGTGTCGAGCACGTCGCGATAGGCATGGCCGTCGCCGAACGGGTTGCGCCATGCCACCTCGCGCGCCAGCAGCGCGTCGGCGGCCACGCGCAGACCGGGCGCGTCCAGGCTCAACGGCAGTTCCGCCCCGCCGACCTGCAGGGTTTCCGGCCGTTCGGTGTTGGTGCGCAGCACCAGGCACTTGCGCTGCAGGATGCAGGCCTCCTCCTGGATGCCGCCGCTGTCGGTCATGATCAGCGATGCGCCCTGTTGCAGCGCCAGCATGTCCAGATAGCCGACCGGCCCGATCGCGCGCAGGCAGCGATGCCGCGCCGAGGCGGCATCGCCCATGCTCGCCAGGCGCGGATGCATCGGGAACACCAGCGGCACGCCGGCGTCCTCGGAGATCGCCGCCACCGCCTGCATCAGCGCGGCGAAATGCTGCGGATCGTCGGTGTTGGAGCGCCGGTGGCAGGTCAGCAGGTGGTAGGCGCCCTCACGCAGTCCCAACCGCTGCAGGATGTCCGACCGTCGCAGGGCGGTGCGCGCGTGCGCCAGCGTCGCATCCGCCACCGTGTTGCCGGTGACCCGGATGCTCGCCGGCGCCAGGCCTTCCTCGCGCAGGATCTGCGCCTGCAGCGGGGTCGGGCAGAACAGGTGATCGGACATGTGGTCGATCAGGACCCGGTTCACTTCCTCCGGCATGCTGCGGTCGCGGCTGCGCAGGCCCGCCTCCACGTGCGCCACCGCGATGCCGAGCTTGTTGGCGGCCATGGCGCCGGCCAGCGCGCTGTTGGTATCGCCCTGCACCACCACCACGTCCGGGCGGATACGTTCCAGCACCGGTTCGATGCCGCACAGCATGCGGCCGATCTGGGTGGCGTGCGACGCCGAGCCGATCCCGAGGTTGTAGTGGGCGCGCGGCAGTTCCAGTTCGTCGAAGAAGATGCGGTCCATCTTTTCGGCGTAGTGCTGGTTGGTATGCACGATCGAGAAGCGCAGGCCGTCGCGCTCGCTGGCCGCGATCAGCGAGGCCAGCTTGATGATCTCCGGGCGGGTGCCGAGAACGTAGCTGATATGCATCGGATTCGGACTCCCCCGGTCCTGCGGTCAATAAGCGTCGCGGTCGAACAGCACGATCACGCCGGTCTGCGCGATGATGCTCAGGTCCAGCCACAGCGACCAGTGCTGGATGTAGTACAGGTCGTAGTCGATGCGCTTGCGCATCTTCTCCACCGTGTCGGTCTCGCCGCGCAGCCCGTTCACCTGCGCCCAGCCGGTGATGCCGGGCTTGACCCGGTGGCGTTGCAGGTAGTTCGGCACCAGGTCCTGGTACTGCGCGTTGTGCGCCAGTGCATGCGGACGCGGTCCGACGATGGACATGCGCCCCTGCAGCACATTGAAGAACTGCGGCAGCTCGTCCAGGCTGGTGCGGCGCATGAAGGCGCCGAACCGGGTCACCCGCGGATCGCCGCGCTGGGTCTGCGGCGCGGCAGCGTCGGCGTCGTGCAGACGCATGCTGCGGAACTTCCACAATTCGAATGGTTGACCGTCCCAGCCGTGCCGCGTCTGCCGGAACAGCACCGGCCCCGGCCCGGACAACTTGACGCCCAGCGCCAGCGCCAGCAGCAGCGGGCTGCTCAGCAGCAGGATCAGCGCGGCCAGCAGTTTGTCGGTGACGTCCTTGATCCATTGCGCGGTGCGCGACAGTGGCCGCACCGACAGCTCCAGCAGCGGCATTCCCGCCACCTCGGCGATGCCGTGGTGAATCATGCCGAAGGCGAAAATGTCCGGGATCCAGCGCACGTCCACGCTGCTGGCGTCGAGGCGGCGCATGCTCTCGCGGATCAGCGCTTCCTCGCGCATGGGCCAGGTCAGCCACACTTCGGCAATGCCCTGCAGATCCAGCCATTGCGGCAATGCCGCAAGGTCGCCGTTGCGGATCATCGCCGGTGAAGGCACCCATTGCAGTCCGGACCATGGCCCCTGGCTGATCCGCGCGCCGACCTGTTCGACCCGCTCCGGCGGACCCAGCACCGCGATTCGACGTGTGCCGATGCCATGTCGGTGCAGCCAGCGCAGCAGACGATCCGCGGCCAGGCGCACCCCGATCAGGCCGAATGCGCCGATCACCGCCCAGTACAGAAACCACAAGCGCGAGAAACTGGGGCCGGTCTTGCTCAGGAAACTCAGCGACGCGAGCACGCCCAGCACCACGCCCCAGCCGAGCAGCAACCGGCCCAGCATCATCGTCGGCAGCGCCAGGCGCCAGCTGCGGTACAGCGCCAATTGCGAGAACACCAGCAGCGTCAGCGCGGCGCCAGCCAGCAGCGCATACGGATAACGTGGCGCCTCGGGCAGGTTCGCCTGGCCCACGCGCACGGCATAGGCCAGCAGGCCGCTACCGATCACCACCGCCGCATCGGCCACCTTCAGCAGCGTCGCCGCCAGCGCCATCGCATCGCCGACCATGCCCGCTGCCGCCGTCCGCGGCAGTGGCCTGCCCAGCAGTCTCATGCGCGTTCGCTCCGCGCGCTGCGCGACTGCATTGCCTTGTTTCCGTGCGTCCCCAAGCTGCTCCTCATCCCCATTCCCTGTCTTCTGCCCCGCGCGCCCCGCAGACACTGCGGTAAAGTGCCAGATAGGCGTCGGTCATGCCGTCGGCGGTGAACAACCGCCGGTATCGCGCTTCCGCGTGCCCCCCGAAGGCCGCGGCGATGTGTGGATGGTCCCATAGATAGCGCATCGCGTCGCGCAAGGCCACCGGATCGGCCGGCGGCACCACCAGACCGGTTTCGCCATCGATGTTGACGAAGCTGGTACCGGTGCCGATCTCGCAGGAAATCATCGGCTTGGCATGCATCGCCGCTTCCAGCAGGGAAAGGCCGAAGGCTTCGGAACGCAGATGCGACGGGAACACCAGCGCGTCGCAGGCGGCGAGCAGGGCGTGCTTGTCGGCCTCGTCCACCGTGCCGAGGAACTGCACGTGGGGCAGGCCCTGCGCCTGCGCCTGCGCGCGCAAGGCGGACGCTTCCGGGCCATCGCCGACGATCGCGATCGGGATCTGCAGCCCGTGTGCGGCCTCCAGCAGAAAGCGCACGCCCTTGTAGTAGCGCAGCACCCCGACGAACAGCAGGAAGCGCGGACCCAGGCGAGTGCGCCAGGCCTGCATCCGCTGCGTCGATGCCGCGTGTTGCGGCGCGGCATCCAGACCGATGGGAATGACGCTGACCTTGGCGCGGTGTTCCGCCAGGACCGCGCTGCTGGCCAGGTAGTTCGGCGAAGTCGCGACGATGCGGTCGACGCTGCGCAGAAAGCGCCGCTGCAGCGGTCGGTACAGGCGCAACAGCTGCCGTTGCCGCACGATGTCCGAATGGTAGGTGAGCACCGAGGGGGTGCCCGCCGAGGCGGCGAAGTGCAGCGCGTCCATGAACGGCCACGGGAAGTGGTAATGGATCAGGTCGGCGCGGCGCGCCAGTTGCGCGTAGCGCCGCACCAGGCCGAGCGAGACCGGCATCGAAGCGAACTCGGCGATGCGGCGCAGCCGATGCAGCGTGTAGCCGGCATGGAGGCGGGTGCCGGCCTGCGCGGCATCATCGCAAAGCGCCAGGACCTCACTGTCGATCCCGCGTGCCTGCGCCTGCTGCGCCAGCGTATGCACCACCCGCTCGATCCCGCCGATGGAGTCGGGCAGGGCGGTCTTGTAGACATGCAGGACGCGCATCAGCCCGGGGCTCCGTGATTCATGCGCGCATCGCGTCGCGGTAGGCGTCGACAGTGCGCTCGGCGCACGTACGCCAGTCGAACTCGGCAGCACGACGGCGCCCGGCCGCGCTCAGCGTCGCGCGCCAGGCCGCATCGTCCAGGCCGCGCGCGAGCAAGCCGACCAGACCGTCCGCATCGCCGGGATCGAACAGTGCGGCCGCGTCGCCGGCGACCTCGGGCAGCGCCGCCGCATTGGAACACAGCACCGGTGTGCCGCTGCCCATCGCCTCCAGCACCGGCAGGCCGAATCCCTCGTAGAGCGACGGGAACACGAACAGCCGCGCACCGGCGACCAGCGCCGGCAGGCTGGCCTCCTCCACGTAACCCAGGTAGCGCAGCCAGCCGTCGCGTTGCGCCTGCGCCATGCGCTGGTGCAGCGCCTCGCTGTGCCAGCCCGGATGGCCGGCCACCACCAGCGGCCAGCGCGTGCGCAGCGCCGCCGGCAGCGCGGCATAGGCCTGCAGTAGCGTCTGCAGGTTCTTGCGCGGCTCGATCGTCCCCAGGAACAGCGTATAGCCATCGGCCTGCAGGCCCAGCGCCTGCAGCGGCGCCTGCAACTCCTCGGTGCGATGCGGGCGGAAGGCCGCGTTGCCGGCCAGCGGGATGGCGCGGATGCGCGCCAGCGGCCAGTCGAACTGCGCGGCGATCTCGCGTCGCGAAAATTCCGAGACGGTCAGGATCAGTTGCGCGCGGCGCAGGGACAGCGCGAGTTCCTTGCGCATGTAGCGTACCCGGTCGGCACGATGGCACTCGGCCCATCGATAGATCGAGACGTCGTGGAAGGTGGCAACGCAGGGGCCGTCGAACGCCGGCAGGTAGTAGTTGCAGCCATGGAACAGGGCCGGCGCCTGTCCGCGCAGCGCGCGCGCCTTGGCTGCATTGTTTATCCGCCGGTAGATGTCGACGGCCGGCTGGATGCCCGACAGTCGGTCGCGCAGCCACGGCACGAGCGTCGGTGCCGGGCCCGGCGCCGGCAGGTCGTTGCGCAGGCGCCGGCCGTGCAGGAAGCGCAGCGAATCGATCTGTGGCAAGGACGCCAACTGCGTGGCCAGTTCCTGCGTGTAGCGGCCGACGCCGGTCAGCGGATACCGGATCGATTCCGTCGCCAGGATTACGTGCATCGTGACCACGGTCGCGCGCCACGCACAGCGGGGCTGGCGACGCAGTGCCGATCCGGCGCGCGCGGGGCGACCGGGCCGGGCGCGACTGCCGCCGGCGCTCCGCGTTGGGCGAGCGTCGTCATGGCGCGGCGTGGGACGTGCTGCTGGCGCATCCTGGTTTCCCCTGGTCGGACATAGAGTCTAGAACGAAGCTGCGCCGCCGAGGCGGTGAGCGATCCTGGCAGGCGATGCGCGCCGGTCTGGCCGACCATACGAGCCGCTGCCGCTCAGGAGGCCTGTGCGTCGCGCGGGCGATGGTCGCTTCGAGCCCCGACGCCGTCCATCGCGGATCGCCATCCCGGCAGTGCGCGGGCAGCGGCTGCAGCGCCGGACGGGCAGCGGTTGGCACGCCGAATTCCTGTCTCCGCTCCGCGTTCGTGCGGTTTCGTCGCAGCGCGCTGGCGCCGCCGGCTGCGGCGGCTATGCTCGCTGGCACCTCTTCCGGTCCCCGGCCGCCATGCTCGCCAGCCTGTTCTTCATCGTCCGTCTGTTGTGCGCCTGGGCCGTGGCGGTGGTCGTCGCCGGCTTCGTCTGGAGCGGACTGTTCTACGCCATGTCCAGACCGCCGGGCTGGTTCTTCGGCCTGGTGGCGATGCTGCTGATGCTGTCGGCGCTGATCGCCGGCATCACCCACCTGCGCCGGGTCTGGCTGATCGCCGGGCGCCTGGACTGGGAGACCCTGGCCAGCCGCCAGCGACGCCAGATCGAGATTCCGCTGGACACCCGCGAGGCGTTCGCGCTGCTGGATGCGGCGGTGCGCGAGCTGCCGCGGGTGGAGGAGGTCGAAAGCACGCTGGACAGCCTGCAGGTGCGCGCCAAGGTGCGCCGCATCGATCCGTACAACGGCCGCCGGCCGTCGCGCTGGAACCTGGTCGCGCGCTTCGCGGTCAAGCGCAACCAGGTGCTGGCGACGGTGACCCCGGGCACCGGCACCAGCAGCCTGACCTTGCTGCTGGAGCCCGATGCCAGCGCCTGGATCGACCTGTTCGCCGTCGACGAAGGCAGCAACTACGAGAACGCCGAGGCCTTGGGCCGCGCGCTGACGCGGCGCGTGGCCGAGCTGCGCCGCGACGAGCAGGCTGCCGCCGCGCAGGCCGCCACCGCGCAGGAGCTGACCGTGGCGCGGCTGAATCTGCTGCACGCGCAGGTCGAGCCGCATTTCCTCTACAACACCCTAGCCAGTGCGCAGGTGCTGGCGCGCACCGACCCGCCGCGCGCCGACCTGATGCTGGGCTATCTCATCCAATATCTGCGACGCTCGCTGCCCAGCGCCGAGGACGCGATGAGTTCGCTCGGCGACGAGCTGGAGCGGACCCAGGCCTATCTGGAGATCCTGCGCATCCGCATGGGTGCACGCCTGCAACTGCAGGTACAGGTGCCGGAGACGATGAAGACGCTGCCGCTGCCGTCGATGATGTTGCAGACGCTGGTGGAGAACGCGATCAAGCATGGCCTGGAACCCAAGCCCGGCGGCGGCACCATCTGGATCCTGGCGCGCGTGGTCGACGACCACGTCACCCTGACCGTGGCCGACGACGGCCTGGGCTTCAACACCCAGTCCAGCGGCACCGGCATCGGCCTGAAGAACCTGCGTGAGCGGCTGCGCCTGACCTACGCCGGCGCGGCGAGCTTCGCCATCGTCTCCAACTTCCCCAGCGGCGTGGCCGCCACCATCACCCTGCCGTGGCCGGTTGGGGCGCCGCCACCGCCATTGCCGGTGCCGGCGCCGATGGCCATGGGAGCGCAGCATGACTGATGCGATCGTCGCCGAGGACGAAACCCTGCTGCGCGACGCGCTGGTCGCGCTGCTGGGCGAGGTGTGGCCGCAGCTGCGCATCGTCGCCGAGTGCGAGGACGGCGCCAGTGCGCTGGAGCGGCTGGCGGAGTTGCGCCCGCAGGTGGCATTCCTGGACATCCGCATGCCCGGGCTGAGCGGCATCGAGGTGGCGCGCGCGCTGGGGGAACTGAGTCCACACACGCAGGTGGTGTTCGTCACCGCCTACGACCAGTACGCCATCGATGCGTTCGAACACGGCGCGGTGGACTACCTGCTCAAGCCGATCGTGCGCGAACGCCTGCAGGCCACGGTGCAGCGGCTGCAGGCGCGGGCGGCGCAGGGGCCGGATCCGGCGGTGCTCGATGCGCTGTTGCAGCGCCTGCAGCAGCGCCCAGTCGCCCCATCGGCGCCGCCACCGCTGGCCTGGGTCACCGCCAGCAGCGGCCGCGAGACGCGGCTGATCCTGCTCGACGACGTGTTGTATTTCCAGGCCGACAGCAAGTACACCACGGTGCTCACCCGCGATGGCGAAGCGGTGCTGCGCACTTCCCTGCGCGAGTTGCTGGACGTGCTCGATCCGGCCGCGTTCCGACAGATCCACCGCTCCACCATCGTCAACCTCAAGGCGGTGGCCTCGGTGGTGCGCGACGACACCGGCAAGGGCCGGCTGAAGCTGCGCCACCGCGACGAGGTCCTGACCGTCAGCCAGCCGTACATGAGCCTGTTCCGCGGCATGTAGCCGCGGCATCACCTTCCGCTTCGCACTGGAACAAGGAATCTCCGCATGCGCTTGCTCTCCTTGCTGTGGTCGTGCCTGCTCGGCCTGTTCGGCTGCCACGGACATGCCGATCTCGACCTGTCCGTCGGCGCCAGCCGCGAGACGGTGGTGCAGGCCAGCGAACGCGGCGTGCCGCTGCTGTTCAGTCGGACCACCTACCGCGGCGGCCTGGCCACGTTCCGCTGCATCGACAGCCACAGCGGACGCTGCCACTACCAGGTCTACGCCGCCTGCACGACATCGCAGGCGGCAAGCGGCGGCGACGGTGCTGCCTGCAGTCCGCGCGTGTTGCAGGCCTTTGATCTGACGGTCGGCCAGCGCCGCGAGATCGCCGGGCTGCCGCGCGATTTCCGGCAATGCGTGGTGTCGGATGCCGCGGCGTCGGCGTGCGGGCGCGATTGAGGAGCGATGGCGTGTGGCTGGCCGACATGATCTGCCGCGGCATCTGGCGATGTCCGGATGATCGCGGCTGTTGTGGGAGGGGCTTCAGTCCCGACGGCGGGTGCAAAGCGGCTGCCGGATGACGTCATGCGTCGCGCCTGAAGGGCGCCTCTGACAACGACGCGAGCCCTCCTGTAGGAGCGGCTTTAGCCGCGACGGGCTTTCCCGGGAAAGCCCGTCGCGGCTAAAGCCGCTCCTACGAAGGTGACACGACATGTTCGCTTGAGTCGCGACAAAGTGCGTTATTGCAGGTGCCCTGCAGTCGCTCCCACAGGAGGCTGCTCCGTCCCTTTCGGCAGGACGGCATGGCGGCGCGGGGATGATGCGTCGACGGCGCGGTCACGCGCCGCAGGCCGCGCTTGCGACCACGCATGCGCGGCGGGGAAGCGACGCCGTCTGCTCAGTAATCTACGCCCACCGAGAACAGCAGCGTGCGCGGGTCGCCCAGGGCCACGGCGCGCTGTAGGCCGCCGGTGTAGTAGTCGCGGTCGAAGGCGTTCTTCAGGTTCAATGCGTAACGCCAATGGCCCTGGCGGTAGCCCAGGCCGGCGTCGAACACCAGGTAGCCGGGAATCCGGTGGCCGTAGGCGGTCTTCTCGCCTTCGGCACGCGCGCCGCCGCTGACGCTCCAGCCGTCGGCCGCGCCGTGGGCGCTGTACTGCAGCCACAGCGAACCGCTGTGCCGCGGCACGTTGCTCAGACGATCGCCCACGCTGCTGACGCGTTGGCCGCCATCGTCGGTGACCACCGCATCGGTGTAGGCGTAACCGCCGAACAGGCTCAGCCCGTTGCCCAGGTCGGCGGCGGCGTTGAGTTCCAGGCCGCGGCTGCGCTGTTCTCCCACGGCGATGCTGTAGCCGTCGTTGAACGGATCGGCCTGCAGCACGTTGCGCCGGCGCAGGTCGTACAGCGCCATGCTCAGGCTGGTGCCGCTGCCCACCTCCATCTTGACGCCCAGTTCCACCTGGCGGCCGCGCTCGGGGTCGAACTGCGCGCCCTGCGCGTCGGTACCGACGTTGGGATAGAACGAGGTGGCGACGCTGGCATACGGGCGCAGGCCGCCGCCGGCGTCGAACATCAGTGCTGCCGAGCCGGTGGTCGCGCTGGCGTCGTTGCGCACGTCGCTGCCGGCCAGGTGGTCCTCGCTGCGGTTGCGGCTGCGGTCGTGGCGCAAGCCCAGCAGCAACTGCCAGTCGGACGCGAACTGGATGCGGTCGCGCAGGTACAGGCCGCCGGAGGCGACCACGCTGAGATTGTCGCGGTTGGGCCGGGCCGGGCAGATCACGGCGCTGCCGTAGACCGGCGCGTACACGTCGAGAGTGCCGACGCGGCAGGTCGACTGCACGTTCCACTCCCAGGTCTTGAACGCGTCCAGGCCGGCGGTGACGGTGTGCTGCCAGGTGCCGGTGGCGAAGCCGCCCTGCAGGTAGGTGTCCTGCACCCAGGTGCGCCCGTCGAACTGTTGCTGGGTGGCGGTGCGACGCAGGGTACGCAGGTCGGCGGCCAGGCCGTTGTTGGCGATCAGGAAGCCGTCCAGGCCGAAACTCTGCCAGCGCGCGGCGTGGTGCAGGGTCCAGCCGTTGTCGAAGCGGTGATCGAGCACGTAGCCGATCCGGCTCTGGTGGCTGTGGTACGGCCGCTGCCCGGGTTCGCCGGTGAACAGCGCGCGGTCGATCCTGCCATTGCGGTTGGGTTCGGCGCTGCCTTCCCAGGGCAGGCCCTGCTGGCGGATGTAGTCGCGTTCCTGGTAGCTGGTCAGCAGCACGAAGTCGGTGCGCGGGCCCAGGTCCAGCGACAACGACGGCGCGATCCAGCGGCTGCGGAAGTACACGTGGTCGGTCGGGTCGTCGCTGTTCATCGCCAGCGCATTGAGGCGCAAGGCCGCCTTGCCGTCGGCCGACAGCGGCTGGTTGAAATCGACGCTGCCCTGGCGCAGGCCATCGCTGCCCACGCTCAGGTCGACCCGCCGCATCGGGTCGGCGCCGGGGCGCTTGCTGATCAGGTTGACCAGGCCGCCCGGCAGCACCTGCCCATACAGCAGCGAGGCCGGGCCCTTCAGTACCTCCACCTGCTGCACGCCGAACAGTTGCTCGGCCACGCGGTTGTTGGCGGCGGTGCGCAGGCCGTCGACGAACAGCGCGTCGGAGGCGGTCTGGCCGCGGATGATCAGGTCGTCCCAGCCGCGCCGGCCGTAGGTGTTGGCGACCACGCCGGAGACGTTGTGCAGCGCGTCGGACAGGCTCAGTGCCTGCTGGCTGTCCAGCAGCGCACGCGGCACCACGGTGATCGAGAACGGCGTCTGCGCCAGCGGCGCGTCGGACTTGTCGGCCTGCACCGGTCCGGTGGCGTGGAAGCCGCTCTGGGCGTCGGCGCGCACCTGCACCGTGGGCAGGGCGGTCGCCTGTGCGGCATCGGCGCTGCTGTCGGCGGCCGTGGCGGTATCGGCGGTGGCGGCGTGCGCAGGCAGGGACAGCGCCATGCCCAGCAGGCAGGCGCAGGAGAGGGGGTGCAGTGGCATCGAGACCGTGGGGGCGAAAGTTCTAATCGAGAATGATTATATTTCGCGAAATGGGCGTTGGGAATGCCCATGGCCGGCGCGTGCGTTGCAGCGGCCGTGACGGGTGCACGGCGGGGAGTCGGGTGGGAGGTCGGCTGGACCGGCAGGCTCCGGCCAAATGGCCAGGCATCGTGGTTGCGCTGCCAGCGTGTCCAAGCTGCAGCGCCGAACTCGACGAGCACCCTGCAGGCGCGTGCGTGGATGCCGACCGATCATGCGTGCATGGCGGCCGCGCTGCGGTCGCGTGTGGCGCCAGGCCGACGACGCGCCGTCGTGCAGACGGCGCGCCTTGTGCGTGTGCGGCAGCCTCAGCCGGCGACGCGGAACACGCCGGGCTGGCCGCCGGGCGGCGTGCCTTCGAACTGGATCAGCGAGGCGACCAGTTCGGCATGCAGGCGGATGCGGCCCATCTCGCGCATGATCCGGATGTCCTCGTGGCGCAGCTCGCGGTTGGCCACCACCTCGCGCTTGTAGGCGAGGATCTCCGGGTACTTGCGCGCCATGTTCAGCGCGTCGGCCACGCATTCCACGGTGTCGGCATCGGCGGACAGCGGCTCGCGGCTGTTGAACGCGGTGAGCCAGCGCTCGAAGCCGGCGGTGCGATCGAACATGTTGGCGATGAACCAGATCACGAACAGGATCGCCACCCACGAGGTGACCACGATGACGATGCGCGAGAAGGTCAGGTGGTAGTCGTGCTGCCACAACTGCGCGGTGATCACCCCGAGCAGGATCAGCGAGATCGCCTGCCAGCCGATGATCGAGGCGACCAGCCATTGCTGCTTGGCCTTGGCCAGCAAGGCCACCTCTTCGCGGATCTGCGATTCGCTCTTGTGCTGCCAGTGCGCGACCTGTTCGGGAAACGAGCGCTGGTGCAGCGCGTTGTCCTCGAGCAGCAATCCCAAGCCTTTGAACAAAGCGAGCATGACGGGCTCCTTGCAGATGCGGTGACGGATGCGGAACGTCGACGGGCTATCTTGAGGCAGCTTCTTTCTAGCACAGCGGCCGCAAAGTGCATGCTGCGGTCGCACATGCGGCGCGGCCGGTGCGCGCCATACGCCATCGCACGGCGCTCGCGCCATCTCCGCTAGCATCGGCGTATGCCTTCGTTGTTACGCACCCTCTCCGCCCCGGCCACCACCCAGATTCGCCGCTGGGTGTTGGGCGCGTTCCCGCGCGAGCGCGATGCCATCGATTACGACCAGCCGCTCGGCGACATCGGCCTGTTCGGTCCGGACAGCGTCACCTGGCGCATCCATGCCGAATTTCCCGGCATGCTGGCCGGCGGGCTGTGTGCGCTGTTGTTGCAGACCCTGCATCCGCTGGCGTTGGCCGGGGTCTACGACCATTCCAACTTTCGCGAGGACCTGGTCGGGCGCCTGCGTCGCACCACGCAATTCGTCGCCGCCACCAGCTATGCGCCCACCGACGCGGCGCAGCGCCAGATCGCCCGGGTTCGCGCGATCCACACGCGGGTGCGCGGCCACACGCCCGACGGGCGCGCCTATGCCGCCGACGACCCGGCGTTGCTGACCTGGGTGCACGTGACCGAAGCCTACGGCTTTCTGCAGGGCTACCGCCGCTACTGCCGTGCGGTACCGGCGGCGATCGCCGACCGCTACTACGACGAGGGACGGCGCGTCGCCGAGGCGCTGGGCGCGCGCGCCGTGCCGGCCAGCGAGGCCGCGGTGTTGGACTATTTCGAACGGCAGCGGCCGCAGTTGCGGGTGGACGCGCGCTCGCGCGAGGTGCTGGCGGTGCTGGCGGGCCTGCGCCTGCCGGTGCCGGCGCCGGGGTTGTCGCGCGAATTGTTCCTGGGCGCCGGCGCGGCGCTGCTGCCGCCGTGGGCCAGCGCCATGCTGCGGCAGGCGCGGCTGCAGCGTACCGGCCCTGCGGTGCCGGCCTGGCTGCTGCAGCAGGTGGCGCCGCTGTTCCGGGTCGCGCTGCACGACGGCATTGCCGCGCGTGCCTGCCGGCGCGTCGGTTTGACCACGCAGCAACTGGCGCAGTGGCCCGTGATGGACTGAACCGTTTATCTGCGTCGCTGAACGCAGTATCGCATCACGTACGGTCAAGAACGCCGGTGCCAGGCCGCTGTAACCAGCACCTACGCACCGTTGCAATTCTCGATGCCGCAGCACCCGCTCGCCGACAGGAAGCGCGACCGTCGCTTCCGGCACCGCCTGCGGCGCGTCACGCGCGCGCCGTCGCGGGCGATCGCGACCTGGGGCCTGGTGCTGGCGGTGGTGCTGGCGGCCGGCCTGGTGCTGGTCCTGGCGCAGGACCGCCACAATCGCCTGGCCGCGGCGCAGCGGCAGAGCCTGGCGCTGGCCACCGGCGCCGACCGCTTGCTGCAGTTGCAACTGGACAATCTCGGCCAGGCCCTGCACGGCGAAGGCCTGAGTGCGCAGGCGCTGCTGGCGGAGACGCCGCGACGCGCGCCAGAACTGATCGCCGCCTCGCTGCAGGGCCTGCTGACGCGGCACCCGGAACTGCACGACGTGTCCTTGCTGGATGCGCAGGGGCGACGCTGCTTCGGCGGTGCCGGCGATGCGCACCTGCGTGCGTGGATGCAGCGTGCGCGCTGTGGCGGCCGGGTCTGCGTGAGTCCGCCGCTGCGGCTGGCCGACGGCGAGGCGGTGGTGCGGGTGGCTGTGCCCTGGGGCACGGACGGTTGGGTCGAGGCGCAATGGCGGGTGGCCGCGCTGCAGCGCATCGTGCAGGGCACCGACAGCGGGCGCGACGGCATCGTCGCCCTGACCGACGCGCAGGGTGCGCTGCTGGGCGCCAGCCGCCCGCTCGCGGCCGGCCAGTCCCGCCTGCCGATCGCGCTGGCGCAGCCGATGCCGCACGGCGGCGCGCTGGGCGTGCGCCGCGATGTCTTCGACGGCACGCCACGGGTCCTGGCGCTGAGCGGTGGCGGCGCGTATCCGTTGCTGGCGGTGGCCGGCGTGGGGCTGCGCGAGACGCTGTCCGGCTGGTGGGGGTTCGCCGCGGTGGCGGCGCTGGTGTATGTGCTGTACCTGCTTGGCCTGGCCTATCTGCTCGGCAGCCTACGCCGCGCCGAGCGTCGCCAGCGCCATCTGCTGCAGCGCCTGCGCCGCGGCGACGAGGACCTGCGCCTGGCCCACGGCATGGGCGGCATCGGCACCTGGCGCATCGACATCGCCGAGCGCGTGCTGCGCCTGTCCGAGCCGACCGGCGCGATGTTCGGCCTGCAGCGCATGCAGCTGCCGATCGAGGCGTTTCTGGAGCGGATCCACGACGAGGATCGCGCGCGAGTGACGCAGCTCTACGAGGACGCCGCGCGGGGACGGGCGGACTACAACACCGTCTACCGTATGCATCTGCCCGATGGGCGCCTGCGCTGGCTGGCCGCGCGCGGCGCGCTGGTGCGCACCCGCAAGGGCCTGTGCATGACCGGTGCGGTACAGGACGTCAGCGACCGGGTGGCGGCGCAGGCGCGCCTGCTCGACGCCGAGCGCCAGTTCCGGCTGGTGTTCGACCGCAATCCGCTGCCGTACTGGGTGTTCGCGGTGGACAGCCTGCGCTTCCTGGAAGTGAACCAGGCCGCGGTGCGCCAGTACGGCTACAGCCGCGCCGAATTCCTGGCGATGGATCTGCGCGATCTGCGTCCGGCCGAGGACGTCGAACGCTTGCTGCAGGACGTGCGCAAACCGCGCGAAGGCTTCGCCGCGCCGAGCGTGTGGACCCACCGGCGCAAGGACGGCAGCCTGCTGTCGGTGTGCGTCCACAGTGCCGACCTGGAGTTCAGCGGCGTGCCGGCGCGCTTGATCCTGGCCGAGGACGTCACCGAGCGCGTGGCCCACGAACGCGAGCTGGCCTACCTGGCGCGCCACGACTTCAGCACCGGCCTGCTCAAGCCGCACGCCCTGGCCGATGCCCTGCGTGCGCAACGCGGCGGCTATGCCATCGCCTACGTGCAGGTGCGCGGCCTGGCCCTGATCGGCGATACCCTGGGCCGCGCCGCCGGCGATGCGGTGCGCAGCACGGTGGCCGGTCGCATCCGCGCGCTCGGCGAGCGCTTCGGCCTGAGCGCGCATCAGCCGGCGCAGGACTTCGTGCTGGCGATCCTGGACCCATATGCGCTGCCACAGGCCTTGCAGGCGCTGCAGGAGGCGCTGTACGCGCCGGTGCAGGGCGGTGAGTTCGCCCAGCAGCTGCAGGCGCACATCGGCGTGGCGCTGTGTCCGGACGATGCCGCCGACGCTCACGAGGCGATCGGCAGCGCCGCGCAGGCCGCGCACGCGGCACAGGCCGAGGGCCGCAGCCTGGTGCGCTTCGACCCGGCCATCGCGGCGCGGACCGCCGAACGCCTGCGCCTGGCCGGACGTCTCCAGCAGGCGATCGAGCGCCAGGAATTCGAGCTGTATTTCCAGCCGATCATGCACGCCGGCAGCAGCGCCCCGCGCGAACTCGAGGCCCTGGTCCGCTGGCCGCAGGCCGACGGCAGCTTCATCGCCCCGGATGCGTTCATCCAGTTGTGCGAGGACACCGGGTTGATCCTGCCGCTGGGGCGCTGGGTGATGCGCGCGGCGGCGCGCGCGCGTCGCGACCTGGTCGACCACGGATGGCCGGACCTGCCGGTGGCGGTGAACGTGTCGGCGCTGCAGTTCTTCGATGGCGATTTGGTCGCCGACCTGGTGCAGGCCTGTGCCGAGGCCGGGCTGGCCGCCAACGGCCTGCAGCTGGAACTGACCGAGAGCAGCCTGATGCGGCAGCCGCAGCAGGCCGGCGACGTGCTGCGGCAACTGCGCGCGCTGGGCGTGCGCGTGGCCCTGGACGATGTCGGCACCGGTTTCTCCAGCATGGCGCATCTGCGCGACCTGCCGCTGGACACGCTGAAGATCGACCGCAGCTTCGTCGCCGAGGTGGACCGCGACCCGCGCAACGCCTCGATCTGCCAGGCGCTGCTGACCCTGGGCCATTGCCTGGGGCTGGACGTGGTCGCCGAGGGCGTGGAAACCGAGGCGCAGTTGCGCTGGCTGCGCGCGCACGGCTGCGGCGGCGTGCAGGGCTATCTGCTCGGGCGTCCGGCCCCGCTGGCGGACGTGCTGCAGCGGCTCGGCGCGGTCACAGCATGATCTCCACGTCGTGACCGCTGCCGGGCGTCGGTAGCGCGTCGCCTTGCCAGTAACGGCGTAGCGGTTCGCGCACCAGGTCCAGCGCGGTGGAGGCGCCGCGCGCGCCCGGGTAGCGCTGCAGGTTGCGCGACTGCAGCGCGAGCATGCGCCGGTCCTGTTCGCCGACCCGGTGCAGCAGCGGCCACACCAGCAGGCGCACCGCCCACGCCGGCGCCCAGCGGCCTTCCACGTGCAGGCTGGCGAAGACGTCGGTGCTGCGTTCGCCGAGCGGGGTGAAGTGCAGGCTGATCCGCACGCGGCCGCCGCGCGCGTAGCGATACTCGATCTGCGCGCTGCCGGGGGCGGCGAAATGCGCGCGTTCCAGGATCCGCGGCGATTCGAACAGCCGGTACAGCCAGCCGCTCTGCGCCGCGGCGCCGCGGTAGTCCACGTGGAAGCCTTCCTCGGTATGGCGCAGTTCCGCGCGCATCGCGGTGCGCGCGCCGCCACGTCGCACCAGCCCCGGATGCAGCAGGTGGGTGTGCAGCGGGTCCAGGAAGTTCTCCAGCGCATCGACCACGTGCGCGTCCCAGCGCGTACGCCACAGGAAGCGCCGCGCCGACGGCTGCAGCGCCTGCACCAGTTGCGACGGCGCGTCCGCGCCCTCGGGATCGGGACGCAGCCAGATCAACCCGTCGTGCTCGCGCGCGGCGAAGGCGCGTACCCGCACCGCCGGCGGCACCTGCCCGGGCGGCAACCCGGGGATCTCGCGCAGGGCGCCGGCGCGGTCGAAGCGCCAGCCGTGATACGGGCAGGACAGGCCATCGCCGGTGGCGCAGCCGGCCGACAGCGGCGCGTGCCGGTGCGGACAACGGTCTTCCAGCGCCAGCAGGCTGCCGTCGGCGCAGCGCGCGATCGCCGCGTGCCGGTCCATCACCGACACGGCCAGCGGCCGCCGTCGCAACGCCGCGGCGGGCGCGACGGCGAACCATTGCCGGTACAGGGACGGATGCCAGCCGCTCATGCCGCGCGCAGCGCCCGCAGTGTGTGTGGTTCGCCGCTGGCGATCATGCGACGGTGGTGCCGGCGATCTGGTTGCGGCCGGCACGCTTGGCGGCGTACAGCGCCTGGTCGGCCGCCAGCACCAGGGTCTGCCAGGGCGCCTGCGCGCCTGCCGACCGGCAATAGCCGATGCTCACCGTGCATGCCAGTGGCGCATCCGGCGCCGGACCGATCTGCTGCTGTTCCACCCGGCGACGCAGGCGCTCGGCGAGATTGCGTACCGCGGCTTCGTCGCCATGCGGGACCAGCACCATGAATTCTTCGCCGCCGATGCGCGCCAGCAGATCGGGCGCGCGGATGTGCTGCGACAGGGTCTGCGCGATGGCGATCAGGACCTGGTCGCCGACGGCATGGCCGAAGCGGTCGTTGATCGCCTTGAAGTGGTCCACGTCGATCATCAGCACGGCGATCGCGCCCTGCTTGCGCGCCGCATCGCAGGTCGCCGCTTCGCCGCGCTCCCACATCACCCGGCGGTTGGTTACCCCGGTGAGTGGATCCTGCGAGGCATGCCGGACCAGTTCCGCGTTCATTTCGCGGGTCAGCATCCACAGGAACCCAGGGGTGATGCTGGCCGTCAGCACGATGCGCGCCAGCAAGCCGAAATTCGTGGTCGGGTCTTGGCCGAGACCGACGTCGGGATGGACGGCCCACCATGCGATCCGCAGCCCGATCATCCCGGCCCACAGGAAGTGGAAGACGGCAGTGAAGCGCGCCGCGGTGCGCACCATGCTGTGGGCATGGCGCCACAACGCCACCGCCGTGGCCACGGTCAGGATGCCGCGCAACAGGCCGCCGAAGATCACCATGATCCGGTGATCGTAGCCGGCGTAATGCAGGCTGTAGAGTTCCAGCGCGCAGAGCATCGCGACCGGCAGCAGCAGCGTCCACTGCAGCAGCGGGCGTTGCAGGTAGGCGTTCACCGCCACCAGCGTCAATACAGTCGCCACGTCCAGGGTGACGTTGCCGGCCGGCGCGATCCAGACGGCCGTGAAATGCCAGGCCGGCGCCAGCAGGATGCCGAAACCCAGGGCGAAGACGGCGTAGCTCAGCGCCAGCAGCAACAGGCTGCGCGCATGCCGTTCCTTGCGGCCGGTGACGTACAGCGCCAGGAACATCGCCGAGGACACCGCCGCGAGCAACGCGTTGACGATCAGCAAGGTGCCGGCATGGGCCAGGTGCGCAATCCATTCCACAGATGTCCCGGGCCGCAGCGGCGATGGGGTGTTGCAGGTGCAGCAAAGTATAAGGCAGCGGGTGTACCCGGCATTCGGCAGAACACGCGCGTTTTGCGCTGAAAACGGTTACGGAATGCAAAACACGCGGCGCGGCGTCGCTCATAGCCGGTAGCGGCGCATCAGCGGGACGCCGATGCGCCGGGTCAGCGTGCCGAGCGCGGCGATCGGCTGGCGCCGTCGCAACGGCAGGTGGCGCGCATCGACCGCGCTGTATTCGATGACCGGCAGGCCGCCGCGCTGGCGTTTGAAGCTGGCTGCGCCGGCACTCTGGTTCAGGCGCTGGCCGTACCGACGCGCATGGTCGATGCCGCAGGCGGTGAGGGTGCGGTACAGCGCCAACCGCTGCGGCAGGCGCAGGTCGTAGCCGACGATCGGCGCGGTCACGGTGCCGCCGATGCCGAACAGGCCGGTGATGCAGACCAACTGCCCGGTATCGTCGCGGAAGCCGTCGAAGCGCAGCAGACCGGCGCGGTGCCAGGCGCGCAGGAAGCCGGCGTGGTAGGCCGGATTGCAGCGCGAATATTTTTCCAGATACAGCTGCGCATACAGCGCGGCGATGCGCGGATAGTCGGCCTCGCCGATGGCGTCGTTGCCACAGCGCTGCAGGTCGCGGCGGTCCACCAGCTTGAGGTCGCGGGCCAGGTCGCGATGGCGCAGCAGCTGCGGCCAGTCCTCGTACAGGTACACCTGGCGGCTGGCGATCAGGGTGAAGCCTTCGGCCTGCAGCGCGTGCAGCCACTGCGGCGTGTCCACCGCATTGAGCGAGCGGAACCACAGCGCGTGGTCGGGCCAGCGCGCGCGTGCGGCGTCCAGCAGCGTGCGCAGGCCGCCCGGCGGCAGCGGCGGATACAGGTTGGTGGACAGCAGCCAGTTGTTGAGGGTGACCGCGCGGTCGATCCGTGCCCAGTCCAGCCACGCGCCGATGCCGCCGCACAAGCCGCGTACCGGTGCGGCCAGCGCACCCGGCAACAGCCGTGCGGCTTCCTCGGCGGCATAGTCGGCATACGTGGTGCGCGGCGAACATACCCAGGCGTTGCCCGGGTGACGCTCGCCGACCGTCACCGGCATTGCCAGTGCGCCGGCCTGCAGCACCTCGATGCGCGCATGCGCGTTGTCGGCCAACTGCTGCGCATCGCCACCGGCATGCAGCGCGGCGAAGCGCTGCAGCTGCGCGGCGTAATCGGCGGCCGCGGCGTCGGCGCTGCCGGCGTTCATGGCGGCGGCAACGCCTCGCCGTCCCACTCGGTATCGCGGGTGGCGGCCTCGCGCACACTGCAGCGCTGTGCCAGCGCCAGCCGTGCATGGCTGCCCAGGTCGCACAGCGTGCCGGCCAGCGGCCAGCGGTCGCCGCGCGGCGCCAGCACGTCCTCGGCGCGCGCGTAGTCGTGGCGCCACTGCCGTAGCCGGCCCTGGCCCAGCGCCGCCGGCAAGGCCACGCCCAGCATCAGCATGGCCAGCATCGCCGCGCGATCCTCGGCCGGGCGCAGCGGCGCCTGCGCCCGGCCCGCGTCGCCGCTCAGCAACGCCACCAGCGGATCGGTCGCGGCGAACAGGTGCAGGCCGCTGGTCGCACGCGGATTGCATTCGATCACGCTGCAGCGCCCTTGCGCGGAGACCATCCAGTCGAAGGAGATCTGCCCGCTGAAGCGCAGCGCCTTTACCAACTGCGCGGTGAAGCGCTCAATCTGCGGATCCGGCGCGGCGTCGAAGTAGTAGCTGGAACTGCGCCGCAGGCGATAGCGCGGGCGGTACACCGCATGCGCCAGCAACACGCCGTCGCGCGCCAGTGCATACGAGCAGCGCTCCTCGCCGGTGCAGTAGCGCTGCGCGACCCAGTCGCCCTGGTCGGGCAGCGGCGTGGCGTCGGTGGGCACGCCGTGCGGGTACAAGCGCACATGCACGCCGAAGCGCGAGAACTCCGGCTTCAACACCAGCGGCGCGGTACCGGCCCACTCGCGTGCCTGCGCCAGGCTGCGCACGCGCACGCTGTCCGGCACCTCGACGTCGCTGTCCAGGCCGCGCGCCAGTTCCATGAAGGCGTACTTGCTGTGCAGCGCGCGCAGCGTGTCGAAGTCGTGCAGCGGCAGGTGCAGCTGCGCCGGCAGCGCGCTGCGGTAGCGGGCCAGGTAGAACACTTCCTCGCAGGTCGGCATCAGCACGTCGATGCGCTGGCGTGCGAGCACGCCATTGAGATCGGCCAGCCAGGCGCGCGGTGCGTCGCGCGCGGGCGCGACGCGGTGATGCGCGGCGACCGCACGCGACCAACCGGAGATGCGGCTGGCGACGCTGTCGGCCAGGTGCACCCGCCAGCCCTGCGCGGCGAAACGGCGCGCCAGGTCCAGGGCGACCGGCGCACGCGCGCCGGTGATCAGCACGCCGGGTGCATCAGCCATGCGTGTGCCCTGCCCGCGTCGGCCGCCATTGCCGGCAATGCGAGGGCACCAGCCGCAACTCCGGCTCGGCCTGGCGCAACGCATGCAGCCGCGCCAGCGTGTCGCGATAGACGCGGTGCTCGCCGAGCAGGTGGGTGACCAGCGCCGGCGGCGGCGTACCGTCGGCGAGCGCGGCGCTGGACCAGGCCGCGTCGGCGATCAGGAACACCGGGCCATGCGCGTCCTCGAACCACAGGCCGTAGTGGCCGGGCGCATGCCCGGGCAGCGGCACCAGCAGCACGCTGCCGTCGCCGAACAGATCGCGCGGCGTGCCGAAGTCGCGCAGCGGAGCGGGCGGCATCGCCGCGGGCAGCGCCTCGATCCAGTGCATGCGTGGGCGCGCGCCGTGCAGCAGCGCCGGCAGGAAACCTTCGCGCAACGCGGCCAGCCGGCCGCGGCGCTGCAGGTCGTCCCAGGCCTGTTGTGCGCAGGCCAGACGCGCATGCGGGAAATCGGCGACGCCGCCGACATGGTCGCCGTGGAAATGCGACAGCACGATCCAGCCGATGCGGTCCGCATCCACGCCGTCGCGTGCGAGCTGTTCGCGCAGCGATTGCCCGGGTGCCAGCTGCACGGGGGTCAGCCAGCGGTACAGGCGCTCGGGAAAGCGCGCGGTGGCGTCGAAGAAGTGGGGCGAATAGCCGGTGTCGAACAACAGGTCGCCGTGCTGCGGATGCTGCAGCAGCGCCGCCAGCGCCGGGAACGGGCATGGTGCCAGCGGCGCGCCGCGGCGGGTGGCGCGTTCCGGATGCGTGCAATGGCCGGCCTCGTACAGCCGCCAGCGCAGCCGTGGCGCGCTCATCGTTGCCCCAGCGCGGCCAGCCCGGCCTCGGTCGACAGCACCGGCGCATAGCCGAGCTCGCGGCGCGCGCGGCCGATGTCCAGCGTTTGCGAATAGCCGAGCACGCCGATGCCGTAGCGGCTGAGCCGCGGTTCCGGTTGGCCGCGCCGGCGCAGCGCGATCTGTTCGCCGAGCGTGGCCAGGGCCAGCGCCGGCCCGCGCGGCACCGGCAGCAGCCGCACGCGCAGGCGCAGCACCGCGAACAGCTCGGTCACCAGGTCGCGGACCGCGATCGGTGCGCCGTTGCTGATGTTGTAGGCGCGGCCGTCGCCGATGTGCTCGGCGCGCAGCGCGGCCAGCGCCGCGGCCACCGCGTTCTCCACACAGCACACGTCGATCATCGCGCGGCCGCCGTCGATCAGCGGGAACCAGCCGCGCTGCGCCACCGCCAGCAGCCGCGGCACGATCGCGTTGTCGCCATGGCCGAACACCGCGCGCGGGCGCAGCACCACCGCCGGCAGCCCTGACGCCGCGGCGGCGCGCACCTTTTCCTCGGCCTCCCACTTGGTCTGCGGGTAGCCGCCGATCCAGCGCGCCGGCGGGGTGAACTCTTCGGTGATCTGGTACTGATCGGCGAAGCGAAAGTAGATGCTCGGCGAACTGAAGTGCACGAAGCGGCGCACGCGTGCGGTCAGCGCGGCGGCGAGCAGGCGTTCGGTGGCGACCACGTTGGCCAGGCGGAAGGTCTCGGCACTGGCCCACGGTGCCGACAGCGCCGCGCAGTGGATCACTGCATCGCAGCCGTGCAACAGCGGCGCAAGGTCGTCGCGGCACAGCTCGGCGCGCACCACCTCGATGCGCGGATCGCCGGCGAAAGCCGACAGCTTGGCGGCGTCGCGGCCGCTGGCGCGCACCGGCATGCCGGCAGCGGCCAATGCGCGCACGATGTAGGCGCCGATGAAGCCGGAGGCGCCGGTGACCAGGACGCGTGCCATGTCAGTAGCGCAACACTGCGCCGCCGAACGCCAGCCCGGCGCCGGAGCCGACCAGGCCGATCAGGTCGCCACGGACGATGCGGCCGCTGTGGATCGCTTGGTGCAGCGCGCTGGGAATGGACGCGGCCATCTGGTTGCCGTGGTCGCCGATGATCTCGATCAGCGCGTCCGGCGCCAGCCCCAGCGCGACGCGCAGGTGGCGCAGCGCCTTGGCGCTGGCCTGGTGCGGCACGATCCGCTGCAACTGCGCCAGCTCGACTCCGGCCTGCGCCAGCAGCCGCTGCAGGAAGCCGGGCAGCTTCGCCGCGGCGAGGCGATAGGTGGCGCGGCCGTGCATTTCGAACTGCGAGCCGGCGCGCAGCGCCTCGACGCCGTGCTCCAGACGCAGGCGGGTGCCGCCGGCGCGCACGCGGCAGTGGTCGATGCCTTCGGAGTAGGTCTCCAGCCGCGCCGCCAGCAACTGCGAGCCGCTGTCGCCGGTGTCGGCGCCAACCACCACCGCCGCGGCGCCGTCGCCGAACAGCGGCGCGGTGTCGGCATCGTCCGGGTTGAGGCCGACGCTGGCGATCTCGCTGGAGACGATCAGTACGCGGCGATAGCGGCCGGCGGCGATCGCGCAGGCGGCCAGGTCGAGCGCAGCGATGAAGCTCAGGCAGGTGGCGTTGATGTCGAAGGCCGGGATGCCGCTGCCCTGCAGGCCCAGCCGCGCGTGCAGCAACGCGGCGCTGCACGGGATCGCCTGTTCCATCAGGCTGCAGGCGCTGATCACGCAATCGACCTCGTGCGCCTGCAACTGCGCGGCCTCCAACGCCGCGCGCGCGGCGCGCTCGCCCATCGCCGTGGCCGGCTCGTCGGCGCCCGCATAGTGCCGCGTGGCCACGCCGGTATGCCGCAGGGTCCAGCCGGCGGGCTTGCCCCAGCGCCGGTCGAAGGTCTCTGCCGGCACTTGCTGCGCGGGCAGATACGCGCCCGTGCCGAGAAGACGCAGCGCGATGGGCCTGCTGGTGTGGACGCTCATCCGTAAAGCTCGCACAAGGGGCGCGCAGCGTACTGCCAGCGGATCGGCGCCGGCAACTGCGCGCGGGACGATCGCGCCGTTGCCTGGCGCTGGCGATCGCAAGCAGTCCTCAGTCGCGCAACGACTTGGCGAAATATTTGGGCACTTCGACGAAGCCTTCCCGCCGATAGAAGGCGTGCGCCCGTTCGCGGCGGCGATGGCAGTGCACCTCCAGGCGGTCGCAGCCGCGCTGCCGCGCCAAGGCCTCGCCCTGCGCCAGCAGGCGCTGCCCCACGCCGGCGCCGCGTGCGCGATCGTCCACGCAGAAGTAGCTGATGCGGCCGATGTCGCCGGCCAACGCCAACTGCGGCAGAAAATGCAGCGACAACACGCCCACGACGTCGTCTCCTGCGGCGGCCACCAGCAAGGCGGCGTCCGGATGCGCCAGCAGCTGCGCCAGGCGCGTCTCGATGAAGGCCTCGGTGCCCGGATAGTCCAGCGCCGCCATCAACGCCGCGATGGCGTGCCGGTCCGCCATCACCGCGTTCCTGATCTCCAGCGTACCGTTCTCGTCCATGTGCAGATAGTCGAAAGCGCCCGAGCCTGTAGGGAAATGGATGACACGCCTAGGGCGTGTCATCCATTCCCGAGTATGCCGCGTTGGGCCTGCCAGGCCCAACCCGAAGGGCCGCGGTTGTGCGCGCCCATGGCGGCGTCATCGCTCGGGCATGGACGCACGTCCACTTCCTCGCTCTTCCTTGCCACAGGCGCGCGGCAATCGCGGCGCGGCATGCTCGGGGATGGATGACACGCACTAACGCCCGCGGCGCTGCCCGTACCAGAAGCCGAGCGCGTCGCGCGAGCGCAGCATGCCGCGGCCGCGGCGCAGCAGTTGCAATAGCAGTCCCAGGTGCTCGCGCTTGCTGAAGCTGCGCAGTTTGCGGTCGGAAGTGTGCACCGGCTCGCGCAGGATCACGAAACGTCCTTGCCGCGCCAGTGCGCGGCTCAGCGCCACGTCCTCGCCGGCGTAGTAGCGCTCGTCGAAGCCGCCGGCGGCGACGAAGGCGCTGCGCGTGCAGAACAGGAAGCAGCCGGGGGCGATGCCGGTGCAACGGAACAGCCAGCCGAACAGCGCCTGGGCCAGGCGTTCGTACCAGGCGACGTCGCCGAGCAGGCGCACCTGCGCGCCGCCGCCGACCGCACCGGTGCCGAGCGCGCGCAGCGCCGCCGCCAGTAGCGGGGTGTTGACCCGCGTGTCGGCATCGACGAACAGCAGATGGCGACCGCGGCTGGCGGCGGCGCCGGCATTGCGCACGGCGGCGATGTGCCGCAACTCCACCTCCAGCACCTGCGCGCCGTGCCGGCGCGCGATCTCGGCGGTGGCGTCGCTGCAGGCATCGGCCACCACCAGCGTCTCGCAGTCCAGCCGCAGCGCCTGGGCGGCGACGTGCAGCGAGGCCAGCGTGTCGCCGATCAGGGCAGCTTCGTCGTGCGCGGGGACGATGAAGGAGATCACCCCCGCATGATGCGGGGCCGGCGCGGCGCGGGCAATCGACCCGCGCCGCGGCCGGGGGCGCGGTTCAGCCCTGCAGGGCGCCGCGCGACGCGGCCGGGTAGCGATGGCCGGCGGCGGCATCGGCGGGGAAGATCGCCTCGATCTGCGCCAGCTCCTCGGCGCTCAGCTTCACCTGCAGCGCGCCCAGGTTCTCTTCCAGGTAGGCCAGGCGCTTGGTGCCGGGGATCGGCACCAGGTCCTCGCCCTGCGCCAGCACCCAGGCCAGCGCCAGTTGGCCCGGGGTCACGCCCTTGGCCTGGGCCAGCTCGCGCACCCGCTCCACCAGCTGCAGGTTGCGGTCGAAGTTCTCGCCCTGGAAGCGCGGCGAATGGCGCCGGTAGTCGTCGGCCTCGAAATCCTCCGGCGAGCGGATCGCGCCGGTCAGGAAGCCGCGGCCCAGCGGCGAGTAAGGCACGAAGCCGATGCCCAGCTCGCGCACCGTCTCCAGCACGCCGTCGTGTTCCGGGTCGCGCGACCACAGCGAATACTCGCTCTGCAGCGCGGTGATCGGATGCACCGCATGCGCGCGGCGGATGGTGTCTGCGGCGGCTTCGGACAGGCCGAGGAAACGCACCTTGCCCTGTTCCACCAGCCGTGCCATTGCCCCGACCGTGTCCTCGATCGGCACGTTCGGATCCACCCGGTGCTGGTAGTACAGGTCGATATGGTCCACGCCGAGCCGGCGCAGGCTGGCCTCGCAGGCGGACTGCACGTACTCCGGGCGGCCGTCGATGCCGCGCGCGGTCGGGTCGTTGGGGTCGAGCTTGATGCCGAACTTGGTCGCCAGCACGACCTGGTCGCGGCGCCCGGCCAGCGCCTTGCCGACCAGCACTTCGTTGGTGTGCGGGCCGTACATGTCGGCGGTGTCGATGAGGCTGACGCCGTGCTCGATCGCGGCATGGATGACCGCGATCGAGGCCGCGTCGTCGCTGCGGCCGCCGTAGAACGCGCTCATGCCCATGCAGCCAAGGCCGAGGGCGGAGACGCGGGGGCCGTTGCGGCCGAGGGTGCGGGTTTGCATGGAGATGCTCCTGAGGGGGAGGGGAGGGAGAGCGTGGCCGCAGGGCGGTTCGCTCAGGGTGAGGATTCGCCGAGGACCTCGCGGGCGACGGCCAGGGCATTGAGCGCGGTGGGGAAGCCGACGTAGGCGTACAACTGGTCGAGTACCGCGAAGATCTCCGCGCGGCTGGCGCCGGCGGCGAGCGCCGCACGCAGATGCACGCGCAGTTGCGGTTCGGCGTGGCCGAGGCTGGCCAGCACCGCCACCGTGACCAGCTCGCGGGTCTTCAGCTCCAACGCGGTGCCCGGACGATAGATCTCGCCGAACGCGATGGCCGCGCCGCGGCCGGTGAGCGCAGTGTCCGCATCGTCGGCGAGGGCGCGGATCGCCGCGCCCTGCTGCGCACCCATCAAGGCGGCGATCTGGGCGATGCCGGCCGCTTCGGCGTCGGCCAGGGTCATGCTGCTCGGCAGTGTGTTGGTGGTGGATGTCATGGGACGGTCCTCGTGTGCGAAGGTCGCCGCGCTCAGCGCGGCTGGATGCGGGTGCCACCGCTCAGCAAGGCCTGCGGATTCGGCGAGGCCAGGAAGTCGTGTGGGAAGCCCAGTTCGATCGCGCTGGCCGCGTCCAGCCGCTGCAGTGCCTCGGCGTCCAGGTGCAGGGTGAGTGCGCCCAGGTTGTCCTGCAGTTGCGTCACGCTGCGCGCGCCGACGATCGGCATCGCCCCGCGCGCCAGCAGCCAGGCCAGCGCCACCTGCGCCGGCGAGCGCTGCAACTCGGTGGCAAGCGCCACCACCACCTCGGCCACCGCCAGGGCGTGCTCGTTGAAGGTGCGTTGCGAATGCGCGACCTCGGCGCGGCCCACGCCATCGACCTGGGCGCCGCCGGAGGCGGCCGCGCGCACCCGCGCCAGGTCGGCGGCACCGTACTTGCCGGTGAGCACGCCCATCGCCAGCGGCGACCAGGCCAGCACCGACATGCCCAGCGCCTCGGCCATCGGCACCAGTTCGCGCTCGACCGTGCGCTGTGCCAGCGAGTACTCGATCTGCAGGGCGACGAACGGGGTCCAGCCGCGCAGGTCGGCCAGGGTCTGCATGCGCGCCACCTGCCAGGCGGGGGTGTCGGAGATGCCGGCATAGAGGATCTTGCCGGCGCGCACCAGGTCGTCGAAGCCGCGCATGACTTCCTCGATGCCGGTGGTGCCGTCCCAGGCGTGCAGGTACAGCAGGTCCAGGTAGTCGGTGCCCAGCCGCGCCAGGCTGGCGTCGACCGAGCGCAGCAGCGCCTTGCGGTGGTTGCCGCCGCCGTTGGGATCGCCGGGGAAGGGATTGAGCGCGAACTTGCTGGCGATCACCAGGCGGTCGCGGCGGCCGGCGACGAAGCGGCCGAGCAGGGTCTCGGCGCTGCCGTTGGTGTAGATGTTGGCGGTGTCGAGGAAGTTGCCGCCGGCCTCCACGTACAGGTCGAACAGCCGGCGCGCCTCGTCGGCGTCCGCGCCCCAGCCCCAGTCGGCGCCGAAGGTCATGGTGCCCAGGCACAGCGGGCTGACGCGCAGGCCGGAACAGCCGAGCAGGCGGTAGTGATCGAGGGCCATCGCGGCGGTCTCCAGGTGAGGGTGCGGGAACTGTAGGCGCCACGTTGCCATGGATAAATCCGGGTAATCCGCATGTGCTTTGAAGGTGTGCTAAACAATGCTGGCGCACCTGACGCGTCCGTCCTCTACTGCTGCCCGCTCGCCATGCACCGTCCCCCGCCGCTGTCCGCCGTCGTCGCCTTCGTCCGCGTCGCCCACCATGGCAGCTTCACCCGTGCCGCCGCCGAGTTGGGCGTCTCGCCCTCGGCGCTGTCGCAGACGCTGCGCGCGCTGGAGGCGCAACTGGGCGCGCGCCTGCTCAACCGCACCACCCGCCGGGTCGGCCTGAGCGAGCACGGCGAGCGCTTCCTGCAGCGGGTGGCGCCGGGCCTGGCGCAGATCGACGCGGCCTTCGCCGACCTGGATTTCCTGCGCGACCGCCCGGCCGGCACGCTGCGCATCAACCTGCCGCTGGTGGCCGCCGAGCAACTGGTGTGCCCGCACCTGCCGGCATTCCTGGCGCGCTATCCGGAGGTCAGCGTGGAGCTGTACTCGGACCGGACCCTGGCCGACATCGTCGCCGGCGGCTTCGACGCGGGCATTCGCCTGGGCGAGAGCCTGGCGCGCGACATGATCGCGGTGCCGGTGGGTCCGCCGCAGCGGCAGACCGTGGTGGCCGCGCCGGCGTATTTCGCCGCACACGGGACACCGCGCACGCCGGCCGAACTGGCCGAGCACGACTGCATCCGCTGGCGCCGCACCGACGGTCGCCTGCAGGCCTGGGAATTCACCCGCGACGGCCACGATTTCCTGGTCGAAGTCACCGGGCGGCTGGTGGTCAACGACACCCTGGTCGGCCTGGACGCCGCGTGCCGCGGGCTGGGCCTGGGGCAAGTGTTCGAATGGCAGGTCGCCGCCGACGTCGCCGCCGGCCGCCTGCAGCGGGTGCTGGACGACTGGCACGCGCCGTTCGCCGGCTGGCACATCTACTACCCGGCGCGCGAGCACCTGCCGCCGAAGCTGCGCGTGTTCATCGATCACCTACGCGCAGCGCACGCGGCCGGCCGCGCTGCGTAGAGCGCGGCGCAGGCCGGTGGTCGGCACATTGCGACGTGGGGACAAAGAGGACAGGCGGCAGTGCCGCAACCGCCGCCGCGATCGTATCGCGGCTAGGAGCAGCGCCAGACCGGCACGGCCAGGCGCCGAGGGGCGTCGCGTCGCCCAGAGACCGCTTGCGATAGGGGTGCAGGGTGCCGCCCTTCGCGAGCGGCACCCGACGGACTCAGCCCTTGAGCTTGGCCGCGAACTCGGCCACGCGCTTGCCGAGCAGGCGCGCGGTCTCCAGGTCGCCGCTGCGCGGCGCCTCGTCCGGGGACGCATCGGACGGCGAGATCGCCAGCGCGCCGCCGGAGCCGGCGGTCCAGTTCACGTCGTCGGGGCCGTGCGCCTTGGTGTTGGACGGCAGCAGGCCGGTACCGACCCAGATCTGGCCATGCTGCTGGGACAGGGTCCAGAAGTAGCCGATGGTGGCGAACTTGTCGCCGTTGACCGAGGCCGAGTTGGTGAAGCCGGCGGCGACCTTGTCCTTCCAGGCCTGCGAGAACCACGGCTTGGAGCTGGCGTCGGCGAACTTCTTGAACTGCCAGGCCGGGCCGCCCATGTAGGTCGGGCTGCCGTAGATGATGGCGTCGGCCTGGCCGATGGCCTCCCAGGCGCCGTCGGGCAGGTTGCCGTCCTGGTCGATGCGGTACAGCGTGGCCTCGCCGACGCTGGCGGCGCCGGCGTGCACGGCCTCGGCCTGCTTGACGGTGTGGCCGTAGCCGCTGAAGTAGACGATCGCGATCTTGCTCATGCGCGGACTCCTGAGGGTGTGGGGGGAAAAGCGCGGGCATTGTGCGCATGCGCGGCCGCCGCGATCAGCGCCATCGGCGGGATGTTGTGTCCGACCGCGCGCCGCGGTTCAGCTCTCGGCCGGGGCGCGCATGGTGCGGTCGATGCCGACCTCGACCAGGTAGTCGATGAAGCTGCGCACCTTCGGCGCCAGGTGGCTGCGGCTGGCGTACACCGCGTACACGCCGATCGGCCCGATCTCGTGGTCGGGCAGCACCCGCACCAGGCGTCCGTCCTCCAGTGCCGCCTCGGCCATGAAGTCCGGCTGCACGGTGATGCCCATGCCGGCGATGGCCGCCTCGCGCAGCACGTCGCCGCAGTTAGCGCGCAGGGTGCCGGCCACCCGCACCTGGGTCGCGCCGTCGGGGCCGTGCAGAGTCAGGTCGTCCTGCACGTAGCTGTAGCTGAGGAAGGCGTGGCCGGCCAAGTCGGCCGCCAGTTGCGGGGCGCCGGCGCGCGCCAGGTAGGCTGGGGACGCGCACAGGAAGGCCTGCACTTCGCCGAGCTTGCGCGCGATCAAGGTCGGCGCCACCTGGCGGGTGATGCGGATCGCCAGGTCGTAGCCTTCCTCGACGATATCCACCAGGCGGTCGGACAGCGACAGATCGAGGGCGACCTGCGGATAGCGCACGCTGTAGCCGGCCAGGCGCGGCCCGAGCCGGGCGACGCTGAAACTGAAGGGGGCGTTGATCCGCAGCGTGCCGGACGGCGTCAGCGCCTGCTCGCCGACCGCCGCCTCCATATCGTCGAACTCGGCCAGCAGCAGCTGGCAGCGTTGGTAGTAGGCGGCGCCGACACTGGTCGGGCTGACCCGGCGCGTGGTGCGGTTGAGCAGGCGCGAGCCCAGGCGCTGCTCCAGCCACGCCACCTGGCGGGTGACGCTGGCGGTGGAGATGCCCAGCGCGTCGGCGGCGGCGTTGAAGCCGTTGCGGTCGACCACGGCGACGAACACCCGCATGGCATCCAGCGTATCCATTGTTGCGCATCCTGAAATTAATCTTCGGAATAAAGGTAATTTATCCGTGGTGGCGATGGGAATAGCCTGTGCAGCGTTTCCCATCCCACCGCTGTCGGAGATCCTTCATGTCCGCTCCCGTCTCCCGCCTGGCGCCCTATGGCGCCACCTTGCTGCGCCTGGCCCTGGGCGCGCTGTTCCTGGTGCATGCGCTGACCAAGCTGCTGGTGTTCACCCCGGCCGGCACCGCCGCCTACTTCGTGTCGCTCGGCCTGCCTGGCGCGCTGGGCTATGTGGCCATGGCGCTGGAATTCACCCTCGCCGCGGCCTTGTTGCTCGGCGTGTACGCGCGCTGGGTCGGCCTGCTCGGCATCCCGCTGCTGCTCGGCACCATCGTCAGCGTGCACGGCGCCAACGGCTTCGGCTTCGCCAATCCCGGCGGCGGCTGGGAGTACCCGGCGTTCTGGGCGCTGGCGCTGGCGGTGCTGTTCCTGATCGGCGACGGCCGCTTCGCGTTGCGCTCGCGCTGAGCGCGGCGCTCCTTCCTCCGGAGACCTTCCATGTCCCGCCTGCCTTCCCTGTACATCTCGCACGGTTCGCCGATGACCGCGTTGCAGCCCGGCCTGGTCGGCACGCGCCTGGCCGAACTGGCGGCGACGCTGCCGCGGCCGCGCGCCATCGTGCTGGCCTCGGCGCACTGGCTGGGCCGGCGGCCGCTGGTCGGCGCCGCGGCGCAGCCGCAGACCATCCACGACTTCGGCGGTTTCCCGCAGGCGCTGCATGCGATGCAGTACCCGGCGGCGGGCGCGCCGGCACTGGCCGAGCAGGTCGCCGAGTTGCTGGAACAGGCCGGGCTGCAGCCGGTACTGGACCCGCGCCGCGGCCTGGACCACGGCGTGTGGGTACCGCTGTCGCTGCTGTACCCGCAAGCCGACATCCCGGTGGTGCCGCTGTCGATCCAGCCCGAACTCGGGCCGGAGCACCACCTGGCGCTGGGCCGCGCGCTGGCGCCGCTGCGCGAGGACGGCGTGCTGGTGATCGGCTCGGGCAGCATCACCCACAACCTGCACGACTTCGGCCGCTACGCCGAGGGCAAGGAGGTGCCCTACGTGCGTCCGTTCATCGAATGGACCGAGCAGGCGTTGCGCCGCGACGACGTGCCGGCGATGCTCGACTACCGCCGGCAGGCCCCGTTCGCCGCGCGTGCGCATCCCACCGACGAGCACTGGTTGCCGATCTACGTGGCGATGGGCGCGGCCGGCGCGGAGGGGCTCGGCGCGCAGCGCATCGACGCCGGCATCGACGCTGGCCTGCTGGCGATGGACATCTACCGCTTCGACGGCGCTGTGGCGCGTGCCGCGGCCTGAACACCGGGCGCGTCGACTGAGCGGTTCATCGCGGTGAAGGCCGCAGCGCATCCGCGTCTCACCGTTTGAGACGCGGACCCGGCATCGTCGGCCGGTGAATACCCTCGAAAAACTCGCCGTGCTCGCCGACGCGGCCAAGTACGACGCGTCCTGCGCCTCCAGCGGCGCCGACAAGCGCCATTCGCTGCGCAGCGGCGGCATCGGCAGCACCGAGGGCATGGGCATCTGCCATTCGTACACGCCCGACGGGCGCTGCGTGTCGTTGCTTAAGATCCTGCTGACCAACTTCTGCGTGTTCGACTGCGCGTACTGCGTCAACCGCGTGTCCAGCAACGTGCGCCGCGCGCGCTTCACTCCGGCCGAAGTGGTCAAGCTGACCCTGGATTTCTACAAGCGCAACTACATCGAAGGCCTGTTCCTCTCCAGCGGCATCATCCGCAACAGCGACTACACCATGGAGCAACTGGTGGAAGTGGCGCGGCAACTGCGCGAGGAGCACCGCTTCGCCGGCTACATCCATCTCAAGACCATTCCCGACGCGGCGCCGGAACTGCTCGCCGCCGCGGGCCGCTACGCCGACCGGCTCAGCATCAACGTGGAGTTGCCGACCGAGCGCGGCCTGGCGCAACTGGCGCCGGAGAAGAACGTCGGCGGCATCCGTGCGGCGATGGGCGAATTGCGTTGGCGCATCGAGGAGAGCAAGGAAGCGCGCAAGGCCGAGACGCGGGTGCGCGCCAAGCCGCCGCGCTTCGCCCCGGCCGGGCAGAGCACGCAGATGATCGTCGGTGCCGATGGCGCCGACGACCGCGCGATCCTGCACACCAGCCACAATCTCTACGGCAACTATCGGCTGCGCAGGGTCTACTACTCCGCGTTCAGTCCGATTCCCGACGCCTCCAGCAAGCTCCCGCTGCAGGCGCCGCCGTTGCAGCGCGAGCACCGTCTGTACCAGGCCGACTGGCTGCTGCGGTTCTACGACTTCTCGGTGGAGGAGATCGCCCCGCCCACCACCAGCGGCATGCTCGATCTGGACGTGGACCCCAAGCTGGCGTGGGCGCTGCGCAACCCCGAGCGATTCCCGGTGGATCTCAATACCGCCGCGCGCGAACTGTTGTTGCGCGTGCCGGGATTGGGCACGCGCAACGTCGAGCGCTTGCTGCTGGCGCGGCGGCATGCGCGGCTGCGGGTCGAGGACCTGGCGCGGTTGCGGGTGCCGCTGAAGAAATTGCTGCCGTTCGTCAGTGTGCTCGACCACCATCCGCGGCAGCGGCTGGACGATCCGCAGCGGCTGCGCGCGCAATTGGCGCCGGCACCGCGGCAGGCTGGGTTGTTTGACTGACACGATGGGCGCGGTCCTTTGCGTTCGCGGCGCCAGCGCGATGCGCGGGGCGGGCCATGTTTCAGGCTGAGGTGGTGCCGCCGTGGAGCCTGGAGGCGTGGCGGGCGGTGGCGCGGGCGGCGTGGTGCGCACAGGTGGCGCCGGAGACGCTGGCCTGGGATGGCGATGCGCAGGGCGGCCTGCTGGTCGGGACCGACGTCGCGACGCTGCCTGCGCAGGTCCAGCCGCCGCGGGTGTCGGCGGAGTTCCTGGCGCTGGCCGGTGCGGTGCTGTGCCATCGCGATCCGCAGCGTCATGCGCTGCTGTACCGCCTGCTGTGGCGCATCGCCGGCGGCGAGCGCGCGCTGCTGCAGCGGGTCACCGATGCCGACGTGCACCGCGCGCAGCAATGGGCGCAGGCGGTGCGCCGCGACAGCCACAAGATGAAGGCATTCGTGCGCTTCCGCGAGGTGCCCGGCGAGCAGGAGGCGTACATCGCCTGGTTCGAGCCGGAGCACCATATCGTCGATCGCGTGGCGCCGTTCTTCGCGCGCCGTTTCGCCGGCATGCGCTGGGCGATCCTCACCCCGTACCGCAGCGTGCGCTGGGACGGCGAGACGCTGCAGTTCGGCGACGGCGCGCAGCGCGCCGATGCGCCGGCCGACGATGCGCAGGACGCACTGTGGCGCACCTACTACGCCAACATCTTCAACCCGGCACGGTTCAACCCGACGATGATGCGCCAGGAGATGCCGCAGAAATACTGGAAGCATCTGCCGGAGGCGCAGCTGCTGCCCACGCTGATCCGCGATGCCGGGCAGCGCGTGCGCGAGATGGCCGAGCGCGCGCCCGAGCCGGTGCGGCGGCGCATTCCCGCGCCGGCACCGGCGCCGGTGGTGGCCGCCGACGACAGCCTCGATGCGCTGCGCGCGGCGGCGCGCGACTGCCGCCGCTGCCCGCTGTGGCAGCCGGCCACCCAGACCGTGTTCGGCGAAGGCCCGATGGATGCCGCGGTGATGGTGGTGGGCGAGCAACCCGGCGACGAGGAGGACCTGAGCGGGCGTCCCTTCGTCGGCCCGGCCGGGCGCCTGTTCGACCGCGCGCTGCAGGAACTGGGCCTCGACCGTGCCGGTCTGTACGTCACCAACGCGGTCAAGCATTTCCGTTTCGAGCAGCGCGGCAAGGCGCGGCTGCATCGCAATCCCGAGCGTGCCCACGTCGAGGCCTGCCGGATGTGGCTGGCCGGCGAACTGGCACGGGTGCGTCCGCGCATCGTGCTGTGTCTGGGCGCGACCGCGGCGCGTGCGGTGCTGGGCAGCGGCTTTGCGCTGATGGCCCAGCGCGGGCAGTGGCAGGCGCTGGACGATGGCACCCGCGCGTTGGCCACGGTGCATCCGTCGTGGGTGCTGCGCCAGCGTGGCGGCGAGGCGGGCGAGGCCGCCTATCAGGGCTTCGTGCGCGACTTGCGCGTGCTGGCAGCGCAGGTGCCGATGCCGCACGCAGGCGGTGCCCGCGACTGACGCCCTGTGCGCGTGGCGCGGTCGTCGTCGGCGGAGCGCCGTCGTGGTCGGCCGCATGCACGTGCAAAACGGGGACGGCCGTAGCCGCCCCCGCGATGCCAATGCACCCCCCGACGTGTGCTTACGGCATCAAAACCTTGTCCACCACATGGATCACGCCATTGCTCTGCATCACGTCGGCGGTGGTGACGTGCGCGGTGTTGCCCTTGCTGTCGGTGAGGGTGACCTTGCCGCCGCGGGTCTTGGCGATCAGCGTTTCGCCCTGCACAGTGGTCAGCTTGGCGCTGCCGCCGCCGGCCTTGATCTGCGCCAGCAGCGCGGCCGCATCGAGCTTGCCCGGGACCACGTGGTAGGTCAGCACCTGGGTCAGTTTTTCCTTATTTTCCGGCTTGAGCAGCGTGTCCACGGTACCCGCCGGCAAGGCGGCGAAGGCGGCATTGGTCGGTGCGAACACGGTGAACGGGCCGGCGCCCTTCAATGTGTCCACCAGGCCGGCGGCCTTGACCGCGGCGACCAGGGTGGTGTGATCCTTGGAGTTGACCGCGTTGTCGATGATGTCCTTGGTGGCGTACATCGGCGCGCCGCCGACCATCGGATTCGGCTTGGCCTCGCTCATCGCCGCGTGGTCGTGCATCGCGGTTTGGCTGGGGGCGGCCATGGCAGGCAGGGAGACGAGGCCGGCGAGGGCCAGGGACAGCAAGTGGATCTTCATGGGCTTGCTCCTTGAAAGGGATGCGCGGCCAGTCGGCCGTGCACCTGTCTTTACGCGCGCTGCGCCGGCGCGGTTGCATCACGCCGTCCAGATAATGATGAACGGAGGTCGCTGCCGGTTGGGCACGCACGCGCTGAAGCAAACAGGCCGTACGACGGCAATGCGTACGATGTGCCTAAACGGAGACGTTGCGTCGTCAACCGTCCATGCCGGCGCCGCCACCTTCCAGCGCTGGTGAGCGCTGGACAGATTCAGCACCTCGGCTCAGCGGCGCTGCAGCACGTAGCTGTTCTCGAAGCCGTGGGCGCAGCCGAGCACGTGGAAGTCGCCGAAGTAGCCGGCGGCGCGCAGCAGGTCCACGGCCGGGCCGACCTCCGGCGAGTATTCCCAGTCGCCGTAGTCGTCGAACACCACGAACCCGCCGGAGACGACACTCGGTCCGTACAGCAGGAAATCCAGCAGCACATTGCGCCCGGTGTGTCCGCCGTCGATGTGCAACAGCGCCACCTTCGGCTCCATGGCGTAGAAATGCTCGGCGCAGAACTCCGAATAGCCGCGGATGAAGCGCGCATTGGGCAGCAACTGTTGCCGGTAGTGGTTGAATTCCTCGAACTGGTTCGGCAACGCGAACGGATCCATGCCGATCACCCGGCGCTCGCGCCCGCAGACCTCGTTCATCAGCACCAGCGACTTGCCCTTCCAGACCCCGATCTCCACCAGGTCGCCCGGCACGCCCTCCAGCAGCAGGCACAGGTAGCCCAGCAGCCGCACATGGTCGTGGAAGGACAGCTCGCGCCGCTCCATCGCGTGCTCGGCCGGCAGGCTGGCCTGGGCCTGGACGAAGTGGTCGCCGATCAGGTCCCAGACCCGCTGGACGCTGCCTTCCGCCGCCTGCGCCTCGATGAAGCGGTTGAGTTCCTGGATGGTGAGCATGCGGTCTCCGGCGGAAGGCGCCGGTGTCCACCACCGGCCTGCAGCAGGATAGTAGCCGTACACGCCCGCCGCGCCACTGGACATCGCCGCCGCGGTGCGCTTTGCTTGCAGGCTCCCCCCATTCATGGGCGGCGCCGCCTGCGTGGCGCCGCTGTCGGACGAGCATGCATTCGATCGAAGTGGTCTTGGCGATGTTGCTGGCGGTGGTCGCCAGCGGCTATCTGGTGCGCGTCCTGCCGTTCTCGCTGCCGTTGCCGCTGGTGCAGATCGGCCTGGGCGCGATCATCGCCGGGGTGTTCAAGAAGGGCTATGCGCTGGAGCCGGAACTGTTCTTCCTGCTGTTCCTGCCGCCGCTGCTGTTCCTGGACGGCTGGCGCATCCCCAAGCAGGGCCTGTTCCGCGACAAGGGCGTGATCCTCGAACTGGCGCTGGGCCTGGTGGTGTTCACGGTGCTCGGCGCCGGCTTCCTGATCCACTGGATGATCCCGACCATGCCGCTGGCGGTGGCGTTCGCGCTGGCCGCGGTGGTGTCGCCGACCGACCCGATCGCGGTGTCCTCGATCGCCGCGCGCGCGCCGATCCCCAAGCGGCTGATGCACATCCTCGAAGGCGAGTCGCTGCTCAACGACGCGTCCGGCCTGGTCTGCTTCCAGTTCGCGGTAGCCGCGGCGATCACCGGCACGTTCTCGCTGGCCGATGCCTCGCTGACCTTCCTGTGGGTGGCGCTGGTCGGCGTGGCCGCCGGCATCGCGGTGGTGGTGGGCACCAGCCTGGCGCAGCGCTGGGTGTGGCGCCAGGTCGGCGAGGAGCCGGGCGCGGCGATCCTGGTCAACCTGCTGCTGCCGTTCGCCGCCTACCTGCTGGCCGAGGCGATCAACGCCTCGGGCATCCTCGCCGCGGTCGCCGCCGGCATCGCCATGAGCTACGTGGAGCTGAGCGGCCGCGCCCCGGGCAGCATGCGCGTGCAGCGCTCGGCGGTGTGGGACATGGTCCAGTTCACCCTCAACGGCATCATGTTCGTGCTGCTCGGCGAGCAGCTGCCGGGCATCGTGCAGGGCGCCATGCACAACATGGACGAGGCCGGGCACCTGAATCCGTGGTGGCTGCCCGCCTACGCGCTGGCGATCTACGTCGGCCTGCTGCTGCTGCGCTTTTTGTGGGTGTGGCTGTCGCTGCGCTGGACCCTGCTCAAGGCGCGCCGCCGCGGCGAGGACCGGCAGAGCCCGCCGTGGCGGATCGTGGTGGCGACCTCGCTGGCCGGCGTGCGCGGCGCGATCACCCTGGCCGGCGTGTTGACCCTGCCGCTGGCCCTGCCCAGTGGCGCCGTGTTCCCGGCGCGCGACCTGGCGATCTTCCTGGCCAGCGCGGTGATCGTCACCTCGCTGCTGGTCGCCAGCATCGGGCTGCCGCGGCTGCTGCGCGGCCTGGCGTTGCCGGAAGAACCCAACGACCAGCGGGAAGAGGATCTGGCGCGGCGCGAGTCCTCGCGCGCAGCGCTGGCGGCGGTGGAGAAGCTGCGCCAGCGGCTGGTGCAGGACAGCGAGCACGCCGATCTCTACAACGAGGCCGCCAACCGGGTCAGCGCGCTGTACCAGCGCCATCTCGACCACGGCGAGGCGATGGAGAGCGATCCGGAGGAGGCGCGGCGCCTGGACGCGGTGCTGCGCCAGCTGCGCCACGCCGGCCTGCAGGCCGAACGCCAGGAATTGTTCAAGCTGACCCGCCAGCGCAAGATCTCCGACGAGATCGCGCGCCGGCTGATCCGTAACCTGGATCTGCTGGAGGCGCGGCGGAAGAGCTGAGGGCCGGGAGTGGGGAGTCGGGATTCGGGATTGGTGAAAGCGGGTTCCTGGTGCCGTCCCAGGTCGCGCCGGCTTGGTGTTCTTCGCCCTCTGCCCTCCATGGCGCACGCTGGCCTACGCCTCTGCGCTGCATGGTCTGTCGCAAGCCCCGCGGCTAGCGCATCGCGCTAGGCGTCCTCGACCAGCGGCGGCAGCCGCCTGCGGACCGGGGTCGACTTCACGATGGCGGAATTGGTTTCGGCGCGATCGGTGACTTTTGCCAGGATGCTGTCCAGGTGCTCGATGTCGCGCAGGTAAAGCCGGCAGATGAAGCAGTCTTCGCCGGTCACCTTGTCGCACTCGACGAATTCCGGAATGCGCTGCAACAGTTCCTCCACCAGGTGCAACTGTCCGGGCAGCGGCTTCACCCGCACGATCGCCTGCAAGGTGTAGCCGAGCGCGCGCGGGTCGAGTTCGACCGTGAACCCGGCGATCACGCCCTGGTGCTGCAACCGGCGCACGCGGTCGGCGGTGGCCGGCGCCGACAGGCCGATCTGCCTGGCCAGCTCGCTGGTCGCCATGCGCGCATCCTGCGCCAGCGCGGCGAGGATGGCGCGGTCGATCGCGTCGAGCGGGGCGACGGCGAGTGGGGAAAGGCGGTTTTGCATGGCGACCTTTCTTTCGCAGGAAGATTGCGGGATAAGCTTAATTTTAAGCATGTTTTCGCGGAATCCCGGTTTCTACAATGGCTGTCGTTCGCAGCATTGAAAGGAACCGGGATGGCGTCCAACGAAATTCGCCGTGGTGCGGCCGAGATGGTCGTGGCCATGCTCATGTCCGGCACCATCGGCTGGCTGGTGATGTCGTCACGACAGTCGCCGGTCAACGTGGTGTTCTTCCGCTGCGTGTTCGGCGCGGCCACCCTGCTCATCCTTTGCGCGGCGCTGGGTCTGTTGCGCCGCAAGGCGTTCTCGCCGCGGATGCTGGCACTGGTGCTGCTCGGCAGCGTCACCATCGTGGCGAACTGGCTGCTGCTGTTCGCCGCCTACGGCCGCGCCTCGATTTCGATGGCCACCGCCGTCTACAACACGCAGCCGTTCATGCTGGTCGGACTCGGCGCGATCGTGTTCCGCGAGCGCATCAGCGCCTCGACCGTGGCGTGGCTGGCGGTGGCGTTCGTCGGCCTGGTGGGCGTGGTGCGCATCGCGCCGGCGGTGCTCGCGGTGCCGGGCGAATACCTGCAGGGCGTCGCGCTGGCGCTGGGCGCGGCGTTTCTGTACGCGGTGTCCTCGATCGTCACCAAGCACCTGAAAGGCACGCCACCGCACCTGCTCGCGCTGCTGCAACTCGGGATCGGCATCGTGTTGCTGGCCCCGTTCGTGCATTTCGATGCCTTGCCTACCCGCCCGGGCCAATGGCTGGATCTGGTCGTGCTCGGCGTGGTCAACACCGGCGTGATGTACGTGCTGCTGTACGGCGCGATCCAGAAACTGCCCACCGCGATGATCGGGGCGCTGTCGTTCATTTATCCGGTGGTGGCGATCGTGGTCGATCGCATCGCCTTCGGGCAGTCGCTGGCGTGGACGCAGGTGCTCGGGGCGCTGCTGATCCTGCTGGCGGCGGCCGGGGTCAACTTCGGCTGGCGCGTGCTGCCCTGGCCGCGCCCTACGCGACCGGCCACCGGCAGCCTCGATACCGGCGAACGCTAGCCGGCGTTCGGCGCGGCGACCACGGCGGCGTTGTCAGCGTGTTGCAGGCACCGGCTGGCGCACTGTCCCGCATCCGGGAGAGTGCTTCCGCCGGATCGGGATTTATCCATCACGACCGGGCTTCTACCCTGGGGGCCGTACCGCAGTCGCTGCGCCGCCCAGGGAGTTCCCGTGTCGCCGATCATTTCCGTGCAACAGCTCACCAAGACCTATGCCGGGGGCTTCCAGGCGCTCAAGGGCATCGACCTGGAGATCCGCCGCGGCGAGATCTTCGCCCTGCTCGGTCCCAACGGCGCAGGCAAGACCACGCTGATCAGCATCGTCTGCGGGCTGGTCACGCCCAGCAGCGGCCGGGTGCTGGCCGACGGCCACGACATCGTGCGCGACTACCGCGCCGCGCGCAGCAAGATCGGCCTGGTGCCGCAGGAACTGGCCACCGATGCGTTCGAGACGGTGTGGGCGACGGTGCGCTTCAGCCGCGGCCTGTTCGGCAAGCCGCGCGACGACGCCCACCTGGAGCGGGTGCTGCGCGAACTGTCGCTGTGGGACAAGCGCGGCAGCAAGATCTCCACCCTTTCCGGCGGCATGAAGCGGCGCGTGCTGATCGCCAAGGCGCTGGCGCACGAGCCGTCCATCCTGTTCCTGGACGAACCCACTGCCGGCGTGGACGTGGAGTTGCGCCATGACATGTGGCAGATGGTGCGGCGCCTGCGCGAGCAGGGCACCACCATCATCCTCACCACCCACTACATCGAGGAGGCCGAAGACATGGCCGACCGCGTCGGCGTGGTCGCCCGCGGCGAACTGCTGCTGGTGGAGGACAAGCGCACGCTGATGCGCAAACTCGGCAAGAAGCAACTGGCGCTGACCCTGCAGGCGCCGCTGCCGGCGTTGCCGCCAGCGCTGGCGGCGCAGCCGCTGGAACTTTCCGCCGACGGCGCGACGCTGACCTACACCTACGACGCGCAGGCCGCGCAGACCGGCATCGGCCCGCTGCTGCGGCAACTGGAGGCGCAGGGCGTGGAGATCAAGGACCTGCAGTCCAGCGAGAGTTCGCTGGAGGATATCTTCGTCAACCTGGTGCGGCCGGCCGCCGCCGGTGCGGAGGTGCGCGCATGAACCTGCACGCGATCGCCGCGATCTACCGCTTCGAGATGGCGCGCACCTTCCGCACGCTGACCCAGTCCATCGCCTCGCCGGTGCTGTCGACCTCGCTGTACTTCGTGGTGTTCGGCGCGGCGATCGGCTCGCGCATGGGCGCCATCGACGGCATCAGCTACGGCGCCTACATCATCCCCGGGCTGGTGATGCTGTCGCTGCTCAGCGAAAGCATCTCCAACGCCTCGTTCGGCATCTACATGCCGCGCTGGGCCGGCACCATCTACGAGGTGCTGTCGGCGCCGTTGGCGTGGTGGGAGGTGGTGATCGGCTATGTCGGCGCGGCGGCGAGCAAATCGGTGCTGCTGGGTTTGCTGATCCTGCTCACCGCGCGCGCCTTCGTGCCGTACGAGATTGCCCATCCGCTGTGGATGTTCGGTTTTCTGGTGCTGACCGCGCTGACCTTCAGCCTGTTCGGTTTCATCATCGGCGTGTGGGCCGACGGCTTCGAGAAGCTGCAGGTGATCCCGCTGATGGTGATCACGCCGCTGACCTTCCTCGGCGGCAGCTTCTACTCGATCAACATGCTGCCGCCGCTGTGGCAGAAGATCAGCCTGTTCAACCCGGTGGTGTATCTGGTCAGCGGCTTTCGCTGGGCGTTCTACGGCAAGGCCGACGTGCACATCGCGGTCAGCGTGGGCATGACCCTGGGATTCCTGGCGCTGTGCCTGGGCGTGATCTGGGCGATCTTCCGCAGCGGCTACCGGCTCAAGCCCTGAGGCGGTAGCCGGGGCCGCGGCGTGCGGCCGGCCACCGCAATGTGCCGGCAGGCGCCGTGCCTGTCGGCGGTCGCGCTTACTTGGCGTCGAGCCAGAAGGCTTCGACCTGGCCCTTGACCTTCATGGTCATCGGATTGCCGCGGCGGTCGCGTGCCTTGCCGACCTGCACGCGGATCCAGCCTTCGCTGATCGAGTATTCCTCGACGTTGTCGCGCTCCACGCCGTTGAAACGGATGCCGACGCCGCGCGACAGCGTCTCGGCATCGTGGAAGGGGCTCTGCGGGCTGACCGCCAGGCGGTCGGGGGGCGTGTCGGACATCGTGGTGGCTTCGCGTGGCGGCGGACAGCGCCGTCTTCCGGGCTGCGAAGGATAAACGCCCGCGGTGCCGTTGCCGAGTTCCGCGCTTCCGTCGTCGCGCCGGGCGCGGCACACTGGCGCTCCCCCGTGATGCCCGATCCGCCGCCATGCCCGACAACAGCGCCGACTACGACGATCCCGACGACCTGTTCGACGACGACGACGATCCGGACACCCAGCAGGGCCTGATCTGGAACCTGTTGCTGCTGATCAACCCGGGCGACGAGGAAAGCGCGCTGCGCCAGTTCGACGCCTACCGCGAGGCCGCCGGCGAAGCAGAACGCGAGAACGCCGATTGGCTGTGGACGCTGAAGGACGCGATCGACTGGCGCGCGGGCTTCTACGTCGACGGCCACGACTGCGAGGCACTGATCGGCGCGATCGACGAACTGGCCGCGCGCTGGAACCTGCGCATCGACTGGGGCGGCGACATCGACGACGCCGATTTCCTGGAGGACCACGACAGCGCCTCGCTGCTGGCCGTGGCCTACGACCGCCTGCGCGAGCACGGCTACAGCATCTGGTGCTGGGACGCCGGCAGCGAGATCCGCGCCGGCTGGATGGCGCTCAGCCGCGACGACCAGGACATGCAGCGCCTGGCCGCGATCCTGGGCATCGACCTGCGCCCGGGCAGCGATCCGTTCTAGGCAGACGTCAGTCGGCGCTGCGGGCGTGCTGTAGGAGCGGCTTCAGCCGCGACAGGCTTTCCCGGGAACGCCAGTCGCGGCTGAAGCCGCTCCTACGAAAAGCGCGTTGGCGGACGCGGTGGCATCGCTCACTGCGCCTCGCCGCGCGCCTGCGCACGCGCATGGCGGATCAGGGCTTTCAGCAGTTCGCGATCGCTGTGCCGCGACACCGGCACCGCGCCCAGGCGGATCGCTTCGTCGCGCAGGGGCGCCGGCACGTCGTAGTGCGCGCCGCTGAGCTTGTTCTGGAAGGCGCGGCGGGGAATGCCCAGCCGCGCCGCCATGGCGTGCAGTTCGTCCAGCGTGTCGGCGAGCAGGTGACCCCAGCGCTGGCCGCGCCAGGGATGCACCGCGTCGTCGATGTAGACCGCCATCGGGTCCGGTCAGGCCGGCTTGTGCGTGCCGTCGGCATCCGCCGCGGCGTCAGGCGCCGCGCTGCTGTCGGCCTGCGCCGGCGCGGCACCGGTCGTCTCCGGCGCGTCGTCCGCGTCGGTCCCGTCCTCGTCCTCGTCCGCAGTCTCTGCCGCGCCGTCGCCAGCCGCGAACTCGGCGACCAGCGCGTCCAGATACTCGGCCGGGGTCTGGCCGGCCTCGGCCGCCAGCGCGTCGATCATCTGCTGCAGCTGCGCCGAGTATTCCAGGGTGATGGTGTTGCCTTCCTGCTCCTGCAGGTTGGCCAGGTGCTTGAGCATCGCCAGCATCGGCACCGGATTGTCGGCATTGCCCATGGTCTGGCCGCCGACCGCCAGCAACCACTGGCGTCCCTGCAGGCCGATCGCGGCCAGCACGCGGCCGCTCTGGTCCTGCAGCACGGCATGGTTGGCGATGGGCTGCTCGCGGCCCAGGCGGGCGAAGGGGCGCGGCGACTGCTGCTTCTTGCGCTTGTCGCGCTTGGCTTTGGATTGCTTGGACACGGCGGTCTCGTTGGCGAAGTGGCGGCCATTGTAAGCGCCGCGCCGCGTACGGTCCTGCCGGGCCAGCGCGGTGCGGCCACTGGCCGCCGGATGTGCCGCCGCGATCAGCGTGCGCTGGCCGCTTCGGCCCCGCCGCTGCCGGCGGCAGCCGTCACCGGTGCGCCGCCATTGATGCTGCGCAAGGCATCGCGTGCGGCGGCGGCCGCGGTCTCCGGCGAGGTCGTGCGCGGCTCGGCGATCTGCACCGAGGCCTTGGCCGGTGTCGCAGCCGGTGCCGCCGGGGCAGCGCCAGGCGTGGCGGCAGGCGCCGCCGCGGGGGCACCCTTGCCGGCGGCCGGTGTTGCGGCCGCTTCCGTCGCCGCGGCGCTCAGGTCCGGCACCTTGGTGTCGGCGTCCGGCTGCACCGTGCCCAGGGCCACGCTATGGTCGCCGTCGGCGGTGGCGGCGTCCTCGGCATCCTTGGTCATCACCACGATGCTGATGCGGCGATTGATCGGGTTGTTCGGCACCTGCTTGTCGAACAGCACCGACGAGGACAGCCCGACCACGCGCGAGACCTTGTCCTCGCCCATGCCGCCGGCGACCAGCTCGCGGCGCGCGGCGTTGGCGCGGTCCGCGCTCAGCTCCCAGTTGCTGTAGCCGTTCTTGCCGCTGTACTGGGTGACGTCGGTATGGCCGGTGATGCTGATGTGGTTGGGCACCTGGTTGATGAAGCCGGACAGCTCGTGGAGGATGCCGCGGGTATAGGGCTTGAGCACCGCGCTGCCGAGGTCGAACATCGGCCGGTTTTCCTTGTCCACGATCTGGATGCGCAGGCCGTCCGGGGTCAGGTCCAGCAGCAGCTGGTCCTTGAACGGCTCCAGCGCCTGGCTCTTGTCGATGGCTTGCTTCAGTTCCTGCATCAGCGTTTCCAGGCGCTCCTTTTCCTTCTCGCGCTGGCTGCTCTTGCTGTTGTCGTCGCCCTTCAGGCTCTTGCTGCCGAACGGATCCTTGTTGTTGCCGCGCTGCATTTCGCCGGCGCCGCCGAGCTTGATCATCGAGGTGCTGGCGCCGCCGGGGCCGGCCATGCCGGGGCTCGGCGCCGGGCTCTTGCCGGCCAGCGGACTGGGATTGCGGAAGTATTCGGCGATCGCCGCGCGCTGTTCCTTGGTGGTGGCCGCGACCAGCCACAGCACCAGGAAGAACGCCATCATCGCGGTCACGAAGTCGGCATAGGCCACCTTCCACGCGCCGCCGTGGTGGCCGCCGCCCTGGACCTTCTTGACCCGGCGGATGACGACGGTGGGCTTGGTCTCGGCCATGGCGGCGTTACTTGATCGTCTTCAGATGCGTTTCGAAATCGGCGAAGCTCGGCCGCACGTCGGTCGGCAGGGTCTTGCGCGCGAATTCGAGGGCGATCTTCGGGTTGTAGCCGCGCAGGCAGGCCAGCAGCGCGGTCTTCACCGATTCGAAGATGCGGCTGTCCTGCTCGGCGCGCGCTTCCATCGCCGCCGACAGCGGCGAGACGAAGCCGTAAGCCATCAGGATGCCGAGGAAGGTGCCGACCAACGCCGCGCCGACGTGGTGGCCGATCTCCTCGATCGGGCCGCCGATCGCGCCCATGGTGATCACGATGCCCAGTACCGCGGCGACGATGCCGAAGCCGGGCAGGCCGTCGGACACCTTGCTCAGCGCATGCGCCGGGGCCATCGCCTCGTGGTGGTGCTTCTCCAGCTCCAGTTCCAGCAGCGGTTCCAGTTCGTGCGGCTCGATGTTGCTGCCGATCATCAGGCGCAGGCAGTCGGTGATGAAGTCGAGCAGGTGATGGTCGGCAAGCACCTTCGGGTAGTTGCCGAAGATCGCGCTGTCGGCCGGCCGCTCGACGTGGTCTTCCAGGGCCATGAAGCCGTCGCGGCGCGCCTTGTTCAGCAGTTCGTAGATCAGGGTCAGGGTGCTGCGGTAGTCGTCGGACTTGTATTTCGGACCCTTGAACACCCCCATCACGTCGGCGATGGTGGCCTTGACGATCTTGCCCGGGGTGCTGACCAGGAACGCGCCCAGCGCCGCGCCACCGATGATCATCAGCTCGTAGGGCTGCCACAGCGCGCCGAGTTTGCCGTGCGACAGCACGTAGCCGCCGACCACGCTGATGATGACGACGATGAAGCCAACGATGATGAGCATGGCGGGGCAGCCTGCGGGCCGAAGCGGGGACGCCCTAGATGTCGGCCCCACCGCGCCATTCTGAAGGTGTGAACTGTGCCGGGTTTTTGGCGGTGTGGGTGGCGGACCGGGTGCTCAACCGGTCATGCCGCTGTCGTGGCGGACGCATTTGAGCGCCTCGCCCACACCCGCCAGGGTCAGCGTGGCCTGGTCCGGCTGCGACTGCCAGAAGGTGTTTCCCAGCGCGTCTGCGTAGCGCGCGCCGGTGGCGGCGCCGGCATCGGTGCGCTGCATGTCCAGGCGGGTGCCGCGCACCTGCAGGGCCAGGCGCTCGCGCGCCGGATCGGCCGCCGCCTGCACCAGTTCCTCGCCGCAGCGCCATTGCATGGGCAGGGCATCGGCCTGCAGGCCGGGCGCGGCGGCGGGCGAAGGCGTGGCCGCTGTCGGCGTGGTCTGCGCCGGCGGCGGGGTGGGGCTGCGCTGGCAGGCGCTCAGGGCCAGTGGCAGGAGCAGGAGGGGAAGCAACGGGGTACGCATACCGGTGGTCTCCCTATGGCGGCGCGGCTGCGCCGGAATCAGGCCGGTTCGGTCTCGCCGCCGGCGCGGTGCAGCGGGTTGGGCAACGCCTGGCCCTGTTCGGTGAACTGCAGCGAGACCGAGTTCAGGCAGTGGCGCTCGCCGCTCGGCGGCGGGCCGTCCGGGAACACGTGGCCGAGATGGCTGTCGCAGCGGGCGCAGACGATCTCGGTGCGGATCATGCCGTGGCTGGTGTCGCGTATCTCGCGCACGTGGTCGGGGTGGTAGGGCGCGAAGAAGCTCGGCCAGCCGGTGCCGGAATCGAACTTGGCGCTGGAGCGGAACAGCGGCAGTCCGCACAGCCGGCAGGTGTAGACGCCCTCCAGCTTGTTGTCCAGGAACACGCCGCAGAACGGCGCTTCGGTACCGTGCTGCAGCAGCACCCGGCGTTCCTCCACGTTCAGGTCGCCGATCAGGCGCTCGCGCTCGGCAGTGGTGGGAGGCGTGAGGTCGAATCGGCTCATGGCGGGACCCGTGGCTGGAAGAGGGGGAAAACAACATGAGGGCTGTACGCGGCGGATCAAGCGCGCCGTACCGCGTCGACGCGGCCTCGGCGATGCGCTAGCGTGGAACGCTCCCCCGGCCCATCGACGGAGCCACCGTGAACCGCTTGCTGCCCTGCGTTGCCATCGCCCTGCTCGTGCCGGCGCTTGCCGCCGCGCAGAGTCTTCAGCCAGTCCCCGGCGCACCGGCCGGCAATCGCGACGCCAATACCCTGCAGTCCGCGCCGCCGCCGGCGCCCTCGGTGGCCAGCCGTCTCGACGAGCGTGCGCCGGCGTCGACGACCGCTCCCAGTGCCGCGCCTGTGCCGTCCAACCTGGACGACAGGCAAGGAAAGACTCGGCACACGCGCCCGGCCAGCCCGGCAGTGCCTGCGGCCGCGGTCGCCGACCCCTCCGCACGCCGTCCGGTGCGCCTCTACGACCGCAGCGGGCAGGTGATCCCCGGAGCGATGCAGGTCGGCCCGAACCGCGCGCTGGACACCCGCACCGGCCGTTACTACGACACCGTCCCCAGCGGCGACGGCGTGCGCATCCAGGAGTGATGCGCTTGCACCCGGGCGACGAACGCGCGGCGAACGCCGCGTGGCCGCCATCCTCACAAATCGGTTTCTAGACTGGCGTACCGGCCGCGATTGCCGCGGCGCCATGTTTCGCAGGAGAACCGATGAGCAAGCTTCCCGACAACACCCTGATCGTCGTCGCCGACCGCACCAGCGCACGCCTGTTCCGGGTCAACCTGGCCGGCGAGACCGCGCTGCTGGAGCAGACCGAAGTGCTGAACCCGACGCCGATCGAGGGCGTGGAGGACGGCGACCGGCCGATGACCATGGATGAGGCCGGGTTTGTGCGCCAGGTGGCCGAGCGGCTGTACCAGGACGCGTTGCGCGGACAGGTGGAGCACCTGATGCTGGTCGCCGACCCGCACACGCTGGGGCAGCTGCGGCCGCTGTTGCACAAGGAGGTCCAGAAGCGGGTGGTGGCCGAACTGGCCAAGAACCACGCCAACTCCTCGCGCGACGATCTCGAGAAGCTGCTGGTCTCCTGACCTGCGCCCCGCGCGAAACGCTCAGTCGGCGATCGGCAGGCTGAGCGTTTCCTTCACTTCCTCCATCACGATGTAGCTCTTGGACTCGCGCACGTGCGGCAGGGTCAGCAGGGTGCTGCCCAGCAGCTTGCGGTAGGACGCCATCTCGCTGATGCGCGCCTTGAGCAGGTAGTCGAAGTCGCCCGAGACCAGGTGGCACTCGAGCACGTTCGGCAGCTTGAGCGCGGCGCGGCGGAACTCCTCGAAGATGTCGCCGGACTTGTAGGCCAGGCTGATCTCCACGAACACCAGCAGGCTGGCCTTGAGATAGTGCGGGTCCAGCCGCGCGTAGTAGCCGGTGATGGCGCCGTCGCGTTCCAGCCGGCGTACCCGCTCGGTGCACGGGGTGGTCGACAGGCCGACCCGCTCGCCCAGTTCGGTGAAGGAGATGCGCCCTTCCTGCTGCAGGATGCGTAGGATCTTGCGGTCGATCTTGTCCAGTTCGCGGAGGCGTGCGGCCATGCGGGTGGGTCTCAGGGGGTTGGCCTGCCAGGCCGGCGGAAGTCAGGGGAAAATCCTGGGTTGCGCTGCCTATACTGCACCGAACTTCTGCCCTGGCGCCATCCAGCCAGGGAATTGATCCGAACGGAGTAGGCGCATGCGGGTTCTGGTTCTCGGCAGCGGTGTGATCGGCACGGCCACGGCGTGGTATCTGGCCCGCAGCGGCTGCGAGGTGACGGTGGTCGACCGCCAGCCGGCGGCCGGGCTGGAGACCAGTTACGCCAATGCCGGCCAGGTCTCGCCCGGCTACGCGTCGCCGTGGGCGGCGCCGGGGGTGCCGCTGAAGGCGCTGAAATGGCTGTTCCAGCGCCATGCGCCGCTGGCGATCACGCCGACCGCCGACCTGCAGCAGTACCTGTGGCTGGCGCAGATGCTGCGCAACTGCACCGCCGAGCGCTATGCGATCAACAAGGCGCGGATGGTGCGTCTGTCCGAGTACAGCCGCGACTGCCTGGACCAGCTGCGCGCCGAGACCGGCATCGCCTACGAAGGCCGCCAGCTCGGCACCACCCAGTTGTTCCGCACCCAGCAGCAACTGGACGGCGCGGCCAAGGACATCGAGGTGCTGCGCGAGTACGGCGTGCCCTACGAACTGCTGGACCGTGCCGGTATCGCCCGGGTCGAGCCGGCCCTGGCCAGCGCACCGGCGACCCTGGTCGGCGCGCTGCGCCTGCCCAACGACCAGACCGGCGACTGTCGCCTGTTCACCCAGCGCCTGGCGGCGATGGCGGCTGCGGCCGGCGTGCAGTTCCGGCAGGGCGAGACCATCGAGGCGCTGCACGCCGATGGCGATCGCATCGACGGCGTGCGCATCGGCGGCCGGCTGGAGCGCGCCGATCGCTACGTGGTCGCGCTGGGCAGCTATTCGCCCGGCCTGCTGGCGCCGCTGGGCATCCGCCTGCCGGTGTACCCGCTGAAGGGCTATTCGCTGACCCTGCCGATCCGTGACGCGGCACTGGCGCCGACCTCCACCATCCTCGACGAGAGCTACAAGGTCGCGATCACCCGCTTCGACGAGCGTATCCGCGTCGGCGGCATGGCCGAACTGGCCGGCTTCGATCTGTCGCGGCCGGCGCGGCGCCGCGCCACGCTGGAGAAGGTGGTCAACGACCTGTACCCGCACGGCGGCGACCTGGCCGCGGCCGAGTTCTGGACCGGGCTGCGTCCGGCCACCCCGGACGGCACGCCGGTGGTCGGCGCCACCGGCTACCGCAACCTGTTCCTCAATACCGGCCACGGCACGCTGGGCTGGACCATGGCCTGCGGCTCCGGCCGCTACCTGGCCGACCTGATGGTCTCGCGGCAGCCGCAGATCAGCGGCGAGGGCCTGGACATCTTCCGTTACTCCCGCGGTTCCGCCGCGTCCGTCGCCGAGGCCGTCGCGTGCGCCCAGCCCGTGCATTGATCGACCTCGACGCGCTGCGCCACAACTACCGCCTGGCCCGCCAACTGAGCGGCGGCAAGGCGCTGGCGGTGGTCAAGGCCGATGCCTACGGGCATGGCGCGGTGGCCTGCGCGCGCGCGCTGGACGGCGAGGCCGACGGCTTCGCGGTGGCCTGCATCGAGGAGGCGCTGGAACTGCGCCAGGCCGGCATCGCCGCGCCGATCCTGCTGCTGGAGGGCATCTTCGACGCCGACGAATTGCCGTTGGTCGCCGAACACCGGCTGTGGTGCGCGGTGGCCTCGCCCTGGCAGGTGGAGGCGATCGCCGCCTTCGCCGCGCCGCAGCCGCTGTGCCTGTGGCTGAAGCTGGACAGCGGCATGCACCGGCTGGGCCTGGCGCCGGAGGAATTCCGCGCCGCGCATGCGCGCCTGAGCGCGTTGCCGCAGGTCGAGCGGCTGGTGCTGATGAGCCACTTCGCCCGTGCCGACGAACTGGACAGCGCACGTACCCGCGAGCAGGTGGCGGTGTTCCGCCAGGCCACTGCCGGCCTGGCCGGCGAGACCAGCCTGTGCAATTCGCCGGCGCTGCTGGGCTGGCCTGAGCTGCACAACGACTGGGGGCGGCCGGGGCTGATGCTGTACGGTGCCGACCCGTTCGCCGCGACGGCGGCGCTGCCCGGCGAACTGCGCCCGGTGATGACCCTGCAGTCCAAGGTCATCTCGGTGCGCGACCTGGGGCCGGGTGAGCCGGTCGGCTATGGCGCGCGCTTCGTCGCGGCGCGGCCGACCCGGGTCGGGGTGGTGGCGATCGGTTATGCCGACGGCTATCCGCAGTTCGCGCCCAATGGCACGCCGGTGCTGATCGACGGCGCGCCTGGTGAACTGATCGGGCGCGTGTCGATGGACATGCTGACCGTGGATCTGACCGACCACCCGCAGGCCGGACTCGGCAGCGAGGTGCAGTTGTGGGGCGCGCAGCCGCGTATCGATGCGCTGGCCGGGCGCTGCAACTCCAGCGCCTACCGGTTGCTGTGCGGCCTCAAGCGCGCGCCGCGCACTTATCTCGGCGGTTGACCCGTGCCTGACGGCGCCGGCGCGATGCCGGCGCCGCGCGGACGGCTTCAGCGCTCGGCGACCGCGCTGTCCTTGTTGCGGAACTGACGGCGCAGCCAGTCGTCGAGCATGCGTTTTTCGTAGCGCAGCGGATCGGTGCTCAGGCCGACCGAGCTGTTGTACAGGTAGCTCGGGTCCATCAGCTTCGGCTGGCCCTGCGCCAACACCTGGCCGTCGGCGCCGTACAGGGTGAAGTCGAGGCTGATCCGCGGCGGGTACAGGTCGCGCATCACCCGCACGTCGTTCCAGTTCGGGCCGTGCCAGGGCTCGTAGTCGCCGGCACGCTTGATGTCGGTCAGTTTGATGTCCAGGCGCTGGCCGGGCTGCAGTTGCTTGGCGGCCTGCTTCTGCAGGTAGGCGGCCAGGTCCTGCACCCAATCGCCGCGTTCGGCTTCCCAGCGGTTGCGGCTCTGCCGCAGTTCGCTGAAGGTGGCCGGATCGGCCCAGCTGACCTGCACCGGGCCGTCGCTGGCGAGGCTGCGCGGCGCCTGCGGGTCGGTGACGTTACGGATCTCGGCGGAGGCGCCGCCCGCCCACAGGCAGGCAACAGCCAGCGCCGTCCAGGCATAGCGGATCTTCATGGCGGATCTCCAGGAGGCGTGTGTCCAGTGTGTGCCTGTGCCGGCGCGCCCGCAATCGCGGCGAGGCGTGTGGCGAGCACCGTTGGCCGCGGATTCATCCGCTCCGGCGTGACGGCCGGCTCACATCGCCTCGCCGCCTGCTTCACGGTGCGCGCGCGAGCATGGAGGCCACTGGAGTGATGCGGGGATCGCATGAAGACGCCGTTGTTCCACCACGCCCATACCGGTAGCGATGTGCGGCTGCAGTTCATCGAGTGGGCCAAGCGCCACGGGCACAGCCCGGCCAGTGGCGCGGCCGCGTTCGTCGAGCACCAGGCCAACCTGGACGAGGCGGCGCGCCAGCTGCGCCTGAACCCGGGCGACGACGTGCGCCATCTGTTGCGGCGCTACCTGGTCTCGCTCGGCGAGGCGCAGGACGTGGCCGTGCAGTTCCCGCCCAGTTACCACTACCGCAGCCCGCAGGGGCAGAGCTTCCGCTATACGCTGACGCTGGTGCTGGCCGAAGACGGCGTGGAGTGGAAGGCGCGGGTGTGGGCCGGCCTGGAGTACCTGGGCCTGATCGTCGGCCGCGGGGCCGGCCCGCGTGCCAACTACACGCGATTGGCGCGGATGGCGGTGGAGCACGAGCTCGCCAGCGACGCACCGCGTTTCACGCTCGGCTGAGCGGTTCAGGAAGCTTGTCATGTCCGTCGTGAGCGCACCCCAGCGACCCGTGATCCCCGCAGAATGCCGTCGGCAATGCCGGCAGCTGGGGGCGGCACGCGTCCAGCAACTGCTGGAATCCTCGCCGCCGCCGCCGTGGCGCGAGGAAGCCGAGCGTTGGCTGGAAGAGCAGGCCTTGCGCAGCGCGCGCCTGACCCAGTGGCTGGTGTTTGCCGGGATCGGTCTCTCGCTGCTGGGCATCGTCCTGGTGATCGCCTTCTTCTGGTGACCCGGTTCCCGCAGGTGCAGCGTGCCCCTGGCTTGACGGCGGCGGAGTGGCTTAACAAGATGGGGGTTCCGCCTCGCCGTTCCTAGCGCGTCGTTGTTGCGCCGCGGATGCAGGGCACCGTCGTCGTCCGTTGCCGTAGGCCGCTTCCAGAGTTACTCCGTCATGCATGCCAGCCCAGAATCCACCTCGTCTTCGTTCGCGCAGGCGACGGACCTGCAGTACCGCGAAATCTTCGACAAGATCGATTCCGGCTTTTGCGTGATCCAGATGCTGTTCGAAGGCGAGCGCGCGGTCGATTACGTGTTCCTGCAGGTCAATCCGGCCTTCGAGCGCGAGACCGGCCTGCGCGAGGTGGTCGGGCGGCGCATGCGCGACATCTCGCCGACCCACGAGGAGCACTGGTTCCAGCGCTACGGCGAGGTGGCGCTGAGCGGCCGCTCGGCGAAGTTCGAAAACTTCGCCACCGCGCTGGACCGCTGGTGGGCGGTGGATGCGTTCCGCGTCGGCGCGCCGGAACTGCGCCAGGTTGCCGTGCAGTTCCTCGACATCACCGAGCGCAAGCGGATGGAGCGCGACCTGGCCGAGAGCGAGGCGCGCTTCAGCGCGCTGGCCGAGGGCCTGCCGATGCCGGTGTGGGTGCTGGACGCCCAGGGCGAGCTGCGTTTCACCAACACTGCCTACGCCGAGTTCTTCGGCATCGATCTGGACACCGATGGGGTGCGCCCGGGCTGGGGCGATGTGCTGCATCCGGAGGATGTGGGCGTGTTCGCCTACGAACTGCGCAACGCGCTGCACGACCAGCGCAATCTGCGCGCGCTGGTGCGCGCGCGCCGCCACGACGGCGAATGGCGCTGGGTGGAAATGACCGCGGTGCCGCGCTACTCCGCCGAGGGTAAGTTCATCGGCCTGGCCGGCAGCAGCCCGGACGTCACCGAACGCCGCGACATCGAACTGGCGCGCGAGCAACTGCTGGAGTCCGAGCGCAGCGCGCGCAACGCCGCCGAGAGCATGGCGCGGCTGAAGGACGAATTCCTGGCGACGCTGTCGCACGAACTGCGCACGCCGCTGACCACCATCCTCGGCTGGAGCGATCTGCTGCTGCAGCGGTTGCCGCCGGGCGACCCGAGCAGCAAGGGCCTGTCGGTGATCGCCAGTAGCGCGCGTGCGCAGCAGCGGCTGATTTCCGACATGCTCGACCTCAGCAGCATGCTGCTGGGCAAGGTGCAGTTGGAAGTGGAGGCGCTGGACCTGGCCGAGCAGGTGCGCGAGGCGATGCGCGCGCAGGAGCCGGTGGCCGAAGGCAAGGACCAGGCGCTGACCCTGCAGGCGCCCGCGCAGCCCTGCATGGTGCTGGGCGACGCCACGCGCCTGCAGCAGGTGTTCTGGAACCTGTTGTCCAATGCGATCAAGTTCACCCCCGCGCACGGGCGCATCGCCCTGGCGATCGAGCTCGACGACGATGGCGAGCACGTCAGCGTCGCCGTGCGCGATTCCGGCGACGGCATCCCGCCGGAATTCCTGCCGCACCTGTTCGGCCGCTTCCGCCAGGCCGACAGCACCACCACGCGTCTGCACGGCGGCCTCGGCCTGGGTCTGGCGATCGTGCAGCAACTGGTGGAGATGCACGGCGGCCAGATCAGCGCGTTCAGCGAAGGCCGCGACTGCGGCTCGGTGTTCACCGTGCGCCTGCCGCTGCACCGCGACGCGCCGGGCTCGCGCCCGCTGCGCGAAGTGCGCGCCTTCGCGATGGCCGAACAAGTGGTCGAGGCGTATTCGCTCAAGGGCGTGCGCCTGCTGGCGGTGGAGGACCAGCCGGACATGCTCGACTACCTGCGGCGCCTGCTCGAGGAGCAGGGGGCCGAAGTGGTCGCGGTGGGCTCGGCCAGCGAGGCGCTGGAGGTGCTCGATGGCGGCGGCCATGCGGCGATCGACGTGATGGTCACCGACATCGGCATGCCGGGCATGGACGGCTACGGCCTGATCCGCACCGTGCGCGAGAACATGGGTCTGAGCGCGGACGACCTGCCGGCGGTGGCAGTGACCGCGCTGGCGCGTGCCGACGATCGCCAGCGCGCGCTGCAGTCCGGCTTCCAGGAGCACCTGGCCAAGCCGTACAGCGTGGCGCAGCTGGTGTCTGCGGTGCGCTTCGCGCGGCAGCGCTGACTGCCGGCTCACACCGGCGGCGCTAGGGTGCAGCGGTCCCCATACGGAGTCCGCCGATGACCCAGTTTGCCGAGCGTATCCACACCGACCAGGCGCAGATCCAGGCGCTGGAAGCGTTGATCCTGCAACTGCCCGGTCAGTCGCATGTGCGCATCGAACTGACCGACGGCAGCGTGTGCTTTGGCACCGTGTCGGTGCGCCCCAGCATCCAGCAATTCCGCGATGCCGACGGCAACGAAGGCAGCAATGCGCAGGTGCGCATCGACGATCTCGACGATCCGGCCCAGCACCGTTACCTGTGGCTAGACGAAATCCGCAGCGTGCGCCAGCTGCCGGCGCGGCCCTGGGATAGCGATCCGCGCGGCGACGCCTCTTGACGCATCTTTCACTTTTTCCGCGGCGGGGCTGGGCATCATCGGCGTTCCCCCGTGTTCCCGGATATCCAAGACGCATGACCATGTCTTCGCCGATTCGTGCCCGTTGGGTGTTGTGTGCGCTCAGTGCCGCCTTGCTCGCTGCCTGCGGCGACACCGCCAAGCACCCCATCGAGGACGGCATGGGGCCGAACCCGGTGCTGCCCGATCCGGTCAAGCGCATGATCCCCACGGTCAAGGTCGCCGAGGTCAAGCGCTGGGCCGACGGCGCCGCGCCGGTACCGGCCGCCGATCTGGCGGTGCAGGCCTTCGCGCGCGACCTCGACCATCCGCGCTGGCTGTACGTGCTGCCCAACGGCGACGTGTTGGTCGCCGAGACCGCCGAGCCGCCGGCGCCGGAAAAAGAGAGCAGCGGGCTGCGCGACAAGATCCAGGGCGCGATGATGTCCAAGGCCGGTGCCAGCGTGCCCAGCGCCAACCGCATCACCCTGCTGCGCGATGCCGACGGCGACGGCGTCGCCGAAGTGCGCACGCAGTTCCTCAAGGGCCTGTATTCGCCGTTCGGCATGGCCCTGGTCGGCGACCGCCTGTACATCGCCAATGCCGATGCGCTGGTCAGCTTCCCGTACAAGGAGGGAGACACCCAGATCACCGCCGCGCCCAGCTTCGTCGCCAACCTGCCCGGCGGCATCAACCACCACTGGACCAAGAGCCTGCTGGCCAGCCGCGACGGCAAGAAGCTGTACGTGGGCGTCGGCTCCAACAGCAACGTCGCCGAAAACGGCATGGAGCAGGAACTCAACCGCGCCGCGATCCTGGAAGTGGACGCGGCCAGCGGCGCCACCCGCGTGTTCGCCAGCGGCCTGCGCAACCCGGTCGGCCTGGCCTGGCAGCCCGGCACCGACACCCTGTGGACGGTGGTCAACGAGCGCGACGAACTCGGTAGCGACCTGGTGCCCGATTACCTGACCTCGGTGCGCGAGGGCGGCTTCTACGGCTGGCCCTATAGTTACTACGGCCAGCACGTGGACGAGCGTGTGCAGCCGCAGAACCCGGAGATGGTGGCCAGCGCGATCAAGCCTGATTACGCGCTGGGCGCACATACCGCCTCGCTCGGCCTGGCTTTCTACGAAGGCGCGCTGCTGCCGCAGACCTACCGCGGCGGCGCCTTCATCGGCCAGCACGGCTCCTGGAACCGCGACCCGCCGTCGGGCTACAAGGTGATCTACGTGCCCTTCGCCAACGGCAAGCCCAGCGGCAAGCCGCAAGACGTGCTGACCGGCTTCCTCGACGCCGAGGGCCACGCCCAGGGTCGCCCGGTCGGTGTGGCAGTGGACAAGCCGGGCGCGCTGTTGGTCGCCGACGACGTCGGCAACGTGATCTGGCGGGTGACGCCGAAGCCGGGCAAGTGAGCGTCAGGCGCTGGCGTTAGGCGCGCCTGTTCGCACCGATCTTAGGAGCGTATTTGGTCGCGATCAGCGGCTTCCTCGTGAAGCCCGGTCGCGGCTGAAACCGCTGCTGAAACCGCTGCTGCAAAAGCATTTCGGACGTGGCCGGTACAGGCCCCACAAGGCTCCCGCATCGCGCATTCCGATGCACGGCGTCGCCGCGTCCTTCTAAGAAGATGTGCACTTCTTCGCAGGAGCGGCTGCAGCCGCGACCGGGGGATTCCTGGTAAGGCCCGGTCGCGGCTGAAGCCGCTCCTACATGTCGACTTTGGATTTCCTACGCCGCCTGCCCGACGTCAGTGTTCCACCGGCGCCGGCTCCACGCCGAAACGGCGGGCGTAGCCGCGTTCGTTGAACACGCGCTCCACTTCGGTGTCGCCCAGTTCCGGGGCGGCGTAGACGGCGTAGACCACGCTGCCGTCGTCGCGCGCGCCGCGCTGGTGCAGGCGGTAGCGCGGGCGCCCGGTGCCGGTGTTCTCCGGGTAGTGCAACGGCGGCTGGCTGCCATCCAGGTCCACTTCGCTGTTGTCGACGACGCCGCCGATGAACACTGCGCGCATGCTGCCTCTCCGGTCATTGGGTGCCTTGCAGCCTAGGCGCGGCGATGTTGCCGGAACATCAATGATGCGTTGGATTCGCGCAAAACCGGGGTCGCGACGCGCTGCCGGTAGAATGCGCGTCCCTGTCCCGATGACCATGCCCGATGCCGGCCGCGCAAGACGCTCCCCTCGATACCCTGTTCCTGCCGTTTTCCCAGGGCGTGCTGCGCTGGCCTGCCGGCAAGGTGCTGTTCCTGCGCGCCCGCGACGGCTGGGCGCTGCGCCAGCACGCGCAGTCGGCGCAACTGGTCTGCGAGCAGGACTACCGGCCGTTCGCCAGCGCGCTGCAGCAGGGTGGCTGGACCGTGCGCGCCGAGCAGGACGGCGCCGCCGATGCCGGCGGCTATGCGCTGGTGCTGGTGCTGCCGCCGCGCCAGCGCGAGGAGGCGCGGGCGCTGCTGGCGCGCGCCGTGGCGCTGACCGCGCCTGGCGGCGTGGTGGTGGCCTGCCAGGCCAACAACGAGGGCGCGCGCTCAGGCGAGGACGACCTGCAGCAACTGGCCGGCCTCGGCGGCAAGTTGACCAAGCACCACTGCCGGGTCTACTGGACCGCGCCGCTGCAGGGTGGCCACGACGCCGCGCTGCAGCAGCGCTGGGCAACGCTGGATGCGGTGCGGCCGATCCTGGACGGGCGCTTCCGTAGCCGCCCCGGCGTGTTCGCCTGGGACCGCATCGACCCGGCCTCGGCGCTGCTGGCCGAGCACCTGCCCGTCGACCTGCGTGGCCGTGCCGCCGATCTCGGCGCCGGCTACGGCTACCTGTCGGCGGAACTGCTGGCGCGCTGCCCGCAGCTGACCGCGCTGGACCTGTTCGAGGCCGACGCGCGCGCGCTGGCGCTGGCGCGCGCCAACCTGGCGCAGGCGCCGACTGGGACGACGCTGGGCTTCCACTGGCACGACGTGACCACCGGACTGCCGGGGCAGTACGACGTCATCGTCAGCAATCCGCCGTTCCACGCATCGGGGCGGCTGGAACGGCCCGACATCGGCCGGCGCTTCATCGCGGTGGCGGCGCAGGCGCTGGCGCCCGGCGGGCGGCTGTTCCTGGTCGCCAACCGCCATCTGCCCTACGAGGCGGTGCTCGACGCCAGCTTCGGCGCGACCGAGGTGCTCGCCACCCGCGACGGCTTCAAGCTGATCCACGCGGTGCGCAGCCGCGGCGGAGCGCGCCGATGAAACTGGTCAAGCACCTGGCCAACCTGGGCTACGGCAGCCGCAAGCAGGTGGCGCTGATGTTCCGCGAAGGCCGCATCACCGACGCCGAGGGCGAGGTGCTGTACGCCGACGACCAGGTGCCGCACGCGGCGATCCGGGTTGACGGTGAGCCGCTGGATCCGCCGCCCGGGCTGATCCTGGCGCTGCACAAGCCGGTCGGCTACACCTGCTCGACCAAGGATCCGGGACGCATCGTCTATGACCTGCTGCCGCCGCGCTTCCGCCTGCGCTCGCCGTTGCTGTCCACGGTCGGGCGGCTGGACCGCGACACCAGCGGCCTGCTGCTGATGACCGACGACGGCGCGCTGCTGCACCGCATCGTCTCGCCGAAGGCACGCCTGGCGAAGGTCTACGAGGCCACCCTGGCCGAGGATCTGCGTGGCGACGAAGCGGCGCAGTTCGCCAGTGGCACGCTGATGCTCGAGGGCGAGACCACGCCGCTGCTGCCGGTGGCGCTGGAAACGCTGGGGCCGCGGCAGGTGCGCGTCGCCCTGCACGAAGGCCGCTACCACCAGGTGCGGCGCATGTTCGCCGCCGTCGGCAACCACGTGACCGCGCTGCACCGCAGCCGCATCGGCGGCTTTGCGCTGGGCGATCTACCCCCGGGACAGTGGCGGGTGCTGGAGGCAGCGGACGTGGCGGTGCTGTTCGAGGGCCGGGAGTAGGGATTGGGGATTCGGGATTGGCAAAGGCGCGATGCGCCTCGCACCGCGGCGAATCCCGCTTTTACGAATCCCCAATCCCGAATGCCTAATCCCGGCCGTCAAGCGCCCGCTTCCAGCCCTCCAGCCCCAGCTTCTCCAACGTCTGCAGATTGCGCTCGACGATCACGTCCGCGTCCGGGAACGCGGCCACCGCGCGTTCCACGCTGTCCTCGCGCAACAGGTGCAGGGTGGGGTAGGGCGCGCGGTTGGTGTAGTTGCCGATGTCCTCCGGCGCGGTGCCGGCGAACTGGTACTGCGGATGAAAACTGGCCACCTGCAGGATGCCCTGCAGGTCCAGCGCCTCGACCGCGGCGTCGGCGTTGTCGAGGAAGTCGTTGTAGTCCAGGAAATCCTGCAGCACGTCCGGGTGCACGATCAGCGTGGTGTCGATCTGCTCGGCCGGGGTGTCGCGCAGCAGCACCAGTTCCTCGGCCAACTGTTCGAGCAGCGCCTCGGGCGTGCTCGCATCGCTGAGCACGTAGCGGATCTGCTGCTTGACGTGCACCGCCTTGGCGAAGGGACACAGGTTCAGGCCGATCACCGCGCGTTCCAGCCAGCGGCGGGTGTCGCCCAGGTAGTCGGGCGCGTCGTTGGGCGTGGGGGTCTGCATCGGTGCTGGCGTTGCCTAGGGGAGAAGAAGCAGGCGATTGTAGGCGCTGTCCAGCCAGGCCGGCCGTTCCAGATACATCTCCCGGATCAACTGCATGATCAGCGGGAGCAGGTCCGAACTGTCGTTGCGGCGGTGGCTGAGGATGATCGGCGAGGTGGCGCGTTCATCGTCGAGCAGACGGTAGTGCAGGTCGCGGCGCAGCACCCGGACCGAGGTGGGGATGACGCAAAGGCCCAGGTCGGCGGCCACCAGGCCCAGCGCGGTCTGCAGTTCGCGCACCTCCTGCACCGCCAGCGGGCGGATGCCGCGGTCGCGCAGCAGCGACAGCACCTGGTCGGCGAAGCTCGGCCGCGGTTGGCTGGGATAGACGATCAACCGCTGTGCGGTCAGCGCTTCCGGCGCCAGCGGGGCGTCGGACGTGGCCAGCGGATGGTCCATCGGCAGCGCCACTGCCAGGCGCTCCTCGCGCAGCACGAAGCGCTCCACCATGTCGTCGTCGTGGCGGATGCGACCGATGCCCAGATCGATGCGGCCGGTCTTCAGCGCCTCGATCTGCTCGCCCGACATCAGCTCCAGCAGGCGGATATCCAGGTCGGGACGCTGTTGCCGCAGGCGCCGCACCAGGGTCGGCAGGCCACCGTAGAGGGAGGAGGCGACGAAACCGATCGAGAACACGCGTTGCTCGCTGCGGCCGAGCCGGCGCGTGGCGTCCTGCATCTGTTCCACGCGCCCGAGGATCTGCAGCGCCTCTTCGTAGAGCAGCTTGCCGGCATCGGTGAGGCGGAGCGGGCGGCTGCTGCGCACCAGAAGGCGCGTGCCCAGTTGTTCCTCCAGTTGCTGGATCTGCCGGCTCAGCGGCGGCTGGGCGATGTGCAGCAGCTCGGCCGCGCGGGTGAAGTTGCGCTCGCGAGCGACGGCGACGAAGTAACGCAGTTGGCGCAGTTCCATTGTGGTCGATGTGCTCTTTGGGTATGTTGCACTGCAAAAAAGCCAGATCAAACGGGTATCGCGAGAGGAAAATACCAGAAAGGTATGATGGAAAGACCCACATAGTCTTGGACGCGCGGACGGCGGCGGCGCAGTGTTGTCCGCATGAACCCGTTGCCGCACGCCCTCCATCGCGCCGCCCCGACCATCGACCGCGTCGAGACCCTGCTGCTCGACCTGCCGACCATCCGCCCGCACCGCCTGTCGGTGGCGACCATGCAAGGCCAGACCCTGATGCTGGTGCGCCTGCACTGCTCCGACGGTGTGGTCGGCGTGGGCGAAGGCACCACCATCGGCGGCCTGGCCTACGGCGCGGAAAGCCCCGAAGGCATGAAGCTGGCGATCGACCGCTACCTGGCGCCGCTGCTGACCGGTGCCGACGCCAGCGGCGTGCAGGCGCTGATGCAGCGCATCGGCAAGCAGGTCAAGGGCAATCATTTCGCCAAGTGCGCGGTGGAAACCGCGCTGCTGGACGCGCAGGGCAAGCGCGTCGGGCTGCCGCTGAGCGAGTTGCTGGGCGGGCGCCTGCGCGAGCGCCTGCCGGTGGCCTGGACCCTGGCGTCCGGCGACACCGCGCGCGACATCGCCGAGGCCGAGCAGATGCTGGACCTGCGCCGGCACCAGGTGTTCAAGCTGAAGATCGGCGCGCGGCTGCCGGCCGAGGACATCGCCCACGTGGCCGCGATCAAGCGTGCGCTGGGTGCACGTGGCGCCGTGCGGGTCGACGTCAACATGGCCTGGAGCGAGGCCGAGGCGGTGCGTGCGCTGCCGGCGCTGGCCGATGCCGGCTGCGAGCTGGTCGAGCAGCCGGTGGCCTCGCGCGACGCGATGCAGCGGCTGATGCAGCGCTTCCCGCTGGCGCTGATGGCCGACGAGATCCTGGCCGGGCCGGAGAGCGCGTTCCTGGCCGCGCGCGCGCCGGCGGCCGACGTGTTCGCGGTGAAGATCGAGCCGTCCGGCGGGCCGATCGCCGCGCAGAAGGTCGCCGCCATCGCCGAGGCGGCCGGCATCGGCCTGTACGGCGGCACCATGCTGGAAGGGCCGATCGGCACCATCGCCTCGGCGCAGGTGTTCGCCACCTTCCCGCAACTGCAGTGGGGCACCGAACTGTTCGGGCCGCTGCTGCTCACCGAGCACCTGCTGACCGAGCCGCTGCGCTACGCCGACTTCCATCTGCATCTGCCCACCGGCCCCGGCCTGGGCATCGCGCTGGACGAGGCGCAGGTGCAGGCCTTCCGCCGCGATCGCGGCCGCAGCGTGGTGGCGATCAGCGCCGCCGCGGAGGACTGATCATGCTGTTCCACGTGACCATGGACGTGAATCTTCCCGCCGACATGCCGCCGGAGCGCGCCGAGCAGCTCAAGCGCGAGGAGAAGGCGCGCTTCCAGGAACTGCAGCGCGACGGCCGCTGGCGGCACATCTGGCGGGTGGTCGGGCAGTACGCCAACGTCAGCATCTTCGACGTGGCCGACAACGCCGAACTGCACGCGCTGCTGCTGTCGCTGCCGCTGTTCCCCTACATGCGCATCGCGGTCACCCCGCTGTGCCGCCACCCCTCGTCGCTGTACGCAGACGATCGTTAGACCCGGACCGCGGGCGCTCCCATGGTCGGGGCGTCTCAAGGCAGCCAACGCAACCAAGCGCAGAGAAGGAACACCACGATGAGCGTCAAGATCTTCGAGACTCGGCAGGTGCAGGAATTCCTGCGTACCGTCAGCGGCCTGGACCAGGCGGCCGGCGATGCGCGCGTAAAACAGATCGTGCACCGGGTGCTGTCGGACCTGTTCAAGGCGATCGACGATCTCGACGTGACGCCGGACGAGTACTGGGCGGCGATCGCCTGGCTCAACGACCTGGGGGCGGCCGGGCAGGCCGGGCTGATCTCGCCCGGGCTGGGCCTGGACCACTTCCTGGACCTGCGCCTGGACGCCATCGACGCCGCGCTGGGCATCGACAATCCCACCCCGCGCACCATCGAAGGGCCGCTGTACGTGGCCGGCGCGCCGGTGGCGCAGGGCTTCGCCCGGCTCGACGACGGCACCGACGAAAATGGCCACACCCTGATCATGCACGGCACCGTGTATGGCGCCGACGGCCAGCCGCTGCCCGGCGCCAGCGTCGAGGTCTGGCATTGCGACACGCGTGGGTTCTATTCGCACTTCGATCCCACCGGCAAGCAGGCGCCATTCAACATGCGCCGCACCCTCATCACCGACGGCAACGGCCAGTACCGCTTCCGCAGCATCGTGCCCAAGGGCTACGGCGTGCCGCCGGGCAGCCCGACCGAACGCCTGCTGTTCGCGCTCGGCCGGCATGGCCAGCGTCCGGCGCACATCCACTTCTTCATCGGCGCCGACGGCCACCGCAAGCTGACCACGCAGATCAACATCGCCGGCGATCCGCTGGTCGACGACGACTTCGCCTACGCCACCCGCGACGGCCTGGTGCCGGCGATCGTCGAGCACAGCGACCCGGCCAGCATCGCCGCCAACGGCGTGGATGGCCCGTTCGCCGAGATCGCCTTCGATTTCCACCTGACCCCGCTGGTCGACGGCGTCGACAACCAGGCCAATCCGCTGCGCCGCCGCGCCGCGGCCTGATCCCACCATCGCGTGATGCGGCCCGCGCCGTCTCGGCCACGCCGCCCGCTTCCACGCTTCCAGGAGACAACGCCATGTCCGCCGTCATCGACAAAGCGGCTGCGCTGGATGCGCTGCTCGCGCATGCCATCGAGCACGATCCCGCCGAGGGCCGGTTCCGTTGCCGCCGCGACATCTTCACCGACGCCGATCTGTTCGAGCTGGAGATGCAACACCTGTTCGAGGGCAACTGGGTGTACCTGGCGCACGAGAGCCAGATCCCGAACGAAAACGACTACTACGCCACCTATATCGGGCGGCAACCGGTGGTCGTCACGCGCGACAAGCAGGGGCAACTGCACGCGCTGATCAACGCCTGCGCCCACCGCGGCGCCATGCTGTGCCGACGCAAGCACGGCAACAAGGGCAGCTTCACCTGTCCGTTCCACGGCTGGACCTTCTCCAACAGCGGCAAGCTGCTCAAGGTCAAGGACGAGAAGACCACCCAGTATCCGCCGCAGTTCGGCAAGAACGGCAGCCACGATCTCAAGCGCGTGCCGCGGTTCGAGAACTACCGCGGTTTCCTGTTCGGCAGCCTGCGCGAGGACGTGGCGCCGCTGGAGCAGTTCCTCGGCCAGGCGCGGTTGATCGTCGATCAGATCGTCGACCAGGCGCCGCAAGGGCTGGAGGTGTTGCGCGGCAACTCCTCCTACATCTACGACGGCAACTGGAAGCTGCAGATGGAGAACGGCTGCGACGGCTACCACGTCAGCACCGTGCACTGGAACTACGCGGCCACCATGAGCCGGCGAAAGCAGGAGGGCACGCCGGCGGTGGATGCCGCCAGCTGGAGCAAGAGCGTCGCCGGCGTCTACGGTTTCGAGAACGGCCACCTCCTGTTGTGGACCAAGACCATGAACCCCGAGGTGCGCCCGGTGTACGCCCATCGCGAGGAGCTCGCGCAGCGGTTGGGTGCCGAGCGTGCCGCGCTGATCGTCGAGCAGACCCGCAATCTGTGCCTGTATCCGAACCTGTTCCTGATGGATCAGTTCTCCACGCAGATCCGCGTGATCCGGCCGATCGACGTCGACCGCACCGAGGTCAGCATCTTCTGCTTCGCCCCGAAGGGCGAAAGCGCGCAGGAGCGGACCCTGCGCATCCGTCAGTACGAGGATTTCTTCAACGTCTCGGGCATGGGCACCGCCGACGACCTGGAGGAGTTCCGTGCCTGTCAGGCCGGCTATGCGGCCACCGCCGCGCCGTGGAACGATCTCAGCCGCGGCGCGCCGCTGTGGATCGAGGGGCCGGACGACAACGCGCGGCGCATGGGCCTGAAACCGCTGCTGTCCGGCGAGCGCAGCGAGGACGAAGGCCTGTTCGTGCGCCAGCACGCCTACTGGGCGCAGGCGATGCGCGCGGCGATCGCGCGCGACCGGGCGGAGGGCGTATGAGCGTCGACTACCAGGCCATCTGCGCCTTCCTGTACCGCGAGGCGCGGCTGCTCGACGATCGCCAGTGGGACGAATGGCTGACCTTGTACGCCGAGGATGCGACGTACTGGATGCCGGCCTGGGACGACGACGACCGCCTCACCGACGACCCGCAATCGCAGATCTCACTGATCTACTACGCCGACCGGTCCGGCCTGGAGGACCGCGTGTTCCGCATCAAGACCGAACGTTCCGGCGCCTCCACCCCGGAGCCGCGTACCGCGCACCAGGTGAGCAACGTCGAGGTGCTGGCCGCGCGCGGACGCGAGATCGAGGTGCGCCACAACTTCCACACGCTCAGTCACCGCTACAAGGTCACCGACCAGTTCTTCGGCACGACCTCGCTCACCTTGCGCCAGGAGGGCGATGCGCTGCGCATCGCGCGCAAGACCATCGTGCTGAAGAACGACTACATCCGCCAGGTCGTCGACATCTATCACGTCTGACCGGGCCGCACCGCGAGCAACCGCCATGTCCTATCGCATCGCACTGAACTTCGAAGACGGGGTCACCCGCGTGATCCACTGCACCGCGGGCGAAACGGTGCTCGATGCCGCGTTCCGCCAGCGGATCAACCTGCCGATGGATTGCGCCGACGGCGTGTGCGGCACCTGCAAATGCCGCGCCGAAAGCGGGCGCTACACGCTCGGCGAGGACTACATCGAGGACGCGCTCAGCGCCGGGGAGGCCGCCGCCGGCCTGGTGCTGACCTGCCAGATGCGTCCGGATTCCGACTGCGCGCTGGCGGTGCCGGCGACGTCGGCCGCGTGCAAGACCGGCAGCGTGCCGTTCCAGGCGACGCTGGCGTCGGTGCGCGCGCACGCCGACGCCGCCCTGGAGCTGACCCTGCAGCCGGTCGGCGAGGTTCCCGACTTCCTGCCCGGCCAGTACGTCAACATCGCCGTTTCCGGCAGCGGACAGGCCCGCGCCTACTCGTTCAGTTCGCCGCCTGGCGCTTCCGAACTGACGTTCCTGATCAAGCGCGTCCCTGGCGGATTGATGAGCGCCTGCCTGGATGCGGCCACGCCGGGACAACGGTTCGATCTGAGCGGCCCGCTGGGCAGTTTCTATCTGCGCGAGGTGACGCGGCCGCTGCTGATGCTGGCCGGCGGCACCGGCCTGGCGCCGTTCCTGTCGATGCTGGCGCAACTGGAGGCCAGCGGCTGCGCGCAGCCCGTGCACCTGGTGTATGGCGCCACCCGTGGCGCGGACCTGGTCCTGGTCGAGCGCCTGCAGGCGCTCGCCGAACGCGTGGCCTGGTTCGACGTCACCACCTGCGTGGTCGATCCGGCGGCCGGCCACCCGCGGACCGGCTACGTCACCGATCACCTGCCGGCGCAGGCGCTGCACGACGGCGATGTGGACGTCTATCTGTGCGGCCCGCCGCCGATGGTCGAGGCGGTGCGTGCGCACTTCCAGCAGCGTGGCCTGGTGCCGGCCAACTTCCACTGCGAGAAGTTCGTCGCCAACACGGCGGCGCCGGTCCAGGAGCGCGCCGCGTGAGCCCGCGCTTCGCCGGCAAGGTGGTGGTGGTCACCGGCGCCGCGCAAGGAATCGGCCGCAGGGTCGCCGAGCGCGCCGCCGCCGAGGGCGCGCGGCTGGTGCTGGTGGATCGCGCCGAGCACATCGTCGAACTGGAGCAGGCGCTGGCGCCGGCGGAGGCGGCGACGCTGGTGGCCGACCTGGAGGACTACGCCGAGAACCTGCGCGCCATGGCGTTCGCGCATGCACGAATGGGGCGGATCGATGTGCTGGTCAACAACGTCGGCGGCACCATCTGGGCCAAGCCCTACGCGGCCTACGCGCCGGACCAGATCGAAGCCGAAGTGCGGCGTTCGCTGTTTCCCGCGCTGTGGGGATGTCGGGCCGTGCTGCCGTATCTGATCGAGCAGGGCGGCGGCGCGATCGTCAACGTCTCTTCCATCGCCACCCGCAGCATCCACCGCGTTCCCTACGGTGCCGCCAAGGGGGGAGTCAACGCGCTGACCGCCTGCCTGGCGTTCGAGTACGCAGGGCAGGGGATCCGGGTCAACGCGGTCGCGCCGGGCGGCACCGACGCACCGCCGCGGCGGGTGCCGCGCAATGCCGAGCCGCAGAGCGCGCAGGAGCAGGCGTGGTACCAGGACATCGTGGCGCAGACGCTCGATTCGAGCCTGATGAAGCGCTACGGCACGCTCGACGAGCAGGCCGCGGCGATCCTGTTCCTGGCCTCGGACGAGGCCTCCTACATCACGGGCACCGTGCTGCCGGTCGGCGGAGGCGACCAGGGATGAGGCGCGCGGGCGATCGTCCGTGCGTTGGCGTTGTCCCGCGTCTTCGCCTGGTCCGAGCCGTCTGCCATGCCGTCTCGCGGGCGGACGCCGGCAGCCCGGTCCGCATGCGCACCGCCGTGCACCGGCCCTGACGTCCCGCCGCACCACCCCATCCCCCTGGAGTCTTCATCGATGCAGACCATCCCGTTCGATCCTGCGCGGCTGGCACCGGAGGTGCTGGCGGTGCTGCAGGGCATGGCCGCCGCCGGCGTGCCTGCCCTGGAGACGTTGCCGATCCCGCTGATGCGTCAGGCCTACGCACAGATCGGCGCATTGCTGGGAGGCACGCCGTTGCCGATGGCCGACGTCCGCGGCCTGCATGCGCAGGGGCCGGCCGGCGCGATCCCGCTGCGCCTGTATCGTCCCGAATCCGCCAGCACCGGCCCGGCCATCGTCTATGCGCATGGCGGCGGCTGGACCGCCGGCGATCTGGATACCCACGACAAGATTTGCCGGCGATTGGCGCAGGCGGCCGGTTGCGCGGTCGTGGCCATCGGCTATCGGTTGGCACCTGAGCATCCGGCACCGGCCGGGCCGCAGGACGTAGTGGCGGCCATTACCTGGCTGGCGGCCAATGCCGACGGGCTTGCCATCGATCCCGCGCGGCTGGCCGTGGCCGGCGACAGCGCCGGCGGCAGTCTGGCAGCGGTGGCATGCCAGCAGTTGCGTGGCAGTGCGGTGACGCTGCGCGCGCAGGTGCTGTTCTATCCAAGTACGGATCTGTCGCCAGCGGCGCGGGAATTTCCGGCGCGACACGAGAACGCCGCGATGCCGCCACTGACCCTGGCGACCATGCAGGCGATGGTGGCGCCGTTCGTGGAGGGCTTCGATCCAAGCGATCCGCGGGTGTCGCCGTTGCGTGAGGCGGACCTGCGCGGCCTGCCGCCGGCGCTGATCTATACCGCTGCCTGCGACGTGCTGCGCGATGACGGGCGCTTCTACGCCGAGTCCCTGCGCGCGGCCGAGGTGCCGGTGGACTATGTCGAACTGCCGGGCATGGTGCACGGCTTCGTCGAAATGGCCGGCGTGCTGCCGGCGGCCGTACACGCGCTCGAACACGCCGCGGCGTTCCTGCGCGAGCGGCTGGCACGCCCCTGAACGAACGATCCCGAGGAACGACCATGACGGAAGATGCATTGCTGCAAGACGATGCCTGGCAGGCCGCCTTGTTTACCGGCCAATGGCAGGCGAGCGACGCCAGCGCTGCGGCGATCGAGCCGGCCACCGGCAAGGAACTCGCGCGCATCGGCCTGGCCTGGCCGGCGCAGATCGCCGCCTCCGCGGCCTCCGCCGCGCAGGCGCAGCGCGGTTGGGCCGCGGCGCCGTATGCGCAGCGCGCCCAGGTGCTGCGCGAGGCGGCGAGGCTGGCCGAACGCCACCAGCAGGAGATCGCCGGCTGGCTGGTGCGCGAAAGCGGCTCCACCCAGGACAAGGCCGGCTTCGAGGCGAGCCTGTGCGCGAGCGCGCTGCACGAAGCGGCGGCGCTGCCGTCGCGCAGCCAAGGCGAGGTGCTGCCATCGGCTCCGGGGCGGCTGAGCGTGGCGCGACGGCGTCCGCTCGGCGTGGTCGGGGTGATCGCGCCGTTCAATTTCCCGCTGTACCTGGCGATGCGCGCCGTGGCCCCGGCGCTGGCGCTGGGCAACGCGGTCGTGCTCAAGCCCGATCCGCGCACCGCGGTCTGCGGCGGTGTGGTCATCGCCCGGCTGTTCGAACGGGCCGGTCTGCCCGCCGGCGTGCTGCACGTGGTGCCCGGCGACGGCGCCGCCGGGGCCGCACTGACCGCGGACCCGCACGTGGCGATGATCCAGTTCACCGGTTCCACCGCGGCCGGACGCAAGGTCGGCGAGGCCGCCAGCCGGCACCTGAAGAAGGTCTCGCTGGAACTGGGCGGCAAGAATTCGCTGATCGTGCTCGACGATGCCGACCTCGATCTGGCGATCGCCAACACGGCCTGGGGCGCGTATCTGCACCAGGGACAGATCTGCATGTCGACCGGGCGGGTGCTAGTGCAGCGCGCGCTCTATCCGCGTTTCGTGGAGCGCCTGGCCGCCAAGGCCGGGAGCCTGCGCGTGGGCGACCCGGCCAGCGGCGAGGTCGCGCTCGGGCCGCTGATCAACGCCGCCCAGCGCGACCATGCCGCGCGGTTGGTGGCGGATGCCTGCAAGGCCGGCGCCACCCTCGCGGCCGGCGGCGGCTACCGCGACCTCTTCTTCGAACCCACCGTGCTCAGCGATGTCCGGCCGGACAATCCCGCCTTCCGCGAGGAGATCTTCGCCCCGGTCGCGGTGGTGGTGCCGTTCGAGACCGACGCCGATGCCATCGCCCTGGCCAACGACACCGAGTACGGCCTGTCGATGGCGGTGATCTCGGCCGACGTCGGCCGCGCGCTGGCGCTGGGCGAACAGCTGCGCACGGGCCTGCTGCACATCAACGACCAGACCGTCAACGACGAGGTCATCAATCCGTTTGGCGGCGTCGGCGCGTCGGGCAACGGCAGCAGCATCGGCGGTCCGGCCAATTGGGAGGAATTCACCCAATGGCAGTGGTTGACCGTCAAGGGCACTGCGCCCGCCTACCCACTTTGACCGCCAGGAGACGTGCCATGCATGCAGCAACCGACAAGCTCCAGATCACCGTGGCCGTGGCGCACGCGCCGCAACAGCCGTTCACCATCGAACAGGCGCGCATCCGCGCGCCGCAGGACGACGAGGTGCTGGTGCGGGTGGTGGCCACCGGCCTGTGCCATACCGACCTGATCGTGCGCGATCAGTACTATCCCGTGCCGCTGCCGGCGGTCCTCGGCCACGAGGGCGCCGGCGTGGTCGAGGCGCTCGGGCCCAACGTCAAGGGCTTGCAGGTCGGCGATCATGTCGTGCTGACCTACGGCGCGTGCGGCCACTGCAATCCCTGCACGGGAGGCCACGCCGCCTACTGCCAGGAATTCTTTCCGCGCAACTTCGGCGGGGGCGACGCGCACGGCCATACCGCCATCGAAGATCTGCACGGCCAGCCGCTGCACGACCACTTCTTCGCCCAATCCTCCTTCGCCACCTATGCGCTGGCGCGCGAGAACAACGCCATCAAGGTGGCACGCGAGGCGCCGCTGGAACTGCTGGGCCCGCTCGGCTGCGGTATCCAGACCGGTGCCGGCGCGGTGATCAACGCGCTGAACGTGCGGCCCGGCAGCAGCTTCGTGGCGATCGGCGCCGGCGCGGTCGGACTCAGCGCGGTGATGGCCGCGCGCGTGGCCGGCGCCGCCTGCATCGTCGCCGTGGACGTGGTGCCCTCGCGGCTGGAGCTGGCGATGGAGGTGGGCGCGACACATGTCATCGACAACCGCGAAGGCGATCTGGTCGAGGCCGTGCGCGCGATCACCGGCGGAGGCGCGGACTTCGCGCTCGAATCCACCGGGCGCCCGGAGCTGCTGGAGCTTGGCATCGAGGCGTTGGGCGGTCTCGGTACGATCGGCGTGGTGGGCGCGCCCAAGCTGGGCACCAAGGCCGGTTTCGACGTCAACAATCTGCTGCTGGGCGGACGCAGCATCCGCGGCATCGTGGAAGGCGACAGCGTGCCGCAGGTCTTCATTCCGCAATTGGTGACGCTGTATCAGCAGGGGCGCTTCCCGTTCGACAAGCTGGTGAAGTTCTATCCGTTGGCGCAGATCAACCAGGCCGCCGCCGACAGCAGCAGCGGCATCACCCTGAAGCCGATCCTGCGCATGGCGTCCTGAGCCGGTCGCCCGCGGCGGCGGCACCGCCGCCACGACCTGCGCGGCGGCGCCAGCGCTGTCCGCCGCGTCCTGATACGCGCCTGCACGATGCCGTCTGCGTCGTGCAGGCGCGTTTTGCTTTCTGGCCATGCTTGCGTCCGAGTGCCGCGTTGTGCAATTCGGCAGCGTCGGCATCTCGCGATCCGGCGCTGCCTGTCGCCCCGCCTGGTGGGCGCCGCCCGCCGCTGCCCCGCGAGCCCGCTGCACTGGCGTCATTGCGCGATTCGCACCGGGCGAGGCGCACATGCACGGGCGGCGATGAACGCAATGCGCGTGTCGCGCACGCATTGATGCACTGCGGAAGATGCAGTGGATTCGGGCCTTGCGCGACGAACATACCGGCAGAGTATCGAGCGAGACTGCGATGGTCTTAGACGCCCGGTCCGATCGCGCGCAGTGTCGATGGCATGAACCGCACGCCGCGTCCCACCGACCCCATCAGCCGACCCGTGACGTGGCGCTGGCGCGCGGCGCATGCGGCGCGCGGCCGCGGCGACACACTGCGGCGATGCGCCGATGGCGCGGAAGCGATCCGTCGCCGTCTTCGATCGGCGCGCGCCGAACCGCGAGCACATCCACGTTCGATTTCCGCTGCCGCCGCGTAGGCGACGGCACGCACCCCCGCGCGCCGCCGGCCGGCGGCACGCATCCACGCATCGGCTCGGAGGGAGGGCCCGATCATGCAGCAGTTCCGACATCCATCGCGTCGCACGACGCAACGCCACTTCAAGCAGCGCTGGACCACGCTGCTGTGGACCATGGCGGCGGTTTCCGGCGGCGCGGCCGCCAACAACGGCGTGGCCTTGCCCGGCTACGGCGCGCAGACCCAGGGCCTGGCCGGCACCTCGATCGCCTTGCCGCTGGATGCGGCGGCGTCGGCCAACAACCCGGCCGGCATGGGCGCGGTCGGCGACCGTGTCGATGCCGACCTCACCCTGATCTCCGCGCCGGTGCGCAGCCAGGTCGGCGCTGCCCGCTATAAGGACGATGCGCTGGTCCCGGTGCCGACCGCCGGCTACAACCGCCAGCTCAACGACGACCTGAGCCTGGGCGTGTCGGTGTTCGGGCATGGCGTGGCGCTGGACTATGGCGCCCCGGTCTACGGCAGCCATGACACCCTGTCCAAGCTGCAGCAGGTGGTGCTGGCGCCGACCCTGGCCTGGCGTGTGGGCGAGCACCAATACCTGGGCCTCTCGCCGCGGCTGGCCTATCAGCGCCTGCACATCGCCGGCCTGGAAGGCATCGGTTTCCAGTCGGCCGGTGCCGACACCGCGTACGGCTATGGCATGGCGCTGGGCTGGTACGGCCAGTTGGCGCCGGGTTTGAACGCGGGAATTACCTGGTCCAGCCGCATCCGCTTCGGCCGCCTGCAGCGCTACCGCGGGCTGCTGCCGGAAGGCCGCCTGGACCTGCCGCAGCAGGCCGGCGCCGGCCTGGCCTGGCAGCCCACCGCGGCACTGACACTGGCCGCCGATTGGCTGTGGATCGACTGGTCCGGCGAGCGCGCCTACGGCAATCGCATCGACCAGGGTGGCGCGCTCGGCGATGCGGACGGCCCCGGCTTCGGCTGGCGCAGCCAGCGCGTGTTCCGGCTTGGCGCCGACTACCGCCTCGACGATGCGTGGTCGTTGCGGCTGGGCTACTCGCGCGCCAGCCGCCTGATCCCCGACAGCCAGGCGCAACTGGCCGTGCTGGCGCCGCTGGCGCAATACCGCCACTACGCGTTGGGCGCGACCTGGCGGCTGTCGCCGCAGCTGTCGCTGACCGGCAGCGTCACCCACGCGCCGGGCGGCGCGGTCGCCAGCGGTGGCGTGCAGGCCGGGACCCGCGATCTCACCTACTTCAATCTCGGCATCGGCTGGACCTTCCGCTGAGCCTCACGGAGACGACTCCATGCAAACCTATCTGTTGCTGCACGGTTCTTGGCATGACGGCCACGCCTGGGATGGCGTCGCCGAGCACCTGCGCGCGCACGGTGCGCAGGTGCATGCGCCGACCATCGCCGGGCATGGCGCCGGCGCCGACAGGCGCGTCTCGCACGCCGACTGCGTGGCCTCGGTGGTGGACTACGTGCGCCGCCACGATCTGCGCGACCTGGTCGTGCTCGGCCACAGCTGGGGCGGCAGCATCGTGCAGCGCCTGGCGGAAGAGGAACCGGAACGCTGCAAGCGCCTGGTGTTCCACAACGCCTTCGTGTTGCGCGACGGCGAGGCGCTGTTCGACCTGCTGCCGTCGCACTACCAAGCGCTGTGGAAGAACGCGGTCGATGCCGACGGCGGCATCATGCTGCCGTTCCCGATCTGGCGCGACGGCTTCATCGGCGACGCCGACCTGGCGCAGGCGCAGCAGGCCTACGCGCAGCTGAGCCCGACCCCGGCGCGCAGCCATTTCGACGCGGTGCCGCTCAAGCGCTTCCACGAACTGCTGATCCCGCGCAGCTGGCTCTACGCCACCGACGATGTGGCGCTGCCGCCGGGCGAGTACGGCTGGCATCCGCGGCTGAGTGCGCGCCTGGGCGCCTATCGCCTGGTCAGCCTGCCGGGCAGCCACGAAGTGTGTTTCAGCGCGCCCGCGCGGCTGGCCGAAAAGATCCTGCTGGCCGGCCGCGACTGACCTTCCCAACCGGAGACTCCAGATGAACCCTGCATCCCCCCTGCGCATCGGCATCGTCGGCGGCGGCATCGCCGGCGTCGGCCTGGCCCTGGGCCTGTGCCGCCACCGCCATCTCGACGTGCAGTTGTTCGAATCGGCGCCAGCCTTCGGCGAAATCGGCGCCGGCGTCTCGTTCGGTCCCAACGCGGTGCGCGCGCTGGCTGGCCTGGGCATGGGCGAGCCCTATGCCGAACTCGCCGACCGCACGCCGGCACCGTGGCAGGACGTGTGGTTCGAATGGCGCCGCGGCGAGGACGCGCGGCTGCTGGGGCAGACCCTGGCGCCGGGCGTCGGCCAGTCCTCGGTGCATCGCGCTGACTTCCTCGACGCGCTGGCCACGCGCCTGCCGTTCGGGCTGGCCCAGTTCGGCAAGCGCGCGGTCGCTGTGGAGCAGGATGCCGACGCGGCGCGCGTGCGCTTCGCCGACGGCAGCCAGTACGAAGGCGACGTGCTGATCGCCGCCGACGGCATCAAGTCGGCCTTGCGCGGCGAGGTGCTGCGCGCGCTCGGCCACGCGCCGGCGGAGCCGCGCTTCACCGGCACTTGCGCCTATCGCGGCCTGATCGACGCGGCGCGGTTGCGCGCCGCCTTCGCCACGCGCGGTGTGGACGCGCACCTGGTCGACGTGCCGCAGATGTTGCTGGGCCTGGACGCGCACATCCTCACCTTCCCGGTGAAGCAGGGCCGGCTGATCAATGTGGTCGCCTTCGTCTCCGACCGCAGCGACCCGGCGCCGCAGTGGCGTACCGGCCAGGCCTGGGTGCGCGAGGCCAGCCGTCGCGAGATGCTGGAGGCGTTCGCGCACTGGGGCGAGGCGGCGCGCACTTTGCTGGAGTGCATCGACACGCCCACGCACTGGGCGCTGCACGATCTGGCCGAGTTGCCCGGCTACGTGCACGGGCGGCTGGCGCTGATCGGCGATGCCGCGCACGCGATGCTGCCGCACCAGGGCGCCGGCGCCGGGCAGGGCCTGGAAGACGCCTATCTGCTGGCGCAACTGCTGGCCACGCCCGGCCTGACCCGCGGCGATCTGCCGGCCCTGCTGCAGGTCTACGAGCGCCTGCGCCTGCCGCGCGCCTGCCGCGTGCAGCGCACCTCGCGCGAGGCCGGCGAGCTGTACGAGCTGCGCGATCCGCAGGCCGGCGCCGACGATACGCGGCTGGCGCAGACGCTGGCGCAGCGTTTCGACTGGATCTGGACGCACGACCTGGAGGCCGAAGTGGAGCAGGGGCGGCGGATGCTGGTCGCGGGCGTCACCGCGGGCGCCTAGCCCAGGACTGCGGCGCGCGGCGTTGAGCGTCCGCGGCCCGGAGGCGGCGTCGTATCGACGCGTCGCGCTGCGCCGTGCATCGCCTTTGCACGCATCGCGACGCCAGGAGGCGTCCCGGTTGCCACGCCGGGACGCCCACGCCTGCGCTGGCCGGATGGCGTGCGCAGGTCGCGGCATGGCGTACTTGAGACATGGCGTACCGGCCATTCCGCCGCGCGGCCCCGGCGATGCGATCGGCGGTGTGTGCATTCGCGCCGCATGCGAAGAGATCGTGCGGTCGGGTGCAACGCGACCAGTCGCAACGCGGTGCCCCATGCGCCCTCGGACTGATATGGCGATGAGGCGCGAAGCGTTTGTTCGGCCCGCCTCAGTCGCGGAAGTTGTCGAACTGCAGCGGCAGCTCGAAATCGCTCTTCTTCAGCAGCGCGATCGCGTCCTGCAGGTCGTCGCGCTTCTTGCCGCTGACCCGCAGCTTGTCGCCGTTGATCTGCGCTTCCACCTTCAGCTTGGCCTCCTTGAGCGAGGCCACGATCTTCTTGCCCAGCTTCTGCTCGATGCCCTGCTTGACGGTGATCTTCTGGCGCGCGCCGGCCAGGTTGGTCTCCACGTCGCCGAACTCCAGGCAGCGCACGTCGATGCCGCGGGCCAGCAGGCGCGCGCGCAGGATGTCGGTCATCTGCTTGACCTGGAAATCGCTGGGCGCGGACTGCGTGATGACCTGGTCGTCCAGTTCGAACTTGGCCTCCACGCCCTTGAAGTCGAAGCGCGTCGACAGCTCGCGGTTGGCCTGGTCGACGGCATTGGTCAGTTCGTGCTTGTCGACTTCGGAAACGATATCGAAGGAAGGCATGGGCGGGTCCTCGGCAAAGATGCCTATCGTAGAACGTGCGGGCGGCGCGTGGGGACGTGCATGTGCGCAATGCCGTGCGTTGGTCGGTGCCGCGCGTCGCGACTGAAGGCGCTTCCACAGGAGGCGACATCGACCGGCACGCCGGCCGGAGCCATGTGGGAGGGACTTCAGTCCCGACGCGATGTCCTCCGGCACCACGCCCAGCGCCGATCGCGGCGATAATGCGCCGATGCCCACCTCCCGCTCCAATGCCGCCGCCGCCGCGTGGATGATCGCCGCCGTCGCGTTCTTTTCGCTCATGGATGCGTCCATGAAGCAGCTCAGTGAGCACTATCCGGCGCTGCAGGTCGCGGCGCTGCGCGGCGGCGCCTCGCTGCCGTTCGTGCTGGTGTGGGTGCTGGCCAGCGCCGGGCCGCGCGCGATCTGGCCGGTGCGCTGGGGCTTGCACCTGCTGCGCGGGGTGCTCGGCATCGCCATGATCGGCTGCTTCGCCTGGGCCTTGCGCAGCCTGCCGCTGTCCACCGCCTACACCATCTACTTCGTCGCCCCGCTGCTGGTGGCGGCGCTGTCGGTGCCGCTGCTCGGCGAGTACGTGGGTCCGCGGCGCTGGGCGGCGATCGGCGTCGGCCTGGTCGGCGTGCTGGTGGTGCTGCGCCCCGGCATGGATGGGTTCGTCTCGCTGCCGGGGCTGATGGTGCTGCTGGCGGCCGTGGCCTATGCGGTCGCCTCGGTGCTGGTCAGCCTGCTGGCGCGCACCGACACGTCGCAGTCGCTGGTGGTGTGGTTCCTGCTGATCATGGCGCTGGGCGCCGGCGCGTTGGCGCTGCCGGACTGGACCCCGCTGCGCCCGGCCGACACCGGCTGGATCGCCGGCATGGGCCTGGCCGGGGCGCTGGGCCAGGTGGCGCTGACCCAGGCGTTCCGCCGCGGCGACGCCTCGCTGGTCGCGCCGCTGGAGTACAGCGGCCTGCTGTGGGTGATTCCCTGGGACTGGCTGCTGTGGCGCAAGCTGCCCGATGTCTGGACCTGGGTGGGCGGGGCGATCATCGTCGCCAGCGGCCTGTACCTGCTGCACCGCGAGCGGATCCGCGCGGTGGCGCATCCGCCGCCGCAGGCGCGGCCGTAGTCGTAGCCGGCTGCGATGCGCGCCTACGTTAGAATCGAATGGAATAACGCACGCCATCCTGGCCTGCTAGGCTTTGCGCCCCCTGTCGCTGCCGGTCCCGCGCGTTGATCCAGTTCGAGCGCCTGCACAAGTCCTATTCCGTCGCCGGCCAGCCGGTCGTGGCGCTGCATCCGCTCGACCTGCGCATCGACGCCGGCGAGGTGTTCGGCATCATCGGCCATTCCGGCGCCGGCAAGTCGACCCTGATCCGGCTGATCAACCGGCTCGAGGAGCCCAGCGGCGGCCGCCTGATCATCGACGGCGAGGACGTCACCGCGCTGGATCGCGCCGGGCTGCGCACGCTGCGCCAGCGCGTGGGCATGATCTTCCAGCACTTCAACCTGCTGTCCTCGCGCACGGTCGCCGGCAACGTCGCGTTCCCGCTGGAACTGGCCGGCACACCGCGCGCGGAGATCGACGCGCGGGTGGCCGAACTGCTGGAGCGGGTGGGGCTGGCCGCGCATGCCGGCAAGTATCCGGCGCAGCTGTCGGGTGGGCAGAAGCAGCGCGTCGGCATCGCCCGTGCCCTGGCCACGCGCCCGCGCATTCTGCTGTGCGACGAGGCTACCAGCGCGCTGGATCCGCAGACCACCGCCTCGGTGCTGGCGCTGCTGGCGCAGATCAACCGCGAACTGGGCCTGACCATCGTGCTGATCACCCACGAGATGGAAGTGATCCGCCGCGTCTGCGACCGCGTGGCGGTGCTCGATGCCGGGCGCCTGGTCGAGAGTGGGCCGGTTACCGAGGTGTTCCTGCATCCGCAGCATCCGACCACCAAGCGCTTCGTCTCCGAGGCCGAACACGTCGACGAGGCCGAGCTGTACCGCGACCTCACCGCGGTGGACGGGCGCATCCTGCGGCTGACCTTCCTCGGCACCGATACCTACGCGCCCCTGCTCGGGCGCATCGCCCGTGCCACCGCGGTGGACTACAACATCCTGTCCGGGCGCATCGACCGGATCAAGGACACCCCTTACGGCCAACTGACCGTGGCCCTGGTCGGTGGCGACATGGATGCGGCGCAGGCCGCCTTCGTCGCCGCCGGCGTGCATGTGCAGGAGCTGCGCCGATGAGCCCGTTCGCCACCGCCGCCGCCGGCTTCTTCCGCAATCTCGATGCCGGCAAATGGAGCGAGATCGGCCGCGCCACCGTCGACACCCTGTTGATGCTCGGCGGTTCGCTGCCGCTGACCCTGCTGATCGGCCTGCCGCTGGGCGTGCTGCTGTTCCTGACCGGCCCGCGCCAGACCCACCAGAAGCCGCTGCTGTACGGCAGCCTGGCGCTGGTCATCAACGTGCTGCGCTCGGTGCCCTTCATCATCCTGATGATCGCGATGATCCCGCTGACGCTGTGGGCGATGGGTACCTCGCTGGGCGTGCGCGGCGCGATCCTGCCGCTGGTGGTAGGGGCGGCGCCGTTCTACGCGCGGCTGGTGGAGACCGCACTGCGCGAAGTGGACCGCGGCGTGGTCGAGGCCAGCCTGGCGATGGGCGCGACCACCTGGCAACTGGTGACGCGGGTGCTGCTGCCGGAAGCGCGGCCGGGCCTGATCGCCGGCGCCACGGTGACCACCATCGCGCTCATCGGCTTTACCGCGATGGGCGGCGCAATCGGCTCCGGCGGCCTCGGCGACCTGGCCTACCGCGACGGCTACCAGCGCTCGCATGCCGACGTGGCGCTGGTGACGGTGGTGATCCTGCTGCTGCTGGTGCAGGCGCTGCAGATGCTCGGCGACCGCCTGGTCGCGCATTACAGCCGGCGCTGATGTCCTCCTGGTTGTCGTCGTAGGAGCGGCTCTTGTCCCTTTGCGGGATCAGCTGCGACCGCTGGCGGTAGCGCGGTCACGGCTGACCTGCAAGCGCACACGAGCGTCGCTCCCACAACACGACGCAATCTAAGGTCTTTCGCCGCAGAGCGAGGCCGGGTCTGCTAGCGTGCTGACAGAGCTGGCCGCTGCCCTTCTCCTTCCCCACGTTTTCCGGATACCTGCCATGACCCGATTCCCGTTCCGTCTCCTGCTCGCCAGCGCCGTGCTTGCCCTCGGCGGCTGCGGCAAGCCCGATGCCGGCGCCGCCAGCGACCACCTCAGCGTCGCCGCCACCGCGGTGCCGCACGCCGAGATCCTGGAGGTGGTCAAGCCGATGCTGGAACAGCAGGGCGTGACCCTGGACGTGCGCGTGTTCAACGACTACGTGCAGCCCAACGACCAGGTGGTGCAGAAGCAGATCGACGTGAACTACTTCCAGACCGAGCCCTACCTGCAGGCCTACAACCGCGACCGCAAGAGCGATCTGGTCACCGTGGTCGGCGTGCACATCGAGCCGTTCGGCGCCTACTCGCGCCGCTACAAGTCACTGGACGCACTGCCGCAGGGCGCCGACGTGGTGATCCCCAACGACCCCAGCAACAACAGCCGCGCGCTGATCCTGCTGGACAAGGCCGGGGTCATCAAGCTCAAGGACCCGCGCAATGCGCTGTCCACCCAGCGCGACATCGTCGCCAATCCCAAGCAGCTGAAGTTCCGCGAGCTGGATTCGGCGATGCTGCCGCGGGTGCTGGACCAGGTCGACCTGGCGCTGATCAACACCAACTACGCGCTCGACGCCGGCCTCAACCCGACCCGCGACGCGCTGGCGATCGAGAGCAAGGATTCGCCATACGTGAACTTCCTGGTCGCGCGTGCCGACAACAAGGACGATCCGCGCGTGCAGAAGCTGGCCAAGGCGCTGACCAGCCCGGAAGTGAAGGCCTTCATCCAGCGCAAGTACCAGGGCGCGGTGCTGCCCGCGTTCTGATCGGCCCACGCGCATGCCGCTGCTGCTGGCCATTCCGCTGGCGATCGTGATCGCGCTGGCGGTGACCGCGGTGTTGCTGCCGCTGTCGCTGCTGCAGCGGTTCCGCGTGGGCACGGCGCGACGTCAGGCGCGCGGTTGGCTGATCGCAGTGCAACTGTGGTCGGCGCTGCTGTCCAGCGTGGTGCTGCTGGTCTTCGCCCTGATCGCCGCGCACTGGTGGGCCGGTGCGGCCATCAGTGCGTTGGCCGGCTGGGGTATCGGCGTGCTGCTGGGTGCGCTCGGCATCGTCGCCACCCGCTTCGAGCCGCTGCCGCACGGGCTGCACTACACGCCTAACCTGTGGCTGGTGCTGGGCATGACCGCGCTGGTGGCGGTGCGCATCGGTGCCGGGGTGTGGCAGGGCTGGCGCAGCCTGGTCGATGGTGCGGCCTGGCCCACCGAGGGCTGGATGAGCCACGCCAGCCTGCTGGCCGCGGCGGCCTTGTTACTCGGTTATGCCTGCGCCTATGCCTGGCTGTTGCGCCGGCGCCTGCGCCGTTTCGATCGCTACCGCGGTTTCGATCGCTCGCCGCGTTGAGGGCGAGCGCGCCTGCAAGGCGACGCGGTACCGCTTCTGTCGATCGTGCTGCCAGCAGCTTTCAGCGCAGAGTCGAGCCCTGTGCACGCACGAAAACAAACGGGCCCTTTCGGGCCCGTTTGCGCAAACACTTGAGACGGAACGCTTAGAAGCGCGCGCCGACGCCGAAGCTGAACAGCCACGGATCCAGCTTCAGGTCTTCGCCGGTGCCTTCGCCGGCCACCTTCACTTCCGGACGCGAATGCATGTAGCGCGCATCGGCACGGGCGAACCAGGTGGAGTTGATGTTCATGTCCACGCCGACGGTGCCGATGGCGCCCTTGGCGGTGTCCAGGCTCACGTGCTGGCCGGTACCGGCAAGCGCGTCGATCTTCTCGTTGCTGAAGTTGGACTCGTAGTAACCGACGCCGACGAACGGACGGAACACGTTGTCCGCCTGGCCGAAGTGGTACTGGCCGCTCAGCGCGATCGGCTGCTGTTCGACGGTGCCGACCTTGCCAACGCCGTCCGCCTTGACGCGGTGGTTGAACTTGTCGGCAGCGCCCCACAGTTCGACCGCCCAGTTGTCGTTGATCAGCCAGCTGGCGCTGATGGTCGGCGCCGGGCCGCCATCGACGTCGAGGCCGGCCGCCGGCTTGGAGTGCGTGTCGAGCAGGGTCGCGCTGCCGACGACGGAGAAATGCTTGCCGGACGCGGTATCGGCATCCTGTGCGAATGCGGCGGGCGCAAACGCAAGGGCGGACACGACAGCCAGGCTCAGGATCTGAATGGACCGCATGGGGTATCTCCTCATCTTTTTCTTGTGGGGCCACGGGAGTGGGCGCGCACACCGTATCGATGAGAAGATGAATCGTCGCCGACCCTCGCCGGACCAATGCAGGCGACGTTCAGGCACTTGCGCCTGATGCTTGAAATAACGAGGTTTTAAGGCTTTTGGCTGTTCATCCTGATGTGTGCAACGTGACGACGCAGCCGCTGTTGCAGGGTCTGCCCGCGCAGATACGCGACGATTGCCGGGTGCTGGTGCTCGGCTCCATGCCAGGCGCGGCGTCGTTGCAGCAGGCGCGTTACTACGCGCATCCGCGCAACCGGTTCTGGCCGCTGATGGCGGCGCTGTGCGGTTTCGATGTGGCATTGGACGTCGAAGCGCGGATGCAGGCGCTGCACGCCGCCGGCGTCGGCCTGTGGGACGTGATCGGCCAGTGCCGGCGCCGCGGCAGCCTGGATGCGGCGATCGTGCGCGGCAGCGAAGTTCCCAATGCCTTGCCCGAACGCATCGCGCAGTTGCCGCAGTTGCGCGTCATCGCCTGCAACGGCGCGGCGGCGGCACAGGCGTTCGCGCGTTTCGCGCAGCCGCAACTGACGCTGCGCGATCCGCCGCTGGTGCTGCTGGCGCTGCCTTCCAGCAGTCCGGCCAATGCCGCCTTCGCCTGGCCGCGCCTGCTGCAGGCATGGTCGCCGCTGCAGCACTGGCTGCGCCCGGCCGTGACGGACGGTTGAATCAGCGCCGCGCGCGCAGGCGAAGCCACAGGGTCTGCAGCGCCAGCGCGGCGGCCAGCAGCAGCGCGACCCATGCCGCGGTCTGCGCACCGGCGAGCGTGCTCTCTGCCTGTTTGACGTAGACCGCGGCCAGCGCCCACAGCGCCGCCGCTGCATAGGCAAGATTGCCGCGCATCGCCCGATTCATGCCCAGCAGCAGCGCCGCCGCCAGCGCGAACAGCACCAGGCTCCACGGCAGCATCCGCTCGGTCGAGAGCCAGCGGTAGGCCACGACCACCTGCGCGGTGTTCAGGAACGCCGCCAGCGACAGCCAGCCGGCGTGCAGCGACAGCGGCAGCCAGGCCCACAGGGTCTGGCCCGGTTCGGTCGCCCGATCGCGCGACAGCCGCAGCGCGGCCAGCAGCATCGCCGCCAGCGCGGTCCAGATCACTGCCAGCGCCAGCAGGAAGTGCTGCTGGGAGAACACCGGCATCCACGCCGCGGTCAGCGCGAAGCCCAACGCGGCCGGTGCCCGCACCTGCGCCAGCGCGCTGCCGCGGCGGCGCCGCGCGCTGAATTGCCACAGGCCGAAGGCCAGGTCGAGCAGGAAGATCACGCCCCAGATCGCAAAGGCGTAGCCGGCGGCGACGATCAGGGTCGGGTAACGGTCGGAGATGGCGCCGTTGGTCGGGCCGAACGCGCCGCGTTGCCCGAACCAGGCGACCAGCGGCATCGCCAACGCCATCAAAAGCACCAGGATCCGCATGCCTGCCCTCCGGAAATCTGCGGCGAGCCTAGCGGCGGCCCCGTGAAGGCGGTGCACCGGCGGCGGGCGCCGCGGGCCGGCAACATGCGCCGGCGTACTGTCCGCCGGCAGTCGCGCCGCGCAGGCGATCGGGCTTTTTTGCCCGGCAAAGGTTGGCGCTGCGGCTGCGGGCCGCCACAATAGGGGTTTCCCCCTCATTAGTTGCCGGAGTTGCCCGCATGGCCGAAATCAAGGAAGCACTTGTCCCCGATATCGGTGACTACAGCGACGTCCCGGTAATCGAAGTGCTGGTGGCCGTCGGCGACACGGTGAAGAAGGACCAGAGCCTGGTCACCCTGGAGTCGGACAAGGCGACGATGGAAGTGCCGTCGCCGTTCGCCGGCGTGGTCAAGGAGATCAAGGTCAAGGTCGGCGACAGCCTGTCCGAGGGCAAGGTGGTGGCGCTGATCGAAGTGGCCGAGGGTGGCGCCAGTGCCGCACCCGCTGCGCCTGCGGCCGCCAAGGCCACGCCCGCGCCGGCCCAGCAGGCCGCCGCGCCGGCCGCCGCGCCCGCGCAGAACGCGGTCAAGCCGGCCCCGGCCGCGGCTGCGCCCGCCGGCGTGGTCGAAGCGCGGGTGCCGGACATCGGCGACTACAGCGACGTGCCGGTGATCGAGGTGCTGGTCGCGGTCGGCGACACGGTGAAGAAGGACCAGAGCCTGGTCACCCTGGAGTCGGACAAGGCGACGATGGAAGTGCCCTCGTCGGTGGCCGGCGTGGTCAAGGAACTCAAGGTCAAGGTCGGCGACAGCCTGTCCGAGGGCAAGGTGGTGGCGCTGATCGAAGTGGCCGGCAGCGATGCCGACGCACCCTCCGCGCCCGCGATCCAGCCCAGCGCCGAGACCGGCGGCGGCGTCGAGCCGGTGCCGACCTCCTCTGCGCCGGACAAGCTGGCCCAGCGCGAAATCGCCCAGGTCCAGGCCACGGCGCCGGCCAAGGCCGCCGCGCCGTCCGCCACCCAGAGCAGCCCGCCGGTGGCGTTCGACGCCGACAGCGTGCTGCCGCAGAAGGTGCCCTATGCGAGCCCGGCGGTGCGCGTGTTCGCCCGCGAACTCGGCGTGGACCTGTTCCAGGTCAGTGGCTCGGAACAAGGCGGCCGCATCAGCAAGGACGACGTGCAGCGCTACGTCAAGGCGGCGCTGTCCGGCGCCGCGCCGGCCGCTGCGGGTGCCGCGCCTGCCGCCGGCGGCAACGGCCTGAACCTGCTGCCGTGGCCGAAGGTGGACTTCGCCAAGTTCGGCGAGGTCGAGGTCAAGCCGCTGTCGCGGATCAAGAAGATCTCCGGCGCCAACCTGGCGCGCAACTGGGCGATGATCCCGCACGTCACCCAGTTCGAGCAGGCCGACATCACCGACCTGGAAGCCCTGCGCGTGGCGCTGAACAAGGAAAACGAGAAGGCCGGCATCAAGCTGACCATGCTCGCCTTCCTGCTCAAGGCCAGCGCCGCGGCGCTGAAGCAGTTCCCCGAGTTCAACGCCTCGCTCGATGCCAGCGGCGAGAACCTGACCCTGAAGAAGTACTTCCACATCGGCTTCGCCGCCGACACCCCGAACGGGCTGGTGGTGCCGGTGATCCGCGACGTGGACAAGAAGGGCGTGGTCGAGCTGGCGCGCGAGAGCGGCGAGCTGGCCAAGAAGGCGCGCGACGGCAAGCTGGGCCCGGCCGACATGAGCGGCGGCTGCTTCTCGATCAGCTCGCTCGGCGGCATCGGCGGCACCGCCTTCACCCCGATCGTCAATGCGCCGGAAGTGGCGATCCTGGGCGTGTCCAAGTCGTCGATCCAGCCGGTCTGGAACGGCAAGGAATTCGCGCCCAAGCTGCTCTTGCCGCTGTCGCTGAGCTACGACCACCGCGTCATCGACGGCGCTGCCGCCGCGCGTTTCACCACCTACCTGAGCCAGGTGCTGGCGGACATGCGCCGCGTGCTGCTGTAAGTCCTGCCGTCACGGCGCCGCGTCCGTCGCGGTGCTGGTTTTCCCCCACTTGCGCGCGCCGCGTGTTTGCGCGGTCGCGCCGACGAACTGCAAACGCCCATCGCCGCGGCGATGGGCCACAGGAGAAGCTGCATGGCGGTCATTGAGGTCAAGGTCCCGGATATCGGCGACTACAGCGACGTTCCGGTCATCGAGGTGCTGGTCGCCGTCGGCGACACGGTGAAGAAGGACCAGGGCCTGGTGACGCTGGAGTCGGACAAGGCCACGCTGGAAGTGCCGTCCGCGGCCGCCGGCGTGATCAAGGAACTGAAGGTCAAGCTTGGCGACATCCTGTCCGAGGGCGCGGTGATCGCGCTGCTGGAGACCGCGGACGGCGCCGCGGCCGCGCCCGCCGCGGCCCCGGCCGAGGTGCCGGCCAGCAAGCCGCCGGTGGCGCCGTCGCACCGCGCGCCGGCCGAGCCGCCGGCGCCCAAGCCGGCGCTGGCCAGCGGCCAGCCCGCCGACATCGAATGCAAGATGGTGGTGCTCGGCGCCGGCCCTGGCGGCTACACCGCCGCGTTCCGCGCTGCCGACCTGGGCCTGGACACGGTGCTGATCGAGCGTTACGCCAGCCTCGGCGGCGTCTGCCTCAACGTCGGCTGCATTCCCTCCAAGGCGCTGCTGCACGCGGCCGCGGTGATCGACGAGGTCGCCCATGCCGGCGACTTCGGCGTGGACTTCGGCAAGCCGAAGATCACCCTGGACAAGCTGCGCGAGTACAAGGAGAAGGTGGTCGGCAAGCTCACCGGTGGCCTGGCCAGCATGGCCAAACAGCGCAAGGTGCGCACCGTCACCGGCGTGGCGTCGTTCGTGTCGCCGAACGAACTGGAGATCGTCGGCGCCGACGGCAAGACCCAGTTGCTGCGTTTCGAGCACTGCATCGTCGCTGCCGGCTCGCAGGCGGTGAAGCTGCCGAATTTCCCGTGGGACGACAAGCGGGTGATGGACTCCACCGACGCGCTGGAACTGCAGGACATCCCCAAGACCCTGCTGGTGGTCGGCGGCGGCATCATCGGCCTGGAAATGGCCACCGTGTACAGCGCGCTGGGCAGCAAGGTCACCGTCGTCGAGTTCATGGACCAGCTGATGCCGGGCGCCGACAAGGACCTGGTCAAGCCGCTGGCCGACCGGCTGAAGAAGCAGGGCGTGGAGGTCCATCTCAAGACCAAGGCGGCCGAGGTCAAGGCCGACAAGAAGGGCATCACCGTGTCCTTCGAAGCCGCTACCGCGGGCGAAACGCCGGCGCTGGCCGCCACCACCTACGACCGCGTGCTGGTCGCGGTGGGTCGCGCGCCCAACGGCAAGAAGATCGGCGCCGACAAGGCCGGCATCAACGTCACCGAGCGCGGCTTCATTCCGGTCGACCGGCAGATGCGCACCAACGTGCCGCACATCTTCGCCATCGGCGACATCGTCGGTAACCCGATGCTGGCGCACAAGGCCACCCACGAGGGCAAGCTGGCCGCGGAAGTGGCCGCCGGCGAGAAGAAGGAGTGGGTGGCGCGGGTGATTCCGTCGGTGGCCTACACCAACCCGGAAATCGCCTGGGTCGGCGTCACCGAGACCGAGGCCAAGGCCAAGGGGTTGAAGGTCGGCGTGGCCAAGTTCCCGTGGGCGGCCAGCGGCCGCGCCATCGGCATCGGCCGCACCGAGGGCTTCACCAAGCTGATCTTCGACGAGGAGACGCACCGGGTCATCGGCGGCGCCATCGTCGGCGTGCACGCCGGCGACCTGCTGGCCGAGATCGGCCTGGCGATCGAGATGGGCGCGGAGGCCGAGGACATCGGCCACACCATCCATGCGCATCCGACCCTGAGCGAGTCGGTCGGCATGAGTGCCGAGGTCTACGACGGCACCATCACCGACCTGTACATCCCGAAGAAGAAGTGATGCCGCCCCGCGCGACCGTGCCGCCACGCGCGGTGCGGTCGCTGCCGGGGTGAACCGACGCACGGAGGTCGCCGTGGGGCAGGACAACCTGTGTCCCGAACTGCAGGCGCTGCTGCAGCGCGAACTGGCCAGCGGCAATCGCATCGCCGAGCCGCCGCAGCGGACCGACTGGCCGCAGCCGGGCTCGGTGTTCGTGTCGCTGAAGCACGATTTGCGCAGCGACGTGGCGTCGCTGCCGGCGGTGGTGCAACACGCGATCTGCACCGATCCGCACTACGGCTGGCACGACGAGTGCTACTGCACGGCGCACCAGCATCTGCTGGTGGCGGGGGCGACCAAGCCGCCCTGAGTGTGTGTCGGCTGCGCGACGCGGCTGTCGCCGCGCCGGCCATTGACCACGTACCCGTTAAACGACAGAACCCCGCATCGCTGCGGGGTTCTGCATGAACATGAAGCTGCTTGCGGGTCCCGGGTCCCGGGTCCCGAACCAATCAGAACGCGAAGGTCACGCCCGCGACCGGGCCCTTGAACTCCTGCTTCAGGCCGATGCTGGCATTGTCGCGCTTGCGGTCCACGTCGAGCTTGAACCAGTCGTAGCCGGCGAAGATGCCGAAGTTGCGGGTGAAGCGGTATTCGACGATGGCGTTGGCGCGGCTCAGGTCGCCGTCGTACTTGTCGAAGTTGCCCCACTTGGTGTTGAGGTACTGGCCCTGGATGTTGAACAGCCAGTGCTCGCTCGGGTGCGCGGTGAAGCGCAGGCCGACCACCGGCGCGGCGCCGTCCTCGCTCTCGTCCAGGAAGGTGCCGGCGTACACCGGGCCCAGGTCGGCGTAGGCGTTGGCCTGCACCTTGGCCCACTCGGCACCGATCTGCAGGCCCATGCTGAACTGCGGGTTGTCGATCACCGAGTAGTCGTACACCAGGCTGGCGACCTGGTACTTCAGTTCGCCCTTGACGAAGCTGCCGGTCGGCACGGTCACGCCGCCGAAGCTGACGTCCTCGCCCAGCTCTTCGCGGCGGTCCTTGTCGTACTTGAAGTAGTCGAAGATCAGGCGCTGGCGGGTGCTGAGGCGGAACACGCCATCCACGCGCGGCTCCCATTCCTTGCCGCCGAAATTGAAGTCCTGCGCGCCGGAAATGGCGTTGCCATTGATCACGGCATTGCCGCGCAGGGTGTTGTCGTTGTCCACGTTCATCGCGCCCACCCGCAGGGTGAAGCGGTCGTCGCCGTCTTCGGCGTGGGCGGGCGTGGCGTAAGCGGCGGCGAGCGCGAACGGCAGCGCCAGGGCAAGCAAGTGTTTCATGGGGGACAAGCTCCGTCGTCTTGGGTTCTTGGGATAGGTCGTCGATGGCTGGCGCCAGCGCGTGGCGTCACTATCCTTAAATCCGCGTCCACCATTCGTGAAAGTATGGTTGCCCGTGTCGCCACCCACGTCCCAGAACGCGCAACGAAAAGAGCCCCGGAAAGACCGGGGCTCGGTGGGCCTGCGCTGTGGGCCGACGAGGATGGGCGCAGTCCCTGTCCGATCAGACAGGGCAGTGGACAGAAAGTTCCTCCGCAAAGACGTGTTGCAACGCCGCATTCGGCGCCGGCCGTGGGCGACGGCCGTGCTATCGTCTACGGGCGGATGGGCATTCGGGCGCGGTCAGGACCACTGGCGGTTGTCTCGCAAATTGTCCCATTGCTATAATTCCGCGGCTCGACGGACGCGAAGCCGTCCTCAATCCACCACCAAATGCAGGATTTTCTGTGCTGAACTCCGTTGATGCGGGTCGGCGGCTGATGCTGCGCGCAGCGATTTACCCGCTGGTGGCGGTGGCCGTGATGTCCCTGCTGTTCTTGCTGCTGGGGCCGAAGTACGCGATGGGCGCTGCCGCAACCGGGCTGGCGACCGTGGCAGGGGGATGGCTGGCAGCACGTACCGCGCTCAATGGCGGTGTGCAGGCGGCGGGTTCGGCATTGGCGCGGTTGATCGTGGCCATGGTGCTGAAGTGGGTGTTGGTGTTCGCGGTACTGGCGCTGGGCTTTGCCTGGTGGCGGCTGCCTCCTCTGGCCCTGTTGGCGGGTATCGCCGTCGGGCTGATGTTCCAGGTTCTGGCTCTGGCCAGACGTTGATCGAATCAAGAAAAGGCTCAGGACACATGGCGGGCGAGGCAGAAACCCCTACCTCCTACATCCAGCACCATCTGCACAACCTCACCTTCCAGGTGCAGGAAGGCGGGTTCTGGCAGGTGCACGTCGATACCATGGTCATGTCGGTGCTGTCCGGCCTGCTGATGGTGTTCGGCTTCTGGCTAGCCACGCGCAAGGCCACCGCCGGCGTGCCGGGCAAGTGGCAGGCATTCGTGGAGATCCTGCTGGAGTTCGTGGACCGTCAGGCCAAGGACACCTACCACGGCACCAGCAAGCTGGTGACCCCGATCGCGATCACCCTGTTCTTCTGGATCCTGATGATGAACCTCATCAAGATGATCCCGGCGGACTTCCTGGCGATCCCGCTGAGCTGGGCCGGCGTGCACTACTGGAAGCCGGTGCCGACCGCCGACGTCAATGCCACCCTGGGCATGTCGATCAGCGTGTTCTTCCTGATGATCTTCTTCTCGCTGCGCTCCAAGGGCGTGGGCGGCATGGCCAAGGAATTCCTCACCGCGCCGTTCGGCAAGTGGATGCTGCCGTTCAACCTGATCCTCAATGTCGTCGAGTGGCTGAGCAAGCCGGTGTCGCTGGCGATGCGACTGTTCGGCAACATGTTCGGCGGCGAGATCGTGTTCCTGCTGATCTGGGTGCTCGGCGGTGCCGGCATCTTCGGCGCGCTGGCCGGCGGTGCGTTCGGCTTCGGCTGGATGCTGTTCCACCTGCTGGTGATTCCGCTGCAGGCGTTCATTTTCATGATGCTGTCCATCGTGTATCTGAGCCTGGCGGAAGACAGCCACTGACGTTTCTGTTTCACGCGTTCTAAGCAACCCTTCGTTCGATTCACCATCCTCAAGCAACTTTGTTCCTGGAGAAAACCATGTACTTCGCCGTCCTGACCAACCTCGCCCAAGTCCAGAGCTCCACCGTCCTCGCCGTCGGCATCATGATCGGCCTGGCCGCGCTGGGCGCCGGCCTCGGTCTGGCCATCATGGCCGGCAAGTTCCTGGAATCGGCCGCGCGCCAGCCGGAACTGATCCCGGTGCTGCAGGTCCGCATGTTCATCACCGCCGGCCTGATCGACGCCGCGTTCATCATCAGCGTCGCGGTCGGCCTGCTGTTCGCGTTCGCCAACCCGATGATCGGCGAGTTCGTCGCGCGTCTGCCGCAGGGCGGTTGATCCCGTCGTACCGGCGTGCGGTCGCCACCGGCGGCCGCCGCTACGGATGAAGGTTCGGACGCGCTGCCGTGCTGGCGGCGCGTCCACCCCGTCACCATTGGCTGAGCGTACCCCATGAATATCGGTCTCACCCTCTTTGCCCAGGCGCTGGCGTTCGCCGGTCTGATCTGGATCGTCGCGACCAAGATTTGGCCGCCGCTGATGCAGGCCATCGAAGAGCGCCAACAGAAGATCGCCGAAGGCCTGGCCGCCGCCGATCGCAGTCAGAAGGATCTGGCGCAGGCGCAGGAAAAGGTCAACGAAGCGTTGAAGGACGCCCGCATCAAGGCCAACGAGATCATCGATCAGGCCCATGCGCGCGCCAATCAGATCGTCGAGGCGGCCAAGCACGAGGCGATCGTCGAAGCCAACCGGCAGAAGGAACTGGCCCAGGCCGAGATCGACGCCGCGGCCAACCGTGCGCGCGAGGACCTGCGTCGCCAGGTGTCGCTGCTGGCGGTGAGCGGTGCCGAGAAGCTGCTCAAGCGCGAAATCGACGCCAACGCCCACAAGGCGCTGCTCGACGAGCTGGCGGCGGAGATCTGAGATGAGCCAGGCCCTCACACTGGCGCGTCCCTACGCCCGTGCCGCGTTCGCCGCGGCCAGCGACGCCGGCAAGCTCGCGCCCTGGTCGCAGGCGCTGGCGTTCTCCGCCCAGGTCGCGGCCGACCCGCGCGTGGCCGCGTTGCTGCACAACCCGCTGCTGCAGCGGGAGCAGGCGGTGTCGCTGCTGGCGCCGGAAGCCGCCGACGAGCAGTACCAGCGCTTCCTGAGCCTGCTGGCCGAAGGCCAGCGGCTGCCGCTGCTGCCGGAGATCGCCGGGCTGTACGACCAGCTGCGGGCCGAGGCCGAGCGCGTGGTGCAGGCCAACGTGACCTCCGCGACGGCGCTGAGCGATGCCGAGGTGGCCTCGCTGAAGGTGGCGCTGAAGCAGCGCTTCGGCCGCGAGGTCGAAATCACCACGGCGGTGGACGCTTCGCTGATCGGCGGCGCGGTGATCGACGCCGGCGACGTGGTCATCGACGGTTCGTTGAAAGGCAAGCTGTCGCGTCTGCAATCCGCACTGGCCCACTAAGAAACGGGAATGGCGAATAGAGAGGAGAGAACCCGGCCCGGCGGCGACGCCACCCCCGATTCCCGATTCCCCATTCCCGATTCTCAAAGAAGCTAACCACACGTCGCCATCCGCCGCTGCGCGATGGACGATCCGAAGGAAACCAAGATGGCAACCACGCTCAACCCCTCCGAAATCAGCGAACTGATCAAGAACCGCATCGAGCAGGTCAAGCTGGCCGCGGAGTCGCGCAACGAAGGTACGGTCACCAGCGTGTCCGACGGCATCGTGCGCATCTTCGGCCTGGCCGACGTGATGCAGGGCGAAATGATCGAACTGCCGAACGACACCTACGCCCTGGCGCTGAACCTGGAGCGCGACTCGGTCGGCGCCGTGGTGCTCGGCGACTACGAGAGCCTGCGCGAAGGCGACGTGGCCAAGACCACCGGCCGCATCCTGGAAGTGCCGGTCGGCAAGGAGCTGCTGGGCCGCGTGGTCAACGCGCTGGGCGAGCCGATCGACGGCAAGGGCCCGCTGGGCACCAACCAGACCGCGCCGGTGGAGCGCGTGGCGCCGGGCGTGATCTGGCGCAAGTCGGTCGACCAGCCGGTGCAGACCGGCTACAAGTCGGTCGACGCGATGATCCCGATCGGCCGCGGCCAGCGCGAGCTGGTCATCGGCGACCGCCAGACCGGCAAGACCGCGCTGGCCATCGACGCGGTGATCAACCAGAAGAACACCGGCATCAAGTGCGTGTACGTGGCGATCGGGCAGAAGGCCTCGACCGTGGCCAACATCGTGCGCAAGCTGGAAGAGAACGGCGCGCTGGCGCACACCATCGTGGTCGCCGCGACCGCCTCCGAATCGGCGGCGATGCAGTACATCAGCGCCTACGCCGGCTGCACCATGGGCGAGTACTTCATGGATCGCGGCGAAGACGCGCTGATCGTGTACGACGATCTGTCCAAGCAGGCCGTGGCCTACCGCCAGATCTCGCTGCTGCTGAAGCGCCCGCCGGGCCGCGAAGCCTACCCGGGCGACGTGTTCTACCTGCACAGTCGCCTGCTGGAGCGCGCCGCGCGCGTGTCCGAGGACTACGTGGAGCAGTTCACCAAGGGCGAGGTCAAGGGCAAGACCGGTTCGCTGACCGCGCTGCCGATCATCGAGACCCAGGCCGGCGACGTGTCGGCGTTCGTGCCGACCAACGTGATCTCGATCACCGACGGCCAGATCTTCCTGGAAACCGACCTGTTCAACGCCGGCATCCGCCCGGCGGTGAACGCCGGTATCTCGGTGTCGCGCGTCGGCGGCGCCGCGCAGACCAAGATCATCAAGAAGCTCTCCGGCGGCATCCGCATCTCGCTGGCGCAGTACCGCGAGCTGGCGGCGTTCGCGCAGTTCGCCTCGGATCTGGACGAAGCCACCCGCAAGCAGCTCGAGCGCGGCCAGCGCGTCACCGAGCTGATGAAGCAGAAGCAGTACCTGCCGATGTCCATCGCCAACCAGGCGCTGTCGATCTACGCCGTCAACGAGGGCTACCTCGACGACGTGCCGGTCAACAAGCTGCTGGCGTTCGAAGAGGGCCTGCATGCCCACTTCGCCAACACCCAGGGCGAGCTGATCGCCAAGGTCAACGACACCGGCGACTGGAACGGCGACATCGAGGCCGCGTTCAAGAAGGGCATCGGCGAGTTCAAGACCACCGGTAGCTGGTAAAGAGCCGGGATTCGGGATTGGGCATTCGGGATTCGTAAGAGCGGTGGTTCAGGGGATGGGTCGATCCCGATCACCGCTCCGGATCTTCAGATTCAGATAGTTGGGTTTGTAGGCGAGGTGGGTTTGGGAGCTTTAGCGAATCCCCAATCCCGAATCCCGAATCCCACGAGCGGAGCGAGCGAGTAATGGCAGGCGGACGCGAAATCAAATCCAAGATCAAGAGCGTGCAGAACACCCGCAAGGTGACGCGCGCGCTCGAGATGGTCTCGGCCTCCAAGATCCGCAAGGCGCAGGATCGGATGAAGACCTCGCGTCCCTACGCGCAGGCGATGAAGCAGGTGATCGGGCATCTGGCGCAGGCCAGCACCGACTACACGCATCCGTTCCTGGTGCAGCGCGAGTCGGTCAAGCGCGTCGGCTACATCGTGATCTCCTCCGATCGCGGCCTGGCCGGCGGCCTGAACAACAACCTGTTCCGCAAGATGCTGGGCGAAGTGCGCCAGTGGCAGGACCAGGGCGCGGGGGTGGACGTGGTCACCATCGGCCAGAAGGCCTCGGTGTTCTTCCGCCGGCTCAAGGTGGACATGGTCGGCAGCGTCAGCCACCTGGGCGACCTGCCGCGCGTGGAGCAGCTGATCGGCGTGATCAAGGTGATGCTGGATGCGTTCACCGAAGGCAAGCTGGATCGCGTGTATCTGGTCTACAACCGCTTCGTCAACACGATGACGCAGAAGGCCAGCTTCGACCAGCTGCTGCCGCTGCCGGCGGCCGAGAGCCAGGTCGCGCACCACGACTGGGACTACCTGTACGAACCCGATGCCGCGACCGTGCTCGAGCACGTGATGACGCGCTACATCGAGTCACTGGTGTACCAGGCGGTGCTGGAGAACGTGGCGTCCGAGCATGCGGCGCGCATGGTCGCGATGAAGGCGGCCAGCGACAACGCCAGCAAGCTGATCAGCACCTTGCAGTTGGTCTACAACAAGGCGCGTCAGGCTGCGATCACGCAGGAAATTTCCGAAATCGTCGGCGGCGCAGCGGCCGTGTAGTGCCGGGATTCGGGATTGGAGAGTCGGGATTGGCAAGAGCAGCGCAGCGCGCTTTTACCACTCCCGAATCGCGAATCCCCAATCACGAAATCCATGGGATGGCGCAGGCCATCCGGACAGAACTAAAGCTAACCGGAGCAGCAAAATGAGTCAGGGCAAGATCGTTCAGATCATCGGCGCGGTCGTCGACGTCGAATTCGCGCGTGCCGATGTGCCGAAGATTTACGACGCACTGAAGGTCGAAGGCACCGCCATCACGCTGGAAGTGCAGCAGCAGCTGGGCGACGGCATCGTGCGCACCATCGCCCTCGGTTCCACCGACGGCCTCAAACGCAACCTGATCGCCACCAACACCGGCCGCGCGATCTCGGTGCCGGTCGGTGCCGGCACGCTGGGCCGCATCATGGACGTGCTGGGCCGTCCGATCGACGAGGCCGGCGACGTGCAGGCCAGCGATCACTGGGAAATCCACCGCGCGGCGCCGACCTATGAAGACCAGTCCTCGGCCACCGAGCTGCTGGAAACCGGCATCAAGGTGATCGACCTGATGTGCCCGTTCGCCAAGGGCGGCAAGGTCGGCCTGTTCGGCGGCGCCGGCGTCGGCAAGACCGTCAACATGATGGAGCTGATCAACAACATCGCCAAGGCGCACTCGGGTCTGTCCGTGTTCGCCGGCGTGGGCGAGCGTACCCGCGAGGGCAACGACTTCTACCACGAGATGAAGGACTCCAACGTCCTGGACAAGGTGGCGATGGTGTACGGCCAGATGAACGAGCCGCCGGGCAACCGCCTGCGCGTCGCGCTGACCGGCCTGACCATGGCCGAGTACTTCCGCGACGAGAAGGACGCGTCCGGCAAGGGCAAGGACGTGCTGCTGTTCGTCGACAACATCTACCGCTACACCCTGGCCGGTACCGAAGTGTCGGCGCTGCTGGGCCGCATGCCGTCGGCGGTGGGCTACCAGCCGACCCTGGCCGAGGAAATGGGCGTGCTGCAGGAGCGCATCACCTCGACCAAGTCCGGCTCGATCACCTCGATCCAGGCCGTGTACGTGCCCGCGGACGACCTGACCGACCCGTCGCCGGCGACCACCTTCGCCCACCTCGACGCCACCGTCGTGCTGTCGCGTAACATCGCCTCGCTGGGTATCTACCCGGCGGTGGATCCGCTCGATTCGACCAGCCGCCAGCTGGACCCGAACGTGATCGGCCACGAGCACTACGACACCGCCCGCCGCGTGCAGTCCACCTTGCAGAAGTACAAGGAACTGAAGGACATCATCGCGATCCTGGGCATGGACGAACTGTCCGAAGAGGACAAGCAGGCCGTGTCGCGCGCGCGCAAGATCGAGCGCTTCTTCAGCCAGCCGTTCCACGTGGCCGAAGTGTTCACCGGCTCGCCGGGCAAGTACGTGTCGCTGAAGGACACCATCCGCGGCTTCAAGGCCATCGTCGACGGCGAGTACGACCACCTGCCGGAGCAGGCCTTCTACATGGTCGGCGGCATCGAGGAAGCGGTCGAGAAGGCCAAGAAGATGGCCGAGAAGGCGTAAGCGCCGGGATTCGGCATTCGGGATTAGGGATTCGCAAGGCGGCATCGAGGACAAGGGAGTGGGTGTGAGGACCAAGCGGCGCGACCGCTTGTGCCAATCCCCAATCCCGACTCCCCAATCCCGCCTCGCGCCAGCGAGGTAATCATGAGCACCATCCGTTGCGACATCGTCAGCGCCGAGCATGAGATCTACCACGGCGACGCCACCCTGGTGGTCGCGACCGGCGAGCTGGGCGAGCTGGGCATCGCGCCTAAGCACGCGCCGCTGATCACCCGGCTCAAGCCCGGCAAGGTGGTGGTGACCACCCCGAGCGGCGAGCAGCTGGACTTCGCCATTTCCGGCGGCATCCTCGAGGTGCAGCCGCAGGTGGTGACGATCCTGGCCGACACCGCGATCCGCGCGCAGGACATCGACGAGGCGTCGGTGCGCAAGGCCAAGGAAGAAGCCGAGCGCTTGCTTGCCAACCGCGGCGAAGGCATGGACGTGGCCGAGGCGCAGGCCAAGCTGGCCGAGGTCACCGCGCAGCTGCAGGCGCTGGAGCGCCTGCGCAAGAACCTCAAGCACTGAGTTCCGTGCCACGCGGCCAGCGGCCGCATGCGCGACGACGACGCCGGCGTTTGCCGGCGTTGTCGTGTCTGGAGCTGTGGTGCTCCGCGCTTACGTGGTGCGTCCGCGCGCGTGCGCCTGGATCATCGTCGCCGCATCGATGCGGAATGCGACGCAGCGCACGGCGCTGGCTTGCTGGTCGCTGACTCGGCCGCGATGTCATGCGACAAGACCCGAGTGCGGTCATCGTTCGGTCCGCGGACTACGGCAAGATGACCGCCCGATCTGCGGTCCATCCCCCGCCCGCAGACGGTTACCGGAGAATCGAGATGCCCCTGTCCGCTTCCGTTCCTCGTCCCTGCGTGCACGCGTTGACCGCCGTGCTGGCCGGCGCCCTGTTGATGGGATGCGCGTTGCCCGCGCGCAGCGCCACCCCGTTGGAGCCGCTGCTGGATCGCATCGCCGAGCGCAATGCGATCGGCGACCAGGTCGCGCTGAGCAAGTGGGACAGCGGCAAGCCGGTGCTGGACGCCACGCGCGAGGCCGCGGTGCTGGCGAGCGTGCGCGAGCAGGCGCCGGCCCACGGCCTGGATCCGGACGATGCCGCGCGTTTCTTCGGCATGCAGATCGAATCCAACAAGCTGGTGCAGTACGAACTGCTGTCGCGCTGGCACCTGCGTGGCCGCGCGCCCAACAGCCCGCGCCCGGACCTGACCGCGCTGCGTGCGCGCCTGGATCAGCTGCAGGGCGAGATGCTGGATGCGCTGCAGGCCAGCGCCGCGGTGCGCCAGGCGCCGGATTGCCCGGCCACCACCGCCCGCGCGGCCGAGGCCTATGCGCTGCGCTGGCAGTTGGACCAGCTGCACCGCACCGCGCTGGTGCGCAGCCTGGGCGATTTCTGCCACTGAGTCTTCGGTAGTGGGCCGGCGACGGATGGCCTGCGTTGGAGGGAGGCGAAGTTGTTCTGGCGATCAGCGCCCCAGATGCGGGCCCGTCGTTCGGGCTTCGATCGTCGCGACTGAAGGGTCTCTCTAATAACACTCGTTGCCGCGGCGCAGCCGGACACATCTTTATCCTCGTAGGAGCGGCTTCAGCCGCGACCGGCGTTTCCGGTAGAGCTTGTCGCGGCTGAAGCCGCTCCTACAAAGGGACTGCGTGGTTATTCGAGGTTCCCTGAAGTCGCCCCCACAGGGACGCTCCCGGCATCCGCTGGCTCTTGTGGGAGGGGCTTCAGCCCCGACAGCCATCGATGCCGATTGCGCGCAGCGGCGTGCCGTCTGTATGCCCGCCGTGCTGCCAGCGCTAGCGGTAGACCAGCTGCCGGCCGAGGAAGAACGACACCACCGCCAGCATGCCTTCGACCAGCGGCTTGGCCAGCCAGGCCAGGCGCAGGCCCAGCGCGTGCGCGCACAGCGCCACCAGCCAGGTGCTGAGCACGGTAAGCACCAGCCACATGGCCATGAAGCGGCCGAAGCGGCGCCAGCCCAGGCGTGCGGCGTCGTCGCTGGCGAAGGTGATGCGGCCGTTGAGCCAGAACCCGAGCAGGGCGCCGCAGACGCGGCCCAGCACGTTGCCCGGCACCGTCGGCATGCCGGCCGCGGTGGCGGCGACGAACACGCTCCAGTCGATCAGCAATTGCAGCAGGCCGATCAGCAGGAACTGGCTGCCCTGGCGCAGAAGACCCATGAACATCCGCAGGAGGAGACGATCGCGCATGCTAGCGCCTGCGGCGTCGATGTACAGCCCGCCGCGTGTGGCGCGGTCGTGACGGCAGGCGTGGCCGGCAGCCTCTAGAATTCGTCGTCCACCCGCAACGGAACCGTCCCATGAGCCTGCCACTGCACGTCGTGATCCTCGCCGCCGGCGCGGGCAAGCGGATGAAGTCGGTCAAGCCCAAGGTGCTGCAGCCGATCGCCGGCCGGCCGATGCTGGCGCACGTGATCGAGACCGCGCGCCAACTGCAGCCGGACGCGATCCACATCGTCCATGGCCATGGCGGCGATGCGGTGCTGGCGGCCTTCGCCGACCAGCCGGACCTGCTGTGGGCCGAGCAGGCGCAACAGCTGGGCACCGGCCACGCGGTGCAGCAGGCGATGGCGGCCGTGCCCGACGCGGCCACGGTGCTGGTGCTGTACGGCGACGTGCCGCTGATCCGCGCCGAAACCCTGATCCGCCTGCTGCATGCGCCCGGCCGCGTCGCGGTGCTGGTGGCCGAACCGGAGGATCCCACCGGCTACGGCCGCATCGTGCGCGACGCCGCCGGCAAGGTCGCGGCGATCGTCGAGCAGAAGGATGCCGACGACGAGCAGCGGCGCATCCGCACCATCAACACCGGCATCGTCACCGCCGAGTCCACTGCGTTGAAGCGCTGGCTGGCGCAGTTGCGCAACGACAACGCGCAGCGCGAGTACTACCTGACCGATGTGTTCGCCGCGGCTGCCGCCGAGTTCACTCCGGCGGAAATGGTGCTGGTGGCCGATCCGATCGAGGCCGAGGGCGCCAACGATCCATGGCAACTGACGCAACTGGAACGCGCCTGGCAGTTGCGCGCGGCGCGTGCGCTGTGCGAACAGGGCGTGCAGCTGATCGACCCGCATCGCCTGGACCAGCGCGGCCGCGTGCGTGTCGGCCACGACGTGTGCATCGACGCCAACGTGATCCTGGAAGGCGAGGTGGAACTGGGCGACGGCGTCAGCATCGGCCCGTTCGTGCGGCTGAAGGACGTGGTGCTGGGGCCCGGCACCGAGGTGCGCGCGCATTGCGACCTGGAAGGCGTGGTGGCCGAGGGCGCGGTGCAGATCGGTCCGTTCGCCCGGTTGCGACCGGGCACGGTGCTGGCCGATGGCGTGCACATCGGCAATTTCGTCGAGACCAAGAAGGCGGTGCTCGGTGTCGGCAGCAAGGCCAATCACCTGACTTATCTGGGCGATGCCACCATCGGCAGCGGCGTCAACGTCGGCGCCGGCGTGATCACCTGCAACTACGACGGGGTCAACAAGTCGCAGACGGTGATCGGCGATGGCGTGTTCGTCGGCTCCAACAGCGCGCTGGTGGCGCCGCTGGAGATCGGCGAGGGCGCCACCATCGGCGCCGGCTCGGTGATCACCCGCAGCGCGCCGGCCGGCAAGTTGAGCGTGGCACGGGTGCGGCAGGAAACCGTCGAGGGCTGGAAACGCCCGGGCAAGCGCGACTGAGGCATGGCCAGGCACATCCGCCTGGCGCGCGAGCACGAGCTGGCGCGGTTGCCGGAAATCGAGCGGCGCGCCGGCGCCCTGCTGCAGGGCCATATGGCGCAGGCCGTATTCGCGGCGCATGCGTTGGAGATGGACGCCCTGCGTGCAGGACTGGCGCGCGAGCAGCTGTGGGTGGCGCTGGACGACGATGGCGATTGCGCGGGCTATCTGCTCGGCGGGTGCCTGGACGATGGTTTCCATGTGCAACAGATGGATGTGGATCCGCGCTACGGGCGTCGCGGCCATGGACGTGCGCTGCTGCGGCATGTGCGCGCCGCCGCGGCAGCTGCTGGTTTCCAATGCATGCTGCTGACCACCTTGCGCGACGTGCCGTGGAATGCGCCGTTCTACGCCAGCGAAGGCTTCGTCGAGTTGCCGCCTACGCAGTGGGGGCCGCAGTTGTGCGCGACCTTGCAACAGGAAGCCGCACTTGGCTTCCCCATGCACCTGCGGGTGGCGATGCGCTGTCCGCTGCCGTTGCGCTGAGCGGGGTGCGGCAAGTCGCCGTCTCTCAGGTTGCAGCGGCTGCCATGTTTCTCGGGAGCCGGGTTACGAATCCCCAATCCCGAATCCCGAATCCCGGCTCCAAAACAATCAGCTCCGCTCCCCCTGCGGCAACTGCACCGTCACGCACAGCCCGCCTTCGTCGCGGTTGTGCAGCGACAGGCGGCCGCCGTGGGCTTCGACGATCTCGCGGGTTAGGGCCAGGCCCAGGCCGGTGCCGTTGCGCTTGGTCGAATAGAACGGCATCAGCGCGTTGTGCAGCACCGCCTCGTTCATGCCGCTGCCGCGGTCCAGCACTTCCAGGCGCAGCCAGTCCGGGCGTGTGGACACGCGCACGCGCACGCCGTCGGCCGGCGTCTGTCCCTCGGGCAGGGATTCGTGCGCGTTCTTGACCAGGTTGAGCAGCGCCTGCTGCAGTTGCGCCGGATCGACCCGGCTGTGCAGGTCCGGCGACTCCAGGTCCAGCGCGAACGGAATCTGCTGCTGCAGCCCGGCCAGGAACTGCGCCCAGTGCACCGTCTGCAGTTGCGGCTGCGGCAGCTTGGCGAAGCGCGCGTAGCCGCGGATGAAGCCTTCCAGGTGCCGCGCGCGTTCCTCGATGGTGCCGAACACCTCTTCCAGCCGCTCCACCTTCTGCCGCCGCACCAGTTCGGCGCCGGAGTGCGCCAGCGAGGCGATCGGCGCCAGCGAGTTGTTGAGCTCATGGCTGATGACCCGGATCACCTTCTTCCACGTATGCACTTCCTGGCGGCGCAGCTCGGCGGTGAGCAGGCGGATCAGCAGCAGTTCGTGCGGGCGGCCGTTGAGATGGAAGCGGCGCTGCGACAGGTGGTAGATCTGCTCCTCGTCCGGATCCTCGTCGCCGCCCTCGATCGCAAACAGGCTGTCGCCGCCGCGCGAGATCGCCTCGCGCAGCGGGGCCGGCACGCCGAGCAACAGGTCGTCCAGTCGCTGGCCTTCCAGCTTCCAGCCGCTGTGCAGCAGCTTGCGCGCGGCCAGGTTGGAGAACACCACGCGGCGCAGGCCGTCGCCGCCCTTGGAGGTGAGCAGCATCGCCACCGGGGTGTTCTGCACCATGGTGTCGAGCATCAGCTCGCGCTGCGCCAGACCCTGGCGTTGCTCGCGCAGGATCTCGCCCAGTTGCGCGTGCGCGGCGACCATCTCGCCCAGTTCGTCGTCGCCGCGCCAGTGCACGCCGAAGTTGTACTCGCCGTCGCGATAGCTGCTGACGGTGCCGGCCAGGGCGCGGAACACCGAGCGCATCGGCGCGGTGGCGCGGCGCAGGGTCCACCACATCAGCAGCAGCAGGGCCAGCGTCGAGGCCGTCACCACTTCCCAGCCGCGGTCCATCCAGTAGGCCAGCAGCCACGGCAAGGCCGCCGCCAGCGCCAGCACCGGCAGCAGGCGCAGGAACAGCATGGCTGTGAAGGAGCGGCGCAGTTTCATTCGCGCGGGATGCCGTAGCGGTCCATGCGCCGGTACAGCGCCTGCCGGCTCATGCCCAGTTCGGCGGCGGCCTGGGCGATGACGCCGTGCGCGCGGCCCAGTTCGGCCACGATGCGCTCGCGGTCGGGTTCGGCGGCGGCGGTCATGCGCGGCGCTGCCGGCTTCGGCAGGTTGAGGTCGGCGACCTCGATCTGCGCGCCGCTGGCCAGCAGTTCGGCGCGCTGCACCACGTTGCGCAGTTCGCGCACGTTGCCGGGCCAGGCGTGGCGCTGCAGTGCCTGGCAGGCGCCGGACGACAGCGGCTTGTCGCCGGAGAGGAAGTGCTCGGCCAACGGCACGATGTCGCCGGGGCGCTCGGCCAGCGCCGGCAGCGACAGTTCCACCGCGTTGAGCCGGTAGTACAGGTCCTCGCGGAAGCTGCCCTCGCGGATCATCGCGGTCAGGTCGGCGTTGGTGGCGCTGATCACCCGCACCTTGACCTGCCGCTCGCGGTTGGAACCGAGCCGCTCGAAACGCCCGGTCTCCAGTACCCGCAGCAGCTTCATCTGCCCGGCCAGCGACAGGTTGCCGATCTCGTCCAGGAACAGGGTGCCGCCGTCGGCGGCCTCGAACTTGCCCTCGCGCACCTTGTTGGCGCCGGTGTAGGCGCCGGCCTCGGCGCCGAACAGTTCGGCCTCGATCAGGTCGGCCGGGATCGCGCCGCAGTTCAGCGCCACGAACGGGCCGCGTCGCACCGAGGAATTGGCCTGGATGATCTGCGCGATCTTCTCCTTGCCGCTGCCGTTGGGGCCGGTGATCAGTACCGGCAGTTCCGAACGCGCGACCTGGCAGGCCAGGGCGATGGCGCGCTCGCTGGCGGGGTCGGCGAACACCGCGCCGCACAGGTCGTAGCGCTGCGCCAGTTGCTGACGATGGCGGCGCTCGCCGTCGCGGCGGCGCTCCAGTTCGCGGCGCGTCTCGGACAGTTCCAGCAGGTTGTTGACCGTGGTCAGCAGCTTGCGGTCGTCCCAGGGTTTGGCCAGGTAGTCGGCGGCGCCCGCCTTGACCAGTTCCACCGCGCTGCTGAGCTGGGTCCAGGCGGTCAGCAGGATCACCGGCAGGTCCGGATGGCGCGTGCGGATCGCCTCGAACAGGGCCACGCCTTCCTCGCCGGAGGTGGTGTCGGCGGTGAAGTTCATGTCCTGCAGCACCAGGTCGATGTCGCTCTCGGCCAGGCGCTGCAGGCCAGCCTGCGGGCTGTCGGCATACACCGTGTCGATGTCGTGCAGGGAGAACAGCACTTCTAGCGCAGTGGCGACCGCGGGGTTGTCGTCGATGATCAGCAGGCAGGGCATCGTGCACCTTGGGCGCGGGTCGGCGCGCCGGTGGAGGAAAACGGATCAGGCCGCATCATCGCAGCCTGCGTCCGGCTTGTCGTGTGTCCGCGCATCGCTGGCTCAGACACTGCGCGTGGCCACTGCCGGCGGAACCGCGGCGGCGCGGCGCGCGGGCGCCAGTATCGCCAGCTGGCCGAGCAGCAAGAGCGCTGCAGCGACGGCCGGCAGGTAGCCCAGCGGCAGGCGTGGCAGATCGTAGTGCTGCAAAAGCGCGTGATTGAGCAGCAATGCCAGCATCATGCCCACGGCGCTGCCAGCGCTCACGATCAGCAGGTTTTCGGTCCGAAAATGCCACAGGATGTCGCGACGGCTGGCGCCGATGGCACGGCGGATGCCGATCTGGCGCGTGCGTTGCTGCACCCAGAAGCTGGCCAGGCCGCCGATGCCCAGGGCGGTCACGAACAACAGGCCCGTGGTCGCTGCGAGCAGCAACCCGATCATGGTGGCATCGCGCTGGAAATAGCGCTGCCGCAGCTGGGAGTAGCTGCGGCGCCCTTCGCGCGGAATCAGCCGCAGCGGCCCTGCCTTTGCCAGCGCGCCGGCCGCTGCGGCCAGGACCCGTTCGCGGTCCTGCGGCGCGCTGCGCAACAGGTATTGCACGTGGTTGCCCGCGGGAAGCTGCGGCGACAGTGCGGCAAGGTGGTCGACCGTTGCGCCACGCAGCGTCGTGCGCAGCAGATCGTCGACGACGCCGACGACGATGGCGCCCTGGACTCCGCCATACAGCGTTTTGCCCACCGCAGGTTGACCTGGCCACAGTTGCCGCGCCAGCGTGCGGGTGACGATCACGGCGCTTGGCGAGGCGGTGGAATATTCGTCGGCACGGAAGTCGCGGCCGGCGATCAGGTGCGCGCCCATGGCCTGCACGAAACCTTGCGAGCCGGAGTAATACGTGGCCTGGATGCACCCTGTATTGTCCATCGAATGCTGCGCCATCGCGCGGTCCAGCGTCTGCCGGTCGGGGCAACCGCCATAGTCGTTGGCGCCGCCGGACAGCGGCAGGCTGAAGCCGATCGCGGCGGCTGCGGTGACGCCGGGGATGCCGCGCAATGCCCGCAGATCGGATTGTTGCTGGGCCAACGCATTGCCATCGCTCTGGACGCCGCGGACCGAGATCAGCGCGAGTTCTTGCTCCGGCAAGCCGCTGGGGACCCGCAACCGTTCGATGCGCCCACCGATCAGGAACACGGCGTTGGCGACGAAGGCGCAGGTCAGCGCGACCTGCAGCGCCAGCAGCGCGGCGGTGAGGCGGTGATGTTGCAGGCTGGAGAGGATGGGGCGGATCGGCAGATTCATGTCAGGTCCTTGATCTGCAGGGCGGGGTTGATCCGGCTCGCCCGCCATGCGGGCAGCAGGCCCGCCAGCAGCGCGGCGATCACCGCCAGCGCCACGGTGGCGAGCAGCATCTGCAGGTCCATCCGTGCCAGCCTGGCGTAGTCGTCCGGGCGCTGGCGCACGCTCCACAGACCCAGCTCGGCGATCGCGATGCCCAGTCCGCCACCGAGCAGCCCGATCAGTGCGGCTTCGCTGCCGAACTGCAGGAACACGTGGCTCCGGCGGGCGCCGAGCGCGCGCCGCACGCCGATCTCGCCGCCGCGACGCAGGAATTTCGCCAACAGCAAGGCGATCACGTTGACCAGACAGATCCAGAGGAAGCCCAGTGCCAGCAGCGTCTGCAGGCGCACATCGTCGGGCACCATCCGCAGGTGGCGCAGCCAGTCCATCAACGCGTACAGCCGTGCACGCTCCGGCGGGCGCTGGAAGCGTCCGCTGGCGTGTTGTGTCGCGGCATAGTCGTAGAGCAGGTGCTGGTAGTCGGCGACCTGCTGCGGCGTGTCCAGCCGCACCCAGAATTGCAGCCAGCTGGTCGAAGGATCTTTTAATCGCGCCGCGTCGTCGCCGCTGACCTTGTCCCAGCTACTGATGTTGCCGTTGACGTCCAGCGCCAGTTCCATCGCGGTCGACAGCGGCAGGAAGAAATCGTCCTGCTGGCCGAAGCTGCCCTTGCTGCCCGGATCGCCATAGAACAGCGGTTGCGGATTCCATGGGCCGGCCACGCCGATCACCTCGAAGCCGATGCGCTTTTCCCCGAGCGCCACCCGCTGGCCGACCGGGTCGCGCGCGCCGAACAGTGTATCGGCCAGGGTGCGGCTCAGCACGATGACGCGGGCATGGTTCTGGTCGTCCTGCGCGCTCCAGCCGCGTCCGCGCTGCAAGGGGATGCCGAACAGGGCGAAGAACCCGGCGCTGGCGTAGCGCCCGCTCAGGTCGAGCGGCGCTTGGGCCCCGCGCGGTGGCCACAGCAACGCTTGCCCGCCGGTCATCGCCGCCTGTGGCGTGGCCGGGGCGGCGCGCAGCAGCGCCATGGCGTCGGGCCAGGTGAGGTTGTCAGCCGGATCGCTCCACTCCTGGCTATCGGGGTAACTGGCCGGCAACGGGTCAAGATGCGGGGTGTAGAGCGCAGCGCTTCTGCCCGGCAGCGGATCGCGCGACATCACATGCAGCACCGTCAGCATGGTCATGCTCGCGCCGATGCCCAGGCCGATCGCCAGCACCATCAACGCGGTGGCGACCGGCGTACGCCGCAGGCTGCGCCAGGCCAGCGGCAGATAATAGTTCAACATGCGACAGCTCCTTCCTTGGGTGGTGGCCGTGTCGGGTCAGACACTGCGCGTGGCCACTGCCGGCGGCACCGCGGCGGCGCGGCGCGCGGGCGGCAGCACCGCGAGCTGGCCGAGCAGCCACAGCACCAGCGCGCCGACCGGCAGGTACCACAGCGGCAGCCGCGGCAACTCGTAGGCGCTCATCAGGTACAGGTTGGCGGCGTAGGCCAGCAACATGCCCAGCACGATGCCGGTGCTGGCGAGCAGGAAGTTCTCCAGTTGGAAATGCCGCAGGATCTGCGTGCAGGTGGCGCCGAGCGCGCGGCGGATGCCGATCTGCTTGGTGCGTTGCTGCACCCAGAAGCTGGTCAGGCCGACGATGCCCAGCGCGGTGATCAGCAACAGCGCCACGCTCACGCCGACCAGCAGCCAGGCCATCGCCTGGTCGTCGCGGTAGTAGGCCGCGCGCGACTGCTGCAAGGTCTGGGCGCCGTTCACCATGCGCCGTGGACCGTGTTGCGACAGCGTCGCCTTGGCTTGCCGCAATATCGCCTCGCGCTGCGCCGGGTCGCTTACGCGCAGCAGGTAGGTGCCGTGATCGTAGGGAACGTTCACCGGGAACAGCATCGTGTCTTCGTACTGGCCGGTGGTCCCGCCTTCGCGGGGCTGCACCAGGCGCTGCACCACGCCGACGACGCGGTGTTCGCCGTAGACGTAGATGGTGCGGCCCACCGCGTTCTGGCCGGGAAACAGGCGTTGCGCCAGCGACTGGCTGAGGATGACCGAGGGCGGGATGCGCTTGGCGACCGGATCGCGCAGTTGCGCGTAGTCGATGAACTCCTCGTTCGCGAAGCGGCGTCCTGCGACCAGGCGCAGCCCCAGGGTGTCGAGCAGCCGTGCGTCGCCGAAGTACTGCACTGCATGCAGGGTGCTGCGTTCCTGGTCCGGGCGCAGCGACACGCCGCTGTAGCCGAGCGAATCGCCGAACAGCGCCTGGTTGATGATGCTGGCGTCGCGCACACCGGGGATGCGCCGCAGCGCGTCCAGGTCGGCCCGGGTCTGCGCCGCGCCGTTGCCGTCGCTGACCACGCTGCGGCTGCGCAGCTGCACCAGCTCCTGCTCGGCGGCGCCGCTGGGCCGGTGCATGCGCTCGAGCCGCTGATCGATCAAGAACAGCGCGTTGCAGACCACGGCGCAACTGAAGGCGATCTCCAGCACGATCAGGCCGGCGGCGACGCGGTGCTTGCGCAGACTGGAGAGGATGGGATGGAGGGACACGGCGGGAGTTCCTGGCGGAGAGGGACGCGTGCGGCGCGTCATTGCGACTTGAGTTGCAGGGCGGTGGGCACGCGCATCGCCTGCCAGGCCGGCAGCAGCCCGGCGAGCAGGCTGCTGCCCAGGCTCAACGCCAGCGCGAGCAGCAGCATGCGGCCATCCATGTGCGCCAGCGCGGCGTAGGTGGACGGCTGCTGCCGCACCAGCCAGGTGCCGATCCACGCCAGCAGCAGGCCGCCGCTGCCGCCGACCACGCCGATCGCCGCCACTTCGACCAGGTGCTGGGCGAAGATCGCGCGGCGCGAGGCGCCCAGCGCGCGGCGCACGCCGATCTCGCCGCTGTGGCGCAGGAACTTGGCCAGCATCAGCCCGGCGGTATTGAGCAGGCAGATGCCCAGGAACGCCAACGCCAGCCACACCTGCAGGCGCACGTCGGAGGGGACCGCGTGGTTGCGGTCCAGCCAGGTCATCACGTCGCTGAGGCGGATGTCCGGCGGATGGCGGAAGCGGCCGGCGTCGCGCTGCTGCTGCGCATAGGCCTGCAGCGCGTCCAGGTAGGCGGCGCGCTTGTTGGGGCTATCCAGTTCCACCCAGTACTGGATCCAGGCGCAGGACGCGCTCTCGCTGGTCTTGTCGCCACCGCTGTCGCCCCAGCAGGACATCGAACCGCTGACGTCCAGGTCCAGGTCGCGCGCGGTGGAGAACGGCACGAACACGTCCTCGCTGTCGCCGTATTCGTTGTTGGTGAGGTCGTAGAAGCGCGGGTTCATGTCCCAGGCGTCGATCACCCCGACCACGCGCAGCACCGCATCGCCGAGCTGCAGCTGGCGGCCGATGCTGTCCACGTCGCCGAACAGCTGGGTATTGAGCCGCCGCGAAATCACCGCCACGCGCGCGCGCCGGGCGTCGTCGTCCGCGGTCCAGGCATGCCCGTAGCGCATCGGCACGGCGAACATCGGGAAGAAGTCGGCGCTGGTGTAGCGCGCTTCGGCGCCGAACGGCGTCAGCTGCGGCTGCGCCGGCACCACCGTCACGCTGCCGGCCGACATCAGCGCCTGGCGATCGCCGCGCCTGTCGCGCAGCAGCGCCTCGGCATCGCGGCGGGTCAGTTGCTGCGGGTCGGTGTCGTTCGGATCGTAATGGTCGTCCGGCTCGACGTTGAATTCGACGTTGAACAGCTGCGCGCTCTTGCCGGGAATGGGATCGGCCGCCAGCACATGGAACACGGTCAGCGTGGTCATCGACGCGCCGATGCCGACCGCGATCGCCAGCACCATCAGGGCGGTGAGCAGGCGGTTGCGGCGGAAGCTGTGCAGCGCCAGTTTGCAGTAGTAGCCGACCATCGGGGAGCCTGAAGAAAAAAGGCCGGCCGGAGCCGGCCAAGGGGAGGGGTCAGGTGCTGCGGGTGGCGACGGCCGGCGGCACGTCGGCGGCGCGCCGCGCCGGCGCGAACACCGCGATCTGGCCGAGCAGCCACAGCGCCACCGCGCCGATCGGCAGGTAGGCCAGCGGCAGCCGCGGCAGTTCGTACTTGCCCATCAGCCACTGGTTGATGGCGTAGGCCAGCAGCATGCCGAGCACGATGCCGGTGCTGGCCAGCAGGAAGTTCTCGGTCTGGAAGTAGCGCAGGATCTGCCCGCGGGTGGCACCGAGCGCGCGACGGATGCCGATCTGCTTGGTGCGCTGCTGCACCCAGAAGCTGGCCAGGCCGACGATGCCCAGCGCGGTGACGATCAACAGCGCCACGCAGACTGCGCCGAGCAGCCACACCATCGCGCGGTCGCCCTGGAAGTAATCGTCGCGGATCTCGCTGTAGGTCTGCTGCTTGAGTACCAGGCGGCTGCTGTCGACCTTCATCAAGGCCGCGGTCGCCGCGTTCAGCACTTCCTGGCGCCGCGCCGGGTCGGTGACCCGCAGCACGTACAGCCCGTCGGTGTACTTCAGGCGTAACGGCAGCAGCATCGCGTAGTCGATCTCGGCCAGGCCGCTGGCGGCGGTGGGGCGCGCCAGCGGGTCGACGATGCCGACGACGCGGGCGCCCACCGGGCCGGTATACACCGTCTTGCCCAGCGCGTTCTGACCCGGAAACATCTTTTCCGCGGTGGCGCGGTTGAGGATGATGGCGGTGCCTTTCTCTCGGATCTGCTTGTCGGTCTGGGCGGCGTCCATATCCATGTACTCGTCGGGCGCGAAATCGCGTCCGGCCACCAGCTTCAGGCCAAGGGTCTTCAGCGTGCCCTCTTCGGCCATGTATTGCGCCGCGTTGAGAGTGGGGCGCTCCTGGTCCGGGGTCAGCGACAGGCTGGTGTTCCAGGAGTAGTGCACGAACGGCACCTGGTTGAGCAGCGTGGCGTTGCGCACGCCGGGCACGGCGCGCAACGCGGCCAGGTCCTCGCGGGTGCGGGCGGCGGCGTTGACCTGCTGGCCGATGCCGCCCAGCGAGATCGTCACCAGTTCCGACTCGGCGATGCCGCTGGGCCGGTGCAGGGTCTCGATGCGGTTGCCGATCAGGAATAGCGCATTGCAGACGATCGCGCAGGCCAGGGCGATCTCCAGCACGATCAGCGCGGCGGCGGTCTTGTGCCTGCGCAAGGTGGACAGGGTGGGGCGGATATCCATGGCGATGACCTTGTGAGAGAGCATGAACGGCGCAGGGCGCGCAGGGTCAGGACTTGAGCTGCAGGGCGGGCGCGACCTGGATGGCGCGCCACGACGGCAACAGGCCGGCGAGCAGGCTGGCGCCCACCGCCATGGCGAAGGTCAGCACCAGCATGCTCGGATCCAGGTGCGCCAGCTTGGCGTAGCTGGCCGGTTGCTGGCGGACCGCCCACAGCCCGAGCATGGCCAGGCCCAGTCCGGCCACACCGCCGGCCAGGCCGATGGCGCCGGCCTCCACCAGGCATTGCGCGAAGATCGCCCCGCGCGAGGCGCCCAGCGCGCGGCGCACGCCGATCTCGCCGCTGCGGCGCAGGAACTTGGCCAGCAGCAGGCCGACGGTGTTGAGCAGGCACACCAGCAGGAAGCCCATCGCCAGCCACAGCTGCAGGCGCACGTCGCCGGGCACCACTTTGTTATGGTCCAGCCACTGCATGACGTCGCGCAGGCGCACGTTGTTCGGGCGCTGGAAGCGTCCGGCAGCACGCTGCTGCGAGGAGTAGTTCTCCAGGTAGGCCTTGTAGTCGGTAGCCTGCGCCGGACTCTCCAGTTCCACCCAGTACTGCACCCAGGTGCAGGGCGCATTGAGCGCGGTCTGGTCGCCGTTGCTGTCGCCGAAGCAGTTCATGTTGCCATTGCGGTCCATTTTCAGGTCCATCGCCACCGAGAACGGCAGATAGGCCTGTTCGTCCGACCCGTAGGTGTTGGTGACGTCGTAGAAGCGCGGCTTGGGCTCCCAGGTGTCGAGCACGCCGACGATGCGGAAGGTGTTCTGGTCCATGCGCAGTTCGCGGCCGACGCTGTCGGCGCCTTCGAACAGCTTTTCGTTGAGCTTCCTGCTGATGACGACCACGCGCTCATGGCGCTCGTCTTCCGTGCCGGTCCAGCCGTGCCCGTACAGGAACGGCGTATCGAACATCGGGAAGAAGTCCGCCGAGGTGAAACGCACTTCCGACTTGAACGGCTTCAGGCCGCTCTTGCGCGGTTCGATCGCCACGCTGCCGCCGCTCATCAACGCCTGGCGCTTGGCGCGCTTCTCGCGCAGCAGGGTCTCGGCATCGAAGCGGGTGTTCTGCAAATCCGGTTCCTCGCCCGGCTGGTAGCCGGCCTTGGGCTGCGCATCGACCTGCACGTAAAACAGACGGTCGCTCTTCTGCGGGATCGGGTCGCCGGAGAGCACGTAGAACACGGTCAGCGTGGTCATGCTGGCGCCGATCCCCAAGGCGATGGCCAGCACCATCAGTGCGGTGAGGACCTTGTTGCGGCCGAAGCTGCGCAAGGCGAGGCGGACGTAGTAGCCGAACATGGGAGCTCCGGGGTCAGGCGCTGCGGGTGGCGGTGGCGGGCGGGACGGCGGCGGCGCGCAGGGCGGGGCCGAGCACGGCACATTGGCCGAGCAGCCACACCGCGACCATGCCGGTGAGCACGGTGGGCGAGGACAGCCGCTCCAGTTCGAAGCGCTGCATCAGCCACTGGTTCATGACGTAGGCGAGCACCGCGCCGAGCAGCGCGCCGCCGCCGACGATCAGCAGGTTTTCCAGCTGGAAGTAGCGCAGGATGTCGTCGCGGGTGGCGCCGAGCGCGCGGCGGATGCCGATCTGCCGGGTGCGCTGCTGCACCCAGAAGCTGGCCAGCCCGCCGATGCCCAGTGCGGTGACGGTGAGCAGGATCAGGATGATCGCCAGCAGCATCCGCGCCACCGCGCTGTCGCTCTTGAAGTACTCGGTCCGCAGCTCCTGCATGGTGGCGACCTGCTGCTGCACATAGGTGGGGTTGGCGCGCTGCATCGCCGCCGCTGCGCGCGGCAGCGCCTGCGCCAGTTGCCCAGGCGCGCTGCGGATCAGGTAGCCGCCGCCCCAGCCCTCGCTGCTGGCATGGATCTCGGTGAGCAGCGCATCGGCATCGTCGTCGTGGCCGGTGATCTCGCCGCGCAGCGGCGCCATCACCCCGACGATGTCCAGGCGTACCTGCTGGTTGAAGGTGCTGGTGTAGAGCGTGCGCCCCAGCGGCGAGGCGCCGGGGAACAGCTTGGCGGCCAGCGACGGGGTGATCAGCGCCGGCAGGCGCCGCTCGATCTCGGCAGGCGCGCCGAACAGGGCCGAGGCGCCGGGCAGCTCCGCATCGCGCAGGTCGCGGCCGGCGACGATGCGGATGCCCAGGGTGCGGTTCAGGCCCTGGCTGCCGAGGAACAGGCGGGCACGGGCGACCGGTTGCGTGGCCTGCGGCTGCAGGAACAGCTGCGCCTGCGCCGGCCCCCACAGCGGCGGCGCGCCGAACGCCGCCGCTTCCACGCCGGGCACCGCCTGCAGGATGTCCAGGCTGCGGCCGACGCTGCTGACACTGCCTGGCTCGCCGACCACGCTGATGCTCTGGATCAGGCCGATGTCCTGTTCCATCACCCCGGTCGGGGTCTGCACGCGCTGGTAGGTGCGGGCGATGATGAACACCAGGTTGCACAGCACCGCCAGGGTCAGGGCGATCTGCAGCGCCATCAGCACCACCGCGGCGCGATGGCTGCCCAGCGCGGACAGGATGGGACGCACGGGAGGCAGCGCGGTCATAGCGATTTCACCTGCAGGGCGGGGGCGATGCGCGAGGCACGCCAGGCCGGCCACAGGCCGGCGGCCAGCGCCGACAGCGTGGCCACGGCCAGGGCAATGCCCAGGATCGCGGGATCGGCATGCGCCTGTTGCGCGTAGGCCACCGGTTGCTGGCGCACCAGCCACAGGCCGATCCAGGTCAGCGGGATGCCGAGCAGGCCGCCCAGGCAACCGATCAGCGCCGATTCGGCCAGGCATTGCGCGAACACTGCGCGGCGGCTGGCGCCGAGCGCGCGGCGCACGCCGATCTCGCCGGCCTTGCGCATGAACTTGGCGACCAGCAGGCCGACCGCATTGAGCAGGCACACCAGCAGTACGCCGAAGGCGATCCAGGTCTGCATGCGCACCGTGGCCGGCACCACCCGCTTGTAGTCGAGCCAGTCGACCAGGCTGCGCAGGCGGGTGTTGGGAGCGCGTTCGAAGCGGCCGAGCTGGCCCTGCTGCGCGCTGTAGGCGTCCAGCGCCGCGCGGTAGCGCCGCACCTGTTCCGGCGTGTCCAGCCGCACCCAGTACTGCACCCAGGTGCACTGCGCCGCCTTGGGGTCGTGCAGGCCGGCCTCGCCGTCCTTGCCCCAGCACTGCATCGGCCCGTAGCCGTAGTCCTGCGGCAGGTCCAGCCAGGTCTCGAACGGCATGTACAACGCTTCCGGCGGCGTGTACGCGCCAGAGTTGAGGTCGTAGAAGCGCGGCTGCGCATTCCAATCGTCGATCACCCCGACCACCCGGAACGGGCGGGTGGCGATGGTCAGGGTCTTGCCGACGCTGTCCGCGCCACCGAACAGCGCGTCGTTGAGCTTGCGGCTCAGCACCACCACCGGCGCGCGCTGGGTATCGTCATGACGGCTCCAGCCGCTGCCGTAGAGGAAGCGCATGCCGAACATGGCGAACAGGTCGGCGGTGGCGGCGCGGGTGGTGAGCATGCGCAAGGGGCTGTTGGGCACGGTCTGGCGCACCGGCAGCCAGTTCGCGCTGGTCATGGTCTGCGCCGGTGCCGCCTGCGCCCGATACAGCGCGGTGGCGTCCTGCCAGGTCAGCTCGTCCGGCGGCTCGCGGTCGGCGCTGGGCAGGTTGCGCGGACGCGGGTCCACCTGCGGATGGAACAGCGTGGCGCTGCGCCCGGGCAGCGGATCGCCGGAGAGCGTATGCAGCACCGTCAGCATGGTCATCGACGCGCCGATGCCCAGCGCCACCGCCAGCACCATCAGCGCGGTGAGGATGCGGTTGCGGCCGAAGCTGCGCAGCGCCAGGCGGAGGTAGTAAGCGAACATGCGGGCTCCGGGTCAGGCGCTGCGGGTGGCGATGGCGGGGGCGACGGCCGCGGCGCGTAGGGCCGGGCCGAGCACGGCAAGCTGGCCCAGCGCGCACAACAGCAGCGCGCCGACAGGCAGGTAGCTGGCCGGCAGCCGCTCCAGTTCGAATACGTGCATCAGCAATACGTTGCCGCCATAGGCCAGCAGCATGCCCAGCGCCACGCCGGCGCCGACCAGCAGCAGGTTCTCGGTCTGGAAATAGCGCAGGATGTCGCGGCGGGTGGCGCCGAGCGCACGGCGGATGCCGATCTGCTTGGTGCGCTGCTGCACCCAGAAGCTGGCCAGGCCGACGATCCCCAGCGCGGTCACCAGCAGCATCGCGACGATGATCGCGACCAGCAGCCCGGTCATGGCGCGGTCGCTCTGGAAGTATTCCTGGCGCAGGTCGAGCAGCGGCTTGCTGTACGCGTTGTCCATCACCGCTTCGGGCACCGCCCGCGCCACCGCGGCGCGCGCCTGCGCCAACACCCGCGGCAGCTCGCGCGGATCGGCGCGCAGCACGTAGGTGCCTGAGCGCTCCGCTTCGCGCACCGGGATGACCACCGACCAGTCGCTGCCGATCACGCCGTCTTCGCTGCGGCCTGGATCGGGGCGCGCCAGGTGGTCGAGTGTGCCGATCACGCGGAAATGTCCGCCGGCCCAGAACTCCTTCCCCAGCGGATCCTGGCCCGGCCACAGATGTGCGGCCAGCGCGCGAGTGATCCACACGCTGGCCGCGGTCGGGAGGCCGTTTTTGAGCGGTTGGTAGTCCGCGTCGCCGAAGGTGCGGCCGCTGTCGGGCTGCAGTGCCAGGGCCGCGACGGCGCCGGGACTGACCATGTAGAAATGCGGCACGCCGCCGATCTGCGTGCAGTCCTGGTCCAGGCACAGTCCGTTGTTGTTGGTGGGCGTGGCGAACGGCACGCTGTTGACCACGCCCGCCGCACGTACGCCGGGCGTGCGGCGCACCGCATCCAGCGCGCGGGCGTTGAGGTCGGCATTGTTGCAGTCGTCGCAGCCGGACAGCGACACCAAGCCCAGCGCGGCCTCGTCGATGCCGCTGCGCAGATGCACCAGCTCCATGCGGTTGCCGATCAGGAAGAAGGCGTTGCACAACACGGCGCAGGCCAGCGCCACTTCCAGGGCGATCAGCGTCGCCGCGATGCGGTGGCGCGCCAGCGCGCTCAGGATGGGTTTGATCTGCATCGTCGCGCGTCCCGGTTACAGACTCTTGAGTTGCATGGCCGGCGCGATACCGCTGGCGCGCAGGGCGGGGAACAGGCCGGCCGCGAGGCTGCAGGCGATCGCCAGGGCGAAGGTGCCGGCGAACGTCGCCAGGTCCAGATGCGCCAGGTCGGCGTAGGCGGTGGGTTGCTGGCGCACGCTCCACAGGCCCAGCAGGGTCAGCAGCCAGCCGCCGGCGCCGCCGACCAGGCCGATCACGCTGGCCTCGGTCAGGCACTGCGCGAAGATCGCGCGCCGCGACGCGCCCAGCGCGCGGCGCACGCCGATCTCGCCACCGCGGCGCAGGAACTTGGCCAGCAGCAGGCCGACGCTGTTGAACAGGCACAGGCCCAGGAACGCCAGCGCCAGCCAGCTCTGCAGGCGCACGTCGCCAGGCACCACGCGGTTGTGCTCCAGCCATTGCGGCAGGGACAGCAGGCGCGCGGTGTCAGCACGGCCGATGCGCCCGGCGGCGTGCTGCTGCGCGGCGTAGTCGGCCAGCAGCCGGCGGTAGTCGGCGACCTTCGCCGGCGTGTCCAGTTGCACCCACAATTGCAGCCACACGCACGGCGCATCGCGCAGGTCCATTGCGGAATCCACCTTGCTGAAGCAGGTCCATGGTTGGATATGGCCGTCGTTGACCTCCAGGCTGCTGGACAGCGGCATGAACACGTCCTGCGGCCGTCCGTAGAAGCTGGCGGTGTCGCCATGCGCGAAGCTGCCGCCGGCCAGCGTGTAGAACAGCGGCGACGGCCGCCATGGCGCCAGCACGCCGACGATGCGCACCGCGGTGCCGCGCACCAGCAGGCTGCGGCCGACGCTGTTGCGTCCGCCGAACAGCTTGGCGTTGAGATCGGCCGAGATCACCGCCACCCTTGCCCTGTCCTCATCGTCGCGCGCCCGCCAGCCACTGCCGTAGGCGAACGGCACCTGGAACATCGGGAAGAAATCGGCCTGGGTCATCAGCAACTGGGTCATGAAGGGCGCGGTGGCGCTGTCCGGCGCGCGCACCTTGATCTCGCTCTCGGCGACCATGGCCTGGCGATCGGCGCGTCCGCGCTTCCACAGGTCCATGGCCGAGGGATAGTCGAGCTTGTCGTACGGCTTCTGATTGGCGCCGTTGCTCGGGCGCGGATCGAGTTGCGCGAAGAAGATCTGCTGGCTGCGCCCGGGCAACGGATCGCCGGACAGCAGCCGCATCACCGTCAGCGTGGTCATCGCCGCACCGATGCCCACGGCGATGGACAGCACCATCAGCGTGGTGAGCACCGGGCTGCGGCGCAGGCTGCGCAACGCTTGCTGGAAGTAGTAGCCGAGCATGCCAGTCTCCGCGCCGTCGCCCTGCCGATCAGCCCGCGGCCGCGGCGTCGTTGCCGCCGTGCGCCAGCACCGGTTCGCGCTGCAGGTCGGTGGCCTGGCCGTCGACGATGTGCACGTTGCGCTGCGCGCGCGCGGCCAGCTCCGGATCGTGGGTGACCATGACGATGGTCGAGCCCTGCGCGTTGATCTCCTCCAGCAGTTCCATCACCCCGCGCGCCATCTGCGAGTCGAGGTTGCCGGTCGGTTCGTCGGCCAGCAGCAGGCGCGGGCTGCCGGCCAGGGCGCGGGCGATCGCCGCGCGCTGCTGCTGGCCGCCGGACAGTTCGGACGGATAGTGCTTCATGCGCGAGCCCAGCCCGACCCGACCCAGCGCCTCCTCGATGCGCTGCTTGCGCTCGGCCGCGCCCATGCCGCGGTAGCGCAGCGGCACGTCGACGTTGTCGAACAGGTTGAGGTCGGGGATCAGGTTGAAGCCCTGGAAGATGAAACCGATCTTCTGGTTGCGCATGCGCGAGCGCGCATCGTCGTTGAGGTTGCTGACGTCCTGGCCATCGAGCAGGTACTGGCCGCTGGTGAAGGTTTCCAGCAAGCCGGCGATGTTGAGGAAGGTGGTCTTGCCCGAACCCGACGGCCCGGTGACGGCGACGAACTCGCCCTCGCGGACATGCAGGTCCAGCGAGCGCAACGCATGCGTCTCGACCTGTTCGGTGCGGAAGACCTTGGAGACGGAGCGCATTTCGAGCATGGCGTGAGTTCCTGTGGTGGTGGAGCGGGGATTGGGGATTGGGGATTCGGGATGTCGGGATTCGAAAGCGGCGGCCAGGAGAGGAAAACGAGAGGGGGCTTACGAATCCCCATTCCCGATTCCCCAATCCCGGCTCCTAATGCACCGTCACCTGCGGCGCGTCGCCGAACAGGTCGCTGCCGGAGACCACGACCCGGTCGCCCGGCTGCAGACCCGAGCGCACTTCGACTTCGCCCAGGCTGGTGACGCCCAGTTCGACCGGGCGGCGCACCGCCGAGTCGCCGTCCATGACGTAGGCGTAGCGGCCGCCGGACTGTTCGACGAACGGACCGCGCTCGAGCTTGAGCACGTTCTTGCGGGTATCCAGCAGCACCCGCGCGCTCATGCGCTGGCTCTGGCGCAGGCCCGGCGGCTGCTTGTCGGTGAAGCGGATGCGCGCGTTGACCTCGCCGTTGACCACTTCCGGCGACACCGCCGAGATCGCACCGGCGAACGGTTCGCCGGCACCGCTGGTCAACTGCGCCGGCATGCCGATCGCCAGATCGCGGGCGAAGCTCTCCGGCACCTTGATCTCCAGTTCGAACTTGGACAGGTCGACCACGCTCAGCACCGGCGCATTGGCGGCGACATTGGTGTGCTGCGAGACCTGCACCTGGCCGACCTGGCCGTCGAACGGCGAGCGCAGGGTCAGCAGGTCGACTTGGCGCTGCACCTCGGCCACCACCGCGCGCTGGCGCTCGGCGAGCAGGAGCTTGTTGCGTGCGTCCAGCGAGGCGCCCTGCGCCTGCAGGCCTGAGTCCTTCTGCGCGTGGCTCATCGCAATGTCGGCCTTCTTCAGGGTGTCCTGGGCCTTGGCCAGTTCCACCTGCGGCACCGCGCCGCCTTCGTAGCCGCGCTCGTAGCGCTCCAGGTCGCGGCTGGCGGCCTGCCGCTCGATCTGCGCCTGGTCGATCAGCTTGCTGGCATTGGCACGGGCCAGGGTCGCGTCCAGGTCGGCGCGGCCGGCCTCGGCTTCCAGGCCGGCCAGGGTGGCCTCTTCCTGGGCCAGCTTGCTGCGCAGCTCCGGGCTGTCGATCTCGGCCAGTTCCTGGCCCTGCTTGACCACGTCGCCGGCGACCACCTTCAGGGTCACGGTGCCGCCGGAGATGGCGTACAGGGTGGGGCTGTTGGCGGCGATCAGGCGGCCGTCGGCGGAGATGTCGCGGACCAGGTCGCCGCGGGTCACCGTGGCGATGCGCACACGTTGCGCGTCGAACGAGCGGCTGCCGGCGATCCAGCCGCGTGCGGCGAAGGCGATGCCCAGCAGCACCAGCGCAACGATCAGCCCGGGCCACAACCAGCGGCGCCAGGCGGCGGAGCGGGGGCGGGCGAGAACCTGGTCCTGGGCGGAGGTGTCACGGATCATCGGACGATCGCAGCGGTGAGGATGGGAACTTCATCGCAGGATGCGTGCCAACTGCAAGTCATTGAATTGCATGGAGGTGGGCGGCGCGGACGAGTGTCCGAGTGTCCGCGGACACGTTCGCGGACACTCGGGCGTGTCATCAATTCCCGAGCAATCGCGGCCCTTCGGATTGGGCTTGCCAGACCCAACGCGACATCCTCGGGAATTGGTGACACCCCCTAGTCCGGCAGCGGACAGCGGCGAGACATTCAGCGGACTTGGCTAGAATGGCGGACTTTTCGGCGAAGGGCGTGGCTATGTGCGGTATCGTCGGTGCGATCGCGGATCGCGATGTGGTTCCGGTCCTGATCGAGGGGCTCAAACGCCTGGAATACCGGGGCTACGACTCGGCCGGCATCGCCGCCATCGCCGACGGCCAGGTGCGCCGCGTGCGCCGCACCGGCCGCGTGTCCGAGACCGAGAGCGCCGCGCTGGCCGAGGGCCTGCATGCGCCGCTGGGCATCGGCCACACCCGCTGGGCCACGCACGGCGGCGTCACCGAGGCCAATGCGCATCCGCACGTCAGCCACGGCGACCTGGCTCTGGTCCACAACGGCATCATCGAGAACCACGAACAGCAGCGCGAGCGCCTGACTGCGCTGGGCTATGTGTTCGAGTCGCAGACCGACACCGAGGTCATCGCCCACCTGATCCACCACTACATCGACCAGGGCCGCGATCTGCTCGGTGCGTTGCAGGCGGCGGTGAAGGAACTGACCGGCGCCTATGCCGTGGCCGCGGTGAGCAAGTCGCGCCCGGACCTGCTGGTGTGCGCGCGGATGGGCTGCCCGCTGCTGATCGGCCTGGGCGAGGGCGAGAACTTCATCGCCTCCGACGTCTCGGCGGTGATCCAGGCCACGCGCCGGGTGATCTTCCTGGAAGAGGGCGACACCGCCGAACTGCGCCGCGACGGCGTGCAGGTGTACGACGCGCAGGACCAGCCGGTGCAGCGCGAGCCGCACGTGTCCGACGTGTCGCTGGCCTCGCTGGAACTGGGCCCGTATCGCCACTTCATGCAGAAGGAGATCCACGAGCAGCCGCGCGCGCTGGCCGACACGCTGGAGGCGCTGTTCGACGCCGGCGGGTTCGACACCACGCTGTTCGGCAGCAAGGCCGAGGCGCTGCTGGCCGATGTGGACGGCGTGCAGATCCTGGCCTGCGGCACCAGCTACTACGCCGGGCTGACCGCGCGCTACTGGATCGAGGGCATCGCCGGGCTGCCGTGCAGCGTGGAGATCGCCAGCGAGTACCGCTATCGCGACGCCTGCGCCAATCCGCGGCAACTGATCGTGACCATTTCCCAGTCCGGCGAAACCCTGGACACGATGGAGGCGCTCAAGTACGCCAAGTCGCTGGGCCACGCCAAGACCCTGTCGATCTGCAACGTGCCCGAGAGCGCCATCCCGCGCGCCAGCGCGATGGTGCTGTACACCCGCGCCGGCGCCGAGGTCGGCGTGGCCTCGACCAAGGCCTTCACCACCCAGCTGGCGGCGCTGTTCCAGCTCACCTGCGTGCTGGCCAAGCGCCGCGGGCGGCTGAGCGCCGAGCAGGAGGCCGAGTACCTGGAGCAGTTGCGCTACCTGCCCGGCAGCGTGCAGCACGTGCTCAACCTGGAGCCGCAGATCGCGGTATGGGCCGAGCGCTTCGCCGACAAGCACAACGCGCTGTTCCTCGGCCGCGGCCTGCATTACCCGATCGCCCTGGAGGGCGCGCTCAAGCTCAAGGAAATCACCTACATCCACGCCGAAGGCTACCCGGCCGGCGAGCTCAAGCACGGCCCGCTGGCGCTGGTCGACGCCAGCATGCCGGTAGTGGTGATCGCGCCCAACGACACCCTACTGGAGAAGGTGAAATCCAACATGCAGGAAGTGCGCGCACGCGGCGGCGAACTGTTCGTGTTCGCCGACCAGGACAGCAACTTCAACGAATCCGAGGGCGTGCACGTGATCCGCACGCCGCGCCACGCCGGTGTGCTCAGCCCGGTGCTGCACACCGTGCCGGTGCAATTGCTGGCCTACCACACCGCGCTGGCGCGCGGCACCGACGTGGACAAGCCGCGCAACCTGGCCAAGTCGGTGACGGTGGAGTAAGCGCGTCCAGGGACGTTCGGCGCGCCAACGATGGCGGGCGTGCGCGGGCCGCCATGACGGTGCGATGCGGACGGGAAGCGCTGTGGCGATGTCCGCCGTAGCGCCACCGGAGGTCGCTGGCGGCTACGTGGCGACGCCGTTGAAGAAGTCGACCAGGCTCTGCGGCGCGGCGTCGTCGAAGAACAGGGTGAGATTGCGCTGGGATTCGCGGGCGAACGGCGCGCTGCGGGCGAACAGTCGGGTTTCGTACGTGGCCAGCGCGGCCTCGATCGCGCCGGGATGCGCGGCGATGGCCTTGCCCAGCTCGGCACCATCGTAGAGCGCGAGGTTGGCGCCTTCGCCGGCGAACGGCGACATCAGGTGCGCCGCGTCGCCGAGCAGGGTCACGCCGGGGACGCGCTCCCATTGGTGCTCGACCGGCAAGGCATGGATCGGGCGCAGCACCGGCGGCGTGTCGCTGGCGGTGATCAACGCCGTCAGCGCCGGCGCCCAACCGGCGAACTCCGCGGCGATGCGCGCCATCGCGCTTGCCGGCACGGCGACGTCGATGCCGTCGAACCACGCCTGCGGCCTGACCAGCGACACATACGCATGCAGCGTGCCGTCGGCATAGCGGTGCGCGAACAGGCCCTTGCCCGGTGCGACTGCCATCAGCGTTCCGTGGCCGACCAGCTGCGCGCTGGCCGGATGCCGGGTGTCGGCCTCCAGCAGGCGGGTCTCGACGAAAGTGATGCCGCTGTAGGCGGGCACGGCAGCGGACAGCAATGGCCGCACCTTCGACCAGGCGCCGTCCGCGCCGACCAGCAGATCGGTGGTCACCGTGGCGCCATCACTGAAGCGCAATAGATGCCGCCCATCGGCGAGCGGCGACACATCGGCGAGTTTGCAGCCCCAGCGCACCGCGCCGGCGGGGAGGGCGTCGAGCAGCAGGCGGCGCAACTGCCCGCGATCCACCTCCGGCCGGTTGCCGGCGCCGAGGTCCGGCCGCTCGATCAGGAGGGTGCCATCGCGGTCGACGACCCGTTTCGCATCCGCGCCGGGCAGCACCAGCGCGCGGAACTGCGGGTAGAGCCCGGCGTCCTTGAGCGCCAGCTGGCCGTTGTAGTCGTGGATGTCGAGCAGGCCGCCCTGCGGGCGCGCATCGGCCGATGCCTCGGCTTCGTAGAGGGTCGCGGCGATGCCGTGGAGGTGCAGCACGCGGGCGAGCGCGAGCCCGCCGAGTCCGGCACCGATGATTGCGATGGGAGTGTGCATGGTGCCTCGATGACGGGTGTGCGCGACGAACCCCGCTGCGCCGAGCTGGATGGAATGTCGTTCCATCATCTTGGAATGGCGTTCCATCCATGTCAAGATCGGCCATGACCAAGACACGACGCAACCAGCCCCGCCGTGACGCCGCACTGTCGCGCGAGCAGATCGTGGAGGCGGCGATCGCCCTGCTCGATCGCGACGGCGAGGCCGGGCTGACCTTCCGCGCCTTGTCCGAACGGCTCGCCACCGGGCCAGGCGCGCTCTACGGACACATCGCCGACAAGCGCGATCTGCTGACGACCGCCTGCGACGCCGTCATCGCGCGCAGCCTGCCGGCGGCACCGGCCGGCGCCACGCCGCAGGCCGCCATCCGCGCGCTGGCCCTGGCCATGTTCGACACGATCGATGCGCATCCCTGGATCGGGTCGGCCCTGTGGCAGGCGCCGGGACAGTTGCCGATCGTGCGCATCATCGAAGGCCTTGGCCGGCCGCTGCGTGCGCTTGGTGTGGCCGACACGGCGCAGTGGGCGGCGGTGTCCGCGCTGCTCAACTACATGCTGGGCGTAAGCGGACAGAACGCGGCCAATACGCAACTGGCGCTCACCCAGGGTCTTGTCCGCGACGCGACCCTGGCCGCAATGGCGAGCACGTGGTCGCGGCTCGATCCCGTCGCGTATCCCTTCGTGCGCAGCATGGCCGGCGCACTGCAGACGCACGACGACCGCGTGGACTTCATCGCCGGGATCGACCTGATCCTTGCCGGCATCGTGGCGCAGGGCGGCGCGCAGGTGACCGGCGGCGCGCGCAAAAAACCCCGTCATTCCTGAGCGGTCCTTCAGGACGCGCCTGCTGCTGGCACGCACGCCGCGCACGTCGCCCCGTCGCGCTAGTGCCGGCGCAGCTAAGTCTGTGCAGCCAGCGCCGTCGGCCTGGCGCGATTCATTGCCCGGAATGACATGGCCAGGCCACGGTATCGGTGCGTCCAGCATCGGTCGCCAGGTGGTGTCGCCGAGGAGGCGGAGGCACATCGCGCTTCGTCCGGTTCTGATGCGCGCGCCGCGCCGCCAGTCCATGCGGCGAACGCTGGCGCCTGTGGGCAAGCCGCGCGACCTGGCCACGTCGGTGACGGTGGAGTAAGGCGCCGCAGCGGCACCGCCTTGGCAGACGGCGTGGTCGGCTGCCAGCGCACTGGCCCGGGTTATGCATAAGCTTCCTGCGAGGGTTCCCACCACGCAGGAGGACGCATGTACGAGTCTTTCAGACAGGGGGCGCCGGCCGAGCTGTGGCAGGCGCTGGTGCACGAGGCCGGGCAGCGCCTGGGCCGGCCGCTGGACGAATCGCGCGAGCACTACCTGGTGTTCGTGCTGCTGCGCTACCAGCGCGACGCGCAGTTGCTGGCGCGCATCCAGGCGCTGGCCTGGCTGCATGCGCAGGAGCAGGTCGGACGCACGCGCGCCGACGCATTGCGCGAGGTCGGCGACGGTTGTCTGCTGATCGCCGGGCTGTTTCCCGGCGTGGCGGAACGGCGCCGGGTCAGCGTCGACTACTTCATCGATCTCGGCCGCGGCGCCTATGCCGAAGTGGCCGAGACCCGCGACAGCGACGCCGGGCTGTTCGCGCAGCTGGCGCGCAGCTACCGCGAACTGGTCGGCACGCTGGGCGCGCTGCGGCCGCCACGGCACGAGGTGGAGGCGCTGCAGGCACCGCTGCACGCGTGAGCGGTGGCGAGGCACGTCGGATGTCCTTCGCCGTTCATGCGTGATGCGCTGTGGCCCGGCCCCGTCTCGGCGTCTCGTAGGAGCGGCTTCAGCCGCGACGGGCTTTCCCGGTAACGCCCCTCGCGGCTGAAGCCGCTCCTACAAAGGCACGTCTTCGTTGTTCGTGCCTGGATGGTGGCGATGGGCGCACATGCAGCTGGGGCACCGCGAACGCCGGTCTAGCGGCGGTGCCGTGTTTCGCCAAGGCGGCGCGTCTTCTGCGCCGCCGTTCGCCATGTGCTACGGCGCGCCGCCGTGGCTCAGAACCAGAAGCGCAGGCCGGCGACCCAGCGCGTCTCGCGCATGGCCTCGCCAGCGGCGCGACGCTGGCCGGCGGTGTCGCCGAAGCTGCGCACGTGCTCCACGCCGACATACGGCGCGAACCGGCGGGTGACTTCGTAGCGCAGGCGCAACCCGCCCTCCGCGGTGGTCAGGCCGCTGCCGGTGCGGTGCGCCGGATCGTCGCGCGCGGCCAGTTCCGCCTCCAGCCGTGGCTGCAGGATCAGGCGATTGGTCAGCAGCACGTCGTACTCGCCTTCCAGGTGCAGGCTGGCATGGCCGCCCTCGGCGACGTAGAGCATGGCCGACACCTCGAACTTGTACGGCGCCATGCCTTGCACGCCGAACGCGGCAGAGGTCCGCGCGTGGCCCGGCGCGAACGTCTGCCTGCCGCCGATCAGCACGTCCCACCAGGGCGAGATCGCGCGTCCATAGGCCAGTTCCAGCGAGGACGCCGTGGTGCGGCCGCCCTCGCGTTCGCCGTCGCTGCGCAGCCATAGCCGGTCGATGTCGCCGCCGTACCAGCCGCGCGCTTCCCAGGCCTGGCCGCTGCCATGGGCGTTGTCCCAGCCCTCCAGGCGATCGACCAGCAAATAGCCGGTGCGCGAGGCGCCGTGCGCCATGCCGTGGTCGCGTAGCACAGGGAACGCGGCCGCACGGTCGGCCGCGGTGATCGGTGGGATCGGCTCGCGTGGCAGCGGCGTGCCGGCGCTCGCGGGACAGTGGCATGCGGTCGCTGTGGGGGCCGGCGCCGAGGGCATCGCGTGGTCCATGCCGTCGTGATGCATGCCGTCGTGCGCGGAGTGCGCGTGTTCGCGGTGATCGCCCTGCGACGCCGGCGCGGCCGCGTGGTCCATCGTGGCGTGGTCCATGTGCGCGTGCGACATGGCGTCGGCGTGCTCTGCCGTGGTCTGCGTGGCAGGCGCGCCTTGCATGGCCGGCACGTGCGCGGCATGCCCCATGGCTGCGTGGTCCATGGCGCCATGCATTGCCGTGTCGGGCTGCGCTGCCGCCGCGTCCGCCATGGACACGGCGGCAGCGGACGCAGGGCAGGCGCAGCGCGCGGCAGCTGCGTCGGCGCCGGTGTCGGCAGCATGGGCATGCTGCGCCTGCGCTGCGGCGTGCGCCAACAGCAGCGCCAGGCCGGTGGCCTGGGCGAGCGGAGCGAGGCGCGAGCGGCTCATGCGTCCACCCGCACTTCGCGCATCATGCCGCCGTCCATGTGATACAGCAGATGACAGTGGTAGGCCCAGCGCCCCAGCGCGTCGGCGCGCACGCGGTAGCTGCGGCGCGTGCCCGGCGGCATGTCCACGGTGTGCTTGCGCACCTGGAAGCGGCCGGCGGCATCCTCCACGTCGCTCCACATGCCGTGCAGGTGGATCGGGTGCTGCATCATCGTGTCGTTGACCAGCACGATGCGCAGGCGCTCGCCGTAGTTGAGCCGCAGCGGCGCGGCGCTGGCGAAGGGAATGCCGTCGAAGGACCAGGCGAACTTCTCCATGTTGCCGGTCAGGTGCAGCTGGATCTCGCGTCCCGGCTCGCGTCCGTCCGGATCCTCGAACAGGCTGTGCAGGTCGGCATAGGTCAGCACGCGGCGGCCGTTGTCGCGCAGGCCGATGCCCGGGTCGTCCAGTCGCGGCGCGCTGGCGGAGGACTGCATGTCCACCAACGGATTGCCGCGTTCGCTGCGTGGATGCGCAGGTGCGGCGGCAGCGCCTGCAGTTGCGTGCGCGGCGTGCTCCATGCCCGGCATGCCGGCCATGTGCATGCTCGCGCCGCAGCCGCCCTCCATGCCGTGCATGGCCTTATCCGCGCCATGGTCCATGCCGGCGTGCCCGGCCATCGCGTGGCCCATGTCCTGCATGCGCAGCAGTGGGCGTGGATCGTTCGCCGGCACCGGCGCCTGCAGCCCGTCGCGCACGGCCAAAGTGCCGCGCGCGTGACCGGTGCGGCCCATATCCTGGGCGAACACCGTGTAGGCGTCCTGGCCGCTGGGTTCGACCAGCACGTCGTAGGTTTCGGCCGCGGCGATGCGGAACTCGTCCACGCTCACCGGATGTACGTACTGGCCGTCGGCGGCGACCACGGTCATCTTCAGCCCGGGGATGCGCACGTCGAAGTAGCTCATGCTGGAGGCGTTGATGAAGCGCAGCAGCACCTTCTCGCCGGGGCGGAACAGCCCGGTCCAGTTGCCGGCCGGGGTCATGCCGTTGAGCAGGTAGGTGTAGGTGTTGCCGTTGACGTCGGACAGGTCGCTCGGCGTCATGCGCATGCGCCCCCACATGCCGCGGTCGGCGAGGGTGGCGCGCAGCCCGTCCTGCCGCGCGTCGCGCAGGAAATCGCCGACGGTGCGCTGGTACAGGTTGTCGTAGGACGGCATCTGCTTCAGCCGCCGGAACAGCGCGGCCGGGTCCAGGTCGGTCCAGTCCGACAGCAACAGCACGTGCTCGCGGTCGTAGCGGTACGGCGGCGGGTCGCGCGGGTCGATCACGATGGCGCCGTACAGCCCGGCCTGCTCCTGGTGCAGCGAATGGCTGTGGTACCAGTAGGTGCCGGACTGGCGCAGGGCGAAACGGTATTGGTAGGTCTCGCCCGGATAGATGCCGTCGAAGCTCATGCCCGGCACGCCGTCCATGTTGGCCGGCAGCAGCAGGCCGTGCCAGTGCACCGAGGTCTGGGTGTGGCCGGGCAGGCGATTGGCCACGCGGATGGTCACGGTGTCGCCTTCGCGCCAGCGCAGGATCGGTGCGGGCGCGCTGCCGTTGACGGCGATGGCGGGGCGCTCGCGCCCGGTGAAGTTGACCCGGGTGCTGCCGATGCTCAGGTCCAGGTCGGTGCCGTGCAGCACGTAGGGCGCGGCGCCGTTGCGGGCGAGCGCGCTGGCCTGTGCGCTGCGCAGCGGCAGCCCGCTGAGGCCGGCGGCGGCGCCCAGCGCCAGCCCGGTGACGAAGCGGCGCCGCGACGGCAGCGCCGGCAGGCCGGAAGAAGATGCGTTCATGTGTCAGGTCCATAAGCGGATGCGATGTGCCGCGCAGCGCCGACGGGGCGCTGCAGGCACGGACGCGGCAGCGTCTGTGCGCCGCCGCCAGGAGACCGCCCGTGGGGCGGCCGCGCGCGCTCAGGCGCTGGGAGGACGTTCCAGTCGTGGCAGGCCGGGCGCACCGTGCGCGGCCTGGGAAGCGGCGGCGACCAGGGTGCGGGGCATGCGCGGCAGTGCCAGCGGCATCGCCAGCAGGGCCGGCAACGGTTGCGCATGCGGACATTGGCAGCCCGCCATGCCGCCGCAGCCGCCGTGCTTGCCGGCATGGTCGTGGCAGGGGCCGTCGTGATCCGTCGGTGGCGGTGGCGGCGCGTCGTGGCAGGGCATCGCCGTGTGCGCCGGCGCCGCGCTGGCCATCGTGGCAGCCGTGTCGTGCGTCGAGGGGCCGTGCGTCGCCATGCCCGGCATCGCCATGGCGGCCGCGGTGCCGTTGAGCAGCAGGCTCAGGCACAGCAGCAGTCGCATCAGGACGGCGAAGGTCGGCACAGGCGGCGGGGTGACGGCGGGAAGCGCAGAGGATACCGAAGCCGGCGTGGGCGGCAAGCGACTGCCGCGCGGGAAGGCTTGACTCTGGACCCGACTCCAGGGAGTAGGGTGTGCGCATGCGATCCGATCCCGCCACCGTCCGCTTCACCATCGGCGCGCTCGCCCGCCAGGCCGACGTCGCCATCGATACCGTGCGCTACTACGAGCGCCAGGGGCTGCTGCCGCCCGCCCCGCGCCGCGCCTCCGGCTACCGCGAGTACGACGCCGCGGCGGTGCAGCGGGTGCGCTTCATCCGCCGCGCCAAGGAACTGGGCTTTTCGCTGGAGGAGATCGGCGAGCTGCTGGCGCTGCAGGACGATCGCGTGCACGGCGTGGAGGGCATCAAGCAGCGCGCCAGCGCGCGCCTGCAGGCGCTGGACCGGCGCATCGCCGAACTGACCGAGATGCGCGACACCCTGGCGATGCTGGTCGAGGAGTGTCCCGGCCGCGGTGCGCCGGACGCCTGCCCGATCCTGGGCGACATCCGCGGCGATGCCACCGGCGAGCCGCCGCGATGAGCGCGGACCGCGCCACCGCCTCGTTGACCTTGCCGGTGCAGGGCATGACCTGCGCTGCCTGCGCGGCCGGCGTGGAGAAGGCGTTGCAGCGCCTGCCCGGGGTCGCGGCGCAGGCCAGCTATGCCGGGGCGCGCGTGCAGGTCGACTACGACCCGCAGCAAGTGGACCTGCCGACACTGCTGCAGCGTATCCAGCAGGCCGGCTACAGCGTGCCGACCCAGACCCTGACCCTGGAACTCAGCGGCCTGCACTGCGCCTCCTGCGTGGCGTCGATCGATGCGGTGCTGGCGAAGACCCCGGGCGTGCTCGCCGGCCACGCCAACCTGGCCTCGGCCAAGGCGCGGGTGGAGATCGTGAACGGTGCGGTCGCGCCGGCGGAACTGATCGCGCGGATCGCCCGTGCGGGATTCGGCGCGCGCGTCGCGCAGGCCATGGACCCCGAGCAGCTGGCCGAGCGCGACCGCAGCGAGCGCCGCGCCTGGCGGCGCGAGCTGGGAATGTTCGCAGCGGCGGTGCTGCTGACCCTGCCGTTCTGGGGGCAGATGCTGGGCATGCTGGATGGCGACGCCCTGCGCGGTGCGCACGCCGAGCCGCTGCCGCGCTGGCTGCAGTGGCTGCTGGCCACGCCGGTGCAGTGCTGGATCGGCGCGCGCTTCTACCGCGCCGGCTACCGCGCGCTGCGCAACGGCAGCGCCAACATGGACGTGCTGGTCGCGCTGGGCACCGGCATGGCCTATCTGTACAGCGCCGTGGTCACCGTGGCCGGCCTGCACGACCAGCACGTGTACTTCGAGGCCAGCACCAGCGTCATCACCCTGGTGCTGCTCGGGCGCCTGCTCGAGGCCCGCGCCAAGCGCCGCACCACCGCGGCGGTGCGCGCGCTGCTCGACCTGGCGCCGACCACCGCGCGGGTCGAGCGCGACGGCGTCATCGTGGAGGTGGATGCAGCGGAACTGGCGGTCGGCGATGTGTTCGTGGTCGCTGCCGGCGAGCGCGTGCCGGTCGACGGCGAGGTGCTCGACGGCCACTCCAGCGTGGACGAGGCGATGCTCTCCGGCGAGGCGCTGCCGGTGGCCAAGGCACCGGGTAGCCGCCTGCATGCGGCCACGGTCAACCAGCTTGGCCTGTTGCGCGCGCGCGCCACCGGCGTTGGCGCGGACACGCTGCTGGCGCAGATCGTGCGCATGGTCGATGCCGCGCAAGGCTCGCGCGCGCCGATCCAGCGCCTGGTCGATCGCATCGCCGCGGTGTTCGTGCCGGCGGTACTGGCCATCGCCGCGATCACCCTGGGCGCGACCTGGGCGCTGGGCGGCAGCTTCGCCGACGCCCTGGTGCACGCGGTGGCGGTGCTGGTGATCGCCTGCCCGTGCGCGCTGGGCCTGGCCACGCCGACCGCGATCATGGTCGGCACCGGCGTCGGCGCGCGCGCCGGCATCCTGATCCGCGACGCCGAGGTGCTGGAACGCGCCCGCGCGCTGACCGCGCTGGTGGTCGACAAGACCGGCACCCTGACCCTGGGCCAGCCGCAGGTGACCGCGGTGCTGGTCGCCGACGAGGCCGAGGCCGCGCCGCTGTTGCGCCTGGCCGCGGCGCTGGAGACCGGGTCGGCGCATCCGCTGGCGCGCGCCATCGTGCAGCGCGCCGCCGACCTGGGCGTGCGCGCGGCGGTGCCGGCGCCGCTGGCCGAGGCAGTGCAGACGCTGCCGGGGCAGGGCGTGCGCGGCCGCGTGGACGGGCGCGAGGTCGCGCTGGGGGCGCTGGCGTGGCTCGACGGCCTGGTCGCCGTGCCGGCCGACCCGACGCTGCGCCGCCAGGCCGAGGCGGCGCAGGCGCAGGGCCAGAGCGTGGTCGGGGTGGCGGTGGACGGCGCCGTGGCCGGCTACATCGCCATCGCCGATCCGCTGCGCGAGGACGCCGCCGAGGCGGTGGCGTTGCTGCAGGCGCGCGGTATCGCCGTGACCATGCTCAGCGGCGACAACCGCCACGCGGCGCAGGCGGTGGCCGCGCGACTCGGTATCGAGCAGGTGCAGGCCGAGGTGCTGCCGCAGGACAAGGCCGCGCATGTGCGCCAGCTGCAGGCCGTGCCGGGCGCACACGTGGGCATGGTCGGCGACGGCATCAACGACGCCCCGGCGCTGGCCGCGGCCGACGTCAGTTTCGCCATCGGCAGCGGTTCGGACATCGCCATCGAGGCGGCCGACGTGGTGCTGATGCACGGCGACCTGGCCGGCGTCGCCGCCGCCATCGACCTGTCCGCGGCGACCGTGCGCAAGATCCGCCAGAACCTGTTCTTCGCCTTCGTCTTCAACGGCCTGGGCATCCCGCTGGCCGCGTTCGGCCTGCTCAACCCGGTGATCGCCGGCGCGGCGATGGCGCTGAGTTCGGTCTCGGTGCTGGGCAACGCGCTGCTGCTGAATCGCTGGCGTGCGCAGTGAGCGCGTGTTCGATTTCTTCACTTTGGAGCCTGACATGCAACATCTCGATCTCCTCGTCCACGGCATGAGTTGCGGCGGCTGCAGCGCGCGGCTGCAGCGGGTGCTGGACGCCTGTCCGGGCGTGAGCGCCAGCACGGTGGTGCTGGAGGGCGGGCGCGTGGGCATCGACTACGACCCCGCGCGCATCGACGTGGCCGCGCTGGAGCAGGCGATCGCCGACGCCGGTTTCAGCGTGGCCGCCGGCTGAGCGCCGCCCCGGCGCCGCGCCACGCCGGGTGAACGCCGGCGTGGCGGCCGCGGTCGCGCATGACCCGAGCGCGGGCCGGGCGTGTATCGTGGGCGCGGTTTCTCCGCTCCCGCACCGCCATGACCCATCGCGCTTGGGTGGCCGCCGCCATCCAGAAGATCGAAGCCGACTTCAACCGCTCGGCCGACACCCATCTGATCCCGCTGGACCTGCCCGGTTTCCCCGGCATCGACCTGTATTTCAAGGACGAATCCAGCCATCCCACCGGCAGCCTCAAGCATCGCCTGGCGCGCTCGCTGTTCCTGTACGCGCTGGCCAACGGCTGGCTGCGCGAGGGGCGGCCGGTGATCGAGGCCTCCAGCGGCTCCACGGCGGTGTCCGAGGCGTACTTCGCGCGCCTGCTGGGGCTGCCGTTCATCGCGGTGATGCCCGCGACGACCTCGCCGGAAAAGATCGCCGCGATCGAGTTCCAGGGCGGGCGCTGCCATCTGGTCGGGCGCGCCTGCGACCTGCATGCCGATTCGGTGCAGCTGGCGCGCGAGACCGGCGGCCATTTCATGGACCAGTTCCTCTACGCCGAACGCGCCACCGACTGGCGCGCCAACAACAACATCGCCGAATCGATCTTCCGGCAGATGCAGGAGGAGCCGCACCCGATCCCGGACTGGATCGTGTGCAGCCCCGGCACCGGTGGCACCGCGGCCACGCTCGGGCGCTACGTGCGCTACCGGCGCCATCCCACCCGCATCCTGTGCGCGGACCCGGAGGTGTCGCTGTTCTTCGACGGCTACCGCGAGGCGCTGGCCGGGCGCGACTACGCCGGCCTGGAAAGCACCGGCGGCTCGCGCATCGAAGGCATCGGCCGGCCGCGGGTGGAGCCGAGCTTCATCCCCAGCTGCGTGGATGCGATGGTCAAGGTGCCCGACGCGCTGAGCCTGGCGGCGATGCGCTACGTCAGCGCGCGCCTGGGCCGGCGCGTGGGCGGCTCCACCGGCACCAACTTCGTCGGCGTGCTGCAGGCGGCCACGCGCATGCGCGAGCAGGGCCGCAGCGGCGCCATCGTCACCATCCTGTGCGACAGCGGCGAGCGCTACGGGCACAGCTACTACCGGCCGCAGTGGTACGCCGAGCACGGCATCGACGTGGACCAGGCCGATGCGCAGCTGGCCACGGCGGTGGCCGGCGCCGGATTGCCGCCGCTGCCTTGTGCCGCGCTGGACTGACCGCCATCTCACTGCCATGGCCGGCGCCGCCGGCCTTCCTTCCGTGACCGAGACTTCCGCGATGACCAATCCCCTGCTCGATTTTTCCGGCCTGCCGCGCTTCGATGCGATCCAGCCCGAGCACATCGGCCCGGCGATCGACACCCTGCTGGCACAGGCCGAGGCCGCGGTGGCCGCCGCCGAGACCGTGGCGCCGGTGCGCTGGGACAACTTCGTGGCGCCGCTGGACGACGCCACCGAGCGCCTGTGGCGCGCCTGGGGCCAGGTGAGCCACCTGCAGGCGGTGGTCAACACGCCGGCGCTGCGCGAGGCCTACAACGCCAACCTGCCCAAGGTGACGCGCTTCTCCAGCGCGCTCGGGCAGAACCTGGCGCTGTTCGCGCAGTACCGCACGCTGGCGCATTCGCCGGAGGCGGCCACGCTCGGCCCGGCGCAGCGCAAGGTGCTGGACAACGCGTTGCGCGATTTCCGCCTGGGCGGCGCCGAACTGGGCGAGGCCGACAAGCAGCGCTTCGCCGCGATCCAGGAAGAACTGTCGGCGCTGTCGGCCAAGTTCTCGCAGAACGTGCTCGATGCCACCGACGCGTGGTCGCTGTTGATCGACGACGAGGCGCGCCTGGCCGGCCTGCCCGAGGACAGCATTGCCGCCGCGCGCGCAGCGGCCGAACGCGATGGCCAGGCGGGCTGGAAGTTGACCCTGCAGATGCCCTGCTACCTGCCGGTGCAGATGTACGCCGAGGACCGCGCGCTGCGCGAGACGCTGTACCGCGCCAACGCGATCCGCGCCTCGGAGTTCGGCGATGCGGCGCTGGACAACAGCGCGGCGATCGGCCGCATCCTCGCCTTGCGTGGCGAACTGGCCGCGCTGCTCGGCTTCGCCAGCTACGCCGAGTATTCGCTGGCGACCAAGATGGCGCAGGATCCCGCACAAGTGCTCGACTTCCTGCACGATCTGGCCGCACGCGCCAAGCCCTACGCGCAGCGCGACCGCGCCGAGCTGGAGGCATTCGCGCGCGAGCATCTGGGCCTGGACACGCTGGAAGCCTGGGACCTGGCCTATGCCGGCGAGAAGCTCAAGCAGGCGCGCTACAGCTTCTCCGAGCAGGAAGTGAAGCGCTACTTCACCGAGCCCAAGGTGCTGGACGGCCTGTTCGGCCTGATCCACGACCTGTACGGCTTGCGCGTGGAGGCCGACAGCGCGCCGGTGTGGCATCCGGACGTGCGTTTCTTCCGCCTCAGCGACGCGCAGGGGCGCCTGGTCGGGCAGTTCTATCTGGACTTGTACGCGCGCGAAGGCAAGCGTGGCGGCGCCTGGATGGACGATTGCCGCAATCGCCGCGAGCGCGCCGACGGCGTGCAGACCCCGCTGGTGTACTTGGTGTGCAACTTCGGCCGCGGCAGCGACGGCAAGCCGGCCACCTTCACCCACAACGAAGTCACCACCCTGTTCCACGAGATGGGCCACGGCCTGCACCAGTTGCTGACCCAGGTCGGCGAACTGGGCGTGGCCGGCATCAACGGCGTGGAATGGGATGCGGTGGAACTGCCCAGCCAGTTCATGGAGAACTTCTGCTGGGAATGGTCGCGTCTGCAGGCGATGACCGCCCACGTGGACAGCGGCGAGCCGCTGCCGCGCGCACTGTTCGACAAGATGCTGGCGGCGAAGAACTACCAGAGCGGCATGTTCACCGTGCGCCAGCTCGAGTTCGCGCTGTTCGACATGCAGTTGCACCACGACTTCGATGCGCAGACCGACAGCGTGCTGCAGTTGCTCGAGCGCGTACGCGACGAAGTGGCGGTGAACCGGCCGCCGGCCTGGAATCGCTTCCCGCACCAGTTCAGCCACATCTTCGCTGGCGGCTATGCGGCCGGCTACTACAGCTACAAATGGGCCGAGGTGCTCAGCGCCGACGCCTATGCGGCGTTCGAGGAAGCGCCCGACCAGTTGCCCGCCACCGGTGCGCGCTTCCTGCGCGAGATCCTCTCGCGCGGCGGCAGCCGTCCGGCGCTGGAGAACTTCACCGCCTTCCGCGGCCGCGCGCCCGAGCTGGAGGCGCTGCTGCGGCACAGCGGCATGGCGGGATAAGCGGGGATTCGGGAGTCGGGATTGGGGATTTGTGATTTTTCGCGAGTGCATGGCATTCCTCGCGCTTCTGGCTTTGTTGTAGGAGCGGCTTCAGCCGCGACGGGGCATTACCGGTAACCACCGTCGCGGCTGAAGCCGCTCCTACAGAAAATCGCTTGCCAATGATCTGGCTCCGCACAGCACGCTGCCGCCCCCAATCCCCAATCCCGGCTCCTCTGTGCTAGAACAAAGCGCAGCGGCACGGCGATCTTCGCCGCCGCAATCGCGGCGCAGGACACTGCCGCACTGCACAAGGAGGACCGCATGAAGCGAGCAGGGTGGTGGACGCCCTTGCTGTTGAGCATGGCCGTGCCGGCGCTGGCGCAGGATGGCAGCGGCACGGTGCGCATCGGCGCCAGCCTGCGTGCCGGCCCCGCACCGGAGTATCCGCGCGTGGCCACCCCGGTCACCGACGAGGCGTTGCGGGTACATGGCTGCACCCGCGACTGGGCCTGGTGCGATGTCAGTTGGCGCGAGAAACGCGGCTGGCTGCCGGCCGGTGCGATCGACTTCAACGCCCAGGAACAGGGCAGTGCGCCTGGCGTGCCCACGGTCGGCTTTGCGCTGGACCGCTATTGGGACACGCACTATCGCGGTCAGCCGTGGGCGCGCGAACGTGCGCGCTATCGATCGCTGGAAAGCACCGCGACCGCGGCCGGCCCGGCGCAGATTCCGGCCCCGCTGCAGCGGCAGCTGGCGCCACAATGGCGGACGCCGCCGTCGCCTGCGTCCGAGGCGGTGAGCGCCACGCCGCAATGGACGCCGCCCGGCGAGCGGATGTACCAGATTCCGCCGCCGGACGCGCTCAATCCCCGCTACAACAAGGAACTGGCGAAGGAGTTGCAACGCCAGGACGACGACCGCCGCCAGCGCGAAGCGATGGGCCTGATGCCCGTGCCGCCGCCTGCGTCCGCGCCATCGGCATCGCCGTCCTGGCCGCCGTCGCCGGCGACGATCCAATGGGTCGAGCGGCATCCGCCGAAGCCGAGTTCGCCACCACCACCACCACCGCCACCGCCACCGCCACCGCCACCGCCTTCAGCGCCACCGGCCAAGCCGGAAGCGCACAAGGACCACGACGCCGGGCGTCGCGACGTCAGGCAACTGGAGCGTTGACGCGCGGCACGCTGCCGTTGCTGGCAGCGTGCGCGTTTGGCCCGGCTCAGGCCTTGGCGAACACCAGCGCGGCGTTGGTGCCGCCGAAGCCGAAGCTGTTGGACATCACCGTGCGCAACGCGGCATCGCGGCTCTCGCGGACGATCGGGAAGCCCTCGGCGCGGGGGTCCAGCGTGTCGATGTTGGCCGAGCCGGCGATGAAGCCGTCGCGCAGCATCAGCAGGCAGTAGATCGCCTCGTGCACGCTGGCCGCGCCCAGCGAATGCCCGGACAGCGCCTTGGTCGAGGACAGCGGCGGCACCGCATCGCCGAACACCGCGCGCACCGCGTCCAGCTCGGTGACATCGCCCAGCGGGGTCGAGGTGCCGTGGGTGTTGAGATAGTCGATCGGCGCATCCACGCCCTGCAGCGCCATGCGCATGCAGCGCACCGCGCCTTCGCCGGACGGAGCGACCATGTCGGCGCCGTCGGAGGTCACGCCGTAGCCGACCAGTTCGGCATGGATGCGCGCCCCGCGCGCCACCGCGCGCTCGTAGTCTTCCAGCACCAGCATGCCGCCGCCGCCGGCGATGACGAAGCCGTCGCGCGCGGCATCGTAGGGCCGCGACGCCACCGCCGGCGTGTCGTTGAAGCCGGTGGACAGCGCGCCCATCGCGTCGAACATCAGACTCATGGTCCAGTCCAGCTCTTCGCCGCCGCCGGCGAACATCACGTCCTGCTGGCCGTGGCGGATCAGGTCCGCCGCCGCGCCGATGCAGTGCGCCGAGGTCGCGCAGGCCGCCGATAGCGAATAGCTCACGCCCTTGATCTTGAACGCGGTGGCCAGGCTCGCCGACACCGCCGAACACATCGTGCGCGGCACCATGTACGGGCCGACCTTGCGCACGCCGCGGTTGCGCAGCAGGTCCGCCGCTTCCACCTGCCAGTGGCTGGAGCCGCCACCGGAGCCCGCGATCAGGCCGATCCGCGGGTCGCTGATCGCCGCCTCGTCCAGGCCGGCATCGGCCAGTGCATCGCGCAGCGCCAGGTAGGCGTAGGCCGAGGCATCGCCCATGAAGCGCTTGAGCTTGCGGTCGATCGCCGCGTCCAGGTCCAACTGCACATCGCCGCCGACCTGGCTGCGCAGGCCGGCTTCCACCGCCTGCGGGTTATGGCGGATGCCGGACTGGCTTTCGCGCAATGCGCGCGACACGCTGTCCAGGTCGTTGCCCAGGCACGAAGTGATGCCCATCCCGGTAATTGCCACGCGCCGCATCAGAATGCCTCCGTCGAAGTGAACAGGCCCACGCGCATGTCCTTGGCGGTATAGATCTCGCGCCCATCCACCGACATGCGGCCATCGGCCACCGCCATCACCAGCTTGCGGTTGATCACCCGGCTGATGTCGATCTCGTAGACCACCTGCCTGGCGGTGGGCAGCACCTGCCCGGTGAACTTCACCTCGCCCACGCCCAGCGCACGGCCACGGCCGGGTGCGCCCAGCCAGGTCAGGAAGAAGCCGGTCAACTGCCACATCGCATCCAGGCCCAGGCAGCCGGGCATGACCGGGTCGCCGATGAAATGGCAGCCGAAGAACCACAGGTCCGGGCGGATATCCAGTTCGGCGCGGATCACGCCCTTGCCGTGCGCGCCGCCGGTCTCGTCGATGGCGACGATGCGGTCGAACATCAGCATCGGGTCGTTGGGCAGGCGCCCGGCGTCGGCGCCGAACAGCTCGCCGCGTGCGCTGGCGAGCAATTGCTCGCGAGAATAGGAGGACAGACGACTCATGAGCGGAACATTCCCAGGCGAGACAGTCGAGGCGCGCAAGAGTGCATGAGCCTTGCGCGTTCAATCAAACGTTTTATCCGTACGCACGCGTAGTGTCGGCATCTGCGGCGGCGCGCGCACTGCGCCGGATCAAGGCGCGCATTCTCAGCCCGTGCGCAGTGCGGGGCTTATCATGCGCACACCGTTCGCAGGCGTAGGGTATGGGGTCGATGCGCAAGATCATTCACGTCGACATGGATGCGTTCTACGCGTCCGTGGAGCAGCGTGACGATCCGGCGCTGCGCGGCAAGCCGGTGGTGGTGGCCTGGCGCGGCATGCGCTCTGTGGTGTGCGCCGCCTCCTACGAGGCGCGCGTGTTCGGCGTGCGCTCGGCGATGCCGGCGCTGCGCGCCGAGCGGCTGTGCCCGGACGCGATCTTCGTGCCGCCGGATTTCGCCCGCTACAAGGCGGTGTCGCGGCAGGTGCGCGAGATCTTCCAGCGCCACACCGACATGATCGAGCCGCTGTCGCTGGACGAAGCCTACCTGGACGTCACCGCGCCCAAGGGCGAGTTGCGCACGGCCACCGAGATCGCGCAGACCATCCGCGCGCAGATCCGCGAGGAAACCGCGCTGACCGCCTCGGCCGGGATCGCGCCGAACAAGTTCCTGGCCAAGATCGCCTCGGACTGGCGCAAGCCCGACGGCCAGTTCGTGATCCGTCCGCATCGCGTGGACGCGTTCCTGACGCCGTTGCCGGTGAACAAGGTGCCCGGCGTGGGCAAGGTGATGGAGGCCAAGCTGGCAGAACTGGGCATCGCCACCGTCGGCGACCTGCGCACGCGCGGCGAGGCCGAACTGGAAGCGCGCTTCGGCAGCTTCGGCCTGCGCCTGTACCAGCGCGCGCGCGGTATCGACGAACGCCCGGTGGAGTCGGACCAGCCGGTGCAGTCGATCTCCTCCGAGGACACCTTCGCCGAGGACCTGGCGCTGGACGCACTGGAGCCGGCGATCCGGCAACTGGCCGAGAAGACCTGGAACGCCACCCGCCGCACCGAACGCATCGCGCGCACGGTGGTGCTGAAGCTGAAGACCGCGCAGTTCCGCATCCTCACCCGCAGCTTCACTCCGGAGCAGCCGCCGGATTCGCTGCAGGCCTTGATCGACATCGCCCTTGCGCTGCGCGAGCGCGTGGATCTGCCGACGTCCACCCGTTACCGCCTGGTCGGCGTGGGCCTGTCCGGCTTCCACGAACGCGAGCCGGGACAGGCGCAGGGGCGCTTGTTCGGTTGAGGTGGTCGCGCGCGGAAGCTGTATCGTGTTCTGCTGGTGCGTGGATTGAAACGGGTTGTTGTAGCCGTCGAGGATGCCGAGTTGGCAGCCGCACCTTCACCGGTGCACAGGTCGAAATAGGAACGGCTGCACCATAGGCAGCGTCTGTCGCAGTCCTGCCCTTGAGTGTGCGTGGATTGAAACCCGATCCGGGACAGCCAGGACAGGCACCAGCTCCAGTCGCACGGTTACCGGCGTGGATTGAAAGCCAAGGGAGACGCGAGCGAACCGGAAACGTGGCCTTCGCCTCTTCCGCGTCGGGACTGAAGTCCTCCCACAGGGGCATGCTGCAAGGATTGGAACACCGACTTCATCGTCTGGTCATGCTGATCGGCCTTGTTGCGACCGCATACCAGCCTTGCCCCACCTACAATGCGCACTTCCCCCTCCCGCATTGGCACGACATGACGTTCCCCTACGCATTGGTGGTGTTCGACCTGGACGGCACCCTGGTCGACAGCGGCGCCGACATCGCCGAGGCGTTGAACCGCACGCTGGCTGACTTCGGCCTGCCGCGCGTGCCGGAGGCGACTGTGCTCGGATGGATCGGCGAGGGCGTGCGCAAGCTGGTCGAGATCGCCTGGCGGCATGCCGGCGACGCCACGCCACTCGAGACGGTGATGCCGACCTTCATGCGCCACTACGCCGAATGCCTGTTGCGCAGTCCGCGGTTGTATCCCGGCGCGGCCGAGGCGTTGGCGCACCTGCACGCAGATGGGGTGACGCTGGCGCTGTGCACCAACAAGCCGTCGGCGATGGTGCCGCCGCTGCTGCGCCATCTGGGCGTGGCCGATCTGTTCTCCGCGGTGCTGGGCGGCGACAGCCTGCCCGAACGCAAGCCCAGCCCGGCGCCGCTGCTGCACCTGGCACAGCAGTTCGCGCAACCGCCGGCGCGTTGCCTGATGGTCGGCGATTCGGGGACCGACCTGCAGGCCGGGCAGGCCGCCGGCATGCCGGTGGCGCTGGTGCGCTACGGCTATCCGCGCGATCTGGATCTGGCCACCGCCGACGTGGTGCTGCTGATGGACGACCTGCGCGAGCTGCTGCAACTGCGTTGATACGACGGCGGTTCAAGCACCGCGGAGCAGCGCAAAGAGCGGGATGCGGTTGAACGGCTTCAGCCGCGACAGGCTTTCCCGGCAAGGCCCGTCGCGGCTGAAGCCGCTCCCACAACCCATGACGCATTACGCCCCTCTCCCCCCGGGAGAGGGGTTGGGGTGAGGGTACGGGCGCGTAGCGGGCGCCGAACTGTGAGGTTCGTGCCGCGATGCATGAGCACGAGGGCGGGTGTTTGCGTTCGACAGCCAGCGGCCCTTATCGCGAGCGACCAACTGCGCGATGCATCGCGCATGCCTGCGTTGAGAATGCGCGCATCTACATCCGACGTGGTCGCACATGCGGAGCGGCTTCAGCCGCGACGGGAGTTCGCGGGAAAGCCTGTCGCGGCTGAAGCCGCTCCTACAAAAAAGACGCGCGTGTTTTCCGTGCGGCTGCCCCGCGCCACGCCCGCCGGCGCAGCACGGGACGCCGACTCAGCGCGCCGCCGGCGCGTAGCGCAGGGTCAGCGCGTACTCGCGGCCCGGCTGGTTGTACCAGTTGATGGTCTGGTAGTCGCGGTCGAACACGTTGCTGGCCTTGGCCTGCAGCGTCCAGTCCGGGGTGAACGCGTATTCCGCGCGCAGGTCGACGGTGCCGTAGCCGGCCAGGCGTACGCGGTTGGCCGCGTCGTCGAAGCGGTGGCCGCTGCCGAAGACGGTGACGCCGAGCTTGACCGGGCCGATGCCGCGATCCACGTCCAGGCGCGCGGTGTTCTGCGCGCGGCGCGCCAGCCAGTTGTCGCGGTTGTCGCCATCGCTGCGGTTGCGCGGGTCGGTGTGGCTCAGCTGCGCCGACAGTTCCCAGCCGGCCAGCAATGCATAGCCGGTCAGTTCGGCGCCGCGGATGCGCGCCTCGTCCACGTTGACCGGCAGGAAGCTGATCGCGTCGTAGGAGATCAGGTCCTTGACCCGGGTCTCGTAGGCGTTGAAGGTCCAGTTCCAGCTGTCGGCGTACTGCGCCACGCCCAGGTTGCCGCTCTTGGAACGCTCCGGCTTCAACTCCGGATTGCCGGCGAACGGGTAGTACAGGTCGTTGAAGGTCGGCGCCTTGAAGCCGGTGCCGACGCTGGCGGTGAGCTTGAGGCCATGCGCCAGCGCCAGGCCCCAGCCGAGGCTGCCGGTGGTGTGCTCGCCGAACTGCTCGTTGTCGTCGCTGCGCACGCTGGCCTGCACCTGCTGCGCGCCGAAACGGCCCTGGTACTCGGCGAACACGCCGGTGTTGTCGCGGCTGTCGACGTCGAAAGCGGTGGTGCTGGTGACGTGCTCGCGTTGCCAGTCGCTGCCGACGCTGAGCAGGTGGCCTTCGGCCAGGGTGATGTCGCCCTGCAGCGCGGCGGTGTCGCGGCGGCTGTCGAAGGTGCTGACGAAGTTGCGGGTGCGCGCGCCGGGGGCACGATAGTAGCTGTCGGCGTCGTCGACGTTGCGACCGAGCTGCGCGGCCAGGTGCAGGCGATCGGACGGGGTCCAGTCCAGCTTGCCGCCGAACACCTGCTGGGTGTTGTCGGCCTCGTTGCCGGCGAACAGCGGATCGCCGTCGTACTCGTTGCGGCTGTCGATGTTCAGCGCCTGGCCTTCGATGCGCAGCGTGTCGGTCAGCGCGTAGCCGCCGCGCGCGCTCAGCGAGACGTTGCGGTAGCCGTCGCGGTCGGGCTGGTCGACGAAGCAGCCGGCGAACAGCGTGGCCGAGCCGTTGCAGGCATTGATGCCGTCGGTCTTCTGGTAGCCGCCCTGCACGGCCAGCCAGCCGCGCTCGCCGCGGTTGCTGAAGCCGGCGCCGGCCTCGCGCAGGCCGTGGCTGCCGCCGCCCAGGCTCAGGTTCTGCTGGAAGCCTTGACCGCCGCGGCGGGTGAAGATCTGGATGACGCCGCCGATCGCGTCGGAGCCGTACAGGCTCGACCGCGGGCCACGCACGATCTCGATGCGCTCGATCTGGCTCAGCGGCAGGTCCTGGAACGCGGCCAGGCCGGCGCTGGCCGAGCCGATGCGCACGCCGTCCACCAGCACCAGCACGTGGTCCGATTCGCTGCCGCGCAGGCTCAGCGTGGTCAGCTTGCCCAGGCCGCCCTGATTGGAGATGCCGATGCCGGCGCGACCCTGCAGCAGCTGCGCCAGCGACGTGGCCTGGCTGCGCTCGATCTCCGCGCGGTCGATGACCTGCGCCGGGACCACGCTGTCCTCCACCGAGATCTGAGTGCGGGTGGCGGTGACCAGGACCTGGTCGAGATCGGTGGCGGCGTCGGCGGCGTGGGCCAGCGCGGGCAGGGACAGGGCGGACGCGATCGCGACCGAAAGCAGGCGGGACGACATGGGTGGCAACTCCGGCGCGCGGCTGCGCGCTGTGACGGCGAGGGAGTCGCGAACGGAAGGTGCAAGCGGACGGCGCCGAACGCGGCGCGGCACGCCGCGACGCCCTCCGCATCGCAACCAGTGAGCTGCAAGGCCGGTCTCCGGGCTGGCGATCGGGGAGGCGGACCTCCCGGCTGCGACGCCTTCCCATGCCGTGGCACAGTGGCGAAAGTCGTCAGCGCGGATCGCTTACCGTTGCGGGGGCAGCGCCGGCCTTGTCGCAAGACGCACCGGCTTCCCGTTTCAACCCGCTGGCCGGAGCCGGTGGGTCACCTTGAAGCGGCGCGATTGTACGCGATCGCCGCTGGCTGCGCGGGGTAGGGCATGCCCATCCATCCCGGGGATGCGGCTTTGGGTCTGGCAGGCGCGCCACCGGTGTTGCGTGGCGCAGCGCCGACGGGTAGTCAGGTCGGGCCGCGCGGCGCAGGCGACATGCCGGCCAGACCTCGCCCGAAGGGCTGTGATCGCGTGCGTCCGTGGTCGCGTCGTCGCTCGGGCGCGGACTCACGTCCACGTTCTGCGTTGTCACAGGCATGCGCAATCAAGGCGCGGCATGCTTGGGGATGCGGCAACGCCCTAGTCGGCGTGGGTGCCGTGGCCGTCGTCGTCGCCGTGATGGTCGGCCACCGGCGTGTCGTGCGCCTCGTGCGCGTAGGCGCCGTCGGCAGCGTCGTCGCCGCGCGTGTCGTCGCGGTCGAAATGGGTGGTCGCCACCGGCCCGGCAACGGGCAGGCCGCGCTGCGCCGGCAGCGCCGCCGTCGCGGTCTCCAGCTCGCCCAGCAACTGCGCGCGCCGCGCCTCGGACAGTTCCTGCCAGTGACAGCCGCTGAGCGCGCCTTCCAGCGAATACAGCAGGTTGAGGCTGGGCTTGAAGCCGGCGCGCTTGACCTTGACGAAGGCGCCGACCGCGCCGGCCGCCTCCAGGTCCTGCTGCGTGCGCACGCCGACCTGGCGCAGCCAGGCCGCACTCTTGGGGCCGATGTTGCGCAGCTTGGCCGTGCTCATCGCAGGCTGTCGACGAAGACCTGGGCGATCGCTTCCAGGCCGCGCTGGTCGTCGGCGTCGAAGCGGGCCAGGTCCGGGCTGTCCAGGTCGAACACGCCGACCAATGCACTGTCGCGCAGCAGCGGCACCACCAGTTCCGAGCGCGAGGCGGAATCGCAGGCGATGTGCCCGGGGAACGCCTCCACGTCGTCGATGCGCTGGGTCTGGCCGCTGCTGGCAGCCGCGCCGCACACGCCCTTGTGCAACGGAATGCGCACGCAGGCGGGCAGGCCCTGGAACGGGCCGACCACCAGTTCCTTGCCGTCGTAGAGATAGAAACCGACCCAGTTCAGCCGCGGCAGCGCGTGATACACCAGCGCGGCCAGGTTGGCGGCATTGGCGATGCGGTCGGGCTCCCCGGCGACCAGGGCACGGGCCTGGTCGAGCAACTGGGCGTACTGTTCCGGCTTGCTGCCGGTGAGCGAGGACGAGGCGAACATCGCGCGAGTCTAGCAGCGCGCTGCGTCCGCCGGCACCGCGGCGGCTGACGCGCGCGGCGCGCCCGGCTATCCTGCGCGCCGCCGCGCGTCCCGCCGGCCAACCGACAGGGTTTTCGCATGGCTGTTCCCGCCTTCTACGTCACCGGCACCGATACCGGCATCGGCAAGACCATCGCCAGCACCGCGCTGCTGCATGCCTTGCGCGCGCGTGGCCAGCGCGCGGTGGGCATGAAGCCGGTCGCCAGCGGCTGCAGTCGCGACGCCGACGGCTGGCGCAACGAGGACGCGCTTGCCCTGCAGGACGCGAGCACGCCGCGGCCGGCCTACGCCGATCTCAATCCCTACGCGCTGCCGCTGCCGCTGGCGCCGGAATTGGCCGCCGCCGATGCCGGCGTGCAACTGGAACTGGCGCCGATCGCCGCCGCCTTCGAACGCCTGAGTGCGCAGGCCGACGTGGTGGTGGTGGAGGGCGTCGGCGGCTGGGCGGCGCCGCTGTCGGCGACGCTGGATCAGGCCGATCTGGCGCGCGCGCTGGGACTGCCGGTGGTGCTGGTGGTTGGCCTGCGCCTGGGCTGCCTCAACCACGCCCGGCTCAGCGCCGCGGCGATCGCCGCCGACGGCCTGCAGTGCATCGGCTGGATCGGCAACGAGATCGACCCGGCGATGGAGCGCATCGACGACAACATGGCGATGCTGCGCGCGCGTCTGCCGATGCCGTGCTGGGGGCGGCTGCCGTACCGGCCGCAACCGCAGGCCGCGCAGTTGGCGGCGGAACTGCAGCCGTGGGCGGGAATATCGCCCAGCTGATCAACTGCCGGGGCGGGTTTTGTGGGAGGGACTTCAGTCCCGACGCCTTACCGATGAAGCACGGTGCGGCAGCTTTTTCCTCGAAGAAAGCCAGGAGCGCCGGAACGCGCGCAATCGGCAAATCCCCACTCCCGAATCCCGAATCCCGAATCCCGCCCATAAAAAAGGCCCGGTAGAGGGAGGGATCTACCGGGCCTGTGGTTGCACGGGGGGAGGGACCCATGCAGACCGAGCGTGCGTCGGGCGGCGAACCGCAGCGACGTCGAAAACGGTGTTACTTGGCGGTGGGCTTGGCCTTGGGCGCAGCCTGTTCGGTCGCCGCCTCGAACTGGTGCTTGGCCAGCTGGCCGATCGCCTCGGAGGTCTTCAGGCCCAGGCCGAACACTTCCTGGTTGGCCGTGGCCAGCCGCTCGAAGTTGTCGCGGGCGATCTGCAGGCCCTTCGGCCACAGCGCCTGCACGGTGCCCAGATCGCGGGCCTCGGTCAGTTCGCCGAGGAAGCCGGTGGTGGCCGACACGTTCTTCTCGAAGGTCTTCAACTGCACGCCGAACACGCTCTCGGCGCTCTCCAGCGCCAGGCGGTTGGCACGCGCCGCGGCAGCGGCGAACTGCTGGGTGTAGCTGCTGAACTGATCGTTGAATTGAGCGGACATCATGCAACTCCGTTGGAATGCCGACTGCTGTTGCAGTGCAACATACGCCCATTCTGTTGCGATGCAACAAAATTTTTTGAAGCCGCTCAGGATTCGTTCAATCTACTTTCCGGATCAATGGCTTGGCGCAATTTTCCGGGGCTCGGCAAGGCGCCTCTGGGTTTTGGCAAGCGCCAATGCGCGCTACGACGCACGGGCGGGCGGCATCGCAAACGCTCAGCCACCGCGGTGCCGCCCTTGCGATTCCCCACTTCCCATTCCCAGCCTTTCAACCCGGACCGCGATAACGGCAGCCGGAGGTGCAGGTTTCATGGACCACCACTTCGCTCAGCAGCGGCAGCGCCGGCTTGAGCCGGTCCCAGATCCACACCGCCAGGCGTTCGCTGGTGGGGTTGTCCAGGCCCTCGATGTCGTTGAGGTAATGGTGGTCGAGCTGGTCGTAGAGCGGGCGGAAGGCCGCCTTGATGTCGCCGAAATCCATGACCCAGCCGCTCTGGGCGCCGGGTTCGCCGCTGACGTGCAGCTCGATGCGGAACGAGTGCCCATGCAAGCGCGCGCACTTGTGGCCGGGCGGCACGTTGGGCAGGCGGTGTGCGGCTTCGAGGGTGAAGACTTTGAAGATATCCATGGGCGGCATTGTACGGGCAGGGGCGGGAGCGGCGCGGTCGCGCGCGGGTCGAGGCGATGCAGCGGCGGTGGCCCGCGGCAGGCATCGCACGGCGATGCCGTGCCTGTGCCCGGGCTGGGGCCGCGCAACGAAAAAGCCGCCCCGAAGGGCGGCTTGTCGAGTGACGCGGCAGCGCTGTACGAGCGCTGCGATCAGCGCGGCGCGGCGGGACGGTTGCCGCCGTTGCCCTGCCGGCGTCCCTGGCCCTGGCGGCGTGCGCCGTCGGCGTGGTTGCCGCCGGGCTTCTTGCTGCCGGCGTGCGCATGCGCGTGCGCCGGCGCATCGCCATGGCCGCGACGGGCATGGCTGCCGCGACGCGGCGGACGGGCACCGCCCGGCCGCTCGTCCGGCGGGTTGTTGTTGCCCCAACGGATCGGTGTCACCGGCTCGAAGCCCGGCACGTCGCGGATGTCCATCTCGCGCTTGAGCATGCGCGCGATCGCGCGCAGCAGCTTGGCCTCGTCCTGCGCCACCAGCGAGATCGCCTCGCCGGTCGAGCCGTTGCGGCCGGTGCGGCCGATGCGGTGCACGTAGTCCTCGGCGACCATCGGCAGGTCGTAGTTGATGACCTTGGGCAACTGGTCGATGTCGATGCCGCGCGCGGCGATGTCGGTGGCGACCAGCACGGTGATGCGGCCGGCCTTGAAGTCGCTCAGCGCGCGCAGGCGCTGGCCCTGGCTCTTGTTGCCGTGGATCGCGGCGGTCTTCAGCCCGGACTTGTCCAGGAACATGGTCAGCTTGTCGGCACCGTGCTTGGTGCGGGCGAACACCAGGGTCTGCTTGCGCGAGTCGGCGGCCAGCAGGTGCAGCAGCAGTTCGCGCTTGCGCGCGCCGTCCACCGGGTGCACGCGGTGGGTGATGGTGTCGGCCACGGTGTTGCTCGGGGTGGCCTGGATTTCCTGCGGATCGTGCATGAACTCGCGGGCCAGCTGCTTGATGCCTTCCTCGAAGGTGGCCGAGAACAGCAGGGTCTGCCGGTTCTGCTTGGGCAGCTTGGCGAGGATGCGCTTGATCGACGGCAGGAAGCCCATGTCGAGCATGCGGTCGGCCTCGTCCAGCACCAGGATCTCGATGCCCGACAGGTCCACGCTGCGACGCTCCAGGTGGTCGAGCAGGCGGCCCGGGCAGGCGATCAGCAGGTCCACGCCGCGGCGCAGCGCGTCGAGCTGGTTGCCCATGCCCACGCCACCGTAGATGGTGGTGCTGGGGATGCGCAGGTACTTGCTGTAGCCGCGCAGGCTGTCGTGCACCTGGGTGGCCAGCTCGCGGGTCGGGGTCAGGATCAGCGCGCGCGGCTTGCGCGGGCCGCCACTGCTGACCGGCTGCGGCGAGGTGCCCAGGTGCTGCAGCAGCGGCAGGCCGAACGCGGCGGTCTTGCCGGTGCCGGTCTGCGCGCCGGCCATCAGGTCATGGCCTTCCAGGGCGACGGGAATGGCCTGCGCCTGGATCGGGGTGGGGGTTTCGTAGCCCTGCTCGGCCAACGCGCGCAGCAGGAAGGGCGCAAGGCCCAGGGATTCGAACGACATGAGAATGCTCCGGATAACGCGCCGACGCCGGGACGGACCCGGCGCGCAGACGCAAGTAGGTGAGGCTCGGAGCGTTCCCGTGAACCGCGCTGCGAGAGGGTGGATCAACCCGCAGCGCAAGGCTGGGGTTCGTCGGCACCACGAAAGGCGTCGGGTGGGGCGGGCGAGTCGGATCGTTGCGATCCTGGCCTCGCCGGCTGTCCCTGAGGGAAACGGACGGCCGCATGCAGACCGACATAGTCTACCTGAATTGGCGCGCTGCACAAACGCGGTGTCCGTTTCAGTTGAAACCAAGCCGGCGTCTGGCCGTACAATCGCCGGCTCAGCCCCCAGCACTGGACGGACATGAAGCTAGGTTCCCTGAAGGAAGGCGGCCGCGACGGCACCCTGATCGTCGTGTCCCGCGATCTGACCCGCGCGGTGCGCGCCACCGGCATCGCACCGACCCTGCAGCGCGCGCTGGAGGGCTGGAGCAACCTCGCCCCGCGTCTGAACGCCCTGTCCGAGTCGCTCAACGACGGCAGCGCCGACGGCCAGTTCGACCTGGACATGGCGGCACTGGCGGCGCCACTGCCGCGCGCCTACGAATTCCTCGACGGCAGCGCCTACCTGCCGCACGTCGAGCGGGTGCGCCGTGCGCGCGGCGCCGAGGTGCCGGAGAGCTTCTACACCGATCCGCTGATGTACCAGGCGGTCAGCGCCGGCTTCTACGGCCCGCGCGATGCGGTCAAGGTGGTCAGCGAGGACTACGGCATCGACCTGGAGGCCGAGATCGTGGTGGTCACCGACGACGTGCCGATGGCGGTCAGCCCGGCGCAGGCCGCCGCGCACATCCAACTGATCGGCCTGGTCAACGACGTGTCGCTGCGCAACCTGATTCCGCCGGAGCTGGCCAAGGGCTTCGGCTTCGTGCAGTCCAAGCCGCGTTCGGCGCTGTCGCCGGTGTTCGTCACCCCCGACGAACTGGGCCAGGCCTGGCAGGGCAACAAGGTGCACCTGCCGCTGCTGACCCACATCAACGGCGCCTGGTTCGGCGCGCCGGAAGCCGGCGAGGACATGCAGTTCGATTTCGCGCAGTTGGTCGCGCACGCGGCCAAGACCCGGCCGCTGGCGGCCGGCGCGGTGGTCGGCTCGGGCACCATCGCCAACCAGGACACCACGCGCGGCGCCTCCTGCTTCGCCGAGCAGCGCACCGTGGAAACCCTGCGCGACGGCAAGCCGAGTACCCCGTACATGTCCTTCGGCGACGTGGTGCGGATCGAGATGCTGGACCGTGACGGAGTGAGCATCTTCGGCGCGATCGAGCAGCGCATCGAGCAGGCACCGCTGCCCTGACCCGGCCGGCGGCGCTACCGGGGCGACCGGCGGCGCCGCACCGCCGCTGTCCACCGGTATCGTTGTCGATTGCGCAGACGGAGGCGGGCATGGACGAGGCACTGCAGCTTTACACCTACTGGCGGTCCAGCGCCGCGTACCGGGTGCGCATCGCGCTGGAGCTCAAGCGTCTGGCCTACCAGTCGCTGCCGGTGCACCTGGTGCGCGACGGCGGGCAGCAGCACTCGCCGGAATATGCGCGGTTGAACCCGCAGGAACTGGTGCCGACCCTGTGCCACGACGGCCAGCCGATCCGCCAGTCGCTGGCGATCCTGGAATACCTGGACGAGCGCTGGCCGGAGCCGCCACTGCTGCCGGACGCGCCGATCGACCGCGCCCGCGTGCGCGGCCTGGCGCAACTGATCGCCTGCGACATCCATCCGCTCAACAACCTGCGCGTGGCGCAGTTCTTCGAGAGCGCCTGGAGCGTGCCGCAGCCCGAGCGCGAGGAGTGGATGCGGCACTGGATGCAGACCGGCTTCGACGCGCTGGAGCAGTTGCTGGCCGAGTCGCCCGACACTGGCCGCTTCTGCCACGGCGAGCAGCCGGGCCTGGCCGACTGCTGCCTGGTGCCGCAGCTGTACAACGCGCGTCGCTTCGGCGTGGACCTGCAGGTCTACCCGACCCTGAAACGGATCGAGCGCGCCTGCCTGGCGTTGCCGGCATTCGAGGCGGCGCGCCCGGAGAACCAGCCCGACGCGCAGTGAGTCGCGCTGCGCCGTAGCAGCGGCTTCCGTCGCGACCGGGCTTCCGATGATGCCCGGTTGGCCACCACCACCCTCCACCGCCGCATCGTTGCGCGTGAGGGTATGAGAGGGGCTTCCGTCCCGACTGCAGTGTGTCGGACGCTCCGGCTTTCGCGCGTCGCGGCTGAAGTCGCTTCCATAGAAGCTTGCGGCGAACTCGCCGGGTGCACTGTGGGAGGGACTTCAGTCCCGACGACGGGGGGTGTCAGTCGGCTTTTGGCTTCGCGCGTCGCGGCTGCATGACAGTTGACTCCCGCAGTGGCTGGGGCCGGGCCTGGCGCGTAACTGCGTGGAAGTGGCGTTTGCCCTGGCAAGGGCGACGCGGCAGCGACCGCCGATGGGCGGTCGGTCCACTGTTGCCGCGGCTGCATCGCGATCGCAGACCTGCGAAGCCCCGGCCGTGCCCTCGCCGCTGCTGTGACGAAGCGGCGAGGCCTCAGACGAACCCGTGGGTGATCCGCGGCGCGGCGCTGGGGCTGTCGTAGTCGGCGTAGGGGTCGTGCTCGCCGCTGCCGCCTTCGGACAGGCGGAACTTCAGGGCCAGGCCGTCGCGCGAGTCGGCCGCGCGCAGCGCTTCCTCCTGCTCGATCTGGCCCTGCTTGACCATGCGGAACAGACATTGGTCGAAGGTCTCCATGCCTTCCTCCAGCGACTCCTCCATCGCCTGCTTGATCTCGTGGACCTGGCCGCGGCGCAGCAGGTCGCGGATCATCGGCGTGTTCAGCAGCACTTCCGAGGCCGGTCGGCGGCGGCCGCTGCTGTCCTTGACCAGGCGCTGCGAAATCACCGCGCGCAGGTTCAGCGACAGGTTCATCAGCACGTTCTTGTGCGCATTCTCGGGGAAGAAGTTGAGGATGCGCTCGATGGTCTGGTCGGCATTGTTGGAGTGCAGGGTGGCCAGGCACAGGTGCCCGGTCTCGGCGAAGGCGATGGCCGCCTCCATGGTCTCCGCGTCCAGGATTTCGCCGATCAGGATCACGTCCGGCGCCTCGCGCATCGCGTTCTTCAGCGCGTTATGGAAGGCGTGGGTGTCCAGGCCGACCTCGCGCTGGTTGACGATGGACAGCTTGTGCTTGTGCAGGTATTCGATCGGGTCCTCGATGGTGAGGATGTGCCCGGTGGTGGTGCTGTTGCGGTAGTCGATCATCGACGCCAACGAGGTGGACTTGCCCGAGCCGGTCGAGCCGACCACCAGGACCAGCCCGCGCGGGGTCATGATCACGTCCTTGAGCACCTGTGGCAGGTGCAGCTCCTCGATGCTGGGGATCTTGCTGCGGATCGCGCGGATCACCATGCCGACTTCGCCGCGCTGCTTGAACACATTGACGCGGAAGCGCCCGGCGTCCTGCAGGGCGATGGCCATGTTCAATTCCAGGTCCCGCTCGAACTGCGGCACCTGGCCTTCGTCCATCAGCGAGTAGGCGATCTTCTTGACCATGCCCGGCGGCAGGCCGGTGGCGCCGAGCGGGTACAGCTTGCCTTCGATCTTGATATAGACCGGTGCTCCTGTGGTCAGGAACATGTCCGAGGCGTTCTTTTCGGTCATCAGCTTCAGGAAATAGCCGATATCCATGCGCAATGGTTCCCCAACGATCCGCAATCGCCCGTTGCAAGCGCGCCACAGGCTTCCGACAATGGCCGTGACCGACGTCTCCGTCCACGGCCCCCCTAGATGAAAACTAGCTTCGCACACTTCCGTTGTCAGCAGTATGTGATGGCCTGCGCATTGGCGTTGTTCGCCGCGCCGGCCGCGTTCGCCCAGGTGGCCTCGCCGGAGCTGCTGTCTGCCCAGCAGGCGGTGCAGCGCGCGATCCAGGCCGATGCCGACCAGTACGCGCCGGACCTGCTGGCCAGTGCCCGCCAGGGCCTGGAACAGGCGCAGCAGGCCGCGCTCGACCGCCGCCAGCGCAAGACCGCGCCGCAGCTGGCGCTGCGCGTGGCCGCCGATGCCGATCTGGCGCGGGCGCGCAGCGAGGAGGCGGTGGCCAATGCGCAACTGAAGCAGCGCCAGGCCGAGGTGGCCCAGCTGCAACAGACCCTGGGCACCGGGGAGGGCCGTCCATGAGCCGCGCCCTGCACGGAATGCGCCGCCTGGCCCTGCTGGCGTTGCTGCTGGCGCCGCTGGGCGCGATGGCGGCCGACGATCCCGAGCTGGCCGTGCTCAACCAGCGCCTGATGGCGCTGCAGGCCGATCCGCTCAATGCCGATGTCGCCGCCTACGAGCGCCTGCAGGCGCAGCAGGCGGTGGCCAACTTCGCCAACGCCAAGCGCAAGGAGCGCGACGAGGCGCGCTACCTGGCCGAGCGCCGGGTCGAGATCGCCGAAACCATGGCCCGCGCCGAAATCGCTCGGCGCCAGGTCGACCAGTTGGAGAAGACCCGCAGCGACCTGCTGATCGAGGCCAGCCGTCGCGAGGCTGCCCGCGCCCGTCAGGAGGCCGAGCGCCTGCGCGTGCAGGCGCAGATCCAGGCCGAGGAGGCCGAAAGCCTGCGCCAGGCCGCCGAAGCCGAGCAGGCTGCGCGCGCGGATGCGGATGCGGCCCTGGCCAGCGTCGCCGGGCAGCAGACCGCCAAGCTCAGCGCCGCGCAGCAGAAGTCGGCCAAGCTGGCGCGCGAGGAGGCCGAGCTGGTCGCCGGCACCAAGCTGCCGGCCTCGCGCTTCGAGACCCGCGGGGAGGTCTTCACCTTCTCCGGTGCGGCCTTCGGTGCGGGCAAGGCCGCGTTGTCGGGCGACGCCACCAACCAGACCAAGGCCCTGTCGCAGTACCTGCAGATCAGCAAGGGCAAGGTGCGGATCGAGGCCTACGACACCGACGCCGGCGTGGCGCAGAAGCGCGCCGACGCCCTGCGCGCGGCCCTGGTCAGCGGCGGCGTGCCTGCCAACCGGGTGCAGGCGGTCGGCAAGAAGGGGCCCTCGACCAAGGCGCGTTCGGCCGAAGTTGTGATCGCGCCCTAAGGTCTGCGGGTGCCCGCGCAGGCGGTTTAACGGGGTTTTTCCCTGGGCCTGAGCGCCGAGCAACTGAATGCGGCAAAGCGGGCCTGCTTCTCTTGTTCGCGGCGGTGGGGAAGCGTAGGGTCGGTATTCCAGGTGGCACTCCCGCCGCCTGGTGCCAACGGAGGAGTTCGAGCCGATGACGCAGTGGCGCACACCGCAGTCCGACGTCGCAGGAACCGTGGTTCCAGGCGTTGCAGCGGTGCAGCCGGCGGCTCGCGCGCTTCCGCTCCCAGGCAACGCCCCGTGCCGCAGCGGCCGGGGCGTTCTTGTTTTTAGCTGAAGGAGGCTATTCCTATGTTCGAAGGGCAACCGCAGACCGAAATCGACGCGTTGATCAAGTCCGATCCGGAGTTCAAGCAGCTCTACCAGCGCCACAAGACCTTGGACAAGAAGTGCATGGACGCCGAACTCGGCGTGCTGCCGATCGACGATGTCACCCTGGCGCAGATGAAGCGCGAAAAGCTCGCCGCCAAGGAAAAGCTGCTGCGCCTTTACGAGCAGAAGCCGCACTGACCGTACTATTGCCCCCTTGTCGCGGGCGGTGGCTGGCCTCCTCGTCGGTTTGCCACCGTCCGCGTCATCCCTCTCCAAAGCCGCGATCGCGGCTTTTTTCGTCCCCGCCGCGCGTTTCCATCCCCGAGCGGGGATAATGACCGGTCCAGCCGCTGCCGCGGCGCGACGCATTCGGACCCGATGGCCATTCACTCCTCCGTACTCGACCTGATCGGCGACACCCCCATCGTCAAGGCCAGCAAGCTCGACACCGGGGTGTGCGAGCTGTACCTGAAGCTGGAGAGCGCCAATCCCGGCGGCTCGATCAAGGATCGCATCGGCCTGTCGATGATCGAGGCGGCCGAGCGCCGCGGCGACCTCAAGCCGGGCGCGGTGCTGGTCGAGGGTACCGCCGGTAATACCGGCATCGGCCTGGCCCTGGTCGCCCAGCAGAAGGGCTACAAGCTGATCCTGGTGGTCCCGGACAAGATGAGCCGGGAGAAGATCTTCAACCTCAAGGCGATGGGCGCCGAGGTCGTGCTGACCCGCTCCGACGTGGCCAAGGGCCACCCGGAGTACTACCAGGACCTGGCTGCGCGCATCGCCGCCGAGACCCCTGGCGCCTATTTCATCAACCAGTTCGGCAACCCCGACAACCCGGCCGCGCACGAGTTCGGCACCGGCCCGGAGATCCTGCGGCAGATGGATGGCCGGCTGGACGCGATCGTGTTCGGCTGCGGCAGCTCCGGCACCATGACCGGCCTGTCGCGCGCCTTCGCTGCCGCCTCGCCGCACACCGAACTGGTGCTGGCCGACCCGGTCGGGTCGATCCTGACCGAGTACATCGAGCAGGGCACGGTCAGCGAGAAGTCCGGCAGCTGGCTGGTGGAAGGCATCGGCGAGGACTTCCTGCCGGCGATCTCCGATTTCAGCCGGGTCAAGAAGGCCTATTCGATCAGCGACGCCGAGAGCTTCCACACCGCGCGCGAACTGCTGGCCAAGGAGGGCATCCTCGGTGGCTCCTCCACCGGCACGCTGCTGGCGGCGGCGCTGAAGTACTGCCGCGCACAGGCCGAGCCCAAGCGGGTGCTGGTGTTCGTCTGCGACACCGGCAACAAGTACCTGTCGAAGATGTACAACGACTACTGGATGCTGGACAACGGCTTCCTGGAGCGCCCGCAGCACGGCGACCTGCGCGACCTGATCCTGCGCCCGTACAGCCAGCGCGACACCGTGGTGGTCGGCCCCAAGGACCTGCTGACCACCGCCTATCAGCGCATGAAGCTGTACGACGTGTCGCAGCTGCCGGTGATGGAAGGCGATCAACTGGTCGGCATCGTCGACGAAAGCGACGTCTTGTTGCATGTATATGGCGACGAGGCACGGTTCCGAGACCCGGTGGCCACGGCCATGGTCAGCAAGCTCGACCGGCTGGACGTCAAATCGCCGATCGAGGCCCTGCTGCCGGTGTTCGATCGCGGCCAGGTCGCCATCGTGATGAACGAGGGCGCCTTCCTCGGCCTGATCACCCGTATCGACCTGCTCAACTATCTGCGCCGCCGGGTGCAGTAACACTCCCCGCGGCTGGCCGGCTCCGCTGCATGGGGCCATTCAGACCGCGCTGCTAGAATCACGCCCCTTTTCCGGTAACCCCCTCATGACGGACAACACGTCGAACCCCCAAGGCGACGGTCCAGCGCTGGCGCTGGCGACCCTGGCCATCCATGGCGGACAGCACCCGGACCCGTCCACCGGCGCAGTGATGCCGCCGATCTACGCGACCTCCACCTATGCCCAGTCTAGCCCCGGCGAGCATCAGGGGTTCGAGTACTCGCGCACCCACAACCCGACCCGCTTCGCCTACGAGCGCTGCGTGGCGGCCCTGGAAGGCGGCAGCCGCGGCTTCGCCTTCGCCTCCGGCATGGCAGCGACGGCCACGGTGATCGAGCTGCTGGACAGCGGCAGCCATGTGATCGCGATGGACGACCTGTACGGTGGCAGCTACCGCCTGTTCGAGCGGGTGCGCAAGCGCACCGCCGCGCTGGAGTTCGGCTTCGTCGACCTGACCGACCCGGCTGCGTTCGAGGCGGCGATCCGCCCGACCACCAAGATGGTGTGGATCGAGACCCCGACCAATCCGATGCTGAAGATCGTCGATATCGCCGCGATCGCCGCGATCGCGCGCAAGCACGGCCTGCTGGTGGTGGTCGACAACACCTTCGCCTCGCCGCTGCTGCAGCGGCCGCTGGCGCTGGGCGCGGACATCGTGGTGCATTCGGCGACCAAGTACCTCAACGGCCACTCGGACATGGTCGGCGGCATGGCCGTGGTCGGCGACAACGCCGAACTGGCCGAACAACTGGCCTTCCTGCAGAATTCGGTGGGCGGCGTGCAGGGCCCATTCGACAGCTTCCTGGCCCTGCGCGGCCTGAAGACGCTGCCGCTGCGCATGCGCGCGCACTGCGACAACGCCCTGGCCCTGGCGCAGTGGCTGGAAACGCACCCGGCGGTGGAGAAGGTGATCTACCCGGGCCTGCCCTCGCACCCGCAGCACGCCCTGGCCGGCCGGCAGATGGCCGGCTACGGCGGCATCGTCTCGATCGTGCTCAAGGGCGGCTTCGACGCGGCCAAGCGTTTCTGCGAGCGCACCCGCCTGTTCACCCTGGCCGAATCCCTGGGCGGCGTCGAGAGCCTGGTCAACCACCCCGCAGTGATGACCCACGCCTCGGTGCCGGTGCAGCGCCGCGACCAGCTCGGCATCAGCGATGCGCTGGTGCGCCTGAGCGTGGGGGTGGAGGATGTGGGGGATTTGCGCGGGGATTTGCTGGCTGCTTTGGCGGGAGATGAAAGGTAATGCAGAGCCATGCAAATCTAATTTTCTTGTTCCGCCAATTGCTCGCGCGCGAACTTGCATTAAAGTACAAAACAACGGTTCTCGGCGCTCTTTGGCTGGTTCTTCTGCCAATTCTGATGCTATGCGTCTACACGCTGGTGTTCAGTGGCATTTTCAAGGCCCGATGGACTGGTGCGCAGAATTCAGGCGATTTTGCCTTGATGCTCTTCGCAGGGTTGATTCCCTTCTCCTTTCTTTCGGAAGTTCTTATTACGTCGCCAACGCTGGTGGTTGGGCAGCCGAACTTCGTGAAGAAGGTGGTCTTCCCGCTGCCCATGCTTGTGGTTGTCAAGGTGGCAGGGGCCTTGGTCACGGCGGCTATCAGCTTGCTTATCCTGCTGCTCGCCCAGGCATTTCTTTCCGAAGCTCCTTCTGCAAAGGCGCTGTTGACGCCGATTATTCTGCTTGAAATGGTCCCGATGCTGCTTGCGATCGGCTGGATACTTTCAGCGCTCGGCGTCTATCTGCGCGACGTAGGTCAGTTTGTCGGCATTCTGAGCAGCGTTCTTCTTTTCTTGAGCCCGATTTTCTTCCCGCCCAGCGCCATGCCGGCGTCCGTCTCCGGTCTTATTGCGTTCAATCCCCTGGTCACCCCGATCAGTCAGTTGCGTGCAGCAACATTGGGCCATGAAGCGCTGGATTTGGTGTCGCTTGGAAATCATTTCGTAATCTCCATCATCGCTGCGCTGCTGGCGTACGCGCTTTTCAAGCGTCTATCACGAGGTTTTGCGGACGTCCTATGACTAGCACTGCGCTTCCCCAAATTCCAGACAACAAGCTTGCGCTTGAGATGCGTGGAGTTACCAAGGACTACCCGGTGTATGGGCATCCTCTCAAGCGTCTATTGTCGCTGTTGCGTCCTTCGGGTGATCGTGCATCCCACAACTTTCGTGCGCTGGAGGATGTGACCCTCCTCGTGCCAAGGGGCGAAACCGTCGGCATCATCGGGCGGAACGGTGCCGGCAAATCGACTCTTCTACAGATTCTGTGCGGCACGCTTTCGCCGACCAAGGGCACCGTCCGCATACGGGGGCGTTTTGCGGCACTGCTGGAGCTGGGAGCCGGCTTCAACCCTGATTTCAGCGGCCGTGAGAACGTCTATCTCAGCGCGTCTCTGCTTGGCCTGACGCATGCGGAAGTCGATCAAAGCCTGGACAAGATCATTGAGTTCGCCGACATCGGTGAATTCATCGACCGCCCGGTCAAAACCTATTCCAGCGGCATGTACGTGCGGCTGGCTTTCTCCGTTGCCATTCACACCGAGCCTGACGTGCTGATCATCGACGAGGCACTGTCTGTGGGCGATATCCGCTTTCAGATGAAGTGTCTGGCGCGAATCGAGCAGATCCGCGCTCGTGGAGCCACCGTCCTGTTTGTCTCGCATTCGCTGGAGCAGGTGAAGCGTTTCTGCCAAACCGCGATCTGGCTTGAGCAGGGGCGCGTAAAATTGCATGGCGAAGCGAGTTTTGTCGCGGACCGGTTTCGGGACTACGAATTGGGACGACTGGCGCCCCCGTCAGGCGAAGCGAATCCTGTTGGGGAAAAGGCTCCTGCAAAACGCGATTCGGTGCCCGCTCATATCGAGCGTACGACGATGTCTACCGACATGTTGGCGCCCTTCGAGCCCTTGACAGTCGAGATCGAGTACGCGGTCAATGACGACATGATCGAAGGCTTGCTCTTGGGTGTTGCAATAAAAGGCCTGGATGGTCAGCACATCTTTGGCCCGAATACGCATCTTGAGCAGATCGATATTCCTTCTGGCCGTGGCACTCACGGCATTACGTACCACATTCCTTCCATGCCGTTGTTGACAGGCACATATCGCATCGATGTCGGTCTTTTTACCGATAAGGGCCTGGTGTGCTTGGATTACCTGTCTTCCGTCAATGAGTTCACCGTCGCTGCGCCGTACTTCAGCGAGGGACTGGTCTATATTTCTCATGAGTGGCGTGTCCATGGTCGTTGATCTCCAAGCCATCGCATTTGATCACTACCAACGCTACGGTGCGGCTTCTGCGATATTGAACACGCTTGGCTGCGGCGACTGCCGGATACTCGAAGTCGGTGCGAACAGGCAGCGGTTGCTCGGTGAATTTCTGCCGAAGGCAAGCCTGCTGTATACCGACATACGTGTGGAAGGGGACGAGCAGGATTTCGTTGTAGCCGACGCCACTGCGTTGCCGTTCCAATCAGGCGAATATGGCGCCGTTGTCTCGCTTGATGTGCTTGAACATATTCCTCGCGAACTCCGTGCTGCGGCCGTATCGGAAATGGGGCGCGTCGCCGGGAATGCCGTGGTGATTGGCTGTCCTACGGATGAAGAGTGGGTGGTTCAGGCCGACGCGGCCGCCAATGGTCGTTGGAAAGAGCTTTTTGGCGACGATTACGAGTGGCTGCAGGAGCATCGCGACTACGGGCTCGTGAATGCCGCGGAAGTGGTTTCCATCCTGCAAAATCAGGGATTGCACGTAGTCGTGCTGACACAGGGAAGCGCGACGTTGTGGGAAAGCCTGATGGGCGTTCACTTCATGAAGGTGAAGTTTCCCGAACTGGAAGGCCTTTCAACGGCGGCAGACAGGCTCTACAACACGCGGGTGTTCGCTGGCGATTGCGTTGGACCCTGTTACCGAACCTATTTTATCGGGCTTCGCAATGCGGAAAAGGCCCAGGAATTGCGCGATTGGTGGGTCTCCCGTGGCGCCTCGGATGATCAAGCCGTGGGTTTGCTGGAACAGTTGGCGTCTGGTCTGAGGGAACTCGCTCTTCGCACGCTCAATTCAGAACTGGAATGGGCCGCTACCGCCGACGTTGCCAAGACCCATGCGAAAGATCTGGAGGTGGCGACACGGGAGTGGAGCGCGACGATCCAGCGGTTGGAGACCGCAGAAGCCGATGTTGCGAAAGCCGTCGCTGGATGGAAATCCACAGCCGAAGCTAATGCACGTTTGGAGGCCCAGGTCAAAGAGATCACTCACGAGTGGGAGCAAACTGTTGCCCTATTCAAGCAGGCACAGCAAGACGCTCTGAGCGCATCTGAAGGATGGAAGCAGGCCGTTGATGCCTGTCGCCAAAAGGATGAAGACTTGCGGATCGCTCTGGGTGAGTGGCAGTCAACCGCCGAGTTGCTGAGATTGTCGGAACAGAGAGCGGTAGAGGCTGAGCAGGGTCGGATCGCGTTGGTGCATCAATTGGAACAAGGGCAGCAAAGTTTCGTCGCCGAGCGTCAAAAAAGTGCATCGGCGGGAGAAGGGAATGTTGCTGGCGCCGAGGTGGCCGATGAATCTTCTCAGGCTGAGTGCGATCATGCGGGTGCGACGGAGTTCGTCGATGAGCTTCGCCGTGAGTTAATGAAAAGTAGAAAGGCGCTAAATGCTTCATTGGACGCTATTCGTGGCGGCGACGAAGAGGTCGGGGCGGCATCGCTTGGGCTTGACGCTTCAGAATCGCTCCGGGAGGCCGTTGAAAAGGAGATGCGCGATCTGCAGGCACGCCTGGAGATCAAGCTGATGGCGATGTTCTGGCGCAACAGCAACAATTCCGCCAGCACACAGAAGCAATAACAAGGTTTGAGCTGAATTCGAGAGCGACAGCGCGACCATTCAGTGTGTGGCAATGAGCGTGGCGCTCATGCTTGGCCGCTCATTGGTTAATTGAAGCAAAATTGATTTGAGGTATTGAAATGGGGGTTTCATGGTAGTTCGGCAAATTCGCGCCCTGCTTAGCTCGCTGCGCTGGGCGTGGCGTCGTGCTCGTCTGCAAGGGAGATCCCCTTTTCAGCTCGTGAGCGCCTGTATTCGTGAGGGCGCAAAGGGGCCCCGGCACTTCGCGAGGCGGATGGCGGCATATGCTTCTGGCGGATCGGCGCCTGCGCCACAGGTATCTTTGGATGCCTATGAAAGCTGGCACTCAGCATTGCCGCAGCTGGAAGTTCCCGCTGATAGCGGGATGATCAGCGTCATCATCCCGGTCTGCAATACGCCCGAGCTATTCCTCAGGGAAGCGATCGAGAGCGTGTGCACGCAAACCTACAAGAACTGGGAAATTTGCATTCATGACGACGCTTCCAACGAGCCCCACGTGGGCCGGATATTGGCCGAGTTCAAGAAGCGCATTCCCAACCTGCGGGTTACCCGGTCGGAGACGCGCTCAGGCATCGCGGCCACCACCAATGCGGCGCTTGCGTCAGCCCGCGGAAGGTGGGTGACGTTCCTCGATCACGACGACGTGCTCGACCGCAACGCGTTGGCGGCGGTAGTGGATTGCCATATCAAGACAGGAAGCGCCGTCGTTTATACCGACCACGACATGTTGGGTGAGGATGGCCGGTTGCGTAATCCGTACTTCAAGCCGGATTGGAACTACGACCTTTTCCTGGCGCAGATGTACCTAGGACACCTGGTCAGTTTCGAACACGATCTGATCAAGCGAGTGGGTTTGACGCGTAGCGAGTGTGACGGTTCGCAGGACTATGATTTGGTGCTGCGTTGCGTGGCGGCAGGAGCCAAGGTGGGCCATGTTCCGCGCGTGCTGTATCACTGGCGCATGCACGCAGGCTCCACCGCCGCGAACGCCGATTCAAAGCCATATGCGCATGATTCGGGGAAGCGTGCGATTCAGTACCACGTGGATGCGGTCTATCCCGGCGCCCAGGTGGAGGACGGTCCGCATTTGTTCTGTTACGACGTGCGCTACCCCTACGCACAGCATGCGCCGAAGGCGAGTATCATTATCCCGACCCGGGACGGGCTCGATCTGTTGCGGCCATGCATCGAGTCGATCCAGGGAAGGACCGATTACGCGAGTTTCGAAATTATCGTTGTCGATAATGGATCCAAGGACCCTGCCACGCTCGAATGGCTTGATTCGATGTCCAACGAACCGTGGTTCCGCGTGTTGCAGGCGGATGTGCCGTTCAACTGGTCTGCGCTCAATAACCTTGCCGCGGCGAGCGCCGAGGGCGAAGTGCTCGTATTCCTGAACAATGATACCGAGGTCGCTTCAGCGGATTGGCTGCAACGATTGGTGGAAAACGCGCTCAGGCCGGATGTCGGCGCATGTGGCGCATTGCTCCTGTATGCAGATGGCAGCATTCAGCATGCGGGCGTGGTTGTCGGCATGGGTGGCTGGGCCGATCACGTGTTCAAGGGGCAGCAGCCGATCCACCACCAGCACCTTTTCGTATCGCCGATTCTGCGCCGCGAAGTGCTGGCGGTGACAGGTGCGTGTGTCGCCATCTCGCGCGCTAACTTCGATGCCATTGGCGGATTCGACGAGTCATTCGTCGTCTGCGGTAGCGACGTGGAACTGTGCCTGCGTGCCATGGCGAATGGCAAGCGCACCGTGTATGTGCCGGAGGCGATCCTTATCCATCACGAATCCAAGACGCGAGATCCGCGCGTAATTCCAGAGAGTGATTTCGTGCGATCGGCGCAGGCCTATTCGCCTTATCGTGAATCCGGAGATCCATTCTACAGCCCGAACCTGGATTACATGTCGCCGTCGCCGGCCTTGCGAGGAGCGCAGGCAGATGCTTGATCGTTTGCTACGGCGCGCCGCACGTGGGTTGAGGACAGCAGTTGTTGCATCCCATCCAGTGCGCACGAGCGTCGGGGAGATCACGCCCTGTGAACCCAGGGCGGAAGATCGGCATGGCCGTAGGCTTAATTTGATACTGCCTTCCATCAACAAGCAGCATTACTTTGGTGGCATTCACACGGCGGTCCTCATCTATCGTGAACTCTGCCGCTACTTCGATGAGTCGCGGATCATCCTTGTCGATTCGGCACCCGACGATGAGGCGCTGGCGAGGTTCGGGGATCACCAACTCGTCAACTGCGGAGAGGAAAGCGAGGCGCCGCGTCAGATCGTTGCATTCAATGATAGGTATGGGCAGACGTTGCCGGTCGCTGCGGGTGATCATTGGTTGGCCACGGCGTGGTGGACTGCTTATTCGGCTCAACGTCTTGCGACCTGGCAATCGGCGATGCAGGCAAGTGACCGACCTGTGATGTACCTGATCCAGGACTATGAGCCGGGATTCTATGCATGGTCCAGCCAGTCGGCACTTGCGATGAGCACGTACCGCAAAGACCGCGATATCGCGATTTTCAATACGTCGCTTCTGCGGGACTATTTCGCGCGCCAAGGATTCGACTATCAGCGTGCGGTGACGTTTGAACCAGTGCTTCATGATGGACTGAAAGCGGCGCTGGAGCGTGTGCGCTCGACGCAGCAGACGCCACGCCAGCGCGTGATCCTCACGTACGCGCGTCCGGGAACGCCTCGTAATGCGTTTGAGCTCCTGTGCGAGGGCTTGAGGAAGTGGGGTTGGGCAGACCCACGCTGTGCCGACTGGCGTGTTCTTGCGGTCGGCGAGCTCGATTCAGATGTCGATCTCGGGCCGTTCGTTCTGCAGGCGCTGGGTAAACTTTCGATCGATCAATATGCCGAGCTGCTTTCCACGTCGTCGCTCGGAATCTCATTGATGATTTCCCCCCATCCCAGCTATCCGCCGCTGGAGATGGATGCATTCGGCATGTCGGTGATTACCAATCGGTTCGCCAACAAGGATCTGTCATCAAGCCGTGCAAACATCGTGTCGTTGGAGACGATGACGCCTGAGGCTATTGCCGCCGAATTGAGTCGACAGATCGATATCTGCGAATCGAGGCAGATGCTCTCGGGGCCATTGGCTGCCTTGGACAATGCCTATGTGTGTCAAGGGCGCGATGCATTCTCTACAATGGTGGATGATGCGGCGATACTGTGGGGTGTAACTCAGGTTGGCCGGGTGTAGGCGTTGTCGTTAAGGGCTGAGTGGTTTGTTGCGTTACAGGGGGATAGTGATGAAGTTTTTGAAGATGTTCCAAAGTGAGCGCGGGTCGCCGGAAAGCGATGCCGCTGCAGCTGTCGCAGTGAGTAGTCTGCATGAGCATGGCTATGCGCATTTGCCAGGCGTCTTGTCTGCCAAAGAATGCGATGCCATTTGTGCTGACTTCACGCGCTACGTGGCGAAACACCGCCAGGAGGCAGATAAGCATGTCATGGGGACTGGGCGTCATTCGCGGTTGACCAACATGCACCTCGTGAGCAACAGGGCGCGTGCGGCGATTGCCAAGCCTGTGGTAATGAAAGCCCTGGACGCGTTCTTCGGCGACCGAGCATTCGTTGCGACCTCTCTTTTCTTCGAACAGTCGAGCGAACAGGCGCTCCATCGCGATACGCCATTCTTCCATACGCGTCCTCACAACATTTTTGCTGGCATCTGGTTTGCGCTAGAGGATGTGCATGCCGAAGCAGGGCCGCTCCAATACTACCCCGGTGGCCATCTGATCGAGATCGAATCCATCCAGGCCACTGGCGCCGATCAATTGGGCGAGGCGTTCAACCACTACATTGGACGCGTGGCTGAGGAAGTGCACAAGCGTGGCATCAAGCCGGAGATTGCGCTGATCAAGAAGGGCGATTGCTTCATTTGGCATCCCGAGCTTCCCCATGGGGGCACCCCCATTCTTTCGGCTGGTATGACCCGTAAGAGCATGGTGTTCCACTGTGCGCCCGAGCGGGAGACCATGTATGGCATCGAAGAGTTTTTTGGCGTACGTCCTTTCGCGCCGAAGGACATCCGTAAGGTACCGATGATCGGTGATCGGTTCATGCTCCAGCTGGAGCGCCCGATGTTCGCACCAAATAACTAGCGCGAATACCCCGGTGGGGAGCGGCTCGGCGTGCTGAAGCCAGTGAGCGACACAGGTGGCTCGCTGGCTTCTGCAAGAGTTACATTTTGATGGTGATTGCCTTTGCTCACTGATGGGCTGTAGCTGCTGAATGCTGCAATTCCAATATGGCAGCTGGCCCCAAACCGATTGCTAGCGCTCGACTACGGGCAGTGAACGACCCTGGGCCAACGATGGCGTGTCGATGTCGGAGCCTAGACCCTGGAGCAACTGTGGAAATGGCGCGGGTCAGGGTAGTGATCCTGTGCCCGCGCAAGTTCCAACGTTCTCGAATCCTATAGGCTCTTGGGGGCGACTGTGGTCGTGCAAAATCCCGGTATTACGATCTTGTAAACGGCTGGTTGTGCGCGTCCCCTCAGGTACGCCTTGAAGGGGGCGCCGAAAGGCGCGCCGGGGCTATCCTGTTTGGGCTCGGCGAGCAGGCCTCGACCCACGATGGTGTTGTTTGCGTCCACCAGCAATACGGTGGATATCTTCTGAGGCAGGATGGAATTCATCAGTCCGCCCTTCAAACGGATCCAGTCGTTCGTCGACGCATCGACAGCCTCGCTCTCCAGCCCGGCCAAGCTACAGGTCTGCAGCGGCAACGTGGGATAGCTGCCGCCTAAGGTGAGTTTCGCATCGTAGATCCCTGGCTTCGCGAATATGCCAAGACCCATGTTCGCGGCAGGCTCGGCGATTTTCTGTGCCCAAGCTGCGTCGGGGAAGATCCACCCGATCTGCTTTTCATCCTTGACTCCCAATTCGAGCGCCAGGGCGGCGAAGCGCCACTCGAAGTCCAGATAGGGTTGCGGACGCGTCGCTGTCAACTGCGAAGGCAGGAATGCGAGCGCCATCAGCGCGAGGCCGATCTGATAAGGCATTGTCAGCGCGCGATCGCGAAAGAAGTTTCGTGATGCCAAGATCAGGACACAACCAAGCACCAATAGGCCAGGTGTCGTGTAGCGACTCGCCACAGCGGCATCGAGGCCAAACAGCGCTCGGCTACCCGCCGTTGCAAATGCGGAGGCGACGAGGTATCCAAGGAAAAGGGTGACGACAAGATCGACATCAACCGTGTCATGGCGCTTGAATATCGTGCGCCAGGACAGGATCGCTCCTGCAGTCAATAGCACGACACCGGCGAGGATGGCCCAGCCGAGATGGAGCGAGCCACTCGCGTCCAAGTGGGCGAAAGGGCTGCCGATGTACGCGAAGAAGAACTTGATGACTTCGAGCGGCTCTGTCCGAAGCGATTCGAGGATCGAGCCATGTCCGGCGGGTGCCGTGTAATGGTGGAAGTACAATGCCGGAACGGCAATCGCCAATGCCCAGGCCAGCAGATTGCGACGCCAGCTTTGGCGCCCCAGCAGGCAGGCAGTAGCGACGACGCCCCCCGCCAACACACCATTTGCCATGCTGACGGCGGCCATTGCGGCCACGGTCAGGGCTGCCAGGAAAACGATGGCATTTCCGCGAATGCGCGTGCGGCATGAGGCATGCAGCAACACCAGGGCGAGCAGGGGCAGTAGATTCGCGAGGAAGAACTGACTCTGGAATGCCCATGTCAGGTTGTTGCTTTGGGTCCACAGCAGTGCGCAGCACAAGATGAAGGCTGCGATCATGCGCCCATCCCGTCTCCGGGCTGCGTCGCGTTGCAGGGCGCACCAAGCGAGTAGCCCAAAGGTCGAGCACGCAAGCAAGTAGTTGATAACGACCAGTACCGCGCCATTGCTATCGAAATAGCGATAGTCGAGGAAGAAAAGGATTCTGGACAGCACGATGCGATGTTCGTTGTGCTGCGCCCACCACTGCGAGACATCCGTCATCTGGCGGACATAAAATCCCAGCCCGCCATCCCACATGTCCCAGAACGGGACAGGGCTGAACGTGAGGATTCCACCCACTACGGCCAATAGCGCATAAAGAGCGGCCAATGCGGTGATCGCTGCAAGCGCAGGCTGCGACGCCATCAATGTGAACGCAGCCAGCGTCCTATCGCGCAGCCCTGATGGCGCGCTATGTTGAGCTGTCTGATTCATCGATGCCCCCGAAAAGTGAAATGCTTGTGCCCCAGATAGCTGATTGCAACCGGCGCAATGACGCCTATCGCGTGAGCAACGGCTTGAGGATAAAAGTTCATCTGCATTTTCGGAAAGATAATCTTGGCGAAAAGCAAGCTGATTAGCAGAGTCTGTAGTGCTGCCGCCACGTTGATGAGTATGAACCAAGCTGCCTGCTGGTGGATGTGGTTGCTGGATTCCTTGAATACGAAAAGTCGGTTCAGCAAAAAGGCGGTCAGCATGCCGATGCAGTAGGCAATGATGATGGCCTGCGCATACGGCATAAACTCATTCAGCAGGATTCTCGATCCAAAATTGACTAGCGCCGCAAGACCGCCCGCCACCAGGAACTTGAAGAACTTCTGATCAATCACAGATCAGCCACCAACTTGGCTCCGACAGCGATGCTCTCGTTGATCGAGCGATCCTCCGGGTAGTAGTACGCCGTATCCGCCATGTAGAAGCCTTCCAGCGGCGTCTTCATCGGCGGCAGCATGTCCTGGAACCCCGGCGGGCAGATGGTCTGCGCGTACTCGTAGCGATGGCAATGGGTCGCGCGGATCCACTCCGGCTTGAAGTCCGGATTGATCATCGGCAGGTAACTGACGACTTCGTCGATCAGCTGCTGGTTGCTCCACTGCCACTTCGGATGGGTCTTGGGCATGTAGTAGGGCGCGTACACGATGTGCTCGCCAGGGCCCTTGCCGGGGTTGAGGTTGCTGTATTCGATCAGGCCGGGGATGCCGATCCGGTCGTCGCTGATGTTCATCCAGAAGTTTTCGCTGACCGGCTTGGACAGCTTGAGGATCACGCAGGCGACCGGGATGTTCTCGATCGCGGCGACCTGGTCGGCAAAGGTCTTGGGCAGGCCCGGCACCATGCCAGGTACGTACTGGATCGGCGCCGTCGACACCACGCCGTCGTAGGCATGATGGCCGTCGCGGGTGCGGATGCCGGTGACCTTGCCGTCGACCGAGGCCACTTCCTCGATCGGTTGCGACAGCAGGATGCGTCCGCCGAGGCGTGCGACTTCCGCCGCCATGCGTTCCAGCAGCACGGCCGAGCCGCCTTCGAGATAGCCCATGCTTTCATTGAACAGGTTGCGCCGCGACAGCGCCACGCGCTTGATGCGGGTGCCGATCCACGAGGCGGACAGGTCATTCTGGTACTCGAAGAACTTCAGCGCGAAGGCCTTCTCCCACATCACCTTGTAGGCTTTGGGGCCGATCCAGCGGGTGATCCAGTCACGCGCATTTTCCTTGTCCAGCGCCGTCCAGTCGCTGATGCCCTTGGTGTGCATGACGTGCAGGGCGTAGCGGATCTTGTCGATCAGCCCCAGGTGCGGGAAGCCGAGCAGGGCGAACGGCGTTCCCCATTTGTGCAGCTTGCCCTGGTAGTAATACCCCATCTTGGTGTCCGTCCAGTGCAGGCGGTCGGACAGCTTCAGGTCCTCGAGCAGCTTGAACAGCGGGAAATCGGTCTTGCAGATGAAGTGGTAGTAGCGCTCGATGCGCAGGCCATCGAAATCGAAGTCCGCGGACATGCCGCCGATGCGGTCGTCGCGTTCGTAGACGTCGACCTGGTGGCCCTTCTTCAACAGTTCCATGGCAGCCATCAGGCCCATGGGGCCGCTGCCGACGATCGCGAATGTACTCATGATTCTAGTCTCGTATGACGGTTCAGCGCTTGAGCACGATGTGGCTGTAGCGCGGGTCGGTGTAGCTTTCGCGGATCGCGTCTTCGAACGGCGTCTGGCGCACGCCGAACACCGCTTCGGTATCGACGCCCTTGAAGTCGTCGCCGGCGCTCAGCGCCTTCAGCTGGTCGGCGGTGAACGGCGGCTTGGAACTGAAGAGCGAATACACGCGCAGCAGGAAGGCGAAGAAGCCGATCGGGATATGCACGATCAGGGTGTGCAGCTTCTTGACCCGCTTGATCGTCTTGATGATGTCGACGTAGTCCACGCGCGTGTCGCCGACGATATCGTAGACATCGCCGTCGGGCTCGCGTTCGATGCACTTGGCGATGCAGCGGCAGAAGTCGCGCTCGTACAGCGGCTGGCGCATGAAGCGACCATCGCCCGGAATCGGGAACACCGGCGTCCTGGCCATGAAGCGCGATAGCCAGCCCAGATGCTTGGGATCGAACCAGCCGAACATCAGGGTCGGGCGCAGCACGCAGTGGCGCAGGCCGCTGGCGACCACCATTTCTTCCTGAGCGCGCTTGGTGTTGGTGTAGTCGTCCTTGGCCACCGAGTTCACCACCGATGAGCTGATGTGCACCATGTAAGGCACGTTTGCCGCGCGGCAGGCGTCGAGCACGTGCGCGGTCGCGGTCAGGTTGTTGCGAGTGAACAGGTCGGTGGTCTTGCCGGTGATCTGCGCGTGCAACTGCACGACGAGCCGAGCGCCTTCGAACGCCTTGCTCCATTCGCCCGGCTCGGCCAGATCCGCAAGGATCGTCTCCACATCCGGATGCAAGCCTCGCAGGATGCCGAGATTGTGCGCGTGCTTATCGATGGCTACCAGCCGGGTATAGCCCTGTCGCTTCAGTTCGACGATCAGGTTCTGCCCCACCAGCCCTGCAGCGCCGGTCAGGACAATCTTGTCATTCTTCTGTGCCATGAATCAAACTCGAAAGCGGATGAATGGAGTCAAGGTTCGTCGGCGCAATGCAAGTGGCTAGTGGAGCCGCCGTCGGTGTTTGTTTGTGAAAGAAAGCGAAGAATTTTCGCCGATCGCTGCGGGTCATCAGCGACATTCTGATCGCAACAGTGCAGGAGCTCGGCGCAATTGCAGGATGGGCACGTTCAAAATCATACAGAAACCTGCTCTTTGCCCGAATAATCGGAGGGCTCCTGTATCTCAAGGAGGGAGGTGCCGACGACCGAACTCTGCGTAAAAGCCTCGGGTGCTTCCTCGCCATCGGAATGCGCTCCCGATGGCAGGTGTGCCGCCTTTGCGAAGCAACTCCCTGTGGCGATCAGGGTTGCCAATGCCAGGCCGCCGCACAGCAAGGCGCTCACCAGGACGTAGGCCGACTGCAAGCCGGGGAGGAACTGCCGATCAAACACATAGGCTGACAAGGACACGGTGACGTTGGCCAAGCAGATCGCATAGAAAAGAGGAGCACTGGTGCGCCACACAGCGGCCAGGATGGCGAGCTGCAGCAGCAGTACAGACGCGTAGGCACCGATGTGCGTCGTCGTTACCCCTCCCTTGAAGATGGCGATCACCCACACCAGGGTGACCACAGCAAAAGACGTCAGTGCCTGCAACAGCGTCTTGAGCGGCTGACTGTCTCGATGGCGGTCGCGCAAATACATCACGACGATGCAAGGGAGCAGCAACAAGGGCGAGGCAAACCACATCGAATGGAACATGTGGTAGAAGTCGTCCTCGATAAAACGGGAAAGGAATGCGGGATCCTGTCGCGTTGCCATCCTCCACGCATCATAGGGTGCCGATAGCGTGCCTTTGACGATCACGCCGAGATTCTGCAAGCGTGCGGTCAGCCAATCGCCGGGCGTGAGCTGGGAATAGGCGTGGAGAATCGCCTGCGCGGCGCTCTCGTCGCTGACGTCGATCTTGTCGGCAAAGTGCCACTTGATAAGCCGGTCGCCAGGAGGATCGACAAGCCGCTGATAGGCCACCCATGGAAGGTAGAGCGCGGCGGCGAGTGGCCCGGTCCGCAGCAGCATCGCCAGGCCTTGGCGCTTGTACCAGCACAGGTGGACGAGGGCGACGCCGACGATGAAGAACAACGCGCCGCCATGCGACAGCATGGCCAGCGCTGCGGCGATGCCCGCCTGCCCCCAGCGCCTGGGTGCACCGTCATCCGGAAACAGCGCCAGGTAGTAGATGAGCGAAAAGGCCGCGGCCAGCAGCTTGGGCCAGACAAAAAGGGTGCTGAGCAGCATCAAGGCCGACAGGCTGAGCACGAGCAATGCCATCGCTTGCGCCCGCTTACTCATGAACCGTGCGAGCAGGGAAGCCAGCGGCAGCAGAACCAGTGCCTGCGCCCAACTGCAAATTCCCTGGTACACCAACACGTGGCTGTGCGGCAACAGCTTGTACAGCATGAGGTACAGTCCAACCTGCAAGGGAGGACGGTCGCTGCTCAGCCAGTCGCCAACCATCGGGATGTCCAGCCTGCCGCGTGCAAGCATGTCGCCGAACAGCATCGGCAGCCAGGCGTCGGTCGGGAAATGCCTCCAGCGCAATGCCGGGCCATCATCCAGTTGTCCCTCCCAATGGAACGGGAACAATCCGATCCACAGAATCAGGCAGACAAGCAGCAGTGCGGGGAGCAGGCCTTTCTGCAAGTCTGCGATGTCGGCGAGCGAGATGTGCCGACGCCTTCCGAGCATCAGCGCGAGCGGGAAGGGGAGTACCAGAATCAGCAAGGCCAGCGCACTGCCTAACTTGGCAGAAAGCACATAGCCCAGAAAGATCGCAAACCAGCCGCAGCCCGCGGCGAGCAGGCCCTGGAGCAGACGCTCACGTGGAGGTGCACCTGCGGGCAGGCACAAGCAAACGGCAAGCAACCAGACATTCCCCAGCAGCACGGCGGCCAGCATCGGCAGCATGCCTCCGGCCAAGTCCACGGCGGGACGCGTGATTGAATCGCCGAGTCCGGCCCAGCCGAAAGAAGAGCGGGACTGATCGTCGATCCGGATGCGGTAGCCCTCCTGCGCGATGTCATCGGGAACCACCAGCATGAAGCGTTCCCAATGCTCGCGGGGTTGCTCCGGAATCGCGATCCGCGCGGTCTTTCCCGTGCGAGTGACCGCATTGAGGCTCACACCGGGATTTCCCGGATAACCTGTAATCATGACCTCGATGTGCTTTGTGCCAGGAGGATAAGGGCGCGACTCCAGCGTTCCGACCCAGGCGTCGGCGCCTTCGCAGAAGCTGATACGGCCCGCGACGGTGTCATCCTGCTTCAGGAACGGCGAGTTGGTCGGGGCGCAACCGCCATCGATTCCCAACGCAGGGTCCGGATAGAAGCCGCAGCCTCCAAGAAGCAACAGGCAGATGAGCAGTGCCATGTTCATGACACGACGTCCCGCAGAGACGCTGGTCCTGTGGGGCCTGTCAAAAATTCCTGCAGGGTTGTCCTGCGCGTACAGGGGCGCCGCGGTGCCGAACATGGCATGTCGACCGGTCATGTCAGATCTCGATCCTGCAGGAAACGAATGTACCGGTCATGTCAGAGCTTGATCCTGCGGAAAACGAATTCGGGAATGGATTTGATGACGAACATGATCGCCCACCAGAAACCGGGCAGGTAGGCGACCGCGCGGCGGCCGTCGACCGCGCGCAGGATGCCCTTGGCGATCTGGTCGGGCTTGGCCCACAGCGCGCCTTTCTTGAAGGCGGCGGTCATCGGCGTATCGACGAAGCCCGGCTTGATGGTGAGTACGTTGATGCCCTCCGGGCGCAGGCGCTGGCCGAGGCCGCTCAGATAGGCGCTGACCGCGGCCTTGGCGCTGCCGTACAGGTAGTTGCTGGCGCGGCCGCGGTCGCCGGCGACCGAGGAGATCACCGCCAGCGTCGCGCCCGCGCGCAGGCGCGGCACCAGCGCGGCGCACAGTGCGATCGTCGAGGTGCCGTTGGTGGCGAACTCGCGCATCGACAGTTCGACCGAGGCGTCGCACGCGGCCTGGTCGGGCAGCGTGCCGTGGGCGATCAGCACCACGTCGACGCCACCCAGTGCGGCCCAGGCGGCATCGAAGGCCGCCGCATGGCCGGCGCTGTCGTTGACGTCGAGCACGCCGCAACTGGCCTTGCCGCCGCGCGCCGAGAGATCCGACGCCATAGCGTCCAGGCGCGCAGCCTGGCGGCCGAGCAGATGGAGGGCCGCGCCGCGCGCGGCGTAGCGCCGGGCGGTGGCCTCGGCGATGGCCGAGGTGGCGCCAATGATGAGGACGCGTTGCATGTTCACTCCGTGACCCGGCGCCAAAAGCCGGAAGAAAAGCGGGGATCGAGATAGCGGTTGAAGTCCTGCCAGCGGGCATAGGCGCGCTGGAACGAGGCGGCTGACATCCGCGCATCCTTGGCAGGGTACAGAGCGCCGTCGGCGGCGTCGACGATGCGGTCCAGCCGCTCCAGCAGGCGCAGCACGTCGGCGCCGTCGTTGGGGAAGTCCAGCGCCAGCGTGGTGCCCGGGCGCGGGAAGGACAGCATGCCGCGCGCGGGAAGGTCGCCGAATTCCTTCAGCACGGCCAGGAAGGAGCCGCTGCCGCTGCGGGCGATTTCTGCCAGCAGCGCGTCCACGCCGTCGCGCGCGGTGGCCGGCGGCAGCACGCACTGGTACTGCAGGAAGCCGCGTGGGCCGTACATGCGGTTCCAGTGGCGGATGCCGTCCAGCGGATAGAAGAACGGCAGCACATGGCTCAGCCGGCGCTTGCTCCGCGCGGGTTGGCGCCAGTAGTACAGCGCGTTGAACGGCCGCAGCGACAGCTTGTTGACCAGCGAGACCGGCGGGGTCAGCGGCATCGCCAGGCCCTTGCCGGGCGAGGCCGGGCGCTCCTCGGGCAGGCCGGCGCAGTGATCGGCACGGGTGAAATGGCCGCGGCCACGGGCGCGACCGCTGGCCAGGCAGTCGATCCAGGCGACGCTGTATTCGTGGCTGTCGGCCGAGGCGGCGGACAACGCGAAGAACTCGTCGAGCGAGCCGAAGCGGATGTTCTCCGTCTCCAGCGCCGGGCCCGGCACGCGGCGCAGCTGGATCTCCGCCCAGGTGATCAGCCCGGTCAGGCCGAGTCCACCGACCGTGGCCGCGAACCAGCCGTCGGCGTCGTCGTGCGGGGTGCACAGGCGGCGGCTGCCGTCGCTGCGCAACAGCTCGAAGGCGAGTACGTGGTGGCCGAAGTTGCCGGTGCGGTGATGGTTCTTGCCGTGCACGTCGTTGGCGATGGCGCCGGCCACAGTGACGTAGCGGGTGCCCGGCGTCACCGGCAGGAACCAGCCCTGCGGCAGCGCCAGATCGATGATGTCGGCGAGGGTGACTCCCGCCTCGCAGTGCAGCCGGCCGGTGGCCGGGTCGAAGCCGATGAAGCGGTCCAGGCCGCGCGCGCACAGCAGGGTGCCATCCGGATTGAGGCAGCTGTCGCCGTAACTGCGGCCATTACCACGCGGCAGCGCGTTGCCGGCGAAGGCCGGCAGGGCGGCCGCCCGGTCGGCGATCGGCAGCAGCGTCTGCGTCGCGTGCGGGTAGCGTCCCCAGGACTGCCCGGCATCGGCCATCAGATGGCGCTCAGCGCGAACAGCCCGCACAGCACCACCACCACCTGGCTGACCCGGTCGGTGGCGGCAAATACGATCGGGTCGTCGTGCATGTCGCCGCGGTGCGCCACGATCCAGACCCGGCTGACCCAGTACAGCAGCACCGGGCAGATCAGCCACAGCAGCTTGGGATGCCGATACAGCTGCACGCTGGCCGGGCTATTGATGTACAGCGCCATCACCATGACCGCGATGTAGCCGGCCGCCGCGCCCATCGACTGCAGCAGCACCAGGTCTTCCACCGAATAGGCACGCCCGCTGGCCTTGGTCTTGCCGCTGCCGAGCATTGCGTGCAGTTCGGTGTAGCGCTTGAGCAGCGCCAGCGAGAGGAAGATGAACATCGAGAACGCCAGCAGCCAGAACGACAGCTCCAGGTCGATGGCTACCGCGCCGCCGATGATGCGCACGGTGTACAGCGCCGCCAGCAGTACCACGTCGATCATCACGATGCGCTTGAGTCGCAGCGAGTAGGCCAGCGTCATCACGTAGTAGGCCAGCAGGACCAGGGTGAACTGCAGGTTGCAGGCCAGCGACAGCGCCAGTCCGGCCAGGGTCAGGGCGGGCGCGGCGAACAGGCCCTGCAGCAGCGGCAGCCGACCGGCGGCGAACGGGCGCTTGCGCTTGCGCGGATGCTGGCGGTCGGGGGTGAGATCGAGCAGGTCGTTGAGCACGTAGACGCCGGAAGCGCAGAGCCCGAACGCGACCATGGCGATCACCGACTGCAGCACCGACTCGCCGTCCAGGAAGCGGTGCGCGGTCAGCAGCGGCACGAACACCAGCAGGTTCTTCAGCCATTGGTGCAGGCGCAGCGCCTTGAGCCAGGCGCGGGCGCGCGGCGGTGCCGGCCAGTGGCCGTGGACGGTGGTGCGCTGTGCGGCAGCGGCGCGCAGTCCGTTGCCGTTGTTGACCACCCAGGCGCCGCCCGCCTTGTCCCACACGTGCAGGTCCACGCGGCCATTGCCGGCATAGTCGAAGTTGCCGGCGCCGAACCGCTCCACCAGCACGTCGGCCTTGTTGCGGCCTGACAGGTTGCGCTGGCCGTCGCTGGCGATGACCTCTTCGAACAGGCCCAGGTGCGCGGCGATCGGCGCGACCAGCAACTGGTCCGAGGCGGTGCACAGCACGCGCGGGCGCTGCGACGTGGTGCGCAGCAGCTCCAGCACGTGCGCGTTGTAGGGCAGGGTCTCGGCGGGGAGCGTGACCCGCGCGGCCAGTTCGCGCTTCAGCGCGGCCTTGCCGCGCAGCAGCCACAGCGGCAGCAGGAACACGTACAGCGGATTGCGCGCCAGCAGGGCCAGCAGGGACTCGTAGAGGATGTCCGAGTTCAGCAGTGTGCCGTCCAGATCCACGCAGAGCGCGCGCCCTGAAACAGCCGGGCGGTCGGCGGGAGAGCTGGGGAGGAAGGACATGCTGCGGCCTGGTGATGCATAGCGGGGCCGCATTATAACCAGCGGTTCAGGCGGCCTGGCGTCGTTGCAGAAATTCCGTCGCGCCCATCGCCAGGGCGCCCACGGCGACCGCGTACCAAAGCGTCACCAGCCGCGCCGCCACCGCGACCGCGATCGCATCGGCGGTGGCGACCCCCAATCTGTCCAGCATCAGCACGATCGCCAATTCTGTGGTGCCGACCCCGCCTGGGACGAAGGACAGCGCGCCGATCAACATCGCCAGCGGGTAGATGCCGAACGCGACCAGTGGATCCAGGTCCAGGCCCAGGCCACTGCACAGCCCCACGAAGACCGCCGAGGTCAGGCCCCAGGCGCCGGCGCCTGCGATCAGGCTGCGCACCATCTGTGTGGTGCCCAGGCAGGCACGCAGTTCCATGGCGGCGAACACGGCGAACTGGGCCGTCCGCTGCAGCCAGCGGCCGGGTAGGCGTCGGCCCACGCCCTCCAGCCACGCCAGCAGCGCCGGCCAGGCGGCGGCGCCGAACAGCAGGGCGACGAAGCCCATCACCACCGCGGCGAGGGTGCCCAGGGTGGGGAAGACCGGTGCGGCCAGCAGCGACAGCGCCAGGATCACCAGCAGATCGGAGGCGCGCTCGAACACGAACACCGCCAGCGTCCGCCCCGCCGGCACGCCCATGCGGGCGAAATAGCGGATGCGCAGCAATTCCCCGGCCTTGCCGGGGGTGGCGGTCAACGCGAACCCGGCCAGATAGGCGGCCCATCCCAGCCAGAACGGCACCGCATGGCCTTGTCGTTGCAGCAGCCAGCGCCAGCGCCAGAAACGGAACAGGTAGCTGGCCGAGACCGGCAGCACCGCCAGCGCCAGCAACGGCCAGATCGCGCCGAGCCGGGCGAACGTGCCGTTGCCTCGGTCGATCCACCACAGGGCGGCCAGGTAGCCGCCGCACAACAGCACGACGAACAACGCCAGATGATCCGCACGGTGGCGCGGCGCGGGCACGCCGTCGGCGCCGTGCGGCATCATTCCCGGGTCTCCGCGCCTGCTCAGCCCAGCGCCTTTTCCAGCTCCGGCAGCACCGTGAACAGGTCGCCGACCAGGCCGATGTCGGCGATCTCGAAGATCGGCGATTCCGGGTCCTTGTTGATCGCGACGATGGTGCCGGCGTCCTTGATGCCGGTCAGGTGCTGGATGGCGCCGGAAATGCCGATCGCCACGTACAGTTCCGGCGCGATGATCTTGCCGGTCTGGCCCACCTGCAGTTCGTTGGGCACGTAGCCTGCGTCGACCGCCGCGCGCGAGGCGCCGACCGCCGCGCCGAGCTTGTCGGCGAGCTGGTAGACGATCTGGAAGTTCTCCGCCGAGCCGACGCCGCGGCCGCCGGAGACCACGCGCTTGGCGCTCTGCAGGTCGGGGCGGTCGGACTTGCCGGCGGCCAGGCCGACGAAGCGGGTGTGGCTCGGCAGCGACGCGTCCACGCTGGTCGCTTCGACCGCCGCGATGCCGCCTTGCGCCGCTTCCGGCCAGGAGGCGCTGCGCACGGTGGCCACCACGATCTGGTCGGCCGGGGCCTGCACGCTGATGATGGCGTTGCCGGCGTAGATCGGGCGCTTGAACGCGTACTCGCCGTCCACCGCCATCAGGTCGGAGATCTGGTTGACGCCGAGCAGGGCGGCCACCACCGGCATCAGGTCCTTGCCGAAGGTGGTGGACGGGCCGAACACGTGGGTGTAACCGGTCGCCAGGGCGGCGATCTGCGGGCCCAGCACCTGCGCGATGGCGTGTTCGTTGGCGGGATTGGCGACGGTGAGGACGCGGGCGACGCCGGCGATCTGTGCGGCCTGCGCGGCCACCGCGGCCGGATCGGCGGCCAGCACGACGATATCGATGGCCTCGGGCGACAGCGCCTGCGCGGCGCTGACGCACTTGGCGGTGGCGGCGTTGAGCTGCCCGTTGAGATGTTCGGCGACGACGAGGATCTTGGCCATTACAGCAACCCCTTCTGCTTGAGTGCGGCCACCAGTTCGGCGGCATCCTTGACCATCACGCCGCGGCTGCGCTTGGCCGGCGGGGCGTAGTGGGTGGTGGTGAGGCTGTCGTTGGCCTCCACGCCCAGGTCGGCGAAGGCCAGGGTCTGCAGCGGCTTGCTCTTGGCCTTCATGATGTCCGGCAGTTTGATGAAGCGCGGCTCGTTCAGGCGCAGGTCGGTGGTGACCACCGCCGGCAGGTCCACTTCCAGGGTCTCCAGGCCGGCGTCGACTTCGCGGGTCACCGTGGCCTTGCCTTCGGCCACCACCAGCTTGCCGGCGAAGGTCGCCTGCGGGCGGCCCCACAGCGTGGCCAGCATCTGCCCGGTCTGGTTGGCGTCGTCGTCGATCGCCTGCTTGCCCAGGATCACCAGGTCCGGCTGCTCCTGCTCGACCAGCTTGAGCAGGGTGCGCGCGGCGGTCAGCGGCTGGATCGCCGCGTCGGCGACCACGTGGATGGCGCGGTTGGCACCCATCGCCAGGCCGTTGCGCAGGTGCGCGGCGGCGTCGGCCGGGGCGATGGTGGCGACCACCACCTCGCTGGCGATGCCGGCGTCGCGCAGGCGCAGCGCCTCTTCCAGGGCGATTTCGTCGAACGGGTTGGCGGAGAGCTTGACGCCCTCGGTGATCACGCCGGAGCCGTCCGGCTTAACCTGGATGCGGACGTTGTAGTCCACCACGCGCTTGTAGGCGACGAGGATTTTCATCGTGTACGAGATCCTTCAGCAGTGCGGGAAGGCCCGGCCGCGGCGGCTGGCACGGGGCAGTCGGAGGATTCTAACCGGGCGCGGGAGACCATGCGAGGGCGTATGGTGACGGGGTCCGTAGGCCCCGATCCTGCCGCGCGGCAACCACGACTGGTTCATATAAACCGTATATCCTGTGCCGTTCGAACAGCGGGCGCCGACGGTGCCGAATCAGGAGAAACATACAGTGGCGACTTGGCTCGTAACCGGCGGTGCCGGTTTCATCGGCGGCAATTTCGTGCTCGAGGCGGTGGCGCGCGGCATCCGTGTGATCAACCTGGACGCACTGACCTACGCCGGAAACCTGAACACACTGGCGTCGCTGGAAGGCAATCCCGACCACGTGTTCGTGCACGGGGACATCGGCGACCGCGATCTGGTGAGCCGTCTGCTTGCCGAGCACCAGCCCGACGCGGTGGTCAATTTCGCCGCCGAGAGCCACGTGGACCGCTCGATCGACGGCCCCGGCGCCTTCATCCAGACCAACGTGGTCGGCACCCTGGGCCTGCTGGAGTCGGTGCGCGATCACTGGAAGGCGCTGCCGGACGGCCGCCGCGACGCGTTCCGCTTCCTGCACGTGTCCACCGACGAGGTCTACGGGACGCTGGGCGAGACCGGCAAGTTCAGCGAAACCACCCCGTATGCGCCGAACTCGCCGTACTCGGCGTCCAAGGCCGCCTCCGACCATCTGGTGCGCGCGTTCCACCACACCTACGGCCTGCCGGTGCTGACCACCAACTGCTCCAACAACTACGGCCCCTACCACTTTCCGGAGAAGCTCATTCCGCTGGTGATCGCCAAGGCGCTGGCCGGCGAGCCGCTGCCGGTGTACGGCGACGGCAAGCAGGTGCGCGACTGGCTGTTCGTCGGCGACCACTGCGAAGCGATCCGCACCGTGCTGGCCATGGGCAAGGTGGGCGAGACCTACAACGTCGGCGGCAATTCCGAGAAGCAGAACATCGAGGTGGTGCAGGCGATCTGCGCGCTGCTGGACGCACGGCGTCCGCGCGAAGACGGCAAGCCGCGCGCCAGCCAGATCACCTACGTCGCCGACCGGCCCGGCCACGACCGTCGCTACGCCATCGACGCCTCCAAGCTGAAGAACGAACTGGGCTGGGAGCCGAAGTACACCTTCGAACAGGGCATCGCGCTCACCGTGGACTGGTACCTGAGCCATCAGGACTGGGTACAGGGCGTGCTCGATGGCAGCTATCGGCTGGAACGGATCGGCACCGCGGCATAACCCGCGTCCCTCGCATGCGCCCGCACATCCACATGCGGACGTCCAAAGGAAGTACCTCATGACACAACGCAAGGGCATCATCCTCGCTGGCGGCTCCGGCACACGGCTGTATCCGATCACCAAGGGCGTCAGCAAGCAGCTGTTGCCGGTGTACGACAAGCCGATGATCTACTACCCGCTCAGCGTGCTGATGCTGGCCGGGATCCGCGAGGTGCTGATCATCAACACCCCCCACGAACAGGCGCTGTTCCAGGCGCTGCTGGGCGATGGCGCGCAGTGGGGCATGGACATCCATTACGCGGTGCAGCCGAGCCCGGACGGGCTGGCCCAGGCCTACCTGATCGGCCGCGACTTCGTCGCCGGCAAGCCGAGCTGCCTGGTGTTGGGCGATAACATCTTCCACGGTCATGGTCTGACGGAAACTCTGCAGCGTGCCGATGCGCGGCAACAGGGCGCCACCGTGTTCGGCTATTGGGTCAACGATCCCGAGCGCTACGGCGTGGCCGAGTTCGACGCGTCCGGCAAGGTGATCGACATCGAGGAAAAGCCGGCCAAGCCGCGCTCCCACTACGCGGTCACCGGCCTGTACTTCTACGATGGCCAGGCCAGCGACCACGCCGCCGAACTGAAGCCCTCGCCGCGCGGCGAACTGGAGATCACCGATCTCAATCGCCGTTACCTGGAAGCCGGTGAACTGCATCTGGAAGCGCTGGGTCGCGGCTATGCCTGGCTGGATACCGGCACCCACAAATCGCTGCACGAAGCCTCCAATTTCATCGAGACCATCCAGTCGCGGCAGGGCCTGCAGGTCTGCTGCCCGGAAGAGATCGCCTTCGGGAATGGATGGATCGATGCGGCGCAGCTGGAGAAACTTGCCGCTCCGCTGCGCAAGAATGATTACGGCAACTACTTGCATGAACTGGCTGTACGAGGAACCGTTCCGTGAAAGTGATTGAAACCAATCTGCCCGGCTGCGTGGTGATCGAGCCGGCGGTGTTCGGCGACGCGCGTGGCTATTTCTTCGAGACCTGGAACGCCGAGCGTTTCGGCGAGCACGGACTGCCCACCAAGTTCGTGCAGAGCAACGTCTCCACCTCGGCCAAGGGCGTGCTGCGCGGCCTGCATTACCAGTGGCCGCGGCCGCAGGGCAAGCTGGTCAGCGTCCTCGAGGGCGAGGTGTACGACGTCGCCGTCGACATCCGCCATGGCTCGCCGCACTTCGGCCGCTGGGCCGCGGTGGTGCTGAGCGCGGAGAACAAGAAGCAGTTCTGGATTCCGGAAGGCTTCGCGCACGGATTCGCCGTGCTGTCGGAGCGTGCGGTGTTCAGCTATCTGTGCACCGACGTGTACGTCAAGGAAGCCGACGCTGGCGTGCGCTGGGACGATGCTGCGATTGGCGTCGATTGGCCGATCTCCGAGCCGGTGCTGTCGGGCAAGGACGCTGTCGCGCCGTTCCTGGCCGATATCCCGGTCGAGCGCTTGCCGGTCTACCAGCCATGAGCATGCTGGTCTTCGGCGGCAACGGCCAGGCCGGGCAGGAACTGCTGCGCGCGCTGGCGGCGCAGGGGCCGGTGCTCGCGACCACGCGCAGCGGCCAGTTGCCCGACGGCAGCGCCTGCGAGCGCGCCGATTTCGACCAGCCGCAGACGCTGGGCGAACTGCTGGACCGGCTGCGGCCGACGGCGGTGGTCAACGCCGCGGCCTACACCGCGGTCGATCGCGCCGAACAGGACGCAGAGGCCGCCCGCCGTGCCAATGCCGAATCGCCGGCGGCGATCGCCACCTGGTGTGCGGCGCATGGCGTGCCGCTGGTGCATTACTCCACCGACTACGTGTTCGACGGCCAGGGCACGCAGCCTTATCCCGAGGATGCACCGACCGCGCCGCTGGGCGTGTACGGCGCCACCAAGCTGGCCGGCGAGGAAGCGATCCGCGCTTCCGGTGCGCAGCACCTGATCTTCCGCACCGCCTGGGTGTATGCCGCGCACGGACACAATTTCCTGCGCACCATGCTGCGCGTCGGCGCCGACCGCGACGAACTGCGGGTGGTCGCCGATCAGGTCGGCACGCCGACCCCGGCGGCGCTGATCGCCGATGTCACCGCGCGCGTGCTGGCGCAGCGCGCGACGCTGCCGTCCGGGACCTGGCATCTGACCGCGGCCGGCGAGACCACCTGGCACGGCTTTGCCGAGGCGATCTTCGCCGAGGCGGTGGCGGCGGGGCTGCTGTCGCGCGCGCCGCGGGTGCTGCCGATCACCACCGCGGAGTATCCGACCCCGGCCAAGCGCCCGGCCTACTCGCGCCTGGACGTGTCGCGCCTGCAGCGCGATTTCGTGCTGGAACTGCCGCAGTGGCGCGATGGCCTGCGCCAGGTGATCGGTGAACTCGCCACGGCAGCACCGGCTGGCTGACCTGCCGTACGCGGCAGAAAAAGCACGCAGCCGAAAAACAAAGAGCCGGGCAGTGCCCGGCTCTTTGCGTGACGGCGTGTGCCGGACTCAGGTGCGCCCGTAGGTGTCCTCGAAGCGCACGATGTCGTCCTCGCCCAGGTAGCTACCCGACTGCACTTCGATCAACTCCAGCGGCAGCTTGCCGGGGTTCTTCAGACGGTGGGTCACACCGAGCGGGATGTAGGTGCTCTGGTTCTCGGTGAGCAGCAGTACTTCCTCGCCACGGGTGACTTCGGCGGTACCGCTCACCACGATCCAGTGCTCGGCGCGGTGGTGATGCATCTGCAGGCTCAGCGTGGCGCCGGGCTTGACCGTGATGCGCTTGACCTGGAAACGCTGGCCGTTGTCGATCGAGTCGTAGGCGCCCCACGGGCGGTACACCTTGCGGTGCCAGGTGGCCTCGGAACGGCCGTTGGCCTTGATCTTGCCGACGACGTCCTTCACTTCCTGGATGCGCTCTTTGTGGCCGACCAGCACCGCGTCGTCGGTCTCCACGACCACCACGTCCTGCAGGCCCACCATCGCGATCAGGCGCGAGCCGTAGGCGTAGGTGTTGCGGCAATCGATCTCGATCACGTCGCCGTGGTGGGCATTGCCGTTGGCATCCTGCGGCGACACGTCCAGCAGCGCCGACCACGAACCGACGTCGCTCCACTTCGCGTCCAGCGGCACCACCACCGCGTCGGCGGTCTTCTCCATCACCGCGTAGTCGATGGAGTCGGAGGGGCTGGCGGCGAAGGCGTCCTTGTCCAGACGGGTGAAGTCGGCGTCGCGCTTTGCCGACTGCCACGCCTTGGTGCAGGCATCGGCGATGGCGGGCTGGAACTTGCGCAGTTCTTCTAGATAGCGCGAGGCGCGGAACAGGAACATGCCGCTGTTCCAGTAATACTCGCCCGACGCCAGATAACTTTTCGCGGTGGCCAAGTCGGGTTTTTCGACGAAGCGCTCGACCGCGCGCGCGCCATCGCCGGCGGCCGCCTTGATGTAGCCGTAGCCGGTTTCCGGTGTGGTCGGCTTGATCCCGAACGTCACCAGCTTGCCTTGCTCGGCCGCGATGGCGGCCACGCGCACCGCTGCCTGGAAGGCCGCCTCGTCACCGATCACATGATCGGAGGGCAGGACCAGCAACAGCGGATCGGCGCCGTCGCGCGAGGCCTCCAGCGCCGCCACGGCGATCGCCGGCGCGGTGTTGCGGCCCTTGGGTTCGAGCAGGATCGCATGCGGCTTCACGCCGATCTGTTGCAACTGCTCGGCCGCGACGAAGCGGTGTTCTTCGTTGGCGACCACGATGGGCGCATGCGCGGCGACCGGCGCCGCGCGCTGCCAGGTGGCCTGCAGCATGCTCTGTTCGCCGACCAGTGGCAGGAATTGCTTGGGATACGACTCGCGCGACAACGGCCACAGGCGCGTGCCGGAACCGCCGGACAGGATGATGGGAAGGACGTCGCTCATGGGCGGGGGAACTCCATAGTGCGTCTGTGGGTGGGGGAGGGTGTCGGGATCAGCCGCGCAGCAGCTCGGAGATCTCCTGGGTACGCTGTTCCAGCAACGCCGCATCGCCGCGGGTTTCCACGTTCAGGCGCAGCAGCGGCTCGGTGTTGGAACTGCGCAGGTTGAAGCGCCAGTCGGCGAATTCGGCGCTGACGCCGTCGGTGTAGTCCAGCGTCGGCGCATGCGAGGCGAAGTGTTCCATCACCCGCGCCACCGCCGCCTTGGCGTCGGCGACCTTGAAGTTGATCTCGCCGCTGCACGGGAACTTCTGCATGCGCGCCTCGACCAGGTCGGCCAACGAGCGGCCGGACTGCGACACCAGTTCGGCGATCAGCAGCCACGGGATCATCCCCGAGTCGGCGTAGGCGAATTCGCGGAAGTAGTGGTGCGCGCTCATCTCGCCGCCGTACACGGCGTTCTCGCTGCGCATCTTCTCCTTGATGAAGGCATGCCCGCTCTTGCACAGCACCGGGATGCCGCCGGCCTCCTCGACCTGTTCGATCGTGTTCCAGGTCAGGCGCGGGTCGTGCACGACCTTGCCGCCCGGCTGCTTGGCCAGGATCGCCTGCGCCAGCAGGCCCACCAGGTAGTAGCCCTCGATGAAGCGGCCGTCGGCGTCGAAGAAGAAGCAGCGGTCGAAGTCCCCGTCCCAGGCGATGCCGAAGTCGGCGCCGTGCTGCTTGACCGCATTGGCCGTGGCGGCGCGGTTCTCCGGTAGCAGCGGGTTGGGAATTCCGTTGGGGAAGTGGCCGTCCGGCTCGTGGAAGACGCGCACGAACTCGAACGGCAGGTGCGGCGCCAGCAGGTCGATGATGGCACCGGCGCCGCCGTTGCCGGCGTTGACCACCAGCTTCAGCGGCTTGAGCGTGGCGCGGTCCACGTAGCTGAGCAGGTGCTCGATGTAGGCGCTCTTGTCCGGGCGGTGATGCTCGGCGGCGGTCGGCGCCGCGGCCGGCGCTGTGTCGGCGGCGACGGTGTCGCGGATCGCGAACAGGCCGGTATCGGAGCTGATCGGGCGCGCGTTCTCGCGCACCAGCTTCATGCCGTTGTAGTCCATCGGGTTGTGGCTGGCGGTGACCATCACGCCGCCGGCGGCCTGCAGGTGATCGGTCTGGAAATACACTTCCTCGGTGCCGCACAGGCCGATGTCGATGACCTCGCGGCCGCTGGCACGCAGGCCCGCCGACAGTGCCGCCTGCAGCGCGGGGCTGGCCAGGCGCACGTCATGGCCGACCACCACCGGGCCGCTCTGCAACTGCCCCGCCAGCGCCACGCCGATGCGGCGCGCCAAGTCCTCGTTCAGTTCGTCGGGAACGCGACCGCGGATGTCGTAGGCCTTGAATGCGGGAAGCGACATAGGAAGAGGGTCCTAGTTGGGGGAAACCGGAGTGTAACGTTCCGCCGCTTAATCGGTCGTTGCGGCGGTGCGGCGGGGGTCCGGCGCGGCGAGCGGCTAGACTACGCGCCTATTTCCAACGCGGAGCTGGCGAATGGGCGACACCACTACCCCTGCGGGCGGGCGGCGCGGCAAGCTTTACCCTGATGCGGCCACGGCGTTGGCCGACGTGGTGGCGGATGGGCAGACCCTGGCGGTCGGCGGCTTCGGCCTGTGCGGCATCCCGGAGGCCTTGATTGCGGCTCTGCGCGACAGCGGCGTCGGCGGCCTCACGGTGATCTCCAACAATGCCGGCGTCGACGGCTTCGGCCTGGGCCAGCTGCTGGCGACGCGGCAGATCCGCAAGATGATTTCCTCCTACGTCGGCGAGAACAAGGAGTTCGAACGCCAGTACCTGGCCGGCGAACTGGAACTGGAATTCAATCCGCAGGGCACTCTGGCCGAACGCCTGCGTGCCGGCGGCGCGGGCATCCCCGCGTTCTTCACCGCCACCGGCTACGGCACGGTGGTGGCCGAGGGCAAGGAGACCCGCGAGTTCGACGGCAAGCACTACGTGCTGGAGACCGCGCTGCGCGCCGACGTGGCCCTGGTCAAGGCGTGGAAGGCCGATGCCGCCGGCAACCTGGTGTTCCGCAAGACCGCGCGCAACTTCAACCCGGCCTGCGCGATGGCCGGCAAGGTCTGCATCGCCGAGGTCGAAGAAGTGGTGGAGACCGGCAGCCTGGATCCGGACCAGGTGCACCTGCCCGGCATCTACGTCGACCGCATCGTGCACAACCCGCACCCCGAAAAACGCATCGAACAGCGCACCCTGCGCCAGAAGGACGCCTGACATGGCCTGGACCCGCGACGACATGGCGCAGCGCGCCGCCCGCGAACTCACCGACGGCGCCTACGTGAACCTGGGTATCGGCCTGCCGACCCTGGTCGCCAACCACATTCCCGAGGGCGTGGACGTGTGGCTGCAGTCGGAGAACGGCCTGCTCGGCATCGGCCCGTTCCCCAGCGAGGACGAGGTGGATGCCGACCTGATCAATGCCGGCAAGCAGACCGTCACCGCCCGCGCCGGCGCCAGCTACTTCGGTAGCCACGATTCCTTCGCGATGATCCGCGGCGGCCATATCGACCTGGCCATCCTCGGCGCGATGCAGGTCAGCGAGAAGGGCGACCTGGCCAACTGGATGGTGCCGGGCAAGATGGTCAAGGGCATGGGCGGCGCGATGGACCTGGTGGCCGGGGTCAAGCGCGTGGTCGTGCTGATGGAACACGTGGCCAAGGACGGCAGCCACAAGATCCTGCCGGCATGCGATCTGCCGCTGACCGGTGTCGGCGTGGTCGATCGCATCATCACCGACCTGGCCGTGTTCGACGTCACCGACAGCGGCCTGGTGCTGGTGGAAACCGCCGAGGGCGTGGACGAGGCCGAACTGGTCGCCAAGACCGGCGTGCCGTTCCGGCGCGGGTAAGGGTGCGCTGCGCCGCTCAGGCGCTGCGCTGCGCGTAGGCGTAGTCGGTGGTGGATACCGGCGGTGGCTGGCCGAGCAGGTCGGCCACGGTGGCCACCCGGTAGCCGGCGCGCTCGGCCAGCGGCGCCGCCAGCCGTTCCACCGCATGCGCCAGGGTGGCGTCGAGCTGCCCGTGCTCGGCCTCGAATTCGGAAGGGCACAGGCCGCTGTCCAGCAGCGGCCGCAGCGCGTCCAGGCGTGCCCAAAACATGCTGCCCGAGATGAACTGCGCCTGCTCCAGGCGCGGGTCGCTGTGGCCGGTCCGGCGCAGCAGGTAGTCGGCGGCCGCGCGGTTGCCGCCCCAGAATTCGGCCAACGGCAGCAGATGGCCTTCGGGCGCGACCAGGCCGAGCGCAGGCTCCTGCGCGAAGGCCTGCAGCACGCGCGCGGCACGGTCGGCGCCGGCCAGGCGTTGCAGCAGTTCGGTGCGCCAGGCATCGCCGTTGTGCAGATGGGTGCTGCGCTTGGTATGCAGTTTCAGCACCACGTCCACGCCATCGCGCAGCAGCCGCTCGGCGGCGTGCAGGAACGGCAGGATGTCGCGGCCGCGGTTCTCCAGCACCATCACCTCGGACGGCAACGCGCACGCACGCAAGTGCGCGCGCACCGCATCGGCCTGGTCGGGCGAGGTGGTGACCAGCAGACGCCACGGCAGGGCGCTCGCGGCCAGTTGCGCCAGCAGTTCCGGCAGTACGTCCGGATACCACGCGTGGACGATCGCGTGCGGCGTCGTGTTGCGTGCCGGCAGCGGCGCCAGCGCGCGGCGGGTGGCGTCGAGATAAGCATGGCCCAGCCGCGCATCCGGTTCCAGCACGGCGCCTTCGGCCCACTCGTTCCAGGCGTTGACGAACACCAGGCGCTGCTCGGCGCGGCGACCCTGCAGCCGGGTATGGATGGTGGTGCGCAGCCAGTCCTCGTAGCCGCGCGGCGAGGCGTGCAGATAGACGCGGCCGGCGCCGGGACGGCGCGCTTCGTTGTCCCAGCCCGGGTTGACGCCCGGATACAGCAGATAGTCGGGCAGCGGGCGCGCGGCGATCTCCGCGGCCAGGGCGCGCCAATCCAGCACGGCGCCGCTGTAGTCGGGATTGAGCAGGTGCTGGTCGGCCGCCAGCGAGCGGGGATTGCTCATGTTCGGCGGGAACTCGACCGCCGCGTCGAAACCGATGTCGCGCGGGTCCGGCCGCTCGAAGCCCTGCACGTAGGCCAGGTGCAATTCGCCGATGCCGTGCTGCCGGCACCAGTCGCGCCAGCGCGTGGCGGTGGCCTGTGGATCCGGCAGCAGATGCGGGCGGTACACCAGCAGCATCGGCCGGCCATCCACGCGCAGGCAGCGCGGGTCGCGCAGGTAGTCGGCGACGTGCGCGATGAAGTCCAGATCGTCCTGCGCGCTGTGCGCCTGCGCCATCAGCACATCGTCGCCGCGGCCGTCCCAGCGCCGCGACCATTGCTCGTTGGCCCAGCACAGGCAGAACGGCAGCTCCAGCGTGGGATCGTCCAGCCACTGCCGCAGCGGCGTCTCCAGCAAGGTCTTGCCGCCGAACCAGTAGAAGTAGAAACAGAACGCGCCGATGCCGTACTGCTTCGCCAGCGCCACCTGCTGCCGCATGCTCTGCGGGTTGCGCAGGTCGTAGAACCCCAGGTCCGCCGGCAGCCGCGGCTGCACATGTCCCTCGAACTGCGGCAGCGCGCGGGTGACGTTGCGCCATTCGGTGAAGCCGGTGCCCCACCAGGCGTCGTTCTCCGGGATCGGATGGAACTGCGGCAGGTAGAACGCCACCACGGTCGCCGGCAGTGGCGTCGGCAGCGTCACCTGCTGCGCGGATACATGGCCGATCGCACGCTCGTCGGCGCGCGCGCGTGGCCGGCGTTCGCCATGCCCGTCGGTGGCGCGCCCGCGCGGCGGCGGCGGCACCAGATCCGCATGGCGCTCCAGGAAGCGCGCGCGCAGGCGATCGCGCTGCGCCGGCGCCAGCGGCAGGACGCGAAAGCCCGCGCGCAGCGTGAGGTACAGCGCCGTCTTCAGGCGCGCGGGCAGGCCTGCGCTCACAGGTTCTGGTAATTCGGCCCGGAGCCGCCTTCCGGCGTCACCCAGTCGATGATCGCGTACGGATCCTTGATGTCGCAGGTCTTGCAGTGCACGCAGTTGGCGGCGTTGATCTGCAGACGCTTGCCGGCCGCGTCGTCGACGATCTCGTACACCGCCGCCGGGCAGAAGCGCGTGCAGGGGTTGCCGTACTCCTCGGTGCAGCGGGTCACGCAGATCTGCGGATCGAGCACGTGCAGGTGCACCGGCTGGTCCTCGTCGTGCTCGGTGGCGGCGAAGTACACGCCCTGCAGGCGGTCGCGCGGGGCCAGTTCGCGCTGCACGTAGTCGCGCTTGGGCTGCTCGTGCTCGCCCAGCCGGTCCAGGCTCTTCCAGTCGGCGCCGACCTTGAGCGTCCACGGCGAGGCGCCCTTGACCAGGGTTTCCCACGCGCCATTGAGCAGGCCGAACCACAGCCCCTTCTTGAAACCGGGCTTGATGTTGCGTACCTGGCGCAACTCGGCCATCACCTCCGAGCCGCGCAGGCGCGCGTCGAAGCCGGCCGGGTCGAGCGCGGCGCCGGCGGCGAGGTGTTCGGCGGCGAGCATGCCGCTGCGGATCGCCTGATGGGTGCCCTTGATCTTGGGCACGTTGAGCAGGCCGGCGGTGTCGCCGATCAGCAGCGCGCCGGGCATCTCCACCTTCGGCAGCGACTGCCAGCCACCGCTGGCGATGGCGCGCGCGCCGGCCGAGAGGATGCTGCCGCCTTCCAGCAGCGACTTCATCATCGGGTGGTTCTTCCACTGCTGGAAGGCTTCCCACGGCCGGTATTCGGGGTCGTGGTAGTCCAGGCCGCTGACGTAGCCCAGCGCCACCTGGTTGTTCTCCAGGTGGTACAGGAAGCTGCCGCCGTAGGTCTGGCTGTCGGCCGGCCAACCCAGGGTGTGCACGATCTTGCCGGGGCTGACGCGGCCCTCGGGCAACTGCCACAGCTCCTTGATGCCGATCGAGAACGCCTGCGGATCGTGGCCGGCGTCGAGCGCGAAACGCGCGATCAGGCGCTTGGTCAGGTGTCCGCGCGCGCCTTCGGCCAGCACCGTGACCTTGGCGCGGATGTCGATGCCGGCGGTGTAGCCCGGCTTGTGCGATCCGTCCTTGGCCACACCCATGTCGCCGATGCGCACGCCCAGTACCGTGCCGTCCTCGGCGTGCAGGGTCTCGGCGGCGGCGAAGCCGGGGTAGATCTCCACGCCCAGCGCCTCGGCCTGCGGCGCCAGCCAGGCGCACATGGCGCCGAGGCTGACGATGAAGTTGCCGTGGTTGCGCATGCCCGGCGGCACCATCGGGAACTTGTGCCCGCCGTCCTTGCTCAGGTACCAGAACTCGTCCTCGGCCGCCGGCACGCAGATCGGCGGCGGGTTGTCGCGCCAGCCCGGCAGCAGCGCATCCAGCGGCGCCGGTTCGATCACCGCGCCGGACAGGATGTGCGCCCCGATGGTGCTGGCCTTCTCGATCACGCAGACCGAGATGTCGGGGTTGAGCTGCTTGAGCCGGATCGCGAACGCCAACCCGGCCGGGCCCGCGCCGACGGTGACGACGTCGTACTCCATGACGTCGCGCTCCACTGGCTGCAGCGCGTTGGCGCCGCCCTCGGTTCCCGTCATCTGTTCCGCTCCCGTTGGCTCGTTCTGGCTGCCTGCATTTTCAGGGTTTGCGCGTGAAGGGGCAAATTCCGCACGCCGGCGTATGGTGGGGGCGGGCGTGCTAGCGTGGCGCGATGGAACTGGACCTGCCCGGCGCCGATCTGCGCTGGTATCCCGAGTGGCTGGACCCGGCCGCGGCGACGGCGCTGTGTGCGCAGTTGCTGCGCGAGGTGCCGTGGGAAGTGCACCGGATCCGCCTGTTCGGAAAGCTGGTCGATTCGCCGCGGCTGAGCTGCTGGATCGGCGATGCCGACGCCAGCTACCGCTATTCCGGTACCCGCTTCGCGCCGCATCCGTGGCCGGCGGCGCTGCTGCCGTTGCGCGCGCGGCTGGCGGCCGAGACCGGGGTGGCGTTCAACAGCGTGCTCGCCAACCGCTACCGCGACGGCCGCGACGCGATGGGCTGGCACAGCGACGACGAGCGCGAACTCGGCCCGGCGCCGGTGATCGCCTCGCTGAGCCTGGGCGCGTCGCGTCGCTTCCTGTTGCGCCATCGCCAGCAGCCGGCGCTGCGGCAGGCGCTGGAACTGAGCTCCGGCGGATTGCTGCTGATGGCGGGCGACACCCAGCGCCTGTACCGGCACGCCTTACCGCGCACCGCCAAGCGGGTCGGCGAGCGGATCAACCTGACGTTCCGCAGGATCGTGTGATGCCTAATTCCTTCTCCCTCCGGGACCACGGCCCCCTTTTTGGGGGAAGGTGCCCCGAAGGGGCGGATGAGGGTCGGGAGCGCTAGGGAGGCATCTGGGAAAGAAGACTCCCTGGCCGCCGCACCCTCACCCCCAGCCCCTCTCCCGGTGGGAGAGGGGAGTAGAGCGGTCATGGGGGCATGATCCCTTCTCCCTCCGGGAGAAGGTGCCCCGAAGGGGCGGATGAGGGTCGGGTTGCTAAAGAGGTTTCTGGGGAGATGACTCCGTAGCCGCCGTACCCTCACCCCGACCCCTCTCCCGGTGGGAGAGGGGAGTTATCAGCGCCGCGGCGGCCTCGGGCTGACCGGCGGCGGAACGCTCGGCGCCATCGCCGTCGCCGCGTCGGCCTGGCCCTGCTGCAGGGTCCAGCCGACCACATCGTGGCCGAGTTGCGACATGGCCTGGCCGAAGGCGTCGACCACCTGCGATTCGGCGGTGCCGGCGGCCGGCTGGGTCACCAGGAAGGTGCGCGAGGCGACCACGCGCTGGTCGGCGCTGTACAGCAGTTTGGCATTGAGTTCGATGGTGGCCGACGGCACCGCGCGCCCGGCGTAGTCCGCCTCGAAGCGGCGCAGGTCCAGCAGCAGCTTGTAGTCGGCGCGAATGCCGGTGCCGAGCCGGGCCACGCCGGGGATGCGCCCGGAATCCTCGAACCCGCGCAGCAGCATGTCCTCGAGCATGTCGGTGGCCGGCTGCGCCCAGCTGACGCCGCCGTACACCTGCAGTTCGTCGGGCGTCGGCCGCACCGCGATGCGCGAACTGTCGACCACGCGCGCGGCGCTGGGCTTGGTCAGCGCCAGTTGCCAGCTCACCTGCGGCCAGGCAGGGTCGGCGGTCACCCGCACGTCCGGCGCGTAGATCGTCACCGGCTCCTTGTTGCCGCCGGGCAGCGAGCAGCCGGCCAGCAGCAGGGCCGGCACGGCGAGCAGGAGGAAGGCGCGCATCGGCTTCATTTGGGTTTGAACTCCTTCGGGGCGTCGCGGCCGAGCAGGTAGCGCGCGGGGTTGTTGTCCAGGCGGTCGCTGACCCGGCGCAGGTCGCGGATCAGGCCGCGCAGTTCGGTCAGGGTCGGGCCGAGCTGGCCGAGGCCGTCGTTGGCGAAGCTGTTGATCGCCGAGCGGTTCTCGCCAAGGATCTTGTCGGCATTGCCCGCGGCCGAATCCAGCTTGCTCAGCGTGTCCTCCAGCTTGTCCAGGATCGGCGGCAGCTGCTGCACCAGATTCTGGTCCAGGCGCTGGATGGTGCCGTTGGTGGTCTTGAGCGTGGTGTCCAGGTTGCGCGCGGCGTCGCGCGCACTGACGATCAGCGACTGCATGCCCTGGTCGCGGTCGGCCAGGCCGCCGCTGATGGTCTCCAGGTTGTGCAGGGTGGCGGTGATGCTGGCGACGTTGCGGTCGCTGAGCACTTCGTCCAGGCGTTCGACGATGCGGTTGGCGGTGTCGGTGATGTTCTGCAGCGCCGAGGGCGTGGTCTGGATGATCGGCGCATCGCTGTTGTCGATCGAGGTCAGCGACGGCGCTTCCGGGGTGCCGCCGGAGAGCTGGATGATCGACGGGCCGGTCAGGCTGGTGATGCCCAGCTTGGCGCGGGTGTCGCTCTTGATCGGCGTGGTCGAGTTGACCCGGATCCGCGCCACCACCTGGCGCGGGTCGTTCGGCGCCAGGGTCAGCTCGGTGATCGAGCCCACCGCGATGCCGTTGTACTGCACCGGGCTGCCGACCGACAGGCCGGTCACCGCCTCGCGGAACACCACGCGGTATTCCTGCCAGGTGCGGTCGGAGGAGTACTTGGCGGCCCAGAGTCCGAACAGCAGCAGCGCGATCCCCACCACGATGGTGAAGGCGCCGATCAGCACGTAGTTGGCTTTGGTTTCCATGGGCTCAGGGGGTCTCGGTCCAGGCGGTCTTGGCATCGCGCGCGGCGCGCGCGCGCGGGCCGTGGAAATACTCTTGGATCCACGGGTGGTCCACTTGCTCGATCTCGGCCAACGGCGCGTTGGCGATGACCTTGCGGTCGGCCAGCACCGCCACGCGGTCGCAGATAGCGTACAAGGTGTCCAGGTCGTGGGTGATGAGGAACACGGTCAGGCCCAGTGCTTCCTGCAGGGTACGGATCAGCCGGTCGAAGGCGGCCGCGCCGATCGGGTCCAGGCCGGCGGTGGGCTCGTCCAGGAACAGCAGCGGCGGGTCCAACGCCAACGCACGCGCCAGCCCGGCGCGCTTGCGCATGCCGCCCGACAGTTGCGAGGGCAGCTTGTTCAGCGCATCCGCGGGCAGACCGGCCAGTTTCACCTTCAGCAGCGCCAGCTCGTAATGCCAGCTGTCGGGCAGTTCGCCGAAATGCTCCTTCAGCGGCACCTGCACGTTCTCGCCGACGGTCAGCGAGGAAAACAGCGCGCCGTCCTGGAACAGCACGCCGGTATTGCGCTCCACGTGCAGGCGATCGGCGCGGCGACCGGAGTCGGTATCCACGCCGAGCACCTGGATCTTGCCGGCATCGGGGTCGCGCAGGCCGAGGATGGCGCGCATCAGCACCGACTTGCCGGTGCCCGAGCCACCGACCACGCCGAGGATCTCGCCGCGGCGCACGTCCAGGTCCAGGTCCTCGTGCACGGTCTGGGTGCCGAAGCGGTTGACCAGGCCGCGGACGGAGATGGCCAATTCGGGATTTGGGATTTGGGATTCGGGATTGGTCAACGCAACTGCTCCCGCCCAGGCGCATAGCGCCCGGCTTCAACGAATCCCCAATGCCCACTCTCCAATCCCGGCTCCATCACCACCCCATGTTCATGAACCACAGCGCGGCGATCGCGTCGATGATGATCACCAGCGAGATCGTCTGCACCACGCTGGAGGTGGTGCGCTCGCCGACGGATTGCGCGGTGCCTTCCACCCGCAGCCCTTCCAGGCAGCCGATCAGGCCGATCACGATGGCGAAGATCGGGGCCTTGGACAGCCCGACCAGCATGTGCCGGATATCGATGGTGTCGTGCATGCGCGCCAGGTACATCTGCGGCGGGATGCCGAGGTCGAAGGCGCCGACGGTGACGCCGCCGGCCAGGCCGGCGATCATCGCCACGAAGGTCAGCAGCGGCAGCATCAGCATCAGCGCCACCAGCCGTGGGATCACCAGCAGGTCCATCGGGTCCAGGCCCAGGGTCTGGATCGCGTCGACCTCTTCGCGTGCCTTCATCGCGCCGATCTGCGCGGTGAACGCACTGGCGGTGCGCCCGGCGAGCACGATCGCGGTGAGCAGCACCGCGAACTCGCGCAGGAAGGCGATGCTGACCAGCTCCACCACATAGATCTCGGCGCCGAAGTCGCGCAGGATGGTCGAGCCGAGGAAGGCGATCACCGCGCCGACCAGATACGACAGCAGCGCCACCAGCGGCACCGCGTCCAGGCCGACCTGCTCCATGTGGTGCACGGTGGAGGTCAGGCGAAAGCGCCGCGGCTCATGCACCAGGCGCATCATCTTGACCAGGGTCTCGCCGAGGAAGCCGACCAGGGCGACGATTTCCTTGCCGTTGCGGTGCACCGCATAGCCCAGGCGTTCCAGCGCCGCGGCGAAACCGTAGTCGCGCTTGCGCTTGGGGCGGTCGTCGGCGACGTCCTCGATGGTCGAGACCAGCGCGCGATGATCCTGGCGGAAATCCAGCGCCTCGTGGGCGATGCCGTTGCGGGTGGCGTAGCGCATCAGCTGCAGCACCCCGGCCGAATCCAGCTGGCCGATGCCGCTGGCGTCGATGCCGGTGGTGCCGGCCGGCATGCCGCGCAGCACTTCCGAGGAGGCCAGGGCCGTGGCCAGGGTCCAACTGCCGGTCAGCCGCACCCGCGAGGGGTCTCGGTCGTCCTGGCTGAGTTTGGGCGGTTGCGGTTCGATCATGGGGGCGTCCGGTGCGCGAGCATACCTGTTTCGCCCGTGTTGCAGATGTGGTGATCGCGACGGGGTGGCCGGGCGCGGCGTTCGCGCCATACTAGCCGACATGCCCGCCGCTCCCACCGTCAGTCCCTCCGCCAACGCGACCTACGCGCAGCGCATCGCCTTCGTCTCGGACATCGCCGGGCGACTGCACACCTATGGCACCACCGCGCAGCGGCTGGAGGCGGCGGTGGTGGCGCTGGCGCAGCAACTGGACCTGGATTGCGAACCCTGGTCCAACCCGACCGGGCTGATCCTCAGCTTCAGCGACCCGACCAAGGCGATCGGCTCCAGCGACATCACCCGCGTGGTGCGGCTGGCGCCGGGCGACAACGACCTGCACAAGCTCAGCGTCGCCGACCGCATCGCCGACGACGTGGCCAGCGGGCGCATGAGCGTGGCCCAGGGCCATACCGCGCTGCGCCAGCTGGACCAGCCGCCGGGGCGGCGCTGGGTGGCGATGCAGGTGCTCGGCTTCGGCCTGGCCGCGGCCGGCGTGGCCGGGCTGTGGCGCCTGCCGTGGCTGGACATCGCCACCGCCACGGTGATCGGCCTGCTGATCGGCGTGCTGACCCAGCTCACCGACAAGCGCCCGGCGACCAAGGAAGCCAACGACGCGCTGGCGGCGCTGCTGGCCGGTTTCGTCGCGACCCTGGTGGCCAGTTTCGTGGCGCCGCTCAATCTCAATACGGTGATCATCGCTTCGCTGGTGGTGCTGCTGCCGGGGATGGCGCTGACCAATGCGGTCAACGAACTGACCAGCCAGCACTGGGTCTCGGGCACGGCGCGCTTCGCCGGCGCGGTCACCACCGTCCTCAAGCTGACCGTCGGCGCGGTGATCGCGGTGACCCTGGCGCAACTGCTCGGCCTGGAGCCGATGGTGAGGGCGTCGCGGCCGCAGCACGGCTGGGTGGAATGGGCCTCGCTGCTGGTCGCCGCCTATGCGTTCGCGCTGCTGTTCAAGGCCAGCGGCCGCGATTATCCGTTCGTGATGGCCGCATCGGTGGCCGGTTATGCGATCGCGCGCTTCGCCGGCGACGCCTGGGGCAGCCCGGTCGGCATCTTCCTGTCGGCGATGGTGTTGACCGCGGCCGGCAATCTGTTCGGCCGCATCGTGCACCGGCCAGGGGCCCTGGTCCGGTTGCCGGGCATCATCATGCTGGTGCCCGGCAGCGCCAGTCTGCGCGGACTGTTGACCCTGGTGCAGCAGCAGGACGTGCTCGTCGGGCAATCGGCACTGCTGACGGTGACCAATATCGTGATGGCGCTGGTCGCCGGCCTGCTGTTCGGCAATCTGCTGGTACCGGCGCGCAAGAATCTTTGAATCCGGTAATAAAAAACGCCGGCATGTGCCGGCGTTTTTCACTGCGGTCACCGCGGCGGATCAGGCCTTCGGCGCGGCGCTCTTGCTGGCCTTCTTGGCCACGCGCTTGACCGCCTTCTTGGCGGTTTTCTTGGTCGGCGCGGCGGATTTGGCAGCGCCGCCGGCGATCAGGAAATCGTCGACCTTCTTGCCCTTGGCGACCAGATCGGCCAGCCAGCGCGGCTGCTTGCCGCGGCCGGTCCAGGTTTCGGCGGCATTGGCGGGATTGCGGTATTTCGGCGGAACCTTGCCCAGTTTGCGGCCCGGCTTCGGACCCGGCTTGCCGGCCTTGCGGCCGCGTGCGGTGGGGGCGGCGCCACCGAAGACTTCCTCGATGCTGTAGCCGTGGCTCTTGGCCAGGCGGGTCAGCTGGGTGCGGACCTTGGCGATGGGGGGGCGCTTGGCGACGATGGACTGCTGCTTCTTGGCGGTCTTGATGAGCGCGCCCAATTGCTTGGCCGACAGGCCGCTGAGATCGATGGTCATCTTTACTCCGGAAAATGGGTGGTGGCCGTCCGCCATTCCCTGGCCAGCGCAGAATGATAATGATGTGTTATCGGTTTGACAAATATTCGGCTTATTCCCGGCAGGCATCTGCAAGCGGGATACCGCTGCACCATTTCCCGATCCGCTTATACGGGATGTATTCAATTGCAGCGATATCCGGAGAATTCGCTTGCGAGCGTGATGAGCGTGTAAAGAAAAAGGGCCGGGATAATCTCCCGGCCCCAGACATTACCCCTGCAATCGCGCCAGCAAGGCGGCGCGGTCCAGGTGTTCGGCATCGCCGCCGCTGCGCGCGCGATATTCGAACGTACCGGCGGCCAAACCCCGTTCCGAGACCACCACCCGGTGCGGAACGCCGATCAATTCGATATCCGCGAACATCGCGCCGGGGCGCAGGCCGCGGTCGTCCAGCACCGCATCGAGCCCGGCCTGCTGCAGTTCCGCCAGCAACGCCTCGCCGGCGGCGTCGACCGCCGGGTCGCGCTTGGGATTGATCACGCACACCGCCACCGTCCACGGCGCCATCGGCTGCGGCCAGCGGATGCCGGCGTCGTCGTGGTTCTGCTCGATCGCCGCGGCGACGATGCGGGAAATGCCGATGCCGTAGCAGCCCATCGCCAGCGTCACGGTCTTGCCGTGCTCGTCCACCACGGTGGCATCCAGCGCCTGCGCGTACTGGCGGCCGAGCTGGAACACATGGCCGACCTCGATGCCGCGGGCCAGGCGGATCTCGCCGCCGTCGTGGGCGCGTTCGCCCTCGACCACGTTGCGCAGGTCGGCCACGGCGTCCGGTTCCGGCAGGTCGCGGCCCCAGTTGACCCCGGCCAGGTGGAAGCCGCGTTCGTTGGCCCCGACCACGAAGTCGGCCAGCGCCGCGACGTCGCGGTCGGCGACCACGCGGATCGGCTGGCGCGGACCCAGCGGGCCGAGGAAGCCCGGCTCGCTGCCCAGGTGCGCGAGGATCTCGGCCTCGTTGGCCATGCGGTAGCCGGCCAGGCCGGCGACCTTACCCAGCTTGATCTCGTTGACCGTGTGGTCGCCGCGCACCAGCGCCAGCACGAAGCGCTCGCCGGCCATCACCGCCACCGACTTGACCGTGCGCTGCAGCGGGATGCCGAGCAGCTCGGCCACCGCCTCGCAGGTCTTCTGGGTGGGCGTGGCGACCTTGCGCAGCTCCTCGCTTGCCGCCGCGCGCGGCGCCGGTGCGGCGGCGATCGCGGCTTCGACATTGGCCGCGTAGTCCGAGCCGGTGGAGAACGCCAGCGAATCCTCGCCGGACTCGGCCAGTACGTGGAATTCCTGCGAGGCGTCGCCGCCGATGTCGCCGGAATCGGCCTGCACGGCGCGGAACTGCAGCCCCAGGCGGGTGAAGATGCGGATGTAGGCCGCCTTCATGTTCTCGTATTCGCGCGCCAGGTCCTCATCGCTCAGGTGGAACGAGTAGGCGTCCTTCATCAGGAACTCGCGCGCGCGCATTACCCCGAAGCGCGGCCGGATCTCGTCGCGGAACTTGGTCTGGATCTGGTAGAAGTTGACCGGCAGCTGCTTGTAGCTGTTGAGTTCCTGGCGCGCGAAATCGGCGGCGGCCTCTTCGGCGGTCGGGCTGTAGCAGTAGTCCTGCTCCTTGCGGTCCTGCATGCGCAGCATCAGCCCGCCGAACTTGCTCCAGCGCCCGGTGGCATCCCACAGCTCGCGCGGCTGGATGGTCGGGAACAGCACTTCCACCGCGCCGGCGCGGTTCATTTCCTCGCGCACCACCGCTTCCACCTTGCGCAGCACGCGCAGGCCCAGCGGCGACCAGGTGTACAGGCCGGAGGCGAGCTTGCGGATCATGCCCGCGCGCAGCATCAGCTGGTGGCTGACCAGTTCGGCGTCGGCCGGGGTTTCCTTGGTGGTGTGCAGGTGGAACTGGGAAAGGCGCATCGAGGGGCTTCGCAGACGGCGGGTCGCCCATTTTGCCAGTCATTGCCGGCGCTGCGGGCATTGCCCGCGGCCGGCGCCGCGCGTTCGGGTTACTTGGCGGGTGCGGCCGCCGGCGAGCAGTAGGCCTTGATCGCGGCCTCGGCCAGGGCCTTCTGCGCGCCGCGCTGGGATTCGTCCAGTTCCCCGTCCGGCTTGCCGTCGCCATCGCTGTCGGTGGTGATCTTGCCGGGCTTGTTGAGGATGTCCAGGTTCTTGCGCGCGGTCAGGCACTGGCCGTTCTCGGCCGGGGCCGCCTCGGGCGTCTCGGCCGGGGCGTCGCCGCGGGTGTCGACCTTGCGGACCTGGTACTTGCCGCCGGGGGGCGGGGTCTCGGCATAGTGGGTGACGCCCTGCGCGTCCTTCCATTGGTACAGGGTGGTGGCGCCGAGCATGCCGCTGACGGCGAGCAGGGGCAGGCAGCAAAACCGGGGCAGGGCGCGCATCGCGGTCTCCAGGGGCGCGGCGGGAGCGCCGATTGCAGCACCCGCCGACGGGCCTGGCAAGTCGATTAGACTGACGGGATGGACTCATCCCGACCGCCCCCCCGTTCGCGCACCATCTACCTGCTGCCGAACCTGTTCACCACCGCCGGCCTGTTCTCCGGTTTCTACGCCATCATCGCCGCCGCCAACGGCCAGTTCGTGCACGCCAGCGTGGCGGTGTTCGTGGCCGCGGTGATGGACGGGCTGGACGGGCGCGTGGCGCGGCTGACCGGCACCAGCAGCGAATTCGGCGTGCAGTACGACTCGCTGGCCGACCTGGTCAGCTTCGGCATGGCGCCGGCGCTGGTGATGTACCACTGGTCGCTGTCGGCGCTGAAGTTCGATGGCAGCATGCTGGGCCGGGTCGGCTGGTCGGCGGCGTTCCTGTACGCGGCCTGCGCCGCGCTGCGCCTGGCCCGCTTCAATACCCAGGTCGGCACGGTCGACAAGCGCTGGTTCGTGGGCCTGGCCAGCCCGGCCGCGGCCGGGCTGATGATGGCCTTCGTCTGGTCCTTCGCCGACGGCTCGCTGGGCTGGGACGGCGAACAGCTGCGTTACGTGGCGCTGGGCCTGACCGTGACCGCGGCGCTGCTGATGGTCAGCCGCATCCGCTTCTGGAGCTTCAAGGGCAGCGGCGAGAAGGGCCCGCGCACCGACCGGGTGCCGTTCCTGATGCTGGTGCTGGCGCCGATCGTGCTGGCGGTGCTGGTGATCGACCTGGCGCGGGCGCTGCTGGCGATCGGCGTGTTGTACGCGCTGTCCGGGCCCTGCCTGTGGCTGTGGCGGCGCTGGCGCAAGGTGCCGGACGCGACATGAGCGAGCACGCGTCCATGGATGCGCCGTTGTGGTCGGCCGAGCAGGTCGGCTGGCTGCAGGCGCTCGGCCACACCGTGTACGTGGATGCCGCGGCGGTGATCGAACCGGCGCCGACGCCGGAGGTGGAGCCCGTCGCGCCGGTACAGCGGTCGGCGCCTGGATCGGCGCCACCGCGGGGAGGCCGCGCCGTCGAGCTGCCGGCCGCCGAGTTGCCGGAACGGCGCCGCGCGTCGGCGCCGCCGCCACCGGCGGAAGCGCCGGACGCGGTGCGTGCGGCACCTGCGGCAGCGGCGCGTCGGGTCGGCCTGCGCCTGCCCGATCGCCTGCAGATCGCCTTGCTGCGCGCTTCCGGCCTCAATCCCAACGATCCGGCCACGCAGGCGCTGATGGCGACCTGGCCGCTGGACGAACTGCGCGGCAATGCGGCGGCCAAGCGCGCGCTGTGGCCGCAGCTGCGCGCGCTGCGCAAGCGGACGCCGCGATGAGCGCGCTCGGGTCGGCGCCTGCGCCAGCGGCCACGCTGCGCGCCTTGCGCGAAACCGATCTGGATGCGGTGATGGAGATCGAGCGCCGCGCCTATCCGTTTCCCTGGACGCGCGGCATCTTCCGCGACTGCCTGCAGGCCGGTTACCCGGGCTGGGTGCTGGTGGAGGAGGGCACGATCGTCGGCTACGGGGTGATCAGCGTCGCTGCCGACGAGGCGCACATCCTCAACGTCTGCGTGGCGCCGGAGCGGCAGTCGCGCGGCTATGGCCGACTGCTGCTGCGCGCGCTGATCAAGTACGGCGTCGACCTCGGTGCGCGCCGGGTATTCCTGGAAGTGCGGCCATCCAATCCCAATGCGATCGCGCTCTATCACAGCGAAGGCTTCAACGAGATCGGCCGGCGCCCGCGCTACTACCCGGCTGCAAACGGCCGCGAGGACGCGCTGGTGATGGCGATCGAGCTGTTCTTCGACGGCATGTCCTGAGGCCTCTGCGCGTCCGCCACGGGCGACGTGCGGTTTCATTCGAGCGGTGCTGCCGCGTGTGTGCGGAAGGCATCGGCGCAAGCGGCCGGTGTGGGTGAGTGCTGGCCTGCGTCTGGCCGGTGCGATGTACTGCGCTGCGTGCGCGTCGCAACCTGATCTAGGCGATCGCGCTGCAGGCGCTTGGCGATGTCGGCGTCGTGTTCGCTGCGACCAGTGCACCTGCGTGCTGCGTGCCGCGCGTCGATCGGCGATGACCGACGTGTGCCGTTACCCGCCTGTTGTGGTTTTCCCGGCGTTTTTGCGCCGTCGCAGGCGCCCCCCGCAATGTCGCCTTCTGTCGGTGGGACAGCGTTGTTGTCCCGCAGCGATGGCACTGCGGCGCCCTGTTGCGCGCAGGCAATTCGTGCGACGCGGCTCCCATATCGTGCGGCTGGATCGTGCGTGTCTACATCGTCCCTTTACACACGCCGCGCGGTCCCTACAGTGCGCGCCTCTTCGGCGCCTGCCTCCCACGAAGGCATGACCCGCAGTTGTCCGAGGGGACAGCGACCGCGCAGGCGTCGCCGTGCATTCCGCTGCTGCGGAGCGCGCGCGCCTGCGTCCAAACCACGCATGCTCACGAGGTTTCCAGGATGACCACGCAGTCCCGCATCGCTCCATCGCCGCGCTCGCCGCTGCGCACCTTCGGCCTGGCCCTGTGCCTGGCCGGCATCGCCGGCGCCGCCCATGCCGACGCCAGCCTGGAGGTCGCCAGCACCGGCTGGGCGACGCAGAACGGCGGCACCAAGGGCGGCTCCAAGGCCGCCGCCGCCGATGTCTACAGCGTCAGCACCGCGGCGCAGCTGAAGGCCGCGCTGAAGGCCAGCGCCGGCAGCAACGGCCGCATCATCAAGGTCAACGGCATCATCGACATCAGCGAAGGCACGCCGTACAGCACCACTGCGGACATGAAGAGCCGCGCGCGCCTGGACGTGCCCACCAAGACCACGCTGATCGGCGTCGGCAGCAACGCCGAGATCCGCGAGGGCTATTTCTACGTCAAGGCCAACGACGTGATCGTGCGCAACCTGACCATCGAGAATCCGTGGGATCCGCAACCGGTGTGGGATCCGAACGACGGCAGCGCCGGCAACTGGAATTCCGAATACGACGGCATGACCATCGAGGGCGCCAGCAACGTGTGGGTGGACCATGTGACCTTCACCGACGGCCGCCGCACCGACGACCAGAACGGCACCGCCAACGGCCGGCCCAAACAGCACCACGACGGCGCGCTGGACATCAAGAAGGGCGCCAACTACGTCACCGTGTCCTACTCGGCGTTCAAGTCGCACGAGAAGAACAACCTGATCGGCTCCAGCGACAGCGCCTCCAGCACCGACAGCGGCAAGCTCAAGGTGACCATCCACAACACCCTGTTCGAGAACATCTCCGCGCGCGCGCCGCGGGTGCGCTTCGGTCAGGTACACCTCTACAACAACTACCACGTGGGCAGCACCAGCAACGCGGTGTATCCGTTCTCCTACGCGCACGGCGTGGGCAAGGAATCGAAGATCTTCTCCGAGAACAACGTCTTCGACATCAGCGGCGTGAGCGGTTGCGACAAGATCGCGGCCGACTACGGCGGCAGCGTCTACCGCGACTTCGGCTCGCTGCTCAACGGCCAGGCGCTGACCTGTTCCTGGAACAACAACATCGGCTGGACCCCGCCGTACACCTATTCGCTGCTGCCGGCGAACAAGGTGGCGGCGGACGTCAAGGCCAAGGCCGGCGCCGGCAAACTCTGAGGGCGTCGCTGCGCCGCCGCCCGCAAGGCCGGGCGGCGGCGTGGAGAGGGGTGGGGGCATCGTGCCCGGCGGGCAGTGCGTGTTCTACAGCCAGCGACGCACGCGTCGGCAGTAATCGACATACGCGGCGCCGAAGCGCGCTTGCAACGCCGCTTCCTCGCGCGGAATCTGCACGCGATCGACGTACAGCAGGTAACTGGCCAGGGCCACGCCAGCGGCGGGATGGCCGAGCCACAGCAGCCAGCCCAGCAACATCAACGCGTGACCCACGTACATCGGGTTGCGCGAATGCCGATGCAGCCCGGACTGCACCAGCGCGCTGGCGCGCTGCGGCTGCAGCGGGTTCACCGTGGTGCCGGCGCGGCGGAAATGCCGTTTCGGTGCCACGTTGGCGATCACGCCAGCCACGATCAGCACCACGCCCAGCGCGCGTTGACCCGGCAGTAGCAAGGTCGGCGCGGGCCATGCCCGGGCCGCGACCCAGGCGCCTGCCGCACCGACCAGCACGAGTAACGGTGGCGGCACGCGCCAGCGCATGCGCGTGCCGCCCTGCCTGGCTACAGCTTGGCGCGCTGCTCGCGCAGGCCGTCCAGCTGCGCGCTCCAGTCGGCCAGGCGCTGGCGTTCCTGCTCGATCACGGCGGGCGGCACCTTGTCGGTGAACTTGCCCAGCTTGGCCTCGCTCTTGTCCTTCTCGGACGCGACGCGGGCGATCTCCTTGTCCAGGCGCAGGCGTTCGGCATCCAGGTCGACCAGGCCTTCCAGCGGCACCAGCAGTTTCAGTTCGCCGACGATCGCGGTGGCCGCGGCCGGCGCGGTCGCGCCGTCGTCCAGCCACTGGATGGCCTCGAGCTTGAGCAGGAAGCGCAGTTGCGCGGCAAAGCGTTCGACCCGCGCGCGGTCCTGCGCCTGGCCGCCCTGCAGCAGCAGCGGCACCTGCCGCGACGGCGCCACCTGCAATTCGCTGCGCACGCGGCGCAGCGCCGACACCATCGCTTTCAGCCATTCCACGTCGGCCGCGGCGCCGGCATAGGTGGCCACGTCCATCGCCGCCGCATCCGGGTACGGCTGCAGCGAGATGGTCGGCGCGGCGATGCCCAGGCGCGGCGCCACCTGCTGCCACAGTTCCTCGGTGACGAACGGGGTCAGCGGATGCAGCAGGCGCAGCAGGGTTTCCAGCACATGCAGCAAGGTATGGCGGGTACTGTCGGCGGCCGCCGCGTCGTCGCCGTTCAGCGCCGGCTTGGTCAGTTCCAGGAACCAGTCGCAGAACTCGTTCCAGGCGAATTCGTACAGGCACTGCGCGAGCAGGTCGAAGCGGTATGCGGCGAACTGCGCCTGTGCCTCGGCAGTGACCGCCTGCAGGCGCAGCAGGATCCACTTCTCGGCATCGGTCACCGGCTGTTGCGTGGCTGAACCGGCATTCAAAGCGGTGTCCGCGTGGTTCGCCATCTGGGCGCGTGGCGACGCGTTCGTGATTGTCGCCGCGTCCGCATCTTCCTGGCGCGTGTTCATCAGCACGAAGCGGCTGGCATTCCACAGCTTGTTGCAGAAATTCTTGTAGCCCTCGGCGCGGCCCAGGTCGAACTTGATGTCGCGGCCGTGGCCGGCCAGCGCGGCGATGGTGAAGCGCAGCGCATCGGCGCCGTGGGCGATGATGCCCTCGGGGAATTCCTTGCGCGTGGCCTTCTCGATCTTCTCGGCCATGCGCGGCTGCATCAGCCCGGTGGTGCGCTTGGCGACCAGGTCCTCGATGCTGATGCCGTCGATGATGTCCAGCGGATCGAGCACGTTGCCCTTGGACTTGGACATCTTCTGCCCGTCCTTGTCGCGGATCAGGCCGGTGATGTAGACGTCGCGGAACGGCACCTTCCCGGTGAAGCTGTCGGTGGCCATGATCATGCGCGCCACCCAGAAGAAGATGATGTCGAAGCCGGTGACCAGCACGCTCGACGGCAGGTAGCGGTCGAAGCCGCGCTCGGCCATCGCCTGCGGCTCCGGCCAGCCCATGGTCGCGAACGGCCACAGCTGCGAGGAGAACCAGGTCTCCAGCACGTCGCTGTCCTGGTGCAGGGCGACGTCGGCGCCGAGGCCAGCCTTGGCGCGCGCATCGGCCTCGTCGCGGCCGACGTAGCAGTTGCCGGCGTCGTCGAACCAGGCTGGGATGCGATGGCCCCACCACAGCTGGCGGCTGATGCACCAGTCCTGGATGTTCTCCATCCAGTGGCGATAGGTGTTGATCCAGTTCGGCGGCACGAACTGGATCTGCCCGGACTCGACCAGCTCCAGGCCGCGCTTGGCCAGCGCGTCCATCTTCACGAACCACTGGTCGGTCAGGTACGGCTCGATCACCTGGCCGGTACGGTCGCCGCGCGGCACCTGCAGCTTGTGCGGCTTGGTCTCGATCAGGATGCCGAGGTCTTCGAGGTCGGCCAGCACCGCCTTGCGTGCGTCGTAGCGGTCCAGGCCGCGGTACCGCTCCGGCACGCTGTCGTTGAGCGCGGCGGTCGGGGTGAACAGGTTGATCATCGGCAACCCATGCCGCACGCCGACCTGGTAGTCGTTGAAGTCGTGCGCCGGGGTCACCTTGACCACGCCGGTGCCGAACGCGCGGTCGACGTAGTCGTCGCCGATCACCGGCACGCGGCGGCCGGTCAGCGGCAGTGTCACCGTCTTGCCGATCAGGTGCGCGTAGCGCGCATCCTCCGGGTGCACCATCACCGCTGTATCGCCGAGCAGGGTCTCCGGGCGGGTGGTGGCGACCACCAGGTAGTCGCGGGTCTCGCGCAGGGTCTCGTGGCCGTCGGCGTCGTGCTCGACGTGCTCGTAGCTGGCGCCATCTTCCAGTTTGTAGGCGATCGACCACAGGAAGCCGTCTTCCTCCACGTTCTCCACTTCCAGGTCGGAGATCGCGGTCTTCAGCACCGGGTCCCAGTTGACCAGGCGCTGGCCGCGGTAGATCAGGCCCTGTTCGTGCCAGCGCACGAAGGCCTCGATCACCGCCGCCGACGGCTGCGGATCCATGGTGAAGGTGCTGCGCGACCAGTCGGCCGAGGTGCCGAGGCGACGCATCTGCCGCTCGATGGTGTCGCCGGAGTGCTGCTTCCACTCCCAGACCTTGGCGATGAAGCCGTCGCGGCCCAGCGAATCGCGGGTCTCGCCCTTGCCTTCCAGGGTCAGGTTGCGCGACACCACCATCTCGGTGGCGATGCCGGCGTGGTCGCTGCCGACCTGCCACAGCGTGTCGAAGCCGCGCATGCGGTGGTAGCGCACCAGCGCATCCATCAGCGTCTGCTGGAAGGCGTGGCCCATGTGCAGCGTGCCGGTCACGTTCGGCGGCGGCAGCAGCACGGTATACGGTTCGCCCTTCCCGGACGGTGCGAAGTAACCGGACGCTTCCCATTGCGCGTACAGGCGCGATTCGAAGGACTTGGGATTGTAGCTGGAGGCGAGGGTGGTCATGGGGAAGCCGGGATTGGGGAGTCGTGATTCGGGATTCGTTGCCGTGCGGTGCCGATGATGGGGCGGGGCAGGGACCCATCCCGAATCCCCAATCCCGGCTCCTCACATATCGTGCTTGCTGACCGCGTAGCCCTGGGCCTTGTACTGCTTCCAGCGCTCGCGCAGCGGTTCGCGCGCGGACGGGTCGGCCGGGACCACTTCCAGTACGCGCTCGCAGGCGCCCAGGTAGGGCGCATCGCGCAGGTTGATCACCAGCGGGCGTTCCGGCGCGTCGACGCCGGGCGGGACGATCAGCACCTGCGCCTCTTCTTCGTCGGCATCGGCGTCGGCGATCTGGTGCGGGATGTAGGCGTCGGCATCGAACGCCCACAGCAGCTCGTCCAGTTCCTCGGCCTGGGCCATGTCGCGCGCCAGCACCAGCGTCCACAGATTGGCGTCGTTGGCCTTGCGCGCCAGCTCGCACACCAGTCGCAACGGTTCGTTGAGGAACCGCGGCTTGGCGATCAGATAGAAGTCGGCGCGCATCAGGGCAGGGATTCGTTGTTCGGGATTGGGGATTGGCAACCGCGGATCACGGTCGCCTGCCGGAGCAAGAGGCGCGGAAAGGGAACACGGAGGCGCCTTTCACGAATCCCCAATCCCGACTCCCCAATCACGCCGCGCCGCCTGCAACGCGGTCGAGCAACCACTGCGACAGCAGGCCCACCGGGCGGCCGGTGGCCATGCCGCGCTTGCCTTCGTCGCTGGCCACGCCGGCGATGTCCAGGTGCGCCCAGCGCTGGCCTTCGGTGAAGCGCGACAGGAAGCAGCCGGCGGTGATCGCGCCGGCCCAGCGGCCGCCGATGTTGTAGACGTCGGCGAAGCTGGAATCCAGCAGGCCCTGGTACTCGTCCCACAGCGGCAGGCGCCAGGCGCGGTCGAACACGTGCTCGCCGGCGGCCAGCAGTTCAGCGGCCAGGTCGTCGTGCTTGCTCATCAGGCCGGCGGTCTGGTGGCCGAGGGCGACCATACAGGCGCCGGTGAGGGTGGCCACGTCGATCAGCGCCGCAGGCTTGAAGCGTTCGGCGTAGGTCAGCGCGTCGCACAGGATCAGGCGGCCTTCGGCGTCGGTGTTGCCGACTTCGATGGTCTTGCCGGACATGCTGGTGATCACGTCCGACGGGCGGTAGGCGTTGCCGTCGATCGCGTTCTCCACCGCCGGCACCACCACCACCAGGTTCAGCGGCAGGCGTGCGGTGGCCGCGGCGACGAAGGTGCCGATGACGTTGGCACCGCCGCACATGTCGTACTTCATCTCCTCGATGCCGCCCTGGGTCTTCAGGTTGACGCCGCCGGTGTCGAAGGTGATGCCCTTGCCGACCAGCACGTAGGGCTGGGCGTCGCCACCACCATTCCACTTCAGCACCAGCAGCCGCGGGCGGTTGGCCGAGCCGCGCGCCACCGCCAGCAGCGAGCCCATGCCCAGTTCCTGCATCTGCGTCTCGTCGAGGATCTCGGCCTCGGCGCCGTCCACGCCCCGGGCGAAGGCGGCCGCGGTCTCGGCCAGGTAGGCCGGGGTGCACAGGTTCGGCGGCAGGTTGCCGAGTTCGCGGGCGAACGTCACGCCGGCGGCGATCGCTTCGCCCTGGGCCAGCGCGGTGGCGTCGTTGCCGTGCACGGCCAGGCGGGCGAGGCCGCTGTCGTCGGGCTTCTTCTTGCCGAGGGTGGCGGTGTAGCGGTAGCAGGCGTGGTCGCTGGCGATCACCGCCTGGCGGATCGCCCAGGCCTGGTCGCGGCCCTTCACCTCCAGCTCGCTCAGGGTCAGCAGCGCGCTGCCCGCCGGCCCGCTCTTGAGGGCGCGCGCGGCGTCGCCGACCGCCTTCAGGTACTGCGGCACGCCGAACTTGGCGGCGTCGCCCAGGCCCACCGCCAGCACCCGCGGCGCCTTCACGCCGGGCAGGTCGTGGAGCAGGGCGGTGGCGCCGGTCTTGCCGCTGACGTCGCCGCGCTCGGCCAGGGCGGTCAGGCGTCCGCCGCTGGCCGCGTCCAGGGCCTGGGCGGCCGGGGACAGGCGCTTGTCGGCGAACACGCCGACGACGATGCAGTCGAACGCCGCGGTAGCCGGGGCGTCGTGGTTCAGGGTGAATTCCAGGGCCATTGATCAGATTCCGTTGGCAAATCCGTACAATCGCGGACTCTTTACCCCCAGTCGGATAGGCTGGGGCAGCCGCGAACGAATCCGAGAGTTTAAATCAACCCACCCCCATGCCGAAGCTCGATCGATACCTGCTGCGCGATTTCGTCCAGAGCTTCTCTGCCACCCTGATCGTGCTGCTGGTGGTCAGCGTCGGTGGTGTGCTGGTGGACATCCTGGGCAACATCGCCGATGGCCGCATCCCGGCCAAGTTGTTGTTTTCACAGCTGGGCCTGCAGTTCGTGGTGTACCTGCCGCTGATCCTGCCGCTGGCGCTGATGCTGGGCCTGCTGCTGGCGCTCGCGCGCCTGTACCGCGACTCGGAAATGGCCGTGATCACCGCCATCGGCGTCGGTCCGCGGCGCCTGCTGCGGCCGATCCTGATGCTGGTGATCCCGGTGGTGACCCTGGTCGGCATGTGCTCGCTGTGGCTGGGCCCCTGGGCCGACCGCACCTCCGACCGGCTGATCGACGAGGCCAACCACAGCCTGCTGATGGCCGGGCTGGAGGCGGGGCGCTTCACTCCGCTGTCCGATGGCGGCATCGTCTACATCAGCACCCTGTCCGGGGACGGCACCAAGCTCAGCAAGGTGTTCATGCAGCGCCAGAAGGACGGCCGCCTGGACGTGGTCACGGCGCAGCGCGGCGCCATGTTCTTCGAGGGCAAGGCCGACCGCTACCTGCGCCTGGAGGATGGCTATCGGGTCGAGGGCCCGCTGGCCGGCGACGGGCTGGACTACCGGATGATGCGGTTCGTCAGCAACGACGTGGCGCTGCCCGACCGCAACGCCGCGCGCAAGGACGACGACCCCGAACTGCTGCCCACCGGCAAGCTGATCGGCGATCCGCGCCCGCAGGCCAATGCGCAGCTGCACGCGCGCCTGGCGCCGCCGTTGCTGGCGCTGGCCTTCGCCCTGCTGACCCTTCCGCTGTCGCGCAGTTCGCCGCGGCAGCAGCGCTACGGCCGGATCATGCTGGCGTTCCTGGCCTATCTTGTCGGCACCAACCTGATGTTCCTCGGCACCCAGTGGCTGAGCACCGAGAAGCTGCCGCGTGCGCTCGGCCTGTGGTGGCTGACGCTGCCGTTGCTGGCGCTGGCGGTGTGGATGTACCTGCGCGATGGCCGGCTGTCGCGGCCGCGGAGGCAGCCGGCATGAGGCTGCGTCCGAACCTGCACGATGTGTACGTGGGCCGCGCCGTGCTCGGCACGGTGCTGCTGACCTGGGCCGTGCTGCTGGGCCTGGACGTGATCATGGCCCTGTCCAACGAGTTCAAGGTCATCGGCACCGGCAGCTACAGCCTGGGCCATGCCGCCGCGTTCGTGGCCTACACGGTGCCGCGCCGCGCCTACACCCTGTTCCCGACCGGCGCGGTGATCGGCGTGCTGATGGGCCTGGGCCAGCTCGCCGCCACCTCCGAACTGACCGCGCTGCGCGCGCTGGGCCTGTCGCGGCGCCGGCTGAGCCTGGCCGCGGCCTCGACCATGGCGGTGCTGACCGTGGCCATGGTGTTCAACGGCGAGACCCTGGCGCCGTGGGCGCAGAACCAGGCCGACGCGATCAAGGCCAACGCCAAGTACAACGGCGACATGAGCATGGCCCGCTATTCCGGGCTGTGGGCGCGCGAGGGCAACACCTTCCTCAATGCGCAGGCCGGCGAAGAGCACCTGGAGGACGACGGCGGCACCTGGCTGGAGTTGCGCGACGTGCGCCTGTACACGCTGGACGAGAGCGGCCGGCTGGCCTCGCTGACCCACGCCGCCATCGCCGAGCACCGTCACAGCAGTTGGACCCTCAAGCAGGCCTACCGCGACACCTTCGCCGAGCGCTCGGTGCAGCGCGAGAAGTTCGACAGCCTGCCGTGGCAATCGCGCCTGGATGCGGCGGCACTGGCCTCGGGCCTGGCCAAGCCGCGCAACCTGTCGGCGCGCGACCTGCACACCAGCATCGAATACCGCCGCCGCAACGGCTTGGACGCGCGCGACTACGAGGATCAGTACTGGAGCCGTTGGTTCTATCCGCTGAACGTGCTGGCGCTGTGCTTCGCCGCGATCCCGTTCGCGTTCGGCGCGCTGCGCAGCGGCGGCATGGGCAAGCGCCTGTTCCTGGGCATCCTGTTCGCGCTGGTGTTCTGGCTCCTGCAGCTGTTCTTCGGACGCATGGCCGGCGCCCTGAAGTTCGACTACCGCATCGCCTACGCCTTGCCGCCCTTGGTGATGTTGACCGTGTCCTGGTTGCTGTTCCGCAAACGCAGCAGTTAGTGATGCTCCGGTGCAGCCTGCTCGGCTTCGGTCTGAGCATGCTGTACGCCGCGCTGGTGGCGTCATGCGTGTGGATGGCGCTTGGCTCCTGAAAAAGGGCGCTTCGTGTTCTTGCAGTTGCCGTTGATGCCGCAGGAGCTGGCGTTAGAGGCGTTGGGTGTGGACTGAGCGCTGCACGGTCTGTCCTGGGTTGCCAGCTATCTGTTGCTGGCACCGCCGTTTTTGTTGCTGCTGTACCTGATGAGATGTGTGCTGCAGGAGTTGGGGGCGGCGCGCGATCATGCGCCTGGTGCATGCCATGCGCGGTTCGGCGGCGAAGCAATCCTGAGGTCGCTTGCCGCCATGATCCGATTAAGGCAGGAGCGGTTGGCGCCGCCGTCCGTCAGGGCTTGGCTTTCGGTGATCGGGTCAGATAGGTGCCGCTTGCGCGGTCGTGCCACGTCAATCGCTCCCGATCGACCAGCGCCCACCAGAACCCCAGCCCGCCCAGCAGCAACGATACGGTGCCGACCAGATAGCGGCGCCACAGCGCGCCCCAGCTCGGTGTGTGGCCGTCGGCGCCGTGCAGGCGCAGCCGCCACGGGCGCATGCCCAGGGTCTGGCCGCCGCGACGCCAGCTCAGCGTCGCGTACAGGCCGGCCACCACCCAGCAGCACAGCCACAGCAGCCACTGCAGGGTGCTGAACGGCGCGATGTTCTCGCGCGGCGCATGGCCCTCCAGCGTGTAGCCGAGCGTAAACAGCGCCGAGATCACGAACCACAGCGCCAGCACCGGCCAGGCGTCGTAGAACAGTGCCAGCAGCCGCCACAGCAGCAGCGCGCGTGGACGGGGGGCGGAAGCGGGAGGCGATGCGCTCATCGGCACAGCTTAGAGCCAGTCGCGCGCGTTGCGGTGGACCGTGCACATCGCAGTGGTGCTGCTGGCGCACGCCATCCCGGTGCGCTGCCCGGCCACGTCGACCTTGCACACCCAGGCAAAGTGGCTAGGCTTTTCCCAGTCCCAGTCCCAGTCCCAGTCCCAGTCCCAGTCCCAGTCCCCAGTCCCCAGTCCCCAGTCCCCAATCCCGCCCGCATGCCCTCCCTGCATTCCCCCGCCGAACGCCGTCAGCAGACGCAACGGCTCGCGCCGCTGCGCGAGGCCGATGCGGTGGCGATCCAGCAGTTCCTGGATGCGGCCTGGGCCGAGCAGGGGCTGGCGCGGCAGAGCCTGGACAGCTACCGCCGCGACCTGGAGGGCTTCGCGCGCTGGCGCGACGGCGCCGGTGGCGGCCTGGCCGGTGCCGATCGGCAGGCGCTGTTCGACTATCTGGCCTGGCGCACCGAGTTGGGTTATTCGCCGCGCAGCAATGCGCGCTGGCTGTCGTCGCTGCGCGCGTTCTTCGCGCTGCGCGTGCGCCGCGGCGAGCGCGGCGACGATCCGACCGCGCTGCTGGAGCCGCCGCGGCTGCCGCGTTCGCTGCCCAAGGCGCTGGCCGAGAGCCAGATCGATGCGCTGCTGGCGGCGCCGGACGCGACCGCGCCGGCCGGGCTGCGCGACCGCGCCATGCTCGAGTTGATGTACGCCGCCGGCCTGCGCGTCAGCGAGTTGGTGAACCTGCCGGCCAATGCGGTGAACCTGCGCCAGGGCGTGCTGCGGGTCACCGGCAAGGGCAGCAAGGAGCGGCTGGTGCCGCTGGGCGAGGAATCGCAGCACTGGCTGCAGCGCTACCTGGACAGCGCGCGCCCGGCGCTGGCGGCCGGGCAGCCGGTGCCGGCCAGCGACGGCGTGGTGCCGCTGTTCATCGACGCCGCGCGGCGCGCGCTGACCCGCCAGCAGTTCTGGGTGCTGGTCAAGCGTTATGCCGCGGTGGCCGGGATCGATCCGGCGCGGATCAGCCCGCATGGCCTGCGCCACAGCTTCGCCACGCATCTGCTCAACCGCGGCGCCGACCTGCGCGCGCTGCAGATGCTGCTCGGCCACAGTTCGCTGTCCACCACCCAGATCTACACCCTGGTCGCGCGCGAACACCTGCAGAGCCTGCACCGCAAGCATCATCCGCGCGGTTGAGCGCTGCCGCAGCGCGTGCGCTGGCCGCTCAGCCTGTCTACATGGACCGTGCCGGGGGGTGTGCGACAATCGGGCGATTCGCAGCCCTCATGGATCGCCAATGCTCCGTTTTGCTTTTTGCGCGCTGTTGGGCGCGGCTTCGCTCTCCGCCTGCGCACAGTCCACCACGCCTCCGGCCGGTGCGGCCGCCTCGGCCAAGTCCGCACCCGCCGCCAGCGGCGCGCCGGGAGAGCAGCGCGTGCGTTCGGCGCTGTTGCAGCTGGATCCCAACTTCAAGCCCGACTACATCGGCGCCGCGCCGTTCCCGGGCTTCCGCGAAGTGGTGGTCGGTGGGCAGGTGCTGTACGTGTCCGACGACGGCCGCTATCTGTTCCAGGCGCAGCCGTTCGACATCCAGGAAAAGCAGCTCACCTCCAGCGAGGGCCTGCTGAGCTATCGCCGCAAGCTGCTGGAGTCGGCGCCGCGTGCCGATCGCATCGTCTTCGCCCCGGCCAATCCCAAGTACACCATCAGCGTGTTCACCGACATCGAATGCGGCTACTGCCGCAAGCTGCACAGCGAGATCGGCGAGCTCAACAAGCAGGGCATCGCCGTGGAATACCTGGCGTTCCCGCGCATGGGCCTGGGCAGCCAGGACTACAAGGACATGGTCGCGGTGTGGTGCGCGGCGGACAAGAAGCAGGCGCTGACCGAGGCCAAGAGCAGCGGCAAGGTGCCGGGCGCGACCAACTGCAAGAATCCGGTGACCATGCAGTACAACCTGGGCCAGCGCCTGGGCGTCAACGGCACCCCGGCGATCTTCGCCCCGGACGGCACCCAGATCGGCGGCTACCTGCCCCCGGCCAAGATGCGCGAAGCGCTGGACAAGCGCGCGGCGGAAGCGGCGAAGGCTGGCGGAAGCCGTTAAGGGCCGCGCGCGGGGATTCGGCATTCGGGATTGGGGATTCGCTGGAGCGCTGCTGCGGCGAATTCCAACGCGTGGTCGTCCCGCATCCCGAGCCGGGAGCCTGAATCTCTAAGCCCGTTGCGATCAGGACGCCGTCGGTGCGTCCCTAGCGAGCGTGCCCGCGCGGGGCGCTGCCATTGACGCCCCCGTGCCGCAACCCCGCCACGGACACGCCATCTTCATGGCGTTGCCTGATGAGCGTCCGCGCGCGAAACGCCGCTTTTACCAATCCCAAATCCCGAATCCCCAATCCCGGCTTACAATAGCCAGCCCGTTTCCTCACACGGTTCCCCGGACATGATCGTCCTCGAGGGCGCTTCCGCCCTTTCGCCGTTCCGTCGCGCTCGGCTCGAAACCCGCCTGCAGTCCATCGTCCCCGGCGTGCGCATCGCCGGCGCCTGGCACGTCTACTTTCTCGACAGCGAACCTGACGCAGCGCTCGACCTGGGCGCGGCCCGCCGCATCCTGCAGGCGCAGGACGCGCCGGCGCCGGCCGAAGCGGGCACCTGCTCGCGCTACGTGGTGCCGCGGCTGGGCACGCGCTCGCCGTGGTCGAGCAAGGCCACCGAACTGGTCCGCGGTGCCGGCCTGGCGATCCGCCGGGTCGAGCGCGGTACCCGCCTGGACCTGGCCGGCTGGCCCGCGGCGCCGGCCGACCAGGCCGCGCTGGCCAAGCTGCTGCACGATCCGATGACCCAGTCGCTGCTGGATGGCGCCGCGCAGGCACAGGCGCTGTTCCAGGCGCCGGCGCGTGGCGAGGTCGAGCGTATCCCGCTGGACCAGTTGGAGGCGGCCAACGCGCGGCTGGGCCTGGCCCTGGCCCAGGACGAGATCGACTACCTGCGCCAGCGCTTCGGCGAGCTCGGCCGCGATCCGGCCGATGTGGAACTGATGATGTTCGCGCAGGCCAATTCCGAGCACTGCCGGCACAAGATCTTCAACGCCAGCTGGACCATCGACGGCAAGGAGCAGGACCGCTCGCTGTTCCGGATGATCAAGCACACCCACCAGCAGACCCCGCAGCACACGCTCAGCGCGTACAGCGACAACGCGGCGGTGGTGGAAGGGCATCCGGCCGCACGCTACCGCCCGGATCCGGCCAGCGGCGAATACCGCAGCGAGGCGGTGACGCCGTCGGCGTTCTGCATCAAGGTCGAGACCCACAACCACCCGACCGCGATCGCGCCGTTCCCGGGCGCCTCCACCGGCGCCGGTGGCGAGATCCGCGACGAGGGCGCCACCGGCCGCGGCGGCAAGCCCAAGGCCGGCCTGACCGGCTTCAGCGTCTCGCACCTGCGCATTCCCAGCCTGCCGCAGCCGTGGGAGGGCGCGCGTCCGCTGAACCCGCGCATGGCGCCGGCGCTGGAAATCATGCTGGATGGCCCGCTCGGCGGCGCCGCGTTCAACAACGAATTCGGCCGGCCCAACCTGCTCGGCTATTTCCGCAGCTTCGAGCTGCCGGAGACGCAGGACCTGACCCGCGCCTACGACAAACCGATCATGCTGGCCGGCGGCCTGGGCGCGATCGACCGCGTGCAGGTGGAGAAGATCCCGCTGCAGCCCGGCGATGCGGTGATCGTGCTCGGCGGCCCGGCGATGCTGATCGGCCTGGGCGGCGGCGCGGCCAGTTCGGTGGCCTCCGGCGACAGCGCCGAGGACCTGGATTTCGCCAGCGTGCAGCGCGACAACCCGGAGATGGAGCGGCGCGTGCAGGAGGTCATCGACCGCTGCGTGGCGCTGGGCACGGACAACCCGATCCGCTGGTTCCACGACGTCGGCGCCGGCGGCCTGTCCAACGCCATTCCCGAACTGCTGCACGACTCCGGCGTGGGCGGCCTCATCGACCTCGACCGCGTGCCCAGCGACGACCCGTCGCTGTCGCCGATGCAGCTGTGGTGCAACGAATCGCAGGAGCGCTACGTGCTCGGCGTGCCGCAGGCGCGCCTGGCCGAATTCGCCGCGATCTGCGAACGCGAGCGCTGCCCGTTTGCCGCTGTCGGCGTGGCGACCGCCGAGGAACGGCTCGTCGTGGGCTATGGCGTCCTCGGCGGCGGGATTGGGGAGTCGGGATTGGGGATTGGTGACGGCGCTGCGTCGTCCGGTTTCTCCGCTCCTCACGAATCCCGCATCTCCAATCCCCAATCCCCGCACCCCATCGACCTTCCCATGGACGTCCTCTTCGGCAAGCCGCCGAAGATGCACCGCGACGCCCGGCAGCCGCCGGCGCCGCGCTGGCCGGAACTGGACACCGATGCGCTGGACCTGCGCGAGGCGGGTTTGCGCGTGCTGGCCCATCCGACCGTGGCGGCGAAGAGCTTCCTGGTCACCATCGGCGACCGCAGCGTCGGCGGCCTGACCGCGCGCGAGCAGATGATCGGCCCCTGGCAGCTGCCGCTGGCCGATTGCGCGATCACCCTGGCCGGCTTCGATACCCACGCCGGCGAAGCGATGGCGATCGGCGAGCGCACCCCGCTGGCCCTGCTCGATGCCGCCGCAGCGGCGCGCATGGCGGTCGGCGAAGCGATCACCAACCTGTGCGCGGCGCCGGTGCAGGCGCTGGACCAGGTCAAGCTGTCGGCGAACTGGATGGCCGCGGCCAACCACGACGGCGAGGATGCGCGCCTGTACGCCGCGGTCAAGGCGGTGGGCATGGAACTGTGCCCGCAGCTGGACCTGAGCATCCCGGTGGGCAAGGACTCGCTGTCGATGCAGGCGCAGTGGGGTGTGGCCGGGATTCGGGATGGCCGGCCTGCGGCCGTCGAAGAGCGAGCGGGATTGGGGATTGGTGGAAGCGGGTCGACGGGCACGGACAGTGCTGTTGCCAATCCCGAATCTCCACTCCCCACTCCCGGCGTCAGCGAAACCCACAAAAGCGTCTCGCCCGTCTCCCTCATCGTCTCCGCCTTCGCACCCGTCGCCGATGCGCGGGCGCAGCTGACGCCGTTGCTGGCGCGCGAGGCCGAGAGTGAGCTGTGGCTGATCGGGCTGGGCGGCGGCAAGCAGCGCCTGGGCGGTTCGGTGCTGGCGCAGGTGCATGGCGACGGCGCGCTGCCGGCCTTCGGCGGCGCGGTGCCGGACCTGGACGATCCGCAGCGGCTGCGCGCGTTCTTCGAGCTGATCCGCGATGCGCGCGAGGCCGGCATGCTGTTGGCCTATCACGACCGCAGCGACGGTGGCGCGTTCGCCGCGCTGTGCGAGATGGCGTTCGCGTCGCGGCAAGGCCTGGACATCACCCTCGATGCCTGGGGCGACGATCCCTTCCGCAGCCTGTTCAACGAGGAACTGGGCGCGGTGGTGCAGGTCGCCAAGGAAGACCGCGCCGCGTTCGCCGATCTAGTCGAGCGCCATGCGCTGACCGAGTGCGCGCAGCGCATCGCACGCCCCAGCACCGCCGCGGCGGTGCGCGTGGGCCTGGGCGGCAAGACCCTGGCCGAATGGCGTTGGGACGAGCTGTTCGATGCCTGGTGGTCGGTCACCCACGCCATGCAGACGTTGCGCGACAACCCCGACAGTGCCGCCGAGGAACGCGCGCTGGCGCGCGACTTCGCCGCGCCCGGGCTGAAGCCGAAGCTGGCCTTCGACCCGGCCGAGGACATCGCCGCGCCGTTCATCGCCAGCGGCCAGCGGCCGAAGGTGGCGATCCTGCGCGAGCAGGGCGTCAACGGCCAGATCGAGATGGCCAATGCGTTCGAGCGCGCCGGCTTCCGTGCTTTCGACGTGCACATGAGCGACCTGATCGCCGGCCGCGTGAACCTGGCCGACTTCGTCGGCCTGGCCGCCTGCGGCGGCTTCAGCTACGGCGACGTGCTTGGTGCCGGCCGCGGCTGGGCCACCTCGATCCTGGAACGGCCGGCGCTGCGCGATGCCTTCGCCGCGTTCTTCGCGCGCAGCGACAGCTTCGCCCTGGGCGTATGCAACGGCTGCCAGATGCTCAGCCAGCTCAAGGACATCATCCCCGGTGCCGAGCACTGGCCGCGCTTCCTGCGCAACCGCAGCGAGCAGTTCGAGGCGCGCACCAGCCTGCTGGAAGTGGTGGAGTCGCCGTCGATCTTCCTGCGCGGCATGGCCGGTTCGCGCATCCCGGTGGCGGTGGCGCACGGCGAAGGCCGCGCCGAATTCGACAGTGCGGTGGACCAGGCGGCCGCGCGCGTGGCGCTGCGCTTCGTCGACGGCCATGGCGCCGTCGTCACGCAGTACCCGCTGAACCCGAACGGCTCGCCCGACGGCATCACCGGCCTGACCAGCGACGACGGCCGGGTGACCATCCTGATGCCGCATCCGGAGCGGACTCTGCGCTCGCTCAACCTCAGCTGGCATCCGGCCGAGTGGCCGGACGAGGCGCCGTGGCTGCGCATGTTCCGCAATGCACGGGTGTGGGTGGGCTGAGCGCCCCTGCGCCACGTCCGCCCCTGGCGGGCGTGGCGGGAGTGGCGGGTCGGGGGCGGTCGCGGCAGCCATACGCCGCCGCAGATGTGCTTGCACCCTGCGACGGCGACGCTGCAGCGCGCTGGAGACATCAGGCCTTGTTCGAGGGACGCGGTGCCGATCGGGGCGCCGCCTCTGTGCCTTCAGCACCCAGATGCGACGCGACGCGATGTGGGCAGGCGATGGCGCATCGCGCGCGCTGCGTCCCGCCTGGCCGACAGGCCGGCCGCGTAGTGCCTGGCCAGGCCAGGCACTGTTGGACCATGCGGGCGCCGACCGCGCGCCCGCGCCTGTTTCAGAACTCCTTCCAACTGCTGTCGCTGTCGGGCGTGGTCACGACAGCACGCAACCGGGACGCGGCAGGGCGGCCGGCCGTCGGACGCTTGGCTGGCGGTGCCGTCGGGCCTGGAACCGCCTGCCGCGCGGCCGCATGCGCGGCATCGAGCTTGAACACCGCCACCGCTTCGGTGAGCTGCACCGCCTGGTCCTCGAGCGAGCGCGCGGCGGCGGTGGCTTCTTCCACCAGCGCGGCGTTCTGCTGGGTGGTCTCGTCCATGTTGGTGATGGTCTGGTTGACCTGGGCGATGCCGGCCGACTGTTCCTGCGACGCTGCGGAAATCTCGCCCATGATGTCGGTGACCCGCTGCACGCTGGACACCACCTCGCTCATGGTCGCGCCGGCGCTGTGCACCAGGGTGGAGCCTTCGGCCACGCGCTGCACCGAGTCTTCGATCAGGTCCTTGATCTCCTTGGCCGCGCCGGAGGAGCGCTGCGCGAGCATGCGCACTTCCGAGGCCACGACCGCAAAGCCGCGGCCCTGTTCGCCGGCGCGTGCCGCTTCCACCGCCGCGTTCAAGGCCAGGATGTTGGTCTGGAACGCGATGCCGTCGATCACGGAGATGATGTCGGCGATCTTTCTGGAGGAGGCTTCGATGCCGCGCATGGTCTCCACGACCTGGTCCACCACCTGCCCACCCTGCGCGGCCACGCCGGCCGCGCCGATGGCGAGCTGATTGGCCTGGCGCGCGCCGTCCGCATTCTGCTTGACGGTGGAGGTGAGTTCTTCCATCGAGGCGGCGGTTTCTTCCAGGTTGGCGGCCTGCTGCTCGGTGCGCTGCGACAGGTCCTGGTTGCCGGCGGCGATCTCGCTGGCGGCACCCTTGATCGATGCGGCCGAGGTCTGGATGCTGCCGACGATCTGCGCCAGCTGGCTGGCCGTGGCATTGGCGTCGTCGCGCATCTGCGCGAACACGCCGCGGAACTCGCCGTTCATGCGCACGGTGAGGTCGCCGGTGGCGATCGCCTGCAGCAACCGCGACACCTCCGCCAGGTTGGTGTCGGTGGTCTGCATCAGGTTGTTCAACCCTTCCACCATCCCGCGGAAATCGTGGTCGAACGCCTGCGCATCGCCGCGGGTGGCGAAGTTGCCGGCCGCGGCGGCCTGCGCCAGGGCGAGGATCTGCCGGTTGATCGCCTGCAGATTGCGCTTGGTCGCCGCCATCGCATCGCTGAGCGCCGCCTTCTCGCCGGGCAAGGCGCGCATGTCGGGCTGCATGTCGCCTACGGCGTAGCGCGACATGACCGCCACCAACTCGCGCTGCACCTGCACATGCGCATCGACCAGGTCGTTGGTGCCGGCCACCATGCGGCCGTACTCGCCGGGGAAGCGCGCCGCATCCATGCGATAGCTCATCTCGCCGGCGTCGTGCCGGCTGGCCATGTCGTCCTGCGCGTCCATCACCGCGCGCAGCTGCGCCTGCATGCTGCCCATCGACTGCAGCAGCTGCCCCATTTCGTCCATGCGGCGCGGTTCGATGCGGCTGTTCAATTCGCCCGAGGACACTGCCGCGGAGACCTTGACCGCCTCGGCAAGCGGCGCCAGCACCTGCCGCCGCAGCAGCAGGTACAGCGACACGCCGAGCAGGGCGGCCGAGAACAGTCCCACCGCGAGGATGACCCACAGCAAGGTGCGGGCCTGCGCCATCACGTGGTGCTTGGGCACCATGATGCCGAGCGCGAACACCTGCGGCGCCTGGCCCAGGCGCATCGGCACGAACACCCGCAACCAGTCCTCGCCGGCCACCATGGCCTCGTCGCTGCTGATCTGTCCCGCGCGCACGTTTGCCAGCATGGCCTGGGTGCCGGCGTCGGACAGCGTCTTGCCCACCTGCTTGGCATCGGCGCTGGCCATCACCGCGCCGGTCGGCGACAGCAGCATCGCCTGGCCCACGTCCAGCGGATGCAGCGACGCCACGCGTTTTTGCAGCGCATCCAGCGACATGGTGATGTTGACCGTGCCCAGGAACTTGTCGCCGTCCATCACCGGCGTGCTCAAGGTGGTCATCAGCGTGTCGACGCCGGCCACCGGGTAGTAGTAGGGCTCGATCACCACCGGCGCGTGGCTGTTGCGCGCCGCGAGGTACCAGTCGCCCTCGCCGGGCTTGTCGTAGCTGTGCAGCGCCTCGCGCACCAGCTCGCCCTTCTGGTACGACCAGTACACCATGAAGCGCCCGGTCGCATCGTGGAAGGGCGCGTCGACATTGGCGGTATCGTGTCCATCGAACGCGTTCGGCTCCCATAGCGTGCTGATCCCCAGCCAGCGCTTGTGAAGACGCAGCTGCTCATGCAGCACGGCGGCGGCCGAGTCCCGGCTCACGCCGTTGGCGCCGCGCTGGATGCGAAAGGTGTTGGCCAGGGTCGCGCCGGCATCGAAGGCCGAGCCGATGTCCGAGGAGATCTCGCTCGCCTCGTGGCGCGCCGCTTCGCGCAGCATGGCATGCGACGCGTCGAGCAAGGCATGGCTGCTGCGCCAATAGGTGATGGCGGCGGTCATGCCGAAACACAGCAGGGCGATGATGCCGGTGCCGATCATCAAACGACTGGCGACGCTGTGACGGCGGACGAGGGTCCTGCTCATTGCTGCTCCCGTTGTGGATGATGGGCGACCCTGCTGGGCACACCGCTGCGCTGAGGTATCGACGTCCCCGCGCCAAACTTGATCTCCGTTTTCATGCTCATGCTGGGCCTGCCGTGGCCGATACTGGTCTGGCGACAACCACCAGGGAGGCGGTCACGCTCATGTCCTTTCGTTCCGGGCTTTTATTCGTGCTGGCCGCTGCCTTAAGCGGTCATGTATGCGCACAGGACACTCAGAACACCGAGACCTACTTCAAGCTCGGCGGAGCGGTCCGTTTCAACTACGGCTGGCTGGATTACGGCCCCACGCATGGCCTCGATCTGGAACTGCTGCGGGTCGACCTGAATGCGGGAGACGGTCCGTTCTTCGTCTCTGCGCAACAGCGTTGGTACGACGGATTCAATGCGGTGCATCATGCGTTCGTGGGCTGGAACGTCGACGATCGCACGGTGCTGAAGGCCGGCATCCAGCAGGTGCCGTTCGGCCTGTTGCCGACTGCCTCCAACAGTTTCTGGTTCGGGTCCGGCTACTACCTCGGCATCGAAGACGATTACGACCCGGGCCTGGTGCTCATGCGCACCAACGGCAACGACACCGTGCACGTCGGCTGGTTCTCGGGCGACGAATACGGTGACGGTGCGCGCACGGCGCGCTATTCGTTCGATGTCGCCGAGACGGCGCGCTATCCCTATCGCGAATACCATCGGCTGAATGTGCGCTACGAACACCGCGTCGACCTGGCACACGGCAGCCTCCTGCTTGGCGCGTCGGCGTTTTCCGGGCAGATACTCGATGTCGAGGATCGCCGCCGCTACGGGCATCGCGGCGCGGCGCTGCACGCGCAGTGGAGCAGCGGCGGCTGGACCAGCCAGGTGCAGTGGGCGCGCTATCGCTACGCGGTACCGAGCGATCGCATCGCGATGTCGGCGTTCCTTGCGCCGTTCGAGATCGCCGCCGAAGCCGATGTCCCCACCGCCAACATCGCGTATTCGTTCGGCAAGGGGCGCTGGCTGGACGACGTGACCTGCTACAACAACTTCAGCATGACCCTGCCCACCCACGATCGGCCCGACCTGCGTTCGTCCGCGCAGAACGTCACCGGGTGCAGCATCAAGAAGGGCGTCATGCTGACCTATCTGGACTGGATCGCCGGCAGGAACATGTGGTTCGCAGGCGGCGACGGTATCGCGATCGACGACGGCGACCGGTCCAGGTGGCACTCGCGGTTCAACCTCAACATCGGGTTCTACTTCTAGCGGTTGCCGTGTTGCATTCCTGGGAGAGGAAGACCTTCCGGTTTCGATCCACGTCGTTGCTGTGGCGACGTGCCATCTGATGGCGGAGCAGCGAGCCTGGTGTCTTGCGCGGAATTCTTCGCCACGCTTGCCACACATGGACGATGCCCGACCCGAGCTGCGGCGAACGACGTCGCGGCTGCCGGGCGCAAACAAGGCCGGCCGCTGGGCACGCGCTACGACGCGCGTGCTGTCACGTCCGCATGTGTCGGAGCGGGCGGCACCGCAGCTGCCGATGCGGGAATTGCCCAGGCTGGCCGCTGCGCCTGAGGGACCGCATGCGGTCGTTTTGTGCGCGAGGAGATTCCTCGATGCAGCCTGCCCGCCTGTGCTGAGGGGGCCTGGTCGCGGCTGAGACCGCTCCTGCAAAGGCGTTGCGCGTCTGACCATCTCTATCGGCTGATCGCCGTGGCGAACGCTCCTGCATGCCTGCGCCGTGCGCAAACCAACACTGTCCTGCCTCGGCGACTGCCGAACGATCCGCGGCTCCCAAGCTGGGGCCGAATCACGGCCATGCGTCGTCGCCTGCGCTCCAGGTCCCCCTCGCGCGCTCTCGGGAGCCGCATTTCGCGCAATCGACTCCATCCGCGTCCGTCTGGTGCGGCCTTCGGCATGCGTCGGCGGTCCGAGGGCGCACTTACCACCTTTTTGCGTCAAGTCCTTGACAGAAAAAGAAATCGCCGGAAAGGCGGCATGTCAAGAATGGCAAGGTGCGTGCCGAAAAATTGACGAAACCTGATTGTTTTCATTGATATTTGTCGAAAAATTAACGAAACAAGGCTGAATTCGCGGCTTTTGTCACGGCTCGTGTCTCATCAAGTCAAAAACTTGACGTAATTCCGAGGCCGAGTTAACACTCGAGTCAGTTCCGCATTCCACCTCGGTTCATCTACAGCTCCGAGCAGCGACAGGCGTGAGCCTCTCGCGTCCCGGTAAGGGACGTGCGGCACCAAAAACCGACAGGGGGTCGGCCGGCCGGAACGCCGGGCGAGGGTGGCTTTTTGACCAAAACCAGCCGAATTGAGGAGCAGTCGTCGATGAATCGGATTTATCGCAAGGTCTGGAACAACGCACTGGGGATGTGGGTCGTGGCATCGGAACTGGCCAGCGGCGATGCGCGCGGCGCCGTCGTCCGCGACCGCCGCGCCGCACGCGCACACGGCCTGGCCCTGGCCGGCGCGATCGCCCTGGCGCTGGGCGCCGGCGCCCTTCCCACCAGCGCCCAGGCGCAGGCCCTGCAGATCGGCGACAACGCCAGCGCCAGCGGCGACTACGCCACCGCGGTCGGTGCCGAGAGCAACGCCAGCGGCGCGCAGAGCACCGCGACCGGCGCGGCCAGCAATGCCAGCGGCGACGGCAGCGTGGCCAGCGGCACGCTCAGCGAAGCCAGCGGTGTGGAGGCCAGCGCGCTCGGCTACTACAGCACCGCCAGCGGCGATGGCGCGACCGCGCTCGGCGCCGAGAGCATCGCCTCCGGCGCCGCCAGCGCCGCGGTCGGCGTGGCGGCCGACGCGACGGGCGAGTACGCCACCGCGGTCGGCGGCTTCTCCAGCGCCAGCGGCTTCAACAGCACCGCGCTGGGCAATAGCGCGGTCGCGCAAGGCCGCAACAGCGTGGCGCTGGGCGCCGATGCGGTGGCCGACCGCGACGACAGCGTCTCGGTCGGCAAGGCCGGCAACGAACGCCAGATCACCCATGTGGCCGCCGGCACCGAAGCCACCGACGCGGTCAACGTGGCGCAGCTGGACGCGGTCAAGCAGACCGCCGACACCACCGCCAAGTACTTCCAGTCCAGCGGCAGCGACGCCAGCGATGCTGGCGCCTACGTCGAGGGCGCCAATGCGATCGCCGCCGGCGAAGGCGCCAACGCCATCGGCAACGGCGCCAGCGCGCTCGGCAGCGGCGCCACCACCCTGGGCGGCAATGCCACCGCGGTCGGCAGCAACGCCACCGCCGTCGGTGCCTCGGCGACCGCGGTCGGCGGTGCGCTGTCGATCGTCGACGAGAACGGCCAGGTGCAGCTGGAAGGCACCACCACCGCGGCCGAGCAGGGCGCCAGCGCGTTCGGCGCTGGCGCGCAGGCCAATGGTGCGTTCTCCACCGCACTGGGCACGGCGGCGCGCGCCGACGGCCTGCAGAGCACCGCCACCGGCTTTTCCGCCGCGGCCACCGGGCTGGCCGCGACCGCCAACGGTGGCTTCAGCCAGGCCGGTGGCGACTTCGCTTCCGCGGTCGGCTACGGCGCCAACGCCAGCGGCGGCAACGCCGTGGCGCTGGGCTATTCGAGCCTGGCCAGCGGCGCGTCCAGCACCGCGGTCGGTGGCAGCGTGCTCGGCCTGTTCACCACCGAGGCGCAGGGCGAGGGCGGCAGCGCATTCGGCGCCGGTGCCTGGGCCAACGGCGCGTTCTCCACCTCGGTCGGCTGGCTGAGTTCGGCCGACGGCGCCTCCAGCGCCGCGTTCGGCGCCGCGTCCTGGGCGCAGGCCGACGATTCCACCGCGCTGGGCTACGGCGCCAAGGCCGCGGCCAGCGGTAGCGTCGCGCTTGGCCAGGGCACGGTCGCCGATCGCGCCAATACCGTCTCGGTCGGCACTGCCGGCAAGGAGCGGCAGATCGCCAACGTCGCCGCCGGTACCGAAGGCACCGATGCGGTCAACGTGGCGCAACTGGACGCGGTGAAGCAGGCCGCGGCCACCACCGGCAAGTACTTCCAGGCCAGCGGCAGTGCCAGCAGCGATGCCGGCGCCTACGTCGAAGGCGACGACGCGCTGGCCGCCGGCGAGGCCGCCAATGCCATCGGCAACGGCAGCACCGCGCTCGGCGCCGGCGCCGATGCGCTCAACAACGGGGCGACCGCAGTGGGCAGCGGCGCGGTCGCGGCCGGGCAGAACAGCGCCGCCTTCGGCACCAACGCGCAGGCCACCGGGCCGGCGGCGGTAGCGGTGGGTGGGGTGGCGGTGGATGCCAACGGCGAGCCGCTGATCACCAAGAGCGGGGTGGCGGTGGACACCGGCGCCACCAGCGCCGGGGTCGGCGGCACCGCGCTGGGCGCCAGCGCCGACGCCAGCGGTTTCGCCGCTTCGGCGGTGGGCGTGGGCGCCTACGCCGGCGGTGCGCAGGCGGCGGCCTTCGGCGCGGTGGCCAATGCCACCGGCGATTACGCCACGGCGGTCGGCACGCAGAGCGCGGCCACCGGCACCAGCAGCGTCGCGGTCGGCGGTCCGGCCGACCTGATCCCGGGTCTGGGCCTGTTCGTGCAGACCCAGGCCAGCGGCACCAATGCGGCCGCGTTCGGCGCCGGTGCGATCGCCTCGGGCGACTACGCCACCGCCAACGGCAGCATGACCGAAGCCTCGGGCCTGCAGAGCACCGCGCTGGGCTACTTCGCCTATGCGCCGGGCGCCTTCGCCAGCGCGCTGGGCGCGCAGTCCTGGGCCAGCGGCGCCAACAGCACCGCGGTCGGCTACTACAGCACCGCGCTGGCCGCCGACAGCGTGGCGCTGGGCGCCAACGCGGTGGCGCGCCGGGCCAATACGGTCTCGGTCGGCGATGCCGGCAGCGAGCGGCAGGTCGTCAACGTCGCCGCGGGCACGCAGTCCACCGATGCGGTCAACCTCGCGCAGCTGGATGCCGTGCGCGCCACCGCCGAAGACACCTCCAAGTTCTTCGCGCACGGCGGCGGCGCGGTCGGCGCCTATGCCGACGGCGAGGGCGCGCTGGCCGCCGGCGATGCGGCCAATGCCTACGGCAGCGGCGCGGCGGCGTTCGGTAGCGGCGCGGCGGCGATGGGCGACGACGCGGTGGCGCTGGGCAACGGCAGCAGCGCCAGTGGCACGGGCGGCACCGCGATCGGCGGCCGCGGCCAGGCCTACGACCAGTACAACCAGCCGATCGTCGATGCCGACGGCAAGCCGGTGCTGGTCGGCGCCAATGCAGGCGAGAACGCCACCGCACTCGGTGCGGGCGCGCAGGCCACCGGCAGCGTCGCCACCGCCACCGGCTACGGTGCGCAGGCCACCGGCGACCACAGCACCGCCGGCGGCTACAAGGCGCGCGCGACCGGCAACTACAGCCTGGCGCAGGGCGACAACGCCTGGGCCAGCGGCGAGGACGCCAGTGCGGTCGGCGCCTATGCCTGGGCCACTGCCGACGGCGCCTCGGCGTTCGGTGCCTCGGCCTGGGCCACCGGCGCCAATGCGTCGGCCTTCGGTACCGGTGCATGGGCCAGCGGCAGCGGCGCCACCTCGATCGGCTTCAACAGCTGGGCGCCGGGTCTGAGCGCCACCGCGGTCGGCCGCGGCGCCTTCGGCTACGGCAACTACAGCGTGGCGATGGGCTTCCAGGCGCTGGGCAACCAGGTCAATACCATCGCCATCGGCACCAACACCGTGGCCGACGCCGAAAGCGCGATCAGCATCGGTGCCGGTAGCGAAGCCACCGCCGCCAATGCGGTGGCGCTGGGTGCCGGGGCGGTTGCCGACCGCGCCTACAGCGTGTCGGTGGGCAGTGCCGGGCAGGAACGGCAGATCACCAACGTCGCCGCCGGCACCGAAGCCACCGACGCGGTCAACGTCGCACAGCTGGATGCGGTGAAGCAGGCGGCGGCGACGACCAGCAAGTACTTCCAGGCCAGCGGCAGCGCCGACAGCGATGCCGGTGCGCTGGTCGACGGCGACAACGCGCTGGCCGCCGGCGAGGCGGCCAATGCCACCGGCGACGGTGCCACCGCGCTCGGCGGCGGCGCCAATGCCGTGGCTGCCGGGGCGACCGCGATCGGCTTCAACGCCGTGTCCAGCGGCGTCGACGCGGTTGCGCTGGGCAACACCAGCCAGGCGTCGGGCGAGAACAGCATCGCCATCGGCAGCAACGCCCAGGCCAGCGAGATCGGCGCCACCGCCAGCGGTGCCGGTGCGCAGGCCAGCGGCACCTACGCCACCGCCACCGGCAACGAAGCGGTGGCCTCGGACAACCAGGCCACGGCGACCGGCTTCCGCAGCACCGCCTCGGGCACCGGCGGCACCGCGCTGGGCGGCTACAGCGAGGCCACCGGCTATCTGTCCTCGGCACTGGGCTATGGCGCGCTGGCATCCGGCAGCTACGGCACCGCGGTCGGCGTGTCCTCCACCGCCTCCGGCAGCGGCAGCGTGGCCGTGGGCGAGTACAGCGTGGCCTCCGGCGAGGAGAGCGTGGCGGTCGGCGGCACCTCGTTCTTCGGCCTGATTCCGGCCGAGGCCTCGGGCGCCAACAGCGCGGCGTTCGGCGCCGGCGCCGGCGCCACCGCGGACTTCAGCAGTGCGCTCGGCAGCCTCAGCTACGCCAGCGCCGACAGCGCCAGCGCCTTCGGCTACGGCGCGTACGCGTCCGGCGTCAACAGCGTGGCCCTGGGGGCGAACTCCGAGGCGGCGCGCGACAACACCGTCTCGGTGGGCAGTGCCGGCAACGAGCGGCAGATCACCAGCGTCGCCGCCGGTACCGAGGCCACCGACGCGGTCAACGTCGCCCAGCTCGACGCGGTGAAGCAGTCCGCCGATGCCACCGGCAAGCAGTTCAAGGCCAGCGGCGGCAGCGATCCGGCCGACGATGTCGGCAGCTACGTGGAAGGCAATTACGCCACCGCCGCCGGCGAGGCCAGCAACGCCTACGGCACCGGCGCCTCGGCGTTCGGCAGCGGTGCGCTGGCCGGTGCCCGCTACGCCACCGCGTCCGGCTACAACGCCACGGCCACCGGCGAATCCAGCACCGCGATCGGCGGCTCGCTGTACTACACCGATGCGTCGGGCAACGTGCTGCTCGACGCCACCACCACCGCCAGCGCCGCCGGCGCCACCGCGCTGGGCGCGGGGGCGCAGGCCAGCGGCACGTTCAGCAGCGCCAGCGGCGCCGGTGCCATCGCCAGCGGACTGCAGGCCACTGCCGACGGCTACAAGGCTGCCGCCAGCAGCGACTACAGCACCGCGGTCGGTGCCTTCAGCGCCGCCAGCGGCACCCGCACCAGCGCGTTCGGCTACGGTGCGGCGGCGGCAGGCAACTACGCCTCGGCGCTGGGGTGGGGCAGCACCGCGTCCGGTGCCTATGCGTCGGCGCTGGGCAATAGCGCCCGCGCCACCGGCGAAGATGCGACCGCGCTCGGTGCCTCGGCCTGGGCCACGGCGGCGCAGACCACCTCGGTCGGCCAGTTCGCCTGGGCCACGGCGCAGGGCGGCACCGCGATCGGCCAGAACGCCTTCGCCTTCGGCGGCACCAATGCCACGGCGCTGGGCATCAACGCGTCGGCCAGCGGCGCCGGCAGCGTCGCCCTGGGCTCGGGCGCGCGCACCAGCGAAGCCAACGTGGTGTCGGTGGGTGGCGGCAACGGGGTCAGCGCACCGGCGACGCGCCGCATCACCAATGTCGATGCCGCGGTCAACGCCAACGATGCGGTGAACAAGGCGCAGCTGGACGCGGTGGCCACCGCCGCCGGCGACACCAGTGCGCGCTTCCAGAGTTCCGGCACCGCGGTGGCCAGCGCCAGTGGCGTGGACAGCACCGCGGCCGGTGCCGGCGCTATCGCCAGCGGCCTGCGCAGTTCCGCGCTGGGCGTGGGCAGCGTCGCCGCCGGCGCCGGTGCCACCGCCAACGGTGCCGGCAGCTCGGCGACCGGTGCGCGCAGCACCGCGATCGGCCTGCAGACCAATGCGATCGGCGAGAACGGCGTGGCGATGGGCTACAACAGCTTCGTCCGCAACAGCGGCAGCAACGGCGTCGCGCTCGGCGCCAATGCCGGTGTCTCGGCGGACAACGCAGTCGCGCTCGGCGCCGGCTCGCGCGTGTACGAGGCCGACACCGTGTCGCTGGGCAGCGGCAACGGCCGCGGCGGCCCGGCCACCCGGCGCATCGTCAACCTGACCGCCGGCAGCCTTGCCGCCGGCAGCACCGAGGCGATCAACGGCGGGCAGCTGTACCAGTCGCTGAGCAACATGGCCACGTTCCTGGGCGGCGGTGCCGGGCTCGGTGCGCAAGGCCTGTTCGTGGCGCCGACCTACGTGATCCAGGGTGCCAGCTACAACAACGTCGGCGCGGCGCTGGCAGCGCTGGATGGCAAGGTCAGCGAACTGGATGCGCGCAGCGGCGGCAGCGCCACCGCGGCACGCAGCGCACGCATGGTCGGTACCAGTGCGGTGGCCGTGCAGGCCGAGGCTGCGCCTGCGGCGTCGGCAGCGACGGCTGCCACTGCAGCAGCGGCGACGCCGGTGTCCGGAAGCATCGGCACTGCGCAGGTCGGCGAAAACGTGGCGGTGGCCTCCAGTGCCACGGCGGTGGGGACCGCCGCGCGCGCCAACGACGTCACCGGCACCGCCATCGGCGGCAGCGCGTATGCGCATGGCCCCAACGACACCGCGATCGGCAGCAACGCCAAGGTCAATGCCGACGGCAGCACCGCGGTGGGCGCCAACAGCCATATCGCGGCGGTGGCGACCAATGCGGTGGCGATGGGCGAGGGCGCCAGCGTCAGCGCGGCTTCGGGCACCGCCCTCGGCCAGGGCGCCAGCGCCACGGCGCAGGGTGCGGTCGCGTTGGGGCAGGGTTCGGTGGCCGATCGTGCGCAGACGGTCTCGATCGGCAGCGCCGGCAACGAGCGCCAGCTCGCCAACGTCGCCGCCGGCACCCAGGCTACCGATGCGGTCAACAAGAGCCAGCTCGACAACGGCGTGGCTACCGCCAAGTCGTACACCGATGCGCGCTTCGGCACCATGGCCGACAGCTTCGAGGTGCTGCGCGGCGACGTCGATGCGCGGTTGCGCGACCAGGACCGCCGCATCGACCGCCAGGGCGCGATGAGCGCGGCCATGCTCAACATGGCCACCAGCGCCGCCGGCATCCGCACCCAGAACCGGGTCGGCGCCGGCATCGGCTTCCAGAACGGCGAGTCGGCGCTGTCGGTGGGCTACCAGCGTGCCTTCAGTGATCGCGCCACCGTGACCATCGGCGGTGCGTTCAGCAGCGACGACAGCTCCATCGGCATCGGTGCCGGTTTCGGCTGGTGATCCATCGCGGACGGCGGCGCGTGCCGCCGTCCGCCACGCAATGGCCTGAGGGGGCAGACCACAGGACCTTGGCTGGGCCGGCCAACGGATTCGGTAGAGGGAGTTTTACGGCCGCAACTGTCGCCTGATCCACGAAACTTTGAAGAGGACGTCAACGTGATCGACAAGCAAAACCTTCGTATCAATGCCATCGCCGCCGCCATGCTGGCGATGTCACTGGGAGCCTCGAGCGCGATCGCGGCCAGCGCTTCGGCGCCGCTGCCGGTCAAGGAACCGGGCAGGTCCGCGCCGGCCGATGCGGTGACCTCCAACCGCATCCTGGTGCGCTACAACGCCGGCACCGCCGCGGCCAGCGACCGCAGCGCCAAGCTGTCGACCGTGCAGTCGGCGGTGGGCCGCGCCAGCCTCGGCGGCGGCAACGGCATCTCGCGCGCGGCCGCGGCCAGCGTGCGCGCCGAGTACGTGCGCACCCTGGGCATCGGCGCGGACCTGATCCGCCTGACCGGCAAGCTGAGCAAGGCCGACCTGGACAAGGTGGTGGCGGAGATCGCCGCCGACCCGACGCTGAAGTACGCGCAGGTCGACGCCAAGCTGCGCCCGGTCGATGTGCTGCGGGCCGCCTCGCAGGTGCAGCCGCAGCTGGTGCCCAACGATCCGCTGTACGCGCAGTACCAGTGGCACTACAGCAACGCCACCGGTGGCATCAACCTGCCGGCCGCGTGGGATGTGTCCAAGGGCGACGGCGTGGTGGTCGCGGTGCTCGATACCGGCATCCTGCCGAACCACCCGGACGTGGCGGTGAACCTGCTGCAGGGCTACGACTTCATCTCCGACGCGGCGACCTCGCGGCGTCCGACCGATGCCCGCGTGCCGGGCGCGCTGGACTACGGCGACTGGGTGGAGAACGACAACGAGTGCTACGCCGGCTCGGTGGCCGAGGACAGCTCCTGGCACGGCAGCCACGTCGCCGGCACCGTCGCCGAAGCCACCAACAACGGCATCGGCATGGCCGGCGTGGCGCCCAACGCCACCGTGCTGCCGGTGCGCGTGCTCGGCAAGTGCGGCGGCTACACCTCCGACATCGCCGACGCCATCATCTGGGCCTCGGGCGGCACCGTGTCCGGCGTGCCGGCCAACCAGAACCCGGCCGAGATCATCAACATGAGTCTGGGCGGCGGCGGCGCTTGCGACAGCGCCACCCAGGAGGCGATCAACGGTGCGGTGTCGCGCGGTACCACCGTGGTGGTGGCCGCCGGCAACAGCACCGCCAATGCCGCCAACTTCAGCCCGGCCAGCTGCGACAACGTGATCGCGGTCGGCGCAACCCGCATCACCGGCGGCATCACCTACTACTCCAACTACGGCGCCAAGGTGGACCTGTCCGGTCCGGGCGGCGGCGGCAGCGTCGACGGCAACCCGGGCGGCTACATCTGGCAGAACGGGTACAACGGTGCGACCACGCCCACCTCCGGCAGCTACACCTACATGGGCCTGGGCGGCACCTCGATGGCCTCGCCGCACGTGGCCGCGGTCGGTGCGCTGGTGCAGAGCGCGCTGATCGCCGCGGGCAAGGCGCCGCTGACCCCGGCGGCGCTGGAGACGCTGCTCAAGCAGACCGCGCGTCCGTTCCCGGTGTCGATCCCGTCCAGTACCCCGATCGGGACCGGCATCGTCGACGCCAAGGCCGCCCTGGCCAAGGCGCTGGAAGAGCCGTGCGATCCGGCCACCGAGCAGTGCGCGCCGCCGGCGACCGCCCTGACCAACAAGGTGGCGGTGGCGGGCCTGGCCGGTGCCGCGGGCAACGAGGTGCTGTACAGCTTCGAGGCCAAGGCCGGTGCGGTGCTGAGCTTCCTCACCTACGGCGGCAGCGGCAACGTGTCGCTGTATGTCAGCTTCGGCAAGGAGCCGGGCACCGGCAACGCCGACGCCAAGTCCACCCGTCCGGGCAACAACGAGACGGTGCGCTTCACCGCGCCGCAGGCCGGCACCTACTACATCAAGCTGGTCGGCGAGAGCGCCTACAACGGCGTGAGCCTGGTCGCGCGCCAGTAAGCGCACCCGGCGCAGGGAAGCGCCATGCGGTTCCAGGAAACCCGGCTGCGGCCGGGTTTCCTGCGTCTGGGGGCAGCGCCGTGCGGCCTGCTCCGCGGTCGCCATGGGGCGTTACGCGACTGACCAGCATGTCCTGCCAGGATGTCAGGCCGATGACCGCGACGGGCCTGCCTGCACCCGCGTCCTGGCCGCCCGGTAGACAGCGGCAGGGGAGCGGGCCGGATTCGGCGTCGGGTCATGCCGAACTGCTAAAGTCGCACGGTCATCTGGGAGGGATCGCGTGAATGCGCTCGTGAAGGACACTGCCGTCGCCGTGGAGACGCCCGAAACCCGCATCATCGCGGCGTTGCTGGCCAAGGGCCGGCTCAAGGACGGCGACCTGGCGCGCGCGCGGCAGTTGCAGCGCGAATCCGGCGGCAGCCTGCTGGCGCTGCTGGCGCGCCTGGGCCTGGTCTCCGAGCGCGACCACGCCGAACTCAGCGCCGAGGTCCTGGGCCTGCCGCTGCTCGATGCCAAGCAATTGCCGGCCACCGCGCCGGAGAGCCTGCCCGAGGCGCAGCCGCTGTCGCTGCGCTTCCTCAAGCAGTTCCATGTGTGTCCGCTGGGCGAGCGCGACGGCGTGCTGGAACTGTGGATGGCCGATCCGCACGACACCTATGCCGCCGACGCGGTGCGCCTGGCCACCGGCCTGCAGGTGCTGCCGCGGGTCGGCCTGCGCTCGGAGATCGACGACCTGATCGAGCGCTGGTTCGGCCAGGGCCGCAGCGCGATGGGCGCGATCGTGGAAACCGCCGACGGCGACAGCGTCGCCGCCGACGACATCGAGCACCTGCGCGACCTGGCCTCCGAAGCGCCGGTGATCCGCCTGGTCAACCTGGTGATCCAGCGCGCGGTGGAACTGCGCGCCTCGGACATCCACATCGAACCGTTCGAGAGCCGGCTGAAGGTGCGCTACCGCGTCGACGGCGTGCTGATCGACGGCGAGAGCCCGCCGGCCAATCTGACCGCGGCGGTGATCAGCCGCGTCAAGATCATGGCCAAGCTCAACATCGCCGAGCGCCGCCTGCCGCAGGACGGCCGCATCATGCTACGGGTGCAGGGCAAGGAACTGGACCTGCGCGTGAGCACCGTGCCCACTGCGCACGGCGAGAGCGTGGTGATGCGCCTGCTCGACCGCGAGACCGTGGTGTTCGACTTCCACCGGCTCGGCTTCACCGATGCGTTCCTGCCGCAGTTCCGCAAGGTGCTGGAGCAGCCGCACGGCATCCTGCTGGTCACCGGCCCCACCGGCTCGGGCAAGACCACCACGCTGTACACCGCGCTGAGCCAGCTCAACACCGCCGACGTCAAGATCATCACCGTCGAAGACCCGGTCGAATACCAGATCGAGGGCATCAACCAGATCCAGGCCAAGCCGCAGATCGGCCTGGATTTCTCGCATGCGCTGCGCAGCATCGTGCGCCAGGACCCGGACATCATCATGATCGGCGAAATGCGCGACCTGGAGACGGCGCGCATCGCCATCCAGTCCGCGCTGACCGGCCACCTGGTGCTGTCCACCCTGCACACCAACAACGCCGCCGGCGGCATCACCCGCCTGCTCGACATGGGCGTGGAGGACTACCTGCTGACCTCCACCATCAACGGCATCCTGGCCCAGCGCCTGGTGCGGCGACTGGAGCCGACCCATGCCGAGCGCTATGCGGCCTCGCCAGAGGAAATCGAGAAGTTCGAACTGCGCCGGCTGCAGCCGGAAGGCGAGATCTTCCTGTACCGCCCGCGGCCCTCGGCGATCGCGCCAACCGGCTACGTCGGCCGCACCACCATCATGGAATTCCTGGTGATGAACGACGTGCTGCGGCGCGCGGTGATGCGTCACGCCGGCATGGGCGAGATCGAGCAGCTGGCGCGCGAGGCCGGCATGCGCACCATGTACGAGGACGGCCTGTGCAAGGCGCTCAGCGGTCAGACCACGATCGAGGAAGTGCTGCGCGTGACGGAGGAAACCTGATGTCGCTGCCGCGCAGGTCCGTCGCACCCGCATGCTCGTTCGGCGCGTCGCGTCGGCGCGCGCGCGATGCGGCATTGCTGTTTTCCGGGTCCCGGGTCCCGCGTCCCGGGTCCCGCGTCTGATGCCGCTCTATCGCTACAAGGCCCTGGACTCGCACGGCGAGGTCCTGGAAGGGCAGATGGAAGCCGCCAGCGAGGCGGAGGTGGCGCTGCGCCTGCAGGAGCAGGGGCACATGCCGATGCAGGCCCGGCTCGCCGCCGAGGGCGGCGGCACTTCGCTGCGCGGGCTGTTCCGGCCCAAGCCGTTCGACGGCGCGGCGCTGGTGCAGTTCACCCAGCAACTGGCGACCCTGCTCGGCGCCGGCCAGCCGCTGGACCGCGCGCTGTCGATCCTGCTCGAACTGCCCGAGGACGAACGTTCCAAGCGCACCGTCGGCGACATCCGCGACGCGGTGCGCGGCGGCGCGCCGCTGTCCACCGCGCTGGAGCGCCAGCACGGGCTGTTCTCGCGCCTGTACATCAACATGGTGCGCGCCGGCGAGGCCGGCGGCAGCCTGCACGACACCCTGCAGCGCCTGGCCGAGTACCTCGAGCGCAGCCGCGAACTGCGCGGGCGGGTGATCAACGCGCTGATCTACCCGGCGATCCTGGTCAGCGTGGTCGGCTGCGCGCTGCTGTTCCTGCTCGGCTACGTGGTGCCGCAGTTCGCGCAGATGTACGAGAGCCTGGACGTGGCGCTGCCGTGGTTCACCCAGGCGGTGCTGAGCGTGGGCCTGTTCGTGCGCGACTGGTGGATCGTGCTGCTGGTGGTGCCCGGGGTGACCCTCCTGGCGGTGGACCGCAAGCGCCGCGACCCCGCATTCCGCGCCAGTTTCGACGCCTGGCTGCTGCGCCAGCGCTTCGTCGGCGTGCTGATTTCGCGACTGGAGACGGCGCGCCTGACCCGCACCCTCGGCACCCTGTTGCGCAACGGCGTGCCGTTGCTGGCGGCGCTGGGCATCTCCCGCAACGTGCTGTCGAACCTAGCGCTGACGGCGGACGTCGGTGCCGCTGCCGACGACGTCAAGAACGGCCACGGGCTGTCGGCGTCGCTGTCCAAGGGCAAGCGCTTCCCGCGCCTGGCGCTGCAGATGATCCAGGTCGGCGAGGAATCGGGCGCGCTCGACATCATGCTGCTGAAGACCGCCGATACCTTCGAGCAGGAGACCGCCCAGGCCATCGACCGCCTGCTGGCGGCGATGGTGCCGGCGATCACCCTGGTCCTGGCCTCGGTGGTCGGTCTGGTGATCATCTCCGTCCTCGTCCCCCTCTACGACCTCACCAATGCGATTGGGTGAGGCGCCACGCTTATGCGCCATGGCGCATGTGGCGCCGAACGCCCGGCCAGAGATGGCCGGGCCGGTGGTTCCGGCGCCCGTGATGTTGCGCCATGGATGGCCGCGCGTGCGTCTGGCGCAGCGGCCGAATGAATCGAAGGAGGCCATGCGCTTGCGAACCACCGGTTCGCGCATGGCCGAACGCCCGGCCATGGATGGCCGGGCCGGTCTATCCGGAGCCGGCACTGCGACGCCATGGACGGCAGCGGCCTTGCCTGGTGCGTCCGCGCGGCGCGCCATGGCGCATGTGGCGCCGAACGCCCGGCCATGGCCGGGCCTCCGGCGGCCCTCGCGGACTGTGACGCCACGCGTTTCCGGCCGGGAACCTTCCGCCGCCGTCCCTGTCCCATTGCCAGCGGCGCCGCGCATGCCGGCCGCGGCCGTGCGTGCGCGCGGCACGGATCCTCCGCCGCCAGGTGTGACGGCGTGCGTGACGCGCCGCTGTACCGCCGGCCGGCGCCGGCTGCCATCGTCACCGTGTTCGGCTACATAGGTCTTCCACCGCAAGGATCCATGCAATGCGCACTCTCCGCCGCTCCCTCACCCGTTCCCCGTCCGCCGCACGCCAGGCGGGCATGAGCCTGCTGGAAATCATCATCGTCATCGTGCTGATCGGCGCGGTGCTGACCCTGGTCGGCAGCCGCGTGCTCGGCGGCGCCGATCGCGGCAAGGCCAACCTAGCCAAGTCGCAGATCCAGACCATGGCCGGCAAGATCGACAATTACCAGCTCGATACCGGCAAGCTGCCGTCCAAGCTCGACGACCTGGTCACCGCGCCGGGCGGCGTCAGCGGCTGGCTCGGCCCGTACGCCAAGCCGGCGGAACTGAACGACCCGTGGGGCCACCCGATCGAGTACAAGGTGCCCGGCGAAGGCCGTCCGTTCGACCTGATCAGCCTGGGCAAGGACGGCCAGCCCGGCGGCAGCAGTTACGACGCCGACATCAAGTACGAGTGATCCGGCGCCGTGATCCGGGCCCCTGCCGGCGCGCTGCGCTTCGGCGCGCCGGCGTGCGCGCCGGCTGCGCGTGCGCGCATGCGCGGCGTGTCGCTGCTGGAGATGCTGCTGGTGGTGGGCCTGATCGCGATCGCCGCGCTGCTGGCGGCCTCGGTGCTGACCGGCGGCATCGACGGCATGCGCCTGCGCTCGGCGGCCAAGGAGATCGCCTCGCAACTGCGCTACACCCGCACCCAGGCGATCGCCAGCGGCCAGCCGCAGCGCTTCCTGATCGACCCGCAGGCGCACCGCTGGCAGGCGCCCAACGGCCGCCACGGCGAGATCCCGCCGTCGCTGACGATTCGCTTCACCGGTGCGCGCCAGGCGCAGCGCCGCGACGGCGAGGGCGCGATCCAGTTCTTCGAGGACGGCGCCTCCACCGGCGGGCGCATCGACCTGCAGGCGCGCCAGGCGCGCTGGCGCGTGGATGTGACCTGGCTGACCGGCGAGGTCACGGTCGGGCGTGCACCGGACCAGGCGGGCCCATGAACCGCCAGCGCGGCTACACCCTGATCGAGGTGATCGTGGCGTTCGCGCTGTTGGCGCTGGCGCTGACCCTGCTGTTGGGCTCGCTGTCCGGTGCCGCGCGCCAGGTGCAGCGCGCCGACCAACTGAGCCGCGCCACCCTGTATGCGCAATCGCTGCTGGCGGCGCAGGGCGTGGAGCAGCCGCTGCAGCCGGGGCGCAGCCAGGGCACGCTGGACGAGGGCCGCTACCGCTGGACCCTGGACGTGGCGCCCTACGCCGACCCGCGGCGGCCGCCCGATGCCGCGGTGACGCCCGGCGCGCCGACCTTGCTGCAGTTGACCCTGCAGGTGCGCTGGGGCGATACGCCGGCGCAGGCACTGCAGTGGAAGACCCTGCGCCTGGTCGCCCCGCAAGGCAACGGGGTGCCGCAATGAACGCGCGCGCGCCGCACCGCGCCACTGCGCGCGGCTTCACCCTGATCGAAGTGCTGCTGGCCACAGTGCTGCTGGTTGGCGGCCTGACCCTGGCCTTCGCCACGCTGCGCTCGGCGATGGCGATCAGCGGCCGCGGCGAAGCGATCGCCGGCCGTAGCGAACGCATGCGCGCGGTCGAGGGTTTCCTGCGCCGGCGCCTGAGCGGCGCGCAGTCGCTGCCACTGGACATCGACACGCACACCCTGCAGCCGGTGCGCTTCGTCGGCGAACCGCAGCGCATGCAGTTCGTCGCCGATCTGCCCGAGTACCTCGGCCGCGGCGGTCCCTATCTGCACGACCTGCGGGTCAGCGGCGACGGCGATCATCGGCAACTGGCGATCGCGCTGGTGCAGGTGCAGGCCGGCAAGCAACTGGCCGAGACCCCGCCGCGTCCGCCCGAGCCGCTGGCGCGCGACCTGCGCGAGGTGCGCTTCCGCTATCGCGGCCTGGACCCGGAGCGCGGCACCATCGGCCCCTGGCAGGAGCGCTGGGAGCGCACCGACACGCTGCCGCTGCTGGTCTCGATCGAACTGCGCAGCGGCGACGGCACGGCATGGCCGCCGCTGGTGGTGGCGCTGCGCCAGGCCGGCGGCGCGGAGATGCGGCAATGAGCGCGGCACGTCTCGACCGCGGCGCCGCCCTGGTGCTGGTGCTGTGGCTGATCGCGCTGCTGACCGCCCTGATCGGCGCCTTCGCGCTGACCGCGCGTACCGAGAACCTGCAAGGCAAGGTGCTCGGCGACGGCGCCGAGGCGCAGGAGCGCGCGCGCGCCGGCCTGGAATACGCGCTGACCCGGCTCGCCGGCACCCCCACCCAGCCGGGCTGGCGCGCCGACGGGCGGCGCTACCGCTGGCAGTACGAAGGCGCCACGGTCGACCTGCGGGTCACCGACGAGAGCGGCAAGGTCGATTTGAACATGGCCGATGCACAGCTGCTGGCGGCGCTGGTGCGCGCGGTCGGCGAGGATCCGCAGCGTGCCGAGCGCATCGCCGCGGCGATCGTGGACTGGCGCGACCCGGACAACCTGACCCAGCCCAACGGCGCCGAGGACCCGGACTATGCCGCGGCCGGCCTGCCCTACGGCGCCAAGGACGCGCCGTTCGAGAGCCTGGCCGAGCTGCAGTTGGTACTGGGGATGGACCCGGAGCTATACGCCAAGCTGCTGCCCAACCTGACCCTGTACGGTGGGGTGTCGCGGCCGACGCCGGACTTCGCGCCGGGGCCGGTGCTGACCGCGCTCGGCCTGGACGCGCAGCAGGTGCTGGCGCAGCGCGAACGCACCGACCAGACCCAGCTCGGCATGGTCGGCATGGGCGGTGGCGGCACCTACAGCATCGAAAGCCGGGCGCGGCTGGGCAATGGCCGCGAGGGCGTGCTGCGTGCGGTGGTGCGCCCAGGCTCGTCGGCGCTGCCGGGCTCCGCCTACACTGTGTTGCGTTGGGAAGAAGGAACGACGGTGCGATGACGGCGTGGCGCGACACGATGGACAAACTTGGCGTACGCATCGCCCCCGGTGCGGGCGGGCTGCTGGCCTGGTGGCAGCGCTCGCTGATGGCGTGGCTGCCGCCGCGCTGGCAGCTGCAACTGGGCTGGTCGCAGGCGCGGCTGCTGCTGTGGCGCGAGGGCGAGCAGCTGATGCTGGCGCGGCAGGTCGAGTCCGAACTGGGCGCGCCGCTGGCGCTGCCGTGGCCGCTGCTGCCCGACGAACTGGAGGCATTGCTGGGGCCGCGCCTGGCGGCGTTGCCGCGGGTGTGGCTGTTGCCGGCCGAGGCGGCGCTGCAGCGCCGGTTACGGCTGCCGGCGGCGGCCGCCGAGCACCTGCGCGAGGTGGTGAAGTTCGAGATCGACCGGCAGACCCCGTTCCAGGCCGACCAAGTGATCTACGACGTGCGCGCCGAGGGCCGCCGCGACGACGCCCAGCTCGACGCCGAACTGGTGGTGGCACCGCGCCGCGTGCTGGACGACCTGCAGGCCAGCGCTGGCGCGCTGCGCCCGACCCTGGCCGGCATCGACGTCGCCGGCAGCGATGGCGCGCCGCTGGGGGTGAACCTGCTGCCGCAGGAACAGCGCCACCGCCGCGCCGACCCGATGCGGCGCTGGAACGCGATCCTCGCCGTCACCGCGTTGCTGGCGCTGTGCGCGGCCGGCTGGCAACTGCTGGACAACCGCCGCGACGCGCTGGAGCACCTGCGCACGCAGGTGGACAACGGCGCGCAGCGTGCGCGCGCGGTCGCCGCGCAGCGCCAGCAACTGATCGACCTAGTCGAAGGTGCCGCATTCTTCGACCAGTTGCGCGCCGAGCGCCCGGCCTCGGTGGAGGTCTGGAACGAACTGAGCAAGCGCCTGCCGGAGGGCACCTATCTGGAGAAGTTCTCGATCGAGGGCAACCAGTTGCAGTTGATCGGCCTCAGCAGCGAAGCCTCGTCGCTGGTCGGGCGCCTGGAAGGCTCGCCGCTGTGGCGTACGCCGTCGCTGACCGGCGTACTGCAGGCCGACCCGGGCAGCCACCGCGACCGTTTCACCCTTACCGCCGAACTGGCCGGGACCAAGCGCAAGGAGGCCGCCGATGCCGGTGCAGGTCGATAAGCGCGACCGCTGGCTGGCGCTGGGGCTGCTGCTGGCGGCGCTGGCGCTGGGCTACCTGGTGCTAGTGCACCCGTGGTGGACCGTGCCGATGCGCGAGGTCGATACGCAGATCCAGGAACTGCGCCAGCGCGAACTGCGCGTGCGCATGCAGCTGCAGCAGGCGCCGCAGGTGGCGCAACGGCTGCAGCAGGCGCAGCGCGAACTGGCCACGCGCCCGGGCTTCCTGCGCGAGACCTCGGCCGAGCTGGCCTCGGCCGGCCTGGTGCAGCGCCTGGAAAGCGCGGTGGCCACGGCCAGCCCCGGCAACCGCAGCTGCGCGATCAGCAACCGCTCGCCGCTGGCCGCCGACAATCGCAGCGACCGCTTCACCCGCGTCGCGGTGCAGGTGCGCCTGCGCTGCGGCACGCCGGAACTGGCCGCCGTGCTGCATGCGCTGGAGAGCGGCACGCCGGCGCTGTTCGTCGACAACCTCAACGTGATGGCGCAGCGCTACCAGCTCTCGCCGGGCGAGAGCGGCAACGGCCTGGACGTGGCTTTCGAACTGGCCGGCTACCTGCGTCCCAACGCGATGCCGGCGCCGCCGGCGTCCGCCACGCCGGACCCGGCTGCAGCGGCGGCACCCGCCGCGGCCACGCCGGTGATGAACGCTGGCGGTTCCGCCGGTGCCGGGCCGAGCGAGCCGGCTGCCGCGCCAGCGCCGCAGGCCGCGCCCAGCGCGACCAACCTGCCGGGCACGCCTGGCGCCGCGAATGCCGCCCCGGCGGACCTGCCGCAACAGGTGGAGGGCCGCCATGCGAATTGAAGCGATGGGCCTGCGCACCGTGTGGCTGGGCACGCTGGCGCTGTGGGGGCTGCTGGTCTGGGCCTTGGGCCTGGGCGGGCTCGGCGAGCGCGTGGCGCCCCTGCCCGACGATCCGTCCATGCTGCAGCGGCTGCCGGGCCTGCCCGCGGCGAGCACGCAGCGCCTGGGCGATTTCTCCCAGTACGGGGAGATCGCCGCGCGCCCGGTGTTCGCCGAGGACCGCCGCCCGCATCCGTTCTTCCTCAGCGCCGACAGCGGCCAATCGGCCGCGCCCAACGTACGCCTGACCGGCGTGCTGCTCACCGACGGCTTCAAGATGGCGACGCTGACCACCGAGCAGGGCGAATCGCTGCGCCTGCAGGAAGGCGGCGCCGCGGTGCAGGGCTGGCGGCTGCTGTCGTTGGCGCCGCGCCAGGCCACGGTCAGCGGTAGCGGCGGCACCCAGACCCTGGAGTTGAAGGTGTTCGACGGCAAGGGCGGGCAACCGCCGACCGTGCTCGGCCAGGCCGGGCGCGCGGCTGCCGGGCAAGGGCAGATGCCGCCGCCTGCGTCCGCGCCCAACGGCCAGTCCAACGCCACTGCGCCGCGCCCGCCGACCCAGTCCGCCCCCAACCCGGTGCCGAACCAGGCACCGACCCCGAGCGCACCCGCGCCGTCGTCGCCGGCTCCCTCGTCGGAGCAGCTGCAGGCCATCCGCGAGCGGATCGAAGCGCGGCGCCGGCAATTGCAGCAACAGCGCCAGAACAACCCCTCAGGTCAGAACCCTTGAAGAGTGATCGCATGACGCCGCGTCTGTTTTCCCTGTTCCTCGCCATCGGCCTGGTGGCCGGCTGCGCCACCACGCCCTCGCCGGACGTCCGTCGCGGCGCCGCGATCAATCCCCAGGTCGGCGCGGCCGGCAGCACCCAGAACGACGGCGAGGGCGGCCCGGCCGATCCCAATGCCTTGCCCGAGCGCGCCACCCCGGTGATCCGCCGCGGCAGCGGCACCATGATCAATTCCGCGGCCGCCGCAGCGCCAGCACCGTCGCTGGGCAACGCCAGCAGCGGCAGCGCCACCTTCAACTTCGAGGGCGAATCGCTGCAGGCGGTGGTCAAGGCCATCCTCGGCGACATGCTCGGGCAGAACTACGTGATCGCGCCGGGCGTGCAGGGCACGGTGACCCTGGCCACGCCCAAGCCGGTGTCGCCGGCGCAGGCGCTGAACCTGCTGGAGATGGTGCTGGGTTGGAACAACGCGCGCATGGTCTACAGCGGCGGCCGCTACAACATCGTCCCCGCCGACCAGGCCCTGGCCGGTACGGTGGCGCCGAGCACCGCCTCGCCGGCCAACGCGCGCGGCTTCGAGGTGCGCGTGGTGCCGCTGAAATACATCTCCGCCAGCGAGATGAAGAAGGTGCTGGAGCCGTACGCGCGGCCGAACGCCATCGTCGGCATCGACGGCTCGCGCAACGTCATCACCCTGGGTGGCACCCGCGCCGAGCTGGAGAACTACCTGCGCACCGTGCAGATCTTCGACGTCGACTGGCTGTCGGGCATGTCGGTGGGTGTGTTCCCGATCCAGTCGGGCAAGGCCGAGCAGGTCGCGGCCGACCTGGAGAAGGTGTTCGGCGAGAACAGCAAGACTCCCAGCGCCGGCATGTTCCGCTTCATGCCGCTGGAGAACGCCAACGCGGTGCTGGTGATCACCCCGCAGGCGCGCTACCTGGACCAGATCCAGGAGTGGCTGGACCGCATCGACAGCGCCGGCGGCGGCGCGCGGCTGTTCTCCTACGAACTCAAGTACATCAAGGCCAAGGACCTGGCCGACCGCCTGGCCGAAGTGTTCGGCGCCGGCGGCGGCAACCGCGGCGATTCCAACGCCTCGCTGATGCCGGGCTCGCAGATGAGCCAGTTGAACGGCGGCGGCCTGGGCGGCTTCAACGGCAGCGACAGCAGCGGCCTGGGCGGCGGCAGCTTGGGCGGGAGCCTGGGTGGCAGCAGCGACAGCCTGGGCGGCGGCAGCAGTTCTTCCGGCAGCAGCAGCGGCGGCCTCGGCAACGGCAGCCTGCAGCTGTCGCCGCGCACTGCCGGCAACGGCAGCGTGACCCTGGAAGTGCAGGGCGACAAGGTCGGCGTGTCGGCCGTGGAGGAAACCAACACCCTGCTGGTGCGCTCGACCCCGCAGGCCTGGCGCTCGATCCGCGACATAGTCGAGAAGCTCGACGTGATGCCGATGCAGGTGCACATCGAGGCGCAGGTGGCCGAGGTCAACCTGACCGGCAAGTTGCAGTATGGCGTCAACTGGTTCTTCGAGAATTCGGTCAACGCCTCTGCCGATTCCAACGTGGCCAACTCCACCGGTCTCGGACCGGGAGCAGGCTTGCCCAGTGCGCAGGGCCGCAAGATCTGGGGCGATATCGCCGGTAAGATCACCGGCAGTAGCGGCCTGGGCTGGACTTTCCTAGGCAGGAACGCCGCAGCGGTGATCACTGCTCTGGATCAGATCACCAACGTCAAGCTGCTGCAGACGCCATCGGTGTTCGTGCGCAACAACGCCGAGGCGACGCTCAATGTGGGTACGCGCATTCCGATCAATTCGGTCAGCGTCGACACCGGCCTGGGCACCGGCACTACCTACTCCTCGGTTAACTACATCGACACCGGCGTGATCCTGAAGGTGCGCCCGCGGGTGACCAAGGACGGCATGGTGTTCCTGGACATCGTGCAGGAGGTCAGCTCGCCCGGTGCGGCGCCGACAAATTGCGGCACCAGCGCTGGCACCAGCACCGCCTGCAACGTGCCGATCAACACCCGTCGGGTCAAGACCGAGGCCGCGGTGCAGAGCGGCGACACCATCATGCTCGCCGGCCTGATCAGCGACAGCACCACCGACGGCAGCAACGGTGTGCCCTACCTGAGCAAGCTGCCGGTGGTCGGTGCGCTGTTCGGACAGAAGACCCAGGACAAGAGCCGCAACGAAGTGATCGTACTGCTGACCCCGACGATCGTGCGCAACCCGCAGGAAGCGCGCAATCTCACCGACGAATACGGGCAGAAATTCGAGGCCATGAAGCCGCTGCCGGCACGCGGCAAGAAGTAAGCGGACACTCCTGTGTGCGGCTTGCTGAAACGCAGGCCGCGCACACGATCAAGTCGCTAACCGATCAAGTATCTTATGTGGATGCGGTCAGGCATGGTGGAGTGCGATCTTTGCTGTTGCGAGGCTCAATTTTGATCTGCCGCTAGGATCTCACCTTTTCTGCCTTTCAACGGAGTCTGTGGATATCCAGTCTGATGTAATGTCCTGTTTCAGTGGCGAGCAAGATGAATTACAGGAGGTTTTATGCGTAAAGAATGCGCTCTTCTGCTTTTTGCTGTTTCCGGCGTGTTGCCTTTAAGTGCGCATGCTCAAGTAGTGAACGGAGCGTTCAATAGGCCTGGTCAGCCTTGGGTATGGGAAGCCGCATTCGGCAAGTCCGGTGCTTTTTCGAGTTGCGCGAACGCGACTTACACTCAGGGTGGGGCGAGATTGGGTGGTGCCACAGAGAGTCCGGCCGATGGTTATGTGGCGGTCGTGTCGTTCGACTATAGAGGAGACGTGGGAGCGAATAATCTGTGTGGGCGCGTGTCCCAGACCTTCGTCGTTCCCGTAGCGGCGAAACTGAGCTTTGCCTACAAGATCGGGGATATCTTCCAGCCCGCATCGACTCCACGTACTTTTGAGACGGGATACCTGTACGTCACGATCAAGGATTTGGCCACAGGAGCGACGGAGTCCCTGGCTTCTTACAGCGGTAGAAACCAGGAGCAGCAAAGCTGTTCCGTGACACAGTCGTGTCCGAGGTTCAGGCAGGTGAGCAATATAGACATGTCGAAGTACGCCGGGAAGCAAGTGACGGTCACGATATCGGGCTACACATCGAACTATGTAACCAACTTGGGCGAAGTGCAGAATGTGCCTTCCATGGTGTATGTCGATAATTTTTTCGTGAATTGAGTGATGAGCAGAATATGCGCTTGATCCCGGGCTTGCAGGTGTCTGTATAGACCTGCCCATCGTGCTGCTGGCGGTCGGCGTCGACGACGTCGCGCTGGACGCCTGCCTGGGCGCGCTGGAGGCGAACACGCCGGCCGGCACCCGGGTGTGGCTGGCCGACGATGCGCAGGCCGGGCCGCGCGGCATGCGGGTGATCGAGGCCTGGCTGGCGCGTACGCGCCTGCAGGCCGACTACACGCGGCGGCCGCGCATGCTCGGCGAAGTCGCGCATGTGGACGAGATGCTGCGCGCCTGCGGCGACGCCGACGTGGCGGTGCTGGCTGCTGATGCGCAGCCCGGGCCGGGCTGGTTGCTGCAGTTGAGCGCCTGCCTTGCGCGCGATGCGGCCATCGCCAGCGCCACGCCATGGAGCAATGCCGGCGAAGCCTGCGCGTGGCCGCGGCTGGGCGAGATCAATCCGCTGCCCGAGGATCCCGAGCGCCTGGCACGGGCCTGCGCGGCCTTGCCACCGCTGCATCCGGAACTGCCGTCGGCGGTGTGCCATGCGGTGGTGCTGCGCGGGGTGGCGCGGCAGCGCGCCGGCGGCCTGGACGCCAGCAGCTATGGCTCCTGGTATGCGGCGCTGACCGACCTGTCGCTGCGCATGGCCGGGCTCGGCTGGCGCAACGTGCTGTGCGAGACCGCGCATGTCGCGAGCAGCGGCGAGGGCCGCGCCGCCGACGGCGACATGGACGCGCTGGCCACGCGCTGGCCGGCCTGGCACGCGCGCCTGGCCGGGTTCCTGATGCACGATCCGCTGCGCGCCTGCCGCGAGGAGTTGCAGCGCCTGTACGACACGCTGCCGCCACCGGATCCGCAACGCGCGCTGTTCGATGCGTAGCCTGGCGCCGCCCGACGTGCTGCGTGCGCATTGTTGGACGCAATCCGGCCGCATCTCGCTGTGGCGCTATCTCGAGAACGAGCGCAATTACCCCGGCTGGCATCTCAACGCAGATCCAGATGGATGCCATTCCCTGCTGGCCTTGCTTGATGCGTTGGTCACCGATGGCGACGGTTCACGTGCTATCGCGATCACAGCACCCACTAAGGTCGAGCTTGTCGTTCCAAACAATCGGCGCGGCCGCGCTGCGTGGGTCGCTCCGGAGAAGCTGCGCCTCACCTTCTCGACAACCGATGATCTGTGGTCGTTTCCAGCGGATCTAGCGCCGGCCGCACTCGACATTGGCGCGGTCTGGCTTGCAGCCCTGCGAGACGGGATCGACGGTATCCCGAAGGGGCGGGGAGACTATTGCATCGGCAGGGGCGATCTTCGCCTGCGGTTCTGGTGGTGACGCGGGAGCGACCCAGATGGCCATACAAGCCACTCCCGGCAGCGCGCCTGCGCGGCGATATGCAGAGTCAGCCTCATTCCGGCGGCGCGTACACGTCCACCGAGACCTCCAGCACGTCGTGGCGCCAGGACTCGATGTCGAATTCCACGGCGCGGCCGTCGGCGGCGTAGCTGACGCGTTGCAGGCGGAAGCAGGGCGTGCCGGCGGTGGATTGCAGCAATGCAGCCTGTTCCGCATCGAGCGTCGCCGGGTACATCGACAGCCGGCTGCGCGCCTGCCGCAAGCCCAGGCGTTGGGTCAGTACTGCGCTCAGCGAGCCGGCCAGGTCGTGGTCGAGCAGGTGGGGCGCCCACGCGGCGAGGATCGCGTTGGTCTCCAGCAGCACCGCGCGGCGCCCGATCCAGCGCCGGCGCCGCAGCACGAACACCTCGGCCGCGGGATCGTCCAGGTGCAGGTGCCGGGCGAGCGCCGGGCCGGCCGGCTGGCACTGCGCGGCGAGCAGTTCGGTGCGCGGCACGCCGCCCTGTGCCGCCACGTACTGCATGAAGCCGGCGATGCTGTTGGGGTCGTGGCGCACCCGCGGCGCGCTGACGAACCAGCCGCGACGGTTCTCGCGGTAGATGTGCCCGTCCGATTCGAGTTGCTGCAGGGCCTCGCGCAAGGTGATGCGGGTGCAGCCGAACAGCGCGGCCAGTTCGCGCTCCACCGGCAGGCGTTGGTCGGCACGCCATTCGCCGGCGGCGATGCGCGCCAGCAGCGCCTCGGCGATGCGTTGGCCGAAGCCGGCGGCGGTGGCGAAGCTCATGCGAAGTCCAGGGTGTGGCGAAGCGTGGCTGAAAAGACTACGCCGCCGGCAAGCCCGCGGACGCTACGTGAGCGTCTCATGGTCGCACGGTCGCTGTGCGCCGTTCGCCCCCCGACGACGGCGCGCGCTGTGCCGCTAGCCAGCGAAAAGGGAATGGCGGGTCAGGCGACGGATTGCGCGCGGCGCAGATCGACCTGCCACAGCCGCAGTCCGTACACCGCCAGCACCACGAACCCGGCGTATAGCGCGGCGGTGGGATACAGCCCCTTGTAAAGAAACACGCCGACGTAGACGCAGTCCAGCACGATCCACAGGCCCCAGTTGGCGATGCGCTTGCGCGCGGCCCAGACGCTGGCGACCACACTGAACGCCGACAGCGCCGCATCCAGCCATGGCAGCGCGGCATCGGTGTGCCGATGCATCAGCCAGCCAAGCAGCACCGCGCCGGCGGCGCCGGCCAGCAGCGAACGCACGCCTTCGCCCCACGGCAGCGGCCCGACCTGGACCTTGCCGTCGTCGCCGAGCCCTTTACTCCAGCGCCACCAGCCGTAGCCCTGCAGCACCACGTACAGGCCCTGCAGCAGCATGTCCGAGTACAGCTTCCACCGATAGAACAGCCACGCGTACAGCAACACCGCGACCACGTTGACCGGCCAGCACCAGCGCACCCGCCGCGCGGTCAGCCACACACCCAGGACGTTGACCAGCACGGCGAGCAGTTCGAGGGGAGACATGGGTGGGAAGCCGGGATTGGGGAGTGGGGAGTGGGGATTGGAGGGGGTGCGCGAGCGCGCAGCATTGCGCTCGTTTTTGTAGGAGCGGCTTCAGCCGCGATAAGCGTTACCGGGAAAGCCCGTCGCGGCTGAAGCCGCTCCTACAACGGCCCTCAGCACAGTTGGCGTTCGAAGAGGGGATGGTGAATGACGTCATCGTGGATCAAGGCATCTGAATCAGGAAATCTCGCAAACGCATGGGATCGTGGGTGTTGCACGAGCGGCTTCAGCCGCGACCGGTCAGCGGCAGCGCGTCGCGGCTGAAGCCGCTCCCACACCAGTAACGCATCCGCATCTAGCTTCGGCTTTTACCAATCCCCAATCCCGATTCCCCGATCCCGGCCCTTCAAAAATCGAACTGCAACGCCAGCCGCGCGGTCCGCGGCGCGCCGAGGAACAGATAGTCGTCGCCTTCGTAGGCGCCGACGTCGCGCCAGTAGCGCTTGTCGGTGAGGTTGTCCACGCTCAGCCGCAGCGTGGTCGGCACCGTGCCCAGTCGGGTGGCGTAGCGGGCGCCCAGGTTGTAGACGCTGTAGCCGCCGACGGCGACCTGGCCGCTGCGGTCGGCGTACTTGGCGCCGCTGTACTGCGCGCCGCCCAGCAGCGCCAGGCCGCGCACGCCGGACACGTCCCAGCTGGCCTGGGCGCTGGCGCGCAACCGCGGCACGTTCAGTGCCTGGTGGCCTTCGTCACTCGGTGTGCCGGTGCCCTCGGCGCGCGCGCGGATGCCGGCGACGCTGGCCTGCAGATGCAGCCCGGCGCCCAGCGTGCCGGCGGCGGACAGTTCGATGCCGCGGTTGTGCAGGCGGCCCTGCTGCACGAACAGGAAACTGCCGTCGGCCTGCGGCTGCGCGTACTGGTTGGCTTGGCGCATGTCGAACAGCGCCGCGCCCAGGGTCACGCCGTCGCGCTCGTACTTCATGCCGGCCTCGCGCTGGTAGGCGCTGGTGGGGGCGAGGATGCTGTCGGCGTTGCTGGCGAACCACGGCGCGGTGCCGCCCGGGGCCAGGCCCTTGGCGAAGCTGGCGTACAGCGACAGCGACGGTTGCACCTTGAACAGCAGCGCCGCCTGCGGCAGCAGCACCGAGCGGCGCGTTTGCCGGGTCAGGTTGCCGTCGCGGTCCCAGGCGCGTTCGTCGTAGCGCACCTGGCGCGCGCCCAGCAGCAGCTGCCAGGCATCGCCGATGCCGATGCGGTCGCTGGCCAGCAGGGCAGTCTGTTCGCTGTCCAGGCGCCGACGCTTGGGGCCGAGCACGGCGTCTGCCGGCGCCAGCAGCGGCGGATCGGCGTCGATGTTGCCGCTGCCGATCATTTCATTGATCGAGCCGTGGCGGTCGATGGTGCGATGCAGATAGTCGACCCCGACCTGGAACTGGTGCTGCAGCACGCCAGTGCTGGCGCTGCCGCTGGCGATCGCCTGCAGTTCGTCGTTGCGGCGGCTGTCGGCCGGGCTGCGGTAGTCGTAGATGTCGTAGTCGCCTTCGCGGCTGAAGTAGTTGGGCACCGCGTCGCCAGCGCAGCTGGCCGCGCCGTAGCAGCCCCAGGCGAAGCTGGAGTAATCGTCGATCAGCGCGCGGCTATGCGATGCGGCGACGTGTACGTTCCAGGCGTCGCTGAAGCGGTACTCGTAGCGCACCTGTGCATTCAGCGCCTCGATGCCGACCGGCTTGGACCACGGCTGGTAGGCGAGCAGGCGATGCACGGACACCCCGCTCGGCAACTGCGTGCCGCCGAGCAATTGGTAGCCCGGCACCGAGCGCTGCTGGCGGTCCTGGTATTCCACGTCCAACTGCAGGGTCGATTGCGGATCGATGTTCCAGTCGGCGGCCAGCGACAGGAAGTTGCGGTGGCCGTCGGCGTGGTCGACATAGCTGCGCAGCGTCTCGTGCGCGGCGTTGACGCGCAGGCCGAACTGGCGCTCGCTGCCGAACCAGTCGCCCAGGTCCACCGCCGCGCCGCGGCTGCCGTCGTCGTCGCCGCTCAGCACCAGGCTGCGCACGTGCTGCGGACGCTTGGTCTGGTAGTCGATCACCCCGGCCGGGGTGGTGATGCCGGACAGCACCCCGGACAGGCCCTTGAGCACCTGCACCTGCTCCTTGTTCTCCAGCGCCACGTTCTGTTCGCCGGCGATGGTCAGGCCGTTGATGCGGTAGCTGTTGGCCGCGTCGAGCGAATAGCCGCGGACCAGGAAGTTCTCGTAGTAGCCGATCGGCGCGTAGCTGTCGCCGACCGCGGCGTCGGCGCGCAGCACCTCGCTGAGCACGCGCACCTGGCGGTCGGACAGCTGGGTGCGGTCGATCGTGTCGATGGCCATCGGCGTATCCAGCAGCGGTGCATCGCCGTAGCCGCTCAGGCTGCTGCGGTTGTGCGGCTGGCGGCCCTGCACGTTGACGGCGTCCAGGTCGACCGGGGTCTGCGTCGCGGCGGATGCCGGCGCTGCGTCGGCGGCCAGGGCCGGCAGCGGCAGCGCGATGGCCAGCGCCAGCGTGAGAGCGTGCGGGGCGGGGAAGCGGCGGGTGGGAAGCATGCGGGACGACCTCGGGCAAACGAAACGAAAGAGGGAAGCGGCACGCCCGCGCAGTGCGCGGACGACAGGCGTGACGGTGTCGAGACGGCGGTTCATGGCGCGGCCGCGGCGCGCCGCTGCAGATGTCGCAGCAGGCGCTGGCCCTCGTCCTCGCCATACCAGGCGGCGTGGCCGAGCAGGTAGCGGCGGTAGGCGATCTCGGCGTGCGCATCCGAGCCGGTAATGCCGGCGAAGTACTCGATCTCGCTGAGTGCGAAATCGGCATGCACCAGCGGCAGCAGCGCAGTCAGCAAGCGCAGTTGCGCCGCGTCCAGCGGCAGCAGCGAGGCGTAACCCTGCAGCAGCGCGTCGAGCTGGTCGAGGTCGGCGACCGCGCTGCCGCCGTCGTCCAATTGCAGCCACGGGATCAGGTTGCGTTCGATCGCGGTGGCCAGGTCGAACAGGGCGAAGGTGCGGTCGGTCAGGCCGAAATCGAACACTGCGCTGACCGTGCTGGCCGGGCCATGGCCGCGCCACAGCAGGTTGGAGGCATGCCAGTCGCCGTGCGTCCACAGCGCCGGCGGCGGTGTCTGCAGCAGCGGCCAGGCCTGCGCGTGCCAGGGCAGCAGGTGCGCGCGCAGGTCGTCCTGCCAGTCGCGTTGCTGCAGCCACGCCGCCAGCGCCGGGCGCCGCGCCAGGTCGTGTTGCAGCGCCTGCAACGGCTGCGGCTGGACGAACAGGCGCAGGTTGGCGACCAGCACAGTGGTGGTGCGCGGCGGCGCCGCGTAACTGGCGGCGGCGCGGTGCAGCGCGGCCAGCGCGCGGCCGGCTGCGGCGGCATGGGCGGTGTCGGCGAACGGCGTCCACGACATCGCCTCGCGGTAGCGGTCCTCGCCCTCGCCGGCGCGCAGCACTTCGTAGGTCCAGTGGCCGCGCCGCACCGCGCTGGCGCCGTCGCGGTCGCGCAGCACCTCCGGCACCGGCATGCCGCGCGCGCGCAGGTGGGCGATGAAGGCGTGCTCTTCGCCGAGCGCGTGCAGGTCGCGCACGCGGCGATGGTGGCGCTTGACGAACAGCGTGCCCGCGGTGGTCTCGACCTCCGCCGCCGCCGAGAACGGACGCGGACTGTGCCAGCGCAGGGCGCGCAGGCGACCGGGCACGGGGTACTGCTGCAGCAGCGCCTCCACCTCGCCGTCGGACAGCGGCGGCCAGTCGGCCACGACGGTCTGCGTGCCCATGCCGTGCATCTGGTGGCGGGCGCTCATGCGCGCGCCTCGTGGCGTCGGCGCGACCCAGTGCGCCACGTTGGCGGCTGCATGCCGGGCATGCAATGCGCTGCGGCGCGGCTTTCGCGGATGGTTGGTCTAGACCAGGAGCGGGGAGGCCTGGCGGAGGGCCCGGTCGCGCGATCGGGAGCGGGGACGGTGGCGCCGCCGGCATCTCGGCATGCGCGCGGGCTCAGGTGGCGCGCGCGGTGTGCGGGGTGGGGCGGCAGCCTGGGACAGGAAACAACGCTGACCGGCATCTGCACTGGGCGAAGGAGAGGGCACGGATCGCTCCGTCTCCCGCACGCGCGGGGCCGCAGGCGGCCGCGCAGCGCACGGGGCGCAGAGTATGCGCGGCAATCGCCGCCGCCGCCATGCCCGCCGCGCGCGTGGCGGGCGGCGCATGCGGGAGACATGCGGGATAATTGGCGGATGAGCGAACAGCAGATAGCCGTGGTGGTGGTGACCTACGAGAGCGGCAGCACCATCGATGCCTGTCTGCAGCGGTTGCGCGCGGCGGCCGAAGTGGCGCAGATCCGGGTGATCGACAACGCCTCGCGCGACGACACCCTGGCGGTGGTGCAACGGCATGCGCTGGACGATGCGCGGGTGCGCTTCATCGCCAATCCCGACAACCCCGGCTTCGCCACCGCCTGCAACCAGGGCGCCGCGGCCAGCGACGCGCCGTGGCTGGCCTTCGTCAATCCCGACCTGATGGTCGAGCCCGACACCCTGGCCCAACTGCGCGCGCAGGCCGCCGCGCTCGGCGAGGCGCTGCTGGGCGTGGAGCAGGTCGACGAGCACGGCCGCGCCGACGCCGCGGTGCGGCGCCGCGATCCGGACTTCGCGGCGATGCTGCGGCATCCGCTGGCCGGCTCGCGGCTGGCGCTGGCGGCCGACCCGGCGCAGCCGCTGCAGCCGGTACCGGCGTTGTCCGGTGCGCTGATGCTGTTGCCGCGTGCGCTGTTCGCGCGCATTGGCGGTTGGGACGCCGGTTACCGGCTGCATGCCGAGGACCTGGACCTGTGCCGCCGCGCGCGCCAGGCCGGGGCCACGGTGGCGGTGCTGAACACCCTGCGCGTGCTGCACGTACGCGGCGTGTCCAGCCGCAAGCGGCCGTGGTTCGTCGAGTGGCACAAGCACCGCGGCCTGTGGCGCTACTTCCGCAAGTTCGAGGCACCGACCCGGGCCTGGCCGGTGCGGGTGGCAGTGTGGGCGGTGATCTGGCTGCATGCCTGGGTCACCTTCGCCCGGCTGTGCTGGCGCCGCCCAGGCTGAACGAAATCGGCCGCGTTGCGCGCGCGTGCGGCATAGCAACATAAATTCGCTATATTGGGAAGTGCGTCACTTAACAAATGGCGTGTTCCGCCGATTTCCTCCCTGGGCCGCGTCTGCTTTTCCGGTTCGGGGAACCCCCACCAGGAACTCAACCATGCATGATTTCGATGGCGTGCGTCCGCGCACCCGCGCGCGCGCTTGCGCGGCCGCTATGCCCATGCCTGCTGCTGGCAGCGCCACGCCTGCGCGCCGCGCGCGGCTGGCGCTGGCGCTGCTCGCGCTGGCCGCCGGTCCCTGCTACGCCAGCGCCTGGGTCGACGAGGCCGGCCACGGGCTGGTGATCCTCAAAGCCAGCCACACCGATGGCGGCGCGGTGTTCAACAGCCACGGCCAGTCCGGCAACTTCCCCGATGCCGGGCGCAGCCGCCAGGACCAGCTCAATCTCTACGGCGAATACGCGCTGACTTCGGACCTGACCCTGGTCGGCAACTTCTATTTCAGCAAGGTCGGCTACCGCAACGACAGCGGCTATGGCGATCGCCACAGCAGCGGCTGGTCGGATCAGGAAATCGGCCTGCGCTACCGGCTCGACCCGGACGGCCGCGACGGTCCCTGGCAGGGCGCGCTGCAGGTGCTGGCACTGGTCCCCGGCTACGCGCGCCAGCGCGACGGTGAGCGGCCGGCGCTGGGCCAGGGCGACTACGGCGCCGAACTGCGCTACAGCGTCGGCCGCGGCTACCGGCTGGGCGAGCACGACGGTTATGTCGATCTGGGCACGGCGGTGCGCCTGCGCGGCGGCGATGCCTCCGACGAGGCGCGGCTGGACCTGTCCAGCGGCGTGGCGCTGGCGCCGCGCTGGATGCTGATCGGCGAGTTCAACGTGATCCAGAGCCTGGGCAACGGCAAGGGGCCGAACCGGATCTACGCGCCCGGCGACAACACGCCGATCCGCGGCAACAACTTCGATTTCAGCAAGCTGCAGGCCTCGGTGCTGTACACGCTGCCCGGGGGCACGCAGCTGCAGCTCGGCTACCAGCAGCCGGTGGCCGGGCGCAACACCGGCGGCGCGGGCGGCCCGTTCGTCGCCGCCTGGTGGCGGTTCTAACCGTGTCCGGCGAACACGACAGCGCCGCCGCCGAGGCGAGCGTGCCCGGCCGGCTCGGGCGGCTGGCGACCGAGGGCGGTCTGCAGGTGCCGATCGGCGAGGCCTTGGTCGCCGCGGGGGTGATCGACCCGCCGCTGCTGCAGAACGCGCTGGCCCTGCAGGCGCGCTGGCGCTCGCGCCTGGGCGACGTGGTGCTGGCCCAGCGCGGGGTCGCGCCGCTGCGCTTCTACACCGTGCTGGCGCAGCATTTCGGGCTGAACTTCGTCAATCTGCTCAAGCAGCCGATCGACCCGGCGCTGTTCCAGCCGGAGCGGCTGGCCGACTACGCGCAGCGCCTGGTGCTGCCGTGGCGCGAGGAGGACGGCCAACTCGTGCTGGCGGTGGCCGATCCCGGCCCGGAGATCTTCGCCTGGGCGCGCGCCACCTACGGCGAGCAGGTGCGCTTCGTCGGCACCTCCAAGTTCGACATCGTCTGGAGCCTGCAGCAGCACGCCGACGCGCAGCTCACCCACGACGCGCTGAACCTGCTGGCCGAACACGCGCCGGAGCATTCGGCGCGGCAGGTGATCACCCGCGCGCAGTCCGCCTTCCTGGTGGCGCTGACCGTGGTGCTGGCCGCGGCGCTGGCGCTGTGGCCGCTGGTCACGCTGATCGCGCTCAACACGCTGATCGCGGTGGCGTTCCTGGCCACCTTCGGGCTGAAGCTGGTGCTGGCCTGGCGCGGCGCGCGGCGCCGCATCGACATCAAGGTCAGCGACGAGGAAGTGGCCGCGCTCGGCGACGAGGACCTGCCGGTCTACACGGTGCTGGTGCCGATGTACAAGGAACCGGACGTGCTGCCGATCCTGGCCAATGCGCTGCGCCGGCTCGACTATCCCACCTCCAAGCTGGACGTGAAGCTGGTGCTGGAGGCCGACGATACCGAGACCATCGAGGCGGCCAAGGCGCTGGGCCTGGAGGCGTTCTTCGAGATCATCCGGGTGCCGCCGTCGCAGCCCAAGACCAAGCCCAAGGCCTGCAACTACGCGCTGCGCTTCGCCCGCGGGCAGATGCTCACCATCTACGACGCCGAGGACAAGCCGGAGCCGGACCAGCTCAAGCGCGTGGTCGCCGCGTTCCGCAAGTCGCCGGCCGACGTGGCCTGCATCCAGGCGCGGCTGAACTACTACAACGCCGACGAGAACTGGCTCACGCGCATGTTCACGCTGGAATACACGTTGTGGTTCGACTTCTACCTGCCGGCGCTGGAGACCCTGCGCATCCCGATCCCGCTCGGCGGCACCTCCAACCACTTCCGCCTGGACATCCTGCGCAAGGTCCACGCCTGGGACCCGTACAACGTCACCGAGGACGCCGACCTGGGCGTGCGCCTGACCCAGCAGGGCTACCGCGTCAGCGTGGTCAACTCGACCACGTTCGAGGAAGCCAACGTCAGCATCCCCAACTGGATTCGGCAGCGCTCGCGCTGGCTCAAGGGCTACATGCAGACGTGGCTGGTGCACATGCGCAACCCGCTGCAGTTGTACCGCTCCACCGGCGCGCGCGGGTTCTGGGGCTTCCAGCTGTTCGTCGGCGGCACCTTCTTCACCGCGCTGGCCGCGCCGCTGATGTGGCTGAGCTACGGGCTGTGGCTGGCGGTCGGGTCGAAGTTCTTCGATCCGTTCTTCCCGCCGGCGCTGCTGTACCTGAGCCTGCTCAACCTGCTGCTCGGCAACGGCTTCCTGATCTACATGACCCTGGTGGCGGCGTTCAAGCGCGACTACTTCCGCCTGGCGCCCTACGCGCTGACCGTGCCGCTGTACTGGCTGCTGCAGTCCATCGCCGCCTACAAGGGCCTGTGGCAGCTCATCCGCAACCCGTTCTACTGGGAAAAGACCACCCATGGCATCAGCAAGCACATGGCCGAAGAGCGCCGCGCCGCGCTCGACGACTGACGCGCCGCGCCGCGCGCGCGGCACCGCGGTGTTCGTGTGCACCGCGGCGCTGCTGGCGCTGCTGTGCCACCGGCTGCTCGCGCACGGCTACATGAGCGACGACGCGATGGCGCAGTACGCCAAGCTGTTGCTGTTGCGCGACGCGGCCGGCTTCCGCATCGAGTACCTGGGCTTCCTGTACGCGCAGGCCTCGCTGTACCTGGGCGTGCTGATCGGCGGCCTGCCGGGGCTGTCCACGCCGCTGCTGCCGTACCTGGTCGACGTGCTGGCCGGGGCGACTCTGGTGACCCTGCTGTGGCGCGACATCGCCGCCGGGCTGGGCCGCGGCTGGGCCTGGGCGCTGAGCGCCGGGCTGGTGGTCCAGCCGTTCTTCCTGTGGCCGACCCTGTCCGGCAACAACCAGGGCCTGGGCCTGCTGGTGTTCTACGTGGCCGCGCGCGCGCTGCGCCACTTCCGCGACGATCCGGAAGCCTTCGCCTACCTGCGCCTGGCCGCGAGCCTGTGCCTGCTGTTCTTCGTCGACGAGCGCGCCTGCTTCCTGGCGGTGGGGCTGGCGCCGTGGCTGTTCCTGATCGCGCCGCCGCGCCTGATGCGGCAGGCGCCGCTGGCCTTCTACCTGGTGTGCTACCTGCCGTTCCTGTTCGCGGTGGCGGCCTGGATGTACCTCAACTACATGTTCTTCGGCGACCCGCTGCTGTTCGTGCGCGACGCCAATTCCGCCTTCCGCGGCATCTATGCGCAGGCGGCGCTGCAGCCGTGGCTGCAGCAGGCCGCGGCGCAGCCGTGGTGGCCGCCGCTGTGGCTGCTGCTGGCCGGGATGGTCAGCGCGCCGCTGTTGCTGCTGCTGCGCCACACCCGCACCGGCGACACCTGGCGCAGCGTGCTGGCCGCCACCGCCACGGTGATCGGCGCCGGCACGCTGGCCACCTGGGCGCGCTTCACTGCGCAGCCGCTGGACTTCCTGGCCCTGCTGCTGGTGCCGGTGGCGCTGGTGCTGGGCGACCTGCGCCGCGACCTGCGCTGGCTGGGCCTGGCGTTGCTGCTGGCCGGCGCGGTGTCCAGCGGCTGGGTGATCGCCCGCACCGCCACCTCCACCACCCGCGACTGGATCGCCGCGCTGCAGGCGCCGGCAGCGCCGCGCCATGCCGACGCCGCGCAGTTGGGGGCGTGGCTGGCCGAGGCGCGGTTGCCGACCCTGCTCGACGATCGCGCCAGTTATCCGGTGATCGTCGCCCGCGGCGACGCCAAGCAACTGATCCTGCCGTTCGATCCGCGCTTCAAGCAGGCGCTGGTCGATCCACGGAAGATGCCGGACCAGGTGGTGGTGAGCGACCCTGCCAGCCAGACCGGTGCCCTGGACAGCCTCAACCGGCGCTTCCCGCAGCTATGGCAACAGGGCCTGCCGGGCTACAGTCTGGTCTACCACCAGGGCATCTACCGGGTATGGCGCCGATCGCCGTAAGATTGCTGGCCGCCTTGCTGCTGGCGCTGAGCGCCGGCGGCTGCAGTGCGGCGCCCGCACCGCCGTGGATGGGTGCCAACGTCAAGGTGTCGCCCAGCGCGCCGTGGGGCAGCAACGCGGCACAGCAGTCGCTGCAGCAGCTGGCCGATGCCGGCGCCTCGCGCGCGCTGCTGGTCGCCTTCGTCTGGCAGGCGTCGCCGCAGTCCTCGGCGCCGGTGTTGGGCAGTGACAGCAGTCCTGCGCTGATCCGCGCCGGATTGCGGCAGATGCGTGCGGCCGGCCTGCAGCCGGTGCTGAAGGTGCATCTGTGGATTCCCGGGCACTGGGCCGGCGAGGCCGCGCCGGCCGATCGCGACGCCTGGTTCGCCGCCTACCGGCGCGCGCTGCTGCAACTGGCCCAGGTCGCCGCCGAAGAGCGCGCCAGCGCGCTGATCGTCGGCACCGAACTGCGCCAGTTGCAGGATGCGCCGCAGTGGCCGGCGCTGCTGGCGGCGGTGCGCCAGGTCTATCGCGGCCCGATCGGCTACGTCGCCGACGGCCTGGAGCAGGCCGAGCGCTTCGGCTATTGGGACCGTTTCGATTTTGTCGGTACCAGCCTGTACCCGGCGCTGGCCGCGGCGCCGGCGCAGCGGCGCGCGCAGATGCATGCGGCGGCGGCGCGGGTGCAGGCGCTGGGCGAACGCAGCGGCCGCCCGGTGTGGGTGGCCGAACTCGGCTTGCGCTCGGCGCGCGGCAGCCTCGCCGCGCCGTGGGAAAGCCCGGAGCAGCGCAGCGCCGAAGTCGACACGGCGCTGCAGGCGCAGGTGCTGCGCGAGTGGCGCGATGTACTCGACGCGCAGCCGCGCATCGCCGGCATCGCGCTGTGGTGCTGGTACACCGATCCGGGCGCCGGCGGCGCCCGCGACAGCGATTTCACCGTGCAGCACAAGCCGGCGCAGGCGGTGCTGAAGCGTTGAGGTGTGCGGCCGCATTGCGACGCGCGCAACCGGCGACAACGGACTGGCAACGCAGCGGGCGCATAATCGCGCGATGATCATCGACTCGTTGCTGGACACCGACCTCTACAAATTCACCATGATGCAGGCGGTGCTGCATCAGCACCCCGGCGCGCAGGTGGAGTACCGCTTCAAGTGCCGCACCCCGGGCATCGACCTGGCGCAGTACCTGCCGCAGATCTCGGCGGAGATCGACGCGCTGTGCGCGCTGCGCTTCCGCGCCGACGAGCTGGACTACCTGCGCGCGATGCGTTTCATCAAGCCGGACTTCGTCGATTTCCTGGCGCTGTTCCACCTGGATCGCAAGTACCTGCAGTTGCAGGCCTCGACCAGCGTGCCCGGCGAGATCGAACTGCGCATCCGTGGGCCGTGGCTGCACACCATCCTGTTCGAGGTGCCGCTGCTGGCGATCGTCAACGAGGTGTGGTTCCGCAATGCCGGCGGCGGCGATCATGCCGAAGGCCTGCGCCGCCTGCAGGCCAAGATCGCACTGCTGCGCGACACCCCGGGCTACGACGGCTGCGCCATCGCCGACTACGGCACCCGTCGCCGCTATTCGCGGGCCTGGCACGGCGAACTGCTGCCGGTGCTGCAGCAGACCCTGGGCCAGCAGTTCGTCGGCACCAGCAATGTGTATTTCGCCCGCCGCTACGGCCTGACGCCGCTGGGCACGATGGCGCACGAGTATCTGCAGGCGTTCCAGGCGCTGGGGCCGCGCTTGCGCGACTCGCAGGCGGCGGCGCTGGAATCGTGGGCGCGCGAGTACCGCGGCGATCTCGGCATCGCGTTGTCGGACGTGGTCGGCCTGGACGCGTTCCTGCGCGATTTCGATCTGTATTTCTGCAAGCTGTTCGACGGCATGCGCCACGATTCCGGCGATCCGTTCGAGTGGGGCGAGCGCGTGCTGGCGCACCTGCAGCAGCATCGGGTGGATCCGCGCAGCAAGATCCTGGTGTTCAGCGACGGCCTGGACATCGACAAGGTGATGCGGCTGTACGCGCATTTCCGCGAGCGCTGCATGCTCGCGTTCGGCGTCGGCACGCACCTGACCAACGACCTGGGCCTGGTGCCGTTGCAGATCGTGATCAAGATGGTTCGCTGCAACGGCCAGCCGGTGGCCAAGCTCAGCGACTCGCCCGGCAAGACCCTGTGCGACGACCCGGCCTATCTGGCCTACCTGCGGCAGGTGTTCCAGGTGCCGGCCGAGGACCAGCCCTGAGCCTGCAATGACCCTGCTGGTGCCGACGCGGCAGCGGTCGCCGGGGCGGCCGGGCAGGAGTCGCCGTTCGGCGCAACAGGGCTTTGCGGTGAAGAAAGAGTGAGATACACTGCACGGGAAAGTGAGAACTGTGTCGCAATAGTGACGGTCAGGATGGGCCGCCCAGGCGCTACAGCCGCTACGCCGTTGTCGTTCCGTCCCTGGCCAGAGACTTCCCGATGAGCGCTCACGCGTTGCCGACCCATTACCGCACCCAGGCCTGTTCGCGGCAGTGGCGGGGCTTCCTGCGCGCGTTGGCGGAGGAGTTCGCCGCGGAGCTGGGCCCCGAGGATCTGGCGCTGCTGATGGCGCGCATCGGCCGTCGCTTTGCCGCCGAACATCCGGTCGGTGCCTGCGCCACCCTGCAGGAGCTGGAGGACGCGGCCAATCGCGTCTGGGACCGGCTGGAATGGGGCTATGCGCGGTTCGAGGAACATGCCGACCGCGTCGACCTGCTGCACGCCGGTTCGCCGCTGCATATCGGCCTGGCCGGGCAGGCCGCCGGCGCCGACGGCTTCCTGGAAGGGGTGTACCAGGCCTGGTTCGTGCAGGTCGGCATGTCGGCCGGATTGGGCGTGCGTGCGTTGTCGTCCGCGAACGAAGACCTGCGCCGCCTGGTGCTGGCCCGGGTCGGCTGAGCGCGGCGCGACGCACCGAACATTTTTTGATCGTCATGAGGGGAGTCATGTCCAAAAAGTCCAAGCAGACGGGTGCCGAAATCGGCGACGACGTCTCCAGCCTGTTCGCCAAGCTCGGCAGCAGCGGCGCCACCGCCTACCAGGATTTTTCCGCCGACCGGCTCAGCGCCGCCGAGCCGGCTGCCGCCACGCCGCCGCCAGCACCCGCCGCACCGGCGCCGGTGCTGTCGGTGGTACGCGCCGCGATCGAGGCCAGGCCGGCCGCGCTGTCCCCGGCCGCACCGTTGCCGCTCACGCCTGCCGCACCTGCACCGGCCGCTGCCGCCGGCGCCGCCACCGGCACGCCGCTGCAGCAGCTGTTCCAGCGCCTGCTCGAGGCCGGCCGCGATGCCGCCGTGCCGGCACCGGGCGGTCCGCTCAAGCGCTTCTTGAATCGTTGATGTCGCGCGGCGCCTGCGGGCGCCGCACCTGTTTGCCGTCGCCGCGTGGTGGGGAAGACCACGCGCCGGCCTCCTCCCCCTTTTAGGAACCGCCGATGAGCGCTGCCTCCGCGTCGCATGCCGCGCGCCCGCTGCATGTCCTGGCCAACTGGTCGCTGTGGCTGCTGGGCGCCGTGTTGCTGGTCTTCGTCGTCGCCATCCCGATGGATGTGCCGCAGCAACTGCTGTTCTCGCTGGTGGTGTTCGCCGCGGCCATGCTGCTGCGGCGCAGTGGCAGCCGCCTGGCGATCCTGGTGATGATGGCGCTGTCGCTGGCGGTGTCCTCGCGCTACATCTGGTGGCGCCTGACCCAGACCGTGGGCATGAGCAGCCCGGTCGACCTGAGCCTGGGCCTGGGCCTGCTGCTGGCCGAGCTGTACGCATTCGTGATCCTGACGCTGGGCTACTTCCAGGTGCTGTGGCCGCTGAACCGGCGGCCGCTGCCGCTGCCGGCCGACCAGCGCGAATGGCCCAGCGTCGATCTGTTCATCCCCACCTACAACGAACCGCTGTCGGTGGTGCGCTCGACCATCCTCGCCGCCAGCGTGATGGACTGGCCGGCCGACAAGCTCAACATCTACCTGCTCGACGACGGCCGCCGCGAGGAGTTCCGCGCGTTCTGCGCGCAGGCCGGCATCCACTACGTCACCCGCACCAACAACCTCCACGCCAAGGCCGGCAACATCAACGCCGCGCTGAAGAAGTCCAGCGGCGAGTATGTGGCGATCTTCGACTGCGACCACATCCCCACGCGCTCGTTCCTGCAGGTGGCGATGGGCTGGTTCCTGCGCGACGCCAAGCTGGCGGTGGTGCAGATGCCGCACTACTTCTTCTCGGCCGATCCGTTCGAGCGCAATCTCGGCAACCACGGCAAGGTGCCCAACGAAGGCGAACTGTTCTACGGCCTGCTGCAGGACGGCAACGACCAGTGGGACGCCACCTTCTTCTGCGGTTCGTGCACGGTGATCAAGCGCAAGCCGCTGGAAGAGGTGGGCGGGGTGGCGGTGGAGACCGTCACCGAGGACGCGCACACCGCGCTGAAGCTGCACCGCCGCGGCTACCGCAGCGCCTACATCGCGGTGCCGCAGGCCGCCGGCCTGGCCACCGAAAGCCTGTCCGGCCACGTCGCCCAGCGCATCCGCTGGGCGCGCGGCATGGCGCAGATCGCGCGGCTGGACAATCCGCTGCTGGGCAAGGGCCTGCGCCTGTCGCAGCGGCTGTGCTACGCCAACGCGATGCTGCACTTCTTCTACGGGCTGCCGCGCATCGTCTACCTCACCGCGCCGCTGGCCTTCCTGTTCTTCGGCGCGCACGTGATCCACGCCTCGGCGCTGATGATCCTGGCCTACGCCCTGCCGCACATCCTGCAGGCCAACCTGACCAACCTGCGCACCCAGGGCAAGTTCCGCCACCTGCTGTGGAACGAGGTCTACGAGACCACGCTGGCCTGGTACATCCTGCGCCCGACGTTGGTGGCGCTGTTCAATCCCAAGCTCGGCAAGTTCAACGTCACCCCCAAGGGCGGCCTGGTGCCGCGCAGCTACTTCGACGGGCAGATCGCCAAGCCCTACCTGTTCCTGCTGGTGCTCAACCTGGCCGGCGTGGTCGCCGGGGTGATGCGCCTGCTCAGCGTGCAGGCCGGCGGCGAGGCGCAGACCATCTGGTTCAACCTGGCCTGGACCGCCTACAACGTGCTGCTGCTCGGCGCCACCATCGCCACCGCCAGCGAGATGCGCCAGGTGCGCCGTTCGCACCGCGTGCCGCTGGACATCCCGGCCACCTTGCATCTGGCCGATGGTCGCGAACTGGCCTGCCGCACCGTCAACTTCTCCACCGGCGGCATGGCGTTGCGCCTGCTCGAGCCGGTGCCGGTGGAGCCGGATATGCCGGTGGAGATCGCGCTGCCGCAGCGCGGCAGTTCCAAGCGCCTGCCGGCGATGGTGCGCCACGACCGCGACGGCGAGATCAGCATCCAGTTCCGGCCGATGTCGATCGAACAGGAGCGCTGGCTGGTGGCCTGCACCTTCGCCCGCGCCGACATCTGGGTGTCGCAGTGGGGCCGCCACGACCGCGATCGCTTCTGGGTGTCGCTGGGGCGCGTGTTCGCTGCCAGCGTGCGCGGTTTCCGGCGTCTCGGCCAGCACGTCGCCAGCAGCGCGCGCAGCGGCTGGCGCGGCCGTACCGCCGGCGAGGAGGCTGCGCCGTGAGTCGTCGCCCCGCTGTGCCGCGTTCCTTCCTCTCTTCCCTTTCTTTCCGGTCGCCGTCGATGCGTCTACCCGCCCTGGCTGCATGTTGTCTCACGGTCCTGTCCGGCCTGGCGCTGGCCCAGGAGCCGACCCTTCCTGCCACCGCGCCGGCCGCCGCCGCGACCGCCACGTCGCTGCCAGCGCCGGCCGAACGCGAGCGCTCGGCCACGCTCAAGCAGCTCGGCATCGACTACGAGATGACCCTGCGCGGCATCCAGGGCAGCGCCGGCATTCCCTTCAGCACGCGCACCGACGAAGTGGTGCAGGCGGCGAACCTGCATCTGGTGTACAGCTACTCGCCGGCGCTGCTGCCGGACCTGTCGCACCTGAAGGTCAGCGTCAACGGCGTCACCGTGGCGGCCCTGCCGGTCAGTCGCGAGAACGCCGGCAAGTTGCAGCAGAGCGACGTGCCGATCGATCCGCGCCTGATCAGCGACTACAACCGACTCAACCTGCAGCTGATCGGCCACTACACCCGCGACTGCGAGGATCCGGACCACACCAGCCTGTGGGCCAACATCGATCCGTCCACGCGGCTGTCGCTGACCGCCACCCCGCTGGTGCTGCGCAACGACCTGGCGCTGCTGCCGGTGCCGTTCTACGACAAGCGCGATACGCGCCGCCTGGAGCTGCCGTTCGTGTTCCCGCAGCGCCCGGATCTGGCCACGCTGCGCAGCGCCGGCATCGTCGCCTCCTGGTTCGGCGCGCAGGCCGGCTACCGCGGCGCCGCGTTCGGCGTGGCCATCGGCGACGTGCCGGCCACCGGCAATGCGGTGTTGTTCGCCACCGCCGCGACCCTGCCGGCGGAACTGGCCGCGACCCAGGCCGGCTTGAGCGAGATCTCCGGCCCGACCCTGGCGATGATCACCAATCCGCGCGATGCCACCGGCAAGCTGCTGCTGGTGCTGGGCCGCGACGACGACGACCTGCAGCAGGCCGCCACCGCGCTGAGCCTGGGCACGCCGCTCAACGGCCCGGTGGCGCGCATCGGCGAACTCAAGCAGGCGCAGCCGCGCAAGCCCTACGACGCGCCCAACTGGATCTCCGGCGACAAGCCGGTGCGCTTCGGCGACCTGGTTGCGCAGACCGCGCAGTTGAACGTCAGCGGCTACCACCCCGACCTGATCCGGGTCGGCCTGCAGCTGCCGCCGGACCTGTTCGTGTGGCAGCGCGACGGCATCCCGGTCAATCTGCGCTACCGCTACACGGTGCCGGAGACGCAGAACAAGTCGGCGCTCAACGTCAGCATCAACGATGCCTTCGTCACCACGCTGCCGCTCAACGGCCACGCCTATGCCGAGTCGTTGCCGCTGCGCTGGTGGCACGCGCTCTCGCCCAAGGGCGCGATGCCGGTGGAGCAGAAGCTGCTGCTGCCGACCGGGCCGTTCTCGGCCAACAGCCAGCTGCGCTTCCACTTCTTCTTCGATCGCCCGCAGGCGGAGGCGTGCAAGAACACCTTCCCCGATGTGTCCGGCGCGATCGACGCCGACTCCAGCGTGGACCTGCGTTCGTTCCATCACTACATGGCGATGCCGAATCTGGCCGCCTTCGGCAATGCCGGCTTCCCGTTCACGCGCCTGGCCGACCTGTCCGAGTCCACCGTGGTGGTGCCGGACGAGATCGGCGACCAGGACATGGCCAACCTGTTGACCCTGCTCGGCCGGCTCGGCGCGTCCACCGGCTACCCGGCGCTGCGGGTGACCCTGATCCACGCCGCCGAGGTCGACAAGCACGCCGACAGCGACCTGCTGGTGTTCGGCAGCCTTCGCTCGCAGCCGCTGTTCCAGCGCTGGAGCGCGGCGCTGCCGATCGGCGACGGCGCCAGCGGGCGGCGCTTTTCGATGAGCGACTGGGTGCTGGACAAGCTGCCCGGCTTCCTGTCGTTCGATGCGCGCCGCACCGACCTGCCGACCACCGCCGAGGTGGCCGTGAAGCCGGCGCCCGGCGACGTGGTGTTGATGGGCTTCCAGTCGCCGCTGAAGGCCGGGCGCAGCGTGGTTGCGCTGCTGGCCGAGGATCCGGCCAGCGTCGAGGACTTCTTCGACGCCTGGCTCGAGCCGGCCACGCTGAAGGACTTCCAGGGCAGCGTGGTACTGCTGCAGAAGGGCAAGGTGCGCAGCCTGGCCGGCAACCAGACCTACTACGTCGGCCACCTGCCGCTGCCGACCTGGGCACGCTGGTACTTCTCGCAGCACCCGCTGCTGCTGGGACTGGTGGTGGTGGTGCTGAGCGTGCTGCTGGCGCTGGCCGCGCGCGTGGTGCTGCGCCGGCATTCGGCGGCACGGCTGCAGGAAGGGCGGTGAACGGACACACCGTCCAACGCCGGCGCCTGCTCGGCGGCCTGCTCGCCGCCGGCGCGGCGACGCTGCTGCCGCCGGCGCGCGCCGCGCTCACGGTGGCGCCGGCCTGCGCGCCGTGGCGCGAGTGGACCGCGTTCGTCGCCAAGCACGTCGATGCCAGCGGACGGGTGATCGATTTCCAGCACGCCGACCAGCGCAGCACCTCCGAGGGTCAGTCCTACGCGCTGTTCTTCGCGCTGGTGGCCAACGACCAGGTGCTGTTCGAGCGCGTGCTCGGCTGGACCCGGCACAACCTGTGCGGCGGACGCCCGCAACAGGTGCTGCCGGCCTGGCTGTGGGGCCGCGCCAGCGATGGCAGTTGGCGCGTGCTCGACGGCAACAGCGCCAGCGACGCCGACCTGTGGATCGCCTACGTGCTGCTCGAGGCCGGGCGCCTGTGGCAACGGCCCGGCTACACCCAGGCCGGCCTGCAGATGCTGGCGCTGGTGCGGCGCACCGAGCTGGTCGAACTGCCCGGGTTCGGCAGCATGCTGTTGCCGGCGGCCAAGGGCTTCGCCACGCCGCAGCGCTGGACGCTCAATCCCAGCTACCTGCCGCTGCAATTGCTGCGGCGTTTCGCCGCGGTCGATCCGAAGGGGCCGTGGCCCGGTCTGGCCACGCGCAGCGCGCGCCTGCTGCGCGACAGCGCGCCGGTCGGTTTCGCGCCGGACTGGATCGCCTGGGACGGCCGCGCCTTCGGCGTCGATCCGGACAAGGGTGCGATCGGCAGCTACGACGCGATCCGCGTGTACCTGTGGGCCGGCATGCTCGATGCCGCCGATCCGCTGCGCAAGGCGCTGCTCGACGATCTGTCCGGCCCGCTGCAGCAACTGCGCGGGCAGGGCCGCCTCGACGAGAAGATCGATACCCGCCAGGGCGTCGGCAGCGGCCAGGCCCCGCCCGGCTTCGCCGCAGCGCTGCTGCCGTACCTGAGCGCACTGCGCGAACCGGCGCTGCTCAAGGCGCAGGCGCAACGCATTCCCGCGCCCGGCGACGCCGCCGCGGCCCGGCTTCCCTACTACGACCGGGTGCTGATCCTGTTCGGACGCGCCTGGCTCGACAACCGCTACCGCTTTTCCGCAGACGGCGCGCTGCAGCCCGCCTGGAGAACCCAATGCTCCGCATGAACCTCAAACCCCTGTACCTGGCCGGCATGATCGACCTGTGCCTGCTCGCCGGCAGCGCCCACGCGCAGAACGCCGACGCCACCCAGCAACTGGTCAGCCAGGGCAACTACTGGCACGACCAGGGCCGCGACGACCTCGCTGCCGACGCCTGGCGCAAGTTGCTGCGGGTCGACCCGAACCAGCCCGACGCGCTGCTCGGCCTGGCCCAGATCGATCTGGCGCAAGGCCGCCAGACCGACGCGCGCAAGCGCCTGGCGCAATTGCAGAAGGCGCATCCGCAGGCACCGCAGACCCAGCGCTTGGCGATGTCGATCGGCGGCACCGGCGACAACGTCGACCTGCGCAACGCGCGCCGCGCCGCCGCTGCCGGCCGCTACGTGGACGCGGTGCGCGCCTACCAGGCGATGTTCGACGGCAAGGGCCCGCCGGACGCGCTGGCGCTGGAGTACTACCAGGCGCTGGCCGGCACCCCCCAGGGCTGGGAAGGCGCGCGCGACGGCCTGCGCCGCCTGGCCGCCGCGCAGCCGGACAACACCGCCGCGGCGCTGGCGCTGGCGCAGGTGCAGACCTACCGCGAACCGTCCCGGCGCGAGGGCATCGCCCAGCTCGCCGCGCTGAGCAAGCGCGCCGATGTCGCCGGCCCGGCGCGCGCCGGCTGGCGCCAGGCCCTGCTGTGGCTCAATGCCGGCGCCGCCGATGCGCCGCTGTACCAGGCGTTCCTGGCCGCCAATCCGAACGATGCCGAGATCGCCAGGAAGGCCGCGCAACTGCAGGAGCGCCGCGCGCAAGGCGGCGGCGATCCAGCCGGCGAACAGCTGGGCGAGGGCTTCAAGGCGCTCAACGCCGGCAACCTGGTCCTGGCCGAACAGCGCTTCGCGCAGGTGCTGCGCGCGCGTCCGCGCGACGCCGAGGCGCTCGGCGGCCTGGGCTCGGTGCGGCTGCGCCAGCAGCGCTTCGGCGAAGCGCAGGAGCTGCTGCGCCCGGCCGCGGCTGCCAACGGCAAGTGGCGCAGCGCGCTGGACAGCGCGCGCTACTGGCTGCAGTTGCAGCAGGCGCAGGCCGCGCGTGCGCGCGGCGACAACGACGCGGCGCTGCGCCTGGCCCAGCAGGTGGTCAAGCTCAAGCCCGAGGAGGCCGCCGGCTATGCGCTGCTGGGCGACATGCAGTCGGCCAGCGATGCCGCCGTGGCCGAAAAGAGCTACCGCGAGGCGCTGCGCCTGCATGCCGACGATGCCGGCGCACTGCAGGGCCTGATCGCCCTTTACAGCCGCCAGGGTCGCGCCAACGAGGCCAATGCGCTGTTCGCCAGGCTCAGCCCGGCGCAGCGCCAGCAGGCCGGCGGCGAGACCGCACTGAAAGCCAACCTGCAGCGCGCCCGCGCGCAGCAGGCGTTGGAGGCCGGCGACACCGTCACCGCGCAGAGCGAGCTGGAGACGGCGATGGTCGACAACCCTGGCGATCCGTGGGTGCGCCTGGACCTGGCGCGCCTGTACCAGCAGGCCGGGCGTCCGGACCAGGCGCGCAGCGTCATGGACGGCCTGCTCGCGGTGCATGGCGACATGCCCGAGGCGCTGTACGCCAACGCGCTGCTGGCGCAGGAACGCGGCGACTGGGCCAGCGCCTACGCCAGCCTGGAGCGCATCCCGGCCAGTGCGCGCACCGCCGAGATGAGCGCGCTGCGCAACACCGCCTGGGTGGAGCAGCAGGCGGCGCAGGCGCGGCTGCTGCAACAGCAGGGCCGTGGTGGCGAAGCGCAGTTGCTGCTGGGGCGCACCGAGGCCGCGCTGGGCGACGCGCTGGAGCAGCCGGCATTGCTGGCGGCAATGGCCGGCGCCTATGCCGATATCGGCAGCAACACGCGCGCGCTGACCCTGGCGCAGCGCCTGGTCGCACAGAATCCCTCCACCGAGGCGCGCCTGCAGTACGCCGGCGTGCTGCTGCGCGCGCATCAGGACGCGGAACTGGCGGCGACCCTGCGCCAACTGCGCGACACCGACATGAGCGCCGAACAGCAGCACCGCTACCAGGCGCTGCGCAGCGGCTACGTGCTGCGCCAGGTCGATGCCCTGCGCGAGCTCGGCAATCTCGAAGCCGCCTACGACGCGCTGGCGCCGCTGCTGGCGCAGCAGAACCAGGACCCGCAGGCGGTGGCCGCGCTGGCGCGGCTGTACGCCGCCGCCGGCGACCAGCGCCAGGCGTTGGTGCTGTACCAGCAGCAACTGCAGCAGTCGCCCAACGACCTGGACACGCTGATCGCCGCGGCCAACACCGCCGCCGCACTGCGCGACCTGCACAGCGCCGAGGACTACCTGCAGCGCGCGCTGGCGCAGGCGCCGGATTCGCCGCAGGTGCTCGCCGCGGCCGGTCGCGTGTATCGCAGCGCCGGCAAGAACCGCAAGGCCGAGAGCTATTTCCGCGCCGCGCTGGCGGCGCAGGCGCGCGAGGCCGGTCAGTACGACAACGGCCTGCCGGTCGCCAACGGTCCGGCGTCGTACGCCGCGGCTGGGCGCCCGCTCAATCCGTTCGCCGGCATGAACGGGCGCATGCCGCGCAGCGCCGCCGTGGTGTCCGACAGCCTCGGCGGCGGCGTGCCGGCCCCGGCCTACGCGGCCTCCGCGTTGCCGGCGTCTGCGCCCGTGGCCGCCGGCGACGACCTGCCGCCGCCGGCCAGCGCCAGCGCCAGCGCCGTGGGCGTGGCCCTGGCCGCGCTGCCGGTGCCGGGCCAGCGCAGCAGCACAGCCCGCACCGCGCCGCGCGCGCTGCCCGATGATGGATTGCTGGCCGACACGCCGCGTGCGTCTCTGCGCCAGCCGGCGGCACCGGCCACCTCCGCGGGCGGTTCCAGCGTGCTCGACGAACTGCGCGAAGTGCAGGCCGAAAACAGCGACAGCGTCGCCACCGGCGCCAGCTACCGCGCCCGCGACGGCGAAGCCGGCCTGGGCCGCTTGCGCGATCTGGAAGTGCCGCTGCACGGCGAGTTCGCGGTGGGCGAGGGCAAGCTGCAGGTCGACGTCACCCCGACCCTGCTCGATGCCGGCACGCTTGGCACCGGCTACGCCACCGCCAGCCGCTTCGGCGCCGGCCCCGCTGCGGCGATGGGCGATGCCCTGGCCGCCGACCGCACCCCGATCGACAGCCTGGTCGGCAGCGATCTGTACCAACTGCTGCTCACCGAGGGCAACAGCAACGCCACCCGCAACGCGCTGCGCACCTACGCGGTCAACACCGGGCTGTACAACAAGCTGTTCAACGACACCGACCCGACGCTGACCAACGCGCAGCGCGAGGCGGCGGCGCTGCAGGCGCTGTACGCCGAGCCGCTGTCGGCGTTCCTGCTCGGCAATACCGCCGCCGACACCGCGATCGGCACGCTGGCCAGCGCCATCCTCGGCGACGCCTCGCGCAGCGCCGACCTCAGCGCCGCCGACATCGCCCGCTTCCGCAACCTGGCGGCCAACCCCACCGCCGCGACGCTGACCCCGGCCGGTTTCAGCCAGGCGCTGTACACCATGGCCGCCAACGGCAACGGCGCGCGGCGCATGGACCAGGACGCGCGCGGCGTCGGCATGGCGGTGACCTACAAGAACGGCGGTTTCAGCGCCGACCTCGGCAGCACCCCGGTCGGCTTCCCCGAGCGGCGCATCGTCGGCGGCGTCGGTTACCGCGGCCAGGCTGGCGACACCCTGACCTATTCGGGCGAGGTGTTCCGGCGTGCGGTCAGCGACAGCCTGCTGTCCTTCGGCGGCGTCGACGACGGCCGCGCCGGGCTCGGCTGGGGCGGCGTGACCAGCAACGGCCTGCGCCTGTCGGCCACGCTCGACAACGGTCTGCTCGGCGGTTACGCCAGCGTCGGCGCCGACCGCCTGGTCGGCCGCAACGTCGCCAGCAACGACCATCGCCAGGTCGACCTGGGCGTATACGTGCATGCGCTGGACACCGAGAACCAGTCGCTGACCGCCGGTCTCAACCTGACCGCGATGCAGTACGACAAGAACCTGGGCGGCTACACCTACGGCCAGGGCGGCTACTTCAGCCCGCAGGACTACGTGGACCTGGGCTTCCCGGTGCACTGGAGCGGGCGAACGGCCGGGCGCACGGTCAACTGGAGCGTGGACGCCAGCGTCGGCGTGCAGCACTTCCGCAGCGACGACAGCCCGTACTTCCCGACCAGCGCGCAGATGCAGCAGGCCGCCTACGATGCCGCCTCGCTGGCCGCGCTGCTGGGGCTGACCGACCGCTACGTCGCGCCGGTCTACGCCGGGCAGAGCAAGACCGGCATGTCCTACAACATCGCCGGCGCGGCCGAATGGCAGATCGCCCCGCAACTGTTCCTGGGCGGCCGCCTGCTGTTCAACAATGCTCGCGACTACACCCAGTTCAGCACCAACCTCTACGTGCGCTTCGTGCTCGACCGGCTCGGCGCCGGCCTCGGCCGCCGCCCGCAGGTGCTGGCCTCGCCATACGTGCCGGAGTAGGGCGCGGCAGGCGCACTGCTCCCGTCGTAGGAGCGGCTTCAGCCGCGACAGGCGTTCCCATGAAACCTGTCGCGGCTGAAGCCGCTCCTACGACGTTGCGTCGGCGCTTTGCTGGAATGCAGATATCGCACCGCTGCAGACCGTAGCTGGGGCCACGGTACATCGCAGCCCCGCTGCACGCATCGCCGCCACGGCGGATAATCGCGGGCATCCCCGTTCAGGAGTCCGCACATGATCCGCGACATCATCCGCATGGGCGACCCGCGTCTGCTGCGCCAGGCGCCACCGGTCACCGACTTCGACAGCGCGCAGCTGCACACGCTGGTGGCCGACATGTTCGAGACCATGGACGCCGCGCGCGGCGTCGGCCTGGCCGCGCCGCAGATCGCGGTGGATCTGCAACTGATGGTGTTCGGTTTCGAGCGCAGCGCGCGCTATCCGGAGGCGCCGCCGGTGCCGCGCACCGCCCTGGCCAACGTCGAGATCGAGCCGCTGTCCGACGAACTGGAGGATGGCTGGGAGGGCTGCCTGTCCATTCCCGGGCTGCGCGCGGTGATCCCGCGCTACCGGCACATCCGCTACCGCGGCGTGCTGCCGGACGGCACCCCGCTGCAGCGCGAGGCCGAGGGCTTCCATGCCCGCGTGGTGCAGCACGAGCACGACCACCTGATCGGCCGGCTGTATCCCTCGCGCATCCGCGACTTCGACAAGTTCGGCTTCGAGGACGTGCTGTCGTACGAGCTGTAGCGCAGGACCGACCTGCTTTTCGTAGGAGCGGCTTCAGCCGCGACCGGGCGTTACCGGTAGCGCCTCGGTCGCGGCTGAAGCCGCTCCCACGAGCATCCCTGCAAACGTCATCGCAGATACGACCGCAAAACGCACACGGCCCGCGCGAGGCGGGCCGTGGCGGGTGCTGCACGAACGCGCTGCAGCTTACTTCAGCGCCTTGAAACGCAGGCGCTTGGGGCCGGCATCGTCGCCCAGGCGGCGCTTCTTGTCTTCCTCGTACTCGCGGTAGTTGCCCTGGAAGAACTCCACGTGCGAGTCGCCCTCGAAGGCGAGGATGTGGGTGGCGATACGGTCGAGGAACCAGCGATCGTGCGAGATCACGAACGTGTTGCCCGGGAACTCCAGCAGCGCGTCTTCCAGCGCGCGCAGGGTTTCGATGTCCAGGTCGTTGGACGGTTCGTCGAGCAGCAGCACGTTGCCGCCCTGCAGCAGGGTCTTGGCCATGTGCAGGCGGCCGCGCTCACCACCGGACAGCGAACCGACCATCTTCTGCTGGTCCTGGCCCTTGAAGTTGAAGCGGCCGATGTAGGCGCGCGACTGGATCTCGATGCCGTTGATGTTGAGGATGTCCAGGCCGCCGGCGATTTCCTGGAAGACGTTGTGGTTGCCTTCCAGCTTGTCGCGGCTCTGGTCCACGTACGACAGCTGCACGGTCGGGCCGACCACGATCTCGCCCGAATCCGGCTTCTCCTGCCCGGTGATCATCTTGAACAGGGTCGACTTGCCGGCACCGTTGGGGCCGATGATGCCGACGATGGCACCCGGCGGGATGATCATCGACAGGTTGTCGATCAGCAGGCGGTCGCCGAACTTCTTGGAGACGTTCTTGAACTCCATCACCGAGTTGCCCAGGCGCTCGCCCGGCGGGATGAAGATTTCGTTGGTCTCGTTGCGCTTCTGATAATCCACCGACTGCAGTTCGTCCAGGCGCGCCAGACGCGCCTTGCCCTTGGAGCGGCCGCCCTTGGCGTTCTGCCGGGCCCACTCCAGTTCCTTCTGGATCGCCTTCTGCCGCGCCTTCTCCTGGTTCTCTTCCTGCTTCAGGCGCTCGTCCTTCTGCATCAGCCACTCGGTGTAGTTGCCCTTCCACGGAATGCCGCGGCCGCGGTCCAGTTCCAGGATCCACTCGGCGGCGTTGTCGAGGAAGTAGCGATCGTGGGTGACCGCGACCACGGTGCCGCTGTAGCGCGCCAGGAACTGCTCCAGCCATTCGACGGACTCGGCGTCGAGGTGGTTGGTCGGTTCGTCGAGCAGCAGCATGTCCGGCTTCTGCAGCAGCAGCCGGCACAGCGCCACGCGGCGCTTCTCGCCGCCGGACAGGTTGGCGATCTTGGCGTCCCACGGCGGCAGCCGCAGTGCGTCGGCGGCCACGTCGAGCTGGTTCTCCAGGGTGTGCGCATCGCCGGCGGCGAGGATCGCCTCCAGGCGCTCCTGTTCCTTGGCCAGCGCGTCGAAATCAGCGCCTTCCTCGGCATAGGCGGCGTACACCGCTTCCAGCGCGGCCTGCGCCTGCAGTACTTCGCCCACGCCTTCCTCGACCGACTCGCGCACGGTCTTGTTCGGGTCCAGCTCCGGCTCCTGCGCCAGGTAGCCGACCTTGGTGCCGGGCTGCGGACGCGCCTCGCCTTCGAAATCGGTGTCCACGCCGGCCATGATCTTCAGCACGGTGGACTTGCCGGCGCCGTTGAGGCCGAGCAGGCCGATCTTGGCGCCGGGGAAGAACGACAGCGAGATGTCCTTGATGATCTGGCGCTTGGGCGGCACGGTCTTGCTGACCCGGTTCATGGTGTAGATGTATTGCGACATGGCGGCTCCAAAGGCGCAGGGCGCCCGCCGGCCGGCGGCCGGAGGGCGTCGAAAGGGATGACGGATTATAGCCGGACGGCCGCCTGCATTCTTTGCCGCGCGGTTGCGGCACCAGACGCGCGGGCGTTGCCGCGCGGCCTACTCGGCGATCGGCGGCAGCGCCGCGCTCGGTGCCGTTGCCGATGTGCCGGCACGACGTTGCCGGCGCAGATAGAACAGTGCGCAGAGCACCAGCAGCAGCATCGCCAGCCACTCGCTGTGCAGCGCCGCCTGCATCGCGGCCAGGCTGCCGCCACCGCGGGCGTGGGCGTAGATCGCGCCCAGCGCGGCCGGGCCCAGACCCATGGCCGCCTGCAGGATGGTGGAAAGCATTGCGCTGCCGGCGCCGGCATGGTCGGTGGGCACCTGCGACAGGCCGATGCGGTAGAAGCTGGCCACGATCCAGGCCTGGCCGGCGCCGATCAGCGCCGTTGCCGGAGCCAGGTTGAGTGCGCCCGGATGCGGCCACACCGCGTGCAGCGTCCAGCCCAGCGCCAGCAGGCCCAGCATCTGCACCAGGCAGCCGAGCAGCAGCGTCGGCACCGGGCCGCAGCGCGCCGCGACGCGGGCGCTGACCAGCGCGGAGGCGAAGTAGGCCGCGCCCAGTACGATGAAGGCGTTGCCCGACTGCAGCGGCGAGAGTCCGGCGCCGGTCTGCAGCGTCAGCGCCAGCACGAACATGAAGCCGCTCCAGCAGGTGAAGAACACCCCGCCCACCAGCAGCGCGAAGCGCACGCTGGGCAGCCGCAGCAAGGCCGGCGGCAGCAGCGGCGTCCGCCCGCGGCGTTCCTGCCACAGTTCGACCCGGGTCAGTGCCGCCAGCAGCGGCAGGCAGGCGGCCAGCACCGCCAGGCATGCCGGTGGCCAGTGCAGCGCCGGGCCCAGCGCCAACGGCAGCAGCAGGCAGGCCAGGAACAGCCCCAGCAGCCCGGCGCCGGCCAGGTCGGGCGGCATCCGCCGTGCCGCGCGCGTCTCCGGCACGGCGCGCAGGCAGGCCAGCGCCAGCAGGCAGAACGGCAGGTTGATCAGGAACACGCTGCGCCAGCCGGAGCCGGCGATGTTCGCGCTGACCAGCGATCCGCCCAGTACCTGGCCGATGACGAAGGCGATGCCGCCCAGCGAGCCGTACAGCGCCAGCGCCCGCGCGTGCGCCTTGCCGTGCAGGCTGACGTGGATGGTGGCGAGGATCTGCGGCACCGCCAGTGCCGCGCCCAGCCCTTGCAGCGTGCGCCCGGCCAGCAGCGCCGTCACCGAGCCGGCCACGCCGCACAGCAACGAGGCCAGGCCGAACAGCAGCACGCCGGCACCGAACACGCGGCGCCGGCCGAGGTTGTCGCCGAGCCGGCCGCCTGCTGCCAGGCCCACCGCGAAGGCGACGCCGTAGACGGCCACGATCAGCTCCAGTTGCATCGCCGACGCATGCAGCGTGCGCGCGATCGAGCCGAGCGCGACATTGAGGATGGAGAAGTCGATCAACGGCAGCATCTGCCCGATCAGCAGGATGCCGAGGCCGCGGCGGCTCAGGGTGGGGGCGGTGGCGGACATGGTGGAGACGGGGGAGGGCGTGGTCATGGCGCGCAGTATGGAGAGCCTCTAAACTGGTACAAGGACTCATTTATCCTGGTACTGATAGTGCCTCCCTGCGATCTCGGACGGTTGCTCTGGGTGCGACGTCCCCGGCGGCATGACCGGAAATGGCGGCGCAGCGAGCGCTGTGTGTCGCACGGGATCGTGGCACTGGCGGACAACGAAGCGGAGAAGACGATGCAACTGGACCTCGCCCATTCCACCTCCACACCGGAGAGGGCCGCCGCGCTTGCGACGCCTGCAGCGTCGTCGGGCCCGGCCCTGGCCAGCGAGCGTGCCCGCGCGCTTGGCGCCTTCCTGCGCTCCCGCCGCGAGAGCCTGGATCCGGCGCGCCTGGCGCTGCCGCGCGGCGGCAGGCGCCGCACCCCCGGCCTGCGCCGCGAGGAGGTGGCCTTGCTCGCCGATGTCGGCGTGACCTGGTACACGTGGCTGGAACAGGGGCGCCCGGTGCGCGCTTCGGCGCGCGTGCTGACCGCCATCGCCCGCGCCCTGCAGTGTTCGGAGGTCGAAACCGCGCACGTGCTGGCACTGGCCGGCGTGGGCGGCACGACCGCCCTGGCGGCGCCGCCGTGCGAACGCCTGACCGGCACCGCGCGCATGCTGCTCGATCAGCTCGGGCCGTGGCCGGCGATGCTGCAGACCCCGCGCTTCGACATCCTCGGCGCCAACCCGGCCTTCGAGCGGCTGATGGGCGTGACCCTGGCCGACCTGCCCGACACCGATCGCAACTGCGTCTATCAGGCCTTCACCAATCCGCGCTGGCGCGACGCATTGCTCGATCGGCAGGACGTGCTGCAGCACATGGTGGCGTTGCTGCGCGCGGCGATGGCCGAACACCTGGGCGAGCCGGAATGGGAGGCCTTGCTGGCGCGCTACCGTGCCGCCTCGCCCGAGTTCGATGCGCTGTGGCGGCAGCGGCGCGAGGTGCGGGGCGTGGAGAACCAGCTCAAGCGCTTCCGCCATCCGCAGGAAGGCGAGCTGCGCCTGCACCAGGTCAACTGGTGGTCGGCGCCGCGCAACGGCAACCGCCTGGTGGTCTATTTGCCAGCCGATGACACAGCGCAGGCGGCGCTGTTGCGCCTGCACGCACAGGCCGCAAACCCTGATGGATGAACGCTTTCTTAGTCCGATCAGGAAAGCTGAATACGTAACCGATTCCAGAAGGAGGCGGTTCAGATGGCAAGGGCCTAAATGCAATCGCCACACCACGTGACGGAGTTGCCATGAACATGAAACGCCTTGCCACAATTGCCCTCTCGTCCGCGCTGGCGCTGGGTTTCATGGCGCCACCCGCATTCGCCTGGGGTCCGGGCGGCCCGGGCCCGGGCCCGGGCTGGGGCCCGCCGGGTCCTCCGGGGCCGCCGCCTCCGCCGCCGGGACCGGGTCCGCGCGACCATGGCTGGTACGACCGCGGCTACCGCGACGCCGATCGCGAGCGTTACTGGCGCGACCGTGAGCGCGACCGCCGCGACGCCCGCCGTGCCTATGACCGCGGCTACCGCGACGGCTATCGCACCGGACCGGACGTCGTTTACTACCGCCCGGGTCCGCCGCGCTGGGCGCGCGGCCAGCGCTACTACGGTCCGAACTACGTGGTCTACGACTACGACCGCTACCAGGTCCGGCGCCCGCCCCACGGCTACCGCTGGGTGCGCGACGATACCGGCAACCTGCTGTTGGTCGCCATCGCCAGCGGCATCATCGCCGACCTGGTGCTCAGCGGCCGCTGAACCCCTGCCGCGGCACCAGCAGACGGCCTCCTCCGGGAGGCCGTCTGCGTTTTGGTTCGCCCTGGGCGCTGCGCGGGGCTTAAACTAGCGTTCTGCCTTCTGTCCATGCCCCCTGGAGACCCGATGTTCCCGCGCGACGCCCGCATCGAAACCTACGATCCCGACCTGGCCCGCGCCATCGCCGCCGAAGCCGGCCGCCAGGAAGACCACGTCGAGCTGATCGCCAGCGAGAACTACTGCAGCCCGCTGGTCATGGAAGCGCAGGGCAGCCAGCTCACCAACAAGTACGCCGAAGGCTACCCGGGCAAGCGCTACTACGGCGGCTGCGAATTCGTCGACGTCGCTGAGCAACTGGCCCTCGACCGGGTCAAGCAACTGTTCGGCGCCGACTACGCCAACGTGCAGCCGCACAGCGGCTCGCAGGCCAACCAGGCGGTGTACTTCGCGCTGCTGCAGCCGGGCGACACCATCCTCGGCATGTCGCTGGCGCATGGCGGCCATCTGACCCACGGCGCCAAGGTCAACGCCTCCGGCAAGCTGTTCAACGCCGTGCAGTACGGCGTCAACGACCAGGGCCTGATCGACTACAACGAGGTCGAACGGCTGGCCGTGGAGCACAAGCCGAAGATGGTGGTGGCCGGCTTCTCCGCCTACTCGCAGGTGATCGACTGGGCGCGCTTCCGCGCCATCGCCGACAAGGTCGGCGCGTATTTCTTCGTCGACATGGCGCACGTGGCCGGCCTGGTCGCCGCGGGCGTGTACCCGACTCCGCTGCCGCATGCGCACGTGGTCACCTCCACCACCCACAAGACCCTGCGTGGCCCGCGTGGCGGCATCATCCTCGCCAGTGCCGCCGGCGCCGGCGACAAGCTCGAAGACCTGTCCAAGAAGCTGCAGTCGATCGTCTTCCCCGGCATCCAGGGCGGCCCGCTGATGCACGTGATCGCGGCCAAGGCGGTGGCGTTCAAGGAAGCGCTGGAGCCGGAGTTCACCACCTATCAGCAGCAGGTGGTGAAGAACGCGCAGGCCATGGCCAAGACCCTGATCGCGCGCGGCTACAAGATCGTTTCCGGCGGCACCGAGAACCACCTGATGCTGGTCGACATGATCGGCCGCGACGTCTCCGGCAAGGACGCGGAAGCGGCGCTGGGCAAGGCCCACATCACCGTCAACAAGAACTCGGTCCCCAACGACCCGCGCTCGCCGTTCGTGACCTCGGGCCTGCGCCTGGGCACCCCGGCGATCACCACCCGCGGCTACCAGGAACAGGATTGCGTCGACCTGGCCAACTGGATCGCCGACGTGCTCGACGCCCCGGCCGATGACACCGTGCTGGCGCGCGTGCGCGACGCGGTGACCGCGCAGTGCCGCAAGTATCCGGTGTATGGCTGAGCGGCGGGGATTGGAGATTGGGGATTCGGGATGGAGCGTAAGCTCCGCTCCTGAGACGCCCGCTTTTTCCAATCCCCAATCCCCAATTCCCAATCCCGGCCCCTGATGCACTGTCCCTTCTGCCAGCACACCGATACCCGGGTGATCGATTCGCGCGTGTCCGAGGACGGCGCGACGATCCGCCGGCGTCGCGAGTGCGAGGCCTGCGGTGAGCGCTTCAGTACGCTGGAGACGATCGAACTCAAGCTGCCGACGGTGATCAAGAGCGACGGCGGCCGCGAGGCGTTCGATGCGCGCAAGCTGCGCACCAGCTTCGACCGCGCGCTGCAGAAGCGGCCGGTGGCCGAGGAGCAGATCGAGGCGGCGGTGCGCGCGGTGGTGCACCAGTTGCGCATGTCCGGCGAGCGCGAACTGCCCTCGATCCGGGTCGGCGAGTACGTGATGGCCGAGCTGCGCAAGCTCGACCACGTCGGCTACGTGCGCTTCGCCTCGGTGTACCGCAGCTTCCAGGACGTGGCCGATTTCCGCGAGGAGATCGAGAAGCTCGAGCGCGAATTGCCGGTGGGCAGCGAGCAGTTGCCGCTGCTGGACCTGGTGCGCGCGGCCAAGCCGGGCGACAAGACCGGCAAGCGCTGAGCGCATGCGCATCGTCTGTCTGGCCGAGGCGGCGCAGCACATCCCGGCGCTGGCGCAGGAGCATCTGCAGGCGTTCGGCCCGCTGTTGCCGGAATGGAACGTGGTGGAGGCCGAGGCCGACCTGCGCAGCCATCGCGACGATCGCCGCATTCCCACCACCTGGATCGCGCTGGATGGCGAGGACTGGCTGGGATCGGTGAGCCTGCTGCAGAACGACGACGCGCGCATCCGCCAGTTTTCGCCATGGCTGGCCACGCTGTACGTGCGGCCGCAGGCACGCGGTGCCGGCGTCGGCGCCGCCCTGGTCGCGCACTGCGTGCAGGCCGCCGCGCGCTTCGGCGTGCAGTGGCTGTACCTGTACTGCGAGCCGGTGCTGGTGCCGTTCTACGAGCGCCTGGGCTGGCGGCGCCACGCCGACCTGCCGCTGGGGCCGCTACAGATCGTGGTGATGCGCCGCGACGCCGGCGCTGCCGCCGCATCCGCATGAGTGCCGACCTCGTCCCCGGCTTCTCCGCCGACGACCATCGCTGGATGGCGCAGGCCCTGCGCCTGGCCGAGCGCGGCGCCTACACCACGCGCCCGAACCCGATGGTCGGCTGCGTCCTCGTGCGCGACGGCGTGGTGGTGGGCGAGGGCTTCCACCAGCGCGCCGGCGGACCGCACGCCGAGGTGTTCGCGCTGCGCGCCGCCGGCGAACGCGCCCGCGGCGCCACCGCCTACGTGACCCTGGAGCCGTGCGCGCACTACGGCCGCACCCCGCCGTGCGCGCTGGCGCTGATCGAGGCCGGGGTGACGCGGGTGGTGGCGGCGATGGCCGATCCGTTCCCGCAGGTCAACGGCGGCGGCTTCGCGCTGCTGCGCGCCGCCGGCATCGCGGTGCAGACCGGCCTGATGGAGGCGCAGGCGCGTGCGCTCAATCGCGGTTTCCTGTCGCGGGTGGAGCGCGGCCGGCCATGGCTGCGGATCAAGCTCGGCGCCAGCCTGGACGGACGCACCGCGCTGGCCAGCGGTGAATCGAAATGGATCACCGGCGCGGCGGCGCGGCAGGATGTGCAGCACTGGCGCGCCCGCGCCGGCGCCATCCTCACCGGCGCCGGGACCGTGCTGGCCGACGATCCGGCACTGACCGTGCGCCTGGATGCCGCGATCGAAGTGGCGCCGCCGCTGCGCGTGGTGCTGGACGCGCAACTGCGCAGCCTGGCGCAGACCAAGGTCCGCGACGGCAGCGCGCCGACCCTGTACCTGCACGCGCCGGACTGCGTGCCGCCGGCGCTGGAGCATGCCGCCTTCGCCGCGGTGCCGCTGCACGACGGCCGCTGCGACCTGCACGCGGCGCTGCGCCTGCTCGGCGAGCGCGGCATCAACGAGGTGCAGGTCGAGGCCGGGGCGACGCTGGGCGGCGCACTGTTGCGCGCCGACGTGGTCGACGAAGTGCTGGTGTACATGGCGCCGCTGCTGCTGGGCGATACCGCCCGCCCGCTACTGGCTGGGCTCGGCATCGACACGATGGCGCAGCGCGTGCCGCTGCAGCTTGCCGACGTGGTGCACCTGGGGCAGGACCTGCGCTTGCGCTATCTCCCGTTGGTGGGCTGAGTCCATCAATGTGAGGCATAAACGCAAAGGGCACGCCGGCGGTGTATGCCGGCGTGCCCTTTGTGCGCGCAAAACGCCGCGCTTTTGATCAGAAGCTTGCGCGCACGCCGACCTTGTACTGGCTGGCGTCATCGATGTATTCGATTTCGCCGACCATGCCCCAGGTGCGCGTGAAGTTGATCTGGCCACCGAGGGTGCCGACGAACTTGCCTTCGTCGGCATCGCTGCCGTCGATGTAGCCGGCCTTGATCCAGGCTTCGGTCCGCGGCGAGGGCTTGCCGCGCAAGCCGAGATTGACGGCACCCAGGGTGCTGGAATCGGATCCGCGGCCCAGACGCACGCCGTCCTCGCGCAGGTCGGCTTCGGCCTTGATCCGCAACACGCTGGCGTCTGCGATGAAATCGACGCGCTCGGTCATTTCCTGGCGGTAGCCGATGCCCAGGTTGGCCTGCTGCACGGTCACCTTGCCGCTGTACACCTCGGACAGGGCGAAGTCTTCGCTGGCGCGCTGGTAGCCGGCGAACACATACGCCGGCTCGGCGATCTGCCAGGAACCGCGCAGGTAGCCGCCGTTGACGTCCTCGGAGGACGCATTGACGTTGATGTCGGTGCGGTTCCAGCCGCCTTCGACATAGTTGTAGCTCAGGCCTTCGGCCGACGCGGCAAAAGGTGCGGCCGCCAACAGGGCAGCCAGGATCAGTGTGTTGCGCATGGGTGGTGCTCTCCGGATGAATGGCAGTGTCATCGTCCCAATGCAGGGCGGCACACAGGCGACGTCTCCTGTCGCAAACAGGATCTTAACATATATTTCACATTCCTGTCTTCGCGGCGGGCTGCGTGATGCAGCGTCCCGCCGCGATGGGTAATGCAGGCCGGGCCCGTATGCCGCGCCTGCTAGAATGCGCGGGCCGGTTCGCCGGCGACCACAAACGTCTTCAGGGCGGGGTGCGATTCCCCACCGGCGGTAGGTGCGTTCGCGCACGAGCCCGCGAGCGCTTCCCGGCGCAGGCGCGACGCGTCGAAATCGGGAAGGTCAGCAGATCCGGTGCGATGCCGGAGCCGACGGTATAGTCCGGATGAAAGAAGACGGCCTTCGCGCAGCCTTGCGGCTGTGCGCGTGCCTGTTTGCCTTGTGGCGTTTTTCGCTCACCCCATTGCGAGAAACGTAGCTATGTTCACCGGAATCATCGAAGGCGTCGGCCATCTCGCCGCACGCCAGCCGCAGGGCGGCGATATCCGCTTCACCTTCGCCACCGGCAGCCTGCCGTTCGCCGACGTGCGCCTGGGCGAGAGCATCGCGGTCAACGGCGTGTGCCTGACCGTGATCGCGTTCGACGCCGCCTCGTTCCAGGCCGACGCCTCCACCGAGACCCTGGCGCTGACCACGCTCGGCCGCCTGGCCGAGGGCGCGGCGCTGAACCTGGAGCGGGCGATGCGCCCCAGCGACCGCCTCGGCGGGCACCTGGTCAGCGGCCATGTCGACGGGCTCGGCCAGGTGCTGTCGATCCACGACGACGCGCGCGCGCAGCGCTGGCGCTTCGCCGCGCCGGCGGCGCTGTTGCGCTACATCGCCAAGAAGGGTTCGATCTGCGTGGACGGGGTCAGCCTCACCGTCAATGCGGTCGATGCGGAAGGCTTCGAAGTCGCGCTGATCCCGCACACCGTGGCGCACACCGCGTTCGCGCAGACCGCCGTCGGCGCGGCGGTGAACCTGGAGATCGACCTGGTCGCGCGCTACGTCGAACGCCTGCTGCAGGGCCGCCAGGACTGATCCTGGCCGCATCCGTTTCGCCTTTTCGTCGCGCCACGCCGCTGCCTGCGGCGCGCGCGGCACCCTCCGTCTTTCCGCGAGTCCCCGCATGTCGCCTTCCGTTACCCCGAGCCTGAATTTCGCCTCCGTCCCCGAGTTGCTGGAAGAACTCCGCGCCGGCCGCATGGTGGTCATCGTCGACGACGAGGACCGCGAGAACGAGGGCGACCTGATCATGGCCGCCGAGCTGGTCAAGCCCTCGGACATCAACTTCATGGTCACCCACGCGCGCGGCCTGGTGTGCCTGTCGCTGACCCGCGAGCGCTGCGCGCAGCTGGGCCTGGCGCCGATGGTCCAGCGCAACACCGCGCAGTTCCATACCAACTTCACCGTCAGCATCGAGGCCGCCGAAGGCGTGACCACCGGCATCTCCGCCTACGACCGCGCCCACACCGTGCGCACCGCGGTCAAGCCCGATGCCAAGCCGCACGACCTCAGCCAGCCCGGCCACATCTTTCCGCTGATCGCCCAGCCCGGCGGTGTGCTGACCCGCGCCGGCCACACCGAGGCGGCCAGCGACCTGCCGATGCTGGCGGGGCTGGAGCCGGCCGGCGTGCTGGTGGAGGTGCTCAATCCCGACGGCAGCATGGCGCGGCGTCCGCAGTTGGAGGAGTTCGCCCGCACCCATGGCCTGAAGATGGGCTCGATCGCCGACCTGATTGCCTACCGCCTGGCGACCGAGCACACCGTCGAACGCATCGACGAGCGGCCCATCGATACCGAGTTCGGCGGTTTCACCCTGGTCACCTACCGCGACCGCATCGCCCACGATCTGCACTTCGCCCTGGTTCGCGGCACCCCGGACGCCGACACCCCGACCCTGGTGCGGGTGCAGGTGGAGAATCCGCTCGCCGATCTGCTGCACTGGCGCCGCGAGGACTTCGGCGTGGCGGCCAGCGACGCGCTGCGCGCGATCGCCGCGGCCGACCGCGGGGTGATGGTGGTGCTGTCCGCGCCGCGCGACAGTGAGGCGCTGCTGGCGCGGCTGCGCGCGCAGCCGGAGGCGGCGCACGGCAAGGACGTGGGCCAGTGGCGGCGCAACGGCGCCGGCAGCCAGATCCTGGCCGACCTGGGCCTGGGCAAGCTGCGCGTGCTCGGCACGCCGCGCCGGCAGATCGGCCTGGCCGGGTTCGGGCTGGAGGTGGTGGAGCACATTGAGCCGGGAATCGGGAATCGGGATTGGGGAATCGGTAAAAGCTGATTCCGAGCGATTCTCGCCATTGGCGGTGCTCAGCCGACTACGCGGTTCCCCTGGATCGCATTCCGGGCCCTGGCCTCCCTGCCTGTTAAACTCTCCCACCCCCTCAAGCTGCCACCGCCATGTCCCATTACGAAGGCGACCTCCGCACTCCCGAGTCGGCGCGTTTCGCGATCATCGCCAGCCGCTGGAACGCCCGCATCACCGACGTGCTGGTCGCCGGCGCGCGGCAGAGCCTGTCCGGCAACGGCATCGCCGATGACGCGGTGGACGTGATCCGCGTGCCGGGCGCGTGGGAGCTGCCGCTGGTCGCCGCGCGCCTGGCCGCGACCGGCAAGCACGCCGCGATCATCGCGCTGGGCTGCGTGATCCGTGGCGATACCCGCCACTACGAACACGTCGCCGATGGCTGCGCCGAGGGCCTGCTGCGGGTCTCGCTGGACTTCCGCATCCCGGTGCTCAACGGCGTGCTCGCCGTGGAGCAGGTCGAGGACGCCGAGGCGCGTGCCGGCGGCAGCCATGGCAACAAGGGCGAGGAAGCGGCGCTGAGCGCGCTGGAGATGGTCAACCTGCTGGAGTTGCTGCCGTGAACAAACCCGCTGGCCACAAGCACCACCCACGCCGCGATGGTGTCGATCCGGTCCTGCGCTCGCGCGCGCGTCGGCGTGCGCTGCAAGCGATCTACGCCTGGCAGATTTCCGGCGGCAACGCCCAGCACGTGATCGCGCAGTTCGCGCACGAGCAGGCGCACGAGATCGCCGACCTGGTGTACTTCGAGAACCTGGTCGAGGGCGTGCTCAAGCACCGTGCCGAACTGGACGAAGCGCTGGTCGGCTACCTGGACCGCACGGTGGAGGAAGTGGATGCGATCGAGCGCGCGGTGCTGCGCCTTGCCGCCTACGAACTGCTGCACCGCATGGACGTGCCGTACCGCGTTGTGATCAACGAAGCGATCGAGACCGCCAAGCGCTTCGGCTCCGAGCACGGGCACACCTACGTCAACGGCGTCCTGGATCGTGCCGCGCTGCAGTGGCGCGCGGTGGAGTCGGGCGGCGGCGGCGCCTGACGGCGCGGGATTGGGCATTCGGGATTGGGGATTCGCCAGAGCGACATTCCCGTCCGAGGACGCGCTTTTGCCAATCCCCAATCCCCAATCTCCATTCCCGGCCCTTCAATGCCCGAATTCGATCTGATCGAGCGCCTGCGTGCGCGCAGTCGGGCGCGTGCGGATCTGCCGCTGGGCATCGGCGACGATGCGGCGTTGCTGCTGCCGCCGGCGGGGGAGTTGCTGGCGATCACCACCGATACGCTCAATGCCGGGGTGCATTTCCCGGCCGAAACCGCGGCCGCCGACATCGGCTGGAAGACGCTGGCGGTGAATCTGTCCGACCTGGCGGCGATGGGCGCGCAGCCGCGCTGGTGCACGCTATCGCTGTCGTTGCCGCAGGTCGACATGGCCTGGGTCGATGCGTTCGCCGAGGGCTTCTTCGCCCTGGCCGACGCGCACGGCATCGGCCTGGCCGGTGGCGACACCACGCGCGGGCCGCTGGCGTTGTCGGTGACCGCGATCGGCAGCGTGCCGGCGACGGCGGCGCTGCGCCGCGATGCCGCGCAGCCGGGCGATGAGGTCTGGGTGACCGGCCAGCCGGGCGAGGCCGCCGCGGCGCTGGCATTGTGGCAGGGCGGGCGCCTGGACGTGACCGCGCCGGCCGCCGATCCGCTGCACGAACGCCTGCGCCAGCGCCTGCTGCGACCGACACCGCGGGTGCAGGCCGGCTTGTGCCTGCGCGGCCTGGCGCGGGCCTGCGTGGATGTCTCCGATGGCCTGCTGGCCGACCTGGAGCACATCTGCGTGCGCAGCGGCGTCGGTGCCGAACTGGAGCTGGCCACGCTGCCGGCGGTCGCCGCCCCGGCCGACGCGGACCCTGCACAGGTGCACGCCTGGCAACTGGGCGGCGGCGACGACTACGAACTGTGCTTCACCGCCGACCCCGCGCAGCGCACAGCGATCGTGCAGGCGCTGCAGGCGGTCGGGGTCACAGCGACGCCGATCGGGCGCATCGTCGCCGGCCGCGGCATTGTGGTGCGCGATGCGGCCGGCCGGCCGTGGCAACCGCCGCGAAGCGGCTACCAGCACTTTTTGAGCTGAGCGGCGCGGCCGAGCGCACGCCGGCCCCGGCCGCGGCGCCAGCGCGTGGGGGGGGGGGGGGCGCGCCCACCAACGCCGACCGACGCCCCTTCCATACTGTGCCGCACTGCGGCGTGAATATCGCCCGTACCTGGTGGTACGGTCCGCCTGCCCGGCACCGTGTCGAGCGCTTGTCACCGTTCTGGCAGTACCGTTCCGGCAGCCGGCCATTCCGGTTCGGCGCCGCTTGGGAGGCAGTCCATGCGCATGTCCGTGTCACGTCGCATCGCCCTTGGCGCGATGTTGCTGGTGTTCTCCGCCGCCGCGGCCGCGGCCGGCTTCAGCAAGCAGTACCAGAGCATTTCCAGTTTCGATGGCACCAAGCTCGGCGCGCTCGTCCTGGTGCCGCAGGGGCAGGGCCCGGGACCGTTCCCGCTGGTGGTGATGCCGGCCAGCTGGTCGCTGCCCAACCTGGAGTACGTGGGCCGCGCCAGCGAACTGGCCAACGACGGCTACGTGGTGGTCAGCTACACCTCGCGCGGCTTCTGGGACTCGCAGGGGCTGATCGACATTGCCGGGCAGCCGACGGTGGAGGACGTCAGCGCGGTGATCGACTGGGCGCTGGCCAACACTCCGGCCGACGCCAAGGCGATCGGTGTGTCGGGCATCTCCTACGGCGCCGGCACCAGTCTGCTCGCCGCCGCGCGCGACCCGCGGATCAAGGCGGTGGCCGCGCTCAGCGGCTGGGCCGACCTGCAGGCGTCGCTGTACGCCAACAGCACGGTCAGCCAGCAGGGCGTGGGCATGCTGGTCGCCGCCGGGGTCGCCACTGGCCGGCCCGGTCCGGAACTGGCGCAGATCACCGCGCACGTGGCGGTGGGCGACTACGACGGTGCGGTGCAGGGCTTCCTGCCCAAGGCCGCCGAACGCGGGGTGATCAACGAGGTGCAGGCGCTCAACCGCAACGGCCCGGCGGTACTGCTGGCCAATGCGTTCAATGACGGCCTGTTCCCCCCGAACCAGTACATCAACCTCTACAACCAGCTCAGCGTGCCCAAGCACCTGATGTTCAGCCAGGGCGACCACGCCACCGCCGAACTGCCGGGCGCGTTGGGCCTGCCGAACCAGGTGTATACCGAGGCCACGCGCTGGTTCGACCGCTACCTGAAGGGCCGCGACAACGGCGTGGACCGCGAAGCGCCGGTGCAGCTGTCGACCCTCGGCGGCACCTGGCTCAGCTATGCCGACTGGAACAGCGTGCAGGCCGGCGCCACGCGCTACGGCCTGACGGGCCCCAGCGGCCTGCTGCTGCCGACTGGGTCGCTGAGCACCGGCAACAGCAGCGGCTGGAACTACCGCATCGCCACCGGTGTGCCGACCCTGGCCGATTCCGGCGTGGTGATGTTGAGCGGCCTGCTGCAGGGCCTCGGCCAGCCGGTAACGACCTCGATCCCGCTGGTCAGCCGTGCTGGTGCCGCAGTGTGGAGCGGCCCGGTGCTGTCCAGCGACAAGCGCCTGGCCGGCGCGCCGTCGCTGCGGCTGACGGTGACCCCGAGTCAGTCCAACGTGTCGCTGTTCGCTTATCTGTACAGCATGGACAGTTCGGGTTCGGCGCAGTTGCTCAGCCACGTGCCGTACACGCTGCGCAATGCGACGCCGGGCACGCCGGTGACGGTCGATCTGGCGCTGCAGGCGACCGCAGTCGAGATCCCGGCTGGTCGCCGCCTGGTGCTGGTGGTGGACACCACCGATCCGCGCTATACCTCGGCCAGCCGCTTCGGCGGCACGGTGAGCTTCAGCTCGCCGACGGCCACGCCGTCGTTCCTGAGCGTGCCGTTGCATTGAGGCAGTTAGCGTTTCCCTTCTCCCCTCGGGAGAAGGTGCCCCGCAGGGGCGGATGAGGGTACGGGCGTAGCCTCGCATGATCAGGTCGGCGCGGCGCTTCGCGCCCCGTACCCTCACCCCAACCCCTCTCCCGGTGGGAGAGGGGCTTCGGCTCTTCGCTTCTCCCGTCGGGAGAAGGTGCCCCGCAGGGGCGGATGAGGGTGCGGAACCACGCATCGCCACACAGCGCACCGGCCCATTCTGCAGACGAATTTACGTAGGTTTTATTCGAACCGGCGCGCGCTTTGCAACGAAGATATCCGGCGATTCCTATACTTTCCGCGCTGACGACGGGGATGCTTGCGTGGAATCGATGCCTGGAAGTTTGAGCGTGTCGCTGACCGCAATGATCGCTTGCATGCGCAATATGTCGCCTCCGCTCGCGCATTCGCCTGGTGCCCGCATCAGCGTGGCCGTCATGCCACGTGCGTTGCGCTGCCACCATGGCTGCCGCAGCGCGCTGCAGCGTCCGCCGCCACGCAGCAGCGCGCTCACTGCACGCGCGTTGACCACCTGACACCGCCGTCAGCGCGGCGCTGCATTCCAACTCTCTCCCCGCGATGCGCCATCAGGCGCATCGCCGGCGATGGCGCGCGGCGCGCTGTCGTTGTCTCCCTCCACCCAAACAAGGACGGCTCGTCCCAGAGCCGAAGTCGCGATGTCCATGAAGCTCCACCCCCTGTTCCTGTCACTGACCCTGCTGTGCGCCGGCGATGCCGCCGCCGCGGGTCTGGCTGCGCCCGTGTCGGACGCGATGCCGGCGTCGGACGCCGCCACGGCGCCGCTGGCGCGCAGCGCCGATTGTGCCAATGGTTTCTTCTCGCGCCTGGCCTCGGCCTATCACGAGGATGCGCAACCGGCCGATCCCGATGCGCCGACGCCAGCGCGCCGCGGCCTGGCTTCGCCGTTCTCCTCGCCGCCGTTTCCGTCGGCCGAATGGCAACTCGGTGCGGTGGACTACCCGGTCGGCGTGCCCAACGAGAATGCGCAGTACCCGGTCGAGAAGGCGCTGGCATGCACGCGTGTGGGGCAGTGGATGCAGCGCAACCGCATCGAGCTGTACGGCTGGATCAATCCCTCGCTCAACGCCAGCACGTCCTCGCGCACCAACTATCCGCTGTCCTACTCCACGCGGCCCAATCGCGGCGAGTTCAACCAGGCGCTGATCCGCCTGCAGCGCGTGCCGGACACCGTGCAGACCGATCATGTCGACTGGGGCTTCCATCTCGACGACCTGTACGGCTACGACTACCACTACACCACGATGAAGGGAGTCACCAGCGATCAGTTGCTGCACCACCCACAGCCCAACAGCGCACTCAACGGCAAGATCTACGGCAACGATCCGATGATCGCGCACGTGGACCTGTACCTGCCGTCGGTGGCGCAGGGCATGCTGGTCACGGTCGGCCGCTACCTGTCGCTGCCGGACATCGAGGCGCAGTTCTCGCCGAACAATTACTTGCTGACCCATTCGATCCTGTACACGGTCGATGCCTATACCAACATGGGCATCCTCACCACCACCAAGCTCAACGACCAGTGGACGCTGCAGCTCGGCGTGCACGGCGGCGACGATTCGGCGATCTGGGACGCGACCAGCCGCCTGAGCGCGCAGGCCTGCCTGCGCTGGGTGTCCAAGAGCAACGACGACATGCTGTATCCGTGCGTGGAGTCGTACAACAACGCCGCACAGACCTACAACAACCTGCAGGAGTTCGTGCTGACCTGGGGCCATCGCTTCTCGCCGAAGGTGCACATGCTCACCGAGGCCTACCACCTCTACGTGCGCGACCAGGCGCTGGCGACCGATCCGTCGCAATCGCACGCGCCGACTGGACGCCCGGGTTATGCGCTGGGCGAGGCGCCCGACTTCCCGCTGGGCCGCAGCAGCGCCGACGCCATCGTCAACTACGTCAACATCCAGCTCGGCGCCTCGGACATGCTGGCGATCCGCAACGAGTTCGTGAACGACCACGACGGCCAGCGCACCGGTTTCGCCACGCGCTACTCCAGCCACACCATCGGCCTCACTCATTGGGTGTCGCAGGACCTGGAGATACGCCCCGAGCTGCGCTACGAGCACGCCTATGATTTTCCTGCCTACGACGGCGGCCGCCGCAATCATCAGGCGACGGCGTTGATCGACGCGATCCTGCATTACTGAGGACGGCGCGCGCGGCGCCGGCCGTGTCGCGCGTCATCGTGCGCTGCCGGCGCCGACCATGGCGACACGCCGGCAACGTGCGGTGCGATCGCCGGCACGCACGGTTTTACGCAGAATTTATGCGCGCCGCGCGGCTTCGCCACGGAGAGTTTATGGCGCCGGCTTCGATAATGCCGGCCTGGGCCAGAAGGCCTGTCCGACCCGGCGTCCGTCGCCATGTTGCGCTTCCCTTCTGCCTCCGTGCGCGTGTCGCGTACGGCGGTGTTCCCACGTGATTGCGGCCTGCCCTGCGGCGGGCCGTCCCTTTGTTTCGGAGTTGAGACCATGAGCGGTTGGCTTTCGTTCGTTTGCGGCGTGGCGGTGATCGTCGCGGCCGGTTACCTGCTGTACGTGATCCTGCGCCCCGAAGATTTCTGAGCCGAGTGCCACTTCCATGATCGATACATTGCTTGTCTATGCGCTCGCGCTGCTGCTGGGATGGCCGCTGGGCCTGTACCTGGCCACGGTGATGCGCGGGGCGCCGATGCGCGGCGACGCGCTGTTCGGCTGGATCGAACGCCCCCTGTACCGCCTGCTCGGCACCGACCCGGCGCGCGGCATGCAGTGGCGCGCCTATGCCGGCGCGTTCCTGGCCAGCAACCTGGTGCTCGGCGTGCTGGTGTTCGCGCTGTTCGTGACCCAGGCCTGGCTGCCGTTCAATCCCGATGCGGTGCCCAACATGCGCTGGGACGTGGCCCTGCACACCATGGTCTCGTTCCTGACCAACACCAATCAGCAGCACTACTCGGGCCAGGCGCAGCTGTCGTACCTGTCGCAGGCGGTGGGCGTGGTCGGCCTGCAGTTCATCACCCCGATGATGGGCCTAGCGCTGGTCGCGGCGACGCTGCGTGGCCTGTTCGGCGGGCGCGGCCGTGATGCCGCGCGTACGCCGGCCAGCAACGGCGGCGAGATCGCGCAGGACGTCGACCTCGGCAACTACTGGGCCGACGTGATCCGTCCGACCCTGCGCTTCCTGCTGCCGCTGTGCCTGCTGTGGACGCTGCTGCTGACCCAGCAGGGCGTGCCGTCGACGTTGGCCGCCGGTCCGGTGGCCACGCCGCTGGACGCCAGCGCCGGCCAGCAGACGCAGAAGATCCCGCTCGGCCCGGTTGCGGCAATGGTGGCGATCAAGCAGCTCGGCACCAACGGCGGCGGCTGGTACGGGCCCAACAGCGCGATGGCGCTGGAGAATCCCACGCCGTTCTCCAACCTGCTGGAGATGCTGGGCATCGTGCTGATCCCGGTGGCGGTGGCGTTCATGGTCGGGCCGTTCACCGGGCGCCGCAAATTCACCGCGCTGGTGTTCGGCAGCATGCTGGTGATGTCGCTGGCGTCCACTGCGGTGTCGCTGTGGGCCGAAGGCCACGCACCCGGCAGTGCCGCGCTGATGGAAGGCAAGGAGGTGCGCTTCGGCGTGGACGCCTCGGCCGCCTGGTCGTCGCTGACCACGCAGACCTCCAACGGCTCGGTCAACGCCATGCACGATTCGCTGGCGCCGCTGACCGGCGGCGTGGCCATGGTCAACATGCTGATCAACGCGATCTGGGGCGGCATCGGCTGCGGCCTGCAGCAGTTCCTGGTGTATCTGCTGCTGAGCGTGTTCCTGGCCGGCTTGATGACCGGGCGCACCCCGGAATTGTTCGGGCGCAAGATCGAGGCGCCGGAAGTGCGCCTGCTGGCGCTGCTGATCCTGCTGCAGCCGCTGGTGCTGCTCGGCTTCACCGCGGTCACGCTGGCCTTGCCGGCATCCATCTCGGCGACCTCCAATCCCGGCTTCCACGGCATCAGCCAGGTGTTCTACGAGTACACCTCGGCCTTCGCCAACAACGGCTCCGGCTTCGAGGGCCTGGGCGACGGCATTCCGTGGTGGAACCTGAGCTGCACCGCGGTGCTGCTGCTGGGCCGCTATCCGGCGCTGATCGTGCCGCTGATCGTGGCCGCGCAACTGGCGCGCAAGCGGGTGGCGCCGGAAACCGGCGGCAGCCTGCAGGTGGAAACCCCGACCTTCGCGCTGACCCTGATCGCGGTCATCGCGGTCCTGACCGTTCTGCAATTCACGCCGGCTTTGGTGTTGGGACCGATCGCCGATCACCTGACCCTGGCCGCGCACTGAGACGACGACGATGAGCACCCCGCTTCCTTCTACTTCCGTGGCCTCTTCGCCGGCGCGCCGGCCTGGGCTGTTCGATGCCGCGGCGCTGCGCGCGGCCTTGCGCGACAGCGTGCTGAAGCTGTCGCCGCGGCACCTGCTCGGCAGCCCGGTGATGGCCGTGGTCTTCGCCGGCACGCTGCTGTCGGCGCTGATCACCGTGTCCGGCCAGGGCCCGGCCGGCTTCGGCTGGGCGGTGACCGCGATCCTGCTGGTCACCGTGCTGTTCGGCAACTTCGCCGAGGCGGTGGCCGAGGCCCGCGGCCGCGGCCAGGCCGCCTCGTTGCGGCGCGCACGCAAGGACCTGGTGGCGCGCCGGGTCGCCAGCGTGCGGCTGGACGGCGAAGCCAGCGTGCCGGCCGCCGAACTGCGCCCGGGCGACCTGGTGGTGGTCTCGGCCGGCGAACTGATCCCGGCCGACGGCGAGATCGTGCACGGCCTGGCCACGATCAACGAGGCCGCGGTCACCGGCGAATCCGCGCCGGTGCTGCGCGAGGCCGGCACCGATCGTTCCGGCGTCATCGGTGGCACCAAGGTGCTGTCCGACGAGATCCTGGTGAAGGTCACCGCCGAGCCGGGCCACAGCTTCCTGGACCGCATGATTGCGCTGGTGGAAGGCGCAAACCGGCAGAAGACCCCGAACGAGATCGCGCTGACCATGCTGCTGGCGGCGATGACCCTGACCTTCCTGATCGTGGTCGCCTCGCTGCCGGCGATCGCCGGCTTCGTCGGCGTGCACGTGGATCCGCTGCTGCTGATCGCGCTGCTGGTGTGCCTGATCCCGACCACCATCGGCGGGCTGCTGCCGGCGATCGGCATCGCCGGCATGAACCGCGCGCTGTCGGCCAACGTGCTGGCCAAGTCGGGCAAGGCGGTGGAAGTGGCCGGCGACGTCGACGTGCTGCTGCTGGACAAGACCGGCACCATCACCCACGGCGACCGCCAGGCCACCGTGTTCCATGCGCTCAGCGGCGTGGACGTGGCGCAACTGCGCGAGGCGGCGATGCTGTCGTCGCTGGCCGACCCGACCCCGGAAGGCAAGTCGATCGTGCGCCTGGCGCGCGAGCAGGGCCTGCCGCCGGCCGACCCGGAAGGCGCCGAGTTCGTCGCCTTCACCGCGCAGACGCGCATGTCCGGCGTCGACCTGCCGGCATTCGGCACGGCGTCGCCGCGGTCGATCCGCAAGGGCGCCGCCGATGCGTTGATCCGCCACGTCACCGCGCTGGGCGGGCAGGTGCCGGCGGAGCTGAAGAGCCGGGTCGAGCAGGTCGCGCGTAGCGGCGCCACGCCGCTGGTGGTGGCCGAGGGCCGGCACGTACTGGGCGTGGTCGAACTGTCGGACGTGGTCAAGCACGGCGTGCGCGAGAAGTTCGCGCGGTTGCGTGCGATGGGCGTCAAGACGGTGATGATCACCGGCGACAACCCGCTCACCGCCGCAGCCATCGCCGCCGAGGCCGGCGTCGACGACTACATCGCCGAAGCCACGCCCGAGGACAAGTTGGCGCGCATCCGCCAGGAGCAGGCCGGCGGACGCCTGGTGGCGATGGTGGGCGACGGCACCAACGACGCGCCGGCGCTGGCCCAGGCCGATGTCGGCCTGGCGATGAACTCCGGCACCCAGGCGGCCAAGGAGGCCGGCAACATGGTCGACCTGGATTCGGATCCGGCCAAGCTGCTGGCGGTGGTGGAAGTGGGCAAGCAGCAGCTGATCACCCGCGGCGCGCTGACCACCTTCTCGCTGGCCAACGACGTGTCCAAATACTTCGCGATCCTGCCGGCGCTGTTCGCCGCCTCGATCCCGCAGATGGCCGCGCTGAACGTGATGCGCCTGTCCAGCCCGACCAATGCAGTGCTCGCGGCGCTGATCTTCAACGCGCTGGTGATCCCGGCGCTGATCCCGCTGGCGCTGCGCGGCGTGCGCTTCACCCCGTCCTCGGCGACTTCGTTGCTGCGCCGGAACATGCTGATCTACGGCGTGGGCGGCGTGCTGCTGCCGTTCGTCGGGATCAAGGCCATCGACATGCTGCTGGTGGCGCTGGGCTGAGCCCGGTGCCGATTTTGACGCTCCTTCCGGAATCGCTCCCATGACCGTGTCTTCCGTTTCCCCCCGTGAGCCGATGCGCTGGCGCGCCGTGCTGGTGCTGCCACTGCTGGTGCTCGGCTCCGCGGCGCTGTACTCGTTGCTGGCCACCGTGCTGGCCGGCGCGCTGTTCCCCGCGCAGGCCAACGGCAGCCTGCGCACCCACGATGGCCGCGTGGTCGGCTCGGCGCTGGTGGCGCAGCCGTTCGCCGCTGCCGGTTACTTCCAGCCGCGTCCGTCCGGCGCCAAGTACGACCCGATGTCGGCGGCCGGCAGCAACCAGGCGCGCAGCAACCCCGACCTGCGCAAGCGCCTGGACGACACCCGCCAGGCGGTCGCCGCGCGCGAAGGCATCGACCCGGCGCAGGTACCGGACGATCTGGTCACCCAGTCCGGCAGCGGCATGGACCCGGACATCAGCGTCGATGCGGCGCACATTCAAGTGGCGCGCGTCGCCGCCGCGCGCGGCCTGCCGCCGCAGACCGTCGCCGCCCTGGTCGCCGCACAGACCCAGCCGCGCCAGTTCGGCGTGCTTGGCGAGCCGCGGGTGAACGTGCTGGCCCTGAATTTGGCCCTGGACGCCGCAGGGAATGGGGAAACGGGAATCGGGAATGGGCAAAAGCAGTAGAGCGCATGGCCTGACGCTGTACGCTTCGCGAATCCCCAATTTCGAATCCCCAATCCCGGCCCTTCGATGCCCGACCCCCGCACCCAACAGGCCGACGCCCTGATCGGCGAACTGCAGCGCGAGCGCGGCGGGCGACTGACCGTGTTCCTCGGCGCGGCGCCAGGGGTCGGCAAGACCTACGCGATGCTGTCGCGCGCGCGGCAGTTGCAGCAGCAGGGCAGCAACCTGGTGGTCGGCGTGGTCGAGACCCACGGCCGCGCCGAGACCGCGGCACTGCTGGAGGGCCTCACCGTGCAGCCGCGGCGGCGCCTGGAGTACCGCGGCCGCACCCTCGACGAGATGGACCTGGATGCGCTGTTGGCGCTGCGCCCACCGCTGGTGCTGGTGGACGAGCTGGCCCATCGCAACGCGCCCGGCAGCCGCCACGAGCGGCGCTGGCAGGACGTGCAGGAATTGCTCGACGCCGGCATCGATGTCTACAGCACGGTCAACATCCAGCACCTGGAGAGCCTCAACGACGTGGTCCACCGCATCACCGGCGTGCGCGTGAGCGAGACCGTGCCCGATGCGATCTTCGACCGCCTGCGCGACATCGTGCTGGTCGACCTGCCGCCGCGCGAACTGATCGAGCGCCTGCAGCAGGGCAAGGTCTACCTGCCCGAGCAGGCCGGGCAGGCGCTGCAGGCGTTCTTCTCGCCGTCGAACCTGGCCGCGCTGCGCGAACTGGCGATGCAGACCGCCGCCGACCGCGTCGACAACGATCTGCGCGATGTGCAGGCCGCGCAGGGCCGCACCAGCGTGGCGCTGCGGCGCACGGTGATGGTGGCGATCGACGGGCGCGGCCAGTCCGACTATCTGGTGCGCGTGGCACGGCGTTTGGCCGAGCGCCGCGGCGCGCCGTGGACCGTGGTCACCGTGCAGACCCAGGCGCAGCCCGACGCCGACTGGCAACTGGAGATCGACCGCGCCTTCGCGCTGGCGCGTCGGCTCGGCGGCGACGCCGCGCTCCTGCACGGCGCCAACGTCGCCGATACCTTGCTCGACCATGCCGCGCGCAGTGGTGTGTCCACGCTGGTGCTGGGGCGCACCCGCGAGCGTCCGCTGGCGCGGATGATCAACCGCACCCTGACCCAGCAACTGCTGCAACGCGGCGCGCACTACGAGTTGGTGATCATCAGTTCGCCGGAAGCGCGCGCCCGCGCGCGGCGGCGCTGGCGCAGTCCGGGGCATTGGCTGTCGCGCGACGACCTGGTGTTCGCCACGCTGGCCTCCGTCCTGGCGGTGGTGGTGGCCTGGGTCGCCGAACGTTGGGTCGGTATCGACGACCTGTCGATGGTGTTCATCGTCGCGGTGGTGATGGTGGCGTCGAAGACACGAATGGCCGCGGCGGTACTGGCGGCGCTGCTGAGCTTCTTCAGCTACAACTTCTTCTTCATCGAGCCGCGCTTCACCTTCCAGATCGGCGCGCGCCAGGGCGTGGTCACGGTGCTGCTGTTCCTGGTCGCCGCGCTGGTCGCCGGGCGCCTGGCCTCGCGCCTGCGCATGCAGGTGCTGGCGCTGCGTGCGGTCAATGCGCAGACCACCGCACTGCAGCGGCTGGGCCGCGAACTGACCAGCGCCGCCGACCTCGGCCAGGTGCTGGAGGCCGGGCGCCGCGCGCTCGCCGGTACGCTCGACGCCGAGGCCTGGTTGCGCCTGCAGCCGCTGGAGCGCGCCCATGACGGCGCCGACGACTACGCGCCGACGATGGCCGCGGTGGACCGCAGCGCCGCCGACTGGGCGCAGCGCCACGGCCAGGCCACCGGTCGCTTCACCGATACGCTGGCCGGCGCGAGCTGGTGGTTCCTGCCGGTGCGCCACGAGCGCGGCACCATCGGCGTGGTCGGGCTGCGCTTCGGCGCCGGCGTGCAGCGCCCTGGCCTGGAGCAGCAGCGCCTGGCCGAGGCGATGGTCGAGGACATCGGCCAGGCCGCGCTGCGCACGCGCCTGGTCGCCGACCTGGAGAGTGCGCGGGTCAGCGGCGAGACCGAGCGGCTGCGCTCGGCCCTGCTGTCCTCGGTCTCGCACGACCTGCGCTCGCCGCTGGCGGCGATGATCGGCGCGGCCAGCAGTCTGTCCAGTTACGGCCAGGCGATGGACGCGGACGATCGCCGCAGCCTGCTCGAGACGATCCAACTGGAAGGCGAGCGCCTGGACCGCTACATCCAGAACCTGCTGGACATGACCCGGCTCGGCCACACCGGGCTGACCTTGAACCGCGACTGGATCGGCGTGGACGAACTGATCGGCTCGGCCGCGCGGCGCCTGCAGCGCTACCAGCCGCAGGTGCGCCTGGACATCGCCCTGGCCGCGGACCTGCCGACGCTGTGGGTGCACCCGGCACTGGTCGAGCAGGCGATCTTCAACGTACTGGAGAACGCGGCCAAGTTCTCGCCGGCGGACGCGGCGATCCGCGTCGTCGCGGGCATGGTCGACGGCCGCCTGCGCATCGACATCAGCGACCGCGGCCCGGGCATTCCCGAGGACGAGCGCGCGCGCATCTTCGATATGTTCTACAGCGTCGAGCGCGGCGACCGCGGCCGCCACGGCACCGGCCTGGGCCTGACCATCTGCCAGGGCATGATCGGCGCGCACGGCGGCAGCGTCGAGGCGCTGCCCGGCCCCGATGGTCGTGGCACCACGATCCGCATTACCCTGCCGCTCATCGAACCCGCCGCACCGCCGTCCCGCCCCGATGCCGACTGAGTCCCACGCCGATCCGATTCCGCCGCCGCGCGTGCTGGTCATCGACGACGAGCCGCAGATCCGCCGTTTCCTCGACATCAGCCTGCGCGCGCAGGGCTACCGCGTGCTGCAGGCGGATACCGGCGCCGCCGGCCTGGCGCAACTGGCCGCGCACGGCGCCGAACTGGTGGTGCTGGACATCGGCCTGCCCGACCAGGACGGGCACAGCGTGCTGCGCGAACTGCGGCAATGGTCGTCGGTGCCGGTGATCATGCTGACCGTGCGTGCCGGCGAGGACGAGAAGGTGCAGGCGCTGGACGCCGGCGCCAACGACTACGTGACCAAACCGTTCGGTGTGCAGGAACTGATGGCGCGCATCCGCGTGCTGCTGCGCATGCAGCCGGTGGCCGGCGAGGCCGAGCCGGTGTTCGACGACGGCCGCCTGCACATCCACCTGGGCCTGCGCGAAGTGCGCCTGGACGGCGAAGCGCTGCCGCTCAGCCGCAAGGAGTACGCATTATTGGCGCTGCTGCTGCGACACAGCGGCCGCGTGGTGACGCAGCCACAACTGCTGCGCGAACTGTGGGGTCCCACCCACCAGGACGACACGCATTACCTGCGCATCCTGGTCGGCAAGCTACGGCAGAAACTCGGCGACAGCGCCGTGGCCCCGCGCTACATCGCCACCGAGCCGGGCGTGGGGTTGCGCTTCATCGGCGTGCAGTGTCCGTCCGCGTGATGTGTCGCGTCGGCCTTGCCCGGTGTTCGTTGGAGCGGCTGCAGCCGCGACCCGGCGTTTTCGGTAAGGCCCGTCGCGACTGAAGTCGCTCCATAGGGCGTATCGCGACGGACACAGCCCGACAGCGACGGAAATCAGGATTAGGTCGACGTTGCAATGGATCCGCACGCGAAAGACGCTGTTACGAATCCCGAATCCCGAATCCCGAATCCCGAATCCCGAATCCCGAATCCCGAATCCCGCTCAAGCCTCCGGCAACACTTTCCCCGGATTGAGAATCCCATCCGGATCCAGTGCCCGCTTGATTGCGCGCATCGCGTCCAGGGTGGCGGCGTCGAAGGCCTGGTCCATGTAGTCGCGCTTGGCCACGCCGATGCCGTGTTCGCCGGACAGCGTGCCTTCCAGCGACAGCACCAGGGCGAACAGCCGCGGCAGGGCGGCCTGCGCGCGCGCAGTCTCGTCGGCATCGTCGGGCGCGTACATGATGTTGACGTGGAGGTTGCCGTTGCCGGCGTGGCCGAAGGCGACGATCGGCAGGTCGAACTCGGCGGCCAGCGCTTCCACACCGGCAACCAGCTCGGGGATGCGCGACACCGGTACCACCACGTCTTCGTTGATCTTGCCGGGCCGGATCGTGCGCAGCGCCGGCGACAGCGCGCGGCGCGCGGCCCACAGGCGGTCGCGTGCGCTGCCGTCGGCGGCCACGTCCAGGGCCAGCAGGCCGTCGCCCTCGGCCGCCGCGCCCAGCGCCTGCAGCGTGTAGGGCAGGGTGTCATGGTCGCCGTCGGCCTCGATCAGCAGCATCGCGCCGGCCTCGGGCACGTCGCTGCCGTTGCGGCGCAGCAGCGCGATCGCGCTGCGGTCCATGAATTCCAGCATGGTCGGCGTGCTCGGCTGCGCCATCAGCCGCGACACCGCCGCGGCGGCGCCGGCGGCGTCGCGGTACAGCGCGCGCAGGCCGGCCTGTGCCAGCGGCCGCGGCGACAGCTTCAGCGTCGCTTCCACGATCAGCGCCAGGGTGCCTTCGCTGCCGACCAGCAGGTGGGTCAGGTCGTAGCCGGTGGCGTCCTTGGTGTAGGCGCCGCCGCAGCGGATCAGCTCGCCGCTGCCGGTCACTGCGACCAGGCCAAGCACGTTGTCGCGGGTGGCGCCGTATTTCACCGCGCGCGGCCCGCCGGCATTGGTGGAGAGGTTGCCGCCGACGCTGCAGATCTCTGCGCTGGATGGGTCCGGCGGCCAGAACAGCCCGTGCGGCGCCAACGCTTGCTGCAGGTCGCCGTTGAGCACGCCGGGTTCGACCACCGCGCAGCGGTCGGCCGGGCGCAACTGCACGATGCGGTTCATGCGCGCGAACGACAGCACCACGCCGCCGCTGAACGGCACCGCGGCGCCGGCGGTGCCGGTGCCGGCGCCGCGCGCCACCAGCGGCACGCGGTGCGCGCGGCAGGCGCGCACGATCGCCTGCACCTGCTCGCGGGTCTGCGGCAGCGCCACCGCGTCGGCCAGCGCCCAGCGCCGCGAATCGTCCTCGCCGTAGCTGCGGCGGCTGTCGGGATCGGTGCGCCAGCCCTCGGCGCCGAGCAGGGCGGAAAGGGTGTCGGTGAGTGCGGCGGGGAGGGCTGTGGTCATGGCGAAGGCGGCGACGAAGGAGCGGAGGGCGAGGGTGGCTGCAGCAGTTTCCAGGTGAGCACCGCCAGCGCCAGCGGCAGCCACACCCAGCGCAGCTCGGACCACAGCGTGGCCACGCCGCGCGCGCTGAAGAAGCCGTTGGCGAACGGCGAGACCCGGATCGGCCGCCACGGCGCGAACCAGCGCTGCTCGCTCCACGGCCAGGCCAGGGCCACGCCGAGGCCGCCGGAGGTCATCGCATCGAGCAGCGGATGCGAGGCGGTGCAGACGAACATCCACGTGGCCGCCTGCAACGCGCCGGCGCGCAAGGGGCGGTGCAGCACTGCGCCGAGCATGCCCAGCACCGCGGCGAACAGCAGCGAGTGGCTGGCGCCACGATGGCCGAAGGCGTCGGCATAGGGGATGTGCAGGGCGAAGCCGAGCACGTCGGCGTCGGGCAGCATCGCCGCGACGATGCCGGCGCCGAGCAGGCGCGTGGAGATGCGCCCGCGGTCGGCGGCGGCCCACAGCGCCAGCGGCACCGCGGCGTGGGTGAAGATGCTGGGCATCTCAGCAATCCTCGGCGCGGAAGGCGTCCCGCAGCCAGGTCAGCCGCGGCGGATCGCCCTCGGCCTCGACCACGTCGAAACGGCACGGCCAGGTGGCGTACTGCGGATGCGCGGCCAGGAACAGTTGCGCCGCCAGCAGCAGGCGGCGGCGCTTGCGCAGGTCGACCGAGGCCGCGCCGCCGCCGAACGCGGTGCTGCGCCGGTAGCGCACTTCGACGAACACCAGGCTCTGCGCCTGCTGCATCACCAAGTCCAGCTCGCCGCCGCGGAAGGCGACGTTGGCGGCGATCAGGCGCAGGCCGGCGCGCTCCAGTTCGGCGCGCGCCGCCGCTTCCACCGCGTTGCCGCGTCGGCGCCGCTCAGTTTCCATCGGGCAGCGGGGTCGGGCGCCCGCCGCTGAAGGTGGACCAGGCCGGGGTGCGCACGATGTTGCCGAAGCCGTCCAGGTGCAGCACGCCGGTGGCGCCGCGCAGGCCGCTGTCCTTGCCGGTCGCCAGCTTCTCCAGGTACGCGGTGATCTGCCAGGCGTCGTAGCCGAAGGCGAACAGGCGCGCGGCCGGGCCGCGTGCGGTCGGCAGCATGTCGGCCACGCTGGTCGCCGCCGGCAGGCCGCCGACGCCACGCACGTTCCACAGTTCGCTCGGGTAGACGATGCCGTCCAGTACCAGGTCGTCCTCCGGCTTGCCGGTGCCCAGCACCAGCTGCGAGGTCGCCACCCGGGTCTTGCCGGCGAAACCGGCCAGCGCCAGCTGCGGCGCCAGCGCGCGGGCGGTGTTGCCCTTGACCGCCAGCAGCACCGAGTCCGCCGCGCCGGCGTTGCGCAGTTGCGCGCCGATGTCGCCCGGGGTGTCGGCCACGCTGACGCTGCCGGCGACCTTGCCGCCGCGCTCGCTGAAGCGGTCGCGGAACGCGGCCACCGCGCGGCGGCCGTTGTCGTCGTTGCTGCCGATCACCAGCGTGTTGTGGCGCTCGTGCGCCAGCAGGTACTCGGCGGCGGCGATGCCGTCGTCTTCCGGCGCAAGCGAGAAACCGGCGCTGCCGCCCGGCGGCGCGTGAGTGCCGCGGTTCAGCGCCAGCACCGGCACCGGCAGCGCGTCGCGCCCGAACAGTGCGGTGACCTCGTCGCGGCCGAGCGGGCCGACCACGAAATCGGCGCCGCCGTCGACCGCCTTCTGGTAGGCGGCCAGCGCGCCGGCCGGGGTGCCGGTGGTGTCGATGAAGTCGATCGCAGGACGGCGGCGGGTCTCGCCGTAGTAGCCGGCGAGCAGGCCATCGCGCACCGGCGCGGCCGCGGTGGCCAGGTTGCCGCTCAACGGCAGCAGCACCGCCAGCTTGGCCGGCGGGCGGTAGCCGTCGCGCTCGGCCGGCGGCCGCTTGCTGGTATCGAAGCCCCATTGCTCGCCGCGGTCGAACGGACGCGGCAGCGCCAGGCCGCGGCTCAGCAGTGCGCGGCCGACGAAGTTGTACAGCGGGTCGCCGGCCGGCAGCGCGGCGGCGCGCGCCTGCAGGATGGCGTCGTTGAGCGTTGCGAGCTGGCGCACGATGGCGCGCTGGTTGTCGCTGCGCGCCTGGCCGCTGAGGCCGTTGTCGGCGCGGGCACGCTCGTCCAGCGCGGCGGTGGCGTCGCCGGTGCCTTCCAGCGCCTGCGCGCGGGCCAGGTGCCAGCGCGCGCGCAGGTTCTGCGGCACCGCCTGTGGATCGCTGCCCAATGCCTGCAGGGCCTTGGCCGGCTGGCGGTCGGCCAGGGCCAGTTCGGCTTCCACCAGCGCCACCCGCACCTTGCTCAGCGGCGGCAACTGCCGCACCTGCACCTGTGCCAGCAGGCTGCGCGCGCGCGCGGCGTCGCCGGCCTCGTACCAGGCGAAGGCGGCGTCGCCCAGCAACTGGTTGCGCTCGCTGCCGGTGGCGCCGGCGGCCTGCGCCTCGAGCTGCTGCGCCGCGTCCCGCGGCTTGCCCTGGTCCAGCAGCGCCAGCGCCGCCGATTGGGCCGGCGAGGCGCTCGGCGTCACGCTGGAGGTGGCGCAGCCGGCGATGAGCAACGCCAGCAGCGACAGGGCGGAAATCCTTGCGAATCGCTTGTTCATTTCTGGTCCATTCGGCTGGGCACGCCGGGCGCGCCGGGGAAAACCGCTACGATTCTACCCTTGACCATGGAAAGCCGTAGATGAGCGCCCAGCCCGGAACCCTGCATGTCGTCGCCACGCCGATCGGCAACCTCGCCGACCTGACGCCGCGCGCCCAGGAGACGCTGCGCTCGGTGGCGGCGATCTGTGCCGAGGACACCCGCCGCAGCGGCCAGTTGCTGGCCCACTTCGGCATCGAGCGGCCGCTGCTGGCGCTGCACGAACACAACGAGGAGGCGTTGTCCCAGCGCATCGTCGCGCGCCTGCTGGAGGGCCAGTCGCTGGCCCTGGTCAGTGACGCCGGCACCCCGCTGGTCAGCGACCCCGGCTACCGCCTGGTGCGCGCGGCGCGCGCGGCCGGGGTGCGGGTCAGTCCGGTGCCCGGCGCCTGTGCGGTGATCGCCGCGCTCAGCGTGGCCGGCCTGCCCAGCGACCGTTTCGCCTTCGAGGGCTTCCTGCCGGCCAAGGCCTCGGCGCGCCGCGAGCGCCTGCTGCGTCTGGCCGGCGAGCCGCGCACCCTGGTGTTCTACGAAGCCTCGCACCGCATCGCCGAGTCCCTGGCCGACTGCCGCGCTGCTTTCGGGGATGCCCGCCCGGCGGTGCTGGCGCGCGAATTGACCAAGCTGTTCGAGACCGTGCTCGACGGGACCCTGGCCGACCTGCACGCCCGGGTCGAGGCCGACGACAACCAGCGCAAGGGCGAGTTCGTGCTGATGGTGCAGGGCGCCGGCGACGACGCCGACGCGCAACTGGCCGAGGGCCGCCGCGTCTACGCCAAGCTCAGCGAGCACCTGCCGCCGTCCACCGCCGCCAAGCTGGCCGCCGAACTGACCGGTGCTTCGCGCAAGGCCTTGTACGGCGGCTGACGTGGCAGTAGGCCGGGCGTTCGGCACCACCCGTGCCAGGCTGTAGGGGCGTTCCATTTCTGCTTCTTTGATGAAAGGGCACACCATGAGCACAGCAGTTGCGAAGGAGCAGGGCGCGTGTCTCTGCGGCGCCGTTCGGCTGCAGGCGACGTTTTCCGCCCGCGAAATGGGGGCGTGTCACTGTTCGATGTGCCGTCGCTGGTCCGGCGGCGTATTCCTCGCGGTGGAATGCCGCGACGTCGAGGTCGAGAACGCAGAGAACGTGGGCGTGTATGCCTCGTCCGAATGGGGGGAGCGGTGCTTCTGCAAGGTCTGCGGCAGTACGCTGATGTGGCGGTCCAAGGACGGGACGCACCACGCGCTGTCCGTTCACCTCTTCGAGGATCCTTCCGGCTTCGCGTTGACGTCGCAGATCTTCATCGACGAAAAGCCGGCCAGCTACTCGTTCGCCGAACCCACCAGGAACATGACCGGCCCCGAATTCGTCGCCATGGTGACTGGCGCAGCGCAATAGTGGCCCGTCTGGACAGGCCGGGCGGCTGTCCCCGGCCAGCGGTGGGCAGGGGGCGTAGAAAAAAGCGGCGGAGCCGGCCGATAAGCCGGGTTCTGTCGTGGACAGTCATTCTTCTAGGCGCACCGTCACCGGTACGCTCGAGCAACCTACCCGGACCCGACGCGGGCCGCGCCATGAGGTCCCTATTTGGTCTTGCTCCAGGTGGGGTTTGCCGTGCCGGTCCGTTACCGGACTCGCGGTGCGCTCTTACCGCACCATTTCACCCTTACCGGCCTGCTTGCGCAGACGTAGGCGGTATCTTTCTGTTGCACTAGTCCGTCGGCTCGCGCCGCCCAGGCGTTACCTGGCACCTTGCCCTATGGAGCCCGGACTTTCCTCGGCATCCCGCCGCACCGAAGTGCGAGGGGATGACGCGACTGTCTGGCCGACTCCGCCGCGCGCATTGTCGCATGTTAAGCCGGAGCCCGGGATTCGGGATTCGGGATTCGGGATTTTTCCGCGAGTGCAGGGCGGTTGCGATTGCATTGTGGGAGGGACTGAAGTCCCTCCCACGAAAATCGCCGCTTTTTGTATCAGGTCGCTGACAGCGATTTCGCGCCTCATCCCATGCTTCCCGAATCCCGAATCCCGAATCCCGAATCCCGGGTCACGAGTCCCGGTTCTCCAGCCGCGTCTCCCCCAGGAACACCCCATCCGGGCCGAACCGGCGCTCGTGGATCCAGCCGTGGCCGGCGGCGTCCACCGCGACGATGGTGCTGGCGCGGGTGCCGTAGTCGTGGCCGCGGATGAAGGCCGGCGACAGCCGCCGCTCCAGTTCCGGGCCGACCCCGGTGTCGGGCAGGTCGGCCGGGTCGGCCAGGGTCTCGTCGGCCAGCGCCCGCCACAGCGGCGCCAGGTCGTCGTTGCCGGCCGCGATCCAGGCGGTCACGGCAGTGCGCAGGCGCAGGGTCTTCGGCCAGGGCGCGTCCAGCGCGCCGTTGGACATGCCGTGCACGCCGGGCGCCAGGGCGCTGCGGCCAGGCGGGTGGTTGCCGACATAGGCGGCGCCGGCGGCATCGGCCAGCAGCAGGTTGAACGGCGGATAGGCGTCGGCGCGCGCCGCCAGTGCCTCGGCGAAGGCGGCGGCCGGCTGCGCGCCAGTCAGATAGTCGGCGATCAGGGCGCCGCGCGAAGCGCCGGACATCGACGCCAGCGGGTCGCGCACATTGGTGACCACGGCGCAGCGGCCGGCCTCGTCCAGCCCCACCCAGGTACCCCCGGAACGCAGGTCGCGCCCGGCCAGCAGGCGTTGCGCCGGGGCCGGCCAGCGCTGCAGCGGCGCGGTCGGGCGGGCGTGGAATTCGTCGCGGTTGCCGACCAGCAGCAAGCGCCATCGCGGGTGCGCAGCGTGCGCGAGAACGACCAGACACATGCGCCGCAGTGTGCGCGCTTGCGCAATCGGGTGCGAGTCCATGCGCCGTGTCGACGGCCGGTGACGATGGCCTTAACGCCCCGTACACAGGCCTGAATTTCCGTTCAATCTCAAAATTTGAGACGAAACAGTAACTTGTGGATAAGCCTTGAACAAGTCTCTAAAGATTGCTGCAAACCATTGATCCCGCTAGCGATTTGCCGCTCGCAAAGTTGTTGACAACCTGTTGCGCGCTGCTAAGGTGGGCACTTGAGGGGAAACCGGGTTTTTTGTGGTTTTTCGTGGTTCAATGACCGCCCAGGCGGATTCGGAAAGGTGCAGGCGTCGTGTTTCAGGGCGAGACCGCAATCACTGTGGACGACAAGGGGCGTATGGCGGTTCCCACCGCGTACCGCGACCTCGTCGCGCGCGTGAGCGGCAATCGGCTGGTGCTGACCTACAACCCGTTCGAGGCCGGCTGCCTGTGGCTGTATGCGGAGAAGGAGTGGGAGCGGGTCCGTGACGACGTCATGGCCAAGCCCAACACCCAGCGCGTGGTGCGGGTCCTGCAGCAGAAGCTGGTGGGTTCGTCGGCCGCGCTGGAGCTGGACGCCAACGCCCGCATCACCATTCCGCCGAGCCATCGCGCTGCGGTGGGCATTGAAAAGCGCGCCGTGCTGTTGGGCATGGGCGACAAGTTCGAACTGTGGAGCGAGCAGGCTCATCGCGCACTGATCCAGCAGACGTTGTCTGACGAGGATCTGGGCGATGGATTGCTCGATCTGAAGTTGTGAGTCGGGGTGTCCGGATGCGCGGACAGGCGCAGGCCGGTCACCTCCCGGTGTCGCAACCATCGGCGGCGCATGTGCCGGTGTTGTTCGCGCAGGTCCTGGACGGGCTGCAGGTGATCGAAAACGGAATCTATCTGGATGGCACGTTCGGGCGTGGCGGACACGCGCGCGGGGTGCTGCACAAACTCGGCCCAGGAGGCCGGCTGCTGGTGATGGACAAGGATCCCGAGGCGATCGCCGAAGCCGAACATGCGTTCGGCGGCGACGCGCGCGTGTCCATCTATCGCGGCAGCTTTGCCGAGCTGGGCCAGTGGGACGCCGCCACCGCCCTGGACGGGGTGCTGTTCGACCTGGGCGTGTCCTCGCCGCAGCTGGACGTGGCCGAACGCGGCTTCTCCTTCGGCAAGGACGGCCCGCTGGACATGCGCATGGACCCGGAGGCCGGCGAGAGCGCGGCGCAGTGGCTGGCGCGCGCCGAGGAGCGCGAGATCGCCGACGTGCTGTGGACCTACGGCGAAGAGCGGCAGAGCCGGCGCATCGCTCGCGCCATCGTCGCCCGCCGCGAGAAGCAGCCGCTGACCCGCACCGCCGAGCTGGCCGAATTGATCGCCAGCGTGATGCCGCGCGGCGACAGCAAGACCCACCCGGCCACGCGCAGCTTCCAGGCCATCCGCATCCATATCAACCGCGAGCTGGCCGATCTGGAGACCGGCCTGGACGCGGCGCTGGCCCGGCTCAAGCCCGGCGGCCGCCTGGCGGTGATCAGCTTCCACTCGCTGGAAGACCGCATCGTCAAGCAGTTCATGCAGCGCCACGCCAAGGCCCCGCCGAGCAACCGCCGCCTGCCCGAGGCCACCACGTTCGTGCCGACCCTGCGCCTGCATGGCGGCGCGATCAAGGCCGACGCCGACGAACTGGCGGTGAACCCGCGCGCGCGCAGCGCGGTGCTGCGGGTGGCTGAGAAGCTGGGATTGGGGATTCGGGATTCGGGATTCGACGAGCGCTCCTCCCCAATCTCCAATCCCCACTCCCCAATCCCGGCGTCTCCGCACGGAGACGCCCCATGAGCCGGCTCCTGCTGATCGTCCTGCTCGCCTGCACCATCGCCTCGGCGATCGGGGTGGTGTACATGCGCCATCGCCATCGCCAGTTGTTCGTGGAGCTGTCGCGGCTGGAGCACAACCGCGACGAGCTGAACATCGAGTTCGGGCGGCTGCAGCTGGAGCAGGCGACCTGGGCCGAGAGCAATCGCGTCGACCAGGTCGCGCGCGAGCGGTTGGGGATGAAGTTCCCCGAGACCGGCGACATCGTGGTGGTGCGCCCGTGAGCAAGAGCGGACGTAACCGCACCCGCAGCAACTTCAACCTGCGTGGCCGCCTGGTGCTGGTCGGCGCGGCGCTGGGCTTGTGCTCGGTGACCCTGATCGGCCGTGCGGCCTACGTGCAGCTGATCAACAGCGACTTCTACCAGCGCCAGGGCGAGGCGCGCTATCTGCGCGAACTGCCGATCGCCACCTCGCGCGGCATGATCACCGACCGCAACGGCGAGCCGCTGGCGGTGTCCACGCCGGTGGAGTCGATCTGGGTCAATCCGCAGGAACTGCTGCGCAGCCCGGACCGCATCCCGCAGCTGGCGCAGGCGCTGGAGCTGCCGGTCGACGAGCTGACCGCCAAGCTGTCGCAGAAGGCGGACAAGGAGTTCATGTACCTCAAGCGCCGGATCAACCCGGACAAGGCGCATGCGGTGGTCGCGCTGGGCATCCCCGGCGTGTTCTCGCAGCGCGAATTCCGCCGCTTCTACCCGCAGGGCGAAGCGATGGCGCACGTGCTGGGCTTCACCAACATCGACGACCGCGGCCAGGAAGGGCTGGAGCTGGCATTCGATTCCTGGCTGCGCGGCAAGCCGGGCGCCAAGCGGGTGATCCGCGACCGCAAGGGCGCGATCGTGGAGAGCATCGACCTGGTCAAGCCGGCGCAGCCGGGCAAGGACCTGACCCTGAGCATCGATCGCCGCATCCAGTTCCTGGCCTACAAGGAACTGCGCAACGCGCTGGTCGAGAACAAGGCCGCCGGCGGCTCGATCGTGATCATGGACGTGGCCACCGGCGAGATCCTGGCCATGGTCAACCTGCCGACCTACAACCCCAATGCGGTCAACGGGGTCAACCCGGACGTGCGCCGCAACCGCGCGGTCACCGACCTGGTCGAGCCGGGCTCGACGATGAAGCCGCTGACCATCTCCACCGCGCTCAAGGCCGGGGTGGTGACCAAGGACACGCTGATCGACACCAACCCCGGCTACATGGCCGTGGGCCGCTTCACCATCAAGGACGTGCCGCGCAACAACGGCGTGCTGACCGTGACCGGGGTGATCACCCGCAGCTCCAACATCGGCGCGGCCAAGATCGCGGCCAAGCTGCCGGACCAGACCTTCTACGACCAGGTCCACAGCTACGGCTACGGCAGCTCCCCGCACAGCGGCTTCCCCGGCGAATCGGCCGGCGTGTTCCCGTCGCCGGCGCGTTGGAGCGGCTCGTCCAAGACCACCATGTCCTACGGCTACGGCCTGTCGGTGACGCCGCTGCAGATCGCCCGCGCCTATTGCGCGCTGGGCAACGGCGGGCGCCTGGTGACCCCGACCTTCGTCAAGGGCCAGCACGAGGACAGCAAGCAGGTGCTGGATCCGGCGATCGCCAAGGAAGTGGTGGCGATGATGGAGACCGTGGTCACCCAGGGCGGCGCCAAGGGCGCGGCGATCCTGGGCTACCACGTCGCCGGCAAGACCGGCACCGCGCGCAAGGCCGGCCCCGGCGGCTACGAGCGCGGCCACTACAACGCGCTGTTCGCGGGCCTGGTGCCGGCGAGCAACCCGCGTTTCGCCACGGTCATCGTGATCAACGACCCGCAGGGTGCCAAGTACTACGGCGGCCTGGTCTCGGCGCCGGTGTTCCACAACGTGATGGAAGGCGCGCTGCGGCTGATGGACGTGCCGCCGGACGACATCCAGTCGTGGCTGGCCGCGCAGGCCGCCGGCAAGAGCGGCCACGCGCCGCCGCCGGCGCCGGTTGAACCGGATCCGGCGACCGTGCCCGACGCCGCCGCCGAGGTCGATGCCGCGCTGCCCAGCGCGCGCGCGGTGGCGCCGCCGGCGCCGGCCGCGTTGCCGGCGCCGCTGCAGGAGACCCGCCAGTGACCCGCGCGATGTCGCTGTCGCAACTGTTGCCGGGTGTGGCTTTACCGCACGACGTGCAGGTGTCCGGGCTGGTGATGGACAGCCGCGCGGTGCGCCCGGGCGATGCCTTCGTGGCGATCGCCGGGTTCGGCGCGCACGGCCTGGGCTTCGTCGAACAGGCGCGCGCCAACGGCGCCGTCGCGGTGCTGTACGACCCGCCGGCCCCGGCCGAGCTGCGGGCGCCGGCCGACGCGATCGCGGTGCCGGGCCTACGCGCGCGCATGGGCGCGATGGCCGATCAGTTCCATGGCCATCCGTCGCAGACCATGACCATGGTCGGCGTCACCGGCACCAACGGCAAGACCTCCACCGTGCAACTGCTGGCGCAGGCCTGGCATCTGCTGGGCACCCGCAGCGGCAGCATCGGCACGCTCGGCGCCGGCCTGTACGGACAGGTGCAGCCGACCGGTTTCACCACGCCGCTGGTGCTGCCGCTGCACGCGCTGCTGGCGCAGCTGCGCGACGCCGGCGCGCAGGCGGTGGCGATGGAAGTCAGCTCGCACGCGCTCGACCAGGGCCGCGTGGACGCGGTGCATTTCGACGTGGCGGTGTTCACCAATCTCACCCGCGACCATCTCGACTACCACGGCGACATGGCGGGCTACGGCGCGGCCAAGGCGCGCCTGTTCGCCACGCCGGGGCTGAAGTCGGCGGTGATCAACCTGGACGATGCGTTCGGCCGCGCGTTGCTGGAAAAACTGGATCCGGCGCTGCGCCGCATCGCGGTCAGCTCGCGCGGCCAGGACGGTGCCGAGGTGCGCGCAGAGGCGCTGCGCCTGGACGCGCGCGGCATCGGCTTCACCCTGGCGATCGGCGAAGAGCGGCATCCGCTGCAGTCGCCGTTGCTGGGCCGCTTCAATGTCGACAACCTGCTGGCCGTGGCCGGCGCGCTGCACGCGCTGGACGTGGCGCCGGTGCGCATCGCCGCCACCCTGGCGCAGTTGCAGCCGATCCGCGGGCGCATGAACCGGCTGGGCGGCGATGGCGCGCAGCCGCTGGTGGTGGTCGACTACGCGCACACCCCCGACGCGCTGGAACAGGCGTTGCAGAGCCTGCGCGCGCACGTGCAGGGCCGCATCACCTGCGTGTTCGGTTGCGGCGGCGAGCGCGATACCGGCAAGCGCCCGCAGATGGCGGCGATCGCGCAGCGCCTGGCCGAGCGCGTGGTGGTCACCGACGACAACCCGCGTGGCGAGGACGGCGACCGCATCGTCGCCGACATCCTGGCCGGCTTCGACGGCATGCAGGCGGTGCAGGTGCAGCGCGACCGTGCGCAGGCGATCGCCATGGCGGTCGCCGACGCCGGCGCCGAGGACATCGTGCTGATCGCCGGCAAGGGCCACGAGCCCTACCAGGAGATCGCCGGCGTGCGCCATCCGTTCGACGACACCGAGGTCGCCGCGCAGGCCCTGCGCGCGCATGCGACGGAGGCGGCCCGATGAAGCGCCTGCCGTTGTCGATGATCGCGCACTGGGCCGGCGCCGAACTGCATGGCGACGACGTGGCGATCGATGCGATCAGCCACGACACCCGCAGCCTGGCTGCCGGCAGCCTGTACGTGGCGCTGCGCGGCGAGCGTTTCGACGGCCACGCCTTCGCCGCCGACGCCGCCGCGCTCGGCGCCAGCGCGCTGCTGGTGGAGCGCGTGCAGCCGCAGATCGAACTGCCGCAGATCGTCGCCGCCGATACCCAACTGGCGCTGGCGCGGATCGCCGCCGGCATGCAGCGCGGCCGCGCCACCCGGGTGGCCGCGATCACCGGCAGCAACGGCAAGACCAGCGTCAAGGCGCTGCTGCTGGCGATCCTGCAGCACGCCTGCCGCATCGACGGCGGCAGCGTCTATGCCAACCCCGGCAACCGCAACAACGAGATCGGCCTGCCGCTGGCGGTGATCGAGGCGCCGGACGACGCCGACTACGCGATCTACGAGATGGGCGCCGGCAAGCCGGGCGACATCGCCTACCTCGCCGACATCGCGCCGCCGCAGGTGTCGCTGGTCAACAACATCGCCGCCGCGCACCTCGAGCGCATGGGCAGCCTGCTCGGCGTGGCGCAGACCAAGGGCGCGATCTACACCGCGCTGCGGGCCGACGGCACCGCGGTGGTCAATGCCGACGACGCGTTCGGCCTGTGGTTCGAGCAGCGCCTGCCGATGGGCGAGGCGCGGCCGCAGGTGCTGCGCTTCGGCCTGCAGCCGGGCGCCGAGGTCGGTGCCGCGCAGATCCGCATGGCCGCCGACCGCACCCAGTTCGTGCTGACCACCCCGCGCGGCGACGTCGAGGCGACGCTGCCGCTGCCGGGCCGGCACAACCTGCAGAACGCGCTGGCCGCCGCCGCGTTGGCGCTGGCGCTGGACGTGGCGCCGGCGCGCATCGCCGCCGGCCTGGCGCAGGTGCAGCCGGTGCCGGGTCGGCAGATCACCCACACGCTGCCCAATGGCGCGGTGTTGATCGACGACAGCTACAACGCCAACCCCGGCTCGCTGGCCGCGGCGATCGACGCCCTGGCCGCGGCCGGCGGCGAGCGTTGGCTGGTGCTGGGCGACATGCGCGAACTCGGCGCCGGCGCCGAGGCGCTGCATGCCAGTGGCGGGCGCCGCGCGCGCGATGCCGGGCTGACCCGGCTGTACGCGCTCGGCCCGCTCAGCGCCCACGCCGCACAGGCGTTCGGCGAGAACGGCCGTGTGTTCGACAGCCATGCGGCGCTGATCGAAGCGCTGCAGCGCGATCTGGCGGCCGTGGCCGGGACCCGGGAACAGCAGGATCAAGAGCAGGAAGTGAAGCACATGCATGAGAACACCGGCGCGCCGTCCGTTGGCGCGCCTTCGCGGGACCTGGGACCCGGGTCCCGGGTCCCGGCCACGCTCCTCGTCAAGGGCTCGCGCGGCAGCGCCATGGATACCGTCGTGCGCGCGCTGCTGAACCAGGCACAGGAGGCGCCGCATGCTGCTTGAACTCGCCCGCTGGCTGCAGCAGCTCGAAAGCATGTTCGGGCTGTTCGGCTATCTGACCTTCCGCGGCATCCTCGCGGCGCTGACCTCGCTGTTCCTGTCGCTGTGGCTGGGCCCGGCGGTGATCCGCAAGCTGGCGCAGTTCAAGGGCGGCCAGCCGATCCGCCAGGACGGCCCGCAGACCCATTTCTCCAAGGCCGGCACCCCGACCATGGGCGGCTCGCTGATCCTGCTCACCGTGCTGCTGTCGGTGCTGCTGTGGGGCGACCTGCGCAACCGCTACGTGTGGCTGGTGCTGGCGGTGATGCTGGCGTTCGGCGTGATCGGCTGGTACGACGACTGGATCAAGATCGTGCGCCGCGACCCGAACGGCCTGAAGTCGCGCTGGAAGTACCTGCTGCAGTCGATCTTCGGCCTGGCCGCCGGCCTGTTCCTGTACTACACCGCCGACGTGCCGGCGGCGATCACCTTCTACATCCCGATGTTCAAGTCGATCGCGCTGCCGCTGGCCGGGATCAGCTTCGTCGCCATCGCCTACTTCTGGATCGTCGGCTTCTCCAACGCGGTCAACCTGACCGACGGCCTGGACGGCCTGGCGATCATGCCGACGGTGCTGGTGGCCTGCGCGCTGGGCGTGTTCGCCTACGCCTCGGGCAACGCGGTGTTCTCCGCCTACCTGAAGATCCCGACCATTCCCGGTGCCGGCGAGTTGATCATCATCTGCGCGGCGATCGCCGGAGCGGGCCTGGGCTTCTTGTGGTTCAACACCTACCCGGCGATGGTGTTCATGGGCGACATCGGCGCGCTGGCGCTGGGCGCGGTGCTGGGCACCATCGCGGTGATCGTGCGCCAGGAACTGGTGCTGGTGATCATGGGCGGCGTGTTCGTCATCGAGACCCTGTCGGTGATGATCCAGGTCGCCTCATTCAAGCTCACCGGCAAGCGCGTGTTCCGCATGGCCCCGATCCACCACCACTTCGAACTGAAGGGTTGGCCGGAGCCGCGGGTGATCGTGCGCTTCTGGATCATTTCGGTGGTGCTGGTGCTGGTCGGCCTCGCCACGTTGAAGGTACGCTGATGAACGACACCGCCCGCCAAGCGACCCGCCTGGAGGCCATCGGTGGCCGCTACGACCCGTGGCTGCTCGGCGCCGCGGTGGCGCTGGCGTCGCTGGGCGTGGTCATGGTCGGCTCCAGCTCGATCGAGCTGACCACCAGCCCGTTCTATTACCTGAGCCGCCACCTGCTGTTCCTGGCCGGCGGCGTCGGCCTGGCGATCTGGGCGATGCGCACCGAGCTGAAGAACATCGAGCAGTACAACCAGTTGCTGCTGCTGGCCTGCTTCGGCCTGCTGCTGGTGGTGTTCGTGCCCGGCCTGGGCAGCACCGTCAACGGTGCGCGGCGCTGGATCAACCTGGGCATCTCGCGCTTCCAGACCGTGGAAGCGGTGAAGGTGTTGTACATCGTGTGGCTGTCCAGCTACCTGGTGCGCTTCCGCGACGAGGTCAACGCGACCTGGCCGGCGATGCTCAAGCCGCTGGGCGTGGCGGTGGCGCTGGTCGGCCTGCTGCTGCTGCAGCCGGACTTCGGCTCGTCCACGCTGCTGCTGGCGATCACCGCCGGCATGCTGGTGCTGGGCGGGGTGAACCTGCCGCGCATGTCGATGCCGATCGTGATCGGCCTGCCGGTGTTCGCCTTCATCGCGATCCTCGAGCCGTACCGCCTGCGCCGCATCACCTCCTTCCTCGATCCCTGGGCCGACCAGCTCGGCTCCGGCTACCAGCTGTCCAACGCGCTGATGGCGGTGGGCCGCGGCGAACTGTTCGGGGTCGGCCTGGGCGGCTCGGTGCAGAAGCTCAACTACCTGCCGGAAGCGCACACCGACTTCATCTTCTCGGTGATCGCCGAGGAGCTGGGTTTCGTCGGCGTGTGCCTGATCATCTCGCTGTACGCGCTGCTGGTCGGCCGTGCGTTCTGGCTGGGCATGCGCTGCGTGGAGATGAAGCGCCACTTCTCCGGCTACATCGCCTTCGGCATCGGTCTGTGGATCAGCCTGCAGAGCTTCGTCTCGGTCGGCGTGAACCTGGGCATCCTGCCGACCAAGGGCCTGACCCTGCCGCTGATCTCCGCCGGCGGTTCCAGCGTGCTGATGACCTGCGTGGCGATGGGCCTGCTGCTGCGCGTGTCCTACGAACTCAACCGCGCCGAGCGCCAGGTGGCGCTGGTGCGCAGCGATGCGGCGATGCCGGTCAAGCAGACCGTCGACAACGCCGAGGACCTGCACGCCGCGCGCGAGGCCAGCGCCAGCGCGGTCGCCGCGGCGATCCAGGGCGGCGCCCCGGGGCGCGGTACCAGCCGCATGCAGCCGCGCGTCGAACCCACCTTCGGGAGGCTGGGATGAGCGCGGTGCAGGGCGATCGTCCGGTAATGATCCTCGCCGGCGGCACCGGCGGGCACATCTTCCCCGCGCTGGCCGTGGCCAAGGTGCTGCGCGCGCGCGGCGTGCCGGTGGTGTGGCTGGGCGCGGCCGGGCGCATGGAAACGCGGCTGGTGCCGGAACACGGCATCGAGCTGGACACCATCGAGATCGGCGGCCTGCGCGGCAAGGGCGCGCTGGCCCTGTTCGGCGCGCCGGTGCGGGTGATGCGCGCCGTGCGCGCTGCCGGCTTCGTACTGCGCCGGCGTGCGCCGCGCGCGGTGATCAGTTTCGGCGGTTTCGCTGCCGGTCCCGGCGGCCTGGCCGCGCGGCTGCTCAAGCTGCCGCTGCTGGTGCACGAACAGAACCGCGCGCCGGGCCTGACCAACAAGGTGCTGGCGCGGGTCGCACGGCGCGTGCTGACCGGCTTCCCCGGCAGCTTCGCCACCCGCGAGGAAGCGGTAGGCAACCCGGTGCGCGCCGAGATCGCCGCGCTGGCGCCGCCGGCGCAGCGCCTGGCCGGTCGCCACGGCGCGCCGCGGCTGCTGGTGCTGGGCGGCAGCCAGGGCGCACGCGTGCTCAACCAGGCGCTGCCGCAGGCGTTGGCCGCGCTCGGCGTGGCCGTCGAGGTGCGCCACCAGTGCGGCGAAGCGCTGCGCGAGGAAGCCGCGCGCGCCTATGCCGAGGCCGGCGTGGCCGCCAGCGTCGAAGCCTTCATCGGCGACATGGCCTACGCCTACGCCTGGGCCGACCTGGTGGTGTGTCGCGCCGGCGCCTCGACCCTGGCCGAACTATGCGCGGTCGGCATCGGCAGCGTGCTGGTGCCGTTCGCCGCCGCCGTCGACGACCACCAGACCCGCAACGCCGAATACCTGGTCGAGCGCGGCGCCGCCGTGCTGCTGAAACAGGACGATGCCCTGGCCGGCCACCTGCAGCGCGTGCTGCGCGACCTGCTGGCACAGCCCGCACAGCGCCTGGCCATGGCCGAGGCCGCACGCCAGCTGGCCAAGCCGGATGCGGCCGAACGCATCGCGGACATCGTGTTGGAAGAAGCCGGGAGTCGGGATTCGGGATTGGGGATTGGTAAAAAGCAGGAGCACAAGCAGGACACCATGCAGACACCCGTACAACGTGCGGCGCTGCGGCCATCGGCCGCCGGCGACGCGAATCTCCAATCCCCAATGCCGAATCCCGGCACCTCCACCGGAGGTGCCCAATGATCCGCCGTCTCCACGACACCGGCGATCTGGTCCGCGCGTTCCCGCGCGTGCACTTCGTCGGCATCGGCGGCACCGGCATGAGCGGCATCGCCGAGGTCATGCTGACCCTGGGCTATGAGGTCTCCGGTTCGGACAACGCCGACAACGCGGCCACCCGGCGCCTGGTCAAGCTCGGCGCGCGGGTGATGCGCGGGCACTCGGCCGCCAACGTGCTCGGCACCGACTGCGTGGTGGTGTCCAGTGCGATCCGCGAAGACAACCCGGAACTGATGGAAGCGCGCAGCCAGCGCATTCCGATCATGCCGCGCGCGGCGATGCTGGCCGAGCTGATGCGCTTCCGCCGCGGCATCGCGGTGGCCGGCACCCACGGCAAGACCACCACCACGAGCCTGGCCGCGGCGGTGCTCAGCGAAGGCGGGCTGGACCCGACCTTCGTGATCGGCGGGCAACTGCTCGCCGCCGGCGCCAACGCCAAGCTCGGCGGCGGCCAGTGGCTGGTGGCCGAGGCCGACGAGAGCGACGGCAGCTTCCTGCGCCTGAACCCGCTGATCTCGGTCATCACCAACATCGATGCCGACCACCTGGAGAACTACGGCAACGACTTCGCCCGGGTCCAGGCCGCGTTCGCCGAGTTCCTGCAGCGCCTGCCGTTCTACGGCCTGGCGGTGCTGTGCATCGACGATCCGGAAGTGGCCGCGCTGGCGGGGAAGACCCCGCGCCACGTGATGAGCTACGGCCTCAGCGAGAACGCCGACGTGCGCGCCGAGGACGTGGTCCAGGACGGCCCGCGCATGCGCTTCACCCTGCGCCTGCCGGAAGGCAGCAGCATCCCGGTGACCCTGGCGCTGCCGGGCCGCCACAACGTGCTCAACGCGCTCGCCGCCGCCGCCATCGGCTGGCAGCTGGGCGTGGCGCCGGAGGCGATCGCCAGCGCGCTGCAGAGCTTCGCCGGCATCGGCCGCCGCTTCAACGACCTGGGCGAAGTGACCACCGCCGCCGGCGCGCGCGTGCGCCTGGTCGACGACTACGGCCATCATCCGCGCGAGCTGGCCGCGGTGTTCGCTGCCGCGCGTGGCGGCTGGCCGGACAAGCGCCTGGTGGTCGCGTTCCAGCCGCATCGCTACAGCCGCACCCGCGACCAGTTCGATGCCTTCGCTGCGGTTCTGTCGGAAGTGGACGCGCTGGTGCTCAGCGAGGTCTACCCCGCCGGCGAGGCACCGATCCCGGGCGCAGACGCGCGCTCGCTCGCCCGTGCGATCCGCGCACGTGGCCGCAGCGAACCGGTGGTGGTCGGCCAGGTCGGCGAACTCGACAGCGTGCTGCCGGACGTGCTGCAGGACGGCGACCTGCTGCTGATGATGGGCGCGGGCGACATCGGCTACGTCGCCCAGCACATCGCCCAGCACGGCTTCGCCGGCGGAGCGGACGCATGAGCGCGCAGACCCTGCCGCCGCCGCGCGTCACCGACCCGGCCGCGTTCGGCCGCGTCGCCGTGCTGCTTGGCGGCAGCTCCAGCGAGCGCGAGGTGTCGCTGAACTCGGGCGCCAACGTGCTTGAGGCGCTGCGCAGCCGCGGCGTCGACGCGCAGCCGGTGGACGGCATTCCCGCCTTGCTGGAGCGCATCCGCTCCGGCGAGGTCGACCGCGTATTCAACATCCTGCACGGCGGCGACGGCGAGAACGGCGTGCTGCAGGGTCTGCTGCGCGCGTTGCAGGTGCCGTTCACTGGCCCCGACGTGCTCGGCAGCGCGCTGACCCTGGACAAGATCCGCACCAAGCAGGTGTGGATCGCCGCCGGCCTGCCGACTCCGGGCTTCGCCCGCATCGACGCCCAGGCCGACCTGGCCGCGGCGGCCGCCGCGCTGGGCTATCCGCTGTTCGTCAAGCCGGCCTGCGAGGGGTCCAGCGTCGGCGTGTTCCGCGTGCTGTCCGAGGCCGACCTGGCGCCGGTGCGCGCCTTCGCTGCCGACTACCGCGGCGAACTGCTGATGGAGCAGATGGTGCAGGGCGAGGAATACACCGTCGGCATCCTCGGCGACGTCGCGCTGCCGTCGATCCGCATCGTGCCCGCGGGCGACTGGTACGACTACCACGCCAAGTACATCGCCGAGGACACCCAATACCTGTGCCCAGGCATGGAGGGTGAGGACGAGACCCGGATCCGCCAGCTCGCGCTGCAGGCCTTCGCCGCGGCCGGCTGCAGCGGCTGGGGCCGCGTGGACGTGATGCGCGACCGCGTGCGCGGCCTGCAGCTGATCGAGGTCAACACCGCCCCGGGCATGACCAGCCATTCGCTGGTACCCAAGGCCGCGGCGCAGCTGGGCGTGGATTTCGCCGGCCTGTGCTGGCGCATCCTGGAGCAGACGCTGTGAAGCCGGGATTGGGGATTCGGGATTGGGGATTCGCACCGTCGGCGCTTCGCGCCGCCGGCGCGGTCTGCTGCGCGCATTGCGCCAATCCCGAATGCCCAATCCCCAATCCCGCACGCGGAGCGCGCCCATGAACGCCTCCCTGCGCATCCTCGCCTGGCTGCTGGCACTGGCCCTGGTCGCGCTGCCGATCGTGGCCGTGCTCAACGGCTGGGTCGGCGCCGAGCGCTGGCCGCTGAGCCGGCTGCAGGTCAGTGGCGACTTCAAGCGCGTGTCCGCCGAGCAGTTGCGCCAGGTGGTGCTGCCGTACGCGCGGCGCGGCTTCTTCGCGGTGCGCCTGCAGGATGCGCAGAACGCGATCGAGCGCCTGCCGTGGGTGGAGAGTGCGCGCGTGCGCAAGCGCTGGCCGGACGTGCTGGAAGTGCGCGTCACCGAACATCGCCCGTTCGCGCGCTGGGGCACGGACCGCATGCTGTCCGAGCAGGGCCGCATCTTCGCCCTGCCCAACGAACTGCGCGACGTGGCGCTGCCGCACCTGGACGGTCCCGACGCCAAGGCCGCCGACGTGGTCGCGCTGTACAACGCCTCGCGCGCGCTGTTCGCTCCGGTCGGCCTGCCGGTACAGGGCGTGGCCCTGGACGCGCGTGGTAGCTGGTCGCTGGCGCTGGGCAACGGCGTGCAGGTGGTGGTCGGCCGCGACGACGCGCGCGCGCGCCTGGAGCGCTTCGCCCGGGTGCTGCCGCAACTGCTGCAGCCGGGCCAGCCGCCGCTGGCGCGCGCCGATCTTCGCTACACCAACGGATTCACGGTGGCATGGGTACCCGAGAGCAAAGAGCCGAGTAAGGAGCCGGGCAAGGAGAAGAAACCAGCGGCGCCGGCCCAGCCCACGCGCCACGCGGCACTGGCCGACCCTCCGACCCCGCGCACGCGCTCGCTCTTCTCCATTCCCCATTCCCCATTCTCTATTCCCGGCTCCAAGACATGAACCGCAAAGGCGACAAATCCCTCATCGTTGGACTGGACATCGGCACCTCCAAGGTCGTCGCGCTGGTCGGCGAATACTCGCCCGGCAACCCGATCGAGGTGATCGGCATCGGTTCGCACGAATCGCGCGGTCTCAAGCGCGGCGTGGTCGTGGACATCGAATCCACCGTGCAGTCGATCCAGCGCGCGATCGAGGAAGCCGAGCTGATGGCCGGCTGCGAGATCCGCTCGGTGTACGCGTCGATCTCCGGCAACCACGTGCAGTGCAAGAACTCACCGGGCATCGTGCCGATCCGCGACGGCGAGGTGACCTGGAACGATCTGGACCGCGTGCTGGAAGCGGCCAAGGCGGTGGCGATCCCGGCCGACCAGCGCATCCTCCACGCGATCCCGCGCGAGTACGTGCTCGACGATTCGCAGGAAGGCATCCGCAACCCGGTCGGCATGACCGGCGTGCGCCTGGAGGTGCACGCGCACCTGGTGGTGTGCGCGCAGTCGGCCGCGGCCAACATCAGCAAGTGCGTGCAGCGCTGCGGCCTGCAGGTGGACGACCTGATCCTGTCCTCGCTGGCGTCCTCGGTGGCGGTGCTGACCGCCGACGAGCGCGAGCTGGGCGTGGTGCTGGTGGACATGGGAGCCGGCACCACCGACCTGGCGGTGTTCGTGCAGGGCGCGATCTGCCACACCGCCTCGCTGCCGATCGCCGGCGACCACGTTACCAACGACATCGCGCACATGCTGCGCACGCCCACCCCGGAAGCCGAGCAGATCAAGGTGCGCTACGCCTGCGCGCTGGCGCAGCTGGCCACCGCGGAAGAAAGCATCCAGGTGCCCAGCGTCGGCGACCGCCCGCCGCGGCGCATGCCGCGCCATTCGCTGGCGCAGGCGGTGCAGGGGCGCTACGAGGAGATCTTCGAGATGGTGCAGGCGGAACTGCGCCGCTCCGGCTTCGAGGAACTGGTGCGTGCCGGCATGGTGCTGACCGGCGGCGCGTCGAAGATGGAAGGCGTGGTCGAACTGGCCGAGGAAATGGTGCAGATGCCGGTACGCGTGGGCATTCCCCAGCACGTCACCGGCCTGGGCGAAGTCGTCGGCAATCCGGTCCACGCCACCGGCGTGGGCCTGCTGCTGATGGGCAGCCAGATCGAACACCCGCGCCGCCCGTCGCTGCCGACCGGCCGCGCCGGCAGCTTGTTCAAGAAATTGAAGAACTGGTATCGCGGCGAATTTTGATGGAGCCGGGATTCGGGATTCGACATTCGGGATTGGTGGGAGCAACAGCGGTAGGTAGAGAGAGTGGAGAGCGGTAGGTAGGCAGGCGATAGGTTTTTTTGCAGTGATTCCGCCGCGGAAAGGGTCACGGAACTGGGTAGTCGCTCTTGCGAATCCCCACTCCCGAATCCCGAATCCCGGCATCCAAACAACAACACTCGCCGGACGGAGAGGCAGGAAAAAAGGATCGGAGTTCTCCGAATCCCCAATCCCCACTCCCCAATCCCGGCTCAAGAGGACACGGACATGGCGCATTTCGAACTGATTGAAAAGATGGCACCCAATGCAGTGATCAAGGTCGTTGGCGTGGGCGGCGGCGGCGGCAACGCGGTCGCGCACATGGTCAGCAGCAGCGTGGACGGCGTGGAATTCATCACCGCCAACACCGACTCGCAGGCGATCAAGAACTGCGGCGCCAAGCTGCAGCTGCAGCTCGGCACCAACGTCACCAAGGGCCTGGGCGCGGGCGCGAACCCGGAAGTCGGCCGCCAGGCCGCGCTGGAAGACCGCGAGCGCATCATGGACGCGCTGCAGGGTGCGGACATGGTGTTCATCACCGCCGGCATGGGCGGCGGCACCGGCACCGGCGCCGCGCCGGTGGTGGCGCAGCTGGCCAAGGAAATGGGCATCCTGACCGTGGCCGTGGTCACCAAGCCGTTCCCGTTCGAAGGCCGCCGCCGCATGCAGGTGGCGCTGAAGGGCATCGAGGAACTGAGCCAGCACTGCGACTCGCTGATCACCATCCCCAACGAGAAGCTGATCACCGTGCTCGGCCGCAACGCCACCATGATCCAGGCGTTCCGCGCCGCCAACGACGTGCTGCAGGGCGCGGTGCAGGGCATCGCCGACCTGATCGTGCGTCCGGGCCTGATCAACGTCGACTTCGCCGACGTGCGCACCGTGATGTCGGAAATGGGCCTGGCGATGATGGGCACCGGCTCGGCCCGCGGCGACGACCGCGCGCAGGCGGCCGCCGAAGCGGCGATCCAGAACCCGCTGCTCGACGACGTCAACCTGGCCGGCGCCAACGGCATCCTGGTCAACATCACCGCCGGCCCGGACTTCACCATGGCCGAGTTCGACGAGATCGGCCGCACCATCGAGGGCTTCTCCTCCGAGGACGCCACCGTGGTGGTCGGCACCGTGCTGGATCCGGACATGCAGGACGAAGTGCGCGTGACCGTGGTCGCCACCGGCCTGAACCGCGCGGTGTCGCGCCAGTCGCAGCGTCCGGAGCAGCGTGCGCCGATCAAGCTGGTGCGCAACGCCACCACCGGCCAGCCGGAGTTCGGCGACTTCGAGCACGGCGGCGACGCCGTGTCCAAGGCGGTCGGCGGTGCGATGGGCCTGGGCCTGCGTCGTCCGAGCGGCGAGTCGATGAGCCCGGCGGCCGCCGCGCCGACCCCGGCCGCGGCGGACCTGCCGAGCGACTACCTGGATATCCCGGCGTTCCTGCGCCGCCAGGCCGACTGATGCCGTCCCTGGCGCAGCCGTCCGGCTTGCGGATGGGCCTGCCCGGCCATCCATGGCCGGGCGCGGGGCCGCTCGCGAAGCCGTGCTTCGCAAGCAAGTGGCCTGCCCTGCGTCGCCAGGCCGACTGAGGTCGATGCGTCATCGGCCGGCGTTCGCGCCGGTCCGCAACACCGCCGTCCAGGAGCGCCTCCCTGGTCGGCGCGCCGTGTCCCTTGCTGCCGGGTCCTCGCGACCCGGCAGGTTTTTGCGACCGCGACGCCGGCACGGGCCAGCGTTGCACCCATGGGATGCTGTGACCGCTTTGTTAAAATTTGGCTAAACGCGTGATATTCTCGTTGTCTGTTCAGTTCCCGTGCGAACAGACGTTTCCAGACTGTCTGCCATGACCCAGCAACGCACTCTCAAGAACACGATCCGCGCCACCGGCGTGGGCCTGCACAGCGGCGACAAGGTCTACATGACCCTGCGCCCCGCACCGGCCGACCACGGCATCGTGTTCCGACGCGTGGACCTGGATCCGGCGGTGGACGTGCCTGCCGATGCCGAACTGGTCACCGAGACCACGCTGTGCACCGGTTTGAGCCGCGGCCAGGCCAAGATCCAGACCGTGGAGCACCTGATGTCGGCGATGGCCGGCCTCGGCGTGGACAACGCCATCGTCGAACTGTCCTCGGCCGAACTGCCGATCATGGACGGCTCGGCCGGTCCGTTCGTGTTCCTGCTGCAGTCGGCGGGCATCGTCGAGCAGGACAAGGCCAAGCGCTTCATCCGCATCAAGCGCGAAGTGGAAGTGCGCGACGGCGACAAGATCGCCCGTTTCGTGCCCTACGACGGCGGCTACAAGCTCGGTTTCACCATCCAGTTCGACCACCCGATGATCCCGGCCAAGCAGTCGCGCCAGGAGATCGAGTTCTCGACGATGGCCTACATCAAGGAAATCTCCCGCGCGCGCACCTTCGGCTTCATGCGCGACCTGGAGTACATGCGCGAGCGCAATCTCGGCCTGGGCGGTTCGATGGACAACGCCATCGTGCTCGACGAGTTCCGCGTGCTCAACGACGACGGCCTGCGCTACGCCGACGAGTTCGTGCGCCACAAGATCCTCGATGCGATCGGCGACCTGTACCTCGCCGGCGGTGCCATCCTCGGCGCTTACGAGGGCTACAAGTCCGGCCATGCGCTGAACAACAAGCTGGTCCGCGCGCTGCTCGCCGAACAGGCGGCGTGGGAATGGGTCAGCTTCGAATCCGCCGCGCAGCAGGCGCCGGTGGCCTACGGGGCCGTGGCTTACGCCTGAATCCGTTCAGCTCGGCCAACGGCCGGGTGGGGATCACGGAATCGGCAATCGGCCGGTTCTTCTTCTCCCCTTAACATCGATTTAACGAATCGGTAACGACCTCACGCCCGACGCCCGCTAGGATGCGTCGGGTCGCGGCGTGCGTGTCTACGTACGTCGACGGCCGGGGTCGGAGCCCGCGGTCGCATCAGGCGTCGCGGAGCCGACGTCCTGCAGGGAAGCCAGAGCCTCGCGCAGCCCCTTGTGCGTGGCCGCAGAAACCGGAGCTGGCTTGCTTCTTGCCTGCTGCATTGGGGAATGCGCGGGTGCAGTCGCAGTCTTGACGGTCACTTTGGTGGCTTTCAGCCCGAGGGAACGGGCCGCAGCAAGGATGTCGGCCTCGGCCAGCCTGACCCGGGCGTGCCAGACCGGAGACTCAACGAGAAAAACGAGCTGCTCGCCGTTCACATTGGCCAACCGGCAACGGGAGGCCAGGTTCGGCGGCAGATGGGGGCGTAACTGCCGGTCCAGCGCGTCGAGCCACAGGGCGCGTCGCAACGGGTCGCCCGCCTTGTCCGCCAGTGCGGCGTCCAACGCCGGCTGCGGCGTGGCGGTATGGCCTTCGCCGGACTTTCGCTTAGACATGAAAACTCATATGACGTTCAAGAAGATCGTAATCCGTTCCAGTGAAAAGGGGGTCAAGACGTTGCCGTGGCGATTGCGCGACTTCGCCGATCGCCGCCCCCTCGCCGCGCTCGGCGCGGTCCTCGGTCTCGGCATGGTACTCGGCATCGGTGTCAGCGCCGCGGCCGGGTGGGGTGGTTCGGCGCAACTGCGCGCCAAGCTCGAGCGGCAGGACCAGGAGTTGGCGCAGGTGCGCCGCGACGCGCAGACCCAGGTCAACGCCCTGGCCGCGCGCCTGGGCGAGCTGCAGGCGCAGGCGACCCGGCTCAACGCGCTCGGCGAGCGCCTGACCCGCATGGGCAAGCTGCAGGACGGCGAGTTCGACTTCGACCAGCCGGTCGGCGTCGGTGGCGGCGACGACGAGCCCAGCCACGACATGCCCGCGCAGCAGCTCGGCAAGGAGCTGGACGGGCTGCAGCAGAAGTTCGCCACCTCCGGCCAGCAGCTGTCGGTGCTCGAATCGCTGCTGTTCGACCATCAACTGGACCAGAACGCGGTGCCCTCGCGGATGCCGATCCGCAACAGCTACATCACCTCGGCCTTCGGCGGCCGCGCCGATCCGTTCGGCCGCGGCACCGGCAACCACAAGGGCATCGACTTCCATGCCAATGTCGGCGATCCAGTGCTGGCGGTGGCCGACGGCGTGGTCAGCTATTCCGGCGTGCGCGGTGGCTACGGCAACGTGGTCGAGGTCGACCACGGCAACGGCTATGTCACCCGCTATGCGCACAATTCGCGGCTGTCGGTGAAGGTCGGCGACCTGGTGCGGGTCGGCCAGGAAGTGGCCAAGGCCGGCTCCACCGGCCGGTCCACCGGCGCCCACGTGCATTTCGAGGTGTGGAAGGACGGGGTGGTGGTGAACCCGGCCAAGTTCCTCGGCGATGGCGCCATTCCGGTGGGTCGCCGCGGCCGCGGCTGAGTCCGGCAGGGGGCGGCGTGCCGGCGCTTGAATCGCCGGCCCTCGCCCCAAGCTACAATGTGCTTTGCCATCGACAGGGCGCCTCGCGCCCTGTTTCGTTTGCGGCCCGTCGATTCCCTGGGGATCGGGCCGCGCGGGCGTTCCTTTCCAACCGGTTCCTTCAATGATCAACAGTCTGCTTACTCGCGTTTTCGGTAGCCGCAACGAGCGCCAACTGCGCCAGCTCCACCGTATCGTCGCCAAGATCAATGCGCTGGAGCCGGAGATGGAGCAGCTCTCCGACGAGCAGCTGCAGGCCAAGACCCCGGAACTGCGCGGACGCATCGCCGGCGGCGAGACCCTGGACAAGGTGCTGCCGGAAGCGTTCGCGGTGTGCCGCGAGGCCAGCCGACGCGTGCTGGGCATGCGCCACTACGACGTGCAGTTGATCGGCGGCATGGTCCTGCACCTGGGCAAGATCGCGGAAATGCGCACCGGCGAGGGCAAGACCCTGGTCGCGACGCTGCCGGTGTACCTCAACGCGCTGGAAGACAAGGGCGTGCACGTGGTCACCGTCAACGACTACCTGGCGCGCCGCGACGCCGCGCAGATGGGCAAGCTGTACAACTGGCTGGGCCTGAGCGTGGGCGTGGTGTACCCGGGCATGCCGCACAGCGACAAGCACGCCGCCTACGCCGCCGACATCACCTACGGCACCAACAACGAATTCGGCTTCGACTACCTGCGCGACAACATGGCGCTGTCCAAGGCCGATCGCTTCCAGCGCGGGCTCAACTACGCCATCGTCGACGAAGTCGACTCGATCCTGATCGACGAAGCGCGCACCCCGCTGATCATCTCCGGCCCGGCCGACGAGTCGCCGGAGCTGTACATCCGCGTCAACCGCATCGTGCCGCAGCTGGTCAAGCAGGAATCGGAAGAGGGCGAGGGCGACTTCTGGGTCGACGAGAAGGGCAAGCAGGTGCACCTGTCCGAAGCGGGCATGGAGCACGCCGAAGAACTGCTGCGCGCCGCCGGCATCCTCACCGACGAGGAAGACCGCCTGTACGGGGCGCAGAACCTGAGCGTGGTCCACCACCTCAACGCGGCGCTGCGCGCGCACGCGATCTACCAGCGCGACGTCGACTACATCGTGCGCGACGGCGAGGTGGTGATCGTCGACGAGTTCACCGGCCGCACCCTGCCGGGCCGGCGCTGGTCCGACGGCCTGCACCAGGCGGTGGAAGCGAAGGAAGGCGTGCCGGTGCAGCGCGAGAACCAGACGCTGGCCAGCATCACCTTCCAGAACCTGTTCCGCATGTACAAGAAGCTGTCCGGCATGACCGGTACGGCCGATACCGAAGCCTACGAGTTCCAGAGTATCTACGGCCTGGAAGTGGTGGTGATCCCGACCAACCGCCCGACCATCCGCAAGGACTGGCCGGACCAGGTGTTCCTCAACCGCCAGGGCAAGTTCAACGCGGTGCTGGCCGACATCGAGGACTGCGCCAAGCGCGGCCAGCCCGTGCTGGTCGGCACCACCTCGATCGAGACCTCGGAGATGCTGTCCGAGCACCTGCGCAAGGCCGGCGTGAAGCATGAGGTACTCAACGCCAAGCAGCACGAGCGCGAAGCGCAGATCGTCGCCAACGCCGGCCAGCCGGGCGCGGTGACCATCGCCACCAACATGGCCGGCCGCGGTACCGACATCGTGCTCGGCGGCTCGCTGGAGGCCGAACTGCACGCGCTGGGCGAGGAGCCGGACGACGCGACGCGCGCGCGCCTGAAGGCGGCCTGGCAGGAGCGCCACGACGCGGTCAAGGCCGCCGGCGGCCTGCACATCATCGGCACCGAGCGCCACGAATCGCGGCGTATCGACAACCAGCTGCGCGGCCGTTCCGGCCGCCAGGGCGACCCGGGTTCCTCGCGGTTCTACCTGTCGCTGGAAGACAACCTGATGCGCATCTTCGCCTCGGACTGGGTGCAGAAGGCGATGCGCATGATGGGCATGAAGGAAGACGACGTCATCGAGGACAAGCTGGTCAGCCGGCAGATCGAGAAGGCGCAGCGCAAGGTCGAGGCGCACAACTTCGACATCCGCAAGAACCTGCTCGACTTCGACGACGTCAACAACGACCAACGCAAGGTGATCTACGCCCAGCGCGACGAGTTGCTGGACGCCGAGTCGGTGAAGGAGAACGTCGACGGCATCCGCGACGACGTGATCTACGACATCGTGTCGCGCTTCGTGCCGCCGAACTCGGTGGACGACCAGTGGGACCTGCCGGGCCTGGAAGCCACGCTGGCCAGCGAACTGGGCCTGTCGCTGTCGATCACCGATCTGGTCAAGCGCCATGAGGAACTGGACGCGGACGGCATCGTCGAGAAGGTGCGCGAGGAAGTGGACCGCCATTTCCGCGAGAAGGAATCGGCGATCGGCGGCGAGACCATGCGCGCGCTGGAGAAGCACGTGATGCTCACCGTGCTCGACCAGAGCTGGAAGGAGCACCTGGCGCGCATGGACTACCTGCGTCAGGGCATCCACCTGCGCGGCTACGCGCAGAAGCAGCCCAAGCAGGAATACAAGAAGGAAGCCTTCGAGCTGTTCTCGGAGATGCTGGAGCACGCCAAGCGCGAAGTGGTCACCCTGCTGGCGCGGGTGCGCATCCGCAGCGAGGAGGAAGTGGCCGCGCTGGAGGCGCAGGAGCGCCAGCAGGTGGAGGCGCAGCTGCGCCAGGCGCAGTTCCAGCACCAGGACGCCGGTGGCTACGGCGCCGACGAGGAAGCCGAGCAGGTGCAGCGCGGCGAGGCGGGAGCGCCGACCGTGGCGCAGGTGACCCGCGAAGCGCCGAAGGTCGGCCGCAACGATCCCTGCCCCTGCGGCAGCGGCAAGAAGTACAAGCACTGCCACGGCCAGCTGAGCTGAGCCTGGTCCCGCCGCAGCGCTGCGCACGTGCGCAGCCGCTGTGGGCGCCGGCCCTTTCCTAGGCCCCGGCATCCCGGATCCGCTGCTCCCGACCCTGGCGGGGCAGCGACCGTCCGACGCTCAGTTGCCCAGTTCGGCCAGTCGCGCCGCCAGCCTGCGCTGGATCGGGGGCGCACGATCGATCAGGCCGAGCAGGCCATTGCGAACAGTACGTGTCATCGGTGCGGTAGCGGTGGCCGCACGCGTCATCGCATCGGTCATGCGCACCACGCCGCGGGCGATGCGATGGCGGCGGGTGGCCCAGGCGTCCAGGGCTTGGTCGTCGTGCTGGTGTAGCGCCTGCTGCAGCGCGGGCGCCAGCGCGATCGCGTCCTGGATGCCGGTATTCATGCCCTGGCCTCCGGCGGGGCTGTGCACATGCGCCGCATCGCCGCATAGCAGGACCCGTCCCCGCCGCATCTGCGCGGCCACGCGGTGCTGCAGATGGAAGTCCGAACTCCAGAGCAGCGTGTCGATGCGGCCGCGCGCACTGCGCGGTCCGCGCGCGTCGAGCAAGGCCTGCATCTGCGATAGGGTCGGCGGCCCGGCTGTGTCCGTCACCGTCGCCACGATCCGGTGGCAATCGCCGGCTGCACCGTCGGGCTCCGGCAACGGCGCCACCACCATCAGGCCCTGCGGCGAGAAGAACAGGCTGACTTCCTCGCGCGGCAGCGGCCATGCCATGCGCACGTCGGCGAGCACGAAGGTTTCCGTGTAGTCCCCGCCCTCGAACGCGATCCCGGCGGTCTCCCGCACGGCGCTATGCGCGCCGTCGCAGCCGACGATCCATTGCGCACCCACCAACTGCCTGCGCTGTTGCGGCAGTTCCAGGTCGGCGCTGATGCCATCGGCTGCCTGCGCGAACGACAGCAGGCGTGCCGGCCGCCACACCGTGGCGGAATGGGGCCCGAGCTTGTCGCCGAGAATCGCCTCGGTCGCGTTCTGCGGGCACATCAGCGCGTATCGGTGCGTCGAGGGCAGGTCGTCGAAGCCGATCTGCAGCAGGACCCGGTCGCCGTCGCGCACGCGGAACCGGGTGGTTCGCACGCCCGCCGCGAGCAGGCGCGGCACGACCCCGAGCGGTTCGAGCACTTCCAGGGTACGCGCATGGATCACCGCGGCGCGCGAGGTGTTCAGCCCTGCCGGATGCCGGTCGATCAGGAGCGAGGCGATCCCGAGACGATCCAGGGCCAGGCGCAGCGCAAGCCCGCTGGGCCCGGCACCCACGATCAGCACGTCCGTCGATAGCGTGTCGCCATACGTATTCATCGCACTTCCCTGAGTAAGCGTGTGTTTACATCCTGCGCCGTTTCCGGCGTGGAGTAAACTTCCGTTTACAGGCGCTACGTCTGTTCCTCCCACGGACACCCCAGTGACACGCTCGCAGGCCACCAAAGACCGCATTCTCGAATCGGCGCGGGCGCTGTTCGCCCTGCACGGCTACGACGGCGCCACCGTGCGCCAGATCGCGGCGCAGGCGCAGGCCAATGTCGCGCTGGTGATCCGCTACTACGGCAGCAAGGAGCAGCTGTTCCTGGCGGCGGTGGAGTTCGACCTGCACCTTCCGGATCTGCGCGACACGCCAGCCGAGGAAATAGGCGAACGCCTGGCGGCGCATTTCTTCGCGGTCTGGGAGGACGCGCCCTCGGGGCATCAACTGGTGGCCTTGCTACGCGCGGCGGTGAGCCATGCCGATGCGAAGGCGCGGATCACCGAGATTTTCGAGACGCAGTTGCGCACGGAGGTGCGGCGCCACCTGGGACCGGGCGCGGCGGCGGAGACGCGCGCAACCCTGATCGCCTCGCAGATGCTGGGCTTCGCCCTGGTGCGCTACGTGCTGGAGTTTCCGGCCAGGGGCCTGACCCGGCCGCTGGCGGTGCGGGTGTTGGGAGAGACGCTGCAGCGGTATCTTACCCAGCCGCTGTGAGTGCAGGGCGCGTTTGCCAAGCCCTTGCTCAAGGCCGGGGCGTGTTCCAGCGGCCATGCCGCGGCCGGGGCGGGGAGAGGGAGGCTTGCGCGTGCTCGTGCTGACGCGCGTGTACCGTCGCAGCGTGGCATGCTGGGTAACGAATCGCACGCATGCGTTGGAGGAAGTGCCATGGAAGCCTTGCACAGCCTGGAACTGAAGGTCTTCGTGCCGGCGCAGGATTTCGGGGTGTCGGCGCGGTTCTATGCGGAGGTCGGATTCGCGCCCGAGCCGCTCGGCGACGGCCTGACCTGCTTCCGCCACGGCGACCGCTGCGCGTTCCTGTTGCAGGATGGCTACCACCAAGCCCTGGCGCACAACCTGATGCTGCACCTGTGGGTGGAGGACGCCGATGCCTGGTGGCGGCGGCTGCACGCGGCTGACCTGGTCGCCCGCTACGGCGCGCGCCTGGGCGAACCCGAGGACCGGCCCTGGGGCATGCGCGACTTCACCCTGCACGATCCCGGCGGGGTGCTGTGGCGGATCGGCCACGACCTGGTCGCCTGAGCGGGAGTCGGGAGTGGGAGTGGGGATGATCGGCACCGCGATCTGGAATGCAGCCGTCTCCGTGGGAGCGGCTTCAGCCGTGGCGGTTTTCCGTGAAGGCCCGTCCCGGCTGGAACGCAACCGGGGCTGCGGAAGTGCACCCAACCACCACGATGCGTGCCGCAGCGGCACGATGAGCGGCGCACGCCACGCAGCGTCGCATGTGGACCAGCGCGCGATGCTTGGTGTCGGCGCGACACGCCCGCGCCTTCAAGCCGCGCTGGGTGCAGGTCATGGTCCCGTCCCGGGGATTGCCCGGTCGCGCGGGATGTCGCCTCCGCGGCCGATCGGCGCCGATGTGACCCTGGTTGATTGCGTTGGCGCTGCCGGAAACGGCAAGCTTGCGCCATGTCCGAACCGCTCAGATCCATCCATGTCGTCGCCGGCGTCATCACCGATGCGCGCGGCCGTATCCTGCTGACCCGTCGTACCGAGGGCCGCGACCTGGCGGGCCTGTGGGAATTCCCCGGCGGCAAGCGCGAGCCCGGCGAGACCTCGGAGCAGGCGCTGGTGCGCGAACTGCAGGAGGAACTGGGCATCGACGCCGTGGTCGGCGAGTGGCTGATGGAAGTTCCGCAGCGCTACCCGGACAAGCGGCTGCGCCTGGAAGTGCGCCAGGTGTCGGCGTGGAAGGGCACGCCACGCGGCCGCGAGGGCCAGGCGCTGACCTGGGTGAGCGCCGACAAGCTGGGCCGCTACGCGATGCCGCCGGCCGACCAGCCGGTGGTGGCGATGCTGCGCCAGCCCGCGTGCTACCTGGTCACGCCTGAGCCGGCCGAACCGGGCCCCTGGTTGGCGGCGTTGGAGCGCGCGCTGGATGGCGGTGTGCGCCGCGTGCAGTTGCGCGCGCGCGGCCTGCCGGCCGAGCATTGGTCGCCGCTGGCGCGTTCCGCGGCGGCGCTGTGCGCGGCACGTGGCGCGCAGGTGCTGCTCAACCGCGACGTGGCGCTGGCGCGGGAACTGGGCGTGGGCGTGCACCTGGGCGCGGAGCAGTTGCCGCACTGGCAGGCGCGTCCGTTGCCGGCCGGACAGCCCGTCGCGGCGTCCTGCCACAGTCTCGAAGAATTGCAGGCGGCGCAGCGCATCGGCTGCGATTTCGCGGTGGTCGGGCCGCTGGCGGCCACCGCCAGCCACCCCGGCGCCGCGCCGTTGGGCTGGGAGGCGTTCGAGCGCCTGCGCGAGCAGGTCGCCCTGCCGATCTATCCGATCGGCGGCCTGGCGCCGACCCAGGTAACCGAGGCACGCCGCCACGGCGGCCAGGGCATCGCCGCGATCCGCGGGCTATGGCCGCTGCCGGCCGATGTGGCGTGAGCGGGGCGGTGGCAACCGCTCCCCGTAGGAGTCAACTGTCATGCAGCCGTGGCGCGCGAAGTGGTGCGCCTTCCGATGGCGCAATGCGTCGGGACTGAAGTCCCTCCCACAGTGATCCTCCGACGAGGCTGGCGCCGTACTTGTGGTAGCGGCTTCAGCCGCAACAGCGGATCTCCGACAGGTCGCGGTTGAAGCCGCTCCTGCGCGAGGGGGAGGAGCGTACGGGACGCCGCTGTTGCGATTTCCCAATCCCCAATCCCCAATCCCGGCTCCTCAGAAACTGATCCAGAAGCAGTCGTACTGCCGGCGCAGGTCCAGCACGGTGGAGGTGGGGGTGATGCTACCGGCGAGGGTCTGCTGCAGACGCAGGCCGGTCGGATGCGGACGCGATGGCGCCTCGCCGCTGTCGGCATCCGCCGCGGCCGACGTGTCCGTTGTCGCGGACGCGACTGTCGACGACGTGCCGGCTGCAGGAGCGTTGGTCCCGCTGGTGTCCGGCACCACCGGCACGATCGCAACCAGGGGGCGGCGCACGATCGCCTCCAGCCGGTCGAAGATGCGTTGCGCGCCGTCGTCGGAAGCGCCGTTCCACCAGTACAGCGCCGATAGCCGATTGACGTCGCGGGCGTCCACGGCACTGCGGATCTGCTGGACCAGCACGCTGAGCCGGCGCACGCACTGCGGCGGCGCCAGGCCGCGAGCGTTGTCGCCGACATTGCCGGGCGCGGCCGGTGGCGGCAGCCGGTCGATCGCGCCGACATCCTCGCAACGGCGATCGCTGAACACGGTAGTGCCGTCGGGACCGCTGCAGCGATTCACCCGCTGCGCCGCGGCGGGAGTGGCGAACACGTACAGGCACAGGCACAGAACCAGCAGGATCGGCGGAAGAGCGCGCATCGGCGCAGGGTAGCGGCAGCCGGCGTGACCGCGGAGCGAATGCCTACGAAGCCGGGATTGGGGATTGGGGATTGGGGATTCGCCAAAGCGAGGCCGCGCGCGCCGCTGTTGCCAATCCCGAATCCCGAATCCCCAATCCCGAGCGGCGACACTCAGCCGGCGGCGATGGCGCCGCGCAGGCGCGCCAGCACGCTGGCGGTCGGTTTGGCCAGGTTGAGCGTGTAGAAATGCAGCCCGGGCGCGCCGCCGTCGATCAGGCGCTGGCACAGCGTGGCGACCACGTCGGCGCCGAAGTCGCGGATGGCCTCGGCATCGTCGCCGTAGGCCTGCATGCGCTTGCCGATCCAGCGCGGGATTTCTGCGCCGCATTGTTCGGAGAAGCGCCGCAGCTGGCTGAAGTTGGAGATCGGCATGATGCCGGGCACGATCGGGATCTGCACGCCGAGCTTGCGCACCGCGTCGACGAAGTGAAAGTAGGCGTCGGCGTTGTAGAAGTACTGGGTGATGGCGGCATCGGCGCCGGCGTCGACCTTGGCCTTGAAGTGGCGCAGGTCGCTGAGCGCGTCGTTGGCCTGCGGATGCGTCTCCGGATACGCGCCCACTTCCAGGTGGAAGGCGTCGCCGTGCTCGGCGCGGATGAAGGCGATCAGGTCGGCGGCGTAGCGCAGGTCGCCGGGGTGGCCCATGCCGGACGGCAGGTCGCCGCGCAGCGCGACCAGGCGGCGGCAGCCGATGGCGCGGTACAACTTGAGCAGTTCGCGGATCTCCTCGCGGCTGCCGCCCACGCAGGACAGGTGCGGCGCAGCCTCGAAGCGGTGGTGCTGCTTGAGGTGGCGCACGGTCTCGGAGGTGTAGCTCAGGGTCGAGCCGCCGGCGCCGAAGGTGCAGGACACGTACTCCGGGGCGTAGGCCTTCAGCCGCGCGGCGGTGCGGTCGAGCTGCGCGCGCTGCTCGTCGGTCTTGGGCGGATAGAACTCGAAGCTGATGGCGGTCATGGGCGCAACGCAGCGGGCGGTGTCGCCAGTATATCTCTTCATCCGGATGGATATGCAATAAGTGGTGGCGGCCGCACCTTGGTCAGCCGCCACCGCGCCGCCCGGATCGGCGACTCAGCCCCTTGCGGCGCGCCGCGTCCGCTCGCAGGCTCAGCGCTTCCACATCCGCGCCTGCCGCGGCGGCAGGCTGAAGGTGTAGCTGCCGCTGGAAATGCGCACCACGCTGCCGGAGCCCAGCGCATCGGTGTAGTCGACGTTCCAGCGCAGCACGCTGCCGTTCATCGGTACGGCGGCGGTGACGGTAGTGCCGCACTTGTTGATGCCGACGATGCCCAGGTCGCCGCGGCGGAACAGCAGGTAGCAGGCGCCGTGCGCCAGCACCTGCATGTCGCGGCCCTGCGCGGCGTTGTGGAAGCCGACCATGCGCTTGAGGTCGTCGCGCTGGTAGGCGTTGACCCAGCGGTTGTCGCCGCTCTCGTTGTTGTCCGAGTACACCATCGGCACGCCGCCGTCGCGGCCGAGCAGGTAGGCGTAGGCCAGGGTCTCGTCGACCGGGTCCATGATCGCGTAGCGGAAGCCGGCGTTGTTGGGGATGTCGTGGGTGATGGCGAAGGTCACCGCACGTGCGCCGGGCAGCGCCTGGCCGTAGGCGCCCGGGTCCACCAGCTGGTCCATGCTGCCGCCATAGGCGAAGGCGTTGCGCACCGAGTTGAACAAGGGGAAGTCGTAGGCCGCGTGCGGGGTGGCCTGCAGGTACGGCGCCAGGAACTGGTCGTAGTCGGAATTGCCGCTGCCGCCGCCGGTGATGACTTCGCCGAACACCAGCACGCCGGAGCGCACCTGCGCATCGAGCACCTTGTTCAAATGGTCGAAGGTCATGTGCTTGGCCGCATCGATGCGGAAGCCGGTCACGCCCAGTGCCTTCAGCGCCAGCAGATAGTTGCGCTGCTGCTGCACCACCCAGTCGTTGCCGACCAGGTCCGGCAGGCCGGGATCGTTGCCGCCGCCGCAGATGCGGTAGGTGCGCACCTGGTAGGGGTCGTTGTAGTTGGTGATGCATTGCGCCGGGCCGAAATCGCTGGCGCTGAGGAAGTTCTGCGAGAGGTCGCCGAACAGCCGCAGCGACGCATAGCGCTGCGGATTGGCGGCGTACTGGCCGAGCACCGCGCTGCCCGGGTAGTTCAGGTCCGAGCGCGTGGCCGCTTCGTTGGCCATGTGGTTGAGCACCACGTCGGCATAGGTCTCCACGCCCACCGCCTTCAGTGCCTGCACCATGCTGGCGAAGGCGTCGGTGTCGCCGAGCGGGTTGTCGATCAGGCGCATGTCCTGCGGCTGGTAGCGCGCCCACCAGGCGTCGCCCTGCGAGCGGTAGGCCGGTGCCACCAGCACCTTGCGGTAGCCGGCGGCGGCGATCTGCGCGGCGCGCGCTTCCACGGTGGCGTACGGCCAGTTGAAGGCATGCAGGATGACGTCGGCCTGGGCGCTGGCGGTGGCCAGGAGCAGCAGCAGGCCGAGCAGCAGGCTGCGCCAGCGATGCAGGCGCAGCAGACGATTTGCAGCGGCGGATGGGACGCGCATCGTTCGATCTCCTCGTTGCGTGGGCGCAGGCAGGAACGCCTGCAGGACAGGGGCGTGACGTCGCCGCGGGGCTGGCATGCGGCGGGAGGATGCTAAGCGCGCATCGCGGCGCAACATGCGCGCGCTACATACGTATTCATGGCGACAGCGCGCGAAAGCGGGATCGGCATCCGTTTCCGCACCGACACGCCGCCGATACCGGGTTCCGGCGTGTGCAGCAACGCAGCGGGTGCGCTTTGCTACAGTCGCCGCCCTCACCTGTCGACGCGGAGCCGCACCATGACCAGCGCAGCCTTCTATCCGATCGGAACGCCCGGCGTGCCCTGGGGCCCCGCAGAGAAGGCGGCTTGGCTGGCTACACAGTCGCGCCGGCGCAGCTACCAGGACGAGGTGGTCGCCGCCATCGAAGGCATGCGCGGGCAGTGGGAGGTAGTCGCGTACGGGCAACTGGCGTATGCGCAGGAGCGTTATCCGCTGCTGGCCTTGCGCAGTCGCAACTGGGACGACGCCTTGCCGTGCATGCTGGTCACCGGCGGCGTGCATGGCTACGAGACCAGCGGCGTGCATGGCGCGCTGCAGTTCGCGCAGCAGCATGCCGACGCGTATGCCGGCCGCGCCAACGTGCTGGTGGCGCCGTGCGTGAGCCCCTGGGCGTACGAACGCATCCACCGTTGGAACGCCGATGCGCTGGATCCCAACCGTTCGTTCCGCGCCGACAGCCCGGCGCAGGAGTCGGCCGCGCTGCTGCGCCTGGTGGCGCCGCTGCGCGATCGGGTGCGCATGCACATCGACCTGCACGAGACTACCGACAGCGACGAGTCCGAGTTCCGTCCGGCGCTGGCCGCGCGCGATGGCATCGCCTACGAGCCGGGCGGCATTCCCGACGGTTTCTACCTGGTCGGCGACAGCGAGAATCCGCAGCCGGCGTTCCAGCAGGCGGTGCTGGCCGCGGTGGCGCAGGTCACCCATATCGCACCGGCCGATGCCGCCGGCGAACTGATCGGCACGCCGCTGGCCGCGCCGGGTGTCATCAACTATCCGGTGAAGCGGCTGGGCCTGTGCGCGGGCATCACCGACGCGCGCTACACCACCACCACCGAGGTATACCCGGACAGCGCCAGCGCGACGCCGGAGCAGTGCAATGCCGCGCAGGCGGCGGCGGTGCGCGCGGCGATCGATTACGCCTTGGCGCATCCCTAACCGGAAGCGTGGTGCGTAGCATCCGTAGGAGCGGCTTCAGCCGCGACGGCATTGCCGGTAACGCCCGTCGCGGCTGAAGCCGCTCCTATCCTGGTTTCCCATGCTGAGGCTGATGCGCCAGATACGCATCGGGATCTGGCGGCACGGTGGGCACCGGCCGTGCCGCGCGCTACGCTTGTCCGCCCTCGTTCGCCAAGTCCGCCATGTCCATCGTCCTCACGCCGTTCGCCCGCACGCGCCTGTTCCCGCGCGATGGCCGCCGCAATGCGATCCAGGACTGCACGCCGGAACAGTTCGAGCAGCATCTCAACGCGCACGCGCCGCTGCAGGTGCTCGACGGCTACGCGCCATTCTGCAAGTTGCACGTGCACCGCAACTGGACCTCGACGCGCTGCCTGACCGTGCCGATCACCGACGCCAACCGGCGCCTGCTGCGTTCCGGCTACGAGGCGCGCAGTCGCGAGGAACTGCCGGTACTGGTGCGCTGGTTCGAAGGGGTCGAGCCGCCGGTGGCGGAGTACCTGCTGCCCATCCTCTACAGCCGCGAACAACTCGCCCACGAGGGCGCGCCGATCGAGGCGGACTGGGGCGTGGTCGGTTGCCTGTACACCGCCGAGCCGCAGGAGATCCCGATGGCGCCGATCACCATGCTGCGCAATGCGCTGGGCGTGGAGGAGGGTGGCTCCGGCGTTCCGTTGGATCGCGACGCCTATCGACGCAGCGTGGCGTTCTGGGAATACAACGCCAACTGGCGGCCGTAAGCCCGGCTCGCACGTGTCGATGCCCAGCACGCCGGAAGATGCGTGCGACGGCGATACGCGCGTCGCGGCTTACAGGGCGGCGGCGCGTTCGCCCAACGCTTCGGCCATCCGCCGCGTCGCCTCGCCCCGGTCCACAGGGACGACCAGCAACGGATAGCTGTCGCTGTCGATGTCGAGATGGATCAGTGCCATGCCCTGCGCGTGCAGGCAGCGCGCCGCGAGCGTCAGCGCCTCTTCGTTGCGTGTCTGCGATGCGGCCAGTGGCGACAGCACGTTCCGCATGCCCGCCAGGGGCCGCAGTTCGCCCAGCGCGTGGGCGAGGTCGGCGGCGTCCACTTTCCAATCCACCTCGGTGCACAAGCGCCGGGCGATCAACCCGTCGACCAGGGCTAGCCACGGAGTGACCTGATGGGGCTCTTCGATGCCGCGCTCGAACAGCGATTCTTCGAACCGCTGCAGATAGCGCGCCGGCGCCTCCACGGCGAGCGCAACGTCGTCGCCCAGGTCGTGGTCTTCGGGCGCAACCGTGTCGCAGATGGACGTCCAGCTGTCGCGGGCAGGGTGCATGGCCTCTCTCCTTGTACGGGCCATTGTCGATGCACCGTCGTGCCGGCAGCAACACCGGGCTGCCGTGGCCGCACCGGGGCGCCGTCCGTTCGCGTGCGGCTTGCTCGCATACCGCGCGTACCTCGCCGGTATCCGCATGGCTCGTCCCTCATGCCGTCGCGCTTGTGTATGCCGACACGCAGTGCTGCACCAGTGCACGCAGCTGTTCACTGGCGCATGCATACAGGAGAAAACCACGCGCGATCGGCCGCTTTGAACGCGAACACCCGTCCGTTCATCGGCCTGGCGCGGGATGGCCATCAAGTTTGCGGGCGACGGGACGATAGCGATGGGGTGGGCCGCCATGCAGCCGCGCCGGGACGTGATGCCCGGCCGCGCGTCGTGGCCCGGTGGGGAAGGCGTCCCGGGCAGATCATCGGCAACGGACACGGCGCGCTCGCGCCGCGCGCTGCGGTGAGCTGCCGCGTGGCGCGTTCCCCGCGACCGTATTCCCTCTCCCCGCCAAGGAAGCCCTCATGTCCACTCCGTCGCCGCATCGCCGTCGCGGCAGCGTCGCCAAACGCCTGATGCTGGGTACCGGCCTGCTCGCGCTGGCCTGTTTCGGCCTGACCGCGATGATCATCTACTGGCGCAGCAGCGATGCATTGCTGTCGACCTCGCGCACCAGCATCGAGAACCTGGCGCAACTGGAAGCGCAGCGCGTGTCGCGCGAGATCGGCGTTGCCTTCGACGCCAGCGACGCGCTGGCCAACAGCTTCCGCGTGCAGCACGCCGTTGGTTTGTCGCGTGCCACCGCCACTGCGGTGTTGCGCAGCCAGCTCGACGCGCATCCGCAATGGCTGGGCATCAGCACGATGTGGGAGCCGGACGCGTTCGACGGCAACGACAAGGCCTTCGTCGGTGCCGAGGGCCACGATGCCACCGGCCGCTACATGACCTGGTGGTCGCGGCAGAACGGCAAGCTGGTGCGCGAGGCGCTGCGCGACTACGAAAAGCCCGGCGACGGCGACTGGTACCTGCTGGCGCGCAATACGCACAAGCCGGTGGTGATCGAGCCGTACTACTACCCGGTGGCCGGCAAGGACACGTTGATGACCACGCTGGCCACGCCGATCCTGGAGAACGGCCGCTTCCTGGGTGTGGTTACCGTCGACTTCACCCTGGATACGCTGCAGCAGCGCATCGCCGCGCTGCGGCCGATGGGCGAGGGCTACGCCAGCCTGTTGTCGCCGTTGGGCATGGTGATGGCCAGCCGCGATCCGCAGCAGGTCGGCAAGACCCGCAACGACGCCTGGTCCAAGGACATGCTCGCGCGCGTGGCCAAGGGCGAGGTGGTATTCGACCATCGCCGCGCCGACGGCGAGGATGCATTGAACGTGTTCGTGCCGCTGAAGATCGGCGATGCGCCGCAGGCGTTCGCGCTGGGTATCTCGGTGCCGTATGCGCTGGTCATGGCCAAGGCGCGTGCGCTGTTGTGGACCATCGCCGCGGTCGGCCTGCTCTCGGCGTTGTTGCTGAGCGGTGCGCTGTACCTGTTGCTGCGCCGGCAGGTGCTCGATCCGCTGGCCGAGGCGGTGCGCGTGTCCTCGGCGGTCGCCGCCGGGCGCCTGGACAGCCAGGTCCGCCACCGTCGCGACGACGAACTGGGCCAGCTGCTGGATGCGATGGGCAGCATGCAGACGCAGTTGCAGGCGGTGATGCAGGCCCAGGCGGAGATGGCGCAGCGCCACGACGCCGGCGAGATGAGTTACCGGATGGACGCCGAGCGCTTCCCCGGCGAATACGGGCGCATGGTCCACGGCACCAACGCGCTGGTCGCCGCGCACGTGGACGTGCAGCGGCGCCTGGTCGAGGTGATGTCGCAGTACGCGATCGGCAACATGCAGGTGGACATGGAACCGCTGCCGGGCGAGAAGGCGGCGATCACCGAGGCAATGCGCACCACCAAGCACAGCCTGCAGGCGATCAACCAGGCCATCACCGAACTGGCGCAGGCCGCGGCCTCCGGCGACTTTTCCCGGCGCGGCGATGCCGAACGCTTCCAGTACGACTTCCGCGGCATGGTGGTCGGGCTGAACCGGCTGATGGAGCTGACCGAAGGCAATCTCTCGGCCTTGTCGGCGCTGTTGCGCGCCGTGGCGCAGGGCGACCTCACCGCGCGCATGCACGGCGAATTCCATGGCGTGTTCGCGCAGATGCGCGACGACGCCAATGCCACCGTGGAGCAGCTGACCGGCATCGTCGGTCGCATCCAGCAGGCCACCACCGCGATCAACACCGCCGCCGGCGAGATCGCGGCCGGCAATGACGACCTGTCGCGGCGTACCGAGCAGCAGGCGGCGAATCTGGAAGAGACCGCGGCCTCGATGGAGGAGCTGACCTCCACGGTGAAGCAGAACGCCGAGCATGCGCACCAGGCCAATCGCCTGGCGCAGGACACCGCCGGTGTGGCGTCGCGCGGTGGCGCGGTGGTCGAGCAGGTGGTGGAGACCATGACCGGCATCGCCGCCGCGTCGAAGAAGATGGCCGAGATCATCGGTGTGATCGACGGCATCGCCTTCCAGACCAACATCCTGGCGCTCAACGCCGCGGTGGAAGCCGCGCGCGCCGGCGAGCAGGGTCGCGGCTTCGCGGTGGTGGCGAGCGAGGTGCGTGCGCTGGCGCAGCGGTCGGCGACCGCGGCACACGAGATCAAGGGCCTGATCGATACCTCGGTCGGCAAGATCGACGACGGCACCGCGTTGGTGAACGGCGCCGGCGACACCATGCGCGAGGTGGTGGCCAGCGTGCGTCGGGTCACCGACATCATGAGCGAGATCGCCGCCGCTTCGCAGGAGCAGAGCGCCGGCATCGAACAGGTCGGCAAGACCATCGTGCAGATGGACGAGGTGACCCAGCAGAACGCCGCGCTGGTCGAGGAGGCCACCGCGGCGGCGCGGGCGATGGAGGAGCAAGCCGAGGAACTGCAGCGCGCGGTGGCGTTGTTCAAGCTCGCGGCGCCATCGCCGGGCGGCCTGGGGACCTCGGGCCGGACGCGGCTGGAGCTGGCGTCGTGAGGGCCGTGCGCACGGGAGTGCTCCTGCTCGCGTTGGGCGCCGCTGCACCGGCCTGGGCCGGGACCGCCAGCGCCAATCTGGCGGCGACCTCGAACTACGTTTCGCGCGGTTTCGAGCAGAGCTGGGGCCGGCCGGTGCTGCAGGGCGGGCTGGACGTGGCCGCCGACAGCGGCTGGTATGCCGGCACCTGGGCGTCGGGCGTGAATTCGTACTTCATCGAAGGCGGGCACGTGGAGTGGGACGTATATGCCGGCTATGCGGCCAGCCATGGCGACTGGGGCTGGCGCGCCGGCGTCTACCACTACGCGTATCCCGGCGCGCGCATGAGCGCCAGCGGCACCCGCTACGACTACGGCGAAGCCATCGTCGCCGGGCACTGGCGGACGGTGGAGCTGTCCTACGCCAGCACCTGGACGCGCGACTACTTCGGCTACAACAGCGCCACGCTGGGCGTCGGCCAGGGCCAGCACTCGCGCGGCTCCGGCTATCTGGCGCTGGACGCCACGCTGCCGCTGGCGTCGGACTGGCAGGCGAGCATGCATGCGGGCCATCAGCACGTGCGCAACTTCGCCGACTACGGCTGGACCGACGCGCGCGTGGGCCTGAGCCGCACTTGGCGCGGCACCGAGTTCGGGCTGGCCTATTCGCGGGCCTGGAACAGCGCCGGGGTCTACCGCCGCTATACCACTGGCGTGCCGGATGGCGATGGCCGGGTGCATGTCACCAATCCGATCGACGGCGCCTGGTCGTTCACCATCAAGCGCAATTTCTCGCTGTAGCCGGGTGGCGATCAGCCGTCGACGGACGGCGCGAACGCCTCCACGGCGAGCCGGTCCAGGTAGGCGCGCAGGCGTTGTTCGCGTTGTGCTGGTTCGCTCGGTAGCGGGCGCGCTTGCGCGCCGTTGCTGCCGCGCGCATGCACGCGCGGATACGGCTGTGTCGGCACCGGCACGCCGAGGAAGGCGCACAGCGGTTCCCAGCCGCTCTGCGCGTCGGTGTCGAGTACCAGCAGGCGATGTGCCGGTACGTTGGCGATGACGGCCTGGTTCCAGCGGTGGAAGTAGTCGGTCATGAAGCCGCGATCGTCGATGCGTGTGGCGAACCCGCGGCGCAGGAACTGGCTCAGACGTTGGCCATCAGGGCCGAACAAGGCCGGCACGCTGCCGTCGCTGGCGAAGATGGTGCTGCGCACAGAATCGAACCACGCATCGGCATCGCGCACGGTCAGGATCACCTGGGCCTGCGGATAGCGTGCGACCAGCTCGGGCCAGAAGCAGCAGCCGGGATAATCGACGGTGGCGGTGTAGCCGGCGAACAGCGCTTCCCAATCCGCCTGCCCGTCGATCGCCGCGTCCCACAGCGGCAAGGCCTGGCGCAGGTTCGCGGCCAGTTCCATGGCGTGATAGCAGCGGCCCAGGCCCAGATGCTCCAGCGCCACTTTCAGCGACAGGGTACCGGTGCGGCCGAGGCCGGCGCCGATGATGCGCAGGCTCATGCCGACGCCCCTGCGCCCTGCGCCAGCCACTGCGCGGCCTCGCGGCCCAGTTCGGCCTGCGCGCGCGCCTCATAGTCGGCGGCGACGGCCGCCGGCAACAGCGTGCGCCAGCGGCCGCTGCGGCCCTGGTTGAAGAAGGCCTTGCCGCCCTCGCGCCACAGCCCGGCGCCCTGCGGCACGTAGCGTGCGGCGTGTTGGCGCATGTAGCCGAACTGGCAGTGCGCCAGGATCGTCTCCCAGGTCGCCTCGCGTACCGGGATCTCCAGGAACGTGGCGATGCGCCGCACCTGTGCGGGCAGATCCTCCAGCAGGTCGGCGTAGTGCACCAGCAGCACATTGGGCTGCGCGCGCTGCTGCCACCAGCTGCGCACGCCTTCCCAGAACGGCCAGAACGGCGCGCCGTCGTGGGCCAGCCAATGCGCCACATAGGCGTCCACCGGCAGGCTCGGCGGCGGCACTACGCGCAGCTTGCCGGGTTCGGCCGCGCCGGCGTCCAGCCGCGCCTGCGCATCCTGGCTGACCGCGCATTGGTGGTCGTACAGACTGAGCGCGATGTCGCGGCCATCGCGGCCGATGTACAGATACTTGGCGCGATCGCTGACCGCCAATGCATCGGCCGGCAAATGGGTCTTGATGAAGCGCCGGTGGGCCTGTGCCTGCAGCAGCGCGAGCTTGCTGGCGCGGTCCGGGTACACGCCGTCCAACCATGGCGAGATCGCCGACACGTCGACGTCCGCCGCGCCCTCGAACAGCAACTGCGCGACGATCTGCTGCAGCCAGGTGGTGCCGGCCTTGGCGTAGCTGGCGATGACGATGTCGCCGTCGCGGAAGGCCAGCGCGTTCCAGGCGGCGGAATCGAAAAAGCGGTTGGGATATTCCCGGGTCTTGGCGAAGGCGGCGGGATCAGCCATGCGGGGCTTCCGGTGTGGGAGCGAGGGGCGCCGTCGCGGTAGGCGACTGGCGAGGCGGGGTTGCCGTGCGCGGGCGCAGGGCGATGCGGACATCGAGCGGACGCAGCACCAGCGCCGGATACGGCCGCGGCTGCGCATCCGCAGCCAGCTGCAGCATGCGCTCGCGCAGCAGGCCGGCCACGACCACGGTCATCTGCACCAGCGCCAGTTGGCTGCCGATGCAACTGCGCGGGCCACCGCCGAAAGGGAAGTAGGTGTAGCGCGCCGGCGCATGTGCGGCGTCCAGCCAGCGTGCCGGCATGAAGCGCTCCGGCGCGGCGAAGTGGCGCGGATCGCGCTGCACCACCCATTGGCTGATGACCAGCTGGGTGCCGCGTGGCACCGCGAAGCCCTCCAGCGTGGTGTCGCGTTGCGCGATGCGCGCGGTTATCCACGCCGGCGGATACAGGCGCATGGCTTCCTTCACGCAGGCGCGCGCCAGCGGCAGGCGTTCGACCAGCGCGTCGTCGCAGGCCGTGGCGGACGCGCTGTCGAGGCCGGGCAGGGCATCGGCTTCCTCCGCCACCGCCTGCGCGATCGAGGGATGCTGGGCCAGCAGCAGCAGCGTCCAGGTCAGGCCGGCCGCCATCGGCTCCAATGCCGACATCAGCATCGCCGCCGCTTCGTCGCGGCACCAGTCGCCCTGGCCCTGCGGATCTTCGCGCTGCAGCAGCTCCAGTACCGAAGCGCCTGTGCCTGCTGAACGCGGCGACACCAGGATCTGCGTCATCGCGCTGTCCAGTTCGCCGCGTGCGGCACGCAGGCGGCGCTTGCCGGCACTCGGCCACCAGGCCGGTGCCGCCGACGGCGTGCGCGTCTGCTGCAGGATCGCATCGACCATCGGCAGCATTCGCAGCAGTGCCGGCGCGTGCGCCGTGTCGCCGAGCAGGAAACCGGCGCCCAGTTGCGCACAAAGCGCCGTCATCGTCAGCCGCAGATCCTGGGCGTGGGCGCTGTCATTGCGCGCTTGCAACAACGCTTGCGTGGCAGCGAGCGCCTGCCCGGCGTAGTCGCGCACCAGGCCGGCGCGGAACGCGGGCTGCAGTGCCTGGCGCTTGTGCCGCCAGGCCTCGCCCTCGCTGTTCATCACCGATCCCGGGAATGCGGCGCGGCGCGCACGCGGATCCGGATCCGATTTGGCATAGAGGCTGCCGTCGTCGCCAAGCACCGTGGCAATGGCAGCCGGTGCCGCGATCAGATAGGTGCGCTCGGCGATCTGCACTACGTCGCCATGCTCGCGTGCGCTGCGTTGCAGGAATTCCAGGGGATCGGCGGCGAAGGCCTGCCGATTGCCGAACGCCCAGTGCCCGCGCGGCCCTGGTGGCAGTCGCTGCGCCTCGGTCACGCGAAGATCCGCATGGTGACGCGCCGCGAAACGGAAGCTGGCATGTGTCGCATGGCGAACGAAGCGCGTGGCCGGGCGAAGAGAAGCGCCGCGAGAGGGCGGACGATTGCCCCCTCTCGCACAGGCACGCCACACGACGGTGGCGGGAAGGTCAGTAGGTGTAGATGTAGCCGAGCTTGCGGCCGCCGAGGCTCTGCACCCAGCGCGACAGCGAATCAAAAAGGCGTTTCATGGCGATACTCCTGATTGAACGGGGGATCTGTTGCGGTTGTCGCGTCTGTCACCGTGACAGACGCGGGAAAAGCATCCCTGCTTGGGTGTGGCGACGCAAGCGAAAGACTGAAGCGCGGCCAACTGCAATGCGCCTGTCATCTGCTGCGCCGTGCCGTGTATTGCACGCAGTCGCCGTTCATTGCAGCGCCTGCCATGCACGGCGTTGCCTGTGCGACGCGCCATCCCGTCGCATCAGTGCGTGCTATCGTCGCGCCACTTCGGCAACGAGTGGCTACGGATGCCCGTGACCCACGACTACGACCGCCTGGCCGCGATCTACGACCGGTTCTACGATCGCTGGCCCGACGTCGTCACGCAGCAGTGCGTCGGTGTCCTCGCCGAGCTGGCCGCGGGCCGTGCGGCACTGGAACTGGGCATCGGCACCGGCCGCCTCGGCTTGCCGCTTGCGCATCGCGATGTGCCGGTCACCGGCATCGACAACGCGCCGGCGATGCTCGAGGCCTTGCGCGCCAAACCCGGCAGCGAACGCCTGCAGCTGGTCTGCGCCGACTTCGCCGACATGCCCGTGTCCGGGCCGTTCGGCCTGATCTATGCGGTGGCGGCATTCGGTTATCTGCTGACTCAGGCCGAGCAGTTGCGTTGCATGGTCAACGCGGCGCGCTGCCTGGCGCCGGACGGGCGTCTGTTGATCCAGACCGCGGTGCCGGGGGCAGAGGTGTTCGACGGCGGCGGCAAGGTCAGCCAGGTGCTGGACGTGCCGGATACCGACGGCGACGGCGCGGCGGTGATGCTGGTGTGCTCGCAGCCCGATCCGCTGCAGCAACGCATCGACCAGCGCGTGGTGGTGCTGGGTGAGTCCGGCACGCGCATCTTCCGCGAGCGCCGCCGCTACGTGTGGCCGTCCGAATTGGACCTGATGGCGCAGATCGCCGGCCTGCGTCTTGAAGCGCGCTGGAGCGACTGGGCACGTGCGCCGTATCACGCGCGCAGCCGCATCCAGATTTCGGTGTACGTGCCGGCTGGCGAGCGCAGGATCTGAAAGACTTGCGCCGTCTCAGGCACTAGATGGCGATGTCCGGTGTGTGCGTTGCGGAATCTGCAGTGGGGCCATGTCACCTTTGGCGCCTGCGTGTCCATGCCGATGCGATACCGGTCGATACCGTTGGTGTCATGGGCGAACCGCGCCTGCAGCCGCGCCGCATCGTGTTTGGTCTGGTCGACGCTCGTGCCACGACCAAGCACGGTGCGATTGGCTTCGCGATCGCCAGTTTGCTGCGGGAGTCACTCAGCATGTCATCTTCCGGCAGCGAAGTGCCGCGCTAGCAGGCGCGAGGGGGGCAGTTGTAGCAAATCAGTCGGGGTGGGGCTTCGCGCGCCCATGTCCCTGTCAGCATCGCATCGATCAGGTTGGCGCGCCGGCCTTGATGTTAGGCATCGCGTGCATAGCCTGCCTCGCGTTGCGCGCGGATCGCCAGGACAAAGACGGTATCCAGCGCAACCACGTATCGGTAGAGGGCAATATATCCGTGAGCGCCTTGGCCAATGACCAGTTCACGCACATCATGGCGCGTCAGCCGGCCGATCAGCGGATTGTCCGTCAGCACGTTCGATGCGCTGACGATCTCGCTCAGACGCTCTTGGATATGTTCGGCTTCGTGTTGTTCCAGATGGCCGATGATGCGCCGTAGGTCCTCGTTGACAGATGGCAGGAACTCGACGTGCGCCATGCTATTTCGCGAACTTGCGGGGGACGGGAGGGGGAGTGTCCTTGCCCTCAATGCGTTCCATCAGATAACGGCGCATCTCGTCCCAGGGAATGCTCTCGCCGGTCTCGAGGAATTGGCCCCAACGGCGCTCGGCCTCTGCATGGAAGTCGACGCGCCGCTCGGCCAGCTCGGCCTTCTCGGCGATGGCTTCCAGGATGAAGTTGTGCGACGTGGTGCCGGCCGCTTCCGCAGCCTTGGCGATGCGGGCCTTGAGCGCGTCCGGCAGGCGGATGGTGGTGGTGCTCATGGGGAGCTCCAGGCGATTGGTGTGGAATCAATGTAGCACAGGTGTGGTACAGGCGGCCTGGCCGGACAGCCGCCTTCGGTCAGCTTGCCGGAAAGTCCGTTTGGAGCAGGGATTGGCTCAGCGATGCCGGCAGTTTTCGCTCGATACGAATTCCTAGCCTCCCGAGCATGTTCCTAGCCTCCCGACCATGCGCTCGCAGCACCGACCGCACAAAAAACGGGCGCCTCACGGCGCCCGTTCTTGTCTGCATGGCGATGTCTTGCCAACGGCTCAGTAGCGGTAGTGCTCCGGCTTGAACGGGCCGTCGACCGGCACGCCCAGGTAGGCGGCCTGCGCGTCGGTGAGCTTGGTCAGCTTCACGCCGATCTTCTCCAGGTGCAGGCGCGCCACTTCCTCGTCCAGCTTCTTCGGCAGGCGGTATACCTGCTTCTCGTAGCTGTCCTTGTTCTGCCACAGGTCGATCTGCGCCAGGGTCTGGTTGGCGAAGCTGTTGGACATCACGAAGCTGGGATGGCCGGTGGCGCAGCCCAGGTTGACCAGGCGGCCTTCGGCCAGCAGGAAGATCGCATTGCCGTTGGGCAGCACGAACTTGTCCACCTGCGGCTTGATGTTGATCTTCTGCACGCCAGGCAGCTTGTACAGCGCCTCGACCTGGATCTCGTTGTCGAAATGGCCGATGTTGCAGACGATGGCCTGGTCCTTCATCTGCGTCAGGTGCTCGATGCGGATGATGTCCTTGTTGCCGGTGGTGGTGACGTAGATGTCGGCCTGGCCGAGGGTGTCCTCGACGGTGTTGACCTCGAAGCCTTCCATCGCCGCCTGCAGCGCGCAGATCGGGTCGATCTCGGTGACGATGACGCGGGCGCCGTAGGCGCGCAGGCTGTGCGCCGAGCCCTTGCCGACGTCGCCGTAGCCGCACACCACCGCGACCTTGCCGGCCAGCATCACGTCCATCGCGCGCTTGAGGCCGTCGGCCAGCGACTCGCGGCAGCCGTACAGGTTGTCGAACTTGCTCTTGGTCACCGAGTCGTTGACGTTGATCGCCGGGATCAGCAGGGTGCCGGCTTCGGCCAGCTGGTACAGGCGGTGCACGCCGGTGGTGGTTTCCTCGGAGACGCCCTTCCAGTCCTTGACCACGCGGGTCCAGTAGCCGGGACGCTCCACCGCCACGCGCTTGAGCAGGTTCTTGATCACCTGCTCTTCGTGCGAGGACGCCGGTTCGTCGACCCACTTGGAGCCGTTCTCAAGCTCGTAGCCCTTGTGGATCAGCAGGGTCACGTCACCGCCGTCGTCCACCACCAGCTCCGGCCCGGTCTGGGTGCCGTCGGGCAGGGTGAAGGTCAGCGCGTCGAGGGTGCAGTCCCAGTATTCCTCCAGGGTCTCGCCCTTCCAGGCGAACACGGGGGTGCCGGTGGCGGCGATCGCCGCGGCGGCGTGGTCCTGGGTGGAGAAGATGTTGCACGAGGCCCAGCGCACGTCGGCGCCGATGTCCTTCAGCGTCTCGATCAGCACCGCGGTCTGGATGGTCATGTGCAGCGAGCCGGTGACGCGCACGCCGGCCAGCGGCTTGGCGGTGGCGTACTGGCGGCGGATCGACATCAGGCCCGGCATCTCGTGCTCGGCGATGTCCAGTTCCTTGCGGCCCCAATCGGCCAGGGAAATGTCGGCGACCTTGTAGTCGCCCTCGGTGGAAAAGCGCTTGAGTGCAGCGTTCATCGATAAAGCTCCGGTCAATGGCGAGAAACTCGCGAAGTCCGGGCGCCGTTGTCGCTCAAGCCTCGCGCCGAGCCTGGCCGGATCTGGAGACGGGGAACGCGGTCTCGATCCGGTCGCAGCGCCCCTCGGCGCAAGGGGTAACCGATTATAGCGGCTGCCGCGTGTGGCGCTTGAACACGCGGTCAGAACGTGGATGACACGCCCAGGCCCAACCATCGACAGGGGGCGCTCGACGCCGGCCCTGCTACCGTCGTCGGTTCGAACGATGCGAAGGAGAGGGGAGAGATGAACCAGATCACAGTGCGCGGGCGCCGCCGCGTCGCCAGGCCGGTCTGCGGCCTGCTGTGCGCGGCCCTGGCCGCCGCCGGCAGTGCCGCCGCCAACGCGGCCTCGGCACCTGCGGCGGCGGCCACCGCCGATCCGGCCGACAGCGGCTATCAACTGCCGTCGGCGCCGCTGCAGGCCATCGTCGACGCACCGCGGCCGCCGCAACTGTCGCTGAGTCCCCGACGCGATCTGGCGGCGATGCTGCAGTTGCCCGCGCTGCCCGGCATCGCGCAGGTCGCGCAGCCGGAACTCAAGCTCGCCGGCCTGCGCATCCATCCGCGCACCCGCTCGCAGAGCCGGTTCGTCTTCGGCGACAAACTGTGGTTGCTGCGCATCGCCGACGGCAGCGAGCTGCGCATCGACGGCCTGCCGTCGCCGCTGTCGATCGCCGGCATGGCCTGGGCGCCGGACCAGCGTCATCTGGCCTTCAACCGGGTCGACGCACGCAACGGCGCCAACGAGCTGTGGGTGGTGGACATCGCCGCGCAGCGAGCGCGGCGGATCGCCGAGCGGCTGAACACGGTGTCCGGCGACGGTTACGCATGGATGCCCGACAGCCGCCAGTTGCTGGTGCTGCTGCAGCCGCAGGAGCAGGGCGCGGCGCCGCCCGCCGATGCAGTGCCGACCGGGCCGGCGGTGCAGCAGACCGCGGGCGGTGGCGCCACCGCCTTGCGCACCTATCAGGACCTGCTGAAGAACGAGGCCGACGCGCGCCAGTTCGACGATCAACTGCGCGCGCAGCCGGCGCTGGTCGATGTCGACGGGCAGGTGCAGCGCATCGCCAACCCGGACCTGTACCTGTCGCTGGCGCCGTCGCCGGACGGCCGCTATCTGCTGGCGCAGCGCCTGCAGCGGCCGTTCTCCTACCTGGTGCCGGCCAGTGGCTTCCCGCGCACCATCGAGGTGCTCGACCGCGCCGGCAAGCCGGTGCACACGCTGGCGCAGCTGCCGCTGGTGGAAGGCCTGCCGACCGGCAACGATGCGGTGCGCACCGGCGTGCGCGACATCGACTGGCGCAGCGACGCGCCGGCCACCCTGGTCTGGGCGGAAGCCCAGGACGGCGGCGACCCGGCGCGCGAAGCGGCCGTGCGCGACGCGGTGATGATGCAGGCGGCGCCGTTCAAGGCGCCGCCGGTGACGCTGGCGCGCCTGCAGTCGCGCTTTGCCGGCATTGCCTGGGGCCGCGGCGATCTGGCCCTGATCGACGAGTTCTGGTGGAAGACGCGGCAGACCAAGCAGTGGCGCGTGGCCCCGGACCATCCCGCGCAGGCGCCGCAGCTACTGGCGCAGCGTTCGCAGGAGGACCGCTACGCAGATCCCGGCACGCCGGTGACGGAGCGCGATGCCGCCGGCAACCCGCGCCTGTTGATCGCCGCCGATGGCCACAGCCTGTTCCTGCGCGGCGAAGGCGCTTCGCCGCAGGGCGATCGGCCGTTCCTGGACCGCTACGATCTGGACACGCGGAAAAGCACCCGCCTGTTCCAGTCGCAGGCGCCGTACTACGCGGTGCCGCAGGCTCTGCTCGACGACAGCGGTCAGCGCCTGCTGATCACCCGCGAGACGCCGCAGGAGCCGCGCAATTTCTATCGGCTCGACAGCGCGAACGCCGAGCCGGTGGCGCTGACTCGCTTCACCCATCCCACGCCGCAGTTGCGCGACGTGCACAAGGAGCAGATCCGCTACCGGCGCAAGGACGGCGTGGAGCTGACCGCGACCCTGCTGTTGCCGCCGGGCTACGACGCCAAGCGCGACGGCCCGCTGCCGATGCTGATGTGGGCCTACCCGGGCGAGTTCAAATCCGCCGATGCCGCCAGCCAGGTCACCGATTCGCCGTATCGGTTCAATGCGATCGGCTACTGGGGGCCGCAGGCGTTCCTGGCGCTGGGCTATGCGGTGCTCAACGACCCGTCGATGCCGATCGTGGGCGAGGGCGCGCGCGAACCCAACGACACCTATGTCGAGCAACTGGTCGCCGATGCGCAGGCGGCGGTGGACGAGGTGGTGCGGCGCGGCGTCGCCGATCGCGATCGCATCGCCATCGGCGGGCATTCCTACGGCGCCTTCATGACCGCCAACCTGCTCGCGCACACGCGCCTGTTCAAGGCCGGTATCGCCCGCAGCGGCGCCTACAACCGCTCGCTGACGCCGTTCGGCTTCCAGTCCGAGGAGCGCACCTACTGGCAGGCGCAGCCGGTGTACCAGGCCATGTCGCCGTTCAACTACGCCGACCGGATCAAGGATCCGCTGCTGCTGATCCACGGCGCCGAGGACAACAACTCCGGCACCTTCCCGATCCAGAGCGAGCGCATGTACGCGGCGATCAAGGGCAACGGCGGCACCGCGCGGCTGGTGATGTTGCCCAACGAGGCGCATGCCTACCGCGCGCGCGAGTCGGTGCTGCAGATGCTGGCCGAGAGCGAGCGCTGGCTGCGCACCTATCTGGGGCCGGCGCCCACGCCGACTGCGGCAGGCGCTGTGTCGCGCTGAGTCGTGCCTGTGCCACGGCCGCACGTTTTCGTGCAGCCGTGGCACAGAGCACTGCCGTGCGGTGCAAATGGTTCGCTTTGAAACCGTCGCCGCGGCCGACGGGAACGCGATCCCTTTTCGGTTAGGCTTGCGGCGCCCCCACTGCCGAGCCATGCGTTTTCCGATGAACGAGTCCCGCAGCAGTATCGTTTTCGCCACGCCCGACCTTCCCCTACGCGACGACGTGCGTCGCCTCGGCGCCCTGGTGGGCGACCTGCTCGCCGAACAGGTCTCGGCGCAGTTCCTGGACGAGATCGAACGCATCCGCACCACCGCGATCGCCCGCCGTGAGCGTGCCGCGCCGCTGTCCTCGCTGAGCGAGCAACTCGCCGGCCGCGCACCGCGCGACGCCGAAGCGCTGGTGCGCGCCTTCAGCACCTACTTCCAGGTGGTCAACATCGCCGAGCGCGTGCACCGCATCCGCCGCCGCCGCGACTACCAGCGCAGCAGTGCCGATACGCCGCAGCCGGACGGTCTGCACGACGCCTTGCGCCGGCTCAAGGCGCAGGGCGTCGGCATCGAGGAGCTGCGCGACTGGCTGCCGCGCATCGACGTGGAGCCGGTGTTCACCGCGCACCCGACCGAGGCGGTGCGGCGTGCGCTGCTGGAGAAGGAACAGCTGATGGTGGCCAGCCTGGTCGACAACCTCGACGGCCTGCGCACCCCGGGCGAGCGCGCCACCGACGCGGCGCGTTTCCGCATGGCGCTGACCGCCTCGTGGCAGACCGCCGATTCCTCGCCGGTGCGTCCCACCGTGGAGGACGAGCGCGAGCACGTCGGCTTCTACCTGACCCAGGTGCTGTACCGGGTGATCCCGGTGATGTACGAGACCCTGGAGCACGCCATCGAGGAGACCTACGGGCAGGCGCTGACCCTGCCGCGGCTGCTGCGTTTCGGCACCTGGGTCGGCGGCGACATGGACGGCAACCCCAATGTGGATGCCGCCACCATCACCGCCACCCTCGACGCGCAGCGGCGCGCGGTGCTGGAGCGCTATCTGAAGGAGCTGTGGCAACTGGCCAGCCTGCTCAGCCAGTCGACCACCCTGGTCGCGGTCAGCGCACCGCTGCTGGAGCAACTGGAGCGTTACCGGCAGCTGCTGCCGGAGGCCGCCGCGCGCTCGCGGCCGCGCCACGGCGACATGCCCTACCGGTTGCTCAACGATCTGATGCGCGCGCGCCTGCAGGCGACCCTGGACGACGCGCCGGGTGCCTATGCCGCCCCGGCCGAACTGGAAAGCGACCTGCAGTTGATCCTGGACAGCCTGCAGGCCAACAAGGGCCTGCACGCCGGCTGGTTCGCGGTGCGGCGCCTGCTGTGGCGGGTGCGCAGCTTCGGTTTCCACCTGGCGCGGCTGGACGTGCGCCAGGAGTCCAGCGTGCACGCGCGCGCGGTCGCCGCCGCGTTGGACACGCAGGACTGGGACGCGCGGGCGGTGGAGGAGCGCGCGCGTCTGCTCGGTCCTTACGCCGGCGGCGAGCAGACCCTGCCGGCGGCCGATGACGAAGGCAATGCGCGGTTGGACGCGGTGTTCGCCGCGCTCGCCGATGCGCGCGCGCGGCACGGCGCCGACGCGCTGGGCAGCTACATCATCTCGATGGCGCACGACCGCGCCGACGTGCTGACCGTGCTGGCGCTGGCGCGCCGCGGCGGCCTGGTCGATGACGATGGCGCGGTGCCGCTGGACATCGTGCCGCTGTTCGAGACCGTGGACGATCTGCGCGGCGGCACCGCGACCTTGCGTGACCTGTTGGCCGATCCGGTCTACCGCCGCCACCTGGCCGCGCGCGACGACGTGCAGATGGTGATGCTCGGCTATTCCGACAGCGGCAAGGACGGCGGCATCGCCGCTTCGCGCTGGGGCTTGCAGCGCGCGCAGGTGGAACTGCTGGAGGCGGCGGCCGAATTGGGCATCCGCCTGACCTTCTTCCACGGCCGCGGCGGCTCGATCGTGCGCGGCGGCGGCAAGACCACGCGCGCGCTGGAGGCGGCGCCGCGCGGCAGCGTCGACGGACGTCTGCGGGTCACCGAGCAGGGCGAGGTGATCCACCGCAAGTACGGCATCCGCGCACTGGCGCTGCGCTCGCTGGAACAGATGACCGGCGCGGTGCTGCTGTCGAGCCTGCGCCCGCGTGCGGCCGACGCGCGCGAGGACGGCTGGCGGCCGGTGATGGACCTGGTCGCCGAACACAGCAGCCAGGCGTATCGCGGCTTTGTCGGCGATGCCGAGTTCATGCGCTATTTCCGTCTGGCCACGCCGATCGACGTGATCGAGCGCATGACCCTGGGCTCGCGGCCATCGCGGCGGCTTGGCCAGGATGCGGCGCTGTCCAATCTGCGTGCGATTCCCTGGGTGTTCGCCTGGAGCCAGGCGCGCGCGGTGATCCCGGGCTGGTACGGGGTGGGCAGCGGCCTGCAGGCGGCGGTGGACGCCGGCCACGAGGACGCGCTGCGCGCGATGGCGGCCGACTGGCCGTTCTTCCGCACCTTCCTCGACGACATCGCCATGGTCCTGTCCAAGGGCGACCTCAACATCGCCGAGATGTTCTCGCGCCTGTCCGGGCCGCTGCACGAGCGCTTCTTCCCGCGCATCCGCGACGAGCTGGCGCTGACCAAGGGCTGGGTGAAGACGCTGACCGGGCAAACCTCGCTGCTGCAGCACGATCCGCGGCTGGCCTTGTCGATCCGCCTGCGCAACCCCTACATCGACCCGATCAGTGTGCTGCAGGTGGACCTGCTGCAGCGCTGGCGCGCCACCGAGGGCGAGGACGAAGACCTGCTGCGGGCGCTGGTGGCCTGCGTCAACGGCGTCGCCCAGGGCGTGCAGAACACCGGCTGAGGCCAGTGCTTCAAGGTGCCGCCGGTCGATGCCGGCGGCTGCCGACCGCGATCCGCTTGCAAGCGGACAAAATTGTCCGATAATGCCGCGCATGGAAATGCGAGCCGATACCGCCCACCGCCGCCGCTTGTTGCTGGACGCCGCCGACGAGGTGTTCTGCGAGCATGGCGTGTTGGCGCCGTTGGAACTGGTGGTGGAGCGCGCCGGGCTCGGCCGCGCCACGCTGTACCGCCATTTCGCCGACCGCACCGAACTGATGGCGGCCCTGCTGGAACGCGGCCTGGACGGCCTGGAGGGCTGCGCGCGCGAGATCGGCACGCGGCCGGACGGGCTGTTCCTGCTGCTGTACGACGTCGCCGAGCACATCGCGATGTCGGCGCCGCTGGCCGACTATTGGCGGTCGATGCCGCGCGAGCATCCGACGATCGCCGCGGCGCATGCGCGGGCGATGGCGATCCTGCTGCCGTACCTGCAGCGTGCGATCGCCGCCGGCCTGTGCCGTGCCGACCTGGACGACCAGGATCTGGGGTTGGCGATGGACATGCTCGGCGCCTGCCAGCGTGGCAGCGACGAAGCCGAGCGCAAGGCGCTGGCGCAGCGGGGGTGCCGCCTGCTGCGCCACGCCCTGGCCACGCCCGCAGCGGCGGCGGACTTGTGAGCCGCGCTGCCGGCGCTGCGCGGCAGCGCGCCGCGGCGGACACGGGCGCGCCCAGACGGCGCTGGCCGCGGCGGCTGGCACGCGCGCTGGCGATGCTGGCGATCCTTGCCGCCAGCCTGTGGGGCGCGCTGTTCCTGAGCTACCTGCCGCATACCGGCGCCGTGGTGCGCTACGGCTCGGCGCTGCTGTGGGCCGCGCTCGGCGCCGCTGCGCTGTGGGGCCTGCGGCATCCGCGCGAGTACCGCGTACTGCCGCTGTTGTTCGCGGTCGGTTGCGCGGGCATGGCGGTGGGCTGGTCGGCGCTGCAGCCGCAGCAGAACCGCGACTGGGCCGACGATGTCGCGCAACTGCTGCAGCCGCAGGTGGACGGGCACGTGGTGACCCTGCACAACGTGCGCAACTTCGCCTGGCGCAGCGACCACGACTACACCCCGCACTGGGAGACCCGCCGCTACGATCTGGACCGACTGGCCTCGGCGGACCTGGCGCTGTCGTACTGGATGGGGCCGGCGATCGCCCACACCCTGGTCTCGTTCGGCTTCGACGACGGCCGTCGCGTGGTGTTCTCGCTGGAGATCCGCAAGGAGCGCGGCGAGGCGTTCTCGGCGCTGGCCGGATTCTTCCGCAATTTCGAGCAGGTGATGGTGGCTGCCGACGAGCGCGACATTCTGGCGGTGCGCAGCAACGTGCGCGGCGAGGACGTGTACCTGTATCGGCTCAACCTCTCGCGCGCGCAACTGCGCCAGCTGTTCCTGGGCTACGTGGCGCGGGCGCAGCAATTGCAGCGCACGCCGCGGTTCTACAACACCGCCACCAGCAACTGCACCACCATCGTGTTCGAACTGGCGCGCAAGCTCGATCCCGCGCTGCCGCTCGACGTCCGCCTGCTGCTGTCCGGCTACCTGCCTTCCTACGTCTACGCGCAGCACGGCTTCATGCCCGGCTACAGCCTGGCCACGCTGCGCGCGCGCGGCCGTATCGGCGAACGCGCGCGGGTTGCGGGCGCTGACGCCGACTTCTCCACGCGCATTCGCGCCGGCATTCCCGGCGACGATCCCGCGGCCACGCCATGACCCTGCGCACACGTCTTGCCTGGTGCGCCGGCACCGGGCTGCTGGCTGCCGCGCTGCTGCTCGGCACCGGCTGCGCGATGGTCAGCGTGCAGTCGCGCAGCGCCGCCGACTACATCGCGACCCAGCGTGGCGACGTCCTCAGCACCGGCGAGCTCAGCGACGCCAGCCTGGAGACGCTGCGCGTGCTCGCGCTCGATCCCAAGACTTGCGAGGCGGACGTTGCGGCCTGCGCCACGCAGCTGCGCGCATTGCAGGGGCTGGACCAGGAGCGGCGGCTGGCGACCCTGTCGGAGCTGTGGGTGCATGCGGCCAATGTGCGCACGCCGCGGCAGGCGAGGGCGCTGGACGATGCGACGCTGCAGGCCTGGCTGGAGGCGGCTCGCTACGCTTATGCCTACCTGTTCTACACCCAGCGTCCGGCCAGCGCGCGCGCATTCGAGGACCGGCAGACCCAGGTGCGCGACTATTACAACTACGCGGTGCAGCAGGTGGTCGGCGAGCTGTTCCTGCGCTGGCGCGCCGGTAGCGCCAGCGGCGAGCTGCACGACGACGACATGCTGCGCACGGCTGGCTGGCAGGTGCGCGCGGACATGGGCAGTTTCCGCCTGCCCGGCGGGGTGGCGCGGCCGGACGCGATGCTGCCGGCGTCGACGCTGCGCTTCGATGGCCTGCGCAGCACCTACCGGCGCGACGGCTTCGGCGCCGAGCTGGTCGCGGAGATCGCACCGTCCAAGGTCGGCGACCCGACCGCGGCAACCGCCGCCAAGACCGCGCCGGACCCGCACGCGCCGGCCTTCAGCGAGATGCCGTATGCGCCGACCACGGTGCTGCTGCGCTTCGACGGCGACAGCCTGGCGCAGGTGCTCGACACCCGCAGCGTGGTGGTGGCGCCCTACGATCCGTATCGCGACGGCGAGGTCGAGGTGCACGGCCAACGCCTGCCGCTGGCGGCCAACTTCACCGCCGCCTACGGCCTGTGGCTGGCCCGTGCCGGCTTCGCGCGGCAGTCGCTGCGCTCGATGCTCGGCCGCGAGGATGGCATCGAGCAGCCGCATCTGTACCTGATGCAGCCGTACGATCCGGACCGGCGCATCATCCTGATGCTGCACGGCCTGGCCAGCAGTCCGGAAGCCTGGGTCAACGTCGCCAACGAGTTGATGGGCGACGAGCAGCTGCGCCGCCACTACCAGATCTGGCAGGTCTATTACCCGACCAACATGCCGATCGCCTGGAACCGTACGCAGATCGATGCGTTACTGCAGCAGACCTTGCGCCATTTCGATCCGCAGGGGCAGGCGCCGGCCTCGCAGCACATGGTGCTGATCGGCCACAGCATGGGCGGGGTGATCGGGCGCCTGTTGGTCAGCGACTCCGGCGACACGCTGTGGAACGAGCTGATCGGCGCACGCGGCGACCGCCGCCCGCTGGATCCGCAGGCGCTGGCGCAGTTGCAGCCGCTGCTGCGCTTCGCGCCGTTGCCGGAGGTGGACCGCGCCATCTTCATCGCCGCGCCGCAACGCGGCACCACCTTCGCCGAAGGCCGCCTCGGGCGGCTGGCCGGGCGCCTGGTACGCCTGCCGGTGACGCTGTTCGATCGCTTGAACACCTTGCTGCAGGGGATCGACGGCCCCGATGGCGCGCCGGTGCGCGTGCCCAACAGCATCGACAACCTGCGCGACACCGATCCGTTCGTGCGCGCGGCGGCGGACCTGCCGATCGCGCCGGCGGTGCGCTACCACACCATCATCGCCCGCCGCGATCCGGCGGTGCCGCTGGCCGACTCCGATGACGGGCTGGTGCCGTACCGCAGCGCACATCTGCCGGGCGCGGTCTCCGAACTGGTGATCACCTCGGGCCACAGCGTGCAGGAGACGCCGCAGGCCATCCTGGAGATCCGCCGCATCCTGCACGCGCAGTTGCAGGTCGACGCCGCCGCGACGCCGCGCTGAGGACACCGCGGCGCAGCCGCGCCCAGCGTCTCGGAGCGCGTCGGCGGCATTGCGTCGCGCACCGCACCCACCGAGAGGCGGGCGACGCATCCCTGCAGCCAGCTCCACGCAACTCGGATAGACGCGCCCAACGCGTCGCGCTCGCCTTGGCGCCACGCCCCGTAGCGCCGCGCCGTGCATCGTCGCGGTTGTGCCGAATTCCGCGGGAAATGCGTCGGATCGATGGCCGATGGTGGTGGGTGACATCGTTGTCATCAAATTGCAGCCGCGCCCGCCAACAATGCGCGCCGCCGTGAACACGATCACGGCCTCTCTCCCCACCATGCCCGGCCTGCGGAACATTCCGTTGGCCGCGCCTACGCTCGGATTCTTCATGTCGCACTCGATCCATCTTCCCAAACGCCTGTCATGGGCGATCGCCGCAGCGTTGCTCGGTGTCGCGCCGATGGCCTTGGCCCAGGCGCAGGATGCGCAGGAGACGCAGAACCCCGCGTCCGACGCCAGCGCCAAGACCCTGGACAAGATCACCGTCGCCGTCACCCGCTACAACGCCGCGGACATGCAGATGGCGGCCACCAACACGGCCAACGTGCTGTCGGCCGAAGACCTGAAGTACACCGCCGTGCACAACATCGCCGAGGCGCTGGGCCTGCTGCCGGGCGTCAACGTGGTCAACACCGGGCAGTCGTACTTCGGCGGCGTCGACGGCGCCGCGCGCGGCGAGGGCATGTTCGCCTCGGTGCGCGGCCTCAACGCCGAGTACAACGTCAACCTGATCAACGGCGTCAACGTCGCCCAGGGCCTGCCCTACAGCCGCAGCGTGCAACTGAGCCTGCTGCCGCCGTCGGGCCTGCAGACCATCGTGTTGAACAAGACCTCCACCGCGGCGATGGACGGCGACGCGATCGGCGGCACCATCGACTACCGCACCCCCAGCGGCTTCGACTACAGCGAGGCGATGGGCGGCAGCGTCACCGCCAGCGGGCGCATGGAAAGCCGTGCGCGCGACTACGGCGACAGCGGCCTGGGCGAGGGCGCATCCGGCGAGTTCCACGCCAAGTTCGGCGCCGACAACCAGTTCGGCATCTACACCAGCGCGTACTACGACGAGCGCCACTACGTGAACAGCGAAGTGGCCAACGCCGCCGCCTCGCGCGGCGACTGGTCGGGCAAGTACTTCTCGCGTACCACCGCCAGCGGCCAGCCGGCGCCCGGCTACGATCCGCAGGACCTGCTGATGGCCACCGGCGCCAACATCGGCTATTCCGCCGGCGACACCAAGCGCTACGGCGGCAACGTGTCCTTCGACTGGCACGTCGACCCGAGCCTGCAACTGTACGCACGCGCCACCTACGCCTACGCCAAGACCGAGCAGAACACCGGTTATACGCAGCTGGTGCCGGCCAACGTGAGCCTGGTGCAGATCGGCACCACCGGCGTGTACCAGCCGCAGATCAACCGCGTGGCGGTGCGCTACTGGTACGAGACCAACCCGGAAGTGGCGGACCTGGCCACCTTCCAGTTCGGCGCCGACAAGCAACTGGGCAACTGGACGCTGTCGCCGAACCTGTTCTACAGCTACGGCGACAACGATCGTCCGGACCACGTGGAAATTTCCGCGCGCGTGGACCAGTACGCTTCGACCCAGTTCCCGTACGGCGGCGCCAACACCTTCTCCGGCTACGACAGCGAAGGCTTCCCCAAGCCGCTGCTGACCCCGGCGATCCAGGCCCAGGCCAGCGACATCGGCGGCCTGTATGCGCGCCGCTACGGCCAGTTGACCAAGTCCTACAGCGGCCAGACCAAGGGCGGCGCCAAGTTCGACGTGCGCTACGACTTCGACCAGGGCGCGCTGAGCAACATCCAGTTCGGCGTGAAGTACGTCGACAGCTCCCGCGACTTCACCTCGCGCGACTGGACCAACAGCAAGTTCACCGACGGCACGCTGCTGCGCGACACGGGCCTGGTGGTCGGCCAGTACGATTCGGTGTACCCGGGCAAGTACGCGTGGCCGACGGTCAAGCTCAGCAACGGCGGGTTGAAGGCGATGATCGCCCAGCACCTGACCGCGGCCAGCTTCGACACCTGCGGCAGCCTGGCGATCAACAACCAGAACTGCGCGACCATGCGCGGCGACGAGGCGGTCACCTCGGCGTATGCGATGGCCACCTTCCGCAGCGGCGACCTGGAAGTGATCCCGGGCGTGCGCTTCGAGCACACCAGCATCCGCAACACTTTCTGGACCATGCCCGAAGACGCCAACGGCAACGAACTGCCCGGCTTCTTCAGCAGCAACCGCACCAGCTACGACGTGCCGCTGCCGAGCGTGTTCCTGAACTACCGTCCGGGCGCCGGCAATGCGGTGTACCGCGCCTCGGTGTGGACCAGCTACACCCGGCCGGCGCTGGTGCAGCTCGGCGGCGGCGCCAACTACGACGTCTCCAGCGACGGCACCACGGTCATCACCGAGGGCAACCCGGACCTGAAGCCGATCAAGTCGCTCAACGTGGACCTGTCCGGCGAGTGGGACAACGGCCATGGCGGCCACGCCATGCTGGCCGGCTACTACAAGCGTCTGACCGACTACATCTACGAGAGCGGCTCGGATCCGGCCAACGCCGGCAGCAGCGCCGGCGCCGGCAACGTGCGCTATGTGCGTCCGCAGAACGGCGGCGACGGCAAGGTGCTGGGCTTCGAAGCCGCGGTGCGGCAGACCCTGCAGGGCATGCCGGCTCCGCTGGACGGCTTCGGCATCGGCGCCAACCTCACTCGCCAGACCACCCGCGTGGACCTGGGCATGGACGGCTTCCACGACGAGCGCATCCAGAACGCGCCGGACCTGATGGCCAACGCCGAACTGTTCTACGAGAAGGGTCCGCTGTCGGTGAACCTGGCCTACCACTACTCCGGCGAATACGTCTCGGTGTACGACTACTACAACCGCGGCGCGACCTGGGACGACCTGTGGGTCAAGCCAATCACCCGCGTGGACCTGCACGTCGGCTACACCTTCAACGAGCACCTGCGCGCCGACCTGTCGGTGGCCAACCTCACCAATCGCCTGAGCTACTGGGCGCACGTGGGCCGCAACAGCACCGCGATCTCCGACATCGTCGATGCCGGCCGCACTGCGTTGTTGAACGTGAAGTACACGTTCTGAAGCGGGCGCTTGCGCATGCTGGACGTCCCCGCCCGCCGCACGGCCTTGTGCCGCGCGGCGGGTGGGGCGTTGTGTGCAGCGCGCTGCTGCTCGTCTGGCTGGCGCTGATTGGCCTGCCGGGAGCGGCCAGCGCGGCAGCGGCACCGGCGACAGTGCCGATCGACAACTTGCGCCTGGACCAGGTACAACTGCTCGGCTCACACAACAGCTATCGACCGGTGCCCACCGCACAGATGCGGCGGCGTCTGCAGGCGCATGACGCCGCCGAATGGCCGGCACTGGCCTATGGCCATCCTTCGCTGCAGGCCCAGCTCGCGCTGGGGCTGCGGCAACTCGAACTCGACGTGGCCGCCGATCCGCACGGCGGCCTGTATGCCGCGCCGTATGCGCGCGCAGATGCCGCGACCCGCGCGAGAATGCGCGCACCCGGCGCCAAGGTCTTGCACCAGCCGGGCCTGGACTACGCCAGCCATTGCCTGCGCTTCCGCGACTGCCTGGCGATCCTTGCCGCCTGGTCGCGCGCGCACCCGCGGCATGCGCCGCTGGTGGTGCTGGTCAACGCGGTGGATTTCGATCCGGTGCCGGGCCTGTGGCCGCACTGTGCCGCCTTCGATGCCAACGATCTGGACGCGCTGGACCGCGACATCATCGAGGTGGTCGGGCGCGCACGCCTGATCGTGCCCGACGATGTGCGCGGCGCCGCGCCGAGCCTGCGCGACGCGGTGCTGGCGCATGCCTGGCCGAGCGTGGCACAGGCGCGTGGCCGCATGCTGTTCGTGCTCGACGGCAATCCGCGGCACGAGGCGCTGTATCGACAGGAGCATCCATCGCTGCGCGGACGCATGATGTTCGGTTGGTATGCGCCGGACCAGCCGGAGGCGGCGGTGCTGTCGATCGAGGATCCGCTGGCCGAGGCGTCGCGGATCCGCGCGCTGGTCGCGCAGGGCTTCGTGGTGCGCACCCGCGCCGATGCCGAAGGCCGCGAAGCACGTGCGCACGACCGGCGCCGTGCGCAGGCGGCGCTGGATGCCGGCGCGCAGTGGATCAGTACCGATTACTACGCCGGCGCGCCGGATCCGCAGCGGCTGCACTACTGGCTCGGCATCGCCACGGGCCTGCGCTGCGACCGGGTCACCGCTGACTGCGGCGCGACCGCGCCATGAGATTTTCCATCTTGGGAACGACGATGAAGACAGGCTTGTGCTGGATGTTGTGGGGCGCGCTGGTGGTGGCGACACTGGGCGCGCAGGCGCGGCGGGCGCCGAAGCCCGCGCCCGCGCTGCAGGTGGAAAAGGTGTGGATGCTGTTCCGCCATGGCGTACGCGCACCGCTGCCGGGCGAGGCTGCGGCTGCCGCGCTGGCGCCGCAGCCCTGGCCGGTATGGGACACGCCGCCGAGCCTGCTTACCGCGCATGGCCGCACCGCAGTGGAGCGCAGCGGCGACTACACCCGGCAATGGCTGCTGCGCGATGGCGTGCTGCCGGCCCAGGGCTGCCCCGCCGACGGGGCGGTCAGCATCTACGCCAACACCGACCAGCGCACCATCGTCAGCGCGCAGTTGCTCGCCGATACCCTCGCGCCCGGCTGCCATCTGCAGGCCGGCCATCAGACCGAAGGCAGCGACGACCCGCTGTTCCGCCCGGTGGAAGCCGGCGCGGTGGAGTTCGATGCCGCCGCCGCGGTGGCCTCGATCCAGCGGCAGACCGGTGGGCCGGGCGCGGTGCTGGCACCGTATGCACGCGAACTGCGGACCATGCAGGAGATCCTTGGCTGTGCCGACACCTGCGACTTCGTGCACATGCCGTCGTCGCTGACCCCGGGCGGGAACGGACGCAGCCTGGCCCTGCACGGACCGCTGGACCTGACCTCGGGCACGGCCGAGGTGTTCATCCTGCAATACGCGGAAGGCATGCCGCTGGACCAGGTTGGCTGGGGCCGCGCGACCCCGGCGCGCATCGCTGCGGTGTCGCGCCTGCATGCCTTGCTGTTCGAGATCTATGCGCGGCCGCAGTACATGGCCGCGCGCGCGGGCGCGCCGATGGCGCACCGCCTGCTGGACACGCTGGGCACGGCCGATGCGCCGCGGCTGAGCGTGCTGGTCGCCAGCGACACCCACATCGCCGCGCTCAGCGGCCTGCTCGACCTGCACTTCCATCTGCCCGGCTTCGGCCGCGACGACGCGCCCCCGGGCGGCGCGTTGGTGGTGGAGCAGGTGCGCGACGCACGCAACGGCCAGCGCTACGTGCGCGTGCGCTACCAGGCGCAGTCGCTGGACCAGCTGCGCGCACTGACCCCGCTGAGCCTGCGCCATCCGCCGCTGCTGCAGACCCTGCAGATTCCGGGTTGCAGCGACCCAGCGACCGGGCTGTGCCCGCTGCCAACATTCCAGTCATTGCTGCAGGCCGCGCTGCAGCGGCGCGGCTGAGCCGGCTCGACGCTCTTTTTTGCTTTGCTCGTCGTAGGAGCGGCTTCAGCCGCGACAGGCCTTCCCCGGAACGCCCGTCGCGGCTGAAGCCGCTCCTACGCGAAGACGTTCCGGCTGCGGGATGCGCTCCTGGCCAAATCCCATTCCCCAAACGCAGAACGGGCCGCAGTGCGGCCCGTTCCGTGTCGCAAGCGCGGCAGGCCGGCTTACTTCAGCTTGGCGTCCGCGCGCAGTGCCTCGGCGCGGTCGGTCTTCTCCCACGAGAACGCGGTGGCCTGGTGCTGGGCGCCGGTGCCGTCGGTGTAGGTGAAGGCCTTCGGGGTGCGGCCGAAATGGCCGTACGAGGCGGTCTGCTGGTACATCGGGTGGATCAGGTCGAGCATCTGGATGATGCCGAACGGACGCAGGTCGAAATGCTTGCGGATCAGCTTCTCGATCTTGTCGTCGGCGATCTTGCCGGTGCCGAAGGTGGTGACCGAGATCGAGGTCGGCTCGGCCACACCGATGGCGTAGGAGACCTGCACTTCGCAACGGTCGGCCAGACCGGCGGCGACCACGTTCTTGGCGACGTAACGCGCGGCGTAGGCGGCCGAGCGGTCGACCTTGGACGGATCCTTGCCGGAGAACGCGCCGCCGCCGTGGCGCGCCCAGCCGCCGTAGGTGTCGACGATGATCTTGCGCCCGGTCAGGCCGCAGTCGCCCACCGGCCCGCCGATGACGAACTTGCCGGTCGGGTTGATGTGGAACTTGGTGCCCTTGTGCAGCCACTTGGCCGGCAGCACCGGCTTGAGGATTTCCTCGCGCACGGCTTCGACCAGGTGCTTCTGCTTGATGTCCGGGTCGTGCTGGGTGGACAGCACCACCGCGTCGATGGCGGTCGCCACGCCGTCTTCGTAGCGCAGGGTGACCTGGCTCTTGGCGTCCGGGCGCAGCCACGCCAGCGGCGAGTTCTTCTTCTTGCGCACCTTGGCCTGCTGTTCGACCAGGCGGTGCGACAGGTGGATGGCGGCCGGCATGAAGCTGTCGGTCTCGCGGGTGGCGTAGCCGAACATCAGGCCCTGGTCGCCGGCGCCCTGTTCTTCCGGCTTCTTGCGGTCCACGCCCTGGTTGATGTCCGGCGACTGCTTGCCGATCAGGTTGAGCACGCCGCAGGTCTCGCCGTCGAAGCCGACGTCGGAGCTGTTGTAGCCGATGTCCAGGATCACCTTGCGGGTCAGCGCTTCCAGGTCGATCCAGGCGCTGGTGGTGATTTCGCCGGCGACGATCGCCACGCCGGTCTTGACCAGCGTTTCGCAGGCCACGCGCGCGCGCTTGTCCTGGGTCAGGATCGCGTCGAGCACCGCATCGGAGATCTGATCGGCGATCTTGTCCGGGTGGCCTTCGGAGACCGACTCGGAGGTGAAGAGATAGCTGGACATCGCGGCTATATCCTTGTATTCGGATGAAAAGATGGAGGCGAATGATACACGGGCGCCGGGCGGCGTGCATGGTGCCCGGGGCCGACGTTGCCCAAGGTTAACCGGTTGGCGCGCCACGGTGCGTCCGTCACCTTGCCGTAGCCAGATTGCAAGATCGGTGTCGCCGCCGCGGCCGAAGCTGTGCGCAGTCAGCAAGGGGGCTTGCCGTGCTCGCACTCGAACGCCGTCTTCAGGACCGCTACCCGCATTGGTTTGCCGGACGCCGCTCGCGGCTGGTCCGGCCATTGCTGCGCGGCCTGCAGAAATGGTCGGGACTGGACGCGCTGGACGCGTTCCTGGAGGCCAACCGCGACCTGCGCGGGTTCGCCCTGGTCCAGGCCGGACTGGATTTCCTGCAGGCCCGCTACGTGGTCGGGCCGACCGCCGCCGAGTGCATCCCGGCGCGCGGGCGCCTACTGATCGTCGCCAACCACCCCTCCGGCGCGCTGGATGCGCTGGCGCTGCTGGACTGTGTCGGCCAGGTGCGGCGCGACGTGAAGATCGTCGCCAACGATTTCCTGTGGGCGCTGGAAGGGCTGCGCGACCTGCTGCTGCCGGTACGCATCCTCGGCGGTGCGCCGTCGCCGGCCAGCGTGCGGGCGATCGAGCAGGCGCTGGCGCAGGAGCAATGTGTGATCGTGTTCCCGGCAGGTGAAGTCTCGCGGCTGGGCTGGGGCGGCGTCGCCGACGGCCGCTGGCGCCGCGGCTTCCTGCGCTTCGCCCTGCGTAGTGCCGCGCCGGTGTTGCCGGTGCGCATCCATGCGCGCAACTCGGCGCTGTTCTATGGCGCCTCGGCGCTGTTCAAGCCGGCCGGGACTGCGTTGCTGGCGCGGGAGATGTTCGCCCGTCGCGAGCGCCGCATCGCGCTCAGCCTGGGCCGCGCCCGCGCGCTGCCGCAGGACCTGCCCGAAGCCGAGCTGATGCGGCGCCTGCGCAGCGAGCTGTATGCGCTCGGCCGCAGCGGCGGGCAGGCCGCGCCGAGCGAGGAAGCGCTGGTCGCCGCCGAGGACCCGGCGCAACTGGCCGTGGAAGTGGCGAGCCTGCGCAGCCTCGGCCACACCCTGGACGGCAAGCAGATCCGCGTCGGCCGGCTTCGCGCCGGCTCGGCGCTGCTGCGCGAGATCGGCCGCCTGCGCGAGCTGACCTTCCGCGCGGTGGGCGAGGGCACCGGCCGGCGCCTGGACCTGGACGACTACGACACCTGGTACGAACACATCGTGCTGTGGGATGGCGCCGCCACCCGCGTGGTCGGCGCCTACCGCGTCGCCCGCGGCGCGCCGGTGCTGGCCGAGCGCGGCCTGGCCGGCTTCTACACCGCCGAACTGTTCCGCTACGGCGAGGGCATGCTGCCGCGCATCGCCGCGGGCATGGAACTCGGGCGCAGCTTCGTGGTGCCGGACTACTGGGGCAGCCGCAGCATCGACTACCTGTGGCAGGGCATCGGCGCCTATCTGCAAGATCATCCGCAGGTGCGCTACCTGTTCGGCGCGGTGTCGATCAGTGCCGCGTTGCCGCAGCAGGCACGCGAGCAGATCGTGGCCTACTACGCGCGTTACTACGGCGACGCCAGCGGCGAAGCCGCCTCGGCGCGGCCGTTCCCGTACCCGGAAGCGCCGCCGGCGTTCGACGAACTGGACGCCGACACCGCCTTCAAGGTGCTCAAGGGCAACCTCGACGCGCTGGGCGCGGCGGTGCCGATGCTCTACAAGCAGTACACCGATCTGTGCGAACCCGGCGGCGCGCGCTTCCTCGCCTTCGGCGTGGATCCGGCGTTCAACGACGCCGTCGACGGCCTGATCGAGCTGGACCTGCAGCGCATCCGCAGCAAGAAGCGCGCGCGCTACCTCGAACGTCCCCGCAACGAAGCAGAGGTGGTGGCATGAATCCGGTCAGCAGCCTGTCGCCGCGCCGCGCGGTGTTCGTCTCCGACGTGCACCTGGGTGCGCCGCATTGCCATGCACGCGAACTGGCCGATTTCCTCGGCGGCCTACGCTGCGAACAGTTGTACCTGGTCGGCGACATCGTCGACTTCTGGTGGATGGCGCAACGCCGCGCGGTGTGGAGCGCGGCGCACCAGCGCGTGATCGATGCACTGCATGCGCTGGCCCGTGGCGGCACCGAGCTGATCTACGTGCCCGGCAACCACGACCGGCCGATCCGCCGCTTCTGCGGGCTGGCGCTGCCGGCGATGCAGGTGCGCCGGCGCGCGGTGCACGCCACCGCCGACGGACGCCGCCTGCTGGTGGTGCACGGCGACGACTACGACAGCGTGACCCAGTTCGGCGGCCTGCAGGAGAAGTTCGGCGACTGGCTGTACTACCGCATCCTCACCGGCAACCAGCTGACCAACCGCGTGCGCCGCCGCCTGGGCATGCGCTACTGGTCGCTGGCCGACTACCTGAAGCGGCAGAGCAGCGCGGCCGAGCGCTACATCGAGCGCTTCGTCACTGCCGGCCTGGACGACGCGCGCCGTCGCGGTCTGGACGGGGTGATTTGCGGCCATGTGCACCGCGCCGGCCTGTTCGAACGCGATGGCCTGGTCTACGCCAACGACGGCGACTGGGTCGAAAGCCTCACCGCGCTCGCCGAGGAGGCCGACGGCACGCTGCGCCTGCTCTCGCATCGCGGCGACGTGCTGCGCGAACTGCCGCCGCGCCTGCGGCTGGTGCAGGAGAACGCCTGGCCGCGCGCGGCCTGAGGCGGACGGTTCGCGCGCGGCTACGCTGCGCCGCTCTCTGCGGAGTTTCTGAGCACGTCGTGGACTGCGCATGCCGCAACCACGGTGCGGGTCGACTGGACGCAGCGCTGCCACAGTGGCACTGGACGGCGGCGTAGAACTCGGCGTGACGTCCATTCCATGATGATCGACGTGGTGCGGATAGCACCGCGGTGTGCGCTTGCCCGGCCTCCAGCGCATCGGGTCTACTGCGTTGCGATGGAGCGATACGCCCGGGCAGGAGCACATGGCCGCCGCGCCCGGTTGTCGCCCCGGGCCATATCGCTGCGGCGCATCTGCGCCGCATCCCGATCAGTTCTGGAGCCGTGGAGCACGTGAAACCAGGGAAGGCAGTGTGCGGCCGGTCGCTGCGATCCGCATGGACGTGGTCGAGCCCGATCTGGTCGGCGTCTTGCAGCACGACCCTCCAGGCCCAGGCCACCACTGCACGCGCGTGGCAGCGGGCACGCGTCCGAGCGGCGTGCCTGGGCGTCCTGCTCGCGGCGTGCGGGACAGCGATCGCGCAGAACACGGTCTACGGCTGCACCGATGCCGAGGCACCGCGCAAACTCCCGGATGCGATGCTGTGCCTGCAGCAGGCCGGCCTGTCGACCTTGCACACAACCGGTGGCACGCGGATGGACGCGCTGTTCGCACGGGCCAAGGAACAGCTCGACGGCGGCCGCTTCGACGCCGCCGAGCAGGCGCTGGACTGCGCCGAGGCCAATATCGGCGATGCCGGCGACGCGCGATTGCGCTACGAACTCACGCGCCGCCGCGGCATTCTCGATTTCCGTCGCGAACGCCTGCCGCAGGCGCTGGCGCGCTTCGAGTGCGCGGCCACGCTGTCCCGCTCGCTGCACGACCGCGTGGGGCAGGCGCGCGATCTGAACAACGTCGGTGCGGCGCTGCGCCGGCTCGGCGATTTCCGCGGCGCCCTGCGCAACCTGACGCTAAGCCTGGACCTGCAGCGTGCGCACGGCGCAGTAGCGGCGTCGGTGCTCACCAATATTGCCGACGTCTATCGCGAACTGCGCGAGTCCGACACCGCGATGCGCTACTACCGCGATGCGCTGGCCGCCAACCGCGCGCAGGGCGACGCCATCGAGGCCGCGCACGTGCAGGAAACCATGGCCGAGCTGGCGCTCGACAGCGGCGACACGCCGCAAGCGCTGGCCTGGTTGCAGGAGGCCCTGGCCGTGTACCGCGCGCAGGGCCGCCGGGTGTACGAGTTGCGTGTCCACGACGGCCTGATCCGTGCGGCGCTGGCGCTTGGCGATGTGGCGCAGGCGCAACGCTGGAGTTCCAGTGCGCTGGCGCTCGCCGAGGCGTGGGCGCTGCCGCTGCCATCGGCACTGCAGCTGCAACTGGCGCGGACGGCCCGGCTCGAAGGCAATGCCGCTGCGGCCGCGGCACGCCTGCGCGAGGCGCTGGCCGCGGCCGCCGGCGGCGATCCGGTGCGGGTGCCACTGCTGGAGGAACTGGCACGGCTGCAGGAAAGCAGTGGCGACACGGTGGCCGCCATCGCCACCCTGCGGCGCGCGAACGCAGAAGCCGCCGCGTTGGTGCGCGCGCAGCACGATCGCCAACTGGACTGGTTGCGGATCCGCTTCGACACCGCCGAAAAGCAGCGCACCATCGACGCCCTGCAAAGCGAAAACCGCCTGCGTCAGGCCCAGCTGCGCCAACGCACGCTGCTGCTGTGGCTGGCGCTGGTGTCCGGCGTCGCCGCCGCGCTCGGTGTCTGGCTGTGGCTGCAGCGTCGCCGGCAGCGCGAACGTGTGCTGCAGGCCGCCCAGCGTGTTCGCCATGAGGAGCAACTCGCCCGTTATCGGCGCGAGGCCGATGCGCTGGCCGAGGATCGCAGCCTGCTGCAGACCTTGCTCGATAGCCGCGAGGATGCGCTGTGCCTGCTCGATGCCGAAGGCCAGGTCCTGGCCGCCAATCGTGCCGGCCGCCTGCTGCTTGGCGGCACGGACGCCGCCGAACCGGTAGGGCAGGCGGTGTTCGCCTGCGTTGCCGAACGCGACCGTCCGGCGTTGCAGGCGGCGCTGGAGCGTATGGAGGACAGCGCCGCGCAGCGCCTCGAGGTCGTGGCGCGGCACGGCACACCGCTCGCCGTTACCCTCGCACCCTGGCGGGGCGGCGATGGCCTGGTCGTCCTCGCCCTGCAGGAACGCGACACTGACGCGGCGTCGGACACCGCGCAGGCCGAGCACACGCAACAGGAAGCCGCTGCGCCTGCGTTGCGCGATGCCTTCCGACGCGCGCTGGTCGACTTGATGCTCGCGGTCATCGACACCTGGGAGCGCACCACGGCGACCGGCCGGCTGGAGTTGGCCGAGCGCAGCCGGATCTGGCGCGTGAACATCGACGATGGCCGCCTGCGCGCGCGGGCGATGGAGCGCTACCTGGCGGTCTCCAAGTTGCCCAGCAACCCGCGCTGGCGGGATGTACTGCGCTCGGCCTATTTCGTGCTCGCGCACTGCGAGGGAATCTCGGCAGAGGCGCGCGCCGCGCTGCAGTCGCGGATCGACACGGTGCTTGCCTACACCCGACGGGACGCGCTCGGCTGAGCGTGCCTGGCCGCCCTGCTGGCGACCGTTGGCCGCCCTGAGGAGCGAGCGCGCCTGCACGGTGGGTCAGCGCCCGCGCTTGGCCGGGCAGACCACGCACGCGCCCTTCAAGCCTTGTTCCATGCGGTAGGCGCTGTGGTGGTCGCGGGCCAGGAAGGTCGTCGGGCCGAGCACGATGGGCTTGGCCGATCGCGACGGGGCCACCACCTCGCAATAGGCGGCAATGGTGTTCAGCGTATTCGTGTACGGCTCGTGGCTATCGACCACGCCGCACTTGTCCATGGTCTGCCGCAGCTGCTGGCCGTCGAAATCGAACTTCACCACGACCTCCGGTTCCTGGTCCTGCTCCAGGCACCAGTCCGGTGGCAGGGTGTCGTGGCCGTGGGCGATCAGCGGCAAGCTCAGCAGGACCGCGACGAGGGCGGCATGAAAGACGGAGCGGGAGGCAGGCATCGGAATCTCGCAATGCGCAGAAGGGAAGCCGCAGCCTACGAGTGGCGCGACGGCCGATGCCAGCGCATCCACGGGTATAGACCGGGAATAAATCCGGCTAACGCATTGATTCTTCGATGGCGGCATCGCGCCGCGCCGCAGGATCGCGCGCCCGCGACCGGTGGTGCTCGTATCCGGGCTTCGTCAATCCGACCCGGTTCATTCCATGGGCGGCCCGGCTTCGCCCTCGTGCTGCGCCGTCGCCCTGCCTAGCCTGGAATCGCCGGATCGCACCGTGTGTCGATGCGGCGGTGGCCTTCCTCCGGGGGCGGTGCACGCATCCCAGCCATCTCCAATCCCTTCCATATAGCGAGAGAACGCTCATGAAGAAGAAGTTCCTTGTCGCAACCGCTCTGCTGGCGGGCAGCGTCGTCGGCACCCCTGCGCTGGCGGCCGAGAACCCGTTGGACCATGCCGGCATCCAGCACAACATGTACCTGGGCTGCCTGATGGACCTGAATGCCACGGCCGAGGACGCGCTGACCCTGCTGGTCAAGAAGTGCGGCTATGCCCCCGGCGTGCCGCTGGAGCGGTACATCGCCACGCAGCAGCCGATCGTCGACTCGATCGATCCGACGCGGTCCCTGACGGAAAACCTGCCCGCACTGCGCCAGCAGTTCAATGCCTACGAGTACTCGTTCCTCGTTCGCATGGATCAGATCGTCGAGAACGCCGCGGACATGGATGCCGCGGCGGCCCAGTTCGAGGCGCTGGAGCGCGAGGCCATCGCGCGGCTCGATCCCAAGTCCGAGAACGGCGCGCTGATCCTGGGCGGGCTGAGCGTGGCCAGGCATTCCAATGGCTACTGGTCCAAGCAGGCGGCCGAGAGCGGCGTCACTTCGAAAGGGCGGTTCTGGAAATGGCTGGCCGTCGTCGTGAGCGACGTGGGTGGCTATTTCCTCTCGAATCACGACGTCGGGGCGGCGGCCACGGTCTCCAGCCAGGCCCACGACGTGATCTTCGACACCGCGAGCCCGACTCCCAATCCGCAACCCTGAGTCGATCCATCTGCCGCCAGCCTTTCGGGAGACCCGATCGGGCCAGGCACGCCGAGGGGGGAGGCCCGATGGGCGCCTTCCCCTGTATCGCATTGCGCCATGTGCCGATGCGTCGGTGGTCGCCCTTTGCGGGGCCTGCGCAGGAACGTCGAGACCTGGCCACCTCTCTCCATCCATTGCACGAGAATGTTCATGAACAAAAAACTCCTTGTCGCGACCGCCGCCCTGCTGGTCGGCAGTGCCTTCGGCGCGGCCCCCGCGCTGGCGGCCGAGAATCCGATGGACCAGGCCGGCATCCAGCACAACATGTACCTGGGCTGCCTGATGGACACCAACGCCCCGCCCGACGGGGCCCTCGCCGCGCTGGTCGAGAAGTGCGGCTACAACCCTGGCATGCCGCTGGAGCGCTTCATCGCCACGCGGCAGCCCATGGTGGATGCGATCGACCCGACCCGGCCGATGACCGAGAACCTGGCTGTACTGCGCCAGCAGTTAAGCGCCTACGAATTCTCGTTCATCGTGCGAATGGACCAGATCGTGCAGAACGCCCAGGACCTGGACGCGGCGGCGGTGCAATTCGAGGAACTGGAACGGGAAGGCATCGCGCGGCTCGATCCCAGGTCGAAGAACGGCGCGCTGGTCCTGGGTGGGCTGAGCGTGGTCAGGCACTCCACGCGCTACTGGTCCAAATTTGCGGCCGACGCCTCATCGAGACAGGCTGCGCCTCCGCACACGGGCTGGGCGATCGTCGCAGCGAGTGATGCGATGGGCTACTTTCTCTTTGGTGACAGCGAAATGGCATCTGGCACCTCGTATTTGGCCTTTGGCATCCTCGTTTCACAGGGATATTTCCCACTCTACGCATCCGGAGAAATTTCCCCCTGATCCTGCTTCAGGCAGTGCAGATGAAATAAAGAAAGGCGTCCCCGACGGGGCGCCTCTCCCTGTCGGGCACATCGAGAATGCGGGTATCTCACCGCTGCGCATCGAGCACTGCATCGCTGCTAGCATCCCCCGATGGATTCCCTCACCCAGATCGTGCTCGGCGGCGCCGTTGCCGCGGCCATCGCCCCGGCCGCGCATCGGCGCGCGGCGCTGCTTGCGGGTGCCGCGCTCGGTACCGTGCCCGACCTCGATTCGCTGATCCTGCTGCCGCTCACTCGCGATCCGGTCACGCTGATGACGGTGCATCGCAGCGTCAGTCATTCGCTGTTCGTGCTGCCATTGTTCGGCTGGCTGATCTGGTGGCTGTTCCGCCGCTTCGGCCACGGGCGTGTGGCCGAGGCGCCGCGTCGCTGGTTCTGGGCGATCCAACTGGCCTTGCTCACCCATCCGTTGCTGGATGCGTTCACCGTCTACGGCACGCAGCTATGGTGGCCGCTGCGGCCGCCGCCGGCCATGTGGTCGAGCGTGTTCATCATCGATCCCGCCTACACGCTGTGGCTGATCCTGGCCTGCGCCATCGCCTGGTGGGCGCGCGCGCGGCGCGTGGCGCAGCAGGCGCTGCTGGCCGGGCTGATCCTGAGCAGCGCCTACCTGGGCTGGTCGCTGCTGGCCAAGCACCTGGTCGATCGCGAGGCCGACCGCGCATTGGCGGCGATGGGCCTGGCGCAGGCGCCGCGCTTCTCGGTGCCGATGCCGTTCAACACGTTGTTGTGGCGGGTGGTGGCGATGACGCCGAGCGGCTATGTGATCGGCGAGCGCTCGCTGGTCGCCGATCGTGGGCCGATGCGCTTCCAGGGCTATCCCTCCAACACCCAGGCGATGGCGCAGGTACGCGACCTGCCGGCAGTGCAGCGACTGAGCTGGTTCAACCGCGGTTTCATGCGCGCGCAGGTCAAGGACGGCGAACTGGTGCTCAGCGACCTGCGCATGGGCCTGGAACCGGACTACAACTTCAACTTCGCGGTCGCGCGGCAGCAGGGCAATGACTGGGAGGCGATTCCGCCGCGGCAGTTGCAGGCGGCGTACCGGGCGCCGGCGGCACGTGGGCAGATTCGGGCTGCGCTGGCGCGGATGTGGCAACGGATCTGGGTCGAACCGGCATCGCCCGCACCGGTCGGCACGCAGGCATCGCCAGCGGCGCCGTGAGCGCCGCTCAATACACCGTCGCGTGCGCCTGCACGAACGAATAGAAGAACACCGCATCCGGGTCGCTCTGCACCTGCGCCATCTCCCGGCGCATGCCGGCCACGGTCTCCGCGTCCACCGCGCCGGCCTGCAGCAGCCTGTCGGCCGCCGACAGCAGCAGCTCTTCCCAGAATCCGATCATGGTCTTGCGCCGTGCCGGCTCGCGGTTGTCCAGGTGCAGGGTCTTGATCTCGGTGCTGACGTCGCGATACCCGCCGGCCAGCAGCAGGTTGCCGAGCTTGGCGCCGACGAAGGGGTCGCCGCCGTGGTCGTACTGGAAGTCGTTGAACGCCATCCAGTAGCGCCACACGTTCGGCGAGTAGGGGTGCAAAAGGAACGAGGCGTTCATCACCTCGGTCACGTACACCGGCGACCCCGGCGCCAGCACCCGCCGCACTTCGCTGAGCACGCGTGCCGGCGACGGCACGTGCTCCAGCACCCAGCACAGGAACGCCGCATCGAAGCTGCGCGGCTGGAACGGCAGGTCACCGGCGTCGGCCTGCTGCAGCGTGTAGCGGTCCTGGCACCAGGGCATGCGCTGCAGGTTGTCGCGCGCGGCCTGCAGCTGCGCCTCGCTCAGGTCGATGCCGGTGACGTGCAGCTCCGGGAAGCGCCGCAGCAAGACTTCGGTCTGCGCGCCGACGCCGCTGCCCACCTCCAGCAGGCGCCGCGCGCCGGTGTAGTCGATCTGATTGAACAGGGTGGCTTCGAGCAGCCGCGCCTGTTTCAGCAGGCGTGCCTGTTCGGTCTCGGAATAGCCGTGCAGATAGGTCGGAGTCTCGGCAGATGCGCTCATGGCGGTGCTCCAGGAAGAAGGCGTCAGGCGGCGGCGGACAACGCGGGCGGGACCCCGGCGATCAGCGCGTCGAAGTAGTCGGCGGTCAGCGCCAGTTGCGCCTGTGCGCTCTCGGCGCGGTTGACCACGGCGCGGAACGCGGCGTTCTCCGGCCGGTCCTTGGCGTACCAGCCCAGGTGCTTGCGCGCGATGCGCACGCCCTGCGCCTCGCCGTAGAAGTCGTGAAGGGCCTGCAGGTGGCCGAGCAGGGTGTCGCGCACGAACGTCAGCGATGGCGCCGGCTGCTGTTCGCCGGTGGCCAGATAGTGCGCGATCTCGCCGAAGATCCATGGCCGGCCCTGCGCCGCGCGCCCGACCATCACCGCGTCGGCGCCGGTCGCGGCCAGCACCTGCGCCGCCTTCTGCGGCGAATCGATGTCGCCGTTGGCGATCACCGGGATGCGCAGCATCGCCTTGATCTGCGCGATGGTCGCGTATTCGGCGTGGCCGCTGTAATGCTGGTCGCGGGTGCGCCCGTGCACCGCCAGCGCGGCGATGCCGCAGTCCTCGGCGATGCGCGCGATGATCGGGCCGTTGCGGTGGTCGCAGTCCCAGCCGGTGCGGATCTTCAGCGTCACCGGCACCGGCGATGCCTTCACCACCGCGCTGAGGATGCGCGCCACCAGCGCCTCGTCGCGCATCAGCGCCGAGCCGGCCCAGGCGTTGCACACCTTCTTCGCCGGGCAGCCCATGTTGATGTCGATCAGTTGCGCGCCGTGGTCGGCGTTGTAGCGCGCGGCCTCGGCCAGCTGCTGCGGTTCGGTGCCGGCGATCTGCACGCTGATCGGGTCCGGCTCGCCGGCGTGGTCCATGCGCTGCAGCGACTTGCGGGTCTGCCAGAAGCGCGGATCGGAGATGGTCATCTCCGACACCGCCAGGCCGGCGCCCAGGCGCTTGCACAGCAGCCGGAACGGCTTGTCGGTGACCCCGGCCATCGGTGCCAGGATCACCTTCGGTTCGATCGTGTAGGGGCCGATGCGCATGCCGCTAGTGTAGCGGGCCTGCGTATCGGCGCGCCGCAGTCGCGCCGCCCTCCGCGGTGGTAGACGCCGCGCGCGTCAGCGGATCAGCTGGTACAGCTCGAAGCCGTTGTCCTTGCCGTCCAGGATCAGCAGCAGTTCGTTGGGTCCCAGCGCGACCAGGCGGCCGACGCTGTTGCCATGCGTGCCGTCGGAGACATGGCCAGGGGCGTAGGCCGCCTCAGGCTCGTCGTTCACCGTGCTGGCGCCGAGGAAGGCCAGTTCGTGACTGCCGGCGGCCAGCGGATACAGGGTGCCGCTGCGGCGCTGCGAGCCGCTGGTCTTGCTCAGGTGATAGCCGCAGGCATCGCCGCGGATCTCGGCCTTGAAGTACGGATAGGCATAGGCGAAGTGCGGGTCGACCTGGATCGAGCGCACCTTCCAGCGGCCTTCCAGCTTGCCGGGCTGCTGCGGCGTCTGCGCGCGCTGCAGCAAGGTGCGCGCCAGCGTGGCGCCTGCTTCCTGCTCGGCATCGTCGTAACGTGGTGCGATCACCTGTTGCAGGCGCTCGGCGGACACGGTCACCGCCGCGCGGTCGGCATCGGCGGCCAGGCTGTTCCAGTCGCAGCGCGGTGCAGCGGCAGCGCACAGCGGGAGCAGCAGCGCGCACAGCGCGCCGAACGGCAGCAGGGAATGACGGGGCATCGGGAACTCCTTGTCGGATGCGGCCGGCACGGCGGCCGGCGGTGTTGTGGTCAGGGAAACGCGGCAATCGCGGCGATGCGGATCGCCGCGCGCAGGCTCAGGCGGGGTCCGGGGTCAGCCGCGGCATCGATGCCGCCGCGCCCTCGGCTTCGGTGGAGCGCGCCGCGTAGTGATTGGCGAAACGCACGTGGGTGGCGAACGCGGCGTTCGGCGACTGCGCCAGCGAGGCCACCAGAGCGCCGTTGAAGGCATCGCCGGCACCGGTGGTATCCACCGTGTGCGCGGTCTCGGCGCCGATCCGGTAGTAGGGCTGGGTGTCGCCGCGCAGGCGCTCCTCGGGATGCGAGATGAACGCGCCGACCGCGCCCAGCGTCACCACCACGGTGCCGCCCGGCAGCAGCTTGCGGCATAGCGCGTGCAGGCTGCCGCCATCGGTGGCGGCGACGTCGTCGGCGTCCACGCGCGCGCCGACATGGCGCGCCAGCAGAGCGGCGAACTCGGTTTCGTTGGGGGTCAGCACGTCGGCCAGCTTGAGCAGGCCGATGCTGGTCTGCGCGTTGGCCGGGGCGGCGTTGAGCACCGTGGTCAGGCCGGCCTCGCGCGCCAGCGCCAGGGTGGCCTCGATGGTCTCGATCGGCGACTCCAGCTGCGCCAGCAACACCCGTGCCGATCCCAACAGCGCGCGCTGCGCCTGCACGAAGTCCAGGCTCAGCGCGGCGTTGGCGCCGGCGCCGATGACGATGGTGTTGCGGCCGTGGCCATCGACGTAGATGCCGCCGGTGCCGGTCGGCTCGGTGCTGGCCTCGGCGACCAGGGCGATGCCGTCCTGCGCCGCCAGGCCACGCGCCATCGTGCCGCCGGCATCGTCGCCGAGCGCACAGACGAAGCTGGTGCGTGCGCCGGCGCGGGCCGCCGCCACCGCCTGGTTGAAGCCCTTGCCGCCGGGGCCGGTGCTGTAGCGGCCGGCGATGGTCGCCCCCGGTGCGGGCAGATTCTCGCAACGCCACACATGGTCGACATTGAACGAACCGACGACGATGACCGAACTCATAGGCATGTACTGCTTCTCGACTGGAACTGGAAAAAAGAAAACCGGTGCGGCGGGATGCTGCGGCCGGATCACGCGAAGTGCGACAGCACCCCGGCGATGGTCGCGGTCATGAAGGTGGCGATCGAGCCGCCCAGCACCGCGCGCAGGCCGAAACGGGCCAGGTCGTGCCGGCGCTCGGGGGCCAGGCCACCGATGCCGCCGATCTGGATCGCGATCGAGCTGAAGTTGGCGAAGCCGCACAGCGCGTAGGTGGCGACCAGCCGGCCTTCCGCGCTCAGGCTCACGCCCGGCACCTGACCCTGGACGATACGCGACAGCTCGGTATACGCGACGAACTCGTTGATGACCACCTTCTGGCCGATCAGCGAACCGACCGTGGTCGCATCCGGCCACGGCGTGCCGATCACCCAGGCCACCGGCGCCAATACGTAGCCGAAGATGGTGGACAGGTTGGTCGGGCGGCCCAGCGCGGAGGCCAGGCCGGTGACGTCGCCGAGCCAGGTCAGCGGCGCGTTGACCAGCGCGATCAGGGCGATGAACGCCAGCAGCATCGCGCCGATGTTCAGCGCCAGGCGCAGGCCGTCGCCGGCACCGGCGGCGGCGGCGTCGATCACATTGCTGGTGGTCTTCTCCACTTCCATCTTGACCGTGCCGCGGGTCAGCGGCGTGCCGGTCTCCGGGATCAGCAGCTTGGCCACCACCAGCGTCGCCGGCGCGGCCATGATGCTGGCCGCCAGCAGATGCTTGGCATAGAACGCCTGCTGCGCCGGGTCGCCGCCGCCGAGCATGCCCACGTAGGCCGCCAGCACGCCGCCGGCGATGTGCGCCATGCCGCCGATCATCATCGTCAGCAACTCGGATTCGGTCATGCGCGGGATGTACGGGCGCACCGTCAGCGGCGCCTCGGTCTGGCCGATGAACACGCTCGCGCACACGCTGGTGGTCTCGGCGCCGGACACGCGCATCACCTTGGTGATCGCCCACGCCATCACCCGCACCACCGCCTGCATCACCCCCAGGTGATACAGCACGCCCATCAGCGCGGAGAAGAAGATGATGGTCGGCAGCACCTGGAAGGCGAAGATGAAGCCATAGGTCTTGGTATCGAGCAGGCTGCCGAAGATGAAGCTGGAGCCTTCGTTGACGAAGCTCAGCACCTTGACGAACACCTGGCCGAGCCAGTCGAACACCTCGCGCCCGCCCGGGACCAGCAGCACCAGCGAGGCGAAACCGATCTGCAGGACCAGGCCGGTCGCGACCAGCTTCCAGTCCACCGCTCGGCGGTTGTTGGAGAACAGCCAGGTGATCCCGATCAACACCGCCAAACCGAACAGGCCGAAGCCGATCCTTCCCAATCCCTCGACCATCTGCGTCCCCGGTCCCCGACCAAAGACGGGAAGCCTAGTGCAGGGGGTGACGGCCGGCAAGGCGAGGCGTGTTCAGTCGGGGGATTCGGGAGTCGGGATTGGGGATTCGCAAGAGCGGGGCGCCCCCGCTGCCGCCGACGGGGCCTTGCCGCGGCGCCGCTACACTGTGCGGCCACCCGCCGGCCGTGCCGCGGGTTCGCTCAGCAGGAGGAGTTGCCATGCATTACCGTCGCCTCGGTGCCACCGGGCTGCACCTGTCGGCGCTGTCGTTCGGCGCCTGGATCAACTTCGGCGGGCAGACCGGCCGCGACGAAGCGCGCAACCTGATCGCCGCCGCCTGGGACCACGGCATCAATTTCTTCGACAACGCCGAGGTCTATGCGCACGGCCGCGCCGAGCAGGTGATGGGCGACGTGATCGCCGACCTGCGGCTGCCGCGCGACGGCTTCTGCGTGTCCAGCAAGGTCTACTTCGGCGCCGTGGAATCGCCGCGCCCGACCCAGCGCGGGCTCTCGCGCAAGCACGTCACCGACGCCTGCCATGCCGCGCTCAAGCGCTTGCGGGTGGAGTATCTGGATCTGTATTACTGCCATCGTCCCGATCCGGACACGCCGGTGGAGGAAACCGTGCGCGCGATGGACGCGCTGATCCGCCAGGGCAAGGTGCTGTACTGGGGCACCTCCGAGTGGCCGGCCGAGCGCATCCGCGAGGCGGCGCAGGTGGCGCGCGCGCTGGGCCTGCACGGGCCGTCGATGGAACAGCCGCAATACAACCTGCTGCATCGCGAGCGCGTGGAGCAGGAGTACGCGCCGCTGTACGCCGAGCTGGGCCTGGGCACCACCATCTGGTCGCCGCTGGCCTCGGGCCTGCTGACCGGCAAGTACAACGACGGCATCGATCCGGCCTCGCGGCTGGGCCAGGAGCGCAATGCCTGGCTGCAGCAGGAGGTCATCGGGCCGCCGGCGCAGCGCCGGGTCGAGCGCGCGCGCGCCTTCACCGCGCTGGCCGCCGACGAGGGCGTGGCGCCGGCGTCGCTGGCGATCGCCTGGTGCCTGCGCAACCCGCACGTGTCCACGGTGATCCTCGGCGCCAGCAGGGTCGCGCAATTGCTGGAGAACCTGGCCGCGCTGGAATTGGCCGAGCGCGACGACGCGGCGTGGTGGGAGCGGGTCGAAGCCGCCGTGCGCTGAGGACGGCACTTGCTTGCCCCGTCACGATGTCGTGGCGGCGCAAGCGAGAGGGTTCGTGTCGATCTTTGAAATCTTTCGGGATCTGCATTTTGATCGGTACTGCGAATCGAATCGGGCGAGAATGGGTCTTGATTAAGTATTGAGAATCATTATCATCTCGATGCACCCCGTGGATGGAGTTCGACCATGACCGCTCAACCCGTGCTGTTGCGTCACCCCGACACCCTGAGCCTGCGCGAGCGCACCGTGCCGCGCGCGGTGCCGGCCGAGGAAACCATCAGCAGCCAGGCGCTGCTCAAGGGCCGCCGCGAAGTGCTGATCCAGCACGGCGACCGCGTCTATCGCCTGCGCCACACCAGCAACGACAAGCTGATCCTGACCAAGTAATGCCCTCCGGCCGCCGCGTGCGGCCGGCCTCCCGCTCGACCTGCCGCCACCTGGCCGACGCCCTTGCGCGTCGGCCGCGGCCGCCTCGCAGTCGCGATCCTTCTCTCCCCCTCGGCCAGGCGCGGACCCCGCGCCGTGCCGGTCGAGGGTCTTCCGCGACCACCGATGCTCTCCATGTTCCGTACCGCTCCGCTGACCGGCGCGCTGTGGCTGGCTCTTGCCGCCGGCGCGCATGCCGCTCCCGCTTCCGCCGCAGACGACGACGCCAGTGCGGCGGCGGCCATCCGCGATTTCGACCGCCTGCAGGTCACCGCCACGCGTACCCAACGCGCCATCGTCGACGTGCCCGGCAGTGTCGACGTGATCGACCGCGAACAGATGGACCGCACGTTGGTCCATGACCTGAAGGATCTGCTGCGCTATACGCCCGGCGTGTCCGCCACCGGCAACAGCGGCCGCTTCAGCGGCATCGGCGGCATCCGCATCCGCGGCCTGGATGGCAACCGCGTGCTGATCCAGACCGACGGCATCCCGGTCTCGGACGGCTTCAGCTTCGGCAGCTACCTCAACGCCAATCGCAACTTCGTCGACATGGACACGCTCAAGCGCGTGGAGATCGTGCGCGGCCCGGCCAGCGCCCTGTACGGCTCGGATGCGCTCGGCGGCGTGGTTGCCTATGTGACCAAGGATCCGGCCGACTACCTGGCGCCGGGCAAGGACCGCTACGTCGGCCTGAAGTTCGGCTACGAGAGCGAGTGGAAGGGGCTGTTCGCCGGCGCGCTGGTCGCTTTCGGCGGCGACCGCTGGAGCGGCATGGCCGCGGTCAGCCATCGCCAGGGCCAGGAAAGCGAGACCCAGGGCGACAACCGCAGCACCGGCGCCGCCCGCACCGCGCCCAATCCGCTCAGCAGCGACGGCCGCAGCCTGCTCAGCAAGCTGGTCTACGCGCCCAGCGCCAACCAACGTTGGAAGTTGACCGTCGAAGGCAACGAGGACTACTCCCGCATCGACGCGCTGAGCAATGTCACCGCCAGCATCCTGTCGCAGCGCGGCCGCGACCATCAGACCCGTGCCCGCGTGTCGCTGGGACACGAGATCGACCAACTCGGCATGCTGCTCGCCGATGACCTGCAGTGGCAGTTGTACCGTCAGGATAGCCAGAGCCTGCAGCGCACCGACGAACGCCGCAGCAATGGCACGCTGCGGCACATGGAGCACGACTTCGACCAGCGCCTGTACGGCCTGCAGGCCAATCTGCACAAGCGGGTGGAGCAGGGCAGCGCCGTGCACGACATCAGCTACGGCATCGATCTGTCGCACACCGACACCCACGAAAAGCGCGACGGCCACACGCTGACGCTGCGCACCGGCGCGATCAGCAAGACCGTGGGCATGGAGACCTTCCCGGTCCGCGACTTCCCGATCACCGAGACGGTCAAGGCCGGCGCCTACCTGCAGGACGAGATCGCACTGGCCGACGGCCGTTTCAGCCTGATCCCGGCGCTGCGTGCCGACTACTATCGGCTGTCGCCGCAGGTCGATGCGATCTTCGCCACCGACAATCCCGGCGTGGCGGCGAAGAAGATCAGCGACCGCAACGTCTCGCCCAAGCTCGGCGCGATCTGGCGCCTGGACGATGCCTGGTCGCTGTACGCCAACTATGCGCACGGCTTCCGCGCGCCGCCCTACAACGACGTCAATATCGGCTTCACCAATCTGTTGATCGGCTACACCGCGATCGCCAATCCCGACCTGAAGCCGGAGACCAGTCGCGGCGCCGAACTGGGCGTGCGCTACGCCGGTCCGGCCGTCTACGCCGGACTGAGCGCCTACCGCAACGCCTACCGCGATTTCATCGAGTCCTATCGCTTCGTCGGCTTCAACGCCGACGGCTTGATGCTGTATCAATCGCGCAACGTCGACCGGGTGACCATCCGCGGCGTGGAGGCCAAGGCCGGCATCGACTTCGGCGCACTCGATGCGCGCTGGAGCGGCTGGTCGTTGCAGGCCAGCGCCGCCTATGCGCGTGGCGACAACCGCACCGACGGCACGCCGCTCAACTCGGTGGATCCGCTGCGCGGCGTGCTCGGCCTGGGCTACGACCGCAGCACCTGGGGCACGCAACTGGTCGCCACCGCGGTGGCGAAGAAGCGCCGGCCGGAACTGCCGAGCTACTACACGCCGGCCGGCTACGCGACGCTGGACCTGCTCGCGCACTGGCGCTTCACCGAAGGCGCGCGGCTGGACGTGGGCGTGTTCAATCTGGCCGACCGCCGCTACATCGACTGGAACATGCTGCCTGGCGCGACCCTGGCCAGCAGCAGCGTGCTCGATCGCTACACCGGCGCCGGGCGCAACGTCTCGGTCAGCCTGGCGCTGGACTGGTAGCCGCGCATGCGCACGGCCGCGCCAGCGCGTACCGGCCCGGAGCGGATCGCCGCTGCGCCGCTGCCGCGCCCGGCGCAGCTGGCCGCACTGGGCACCGTGTTGTGTCTGTACCGTGCCCGCACCGGCGCCGAACTGATCGGCTGGGGCCACGCCTGCAGCGTGGCCGCGCACCTGGACGTGGACAGCGATGGCGTGCTGGAGAGCCTGCGCTTCTACGATCGCCAGCAGCAGTGCTGCTGGCGCTTGTACCTGCTGCCCGACAGCGATTTCGTCGCCTGGGACATGCTGCTGGCGGCGCTGCCCGCGGCGCAGGATGCCGCCGACGGCGGCGTCGCCGAGCGGTTGTGGCGGCGCGTCGCCGGCCGCCTGCGCGGCGATGGCTGGCACGCGCGGGCGCTGCGCCTGCACGCGGCCGATGGCGTGCTGGCGGCCAGCGTCGCCGGCGTGTCGCCGCTCGGCGCCAGCATCGCCCGCCGCATCGCACGCCTGGAAGCGGCCGAGGGCGATGTGCTGGTCGACGACTGCTGCTGCGCCCGCGCCGGGCGCCCTGCGCCGCGCCCCGATCCCGACCGGCCGTGGCCGCTGCTACGGTTGTGAGCGGCCGATGGCGTTTCCTCATTTCCTGTCACTACCCACACACCTCTCGATGATGAAAGTCCAACTCCCGTTCTGCGCCTTGCTGCTTGCCGGCAGTCTTCCCGTCCACGCCGAGAACGCCGATCCGGCGCGCGACCGTGCCAGCATCCTGGCGATGCAGGGCGAGTACACGGTGGCGTTCGCCTTCGACGAGACCGTGCTGCTGCAACCCGGCTACACGCGCGCCGCGCCAATGCGCAGCGGTGGCGACGAGGTGGTGATCGTGGTCGAGGACAGTCCGCGCAAGGTGGTGCTGCAGCATCTGCTGGTGGAGCCCAAGAGCGGCCACGTGACCAAGCACTGGCGCCAGGACTGGATCTACGAGGCGCCGCAGCGCTTCGAGTTCAGCGCCGACCAGACCTGGCAGGTGCGTCGGCTCGATGCGGCGGCCACCCGCGGCGCCTGGACCCAGTGCGTGTACGAGGTCAGCGACGCGCCGCGCTACTGCGGCACCGGGCGCTGGGACTACGCCGATGGCCATCCGACCTGGACCAGCGACCTGAGCTGGCGCCCGTTGCCGCGCCGCGAGTACACCAAGCGCAGCGACTACAACGCGCTGGCGGTGATCAACCGGCACACGCTGACTCCGGCCGGCTGGACCCACGAGCAGTTCAACACCAAGGTGCTGCGCAAGCCCGATGGCAGCCAGCAGGCCATCGCCCGCGAGTTCGGCTTCAACGACTACGTCAGGACCACGACCGTCGACTTCAGCCCGGCGCGCGCCTACTGGACCGCGACCCAGGGCTACTGGGCCAGGGTGCGTGCGCGCTGGGACGGCCTGCTCGGCAAGCCGCCGGGCGTGCACCTGAAGACCAAGGTCGATGGCATGGCGATCATCATGCCGCTGTTCGGCCAGGCCGAGGCGGTGCAACAGGGCAAGCCGGTCAGCGATGCGCAACTCGATGCGGTGTTCGCGCAATGGACGGCACCGGCGCCGGCCGCGCGCTGAGACGGCGGCGTCAACTAGCCAGGGTGGGGAAGGCGGCCGGGATGGCGCCTTCCCCTTTTTCTTGCGTGTGTCGCGCCGCCGCAGAACCTGTTCGGCGCTGGATGGCGTGCAGAGCACGGCTCACGCTCTGAGCGCCGCAGGTGTGCGCTAACGGGAGGCAAGCCGACGCAAGGCCGGCGCCAGCGCGGCGCCGCGATGGCGTATCAGCGTGCCGCGTCGTGCGCGTGTGCGGGCGTCGTCGTTGGTGACGACGTGTCATCCGGGGATGTGGCCATCACCTGCGTCATCCACGGCAGATAGCGCGACACGCGCACGGCGTGCACGATCTGGCCGTAAAGACCCTGCACGAATGGACGACCCGTGGTCCAGGTCGCCCAGAACGGATGGTCCGGCGGATAGTTGCCCCACGACGCCAGCCCGATCAGTTGCCGCGCGTCGCCCTCGCCAATCAGCAAGGGGCCGCCACTGTCGCCGCTGCCGGTGATGCCTTCCAGCGGTAGGGCGGCGGGGGGCGCGTCGAAGCGATACGAGAGGTAGCGCGGGTCGGCGCCGACGATCGTGTTGAAGGCGTGGCGCAGCACGCCGCGATGGGCGCCGTGGGGATCCTGGCCGGCCTTGCCATCGCCGGTGGCGCCCTTGCCGATCAATTCGGTAGTCATCCCGACTTCTCCGTCGCCGCGGTACAGCGCGACCGGGGTCACTCCCGGCACCGGCGCAGCCAGCTCGATCAGCGCGATATCGTCGGCGGCGCCGAGCGCCGCATAGAACCTGGAGAAGTCGTGCGTCGTCAATGCCTCCTGCACCAGCGCATCGGCCGGCTTGTGGTAGCCGGGATGGAGAACGATCCGCTTGATCCTGTACGCCACGCCGCCAATGGACACGTCCTGGTCCATGCCCGGCATCTGCATCGGTGCCGCGTGCGCGGCGGTGACCACCCACTGCGGCGCGATCAGCGCGCCGTGCCCTTCGCCGGGCAGGTCGACCAGGGCCGGGAATGCCGCCGCCGGCATCCGGTAGCGCGTTTCCTCCACGTCCGCCCTGACCACCACGGCGCCAGCCGCAGTGGAGAGGGCCAGCAGGCAACAGGCGACAATCCATTTCATGCGTTTCTCCTTTCGATGTGCCGCGATCTTACCCGTGTGCGGCACGCATCGCGCCCGTCGTCGCCAAGGAGCACCGCCGAGCGCCAATGGCGTCATGTCCGCGCAGCCTGCGGCGCTCTACCAATCCCCAATCCCCAATCCCCAATCCCCAATCCCGGCTCCACTCAAGGCTCGCGCAAGGCCAGCGCCGGCGGCGTGCGCAGGATGCGCCTGGTGCCCGACCAGCCGGCGAGCAGGCTCAGCGCCACGCCGCCCAGGCCGCCGAGCAGTAGCGCCGGCCACGGTGGCGACAGCGCGAGGTCGAAGGCCTGCCTGGCCACCACCACGCCGATGATCGCCGCTGCCCCGACCGCGAGGATCGCTGCGAGCAGGCCGAGCGCGCCGAACTCCACCAGCACCGCGCCGCGCAGTTGCCCGCGGCGCGCGCCCAGGGTGCGTAGCACCGCGCTGTCGTAGCGACGCTCCCCGGCGGTGGCCTGCAGGGCGGCCAGCAGCACCAGCGCGCCGGCCAGCAGGCTGAAGCCCATCACCAGTTGCACCGCCTGGGCGACGCGGTCGATGACCTCGCGCACGCGCTGCAAGATCGCGTCGATGTCGAGCAGCGACACGTTCGGATAGGCGCGGCTGAGCCCACTCAACTGCGCGGCCGAGGCGCGCGGCAGATGGAAGGCGGAGATCAGGTTGTACGGCGCATCCTGCACCGCACCGGCGTTGAGCAGCAGGAAGAAGTTGACCCGGAACGAATCCCAGTCGGCCTTGCGCACATTGGTGACGGTGAAGCTGCGCTGCTGGTCGCCGAGCAGCAAGGTGATGCGGTCGCCGAGCTTGAGCCCGTAGCGCTGCGCCCAGCCTTCCTCCACCGAGGCCTCGGCGGCGGTGCTGTCGGCGGCCCAGAAGCGCCCGGACAGCAACCGGTTGGCGGCGGGGAACGCATGCCGCCAGGAGAAGTTGATGGGCCGGTCGCTACCGTCGCCCTCGTCGTCCGGACCCTGCGCGCGGCGCTGCGGCGGCTTGCCGTTGATCGCCACCAGCTTGCCGGTGCTGAACGGCTCCACCGCCGCGTCGGCGACGCCGAGCGTGCGCAAGGTGCCGAGCACCTGGTCGGCCTGGTCGGGCTGGATGTTCATCAGGAAGTAGTTCGGCGTGTCCGCCGGTAGCCGGTCGCGCCACTGCCCGAGCAGGCCGGGGCCGATCACCGCCAGCAACAGCAGGGCGCACAGCGACAGCGACAGGCCCACCAGCTGCACCACGCTCAGCGCGCGGCGCCGGGTCAGCGCCGCCAGGCCCAGCTTCCATGGCCCGCGCAGCCGTCCCTGCAGCCGCCGCAACACCGCCAGCAGCACGCCGCCGACGGCAGCGGCCAGCGCCGCCAGCAGGGTCAGGCCGCCCAGCACCCAGGCCGCCAGCAGGCCGTCGCCGGTGGCGTAGACCGCCAGTACCACGGTGGCGACCAGCGCCGCGGCGTAGACCAGCAGCGAGGTCGGCGGCAGCGCGGCGAAGCTGCGGTTGAGCACCCGCATCGGCGGGACGTCGCGCAAGCGCAGCAGCGGCGGCAGGCCGAAGCCGAGCAGCAGCAACAGGCCGATGCCGGCGCCGGCCAGCGCCGGGGTCGCCTGCGGCAAGGGCAGGCGGTTGGGGATCAGGCTGCCCAGCGCTTCGACCAGGCCCACCTGGGCCAGCATGCCCAGGCCCACGCCGAGCGCGCAGGCGGGGATCGCCAGCAGCAGCAACTGCAGCGCCAGCGCACCGAGGATGTCGCGCTGGCGTGCGCCCAGGCAGCGCAAGACCGCGACCTGGTCGATGCGGCGCAGGGCGAAACGGTTGGCGGCCAGCGCGGTGGCGACGCCGGCCAGCAGCACCGCCAGCAACGCGGCCAGCGCCAGGAAGCGCCCGGCGCGGTCGAAGGCGCCACGCACGCCGCGCTGGGTGTCCTCGATGCCCACCAGGCGGTACGCCTTCGCACGCGGCGCCAGCCAGTCGCGCAGGGAGGCAATCTCGCTTTGTGTGCCGGCGAACATCAGCCGATAGGAGGCGCGGCTGCCAGGGCCGAGCAGGCCGGCGGCATCGACGTCGGTGCGGTTGACCAGCAGCGGCGGCGACAACTGCATCAGTTCGCCGGAGGCATCCGGTTCGGCACGCAACACGCGGGTCACGCGCAGCGTGCCGGCACCGAACTCCAGCGCATCGCCGAGCTTCAGCCCCAGCGCTTCGAGCAGGCGCGGATCGGCATAGGCCTCGCCGCGCGGCGGCGGTCCGGCGCGTTCGCTGCCGGCGCCGACGGTGTCGCGCGCCACCAGCAGTTCGCCGCGCAGCGGATAACCGGCGCCCACCGCCTTGATGTTGGCCATCTGGCTGGCGTCGCCGTGGAACAGCACGCTGGGGAAACTGACCAGGCGCGTGCTGCGCAGGCCGCGCCGCTGCGCCTCCTCGGCGAAGTCGCCAGGGATGTCCTGGCGTCCGCTGACGCCGAGGTCGCCGCCGATCACCTCGGCGGCGCTGCCGGTCAACGCCAGGGTCACCCGGTCGACCAGGGTGCCGACCGCGGTCATCACCGCCACGCCCAGCACCAGTGCCGCGAACACGGTCAGCAGATCGCCGGCGAACAGTTCGCGGCGCAGCGCGCGCGCGGCGTGGCGCAGCACGTTCATGCGGCGTCCGCCGCGTCGGCGGCGCGCAGGCGGCCGCCGTCGAGCCGGTAGCGGTGTTCGCAGCGCTGCGCCAGGCGCATGTCGTGGGTGACCAGCACCAGGGTGGTGTCGCTGCCTTCGTTGAGCGCGAACAGCAGGTCGCTGATCTGTTGCCCGGTGGCCTGGTCGAGGCTGCCGGTGGGCTCGTCGGCGAACAGGATCCGCGGCCGCGCCACGAACGCGCGTGCCAGCGCCACGCGTTGCTGCTCGCCGCCGGACAGTTGCCGCGGATAGTGCCGCGCCCGCGCGCTGAGCCCCACCGCCTCCAGCACCTCGCGCACCCGCGCCGGATCCTCGCGTCCGGCCAGTTCCAGCGGCAGGGCGACGTTCTCCGCCGCGGTCAGCGACGGCAGCAGGTGGAAGCTCTGGAACACGAAGCCGACTTCGCGCGCGCGCAGCGCGGCGCGCGCTTCCTCGTCCAGTGTGTTGAGCGATTGCCCGGCCAGCACGATCTCGCCGCGCGTGGGCAGGTCGAGGCCGGCCAGCAACCCGAGCAGGGTGGTCTTGCCGGACCCGGAGGCGCCGACGATGGCGACGCTGTCGCCTTCACCGATGGTCAATCCCACCTTGTCGAGAATGTGGACCGTGCCCTCCGGTCCGCTGACGGATTTGCCGACATCGCGTACGTCGATGGCGATACCGGCGCGAAGAGTGGGGGCCTGACTGTCGATAAGGAATCTCCGGATGCGTGGCGACGAGACGAGAAGCAAGCGGGCCTGGATGCGCCGCGCCTGGCTGTTGCTGGCATGGTGGGTGCTGCTGCCCGCCATCGCCTGTGCCAAAGGTGCGACGGGGCCGGTGCTGGTGCTCGGCGACAGCCTCAGCGCCGCCCACAACATCCCGGTGCAGTCCGGCTGGGTGGCCTTGCTGGACAAGCGCCTGCAGCAACAGATGCGGGCGCCACCGGCGGTGGTCAATGCCAGCATCAGCGGCGAGACCTCCTCCGGCGCGCTGACCCGTCTGCCGGCGCTGCTGCAGAAACACAAGCCGTCGGTAGTGGTCATCGAGCTGGGCGGCAACGACGCATTGCGCGGGCTCAGCCCGGCCGAACTGCGCGGCAACCTGGAGAAGATGATCGTGCTCAGCCGTGACGCCGGCGCGAAGGTGCTGTTGCTGGGCATCGACGTGCCGCCGAACTACGGACCGGGCTACCGGCAGCGTCTGCGCGCGATCTACGCGGACCTGGCGAAGCAGTACCGGACCGGCCTGCTGCCGTTCCTGCTGGAAGGCGTGGCGCTGAACCCGGCGCTGATGCAGGGCGATGGCCTGCATCCGACCGCCGCGGCCCAGCCCAAGGTGCTGGACAACGTGTGGCCGCAGCTCAAGCCATTGATCGCGCAGTAATTTTTTCATGACTCAGGCACATGAAGCGGTCTTCACGCCGCCACCACTGCACATCCGGCATGTTTCACAAAGCTGAAGACTGAGGAAGCATCATGCGTCAGACCAAGGAAACATCCGGGCTCGTGCTGGTCGTGGAGGACAACCGCAACATTTCCGAGATGATCGGTGAGTATCTGGAAGGCCGCGGGTTCGAAGTGGATTACGCCTGCGATGGCCTGGACGGCTACCGCCTGGCGGCGGAGAACAGCTACGACGTGGTGGTGCTGGACCTGATGCTGCCGCGCCTGGACGGTATCGAAGTGTGCCGCCGCCTGCGCAACGACGCGCGCAAGTCGACCCCGGTGCTGATGCTGACCGCGCGCGACACGCTCGACGACAAGCTCACCGGCCTGGGCTTTGGCGCCGACGACTACCTGACCAAGCCGTTCGCGATCCAGGAACTGGAAGCACGCCTGCGTGCGCTGATCCGTCGCGAGCGCCGCCAGGTCGGCTCGGAAGTGCTGAAGGTGGCCGACCTGGTGCTGGACCCGGTGAGCATGCGCGCCACCCGCGCCGGCACCGAGCTGCAGCTGTCGCCGATCGGCCTGCGCCTGCTGACCATCCTGATGCGCGAATCGCCGCGCGTGGTCACCCGCCAGGAGATCGAGCGCGAGATCTGGGGCAACGGCCTGCCGGACTCGGACACCTTGCGCAGCCATCTGTACAACCTGCGCAAGATCATCGACAAGCCGTTCGACCGCCCGCTGCTGCACACCGTGCAGAGCGCCGGTTACCGCATCGCCGACATCGCCCAGCCGATGAGCTGAGGCGGCGCGCGATCGTGAAACCCGCAGCGGTCCCTGCAAACGGGGCCGCTTGCACGAAAGGCTCACGATCGGCCTTCCTATAATCGCGGCAACGATCACGGATGCCGTATGCCGCACGGGTTGCCGCGCAAACTTCGCCTCGCCCTGATCGCCCGCATCGTGTTTGCGGGCTGTGTGGTCACGCTTGCCAGTTATCTGGTGGTGGCGATCGTGCAGCACTCGCTGGTCGGCTCGATCCTGAAGCAGGAGGCGCGCTACTACTGGCGCCTGCATGCACAACAGCCGCAGCAGCCGCCCCCCAATACCCACAGCCTGCGCGGTTATCTGGTGCCGGCCGGACACTCCGATGCGGCGGTGCCCATCGACCTGCGCACGCTGGCGCCCGGCCTGCACGAGGACCGCCCCGGCGGCGAGATCGTGCTGGTCGACCAGAACCCGTCCGGCCGCCTGTACCTGGTGTTCCTGCGCGCGCCGGCGCAGCGGCTGGCGTTCTGGTTCGGCGTGGTGCCGACCCTGTTGACCCTGATCGCGGTGCTGGTGGTGGCCTGGCTGACCTGGCGGGTGTCGCGCCGCTTGCTGTCGCCGATGAACTGGCTGGCGCGGCGGGTCTCGCGTTGGGATCCGCGGCATCCGGTCGCCGCCGAACTGGCTCCGGAAAACCTGCCGGCCGATGTGCAGGGCGAGGCGCGGCAGTTGGCCGCCGCCCTGCATACCCTGGCCCAGCGCGTCACCGACCACGTCGCCCGCGAACGCAACTTCACCCGCGATGCCAGCCACGAACTGCGCACGCCGCTGACGGTGATCCGGGTCGCCACCGACATCGCGATGACCGATCTGGAACTGCCGCCGCGCCTGCAGCGCAGCCTGCAGCGGATCCAGCGCGCCGGCCGCGATATGGAGGCGGTGATCGACGCCTTCCTGATCCTGGCGCGCGAGGCGGACGTGGTGCCGCAGAGCGAACTCTTCGACGTCGCCGACGTGGTCGCGTACGAGGCCGAGAACGCGCGCGAGCTGCTGGCGGACAAACCGGTGACGCTGAGCGTGCGCGTGCTGGGCTCGGCGACGCTGCATGCGCCGCCGCGGGTGCTGCACGTGGTGGTCAGCAACCTGCTGCGCAACGCCTGCAGCTACACCGATGCCGGGCGCGTCGAGGTCGAGGTCGAGGCCGATCGCATCCGCATCCGCGATACCGGCATCGGCATGTCCGAGGAGGCCTTGCGACACGCCTTCGAGCCGTTCTTCCGCGCCGAGCCGGAGCGCCCGCAAGGCGCCGGGCTGGGCCTGTCGATCGTGCGCCGGCTGTGCGAGCGCTTCGGCTGGCAGGTCTCGCTGGAAAGCGCCGAGGGCGGCGGCATCCTGGCAACCGTGCGGTTCGTTCCGGCGAAGTGAGCGCCGGCAGTTCCGGATCCGTGCAGGCCGGTGCCCGTGCGTTGGCCCGCGTCGGTTCCGCGCGCTGCAATGGCCGGCGTGCTTCGAAAAGACCGTCGGCCAGCCGCGTTCACGCCTTGGCGTGTCCCCCATCCGCCTTCGGCGCGCTGATGCGCACCTTGTCGCCGTCGGTCAGGCCGTCCGGCGGACTTTCGATCAGGCGGTCGCCGGCGGCGATGCCCGAGCCGAGCTGCACGGTCTTGCCGAAGTCGCGCGCGATGGTCACCGGCTTGAAGGCGACCGTGTCGTGCGCGTCGACCACCGCCACGCGCAGCCCTTTGTCGTCGAACACCAGCGCGCTGGCCGGGACCCGCACCAGCGCGGCGTCGGCCGGAAGATCGAAGCGCACGCTGGCGTAGCCGCCCGGCATCAGTCTGCCGTCCTGGTTGTCCACGGCGACCTGGACCAGCGTGGTGCCCGAGGCCGCGTTGACCGCCCCCGACGCGCTGTCGACGACGCCGCTGAAAGTCTGCCCCGGGTACTCCGGCACGGTCAGCGTCACCTTGCTGCCGGCGCGCACCGACGGCGCATCGCTCTGCGGCACGTTCACGTACATGCGCAGCTTGTGCGTGTCCGACACGACGAACAGTTCCTGGCCGCCGCCGCCAGCGTTGATCAGCGCGCCGACATCGGTCTCGCGCGCGGTGACGGTGCCGTCGAACGGCGCCACCAGTCTGGCGAAGCCCTTCATCGCCTCCAGGCGCTCGAGGTTGGCCTGTGCGGACTGGGCCAGGGCGCGCTTGGCGTCGTAGTCGCCGGTCTTCTCGTCCACCGCCTGCTTCGACACCACCTCGGTCTGGCCCATGGTCTGCCAGCGCTTGGCGGTGGTCTGGGCCAGGGCGGCGTTGACCCGGGCGTTGGCCAGGTCGGCCTTGGCCTGAAGCAACTGCTGGTCCAGGTCGGGCGTTTCGATCTCGGCGAGCACGTCGCCGGCCTTCACCCTGGCGCCGATGTCGGCTTTCCACCATTTCAGGTAGCCGCTGGTCCGGGCGAAGATCGGCGCGCGGGCATACGCCTCAAGGCGACCGGGCAGGTTGAGCACGCCGGCGCCCTGGTCGGTCTCCGGGGCCACCACGGTGACCGTCGGCACCGCCTGGTCGTCGGTCCATGCACGCAGCCGGCGCGCGTCGCCGGCGCGCGTGGCGATGCCGGCGACGACGATGGCCAGGACCACGATCGAGGCGATGACGCCGGCCAGGCGGAGACGGCGCGGCGAAACGGGGGGCGACAGATCAGGCGACATGCGGGGACGCTCCGGAGGCGTGCGCCGTCGGCGAGGACGGCTGGGAACCACGGCGGTGGATGAGGCTGAAGACGATCGGCACGAAGAACAGCGTGCTGACGGTGGCGAAGATCAGGCCGCCGATGACGGCTCGGCCCAGCGGCGCGTTCTGCTCGCCACCTTCGCCCAGGCCCAGCGCCATCGGCGCCATGCCGATGATCATCGCCAGCGCGGTCATGAGCACCGGGCGGAAGCGCACGAAGCCGCCCTCCAATGCCGCCTTCGCCGCGTCGCCGTGCTCGGCGAGGCGCTCGCGGCAGAAGCTCACCACCAGGATCGAGTTGGCCGTGGCCACGCCCATGCACATGATGGCGCCGGTCAGCGCGGGGACCGACAGGGTGGTGTGCGTGGCGAACAGCATCCAGACGATGCCGGCGATCGCCGCGGGCAAGGCGGTCACGATCACGAACGGATCGCTCCACGACTGGAAGTTGACCACGATCAACAGGTAGATCAGCACGATCGCGCCGAGCAGGCCGAAGATCAGGCCGGCGAACGCCTTGTTCATCGTCTGCACCTGGCCGAGCAGCGCCGTGCTGGATCCCTTGGGCAGGAATTTCTGGTTGGCGTCGAGGATCTTCTGGATGTCGGCGGCGACCGCGCCCAGGTCGCGGTCCTGCGGGGAGGCGAAGATGTCCACCGTCGCATTGATGTTGTACTGGCTGACCACGGCATTGGTCGCGGTCCGCGACAGCGTCGCCAGCCCGCCCAGGCTCTGCGCGCCGCCCTGGCCGGCGCTGGGGCTGATCGGCACGTTCTGCAGGTCGGGCAGGCTGTCGAGGCTGTACTGCGGCGTCTGCATCACGATCGGATACGACACGCCGTTCTGCGGGTTCAGCCAGAACGTCGGCGCGATCTGGCTGGAGCCGGCCAGGTTCACGCCCAGGCTGCTGGTGACGTCGCGCTCGGTAATGCCCACCTGTTGGGCGAGGCTGCGGTCCACGTTCACCGCAAAGCCGGGGCTGGACTGCGATTGCTGGATGCGCGCGTCCGCCACGCCCGGGACGCGGCGGATCTCGCGCAGCAGGCGGTTGGCATAGGCGAAGTTGGCGGCGAGGTTCGGGCCACGGATCTGCAGGTCCACCGGCGCCGGCGCACCGAAGTTCAGGATCTGGCTGATGATGTCGGCCGGCGGAAACGAGAACACCACCGACGGGAACTGCCGCGGCAAGGTCTGGCGCAGCGTGCGCACGTAGTCGGCGGTGGGCGCGTGGCCTTCGCCCAGCGCGATCTGGATGTCGCCGTCCTGCGAGCCGATGGTGCCGGTGTTGTTGTAGGCGTTGTTGATGCCCGAGGACGACAGGCCGATGTTGTCGACGACGCCGGCCAGGTCGTGCGGCGGAATGAGCCTGCGCACGGCGCCGGTCACGTTGGCGAACAGGTGCGCGGTTTCCTCGACGCGGGTGCCGACCGGCGCGCGCACGTGCATCAGGATCTGGCCCGAGTCCACCGACGGGAAGAAGTTGCGGCCGAGCATCGGCAGCAGCAGGAACGACAGCGCCACGCACAGCATGAAGCCGGGCACGAAGGCCCTGCGGCGCAGCAGCGCGGTCTCGAGCAGGGCGTAGTAGCCGGCGCGCAGCCGCTCGAAGCGCTTTTCGAAACCGCGCTGGAAGCGCACCAGTGGATTGCGCGACGGCGGCTGGCCATGGCCGTCGCCGTGCATGTCGGTGTGCGGCGCATGCGGATGCAACAGGTACTTGGCCATGGTCGGCACCAGCGTGCGCGACAGCAGGAAGGACGCGATCATCGCGAACATCACCGCTTCGGCCATCGGCACGAACAGGAAGCGTGCCACGCCTTCCAGGAAGAACATCGGCACGAATACGATGCAGATGCACAGCAGCGAGACGAAGGCGGGCGTCACGATCTGCGAGGCGCCGTCCAGGATCGCCGTCTCCACGGACTTGCCCTGCTCCAGGTGCCAGTTGATGTTCTCGATGGTCACCGTGGCGTCGTCCACCAGGATGCCCACGGCCAGCGCCAGGCCGCCCAGGGTCATGATGTTCAGCGTCTCGCCGATCGCCGACAGCGCGGCGATCGAGCCGAGGATCGCCAGCGGGATCGAGATGGCGATGATCAGCGTCGAGCGCCAGCTGCCGAGGAACAGCAGGATCATCAGGCTGGTCAGCGCCGCGGCGATCACGCCTTCGCGCGCCACGCCGGCGATCGCGCCGCTCACGAACAGCGACTGGTCGCCGATGGGAACGATCCGCAGGTTCGGCGGCAGCGCCTCCTTCATCGCCGCGACCCGGTCCTTGATGCCGGCGATGATCGCCAGCGTCGAGGCCGAGCCGTTCTTCATCACCGTCATCAGCACCGAACGGTCGCCGTTGACGTGCACGATGTTGGTCTGCGGCGGCGCGCCGTCGCGGACATGCGCCACGTCGCGGATGAACACCGTGGCGCCGTCGACCGTCTTCACCGGCAGGTTGCCCAGCTCCTCGATGTCCGATGGCGCGTTGTTGAGCTGCAGCGTGTATTCGTACTTGCCGATCTTCTGCGTGCCCACCGGGGTGATGAGGTTCTGCGCCGCCAGCGCATTGGCCACGTCCTGCGCCGAAAGGCCGCGCGCCTGCAGCGCCGGCGGATCGATGTCGATCTGCACCTGGCGGGTCTTGCCGCCGAACGGATACGGGATCGCCGCGCCGGCCACCGAGGTGAGCTGCGGACGGATGATGTTGAGGCCGAGGTCGGCCAGGTTCTGCTCGGTGAGCCCCTTGCCGGACAGCGCCAACTGGATGATCGGCACCGTGGAGGCGTTGTAGTTGAGGATCAGCGGCGGCGTGGTGCCTTGCGGCAGCTGCCGCAGCATGGTCTGCGCCACGGCGGTGACCTGCGCGTTGGCGGTGCGGATGTCGACGTTGGGCTGGAAGAAGATCTTGATGATGCCGAAACCCTGGATCGACGTGGCCTCGGTGTGCTCGACGTCGTTCACGGTGGTGGTGAGCACGCGTTCGAACGGCGAACTGACGCGGCCGGCCATCTGCTCGGGCGGCAGGCCGTTGTACTGCCAGACCACGGCGATCACCGGGATGCGGATGTCCGGGAAGATGTCGGTGGGCGTGCGCAATGCAGCGAGCGGGCCCACGATCAGGATCAGCAGGGCCAGGACGACGAAGGTATACGGTCGCGTCAGTGCGATCCGGACGAGGCCAATCATGGAGGAGCGGTTCCGTGCGCGAATGTTGCGTCGCGGCGGATTTTGCCTGGGGGGTGTTCCCGGGCTTCATTAAGATTTATTTAGACATCCGCCCCGGCGCCGCAAATGCTCGATGGTTCAACGACTTGTGTACTGACCGGGCCGTAAGCCGCACGCCGCCTGTCCGGCGCTGCCACTCCACGCGCGGCGAGATGTGGGCGAATGCGCGCGACCGCGCACCGGGTGCGGGCCGTGTCAGGCAGGGCAGGGTGCACGGCCCGCGGACGGCGCGGCCGCGGCGGGCGGGCAGAGGACCGAGAACACCGCCCCGCGCGCGTCGCCGCCCACCTGCAGCGTATAGCCGTGCAGGCGGACGATGGCGCTGACGATCGCCAAGCCCAGTCCGCAGCCGGGCTTGGCACGCGTCTGGTCGACGCGGTAGAAGCGGCGGAAGATCGTCTGGCGCTCGTCGGGGGCGATGCCGGGGCCGCTATCGGCGATCTCGATGCGCGCGTTGCCGCCCTGGTCGGCGCCTGCCGACAGGCGGATCGTCCCGCCGTCGGGCGTGAACTTGATGGCATTGCTGACCAGGTTGGCCAGCGCCTCGAACAGCAGCTGCCGATCGCCGTGCACGGCCGGCAGCGGCTCCAGTACAAGGTCGAAAGCCTGGCCGCGGTCCTCGGCCACGGGCGCGTAGAACGCGTGGACCTCATGCAGCAGCGGGGCGAGGTCGATGGTCGAGAAGCAGGCGCTGCGCTGGCGGTCTTCCAGTTCCGACACGCGCAGCAGCGCGCGGAAGCGGGTCAGCACGGTGTCGATCTCGCTCACGCATGCGTCCAGCTGCTCGCCCTCCGGGCGGCCGGCGAACTGCTGCTGCAGCCGGTGCAGGCGCGTGCGCATGCGCGTCAGCGGGGTGCGCAGGTCGTGGGCGATGTTGTCGGTGACGCCCTTCACCTCGCCGAGCAGGCGTTCGACCTCGCCCAGCGTCCGGTTCACCGTGGCCGCCAGCAGGTCCACCTCGTCGCCGCGCCGGGACACCGGCAGGCGCACGCTGAGATCCCCACCGTGGATGGGTTGCATGGCCTGCTGAATGGCGCGGATGCGCCGGGCCGGGCCGCGCGCGATGAGCAGGCCGCCGAGCAGGCCCGGCAGCAGGGTCAACGACAGTCCCCACAGCAGTCCGCGGTAGATGATCGCGGTCAGTCCGTCGATGACGGTGCTGGCCTTGACCACGACCAGGCGGCGGCCGTCCGGGAGGTGCCGGGCGATGCCGCGCGCCCGGGTCTGGCCGCTGCGCCCGCTGTCGATCAGCCGGGCGCTGACCACGCCGACGGTGCCATCGGCGGCCATGCCCTTGGGCGCCTCGGCGATGTTGCCGGCGATGCGGCGTCCCTGCGCGTCGAACAGGCCAACCCACATGAAGCCCTGGATGTCGATGGCGTTGGCCTGGCCCACCGTCTCGGCCAGGCGCGCGGGGTCGGTGTGTTCCAGGTAATGGATGCGCGCGACCAGCATCTGGTCGATCACGTGCGAAAGATAGCGGGTGGACTCCCACTGCACGATGCCCAGCAGCACGATGCACCAGATCGCGAACAGCGACCCGTAGATCAGGATCAGCCGCGAGGTGGCCGACCGCCAGGCGTCACTCAGCGGGGGCAAGGACATATCCCGAGCCGCGCATCGTGCGGATGAGCGGCGGCTGGCCGTTGCCGTCGATCTTGCGGCGAAGGCGGCCGATGTGGACGTCGATCACGTTGGTGCCCGGATCGAAATGGAAGCCCCAGACATGCTCGAAGATCATCTGTCGCGTCACCACCTGGCCGGCGTTGCGCATCAGGAATTCGAGCAGGCGGAACTCGGTGGGCAGCAGGGTCAGCGGCTGGCCGTTGCGCAAGGCGTTGTGGCGGACCAGGTCGAGTTCCAGGTCCGCCACGTGCAGGCGGGTTTCGGTCGCGGTCGTGCTGCGATGGCGGCGCACCAGCACTTCGGCACGCGCGACCAGCTCATCGGGCGAGAACGGCTTGGTCAGGTAGTCGTCGCCGCCCGCGCGCAGGCCGCGCACGCGCTCGTCCACCTCGGACAGTGCGCTGATCATCAGCACCGGCGTCTGCACCGAGCGCTTGCGCAGTTCGGACACCACGTCGATGCCGTCCATGCCGGGCAGCATGCGGTCGAGAGTGATGATGTCGTAACCATCGGCCAGCGCGCGCTGCAGGCCGTCGCGTCCGTCGGCGATCCAGTCGGCGCTGAAGCCGTGCGCGCCGAGTTCCGCGACGATGTCGCGGGCGGTCACTTCGTCGTCTTCGATGACCAGGGCCCTGGGCATCCTGGCTTACTCCCTGCCGGAGGCGGCAGAACGCGATCGCCGGCGCGTGCTGGCCGCACCGGCAGGGCCCCGGCCTTCGTGCATGCGCGCCACGCCGCTCATCGTCGTGTCAGGGACTCAGATACGGCCGCAGCGTGTCGCGCCACAGCGCGTAGCCGGCCGCGTTCATATGCAACTTGTCCGGGCCGAACAGCTCGGCGCGCGGCTGCCCGTCGGCACCGAGCATCGGCGTGTACACGTCGACGAACTGCACCTGCTTCAGGCCGGCGGCGGCCTTGCGGATCAGCGCGTTGGCCTCGGCCATCTTCGGCATCAGCGCCGCACGCGAGGGGCTGGGCTTGATCGACAGGTAGACGATGCGGGTCTTGGGCAGGTCGCGGTGCACGCGGGTCACGAAGGCCACGAAGTCGTCGCGCACCTGCTGCGGGCTGCGGCCGCTGTTGAGGTCGTTGTCGCCGGCGTAGAACACGATCAGGCGCGGCTTGTACGGCACCACGATGCGGTCGGCGTACCAGGTGCTGTCGCGGATCTCCGAGCCGCCGAAGCCGCGGTTGAGGGTCTGCACGCCCGGAAAATCCGTGGCCAGCGAGGTCCAGAAGCGGATCGAGGAACTGCCGACGAACAGCACGCCGCCGGGTTTGACCGGATGCGCGGCATCGTCCTTGGCGAAGCGCGCCATGTCCTCTTCCCAGGCCGCATTGGAGACCTGGTCGGGCACGCTGGGCGCCGCGGCTGGGGTGAGTGCGCGTGCCGGCGACACGCCCAGCAGGGACAGGCTGAACAGACTCAGGGCGAGCAGCGGTGCGCGCAGCGGCGAACGGGGCATGACGCCTCCTCGAAGCAAGGGAGCGGCGATGGTGCCGCAGGCGCCGCATGCAGGCAAATCCGCGGCGATGCCGGCGCCGCCCCGGGGCTTGTGGCAAAATTGCGGCCTATCCCGCTGCGCCCTTGCCCATGACCGATTCCTTCCGGCCGTCGTCGTCGCGTCCCCGTTGCCTGGGACGGGGCTGAGCCATGGCCGACCAGTTCGGGCATCTGCCGCGCGGGCCGCGCCGCATGCTGATGGCGGCGCGCTGGTCGTGGCAGGGACTGCGCGCGGCCTGGCTGCACGAGTCCTCGTTCCGCCTGGAGGTATGCCTGTTCCTGATCCTGGCGCCGCTGGCGCTGTGGTTGGGGCAGGGGCCGGTGCAGCAGGTGCTGATGATCGGCTCGCTGCTGCTGGTGCTGGCGGTGGAGCTGCTCAATTCGGCGATCGAAGCGGTGATCGAGCGCTACGGCCCCGAGCATCACGAGCTGGCCGGCCGCGCCAAGGACATGGGCTCGGCCGCGGTCTTCGTGATGCTGGCCAACGTGGTGCTGTGCTGGGGCCTGATCCTGCTGCCGCGCCTGCTGTGATCGCCGCCCGTTTCTTCTTCTGTTAAAGGATCCGACGCCATGGCCCTCGAGTTTCTCGCCGACCCCAACACCTGGTTGACGCTGTTGACGCTGAGTGCGTTGGAGATCGTGCTGGGCATCGACAACCTGGTGTTCATTTCCATCGCGGTGGGCAAGCTGCCGGAAGCGCAGCGCCCGGCCGCGCGCAAGTTCGGCATCGCCGTGGCCTGCCTGACCCGCATCGCGCTGCTGGTGTCGCTGGCGTTCCTGGCGCGCATGCAGGGCGAGCTGTTCAGCGTGGCCGGCATGGGCATCTCGATCCGCGACCTGGTGCTGATCGTCGGCGGTCTGTTCCTGCTGGTGAAGGGCACCATGGAGATCCGCGAACTGATCACCGGCGGCGAGGACGAAGACCCCACCACCAGCAAGGCCTCGGGCGTGTTCTGGATGGTGATCGCGCAGATCGCGGTGATCGACATCGTGTTCTCGCTGGATTCGGTGATCACCGCGGTGGGCATGGCCCAGCACATCCCGGTGATGATCGCCGCGGTGCTGCTGGCAGTGGCGGTGATGCTGCTGGCGGCCAACCCGCTGGGCCGCTTCATCGACGCCAACCCGACGGTGAAGATGCTGGCGCTGGCCTTCATCCTGATGATCGGCGTGGTGCTGATCCTAGACGGGCTGGACGTGCACGTGCCCAAGCCCTACATCTACGCGGCGATGGGGTTCTCGGTGCTGGTGGAGTGGCTGAACCTGCTGATGCGCCGGCGTGCCGCCGCGCACCAGGTGCCCGGCGCCGGCAAGTGGTGAGCGGCTGAGCGGCGCAGGCTGCGTTTTCACCGGGCGCGTGGCAAGCTGCGCGCAGTCATCTGCCGGAGTCCTCGCATGCGCCTGTTGTCCCGCTCCCTGTTCCTGGCCGCGCTGGCGGTGTTGCTGTCCGGCTGCGGCTACAACGCGATCCAGCAGAAGGATCAGGCGGTCAAGGCCGGCTGGTCGGAAGTGCTGAACCAGTACAAGCGCCGCGCCGATCTGGTGCCGAACCTGGTCAACACGGTCAAGGGCTATGCCGACCAGGAGCGGCAGGTGCTGACCGACGTGACCAATGCCCGCGCCCGGGTCGGCCAGGTGCAGGTCAACGCCGACGACGCCGCCTCGCTGCAGCAGTTCCAGCAGGCGCAGGGCCAGCTGTCCAGCGCGCTGTCGCGGCTGCTGGTGGTCAGCGAGAACTATCCGAACCTGAAATCCGACCAGGCCTTCCGCGACCTGCAGGCGCAGCTGGAAGGCACCGAGAACCGCATCACCGTGGCGCGCGGCCGCTACATCCAGGCGGTGCAGGACTACAACACCTACATCCTGTCCTTCCCGCAGGTGCTCACCGCCAAGCTGTTCGGCTACAAGGAAAAGCCCAACTTCTCGGTGGAGAACGAGGCGCAGATCTCCGAGGCGCCGGCGGTGAACTTCGGCGGCCAACCGGCGTCCGCGCCGCAGCAGCAACCGCAGCCGCAGCAGCAACCGGCGCCGGCGCACTAAGCGCCGCCGCGGGCGGGCCCGAGCGTGCGTTCCACATCCGTGACGGCTGAGTGCGCTACCGCATCGGCGGCGTCACGCAGTGCGGCTCGCCGTGTATCTCGCCGGCACGCCGGCGTCTGGCTGGTGCTGCTGTTGGCGCTGCTGCCCTGGCTGGCCTGGGCGCAGGCCGAGGCGCCGATCCCGCCGCTGGACGCGCCGGTGGTCGACACCACCGGCACGCTGACGGCGAACCAGCGCCTGGAGCTGGACCGGCAGGCGGTGCAGTTGCAGCAGCGCAAGGGCAGCCAATTGCAGGTGCTGGTGGTGCCGAGCACCGCGCCCGAGACCATCGAGCAATACACCCAGCGCGTGTTCGACCAGTGGAAGCTCGGCCGCAAGGGCGTGGACGACGGCGTCCTGCTGGTGGTGGCCAAGAACGACCGGCGCGTGCGCATCCAGCCCGGCTACGGCCTGGAAGGCGCGATTCCCGACGCCACCGCCAACCGCATCATCCAGGAGTACCTGGTGCCGCGCTTCCGCGCCGGCGACTACAGCGGTGGCATCGCCGAGGCCACCGCGATGCTGGTCAAGCTGATCGACGGCGAAGCGTTGCCGGCGCCGGTCAGTGCGCATGCCTCGGCCTCGCGCGGGGGCGGCCTGGGATTCGGTTTCTTCGCCGGCCTGTTCGCGGCGCTGGTCGCGCAGGTGCTGTTCGCGCGGTTGTCGCGTCCCGTGCGTGGCGTGCTGAGCGGCGTGGTCGGCGGTGGCGTCGGCTTGTTGCTGAGCCTGTCGCTGTTCATCGGTGCGCTGACCGGCGGGATCGGCCTGCTGCTGGGCCTGTTTGTCGGGATCGCGCCGGGCCGCTCGGCTGGCGGCGGCGGTTGGGGCGGCTGGGGCGGCGGAGGTTGGGGAGGCGGCGGCTTCGGCGGTGGCTGGGGCGGCGGTGGCGGCGGCGGTGGCGGTGGAAGTTGGGGCGGCGGCGGAGGCGGCTGGGGTGGTGGCGGTGGCAGTTCCGGAGGCGGTGGCGCCTCGGGGAGCTGGTGATGCGCCTGCTCCGGCACCTGTTCGCGCCGTCCGCCCAGCGTCTGTTCCCGGCGGCCAGCCTGGAACGCATCGGCGCGGCGATCGCCGAGGGCGAGCGCTTGCATCGCGGGCAGGTGATGTTCGCGGTGGAGTCGGGCCTGGCGCCGGCGCAGGTGCTGCGCGGCATGACCCCACGGCTGCGCGCCGAACAGGCCTTCGCGCAGTTGCGCACCTGGGATACCGACGCCAACAACGGGGTGCTGATCTACCTGCTGCTGGCCGATCACCACATCGAGATCGTCGCCGACCGCGGTCTGCGCGGGCGGGTGGACGCGGCGCAGTGGCGCCAGGTCTGCGCGCTGATCGAGCGCGACATGCGCGCGGGCCAGCCCGAACAGGCGGTGCTCGCCGGCGTCGGTGCGGTGTCCGCGCTGCTGGCCGCGCACTTCCCGGCGCAGCCGGGTCAGCAGCGCGAGAACGAATTGCCGAATCTGCCGCGGGTGCTGGACTGAGTGTGCTGCGGCAGTGGGCTTGCCCGGCCAGCAGATGAGATGCAGCGTCGGTGCCGGGTTGGAGCCTGATGGCTGCGCTCGTCGCGGCTGAAGCCGCTCCCACAGTGGTGCACGGGCCGTTCCTGCATCTGCGCGATCCGGTGATGTTGTGGGAGGGACTTCAGTCCCGACGCGGGAGTGCCGCTCGCGCAAGGAAGGAGGGGGCACGTGGCGTCTGGGCTGCGCATGTGTCTTGAGGTCGGTCGGTGGCGGGTTCGTGCGCCTGCCAGCAGATGAGCGCTACCCCGCTGTGCCATCCGCAAATCGCGGCAAGCAGCGGAGTCAGTGGCAGACGCGTGCGCCTGCCAGCAGATGAAGCGCCACCCCGTTGTGCCGTCCGCAAATCGCGGCAAGCAGCGGAGTCGGTGGCAGACGCGTGCGCCTGCCAGCAGATGAAGCGTCACCCCGCTGTACCATCCGCAAATCGCGGCAAGCAGCGGAGTCGGTGGCAGACGCGTGCGCCTGCCAGCAGATGAAGCGCTACCCCGCTGTGCCGTCCGCAAATCGCGGCAAGCAGCGGAGTCGGTGGCAGAATAGGCACTCTTTGCCCCCCGGCCGACGCTTGCGCATGACCTATCTCCACCAGATCGATCCCATCGCCTTCTCGTTCGGGCCGGTGAAGGTGCATTGGTACGGGCTGATGTATCTGGCCGGCTTCCTCTCGGCCTGGTGGCTGGGCCGTCGTCGCATCCGCGCCGGTCGCCTGCCCGGGGTGAACGAGGATGGTTTCTCCGACCTTCTTTTCTACGCGATGCTCGGCGTGGTGCTGGGTGGGCGCATCGGTTACATGCTGTTCTACGCGCTGTCCGATTTCCTGGCCGACCCGCTGTTGATCTTCAAGGTGTGGGACGGTGGCATGAGCTTCCACGGCGGCTTGTTGGGCGTGCTGGCGGCCTGCCTGTGGTGGACGCGCAAGGCGCGCCTGCATTTCTTCGACACCGTCGATTTCGTCGCGCCGCTGGTGCCCCTGGGCCTGGGCTTCGGCCGGATCGGCAATTTCGTCGGCGGCGAGTTGTGGGGCAAGTTGACCCACGCCGGCTGGGGCGTGATCTTCCCGCACGCGCCGATACAGGACGGGGTGGCCAACGCGCCGGCGCTGGAGAGCCTGAAGAGCGCCGCGCAATTGCAGCAGCAATACGCCGCGGGCCTGCTGGACCGCTACGCCCGCCATCCGTCGCAGTTGTACGAAGCGGCGCTGGAAGGGCTGGTGATGTTCGTGGTGTTGTGGACGTTCTCGATGAAGCCGCGCGCGCGCTATGCGGTGTCCGGCCTGTTCGCGCTGCTGTATGGCGTGTTCCGCTTCGCGGTGGAGTTCGTGCGCGTGCCGGATGCGCAGCTCGGCTACCTGGCATTCCATTGGCTGACCCGCGGCCAGCAGTTGAGCATTCCGCTGGTCCTGCTCGGCCTGTTCCTGCTGTGGCGCTCGCGCAGCGCGCCGGTACTGCAGCCGGTGCCGCCGCCGGAGGTGACCAAGTGAAGCCGTACCTGGAATTGCTGCAGCACGTGCTGGAGCGAGGCGCGGAGAAAGCCGACCGCACCGGCACCGGCACGCGCAGCGTGTTCGGCTGGCAGATGCGCTTCGACCTCAACGACGGCTTTCCCCTGGTCACCACCAAGAAGCTGCACCTGCGCTCGATCGTGCACGAGCTGCTGTGGTTCCTGAAGGGCGAAACCAACATCGCCTATCTCAAGGACAACAAGGTCAGCATCTGGGACGAGTGGGCCGATGCGCAGGGCGAACTCGGCCCGGTGTACGGCAAGCAGTGGCGGCGCTGGACCGGCGCCGATGGCCGCGAGATCGACCAGATGCAGTGGCTGGTGGACGAGATCAAGCGCAACCCGGATTCGCGGCGGCTGGTGATCAGCGCCTGGAACGTGGCCGAGTTGCCGCAGATGGCGCTGATGCCGTGCCACAGCCTGTTCCAGTTCTACGTGGTCGACGGCAAGCTCAGCTGCCAGCTGTATCAGCGCAGCGGCGACATTTTCCTCGGCGTGCCGTTCAACATCGCCAGCTACGCGCTGCTGACCCACATGGTGGCGCAGGCCACCGGCCTGGGCGTGGGCGATTTCGTGCACACGCTCGGCGATGCGCACCTGTACTCCAATCACTTCGCGCAGGCGCGCGAGCAACTGGCGCGCACGCCGCGGCCGCTGCCGCGGTTGCGGCTGAACCCGGCGGTCACCGATCTGTTCGCCTTCACCTACGACGACATCGCCATCGAGGGCTACGACCCGCATCCGGCGATCAAGGCGCCGGTGGCGGTGTGAGCGGCGGGGAGTCGGGAGTGGGGATTGGGGATTCGCGTGAAGCAGAGGCAACGGCGGATTCCCGGGCGGCAACGGGTGGCCTGCGGCTCAGCCTGATTGCGGCGCTGGATCGCGCCAATGCGATCGGCCGCGACAACGATCTGCCGTGGCGCTTGCCGGACGATCTGAAGCGGTTCAAGGCGCTGACCCTGGGCAAGCCGGTGCTGATGGGGCGTAAGACCGCGCAATCGCTGGGGCGCGCGCTGCCGGGGCGCCTGAACCTGGTGATGACGCGTTCGGGGCAGGTGCCGTTCGCGGACATGCAGGCGGTGGCGTCGCTGCAGGCGGCGATCGACGCCGCGCGCGAGGCCGGCGCCACGGAGCTGGCGGTGATCGGTGGCGGCGACATCTTCGCCCTGGCCCTGCCGTTGGCCGAGGTGCTGTACCTGACCCATGTCGACACTGTCGTCGATGGCGCTGATGCGCATTTCCCAACGTTCGATCCGGCGCAGTGGGAGGTGGTGGCGCGGCAGGCGCATCCGGCCGATGTGCGGCATGCGCTGGCCTTCGACTTCGTGGATTACCGGCGCCGGCCTGGCGCGGCGTAGGGATTCGCTGGCGGATGCCGGTGCTGTCGTAGGAGCGGCTTCAGCCGCGACGGGCGTTACCGGGAAAGCCCATCGCGGCTAAAGCCGCTCCTACGACATTACACATATCGCCTGAGACCTCACTCCTGCTCGGGCGCAGAGGCAGCGGGCGCCTGTTGTCCACGGTGCGGCGCGCTGCGCCGTCGCGGCGTGCCGCTGCGCGCCGCTGGCGGCGGCCCCTGCACCGGCCGGCCGGGGACCTGCACCACCTGCAGGTCCTCGCTGTCCAGGCGCAACGCGGTGAGCTTGCCGCCCCAGACCGCGCCGGTGTCGATCGCGTGCACGCCCTGGGTGATGGTCAGGCCCAGCGTCGACCAGTGCCCGCAGACGATCTTCAGGTCGCGCTCGACCCGTCCCGGCACTTCGAACCACGGGTACAGGCCCTGCGCCTGGGTGCCGGGGGTGCCCTTTTCCTCGATCGCGATGCGTCCGCGCGGGGTGCAGTAACGGGCGCGGGTGAACAGGTTGATGATCGCGCGCGAGCGGTCGTAGCCGGTCAGGCCCGGCGACCAGGCCGGGCGATCGCCGTACATGTTGCGGAACAGCTTGCGGTAGCCGTTGCCGTGCAGTTGCTGCTCGACCTCGCGCGCATGCTTCTCGGCCAGCGCGGTGGTCCACTTCGGCGCCAGGCCGGCGTGGATCATCATCCAGCCGAGTTGGCGGTCGGCGTGCAGCAACTTTTGCATGCGCAGCCAGGTCAGCAGTTCGTCGCGGTCCTCGGCCAGCACGATGCGCTGCAGGTCCGGATTGACCTTGCGCTGTTCGTCCGGGCTGCGCTCGCCGATCGCCAGCAGCGACAGGTCGTGGTTGCCCAGCACCACCATGCTGTGTTCGCGCAGCGAGTGCACCAAACGCAGGGTCTCCAGCGACTGCCCGCCGCGGTTGACCAGGTCGCCGCAGAACCACAGCCGGTCCACCGCCGGATCGAAACGGATCTTCTCCAGCAACTGCTGGGTGATGTCGTAGCAACCCTGCAGGTCGCCGATGGCCCAGACCGCCATCAGTGCAGGGTCCGCGGCACGGACAGCACGAATGGCGCGATCGCGGCGATGAATTGGGTGCCGTCGTCGGCCTCCATGTCGTAGTGGCCGCGCATCGTGCCGTGCTCGGTTTCCAGCACCAGCCCAGAGGTGTAGCGGAAATCCTCGCCCGGGCGCAGCCGCGGCTGTTCGCCGACCACGCCGTCGCCGTCCACGCGTTCGATGCGGCCGTTGCCGTCGGTGATCTCCCAATGCCGGGCGATCAGTCGCGCGGCGACGCGGCCGCGGTTGTGGATGCGGATCGTGTAGGCGAACGTGTAGCGTCCGTCCTCCGGCGCCGATTGGTCGTCGAGGAATCGGGGCGACACTTCGACCTCGATCCGATAGGGGGCGTCATCGTTCATCCCCACAGTTTAGAGCGTGTTTTGCCGTTTGAGGCAGATGCGTGAGCGGTTCGCGCTGCGAGGCGGGTGGCGCGCCGTGGCGGCCTTGTTCGCGGCCCGGGCGCGCCGCGATGGCCGGCGTCGTGCCGCGGGCGGGCGGCCTGCGGGAACGCGGATCGTGACGTGCAGGGTCTGCGTCGTGCGTCTTGCCACCAAGTGGTACAGGCGGACTTGTGTCGTCGCCACGTCCAGGCCTGCGTTGGCCGGGCCGGTGCCGGCATGTGTGCCATCGCATCACGCTCGTGGGTGCGCCCCGCGAGCACGCGCGGGGCGGCGCAGGAGCGTCAGGCCAGGGGCAGGTTGGCCAGACGCACGAAGTCGGCGACCTCGAGCTGCTCGGCGCGCGCGTCCGGGCGCACGCCCGCGGCCTCGAACTGCGCGGCATCGCAGACGCCGTTCAAGGCGTTGCGCAGGGTCTTGCGGCGCTGGCCGAACGCGGCGCGGACCACGTCGGCGAAGCGTTTCGGATCGGCGATGCCCACCGTCTGCGGCGGTCGCGGCACCAGCCGCACCACCGCCGAATCCACCTTCGGCGGCGGCCGGAACGCGCCCGGTGGCACCACGAATAGCGAGGTCACCTCGCAGTACGCCTGCAACATCACGCTGAGCCGGCCGTAGACCTTGCTGCCGGGGTCGGCGGCCATGCGGTCGACCACTTCCTTCTGCAGCATGAAGTGCATGTCGGCGACCGCCGCGGCGTGGTCCAGCGCATGGAACAGGATCGGCGAGGAAATGTTGTAGGGCAGGTTGCCGACCAGGCGGATGCGCGCGCCCTCGGCCAGGGCGGTGAAATCCACCGACAGCACGTCGCGGTTGAGAATGGTCAGTTCGCCGACGCCGGCCGCCGCCGCGGTCAGCGGCGCGATCAGGTCGCGGTCGAACTCGATTACGGTCAGCTGGCCGTGCCGGCGCAGCAGCGGGAAGGTGATCGCGCCCTGGCCGGGGCCGATCTCGACCAGCCGGTCGCCCGGCTTGGGGTCGACCGCGCGCACGATGCTGTCGATGTAGTGGCGGTCGCTGAGGAAGTGTTGGCCGAGGGATTTCTTGGCCGGGGCGCCGAAGCCGGAAGAGGAAGTCATGGCGGGCATTTTATCGGCATGCGTGGGGCGGCGCGCGCTGCAGCGACATAGGAGTGGTTTCAGCTGCGACCGGCATGACCGTGAGCCTGGTTGCGACAACGCGCCGAGCGCCGCTTGGACCGGGAGCTAAGCCTGCGTGCGGCGCGCAGCCAGTTGCGCGCACAGCGCGGTGGCGGCGAACAGGCTGGATGGATCGGCCACGCCGCGGCCGGCGAGCTCCAGCGCGGTGCCGTGGTCGACCGCCACGCGCGGATAGGGCAGGCCGAGGGTCAGGTTCACCGCCTGCTCGAAGCCGCTGTACTTGAGAACCGGCAGCCCCTGGTCGTGGTACATCGCCAGCACCGCGTCCACGCTCGCCAACTTCTGCGGCAGAAAGGCGGTATCGGCCGGCAACGGGCCGAGCAGGCGCATGCCTTCCGCGCGCAAGGCGTCCAGCACCGGCTGCATCACCTGGATCTCTTCAACGCCCAGGTGGCCGTCCTCGCCGGCATGCGGGTTCAGCCCCAGCACGGCGATGGTCGGCGCGGCGATGCCGAACTCATGACGCAGCGCGGCCTCGGTGATGCGCAGGCTGCGTTCCAGCAGGGTCGGGGTGAGCGCATCGGCGACCGCGCGCAGCGGCAGGTGGGTGGTGACCAGGGCCACCCGCACGATGGCGTTGGCCAGCATCATCACCACCTCGCGGCCGGCGTGTTGGGCCAGCAGTTCGGTGGTGCCGGTGTAGGCGATGCCGCCGGCATTGATCGCGGCCTTGTGCACCGGGCCGGTCACCATGCCGTCCAGCTCGCCGCTCAGGCAGGCGTCGGCGGCCTGGGTCAGTGCGGCGATCACTGCGCCGGCGTTGGCCGGCTCGGTCGCGCCGAAGCGGCTGGGCACGGCATTGGCGACCGTGCGCAGGCGCAGGTCGCCAGGGGCGAGGGCGGGGCTGGATTCGGGCAGTAGCTGCAGCGGCAGCGACAGCGCCGCGGCGGCGGCGCGCAAGGTCTCGGGATCGGCGAAGGCCAGGAGCTGGCAATCGTGGCGCGGCTGTTGCGCCAGCCGCACGCACAGCTCCGGGCCGATCCCGCCCGGCTCGCCCGGCACCAGCGCGAGCGAGGGACGCATGGGTCAGGGCTTGGCGGCGGGCGCCGGCGCGGGCGTGGTCGCCGGCGCGGTGGCCGCGTCGGTGTTGCCCACGCGCAGGTCGACGTAGGCTTCGCCGCGCATTTCCTGCAGGAAGCGGTTGTATTCCTCTTCCAGCTTGCGGCGGCCGATGGTCTCGCGGACCTGGGCACGCTGGGTGTCGCTGGTCACGTCGGTCTGACGCTCGCCGACGCGCTGCACGATGTGCCAGCCGGCCTCGGTGCGGAACGGCTGCGACACCTGGCCGTCCTGCAGGCTCGCGACCTGGTGGCCGAAGTCCGGGCCGAACGCGTCGACCGGGAACCAGCCCAGATCGCCGCCCTGGCTGCGGCTATTGGTGTCTTCCGACGCTTCCTTGGCCACGGCCTGGAAGTCGGCGCCGCCGGCGATGCGGGCACGCAGGGTCTCGATCTTGGCCTTGGCGGCCGCGTCGGGCTGCGCGTCGTTGACCCGGATCAGGATGTGACGGGCGTGGTACTCGGTGACCGTCTTCTTTTCCGGATTGGCCGAGGCATCGCGCACTTCGACCAGCTTCAGCAGCTGGAAGCCGCTGGGGCCGCGCAGCGGGCCGGCGACCTGGCCCGGCTTCATGTCGCGGATCATCTGCGCGAACGCGTTGGGAATCTCGTCCAGGCTGCGCCAGCCCAGGTCGCCGCCTTCCAGCGCGTTGGGGCTGTCGGAGTAGCGCACCGCCGCGGCGTTGAAGTCGATCTCGCCCTTGTCGATCAGGGTCTTGACCCCGTCGATCTTGCCCTGGGCGGTCTTGATCTGCTCGGCGGTGGCGCCTTCCGGCAGGCCGACCAGGATGTGCGCCAGATGGTACTGGGTGCCGGTGGTGGCCTGCTGCGCCAGCGCCGCGTCCACTTCGCTCTCGCTCACGTTGATGCGGCTCTGCGCGAAGCTCTGGCGCAGGCGCTGCACGGTGATTTCGTCGCGCACCGAGTTGCGGAAGTCGGTGTACGACATGCCGTCGGCAGCCAGCTTCTTGCGCAGGCCGTCCACGTCGGTGCCGTTCTGCTGGGCGATGCTGGCGATGGCGCGGTTCAGCTCGTCGTCGCCGACACGGATGCCGGTGCTGTTGGCACGCGCGACCTGCAGCTTGACCAGCACCAGGCGCTCGAGCACCTGCCGCTGCAGCACGTTATCCGGCGGCAGCTGCGCCTCGCGGCCGACATACTGCGCCTTGACGTTGCGTACGGCACGATCCAGCTCGCTCTGCAGCACGACATCCTCGTCGACCACCGCGGCAATGCGGTCCAGCGGTTGGGTTTGTTGCGCGGCGGCCGGAGCGGACACACCGGCGATCGCCAGCAGAGCGGCGAGGAAAGCAGAAAGGGTCTTGGTCATGGAATCTGGTTCGGATCGTAAGCGTCCGGATCGGTCGTGGTGTTGCTGGGCGGGACCAAGTACAGGTCGTCGCGGTTGTAGCCGAGGATAGCACGGCGCAGAACGCGGTCCGTGTCCTGGCCCAGGGACGACAGGCCCTTGAGCACGAACTCGATCTGGAATGCGGTATCCAGCGCGCCGGTACGATTGCGCACGTAGCGCCGCGCCAGCGCCCGCACCGCCAGGCAGCAGCTGTCCCACTGCACGCCGAGGATGCTTTCCAGCGGCTTCTTGTCCATCAGCGAGTAGTAATGCCGGCCCACTACGCTCCAGGTCGGGTTGATCGGGTACAGGAACGACACGTCGGCCTGCTCCAGCAGGTCGCGGCGGTAGCGGTAGCCGATGTTGACGATGCCGTCGCCGGGCATCAGATAGCGCGCACGGAAACTGGCCAGGTCCTTGCGCCGGTACTTGGGATCCCACTGATAGGTGGCGCCCAGGTTCCAGCGGTCGTTGATCATGTAGTTGGCATCTGCCACCCAGGCCGACTTGCCCTGCTCGATGGTGGTGTCGCTGTCCGGCAGGCTGACCCGCGAATCGCTGAAATACAGGATCTGGCCGAGGCTGACCGACAGCTTCTCCTTGCCGTCGTCCTGGCGCAGCAGGCGCGAGCTCAGCGCCATGGTCAGCTGGTTGGCGTCGTTCTGGCGGTCGGCGCCGGTGTAGCGCGAATCGCGGAACAGCTGGCCCCAGCTGAAGGTGAACTCGCGGGTGTCGAAGATCGGCAGGTCGCTCTGGTCGCGGTACGGCGTGTACAGATAGAACAGCCGCGGTTCCAGGGTCTGCAGATAGTTGGTGTTGCCCCACTTGGTATCGCGATCGAAGTACAGGCCCGCATCGACCGTGGCGATCGGCAGGCTGCGCGAAGGCGTGGTGTCGCCGCCGAGCGTGGCCGCCAGGTCCTTGTCCAACTGATAGGCGGTGTAGCGCCAGGCCAGGGTCGGCTTGAGGAACCAGGCGGCGCCGGCCAGCGGCATCGAGATGTAGGGCTTGAGGTCCAGGCGGTTGCCACCGGGGCGCGGCGTGACCACGCCGGTCCGTTCGTAGGTGCCGTCGGTGGTTTTCTGGTGGATGTCGTCGTGCACGAAACGCACGGCTTCGCTGTAGAGGCCGGCTTCGAAGTAGTTGCCGAACGTCTGGTCCCAGTTGAAGAAGGCGCGCGGCTGGCGGTTGTACGGCAGCGCGTCCTCGGTCAGGGTGTAGTCGGTCAGCTGCCAGCGGTCGGCCATCACGCCCGCAGTCCAGGTCTCGCCGGTGCCGTAGACGCCGATCGTGCTCTGGATGTTGGACACCGCATTGCCGAGCAGGCGGTTGGAGAAGTCCTCGGTATAGCGCTCGTCGCTGACCCAGGCCACCGAGGCACGCGCCTGCCACTGCCCGTTGATGTTGTGGTAGCCCTGGTAGCTGAAGCGGCCGCGATCCTTGTCGCGCAGCTTGTCGTCGGACAGGTAGGCGGCCTGCAGTTCGCCCTTGCCGCCGTCGTACAGATAGCGGAATTCGCTGCCCAGCATCAGGCCACGCCGGGCCATGAAGCGCGGATACAGCGTGGCGTCGTAGTTGGGCGCCAGGTTCAGGTAGTACGGCTGGGTGTAATCGAAGCCGTTGCGGCTGGACAGGCCGATCGCCGGGAACAGGAAGCCGCTGGTGCGGCGATCGTCGATCGGGAACTTGAACCAGGGCGCGTACAGGATCGGGACGTTGTAGATCTTCAGGATCGCGTTGCGCGCGGTGCCGAAGCCTTCGTCGTTGTCGACGTCGATCTCAGGCGCGTGCAGCTCCCACACCCGCTGCGAGGGGTCGCAGGTGGTGTAGGTGGAGCGGTGCATCTGTCCCAGCGCGCCCTGCAGGTCGACCGAGTCGGCCTTGCCGTTGCCGCGGCGGGCCAGCAACTGGTAACGGATGTTGGTGATCTTGTGGGTATCGGTGTCCTGATTGCCCTCGGCGCGGTCGGCGATCATGCGGATCGACGAATCCTGGTAGCGCACGTGGCCCTCGGCGATGTAGTTGCCGGTCTCGGTGTCCACCCGCAGGCTGTCGGTGCCCATGAACTGGTCGCCGCGCTTGAGCGCGACGTTACCGGTGTAGTTCGGGATGGTGGTGGTGCCCGACAGCTGGTCGCCTTCGATATTGGTCGGCTGCTGGTCGCGGTTCTGCGCGAGCTTGGGGTCCGGCTTCTGCGCGTCGTCGAACTTGGGCAGGACGTCCGGGGTCGGGCACAGGCCCCAGTTCGGCGGCTTTTCAGCCGCCACGGCCGGCAGGCAGAGGGCGATACTGAACGGAAGAGGGAGCAGGCGGAGGGTTCGGCGCACGCGCGTCAGGTATCGGGCTAAAACGGTCGCTAGCTTGCCCCATCCGGTGCATAGGGGCAATGAAGGCGTCCCGGGGCCGGGGGCCGGGGTTCATCGGTGCCCAGGGCGGGCCCTCGATTCCCGAGCACGCCGCGTCGGGCCTGGCCGGCGGCGCTCAGCCGCGTCGCGGCGTCGCCGGGGCTGGATGACACGCCCTCAGCGCAGCGCGTCGACGTGGGCAACGCTGCCCTCGCGCAGGGCCTGCAGGTCGTAGCCGCCTTCCAGCAGGGACACCACCCGGCCACCCGCGTGCCGCTGCGCCACCGCGCGCAGTTCGGCAGTGATCCAGCCGAAGTCCTCGGTTTCCAGCATCAGGTCGGCCAGCGGGTCGCGCATGTGCGCGTCGAAGCCGGCCGAGATCAGCAGCAGCTGCGGCTTGAACGCGTCCAGCAGCGGCAGCATCTGGTCGGCCCAGGTGTTGCGGAAGCGGAAGCCGCCGCTGCCCGGCGGCAGCAGTGCGTTGTGCAGGTTGCCGACGCCGCGGTCGTGGACCCCGCCGGTGTGCGGGAACAGCCCGGACTGGTGGGTGCTGAGGTACTGCACCTTCGGCTCGCGCTCGAAGATCGCCTGGGTGCCGTTGCCGTGATGCACGTCGAAATCGACGATGGCGATCCGCTCCAGGCCGTGCGCGTCGCGGGCGTGGGCGGCGGCCACGGCCACGTTGTTGAACAGGCAGAAGCCCATCGCGGTGTCGGCGGTGGCGTGGTGGCCGGGCGGGCGCACCGCGCAGAACGCGGTGTCGCTGGCGCCGTGCATCACCGCGTCCACCGCGGCGACGCCGGCACCGGCGGCGCGCAGTGCGGCGGCGCGCGAACCGGGCGAGATCACCGTGTCCACGTCGAGCATCTGCGGGCCGTCGAGGTCGGCCAGGACGCGATCGATCAGGTCGCGCTCATGCACCCGGGCCAGGTCGCCGAGCTTGGCCAGCGGCGCTTCGCGCCATTCCAGCGCGGGAAACGCCTCGCGCAGTGCGGTCGTCACCGCGTCCAGGCGCTCCGGCCGTTCCGGGTGCTCGGGTCCCGGCGCGTGACCCAGGCAGGCAGGATGGGTGTAGATCAGCATGCGCGGCCGCGGCCCGGGCCTCGCTCAGGCCTGGCGCCGGTCGTGGCGCCACAGCACTTCGCCGTGGCCGTCGGCCCGCGCCAGCACCCGCGCCAGCACGAACAGCAGGTCGGAGAGGCGGTTGAGGTAGCGCACCGCTTCCGGGCGCACCGCGTCCTGGCGCGACAGCGCCACCGTCTCGCGCTCGGCGCGGCGCACGATGGTGCGGGCCAGGTGGCAGCGCGCCGCGGCCTCGCCGCCGGCGGGCAGGATGAAGTCCTGCAGCGGCGGCAGGGCGTCGTTGTAGCGGTCCAGGTGCCGTTCCAGCGCGTCGATGTCGGCGGCATGGATCGCGGCGTGGCCGGGGATGCACAGCTCGCCGCCGAGGTCGAACAGCTGGTGCTGGATCGCGGTCAGCAGCTGCCGCACGTCCTCGGCCAGCGCGCAGGCCAGGACCACGCCGATCGCCGAGTTGGCCTCGTCCACGGTGCCGTAGGCGGCGACCCGCGCCGAGTCCTTGCCGACCCGGTTGCCGTCGCCCAGGCCGGTGCTGCCGTCGTCGCCGGTACGGGTGTAGATCTTGGAGAGGCGGTTGCCCATCCCGGTCAGTGACCGACCGGCTGGCCGCGCTGGCCCAGCCGCGCCAGCTGCTCGACGCCGACCTGGATCGCCGCGGCCAGCGCTACGTACAGGCTGGCGCTGCCCAGGTATGGCAACAGCCAGTCGCTGTAGTTCTGCCACCAGCCGGCCAGGGTCGGGTTCGGCACGCTGCGGCTGACCCAGTAGAAGCTGCCCTGCGCCAGCAGGTGGCACAGCGCCACCGCGACCAGCAGGCTGGCGGCGGTCAGGCCCAGCGCGCGCCAGTCGGCGCCGCGATAGCGCCGCGCCAGCCACGCGCCGCCGGCCCACAGCACGAAGTAGGCCGGGATCAGGCACCAGTAGGCCGGCGACACGCAGTAGTGCTGCCAGAAATCCAGGCCCTGGCCGCGGATGACCAGGTAGTCGACCAGCACCGCCAGCGCCATCAGCAGCGGGAAGGCCCAGCGGGTCCAGCTGCGCAGGTAGAAGCCGCCGACGAAGAACACCGCCCACGACGCGTCCGGGATCGCCCCGAAGTGGTTGATACGGGTCGCGGCCAGCAGTGCGGTCAACAGCAGCAGGGCGGGGAGGCGGTGGGCGGAAGGCGTCATGGCGGCGGGCACCGGTGCACGTAAGACCCGGGATTCTACTGGAAGCGTGGCGCGCGCGAGTGCCGCGCGCCGGGGCGGCCTGTGCGGCGCAAGCCGGGCGTTGGCGCTCACCGGGCAGACGGGTGCGGGTCGTATCATGGCCAGATGAGCAAACGACATGACGTAGTGATCGTCGGCGGCGGCCTGGTCGGCGCCAGCCTGGCCATCGCCCTGGACCGGCTGGGGATCGACGTGGGCCTGGTCGAGGCCGCCCCGCCGGGCGCGTTGCCGCCGGTGTTCGACCAGCGCAACCTCAGCTTCGCCGCCGCCACGGTCAACGCGCTGAGCGCGCTCGGAGTGATGCAGCGGCTGCGCGCGCCGACCGGGCCGATCCGCCGCATCCACGTCAGCCGCGCCGGCGATTTCGGCCGGGTGCGGCTGGAAGCCGCCGACTACGGGCGCGAGGCCTTCGGCCAGGTGGTGGTGGCGCGCGACTTCGGCGAGGCGCTGGAGGCCAGCCTGGCGGCGACGGTGCGGCTGACCCGCTACCGCCCGGCGCAGTTCGTGGCCCTGGAGGCCGACGCCGAAGACGGTGCGCGCCGCCTGCGCATCGTGCGCGACGGCAACGAGGAGGTCCTGCACACGCGTCTGCTGGTCGGTGCGGACGGCAGCGCCAGCGCGGTGCGCGAGGCCTTGGGCATCGGCGCAACGCGACACGATTTCCAGCAGACCCTGGTCGTGGCGCGGGTACGCGGCAGCCGCCAGCCCGACGGCACCGCCTACGAGCGCTTCCGCGACGACGGCCCGACCGCGCTACTGCCGCGCGGCGATCGCCATTACGGCGCGATCCACGCAGTCGCCGCCGAGGACGCCGCGGCGGTGGCCGCGCTGGACGAGGGCGCCTGGCTGCAGCGGCTGCAGGACGCGCTGGGCTGGCGCGTCGGTCGCCTGCTGGGCAGCGGCGAGCGCAGCGCCTACCCGATCGTGCAGGTGCTGGCCGAGCGGCTGACCGACGCGCGCGCGGTGCTGCTGGGCAATGCCGCGCAAACCTTGCACCCGCTGGGCGCGCAGGGCTTCAACCTGGGTCTGCGCGATGCGCTGACCCTGGCCGAGCTGATCGAGCGCGACGGCACCGATCCGGGCGCGCCGGCGCTGCTGCAGCAGTACGCGCAGCGCCGCGAGCAGGATCGCCAGCGCACGGTGACGTTCTCCGGCGGGTTGGCGCGCTTGACCGCCAATCCCACACCGCTGCTGCGCCCGCTGCGCAGCCTGGGCCTGTTGGCGGCGGCGCAGGCCGCGCCGCTGCAGTCGTTCCTGGTCGGCGGCGCGATGGGCTTCCGCGGCGACGTGCCGCAACTGTGCCGGGAGGCGCGCGCATGAGCCGGCGCGGCGTGCTGGATGTGGTGGTGGTCGGCGGCGGCGTGGTCGGCGCGGCCTGCGCGCTGGCCCTGGCTGCGGAAGGCCTGGCGGTGGCCCTGGTCGAGGGCCGCGAGCCGCCACGCTGGTCGGCGGACACGCCGGACCTACGCGTGTACGCTTTCGCCCCCGACAACGCGGCCCTCTTGCAGGGCCTGGGCGTGTGGCCGCAGGTGTTGGCGCAGCGCGCCAGCGCGTACCGGCGCATGCGCGTGTGGGATGCCGGCGGCGGTGGCGAGCTGGCCTTCGACGCCGACACCCTGGGCCGCGACCAGCTCGGCTGGATCGTCGAACACACTCTATTGGTCGAACAGCTGTGGGCGGCGCTGCCGGCGGCCGGCGTGCAGGTGCATTGCCCGGCGCGCGTGGAGGCGCTGGAGCCTTCGGCCGAGCGCGCGCGACTGCGCCTGGACGACGGCAGCCGCCTGGACGCGCGCTTGGCGGTCGCCGCCGACGGCGCCGATTCCACGCTACGCGGGCTGGCCGGTCTGGATGCGCCGGCGCACGACTACGGCCAGCGCGGCGTGGTCGCCTTCGTGCAGACCGAACAGCCGCAACAGGACACCGCCTGGCAGCGTTTCCTGCCGGGCGGGCCGCTGGCGTTCCTGCCGTTCGCCGATGGCCGCAGTTCGATCGTGTGGACCCTGCCCGAGGCCGAGGCGGCGAGGGTGCTGGCACTGGACGACGCGGCGTTCGGCGCCGAACTGACCCAGGCCTTCGGCGCCCGCCTGGGCGCGGTGCGCGCGCTGTCGCCGCGGCTGGGCTTCCCGTTGCGCCGGCAATTGGTGGAGGCCTACCAGCGCGGCCGCCTGCTGGTGCTGGGCGATGCCGCGCACGTGGTGCATCCGCTGGCCGGGCAGGGCGTCAATCTGGGCCTGCGCGACGTCGCCGCGCTGGCGGCGTTGGTGCGGCAGGCGCAGGCGCAGCGGGTCGACTGGGCGGCGCCGCAGCGGCTGGCGCGCTGGGCGCGTGGTCGCCGCAGCGACAACACTGTCGCCGCCTACGGTTTCGATGCGATCAATCGCCTGTTCTCCAACGACGATCTGCACCTGACCCTGCTGCGCGGCCCGTTGCTGGGCCTGGCCGGCAAGCTGCCGTTGTTGATGCACGGTTTCTGGAAGCGCGCTTCCGGCGTGTAAGCGCACGCTCCGGCCGGATGCGGCGGCCGCGGGATCCGACCACGCGCCGAGCGGCGCCCGTACCCTCATCCGCCCCTTCGGGGCACCTTCTCCCGGAGGGAGAAGGAAGAGCCAGCTTCGGCTGGTTGCTTGAGCCCTCTCCCCTCGGGAGAGGGGTTGGGGTGAGGGTAGGGCGCGAAGCGCAGCACGCAGGCCGCGTCCCTGCCATGGAGGATGACGATGCAAGACGCGACACAGACAGTGGATCTGCTGATTTCCCACAGCCAGGTGCAATTGCGCGCCCGCGACTTCGACGAGGCCGCCTGCCGCTGGGGGCCGCGCAACCTGGAGCAGGGAGCGATCCTGCACCGCGACTACGTGGTGTTCGACCCGCTGCCCGAGGACGCGTTCGGCGCGCAGGTGCACCTGGTGCTGGCCACGGCGTTCGCGCCCGACCCACGCGCGCAGCGGCGCATGCAGGTGCCGTTCCGGGTGAATCCGGACGTGCGGGTGCAGGTGGCGTCTGCCGCCGAGGCCTTCGATGTGACACTGGCGCTGCAGCCCGGCGACTACGCGCTGTACTACGAGGTCTGCGAAGGCGTTGACGAAGTGTATTACCGATTCACCCTGGTGCCGGCGACGCAGCCGGTGTCGGCGTCCTATCTGCTGGACGACCCGTGGGGTGGGGCGCAGGATGCGCCGCTGCAGGAAGGGACGCTGTAGCGGTCGTCAGCGCGGCGATCGACGCAGTGGCGATGGCGGCGGCAGCTGCAGTGAATGGTTTGCGCGACCCTTCGACCATCGCGTGACGGATGTCTGCGGCGTTGCCGCTTCAGAAAACAGTCGCGCCGCATGCGGCGGGAAGGCCGCAGGCGGCGCGTGTGGTGGAAAGGATGCGGGTCGTGCGACGCGTGGGTCGCGTCACGTCGACATCCAGCCTTGCAGGTCGGCCTTGCTCAGGCGGCCGTGGTGATGCACGTCGACGGCGTCGAACTCGGCGTACAGCGTGGGATCGGCCTTGGCCTCGGCGCGGCTGATGTAGCCGTCATGGTTGCGGTCGAGCTTGGCGAAGTCGATGTGGTAGTCGCCGACGATCGAGTTTGGTTCGACCGAGGTGACATTGATGATCTGGCCGTTCTGGTGCAGGGTCACTTCGTCCGGCGCCGACTGCGCCATGGCCAGCGCCGGCGCGGCAAGCAGCGCAAACGCGAACGGGACGAGACGAGGAACGATGCGGTTCATGGCACGACTCCTGTTGCTGGGAAGGAGTCAAGACCATAGGCCTGGCCGAATTAATCGACACTAAAAAAATCGGGCATTCGCGCGCGCGCGCCGGCGCTGTTTAGCAAGCGTTTCCAACGCTGTTTAGCAAGCGTTTCCAATGCGCCCGCAAGGCGACCGGCGGTGCGCCGGCGCCCGCCATGGTGGCGCCGGACGCATGCCGTTTACCGCTACAGCCAGCCGGCCAGTTGCGCGCGGCTGAGGCGGCCGCTGTGGGTGGTGTCCAAGGCATCGAACTCGTCGGCCAGCGACGGGTTGGCCTGCGCTTCGCTGCGGCTGATGTAGCCGTCGTGGTCGGCGTCCAGCGCCTCGAAGTCGATGCGGTAGCTGCCGGCGACGCGGTCGGGCTGGATGCTGCGCACGGTGACCTGCGCTTCGCCGGGCGTCGTTGGCAACTGCACCTGGTGGGTCACCACGCCGTTGCTGAGCGGCTGCGCGCGCACGTTGACCGGCGCATCGCGCAGCGGCTCGGTGGTGGCGCTGGAGGTGGCGGTGAGGTTCTGCGCCGCGGCTGGTGCGGCGCAGGCGCACAGACAGCAGAGCAGGGCGAGGGAACGGCAGGACATGGACACGACGAAACTCCGGGACGGCGATGGAATGGCGGCCCCGGCGCTCAGCCGGGGATGAACGGGAACGCGAGCTTCAACAGGCCCTTCAGCCCGCCCTCGGCGGTGCTGGCGACGGCCTTGGCGCCGAGGCTGTTGAGCGCGCGGCGCACATCCTCCCAGCGTAGCTTGCTCACGTCCTTCTTCAACAGGTCGGCGACCTCTTCGGCGGCCGGCGCGAGCTTCTGCAACTCCTGGGTGATCTTCTCCGGGTCCGGCTGCAGGTAGCCCCAGCGCTCGGCGATCTTCAGCAGCGTGTCGAAGCGCACCGCCATCACGTCGCGGTTGCGCTCGTACACGGGCATGGCGCCGACGTCGACGATGGCCTGTTCGAAGCGCTGCTGGTCGTCGGGGTGTTCGATGCGGATCGCCAGGAAGCCGTCCTTCTTGCTGCGCTCGCTGACGTGCTTGGCCCCAGCGCGCAGGTTGTCCTCGGTGAGCACCGTGGCGACGATGCGCTCAAGCGCCGCCTCGCCCTCTTCCGGCACCAGCGCGCGCCAACGCGCATAGCCGTCGCGGCGCAGGCCCTTGACCTTGGCCGGTGTCACCCGCAGGCGCATCGCCACCGCGTTGTTGGAATCGCTGCGCGAGATCGCGCCGTCGCGTTCCAGCAACACGAAGATCAGCAGCTCCAGGTCGCGCTTGGTCAGCGACTGGAAGCCCTGCAGCAGGGTCAGGCGCAGGAATTCGTCGGCGAAGCCGGCCGGGTTGTTCAGTTCGATCGGCTGCATGTGCGCGGCCCTCCAGTCAGTGCAGCCAGGATGCCAGGTGGCCATTGCGCGGGCTGAGACGCCGCTGCGATACGCATCCCATCAGCGTCCGTACTCGCGTCCGGGGCGGTCGCTGCGGAAGGTCTCGATCGCGCCGCGGTCCTGCAGGGTCACGTCGACATCGCGTCCGTCGGCGCCGCCGAAGGCCAGGTTGGTGGGCTTGCGGCCCTTGGTCGCGACCTCGTGCAGCAGCGTGCCGTCCGGCGCCAGCACGATCACCTTGCCGGCGTCGTAGCGGGCCACGTACAGGTTGCCGTCGACGTCGCAGCGCATGCCGTCCAGGCCGGCGTCGGCGAAGCTGGCGAACAGCCGCTTGTTGGACACGGCACCGTCGGCGGCACGGTCGTAGACCCAGATCCGCCGCTGCACGCTCTCGTTGACGTACAGGCGCTTGCCGTCGGGGCTGACCTCGATGCCGTTGGTGGTGCCCATGCCGGTCTCGATCAGATGCGCGCTGCGGTCGCGGTCGATGCGCCACAGCTGGCCGCCATTGTGCTTCCAGTCCGGGTCGCTGGCGTACAGGGTGCCGTCCGGCGCCATTGCGATGTCGTTGGGCTGGAACGCGCCCGGCAGCGCGGCGTAGACCTCGATGCGCTTGCTGCGCAGGGCGATGCGCAGGATGCGGTGCCGGCCGTAGTCGGCTACATACATGCGCCCGCGGCGGTCGAAGCGGATGCCGTTGCCGATGCTGCCGTCAGGCAGATCCACGAACAGGGTGGCCTGCGCGCGGCCCTCGGCATCGCGCTGGACCCGGCCGATGCTGCCGTCGTGGGCGAAGTTGACCACGTACAGCGCACCATCGGGGCCGGTGGCAGGACCTTCGATCTTGTCGGTGAACACGCCGTCGCCGACCAGGTCGCGGGCCTGGAACAGGGGCTCCTGCGCGCCGGCCGGGGCAGCCAGCAGCAGGGCGAGGGCGGCGAGCAGTGGGCGGCAGCGCATCGGCGTCTCCGGAAAAGCGGAGGCGGCAGTGTGCCAGAGGCCATGGCGCATCGCGCGATGGGGCTCACAGTGCCGATGCGGCGCATGCGGGTAGGGTGCGAAGACTGTCCGGTTGGAGTCGCGCATGTCACCTTCCTCGCCGAATCGCCGCCGTCTGTTGCTTGCCGGCCTGTCCGCGGCCGGTGCCGGCATGCTGGGACCGATGGGGTGGGCGGCGACGCCATCGCGGCGGCGCAAGCCGCTGGGCGTGGCCCTGGTCGGGCTGGGCGAGTACGCCAGCAGCCGTCTGGCGCCGGGTCTCACTCTGACCAGGCATTGTCGCCTGGCCGGCATCGTCACCGGCTCGCCGCAGAAGATCCCGCAGTGGCAGGCGCGCTATCGCATCCCGGATCGCAACGTCTACAGCTACGACGACCTGGCGCGCATCGCCGACAACCCGGACATCGACGTGGTCTACGTGGTCACGCCGCCGCACCTGCACGCGCCGCTGAGCATCCGCGCCGCCGCCGCCGGCAAGCACGTGTGGTGCGAGAAGCCGATGGCGCTGCATGCCGAGCAGGCGCAGGCGATGATCGAGGCCTGCGCGCGCAACAAGGTGCGGCTGAGCATCGGCTACCGCATGCAGCACGAGCCCAATACCCGACGCCTCATCGCCCTGGCCGGCGAACGCCCGTTCGGGGCGATGCGCAGCGTGCGCGCGGAGGCGGGCTACGCCGGCTATGGCGACACCGACCCGGCGCAGCGGCCATGGCGGCTGCGTGCGGAGTATGGCGGTGGGGCGATGTACGACATGGGCGTGTATCCGCTCAACGCGGCGCGCTACACGACCGGCGCCGAGCCGCTGGCGGTCAGCGCGCGGCGTTCCACGCAGCGGCCGGCGTTGTTCGACGAGGTCGACGAGCACATGCATTTCACCCTGGAATTCCCGCACGAGGTGACCGCCACCTGCGCGGCCAGCTTCGGCCGCACCATGAACCTGCTGCGCGCCGAGTGCGCGAACGGCTGGTACGAACTGGCGCCGTTCCAGGCCTACGACGGCGTGCGCGGCCGGGCCAGCGATGGCCGCCTGTTCGACGCGCGGGTGCGGCACCAGCAGGCGCTGCAGATGGACGAGGACGCGCTGGCGATCCTGCACGGCACGCCGCTGCGCGTGCCCGGCGAAGAAGGCCTGCGCGACATCCGCATCGTCGAGGCGATCCAGCGTTCGGCGCGTGCGGATGGGGCGCGGATCGTGCTGTAGCGGCGAGCGGAGCCAATGCGCTCTTGGTAGGAGCGGCTTTAGCCGCGATGGGCGTTATCGGGAAAGCCCATCGCGGCTAAAGCCGCGCCTACGAAACGCCGGATGTGAACGCGCCGCCGCTCAGCCCGGTATCGCCAGCACCGTGATCTCTTCGCGGTCGTGGTAGAGCTGCTTGGCGCGCAGCTGCAGCGGGCGCTCGGCGCGTTCGGCGAACAGGTCCAGGCACAGCCGGGTCTCGTCCCAGCGCTTCTTCATCGGCAACTTCAGATTGAAGATCGCGTGCCGGCACCAGCCCTCGCGGAACCAGGTGGCCATGCGCTCGGCGACGCGGCGCGGTTGCTCGACCATGTCGCAGACCATCCAGTCCAATGGTTGCGGCGGTTTCCAGTGGAAGCCGTCGGCGCGCAGGTGGTCGACCAGGCCGCTGTCGAGCACGTGCTGGCGCAGCGGACCGTTGTCCACGCTGGTCACGTGCAGGTGCTGGCGGGTCAGCACCCAGGTCCAGCCGCCGGGGGCGGCGCCGAGGTCGGCGGCGCGCATGCCCGGGCGCAGCAGCGTCTCGCGCTCCTGCGGGGTCAGCAGTGCCAGCAGCGCTTCCTCCAGTTTCAGTGCCGAGCGCGAGGGCGCCTCCGGCAACAGCTTCAGGCGCGGAATGCCCAGCGGCCACGGCGCGCTGTCCTCGCTGTCGGCCACCGCGAGCAGGGCGTGGGTGCCGGTCACGAAGCAGACGTGCAGGCGCGGCAGCCGCGGCTGCGGCTTGTCGCTGAGCAGGCCGGCCTTGCGCAGGGCGGGTCGCAGCGCGTTGCCGAAGCTGCGCGCCAGGCCCGACAGCGGCTTGCCGGCGTCCGAGTCCGGATGTTCGACCCACAGGTCGCCGAAGCGCGGCTGCCCGGCCAGCGCCTGCAGGATCGGTGCGATGCGGTCGCTGGCCGGCAGGTCGCGCAGTTCGGCCAGCAGGTGCAGCTTCTGCCGGGCGAAGATCAGCCCGCGCCAGGGCAGCGCCTGCGCCGGCACCGCGGTGTCGGCGAGCAGCAACGCATAGCCGCTGTTGCGCTCGGTGCGCGCGTAGGCGGCCAGCCCGGCCTCGCCCGCGCGGGCGTTGAGCTCGCCCGCCAGTTCGGGTTCGAAGCCGGGCCGGCAGTAGCACAACAGGCCATGGACCAGCGGGCCGTTCTCGGGGGACATGGGCAAGCCTTCGCCGGCGGCGTCAGTAGCGTGGGCTGTCGAGTTCGCCGTAGCGGCGCAGCACCGCGCAGGCGGCGTCGCGGTGCAGGCCGCGCACCACCTCGATGCCGCGGCGCTGCAGTTCGCCGACCCAGTCGGCCGGCAGCGGGCCTTCGTCGAACGGGGTCAGCGCCATCACGTCCTCGGCGCTGGCGCCGATCAGCAGGCGGTCGATGCCGGCCCAGATGGTCGCGCCGTAGCACTGGCAGCACGGCTGCGAGGAGGTGGCCAGGGTCACCGGCGACAGCACAGCGTTCAAGCGCGGGGTCTGCAGACGCTGCTGGGCCAGCATGTAGGCCATGTTCTCGGCATGCGCGAGCGAGGTGGTCTGCGGCACCACCCGGTTCACGCCGACGGCGATGATGCGGTGGTCCGGGCCGAACACCGCCGCACCGAACGGACCGCCGCTGCCGGCGTCCACGTTCAGTCGCGACAATTCCACCGCCAGCGCCACCTTGTCGGCGTCGCTGGCGTAGACGGCCTGCGGATCGACCGCTTCGTGGATCCAGGCGGGCAGGGTGAGGTGGACTTGCGCGTAGAGCATCAGCGGACGGGTTCGGCAGGCGGGGGGGCGCGCAGTGTATCGGCTTGGGCGGGGCGCGCGCTGCATTGCCCGGACACGCAGGAGCAGCCGGCGATGGCGCGCGAGCCGCACACGCTCATGCGCCCGCTGGCCTGGCACTGCGCCATCACCCCCTGTGGATCGGTGGGGCTGTCGCGGTTGACGCACGCCGGCATCGCGCCGCAGCAGTTGCCGACGTTCTTGACGGTGCAGTCGGCATCGGTGCGGCAACTGCTGTCGACCTTGATCGGCAGGCCTGGCGCGGACGCCGTGGGTGCCGGCGCAGGTTCCGACGGTTTGGCGGTTTCGCTGCGCGCGCAGGCGCTGGACAGCAACATGCCGGCGATCAGGCACAGGGAACACAGCAACGACGCGAAATGGCGGGGCATGGCGACCTTCCGTGCGGTGGAGTGCGGCCATGGTAGCAACCCACCGCGCCGCCGCCGGGTCAGCGGCGCACGACGGTCATCGCGTCTGCGCTGTCCTGTGCGATCCGCAACGCGGTGCCGTCCAGTGCCTGGTGCAGCGCCTGGCGGATGCTGACTTGTCCCTTCACCGCGTTGACCGGCAGCGACGCGAGGCTGGGGTCGCGGTAGACGACCATGCAGCCGGTGGCGTGGGCCAGTTGCTGCGCTACCTCATCGAAGCGCCCGGCCGGCAGGTCGTAGGCGTGGTCGGGGACCGCGTCGCACTTGCCGGTCGTTGCCGGTGCGCTGGCGGTGGCGGCTGAATCCGGGGCCGCGCCGGACGAGGCGGTGGAGGAGGCGCAGCCGGCGAGTGCGATGGTCAGGGCGAGGGCGGGGCAGCTACGGCGCAGGACGGTGTGCATGGCGCGATTCCCGTGGGGAGGACCTGCGCCAGTCTAGGCAGCGTGGCTTAACCGGGCTTGGCTTCGTGCGCAGGGGATTGCGGCCGCGCATGCACCAGGGTGCACCACAGCACGCCGCCGAGCAGGCAGGCGATCGCCAGCAGTTCCAGCGGGTTCGGCCAGCGCTGCTCCCACAGGAAGCCGTACAGCAGCGCGAAGACCGTCTCGAACACGATCATCTGCCCGACCAGGGTCAGCGGCAGCAGCCGGCTGGCGTGGTTCCAGCAGGCGTTGCCGATCACCGAGGCGAACAGCGCCAGCACCAGGGCCAGGCCCCAGAAGCGCATCCAGTCGGGGCCGGCATGTGTCGTGTCGGCCAGGGCGAAGGCCGGCAGCGCCAGTGCCAGGGCCAGCGCGCCGGTGACCACGCCGGTCAGCAGCGACCAGTCGCGGCCGGACAGGTCCGGGCGCCGCCGCAGCCAGCGCGCGTTCTTGATCGAATAGGCGGTCCAGCACGCCAGCGCGCCGACCGCGCACGCCAGCCCGGCCGCGCGCAGGCCGAGGCTGGCCGGAATATGCGGCCGCGCGACGGCCAGGGTCTGTACCGCGACCAGCGCCACCCCGAGCACGCACAGCGCGCAGGGCGCGGCGAGCCGGCGCAACCGCACTGCGCCGGCCGCGCGCGAGCCGATCACGGTGACCGCCGCCGGCAACAGGCCGATGATCAGCGCGGTGGCGGCGCCGCCGGCCCACTGCACCGCGCTGCCCAGCAGCACGTAGTAGACGATGTTGCCGAGCAGGCTCAGGCGCAGCAGCGCCCACCATTCGGCGGCACCCAGCGGCGCGGTCGCGGCGCGCCAGCGCGGCAGCAGCACCAGGGCGGCGATGGCGCCATAGGCCAGGTAGCGCGAGACCGCCAGTTGCAGCGGCGAGAAGGCGCTCAGCAGTTGCGGCACCAGGAACACCAGTCCCCACAGCGCGCCCGCGGCCATGCCGCTGCCGACCCCTGCCCATAGACGTTCGCGCATGCGTTCCGGTTCCGTTGCTGCGGTATCGGCTCAGCATGCCGCCAGCGGCGGGCGCCGGCTTGTCCCAGACTCCTGTCCTAGTGCTGGACGATGGCGGCGGCGGTAGGCGGCCGGCGTCTGCCCGGTGCTGCGCTTCAATGCGCGGGTCAGCGCGCTCTGGTCGGCGTAGCCGCTGTCCTGGGCGATTGTGGCGATCGGCCGAGTGCCGTGCGCCAGTTGCTGGCGCACCCAGTCCAGCCGGCGTGCCGCCACCCAGTCCTGCGGCGTACGCCCCAGCGCAGTGCGAAACAGCGCGTGCAGGCGGCTCGGGCTCAGGTGCGCCAGCTGCGCCATGCGCCGCACCGGCCAGTCCTGGCCGGGCGCGGCCTCGACGCGTCGGCACAGCGCCTGCAGCCGCTGCCAGCCACGGGGTGCGGTGTCCGCCTGCAGCCAGGCCAGCACGGCTGCGCCGGCGCGAGCATGGGTGAGGTCGAGGTCGGGATACGGCGCCTGCGCGGCGAGCAGGGCCTGCAAGGGCGGGGGCAGGTCGAGAAAGGGCTGTCGCCGCAGGCGTTCCAGCGCATCGTCGCCGAACGCATCGGTGGCGCAATCGACGATCAGGAAGCGGTTTGCGTCCAGCGCGGACTGCGCATGCCGGGTCTGCGGCGCGACCACCGCCGCGCGGAAGCGGTCCAGATAGCCGCCGCGGCCGTCCACTTCCAGTTCCAGCGTGCCGTGCAGCGGCAGCACCAGCTGCACGTGGCCATGCTGATGAGCGGCGCCGTCGCGGCCGTAGCTGCGCAGGCTGAGGGAGGCGGCGGGGGACATGCCCGTTACGCTAGCGCGCGGGTAGTTGTGAGGGGAAGGGCTGAGATTGGGGATTGGGGGTTTTTGCAAGATCCCGATGCGGGCACCGCCGTTGTAGGAGCGGCTTCAGCCGCGACCAGGCATTCGCGGTAACGCCTTGTCGAGGCTGAAGCCGCTCCTACGGACGCGTCGAGCGGGTCGGTTGCGGTGCGCCTGGGCGATATGGCGGCGTACACCGTGCGCCGGTCGTGGCCGGCGCTGACTCATTGCAGGCGATGGCGTGCGCTGACGCGTGCGGCCGTGAGGACCACACGCGCAGCAACGCCTCAGGTGCCGCCCTGGCCGGCACTCCAGGTATCGCGCAGGGTCACGCTGCGGTTGAACACCGGCGCGTCGGCGCGGTGGTCGTAGCGGTCGGCGACGAAATAGCCGGTGCGCTCGAACTGGAACGCCTGCTCCGGCGCGGCCTGCGCGGCGGCGGGTTCGACGTAGCCACGCACGCTGCGCTTGGAGTCGGGGTTGAGGTGGTCGCGGTAGGTCTTGCCGTCGGACTCGTCGTCGGGCTTCTCCACCGAGAACAGGCGGTCGTACAGGCGGATCTCCGCCTCCACCGCGTGGGCGGCGCTGACCCAGTGGATGGTGCCCTTGACCTTGCGGTTGGCGCCTTCCATGCCCGGACGCGATTCCGGGTCGAGCCAGCCGCGCAGTTCCACGATCTCGCCGGCGTCGTTCTTGATCACCTCGTCGACGCGGGCGATGCCGGCGCCGCGCAGGCGCACTTCGCCGCCCGGCACCAGCCGCTTCCAGCCCTTGGGCGGGACTTCGGCGAAATCCTCGTGCTCGATCCACAGCTCGCGCGAGAACGGCACCTCGCGCGTGCCGAAGCTGTCGTCCTTGGGATGGTTGGAGAAGGTCAACGTCTCGCTGTGGCCTTCCGGGAGATTGCTCAACACCAGCTTCAGCGGCTCGATCACCGCCATGCGCCGCGCGGCATGCGCGTCCAGGTCTTCGCGCAGGCAGCCTTCCAGCACCGAGAAATCGATCACCGAGTTCTGCTTGCTGATGCCGACGCGGTCGACCAGCAGGCGCAGCGCGGCCGGCGTGTAGCCGCGGCGGCGCAGGCCCTGCAGGGTGTACATGCGCGGATCGTCCCAGCCGTCGACCAGGCCTTCGGTCACCAGTTGGGTCAGCTTGCGCTTGCTCATCACCGTGTAGTTGATGTTGAGTCGCGAAAACTCGATCTGCCGCGGCTTGCCCGCCTCGCGCGGCAGGCCCTTGTCCAGCAGCGGCTGCAGCAGCTCCGGGTGGCCGGCCAGGTCGACCTTGTCCACGCACCAGTCGTACAGCGGGCGGTGGTCCTCGAACTCCAGCGTGCACAGCGAGTGGGTGATGCCTTCCACCGCATCGCCCAGCGAATGCGCGAAGTCGTACATCGGGTAGATCGGCCAGGCGTTGCCGGTGTTCTGGTGCTCGACGTGCTTGATGCGGTACAGCGCCGGATCGCGCAGGTTGATGTTGCCGCTGCTCATGTCGATCTTGGCGCGCAGGGTGCGCGCACCGTCCGGGAACTCGCCGGCGCGCATGCGCCGGAACAGGTCCAGGTTCTCCTCGACGCTGCGGGTGCGGTACGGCGAGTCGCGGCCGGGCTCGGTGAGCGTGCCGCGGTACTCGCGCACCTGCTCGGCGGAGAGGTCGCAGACGAAAGCGTGGCCGTCGCGGATCAGCTTCTCGGCGGCCAGGTAATACACCTCGAAATAGTCCGAGGCGTGGCGCAACTCGGCCCAGTCGAAGCCCAGCCAGCGCACGTCGTCCTGGATCGCGGCGACGAATTCGGGGTCTTCCTTGGCCGGATTGGTGTCGTCGAAGCGCAGGTTGCAGCGCCCGGCGAACTCGGCGGCGATGCCGAAGTCCAGGCAGATCGCCTTGGCGTGGCCGATGTGCAGGTAGCCGTTGGGCTCGGGCGGGAAGCGGGTGCGGATGGCCGTGTGCTTGCCGCTGGCCAGGTCCTCGCGGACGATCTGGCGGATGAAGTCTTTCTTCTCGGCCGGGGCGGAGGCGTCGGTGGCGGGGGTGTCGGACATGCGCGCGTCAACAAATTGGGTGCGCAACAGTCTACTCGCGTCAACAAAAGTTGACCGTATGTTGACGTTTGTTGACGCAAAAGGGCTTCCGGCGGCTGGTTGCGACCTGTGCCCACGGCGTACTCTGCCGATCTTCCACTGCGAGAACGCGCCATGCCTTTGCTCAGCCTCGTCATCCGCGCCAAGCGCCCGTCCTCGGGCGTGCGCCGCGCCGCGCGTGCGGTCGCCACACACGGCTGAGGAGCCGATCATGCAGATCGCCTACCGTGCCCAGCACCTGATCGATGCGCATCTGGCCAAGCACGCACTGGAGGACGCCGGCATCACCGCCTTCGTGTTCGGCGAGGCCCTGCTCGGCGGCGCGGGCGAACTGCCGTTCGGCGTGGTCCAGGTCTGCGTGGCCGACGAACTGCTGGAAAAGGCCCAGGAAGTGCTGATGGCCTTAGGCCTGGGCGGGCAGGTGACGCGGGCGATGTAGGTTGGGTGCCGGGATTGGGGATTGGGGATTCGCAAAGGCAGCATCCCGCTTTTGCCAATCCCCAATCCCGATTCCCCAATCCCGGCCTTGAAACGGCCATCGGGCAGCGCCATCCACAAGGCATCGCCGTCGCTGCCAGGAGTCCGTGCCATGTTGGGAATCGGTGCCTTCAAGCAGCGTCTGCCGCGTCCGGGCGAGAGCCTGCCGGGACGCGCGCAGCCGCTGCCGCTGCACAACCGTCACTTCGTCAATGGCCATCCGTTGCGCGATGCCTTCGCCGGGCTGGAGCAGGTGCAGTTCGGTCTGGGCTGTTTCTGGGGCGCCGAACGCAAGTTCTGGTCGCTGCCGGGCGTGTTCAGCACCGCGGTGGGCTACGCCGGCGGGCAGACGCCCAATGCCACTTATCGCGAAGTCTGCTCCGGCCAGACCGGCCACACCGAGGCGGTGCTGGTGGCGTTCGATCCGCAGGCCGTGCGTTTCGAGCAGTTGCTGCAGACCTTCTGGGAGAACCACGACCCCACCCAGGGCATGCGCCAGGGCAACGACACCGGCACCCAGTACCGCTCGGCGATCTACTGCACCACCCAGGCCCAGTACGACGCCGCGCTGGCCAGCCGCGACGCCTACCAGCAGCGCCTGGACGCCGCCGGCTACGGCGCCATCACCACCGAGATCCGCTTCCCGGCGCCGCCGTTCTACTACGCCGAGGACGAGCACCAGCAGTACCTGGCGAAGAATCCAGGCGGCTACTGCGGCCTCGGCGGTACCGGGGTGAGCTGTCCGATCGGGCTGGAAGCCTGAGCCTCAACGCGGAGGCTGCGCCGCGGCCGACCGGCGCTCGGCTGCGGCGCGCCTGTACGCTTCGTGCGGGCTGCCCGTGTCCGTCCTTTGCTGGCCGGGAGCGGCTGAAGCCTGGGGTACTTCTGATCGAAGTCGCTTGTGAGCCGGTAAGCAGCTTCCGCACACGCGGAGAGCCATGCCAGAACGGGGGTCAATAGCAACATCGCCAGCGCGATCCCACCGGCAATTTGTTTGGATGGCTCAAAGAGATTGAAGGCGGCAGGTGCAAGCAACCAGGGGGCGAATGCGGCCACGTACAGCGCGATGGCTGCTTTTCGATAGCTTCCGGCTGATTTCCAATTTCCTTTGGGCACGAAGCGCGACTTGTCGTTCGACACGCCAATCATGCCCTTGGCCATCTTGCAGTAAGTCAGCACCCGGACTGCATTGCTGCGCTCCAACGCGATTCTGATGTCGTCGCCGTCGAGATTGCCGCCAATGGCATTGCCGACCGCGATCTGCAAGGCGGCCGCATCCGCATGCCGCCAAGCGCCGCCCAGCGAAAGCGCATAAAGGCGTTGCGTGCGTTTCACGGAGAGACCGAGAAAGCCCGTCCTCCATTTGAGGAAGAACATGGGAAGCGCGCCGGCGGCGGCGATGACGCCGGCGATGTTGCTGTAGCGACCTGCGAACTCGGCGAGTGACATGCTGCGTCTCCGAACTGAATTCGGCTGCATCAAGCCACAGCCCTCTCTCAAAGAGCGAGACCGATCCTCGATGGGCGCGGCGCCGGCGTGCGTCCGGCCGCCCGCCATCATCTGCTTATTTGGTGATGCCCGCGGTGCCCTTGCCGGTGGCGGGCAGCAGCCGTGCCGCGTAGCCGGAAAGCTGCAGGGCCTTGCGCGGCGACAGGTCGGCCTTGAGTCGTGCGATCGCCGCCTCGCCGTGGCGATTGCGGCCGAGCGCGTAGTCGGTCCGTGCCAGTTCCAGCGTCGCGCGCTGGCGAACCGTCAGGTCGCCGAAGGGGTCGAAGAACGAATCCACGCGCGTGCGGTCCTGCACGCCGGTCCAGCCGAACGCCAGCTCCGCCGGCGCTTCCTCGGCGAGCCGCGCGTAGCGGCGCCGCGCCTCGGCCGGTGCGATCTGGCCGCGCAGCAGGGCCAGGCGGGTCCGCAACAGCGCCGTTTCGGCGGCCGGCGCCTCGGTCGCGTATGTATCCAGAACGTGCGTCATCCAGGCCCAGTCGACGTTGCCGGTGTCGGCCTGGGCGCCGAGCAGGTTGAAGGCCAGGATCGCCGCGCGCTGCGTCGCGGTGGTGGCGCGCTCGACCGCGTCCGCCGTGGGCCGACCCAGCGTCGACGGCTGTACCAGCGCGATCGCCGGATCGTGCGCGAGGATCGCTTCGAGGTCCGGCTTGTGGAAGTAGCCGACCACCACCAGCACGGTCTTGCCTGGATGCGCCAGCGCCGCGGCGCGGATGCGCTGGGCCTGCAGGAAGGTGCGGTACAGGTACAGGCGCCGTGGCAGGTCCTGGTCGGCGCGCGGCGCCGGGGTCTGCGCCCACTTCTGCACCGCGGCCAGGTTCTCGGCCGCATCCGCCGCGAAGAAGTCGCGTTGCAGGGCGGCCTTGTCGGGGAACGCCAGGAAGCCCTGGAAACCCTGCTCACGGCGGAGTTCCAGCGGGGTGTCCAGATCCATGCCGAAGCCGAGTCTGGCGTCCTCCACCGGCGGCATCCAGTCGATCGGGCACACGGCCACCGCGTGCGTCGCGGCGTAGGGCAGGATCACGCCCTGCACCTCGTAGGTGTACTCGTAGTAATCGCCGCGTGCCGCCTGCTCCGGCGGGCGTTCGATACACACCGCGTCCGGCGCGAGTTGCTCCAGGAATGCCGCGAGCACCCCCGGCTGGTCGCGTTCGGAGACCAGTTGTGCGGCGTGCTCCACGCCCAGGATCGCAACCCGGGTCGGCGTCGGCGTGGCGGACATGCCGGTGGCACTGGCGGTGGCACCGGCAAGCGCCAGCGAAAACAAACAACGCGCCATCCATCCGCGCATGCAGCCTCTCCTGTCGAAGTCGTGGAAGCACCCTGCCGGCGCACCTGGGACAGGCGCCGCGCCATGGCGCGACCGCGACGTCGCGCTCAGCCGCCGATGGCGTACTGCAGGGTGTGGCGACAAGTGTAGTCATGCGGCACGGCCGCCGTCTGCATGACAGGTGGCACTGGTCGCGCTACACGAACTCGGCGGCGAACATCTGCCGCATCTGCGCGATCTGCTCCTCGCGCTCGGGATGCAGCAGGCGCAGGCATTCCTCGGCGAAACTGACCGGGCTGGTGCCCGGGGCGGTGATCAGGCCACCGGCGCTGACCACGCGGCGGTCCTGGTAGTGCGCGCTGCCGGCATAGACGCCGGCGTGCTCGCGCAGGAAGGCTTCGGAATTGCTGGTGTGCGGGCGGGTGTCGAGCAGGCCGGCGTAGGCCAGCGCCAGGGTCGCGCCACAGATCGCCGCCACGCCGCGGCCAGCCTCCAGGCGTTGTTGCAACAACCCGCTCAGGCCCGGGATCTCGCCGGCCTGCCAGCGGTCGCTGCCGGGCAGCAGCCACAGGTCGGCGTCCAGCGGCGCCAGGTCCGACAGCGCATAGGTAGGGTGGAGGTCCAGTCCGCCGATCGAGCCGACCGGCTTGCCGTCGATGCTGGCGATCTGGATCTCGTCGCCGAACCAGGCCCGTGCCGCCGGCAGGATGATGCCGATTTCCCAGTCCGCCACGCCGTCCACCATCACTACCGCGATCGTTGCCATTGCCTTGCCTCTGCATTCGGGCGCGCAGCATAGCCCGGCGAAAGTTGCGGCCGCGCCAACGCGGTGTCGAAAGCATCGTGGGTAAGGCGCATTGCGCCTGCGCCTGTTTTCAGGGTTCCGTGTGCAGTGCGCATTGGTACTCGCGCGGTGCGACCGCCTGCACCGGCGGCATCCGATCGAGAGGGCGGCGGCAGCGAGCCAGGGACCGCTTTACCGATTCCCCATTCCCGCACCCAAGCGCGGCATCGCCGCACTTGGGGCTGCGCCGCTCAGCCGACCAGCTTGTGCCGGATCGTGTCGCGCAGGGTCTGCAGGTCCTTGGCGAAGGTGTCGATGCCGCCGGCCAGCTTCTCGGTGGCCATCGGATCGGCGGCCAGGTCGGCGGCGAAGCGCTTGGCGTCGATCGGTTCCACCTTGGCGCCATCGGCCTGGCCGGGCGAGAGCTTGCGCGGCAGCGGGCCATGATCGGCGTCGAGCTTCTCCAGCAGGTCCGGCGAGATGGTGAGGCGGTCGCAGCCGGCCAGTGCCTCGATCTGCGCGGTGGAGCGGAACGAGGCGCCCATCACCACGGTCGCCGAGCCGCGGCGCTTGAACTCGTCGTAGACCCCGCGCACGAACTGCACGCCCGGGTCGTCGTCGATGGTTGCCGGGGTCTGGCCCTTGGCCACATACCAGTCGAGGATGCGGCCGACGAACGGCGAGATCAGGAACACCCCGGCCTCGGCGCAGGCCAGCGCCTGGGTGCGGTTGAAGATCAGGGTCAGGTTGCAGTCGATGCCGTCCTTCTGCAGCTGCCGCGCGGCCTCGATGCCTTCCCAGGTCGCGGCGACCTTGATCAGGATGCGGTCCTTGGCAATGCCATGTTCGGCGTACATGGCGATGAACTTGTGCGCCTTGGCGATGGTGGCGGCGGTGTCGTGGGCCAGGTCGGCGTCCACTTCGGTGGAGACGCGGCCCGGCACCAGCGCGCTGAGCTTGGCGCCGACGCCGATGGTCAGGCGATCGGCGATTTCGTCGACCAGGGCGGCGTGGTCGCCATCCTGGCCGCGCGCCCAGGCCAGCGCCTCGTCGATCAGGTCGGCGTAGACCGGCAGGTCCAGCGCCTTCTTCACCAGGGTCGGGTTGGTGGTGCAGTCCACCGGCTTGAGCCGCTTGATCGCGTCGTAATCGCCGGTATCGGCCACGACCACGGACAACTCGCGCAACTGGGCGAGCTTGGAGGGGGCGGAAGAGGTCATCGGTATCTCTCGGGAACGAGTGGGAAAACGCGTGGAAACAAGGATAGGGCCGCGCACGTTAACGCGCTGCGCGCGCGTTGTCGTCGTCGGCGCGCTGCACCGCGGTCACGCGCAGGCGCAGCGGGCGTCCGCCGGGCGCCTGCCAGTCGATGGACTGGCCTACGGCCAGGCCGAGCAGGGCGCTGCCGACCGGGGCCAGCACCGAGATGCGCGCATGCGCGGCATCGGCTTCGTGCGGATAGACCAGGGTCAGGTGGTGGCGTTCGCCGTGCAGTTCGTCTTCGCATTCCACGCGGGAATGCATGGCGACGATGCCGGGAGGAAGTTGGTCCGGTGCCACGACGGTGGCGCGGTCGAGTTCTGCGCCCAGCGCGAGCGCGGCCGGGTGCTGGTGCAAGGCAGGGGAGTCGAGCAGGGCTTCCAGGCGCGCGAGGTCGCGGCTGGAGACGATCAACGAGGGCGGCAGGCCGCTGTGGTGTTGCGAGGTCATGGACAGGCTCCGGTTTGGTTGGCACAACGAACGGGGGCGGCACCGCGCCGCCCCCGTTCCCATTGTGCAAGCAAGCCGGCGCCGATGCGACGCCGCGGCCAGGCCGGCCCTGCTCAGGCCACCTGGCGCGGCGTCTGGCTCGGCAGCGGGGCCTGCGCCGGCAGGGTGAACAGGTCTTCGGGCAGCGCGCCGAACAGGTGCGCCAGTTGCTGCAGGAACGCGCCCATCGCCGAACTGCGCCGCCACAGCATGGCGATGCGCCGGCTTGGGCCGCCGTCGGGCGCGAACGGCAGCAGGCGCAGATTCGGCGGATTGGCCACCGGCGGTTGCACCGCCAGCAACGGCAACAGGGTCACGCCGACGTTGGCGGCGACCATCTGCCGCAGCGTCTCCAGGCTGGTGGCCTGGAACTCGGCCTTCTCCAGTGCGCCGGACAGATGGCACACGTCCAGCGCCTGGTCGCGCAGGCAGTGCCCGTCCTCGAGCAGCAGCAGGCGTTGCGCGTGCAGTTCGTCCATGGTCAGCGGGGTCGGCCGCCGCGCCAGCGGATGCTGCTCGGGCACCGCCAGCACGAACGGTTCCTCGAACAGGAATTCGGCGTGCAATTGCTCGTCGTGCAGCGGCAGCGCCAGCAGCGCCGCGTCCAGCCGGCCTTCGCGCAGGCGGGCCAGCAGCACGTCGCTCTTCTCTTCGATCAGCAGCAGTTCCAGCTGCGGGAAGCGCTCGCGGATGCGCGGGATCACGTGCGGCAGCAGGTACGGGCCAAGCGTGGGAAAGATGCCCAGGCGCACGGTGCCGGCTTCCGGATCCTGGCTGCGCCGCGCCGCCTCCTTCATCTGCTCGATCTCGGCGACGATGCCGCGCGCGCGGCTGGCGGCTTCGCGTCCGGCCGGGGTCAGCATGACCTTGCGCGGGGCGCGTTCGACCAGCGGCACGCCCAGTTCGTCCTCGAGTTTCTTGATCTGCGTGGACAGCGTCGGCTGGCTGACGAAGCACGCCGCGGCGGCGCGCCCGAAATGCTTGTGATCGGCCAGCGCCACCAGGTATTTCAGATCACGCAGGTTCATCGGCGGAGTCCTTGAGACGCAGCGGCGGGAGGTGACGCAGGGTCACAGCATAGAGCGTGTGGTGCACGTGACGGCGAGACAGATGGGGCGTGCGCCGTGGAGGTGGCACGCCCTGGCCCCGCGCCGGCAATGCGGCGCGGGACGGGTGCGGATCAGGCCGCTTCGGCGACGCTGCCGCTGGCGACCGGTGCGCTGTGGCGAATCAGGTGGTCGAACGCGCTCAGCGCCGCCTTGGAGCCTTCGCCCATGGCGATGATGATCTGCTTGTACGGCACCGTGGTCGCGTCGCCGGCGGCGAATACGCCCGGCAGCGAGGTCTGGCCGCGGTCGTCGACCACGATCTCGCCGCGCGGCGACAGCGCCACCGTGCCCTGCAGCCATTCGGTGTTCGGCAACAGCCCGATCTGCACGAAGATGCCTTCCAGGCTCAGGCGATGCACGTCGCCGCCGACGCGGTCCTTGTACACCAAGCCGGTGACCTTCTGCCCGTCGCCCAGCACCTCGGTGCTCTGCGCGTTGACCAGGATGTCGACGTTGCCCAGGCTGCGCAGCTTGCGCTGCAGGACGTCGTCGGCGCGCAACTTGCTGTCGAACTCCACCAGGGTGACGTGGCTGACGATGCCGGCCAGGTCGATCGCCGCTTCCACGCCGGAGTTGCCGCCGCCGATCACCGCCACGCGCTTGCCCTTGAACAGCGGGCCGTCGCAGTGCGGGCAGTAGGCCACGCCCTTGTTGCGGTACTGGTCTTCACCGGGCACGTTCATCTGCCGCCAGCGTGCGCCGGTGGACAGGATCACCGTGCGGCTCTTCAGCGAGGCGCCGTTGGCCAGCTTGACCTCAACCAGGCCGTCGGCACCGGCCGGCACCAGCTGTTCGGCGCGCTGCAGGTTCATGATGTCCACGTCGTACTGGCGCACGTGCTGCTCCAGTGCCGCGGCCATCTTCGGGCCTTCGGTTTCCTGCACGGAGATGAAGTTCTCGATCGCCATGGTGTCCAGCACCTGGCCGCCGAAGCGCTCGGCCGCCACGCCGGTGCGGATGCCCTTGCGCGCGGCGTAGATCGCCGCCGCCGCGCCGGCCGGGCCGCCGCCGACCACCAGCACGTCGAACGGCGCCTTGGCCGCGATCGCCGCCGCATCGCGCTTGGCCGCACCGGTGTCGAGCCGGGCCACGATCTGCTCCAGGGTCATGCGGCCCTGGTCGAACACTTCGCCGTTGAGGTACACGGTGGGCACCGACATGATCTGCCGCGCCTCGACCTCGTCCTGGAACAGCGCGCCGTCGATCGCCACGTGCTGGATGTTCGGGTTCAGCACCGCGGCCAGGTTCAGCGCCTGCACCACGTCCGGGCAGTTCTGGCAGGACAGCGAGAAATAGGTTTCGAAGCGGTACTCGCCGGGCAGGTTGCGCACCTGCTCGATCAGTTCGGCGGTGGCCTTGGACGGGTGACCGCCGACCTGCAGCAGCGCCAGCACCAGCGAGGTGAACTCGTGGCCCATCGGCAGGCCGGCGAAGCGCAGGTGGATGTCGTGGCCGGGGCTGTTCAGCGCGAACGAGGGCGCGCGCTCGCCGCTGTCGCGGTGCACGTCCAGGGTGATCTTGTCCGACAGCAGCACCAGGTCCTCGAGCAGGTCGAGCATCTCGCGCGACTTGGCGCCATCGTCCACCGACGCGGTGATGTGGATGGGCCGGACGACCCGCTCCAGGTAGGCCTTCAACTGGGTTTTCAGATCGGCATCCAACATGGCGGACTCCTGACGTTGGGCAAAACGAGGGGGAGGCGAGCTGCCGGAGCAGCGCGCCGCGTATTGGGAGGAGGGATGAACCGCAGCCGGCGCCGGCGGGCGATGCCGGCTGCGGTTCACCCCCACCCCCGCGCTAGGCGGAGATGGGAGCGAGGGCGGCTTAGATCTTGCCGACCAGATCCAGCGACGGCTTCAGGGTCTTCTCGCCTTCCTTCCACTTGGCCGGGCACACCTCGCCCGGGTGCGCGGCGACGAACTGCGCGGCCTTGAGCTTGCGCAGGGTCTCGGTGACGTCGCGGGCGATCGCGTTGTCGTGGATCTCGAGGGTCTTGATCACGCCTTCCGGGTTGATCACGAAGGTGCCGCGCAGGGCCAGGCCTTCTTCCTCGATGTGCACGCCGAAGGCGCGGGTCAGCTGGTGGGTCGGATCGCCGACCAGCGGGAACTGGGCCTTGCCCACCGCCGGGGAGGTTTCGTGCCACACCTTGTGCGAGAAATGGGTGTCGGTGGTGACGATGTAGACCTCGGCGCCGATCTTCTGGAACTCGGCGTAATGCTCGGCGGCGTCTTCCACTTCGGTCGGGCAGTTGAAGGTGAAGGCGGCCGGCATGAAGATCAGCACCGACCACTTGCCCTTCAGGTCCGCGTCGGTGACTTCGATGAATTCGCCGTTGCGGTAGGCGTTGGCCTTGAACGGCTGGACCTGGGTGTTGATCAAAGACGACATGGAGTTTCCTCGTGGTTGCAATAGGGGTCGGGGGATGGAACGAGCCTCATGATAGGGGGCACCAATAGATCCCTCAAATCGATTGATGGAATTGAATAGATAGGTTTCTTCTATCGATTCTCAAGCCTGGCTCTTTGCTGCACTGCCGCACGATGGCGCCAGCCACCCTTGGCGCATGGGCGTCGGTCCGTTCTACCACGTTGGCTTTTCCGCGCTCGCTGCGTCATCGTGACAGCGATGAATGCGCCTACCCCCGAGTCCCTGCTGCGCGCGGCCTGCACCCAGGTCGAGCGCGGCGATGCCGAAGCCCTGCTGCTGCACGCCCTGCAGCGCGACCGTGCATGGCTGTTCGCGCACGCCCGCGAGCCGCTGGCGGACGAGGCGGCGGGCCGGTTCCAGGCGCTGCTGGACCGGCGTGTACAGGGCGAGCCGGTGGCCTACCTGACCGGCCGGCGCGGGTTCTGGACCCTGGACCTGGCGGTCGGACCGGCCACGCTCATCCCACGCGCGGACACCGAGCGGCTAGTGGAATTGGCGCTGGAGCGGCTGGACCTGGCACCGGGCCGCCGCGTGGCCGACCTCGGCACCGGCAGCGGCGCGATCGCCCTGGCCCTGGCCAGCGAGCGGCCGCAGGCGCAGGTGCTGGCCACCGACCTCAGTGCGGCCGCCCTGGCGGTGGCGCAGGCCAATGCGCACGCGCACGGCCTGGACAATGTCACCTTCGCCCACGGCGCCTGGCTGGAACCGCTGGCCGGCCAGCGCTTCGATCTGATCGCCAGCAACCCGCCATACATCGCTGCCGACGACCCGCACCTGCAGCAGGGCGACCTGCGCTACGAACCGGCCAGCGCGCTGGCCTCCGGCCCCGATGGCCTGGACGACCTGCGCCGGATCGTCGCCGATGCGCCGGCGCATCTGCTGCCCGGCGGCTGGCTGTTGCTGGAACACGGCTGGGACCAGGGCCCGGCGGTCCGCGCGCTGCTCGAGGCGGCCGGCTTCGCCGAAGTGGCGACCTACCAGGACCTGGAAGCGCGGGATCGGGTCACGCTGGGGCAGCGCCTGGCGGCGTAAGCCGGCAGCGGTGGATGGAACGCCGCGACGTGCTTGAGCGCGCTCGGTTCGGGCGGTGGCGCGACGTTATTCGTAGACAAAACGTGATCCGCCGATTCGGCAACCACGCCTCGCATCAATAGCGGGGCCTGTCGGCAGCGCCGTCGCAGACCGGCGCGAGGAATGTCCGTGCCGCCTGAACCTTTCCCAGGCCACGCCTGCCGGCCTGCCTTCGCGCGCAATCGACGCGCCGCGGTACCGTGCTGCACGTTGAATATTGCCTGCAAGACGGTTGGGGCTGTCGCGGTGCATGACCGCTACGAGCGGAGCCGGGGAGGGGTAGGCAGGCTGGAGCGCCATATCGCCATCGCGTTGGCGCGCCCGTCGGCCGCGGCGTAGAGTGCCCGCATGAAAACCCGAATGGCTCTGGCTGCATTCACCCTTTCCATCACCCTGACGGCAGGATGTTCCATGACGCACGGCAGTCCGAAAAACCCCGCGAAGAATCCACACCCGGTCAAGCGCTACGAGGTCATCGCCACGTCGCAGGCTCCCGGGCCGTGGGATTCGATCGAGGGTTACATCGGATATGACGTGGTCAACAAGAAATGCTTGCCGATGGACTCATTCCTCGGCGAGCAGGACGTGCCGAACATTGGCGTTGATATTGAAATGACCCGCATGGACGAGCACACGTGGAAAGGGTATTTCTATCGCGATGCCTTGCAGGACGAGGACTACTACAAACTTGGCGTCTGCCACTGGGACGTGACCAGTGTCGCCATCACGGCGGTCGCCAAGGGCGTCAGGTTCAACTGGAGCCACACGTTGAATACTCTCCTGCGCGATGGCCTGCAGACGAGCTATTTCAAGAAGAGCGTGTACGGCGACCCCGCCGCCGCGCGCCATGGTGCGCAAACCCTGACCGCTGAAGATCCCGACGTCGCCCAGCATCCCGATGCGTACTTTCCCGTCACCGTCGTCGTCAAGGATGTCATCCCATGAGCCACATCGATCAGGTGCGCGCCGATGCTGCCAACGACGCCTATGTCAACCGCTCGCAGCGCGATGTCGAAACGTCCAAGGCCGTTGCCCTGGACGGCAAGGACTACACCGTCTTCGGATATGCGAGCGACCCGATTACCGGCTTTCATGCAACCGCCTATCAAAACGTGGCGGCGCCGCATGACATCGTCATCGCCTATCGCGGCACCGATCCGGCGCTGTTTTCCGGAGCGACCAGCGCGGAAAGACGGGACCATGCGCTGACCACGCTGCAGGACATCGCTGTCGACGCCAAGATGGTGCGCGACAACGTCAATCCGCAAAAAGCCGCCGCCGATGCGTTCACCGCGGAGATGCTCGCCAAGGCGGCCGACCGTGGCATCCCCAGGGACCAGGTCTCGGTCGCCGGCCATTCCCTCGGCGGTGCGCTGGCGGAAATCGAGGCGGCCAGATACGGGCTGCGCGGCGCCACCTTCAACGCCTACGGCGCGGCACAGCTCACCGGCGGTGCGCCGCAGCCCGGCTGCCAACTCACCAACTACCGCATGGCCGGCGATGTGGTGAGCGCGGCCAGCCCGCACGTCGGCAAGGTGGTATCGCTGGCCAGCCAGGACGACATCCAGAGCCTGCGTGCTGGCCGTTACCTGGACGCGCCGGCCGGCGCGCCGCCCCCGAACGTGCTGATCGCGATGCGCCTGGGCGATCACGGCGGCCAACAACACTTCGGCAGCCAGAGTCCGGGCAACATGCTGGAACCCACCCGCTTCGCAGAGGCGGTGCAGCGCTCTGCGGCGCATGAAGCGGCCATTGCGCAGTTCCAAAGCGATGTCACGCATCACCGCGGGGAACTGTCGCTGGCGCTGCGGCAGATGCAGGCAGGCGATGGCCAGCGCCTGCTGCCCCCCGGGGTCCAGCGGCAAGTGAACGAATACCTGACCTTGCATGCCGAGCAGCCCATTCGAGACGGGATCGAAGGCAACGGTGTCGTGCGGGGCGTGCAACATGGCCTGCAATCCGGCGCCGATGCCGTGCGCGCCGGCGGTCGCTACGTGCAAGCGCTGGACGAGCGCATAGCGATCGTGGCGCGGGAGGGTGGGCGCTTTACCGGACCCTTCATCCCCGTGGCGCCATTTGCCGGACATGTGGTGGGCGAAGCCGCCCGTCTGCACGGGCAGGGTACGGATGCGGCAGCACGTTGGGTGAGCGGTGGGCTCGAGTCGGCCAAAGGCGCCGTGGAGCGAGGCGCACACGCGGCGGCCGAAGCCGTGATCGAGAAGATCCATGATCCTCGTGTACAGGCGCGCGTGGCCAACGTCGCCAATCACATCGTCGATGCCTACGATGGTGCGCGGGTCGCGGCGCAAACCGCCACGCAGACCTATCAACTCGGCAAGCAAACGGTCTCCGATGGGATCGATCGCGCCGAACGTGCGGTGACGCAAACCTACGACGCGACCAAGCACGTGGTGACCGAAGGCGCGCAGCAGGTTGGTCGCGCCGCCACCCAGACCTACGACGCCGCGAAGCATGTGGTGACTGAAGGCGCGCAGCAGGTTGGGCGCGCGGCCACTCAAACCTACGGCGCGGCGAAGCATGTGGTCGCAAGCGGTGTGGAGCATGTCGAGCGCACGGTCACGCGGACCTACGACGCGTCCAAACACGCCGTGACCGAAGGCGCGGAGCAAGCTGGACGTGCGGCCACCAGTGCCTATGATGCGGCGAAGCAAGCGGCCGACAGCGCCGCGCGGGTGGGTACGCAGGCGTACGAGACCGCAAAACAGACCGCCACGCAGGGCATCGATGCGGCCAAGCACGCGGCGGGCCAGGCCTACGACACGCTGACCCATCCCGGGCAGTGGTTCCAGCGCAGCGCGCCGGCCCCCGCGCCCGCGCAGCCGCACCCGCAGGCCCCTGCCGCGACGCATCCGCATGGCGCGGCGACGACGCCTGCTTCAGGAGCCCACTCGGCACCTCCGACAGGACATACGGCCGATCGTGCGCAGAACTTGGGCGCGCTGCCTGCGTCCGATCAGGCCATGTTCGCGCGCATCCGCAAGGACGTGCCGGCGCACATCGACGATGCGCACGTCGCGCAGGCGATGCTCGGCGCCAAGCAGGCCGGCATCGCCGGCGCGGACAAGATCGACCGGGTGCAGGTGGCCGGCGACAAGCTGTGGGTGTCCGGTACCACGCCGGGGTTTCGCGCCGCCACGGACGTGGCGCAGGCGGCTGCCCCGATGCACGAGACGGTGCAGCAGACGCAGGCGTTCAACCAGCAGCGCGAGCAACACTTGGCCATGGAAGCGCAGCAGCGGCTGCAGGACGCCCCTGGCGGCAGAGGCGCGCCGGCTCTCGGTTAATCCCGACCCCGGCCGATTGGCGCTGCGCCAGGTCCGTTCGCGGCCGGCCGTTGCCGGTCGGCGCCGCCCATCGTGGCGCGCATGGGTAGAATCGCGGTTTTCCCGCAGGAGTCGCCATGCGCACGCTGTATCCCGAGATCGAGCCGTTCGACAGCGGCATGTTGCCGGTGGACGCACGGCATACCCTGTCCTACGAACAGTGCGGCAACCCGCAAGGCAAGCCGGTGGTGCTGCTGCACGGCGGTCCGGGCGGCGGCTGCAACGCCAAGATGCGCCGCTTCCACGATCCGGCCAAGTACCGCATCGTGCTGTTCGACCAGCGCGGCTCCGGCCGTTCCACGCCGCATGCCGACCTGGTCGACAACACCACCTGGGACCTGGTCGCCGACATCGAGCGGCTGCGCACGCACCTGGGCATCGAGCGCTGGCAGGTGTTCGGCGGCAGTTGGGGCTCGACCCTGGCACTGGCCTACGCGCAGACGCATCCTGAGCGCGTCACCGAGCTGGTGCTGCGTGGCATCTTCATGCTGCGCCGCTGGGAATTGGAGTGGTTCTACCAGGAAGGCGCCAGCCGCCTGTTCCCCGATGCCTGGGAGCACTACATCGCGGCGATCCCGCCGGTGGAGCGCGCCGACCTGATCTCCGCCTTCCACCGACGCCTGACCAGCGACGACGAGGCCACCCGCCTGGCCGCGGCCAAGGCCTGGAGCGTGTGGGAAGGGGCGACCAGTTTCCTGCATGTGGATGCCGATTTCGTCGACAGCCACGAAGACCCGCATTTCGCGCTGGCCTTCGCCCGCATCGAGAACCACTACTTCGTCAACGGCGGTTTCTTCGAGGTCGAGGACCAACTGCTGCGCGACGCGCACCGTATCGCCGACATCCCCGGGGTGATCGTGCACGGCCGCTACGATGTGGTCTGCCCGCTGGCCAACGCCTGGGACCTGGCCAAGGCCTGGCCGAAGGCGACGCTGCAGATCACGCCGGCCTCGGGCCATTCCGCGTTCGAGCCCGAGAACGTCGACGCACTGGTGCGCGCTACCGACGGCTTCGCCTGACGCGGGAACGGCGTGCGCCGGCGCTGGCGCATGCCGTGCCCGGAGGATTCAGGCGCGCGTCGTTGCGGGTTTCCGCCGTGCAGGCGCTGCCGTCGCCGGGCACGGCATGCAGCGCAAGCGCACTACAGCGGCAGGCCGGCGTCGTGCAGTGCCGTTGTGCCGGCGGTGCCTGCCGCGGCGGGGCGCGGGTCCAGGCGCGCCTGGTCGGTTTCCTCGGTCCACACCACGAACGATTCGAGGGTGTTGTCGCCGAAGGTGTTGCTGATCGCGACGTCGGCGGCGTCGCGGCCGCGCGCGATCAGCACCCGGCCGATGCGCGGCAGGTTGTGGCGCGCATCGAAGGTGTACCAATGCCCATCGAGGAACGCCTCGAACCAGCCGGAAAAGTCCATCGGCGCGTCCGAGACGGGGACGCCGATGTCGCCCAGATAGCCGGTGCAATAGCGCGCCGGGATGTTCATGCAGCGGCACAGCGCGATGGCCGCATGCGCGAAGTCGCGGCACACGCCGCGGCCTTCCTGCAGCGCCTGCGCGGCGCTCTTGGTCGAACGCGCGTGGGCGTAGCCGAATTCGATCTGCGCATGCACGTAGTCGCAGATCGCCTGCACCCGCGCCCAGCCGGTGGGCGCGCTGCCGAACAGGTCCCAGGCCATGCCGCTGAGCAGGTCGGTCTCGCAGTAGCGGCTGCCGAGCAGGTACACCAGGGTGTCGTCCGGCAACTGTTCCACCGGCGTCTGCGGCGCGTCGTAGCGGTACTGGTCGGGCAGGCCGCTGTCGCGCACCACCGCGTCGGCGCGCAGCGTCAGTACGCCGACCGGGGCCAGCATGCGTGTGCAACTGTTGCCGAACTGGTCGCGGTAGCCGCGCAGCGGGATCGCCGGTTCGGTCTGCAGCGCGGTGGCGACGACGATGTCGGTGCGACGGCTGTCGTGGATATCGAGCATGGCCAGCACCGGGGTCGGCTGCGGGAAGTGGTAACGGATCTCGTAGCCGAGACGAATGAGCATGGGCGGTCCGGTGCGTGGCGGGACGTCCGGATGTGGACGGCGTAGTCCGAGAGTGCGCAGCGCACGCTCAGGTGGGCGTGAAGGCGCCCCCTCGCCTGTTCGGCATCCTCGGCGGGCGTGGGTCCCCGGGCTGTGGCGGCGATCGGCCTCTCGGCGGATCGCCAGCGCCAGTTGGGTCGGGCCGCACGCTGCGGCACCGCGATCGCATCGCAGCGCGGTCGGCGCCGGATATGGTCGGCGGTGGCCAAGCCAGCGAGTGCCTGCCGTCGACCGGGCACCGCGCGTCCACGTGCGGTGCGTCGCCCGGGGGGTACAGTGAATGGCCCGGTCTCGGAGCTTCGACGCCAGGCATGCGCACGCCTGACGTAGACTGCGCTGCCGCGCGCTGCCTGCCCGACGACGCATGATGCCGCTGTTGACCTTGCGCCAGACGCTGGACGCCTTTGCCGCCTGCAACGACGACGCTCACGTGCACGAGGCGTTCGGCTGGGTGCATGCCAGCGGCGAGGAACCCCTGCAGGCGCGCTTCTGGTTGCCGCCCGACGAAGCTACCGCGTTCGACGACGCTGGTGCAGCGCCGCCGGCGGCGCGCGCGCTGGGCCTGGCGCCGTACCTGGAGCCGGCAACGTTTGCCGACGTGCTGGACGTGCAGAAGCGGCAATGCCCGTTGTCGACCTTGCAGGACTACGCGCAGGCACTGGCCTACTACGCCGAGTACGACGCATTCCTGCAGGTCGAGGGCGTGGACGAAGCCCTCGGCGAGGCGGACGAGGACGCATGGGAGGCAGCGCGTGCGGCTGGCGTCGGTGCAGGCATCTTTGCCTCGTTCGACCTGGTGCTTGCAAGCTGCCCGCCCGAACACGTGAAGCCGGTGGCGCAGCAGGTCGCGCGCCTGCTGGATTGGCCGATCGGGCAGGCGCTGGCCGCCTGTCGTGCCGGCTCGCTGACAGTAGGCGAGGCACTGGATCGTCGCCGCGCCACGGCGATCGCGACCGACTTCGCCGCACTTGGCGCCCCCTTGCAGGCGCAAGGCTACAAGGCGTTTCCGTGGATGTCGGTGCCGACGCTGAAATAGACGACGGGTTGTGCGCCTGGCGTGCGCCGTCTCTGCCGCGCGTTGCCATGCCATCGGCGGTGGGCGGGCTTCACCAGCTCCCGGCCAGCAGAGCGTCCGTCAACACGTGCAGCTTGGCCGAGCGCTGCCGTGACGGCGGATAGATCAACGACAGCGTGCGGCTGCGGCCTTCGAACGGCTGCAGCACACGTTGCAGTCGTCCGTCGGCCAGTGCATCGGCCACAGCGAAATCCATCACCTGCACGATGCCGATGCCGGCAATGGCGCCTTCGACCAGTGGATCGCCGTGGTCGAACACCATCCGCGCCGGCGGCGCGAATCCGCAGCGTTGTCCGTCCTGCAGGAACTGCCAGTTCGCCAGGCGCCCGCTGCGCGGATTGCGGATGGCCAGGCAGGCGTGATCGCGCAGCGTCTCCAGGTCGGTAGGCGTGCCGTGTGCGGCCAGGTAGGCGGGACTGGCGACGGTCACCCAGCGTAGCGGTCGCAGCGGCCGTGCGACGATGCGCCTGTCGGCGATGGGGCCGGTGCGCAATGCGGCGTCGAAACCTTCCTCGACCAGGTCGACCAGGCGATCGCTGAGCACGGTCTCCACCCGTAGCTGCGGATGCCGCGCCAGCAATGGGGCCAGCAGCGGTACCAGCACCTTGCGGCCGAACATCGACGGCGCGCTGATCTTCAGCGTGCCGGACGGCGTGCAGGAGCGGTCCGCCAGTTGCCGCTCGGCCTCGTCCAGGCCGCTCAGCAACGGCGCCACGTGCTCGACGAACTGGCGTCCGTCCGGGGTCAGCCCGACGTTGCGGGTCGTGCGCTGCAGCAGCTTGACGCCGAGCGCCGCTTCCAGCCTGCCGATCGCGCGGGACAGGCCCGATTGACTGGCCCCGAGCTGGCCAGTGGCGACGGTGAAACTGCGCGCCTCCGCCACCTGCACCAGCATGCGCACGGCGTTGAGATCCATCTGGCGCTGTACTTTCAGGACGGCTACGGCTGGAGTCCGCTGCAGGCCGGCATGGCGTTCCTGCCGCCGACGGTGGTCTGCGCCGTCGGCATCCGCATCGCAGAACGCTTGCTGCAGCGGCGCTCGCCGCGGCAGGTGCTGGCCTGGGGATTCGGCGCAGGTGCGCTGGGCATCGCGGGAGCGACCGTCGCATTGCCGCACGGCGCAGGCTATTGGCCGTTGCTGCCGGGCATTCTCATGCTCAGCGTGGGGCAGGGCATGAGTTGGACGGCGATGTGGGTGGTGGCCGGCCAGGGCGTGCCGGCACCGCAGCAGGGCGTGGCCTCGGGCATGGCCGCCACCGCGCAGCAGATCGGTGGTGCTGGTGGGCCTGGCAGTGCTGGTGATGGTGGCCAATGCGGCGCGCGGCGCGCAACCGGCCGCCAGTGCGGCGGCGCTGGATGGGTTGGCGCGGGCGCAGTACGGGGCTGCGCTGTTCGCGGTCCTGGGCATGGTCATCGCGTTGTGCCTGCGCTACCCGCGCGGCGCGTGCGGTGCAGCGCCCTGCCTGTCGCGCGAGGCATGAGAGATCGCTGGGCTTGCGTCCGCCTCGGCTTACTCCAACGCCAGCAACTGCGGCTGCAAGGTGCTGAAGATCCGCGCCAGCCGCTGCGCCCAGGCCTGCTGGCCGGCGGCGTCGGCGATCAGGTCCTGGCGGATCTCCAGTTCCACATGCGGCAGGCCGCGGCCTTCGCCGTGCACGGGCACCGCGTAGTCGCTGCTGTCGCTGACCGCGTACGGCGCGTTGTCGCCGACCAGCAGGTCGTCTTCCTCGCGTAGCGCCTGCAGCAGCGCGTGGGCGAAGCGGGTGTCGCGGTGGTAGAGCACGCCGGCATGCCAGGGCCGCGGCGCGCCGTCCAGCGTCGGGGTGAAGCTGTGCATCATCACCAGCACGGTGGGTCGCGCGTTGGCACGGCGTGCGTCCAGCTCGGCGGCGATGCGTGCGTGGTAGGGCGCATGCACGGCGTCGATGCGCTGCTGCCGCTGCGCCGCCGTCAGTGCGGCGTTGCCCGGCACCACGGTGCGGTCGCTGACGGACGGGATCAGCGTCGGCGAGGCGAGCGGGCGGTTGCAATCGATCAGCAGCCTCGAATAGGTCTGTTCGATCGCCCAGGCGTCGAGCAACGCGGACAGTGCACGGGTGGTGCCGGCGATGCCGATGTCCCAACCGATGTGCCGATCCAGCTCCGCCTGCGCCAGGCCGAGGCCGTGCAGCGCGCGTGGCACCGCCTGCCCGGCGTGGTCGGCCAGCAGCACGAACGGGGACGTGCCGTGCGGGCGGTGGACGCTGAATACCGCCGGGTCGTCGGCGCCCAGTAGCGCTGGCAGGGCGGACGCGTGCGGCTCAGACACGCGGCGTGCCGTCCAAGTGGTGTTCGATCATCCACAGCCCGGCCCACAGCTTCGCGTCCAGCTCGTAGCCTTCGCCCATCTTCTGCACCAGCCACGCGGCGGCGCGGGTGCGCGGCACCGAATGCACGGTGATGTCCTCGCTGGCGTCGCCACCGCCGTTGCCGACCTTGCGCAGGCCGCTGGCGCGGACGAAGGCGATCTTTTCGTTGCTGGCCCCGGACGAGGTCGGGCCGATCAGCAATACCTCGGCGTGGTCGGCGGTCCAGCCGGTTTCCTCTTCCAGTTCGCGCACTGCCGACACCTCGATCGATTCGCCGGCATCGATGTCGCCGACCAGCCCGGCCGGCATCTCGATGGTGCGCGCCTGCAGCGGCACGCGGAACTGTTCGACGAACAGCACCTCGTCGTCCGGCGTGACCGCCACGATGATCGCGGCCAGGCCGCCGGCATGCACGCGTTCGGAATACTCCCAGGTGCCGCGCACGACCATGCGCTGGTACTTGCCTTCGTAGACGACGCGGGGCGGGGAATTGTGGCGGGGCATGGGCAGCTCGCAGGTAGCGGAGGAAGAAGGCGCGGTCGCGCGCGGCGCGGTCCGGCGATGCGGTGCAGTGTAGAGCGTGCGATGTCGTTTTGATGTGCGCCACGCGGCCTGCGGTTGGCGGGTGCGACGCGGCGCCGGCGTCGCGTGGTTCGCCGGGGCGTAGCGGCCAAGGCCAGACCTTGCACAACCGGTGCATCTGACCTTGAAGGGCGCGCAGGCCTCGATTCGGCAGTGTTGTCGAGTCGCAACGGCGAGACCGGCGCTCAGCCGGCCGCAAACTCCAGGCCGGCCGCCTGCAGCAGGCGGCGCCGGGTCAGCGGCCCGAAGCGCAGCGCTTCGCACAGGCCCTGCAGCATGTCGGCATCGGCCACGCCACGGGCGAAACCCGGCGCGGCGGTGTGCAGGGGCGCGTCCAAGGCGATGGTGGTCAGTTGCCGCCACAGCAGCGCGTGCTCGCGCTGTTCGCGCAGGCGCACGGCCATCTGCGCGGCGCCGCGCAGGCGCAGGAACGCCACTTCGTCGACCCGCGCCAGCAGTGTGTCGAGGTCGCCGAAATGCGCCAGCAGGATCGCCGCGGACTTGGCGCCGATGCCGGTAACGCCGGGGATGTTGTCGATCGCATCGCCGGTCAGCGCCAGGTAGTCGGCGATCTGGTGCGCATGCACGCCGTGGCGCGCCTTGACCCCGGCCGCGCCCCAGCGCTGGCCGCGGCCGTAGTCCCACTGTTCGTCGAACTCCAGCAGCAACTGCGACAGGTCCTTGTCGGCCGAGACGATCACGCCATGGAAGCCGTCGCCGCGTGCGCTGTGCAGGGCGCTGCCGATCAGGTCGTCGGCCTCGTAGTCGTGGTGCGCCAGCACGCCCAGGCCCAGGGCCGCGCACAGTGCCTTGCAGTGCGCGAACTGGCGGCGCAGCGCATCCGGCGCCGGCGCGCGGTTGGCCTTGTAGGCCGCGTACAGGCGATGCCGGAAGCAGCTGTCCAGCGCTTCGTCGAAGGCGATCACGATGTGCTGCGGGCGTTCGCGCTCGAGCAGGTCGAGCAGGAAGCGGGCGAAGCCGTGCACCGCGTTGGTCGGCCAGCCCTGCGCGTCCTGGAACTCGTCGGGAATCGAATGCCAGGCGCGGAACACGTACAGGCTGGCGTCGACCAGGTACAGCGGCCGCGACAGGGGCAGCCCTGCGTTCACGGCGTCCAGTCGCTGAGCAGCGCGCGCGGATCCGGCCGCTCGCGCTCCGGTACGTCGAGGCGGGCGGTGCCGATGTGGATGAAGCCGGCGACGTGCTCGTGCTCGGCCAGGCCGAGCCGTGCGGTCACCGTTTCGTCATACGCCATCCAGCCGGTCAGCCATTGCGCGCCGAAGCCGTAGGCCTGCGCCGCCTGCAGCAACGCGAAGCACACCGAACCGGCGGTGAGCCACTGTTCGATTTCCGGCACCTTGTGCCCGCGTTGCAGGCAGGTGATCACCGCGATCACGACGGGCGCATGGGCGAAGCGCTCGCGGTCCTTCTCCACCGCCGCCGGCGAGGCGCCGGGGTCGCGCTCCCGGGTGCGCTCGGCAAGGATGTCGCCCAGCGCCTGGCGCGCCGGGCCGGCGATACGCAGGAAGCGGAACGGCACCAGCTTTCCGTGATCGGGAACACGGACCGCCGACCGCAGCATGGCCAGCAGCGTGTCCGTGTCCGGTCCCGGCTCGCCGAGCTGCTTGGATGGCACTGAACGGCGCGCATCCAGCGCTTGCAGCGAATGAATTGTGCGCATAGTCTCGATTCCGTGGGGCGGGCGCGAAATTATAGTCGGGCGCTCGCAGGCGGCAGGGGATGCCGCGGTTACACGGACAATCACATTGTGTTGCTGATCTGCCGCTAGCTTCCGAATTGACGTCGGTCTCACTGCTGCCTGCGTATCACACTGCCATGACCCTTGCTGAATACGCTGAAGAGTTGTCGCCCAGCCGCAACGCGGATCTGCTCGAGCAGGTCCGGGATGTGGTGTCGGTGCCGCTCGCCGGCGCCTTCGGCGAGGTGCTGGACGTGCTGGCCGAAGCGCTGTTCCGCATGGCCGAGCGCGCCGGGCCGACCCAGAACGACTATTTCGAGGCGATCCAGTTGCTGCGCCAGCAGCGCGAGCCGATCGCCGCGCGTTTCCGCGCGCACCTGGCCCAGGCCTGGCAGGCGCTGGAGGCCGGCCGCCCGCTGTCGGTGGAACGCAGCCTGGCGCGCGAGCGTGGCGACCTCAGTCTGGTCTCGGAACAGGAGCTGGATGTGCGCCTGGCGGTGCGCAACCTGGCTGGCGCGATCCAGCACCGCTGGCGGCCGGAACTGATGCGGCTGAACCGGTTCCTCGGTTTCATCGCCGGCGGCCAGCGCATCGATGCCGACAACAACCCGTTCGGTCCCGAGCACGTGGGCGCGGCGGTGTACGCGGCGCTGCACGGGCTGGTGCTGGCGCCGCAGGTGCAACTGGCGATCGTCAAGATCTGCGAGGAGGAACTGCAGGAGCGCGTCGGCGAGCTGTACGCGCAACTGGAGCAGCGCCTGAACGAGGTCGCGCGCGCCCGTGCGCTGCCCAGTGGGCGTCCACGCCGCCGCGCCATCCCGCGCCTGGGCGCCAGCGACAACGAGGCGGCGCCGGACTGGATCAGCCGCTTCTTCGAGAACTGGGACACCGCCGCACCGCTGACCGCCGCGCAGCGCCGCGCCGCGCGCGCGCTGGACGCGCACGCTCGCAACGAGCAGGAGGTGCTGCCGCCGGCGTTGCGCGCGCTGCTGCACGAGGCGCAGCCGGAGGCGGGCCCGGGCGAGGGTCGGCGCTGTCTGTCGCCGCGCGAACTGCTGTCGGTGCTGTCGTTGTTGCAGACCATGCCGTTGGCCGGATTCGCCGCCGTCTGCGAGCACGGCGGCCCGCTGGCGCAGGGCCTGCGCCGGCAGATCGCCGGTGTCGGCGCCTCGCTTGGCCTGGACCCGGCGGGCACCTGCCTGGATCCGGCCGATGCGGACACGCTGGATCTGGTCGGCCTGCTGTTCGACGTCATGCTCGAGGAATGCGTGCTGCAGCTGCCGCAGCGCGAACTGCTGGGGCAGATGCTGGTGCCCATGGCCAAGGTGGCCTTGATCGACGGGCGCCTGTTCGTGCGCGACGGGCATCCGGCCCGGCGCCTGCTCAACCTGCTGGCCGACGCCTGCGACGGCAATGCCGGCAGCACCGGCCCGGAGCAGGCGTTGCAGGCGCAGGCGCAGGCGGCGGTGGAACGGGTGGTGCGCGATTTCGACGAGCACCTGTCGGTGTTCCTGGCGCTGGAGGCCGAGTTCGGCAGCGCCTATGAGCAGTACCGACGCCGGGTGGAGATCGCCGAGCGCCGCGCAGCCGAACTGCAACGAGCGGAGGAACGCCGCGAGGTCGCCCGGCAGCGTGCCGCACAGGCCGTGCACGAGCTGTTGCAGCAGGCCGGCGACGACCTGACCCTGCCGCCGCCGATCGAGGCCTTCCTGCGCCAGTCCTGGTGCCAGTACGTGCAGCAGTCGGCGCTGCGCGACGACGGCCAGGGCAGCGTGCTTGCCGCGGCGCTGGCGCTGGGCGATGCGGTGCTGGCGCAGTGTCGCCAGGCGCAGTCGGGCGCAGCGCCCGCGGGAGGCTGGCTGCAGCCGCAGCGCGCCGAGCTGACCCGGCTGTGGACCAGCGTCGGCCTGGACGCGGCGGCAGCCGAGGCCGCCTGGCAGTCCCTGCACACGGCGCTGGACGACCTGGCGCACGCGCGGCCGCTGCAGGCCGCGTTGCCCGTGGCCAGCGTGGAGTTGCCGGAACCGCCCGCCGCCGAGCCGGTGCCGGCGCTGCCGGAGCCGGCCCAGCCCACCGATTTCGATCACATCACCGCCGATTATTTCCGCACCCTGCCGATGGGCACCTGGCTGGACTTCGTCGACCGCGAAGGCCGCGTACAACCCGGCAAGCTGACCTGGGTGAGCCCGATTTCGGCGCGGTTGCTGTTCGTCAACCGCCGCGGCGGGCGGCTGTGCGTCGCCTCGGCCGAGGCGCTGGCGGTGATGGCGCGGCTGGATCGGCTGCGCCTGCATCGCGACGACGACGCCTTCTACAGCGCCATGCAGGGCGTGGTCGACCGCCTGGAACGGGTGGCGGTCGCGGCCTGAGCGCGTGCGGATTCAGGCCGCGCTGCACGCGGAGTTACGCCGTCAAGCACTACGATTTTGCTCGGGGTCACGTTCTGGAGCGAGAAATGCGTAGCCCATCACGGTCGATATTCAGCTACCTTGCCTACCATGCAGGAGCGGAAACAGGGGCCGCGTCTGTTCGTCCTCCACTACTCTTTCATCTGGCGCCGTCCATGGCGCGGAGCCGTTGCGCATGAGTTTCAGCCCCAGCCCGCACGCACACCCGGCGCGTGACCCGCGCCTGTTGACGCAGGCGCGCGAGGGCATGCTGCCGGTGCTGGGCCAGGCCTTCGCCGAGGCGCTGGCGCATTTCGATGACGTGCTGTTCGACCGCGCCGAGAGCGCCGGCGCGTCGCAGTTGCTGTTCCTGGACGGCATGCGCGAACTGCGCCGTCGCCGCGACGAGATCGCCGCACGCTTCCGCGCGCAGCTGCACACCGCCTGGGAGGCGCTGGAGGCCGGCGCGCCGCTGTCGGCGGAAGTCGCGCTGGCCGGCTATGGGCAGGGCCTGAGCCTGATCTCCGAACACGAACTGGAATCGCGGCTGGCGGTGCGCAACCTGGCCAGCGTGCTGCTGCGCGAGTGGAAGCCGGTGCTGACCCGCATCGACCGGCGCCTGGGCTGGATCGCCGGCGGCCTGGAACTGGATGCGGACACCAATCCGATCGGCCCCGAACACATCGGCGTGGCCGTGCATGCCGCCTTCTCCACCAGCGACCTGGCCCCGGAAGTACGGCTGGTGCTGATCAAGCTGTGCGAGCGCGACTTCACCGCCGGCGTCGGCAAGCTCTACCAGGACCTGGACGACAGCCTCGCCCAGGCCGGGGTGATGCCGGAGATCTCGCGGCCGCGGCCGCCACCGCCGCCGCGGCGCGCCCCACCGCCGGAGCCGCGCCCGTCGCGCGAGGCCGGCGCGGCGGCCGATGCCGGCGTCGGTGCCGAGCTTGGCGACGACGAAGAACACTACGCACCGGCCTGGGCCAACCGTTTCGTCAACCGCTGGGCCGAGCGCCGCGGCGGCCTGCAGGCCGGCGAGCGCTACGACGACGGTGAGGCGCGCCTGCCCGGCGGCAGCCAGGGCGTGTTGCTGGAAGCGCTGCACGAGCTGCTGCAGCAGACCCGCAACGCGCGCGAAAGCGCCACCTCCGCGGCCACTGCGGCGGTCGGCCAGCAACGGCCGCTGAGCCAGCGCGAGATGATGTCGGTGCTGTCGCTGCTGCAGGCCACGCCCAGCGCCACGCTGCGTGCGGCGATCGGCGACGACAGCGAGTCGCTGGCGCAGCGGCTCAAGAGCGAGGTGCTGTCCAACGCCACCCAGTTCGGCGTGGACCCGGCGCATGCGCGGCTGGATCCGGTCGACGAAGACGCGATCGATCTGGTCGGCATGCTGTTCGACGTGATGCTCGACGAGCGCGACCTGGAGGGCCGCTCGCGCGAACTGATCGGCCGGCTGGTGGTGCCCTTCGTCAAGGTCGCGCTGCTGGACCGGCGCATGTTCGTACAGAAGACCCATCCGGCGCGGCGCCTGCTCAACTCGTTGGCCGAGGCCTGCGAGGGCAACACCGGCGAGAGCCAGGCCGAGCGCGTGCTGATGGGCAAGGTCGAGGAGATCATCGACCGGCTGGTGGCCGATTTCAACGAGAACCTGGCGATCTTCCTGACCCTGGAAGAGGAGTTCCGCGATTTCCTGGTGCAGCACCGCCGCCGCATCGAGATCGCCGAGCGCCGTGCCGCCGAAACCCAGCGCGGCCAGGAGAAACTGGAACTGGCGCGGCAGCGCGCCGAGGCCGAACTGCAGGTGCGCCTGCAGGGCCGGCAACTACCGCAGGCGCTGCAGGACTTCCTGCGCCAGCCGTGGCAACACCATCTGACCATGGCGATGCTGCGCGAAGGCGAGGGCGGCCCCGGCGTGCGCGATGCGCTGGCGCTGGCCGACGGCCTGCTCGAGGAAGCCGCCGAGGCGCAGCGGCACATCGTCGGCAAGCCCTGGCTACAGGCCTGGCAGGGGGCGCTGCAGCGGGTCTTCGCCAGCGTCGGCCTGCATGCCGAAGCCGCGACGGCGGCGATCGATGCGCTGCACGACACGCTGCAGGCGGTGGCCGAACTGCGCCCGGAACTGGAGCGGCCGCTGCCGGAACTGCCGCAGGTGGCGCTGCCGCAGCCGCCGGTGCAGGAGGCGCAGCCGGTGGAGGTGGCGCCGCCGCAGACCATGGACGATTTCGACAATGCAGACGCCGACCGCTTCCGCGCGATGCCCATCGGCACCTGGCTGGATTTCGTCGACCGCGACGGCAAGATGCAGGCCGGCAAGCTGTCGTGGGTGAGCCCGATCTCGTCGCGGCTGCTGTTCGTCAACCGGCGCGGTGTGCGCTTCTGCGTGGCCTCGCCGGAAGAACTGGCGGTGATGGTGCGGCTGGGCCGGCTGCGCGCGCACGTCGACGACGGCGCCTTCGACAGCGCCATGCAGGGCGTGATCGACCGCCTGGATCCGCATAGCGCGACCTTGCACTGAGCGGGCCGTCGCGGGGGCGTGGATGAGCGCTGCCGTGACGTCAAATGTGGTCACGCGTTGCTTGGTTTGTACCGATTGCGGCGCGTGGGTCCGCGCTATCGGGCGCGCGTCGCCAGCGTGCCTGTCCACGGATGCCCGCCTAGTGGGCGCTTCGCCTCCACCTGGCGTGCGGACCCTGTAGGATCGGCGCGGACGACGGGCAAGGCACGGGGAATCGCATGGCAGTGCAGGTGCTGGTGGTGAAGGAGTCGGCGCAGGGCGAACGCCGTGTGGCGGCCACGCCGGAGACGGTCAAGAAACTGGTCGCCCTGGGCGCGCAGGTGCGGGTCGAACCGCAGGCCGGCGTGTCGGCCGGCTTCGTCGATGCGGCCTATCTGGCTGCCGGCGCCAGCCTGGCCGATGCCGACAGCCCGGCGCAGGCGGATCTGGTGCTGTGCGTGCAGCCGCTGCCGGCGCTGGCGCTGGAGCAGCTCAAGGAGGGCGCCGGCGTGGTCGGCATCCTGCAGCCGCAGGCCGATCCGACGCGCGCGGCGGCGCTGCAGGCGCGGCAACTGATCGCCTTCCCGCTGGAACGGCTGCCGCGCACCACCCGCGCGCAGGCGATGGACGTACTCAGCTCGCAGGCCGGCATGGCCGGCTACAAGGCGACCCTGATCGCTGCGCAGCTGGCGCCGCGCTTCTTCCCGATGCTGACCACCGCGGCCGGCACCATCCGCCCGTCCAAGGTGCTGATCGTCGGCGCCGGCGTGGCCGGCCTGCAGGCCATCGCCACCGCCAAGCGCCTGGGTGCGCAGGTGGAGGGCTTCGACGTGCGCCCGGAAACCCGCGAGCAGATCGAATCGCTGGGCGGCAAGTTCCTCGACCTCGGGGTCAGCGCCGCCGGCGAGGGCGGCTACGCGCGGCAACTCACCGACGACGAGCGTGCGGAGCAGCAGCGGCGCCTCGCCGAGCACCTGAAGGGTATCGACGTGGTGGTATGCACCGCCGCGGTGCCGGGGCGGCCGGCGCCGAAGATCCTCAGCGCGGCGATGGTCGCCGGCATGAAACCCGGCAGCGTGGTGGTGGACCTGGCCGCCGAGACCGGCGGCAATTGCGAACTGACCCGGCCGGGCGAGACCATCGAACACGCCGGCGTGACCATCGCCGGTCCGCTGGACCTGGCCAGCATGGGCGCGGTGCACGCCAGCGAGATGTACGCGCGCAACGTCTACAACTTCGTCGCGCTGTTCCTGAAGGACGGCGCGATCGCCTACGACTGGAACGACGAACTGCTGGCGAAGACGCGCTGGACGGCGTGAGTTGGCGTTATGGGTCGTTGACCCGTTGAGAGGGGGCGGGCTGTATTCCAGGCGCCGATATCCGCGTTACTACACCGGGCGAACTGGCAGGCGTCATTGCAGGCCACTTGATCCAGCACCTCGCAGGCTGCTTTTCCCATGTAGGAGCGGCTTCAGCCGCGACGGCGTTCCCGGGAACGCCGTCGCGGCTGAAGCCGCTCCTACAGGTTGTCCTGCGACGGTCTCCCTGGAAGCCATCACCCAACACGTACCGCAAGGCACCGCGCGAGGTGCGCATCAACCTCGACCGGCGCGAAGGGAAGCGCCGTCCGCTTACCTGGCAGACTCCGCCGGCGGCACGCTGTCCGGGCCGGCATTGGCGCGGATCCAGGCGGCGCGTTGCGCCGGCGTCATCGCTTCCCAGCGGTCGCGCAGCGCCTTGCGCTGGTCCGGCGGCAGCGCGCGCATGCGGTCGAACAGCACCCGCGCCTCTTCGCGCTGCTGCGGGGTCATGTCCTCATAGCGGCGGGCGCCCTTGCGCGCGCGGTCGCGTTGCTCCGGGGTCATCGACTGCCAGCGCTGCGCGTGCTCGAACATGCGCCGGCGTTGCTGTGGGGCATCGTTCCAGCGCTGGCGCAGGGGGGCGATCAGCAGTTCGCGCTGCTGCGGGCTCAGATGCTCCCAGTCGGGCAGTGGCGGGCCGGCATCGTCGTCGCGATCGGCCGCGGACGGCGGTGGCGGCGGCCCCGGCGGGGGCGGGGCGGCGAACACGGCCGGGACGGCGCTGCCTGCCAGCAGCGCCAGCGCCAGGGAAAGACGGATCAAGCGAGTCATCGGGTTCATTCCATTGCCAGCGAGGTATCGGAGCCCAGCCACAGGTACAGGTCGGGATTTTCGTCCAGCATCGCGGTCGCGGCCTGGTCGGTGTCGGTGCTCGCGCCGGCGCGCGCCGACGTGGTCGCGGCCGCGGTGGTGTCGGTGGCCACGCTGGCGGTGCTGGTCGGCACCGAGGGTGCCGGGCGCAGCAGCAGGTGCACGCCCAGCGCCGCACCGAGCAGCGCCGGTACCGCTGCCAGCAGCCAGCCCCAGCGCCGGCCCGGCGCCGTGTGCGCCTGGCTGGCCTGCTGGCGTGCGGCGCGTAGCCGCGCCAGGGTCGGGGCGGGCAGGGCCTGCAAACCCGCCTGGTGGACGGCACGCAGGCGCGCATCGAAGTCCGCGGAGCGGGTGGGATCGGATGTCATCGGACGTCCTCCAGATGTTTCTGCAGCGCCTCGCGGGCGCGCGATAGATGGGTTTTCACCGAGCCTTCCGAGCAGCCCATCGCGCGTGCGGTGGTGGCCACGTCCAGCTCTTCCAGCACGCGCAGGGTGAAGGCCTCGCGCTGCCGCGCCGGTAGCGCGCGCAGGGCGATCACCAGCCGTGCATGGGTCTGGCGGCGCTCGTGTTGCTCGGACGGATTGGGGCCGTCGTCGGCCCAGTCCGGCGGGCTGTCCGAATCGCGCTCGCTGTTGGGTGCCCAGAAGCGCAGGCGGAAGTTGCGGCGGCGCTGCAGGTCGATGATGCGCCGGCGCAGGATGCTCCAGAACAGCGGCGTCCATTCCTGCGCCGGGCGCTCTCGATAGGCCAGCAGCTTGATCATCGCGTCCTGCACCGCGTCCAGCGCGTCCTCGCGCTGGCGCAGGCCGGCTTCGGCGAAGCGGAACGCGCGCGGCCCGATCTCGGCCAGGAACGCATCCAGCGACGCCGGCAACGGGCGCTGTTCGGGGTCGGCATCGGTCGACGGCGGTGCGAGGGCGGGCGTGCTCACCAGCACAGCTTAGCTTCCTGGCAGGGGGATGCCGTGGTAAACGCGCCATGGCGGTCGCGGTTGACCGGCCGGCGCCGCGCGTCTTTGCGCCACCGCATGGCGGCATCGCATAGTGGTTCAGCAGGCGGTTATGATGCGGCGGACGGGCGCGGCGCCCGGGAGAACGGTGCGATGAGCGACGGGTTCGTGGCCTTGTACATCTTCATGCTGGCGGCCATCGCCGGGCATGTGATCATCTCGCGGGTGCCGGTGATCCTGCACACCCCGCTGATGTCCGGTTCCAACTTCATCCACGGCATTGTCCTGATCGGCGCGATGGTGGTACTGGGCCATGCCGACACCACCCTGGAAAAAGCCATCGGCTTCGTCGCGGTGCTGCTCGGCGCCGGCAACGCGGCAGGCGGCTACGTGGTGACCGAGCGCATGCTGGACATGTTCAAGTCCAGCAAGCCGGACGCCTCCAAGACCAAGGCGAAGGATTGAATGCGCGGCCCCTGCGCATCGTCGCGGCGCTGGTCGCCGTCGCCCTGCTCGTGCTGCTGCTCGGCATCGCGTCGGGCGTTCTCTCCCACTTGCTGCCGCTCGGGCAGATGTCCTTTTTCGGAGCACGCCTGCTGATGGAACTGTTGCCGATCCTGATCAAGAGCAGCTATCTGGTCGCCGCCACCCTGTTCCTGCTCGGCCTGCAGCGCATGGCCTCGCCCAGGACCGCGCGCGGCGGTATCCGCTGGGCCGGCTTCGGCATGCTGCTGGCGACCGCCGCCACCTTCCTGCTGCCGGGCCTGCACAACCTGCCGCTGATCGTGCTGGCGATCGCGCTCGGCACCGCCGCGGCGTGGATCTCGGCCAAGAAGGTGGCGATCACCGACATGCCGCAGATGGTGGCGCTGTACAACGGCATGGGCGGCGGCTCGGCGGCGGCGATCGGTGCGGTGGAACTGCTGCGCTTCTCGTTCCTGATGCGCCGCGATACGACCCACTGGAGCGAGGCCGCGATCGCCGCGCTGGCCGCACGCCAGCCGGATGCGACCACGCTTGCATTGGCGGTGATCGGTTCGGCGATCGGTGCGGTGTCGCTGTCCGGCTCGATCGTCGCCTGGGCCAAGCTCGACGGGCGCCTGGACAAGCGCGTTACCTTCCCTGGGCAACAGGCGTTCAACCTGCTGGTGTGCGTGGCGATGCTGGGCGTGGGCGCGTGGGCCGCGATCAGCCTGAGTCCGCTGGCGATCGTGCTGTTCTTCGTGCTGGCGCTGGCCCTGGGTGTGCTGATGACGCTGCCGATCGGCGGCGCCGACATGCCGGTGGTGATCTCGCTGTACAACGCCTTCACCGGCCTGGCGGTGGCGTTCGAGGGCTACGTGCTCGGCAACGAGGCGCTGATCATCGCCGGGATGATGGTCGGCGCGGCCGGCATCCTGCTGACCCGGCTGATGGCCAAGGCGATGAACCGGCCGATCCGCGGCGTGCTGTTCTCCAACTTCGGCGGCGGTGGTCAGGCGCAGGCGATCGCCGGCAGCCAGAAGCCGATCGAGGCCGGCGACGTGGCGGCGATGATGGCCTACGCCGAGCGCGTGGTGATCGTGCCGGGCTATGGCATGGCGGTGGCGCAGGCGCAGCACAAGATCTGGGAACTGGCGCAGCGGCTGATCGAACGCGGGGTCAAGGTCAAGTTCGCGATCCACCCGGTGGCCGGGCGCATGCCCGGACACATGAACGTGCTGCTGGCCGAAGCCGGCGTGCCCTACGACCTGATCGCCGACATGGACGACATCAACCCCGAGTTCGCCAGCACCGACGTGTCGCTGGTGATCGGCGCCAACGACGTGGTCAACCCGGTCGCCAAGACCGACCCGGCCAGCCCGATCTACGGCATGCCGATCCTGGACGTGGTCAATTCCAGGAACGTCATCGTCATCAAGCGCGGCAAGGGCACCGGCTTCGCCGGCATCGAGAACGCGCTGTTCTATGCCGACAACACCCGCATGCTCTACGGCGACGGCGCCGAGGCGGCCGGTGCCCTGGTCAGCGAACTGAAGGCGCTGGACGGCGGCGGGCATTGAGTGCCGCGGGCGCGACAGTGGGGCAGGGACGGCGCTCTGGGACCTCTCCTGCTGTCGCGTTCAAGGAGGTTTCGGACAGCGATCGCAGGTGCGCTCGCAGGAACCGTAGGAGCGGCTTTAGCCGCGAGGGGCGTTACCGGTAACGCCCCTCGCGGCTAAAGCGGCTCCTACAAAATGCCAACGTCGTGCGTGGCGAAAACAGGGAGGACGAGAGAGGCCTGACGCCGCGGCCAGCCGGCTTGCCTCGCTCGTAGGCGCGGTGTCTACCGCGACCCGCCGCTTCAGCGCGCGCTGAAGTACGCGGTGACCACGCCGATGCCCAGCCACAGCAGATCGCTGGGGCTATTGGCCAGCATCGTCAGGGTCCAGGCGTACTGGGCGCCCATCTTCAGCGACGAATCCCACACGTTCAGGCCCAGCCCCGCGCCCATCTGCGCGGCGGCGATCCCCCAGTTGGCGGCGACGATCACCAGCACCGTGGCGAGCATCGCCACCGCGATGCGCAGCGGCCCGCGCGGCAGGTTGCCCAGGCGCAGCATCCAGGCGCTCTCCAGCGCCACCACCACGGCCATCCAGCCGGCCTGGCGACCCAGCGACAGCGCCACCAGCAACCAGGCGATCAGTGCGGTGAAACAGCCCATGGCGAGCAGCAGGGGCCACAGCCAGTGCGAGGGCCTGGCCGGCGTGGAGGAAGGCGGCATTCGATGTTCCCGGAGAAGGCGTACAGGATACTTCCGGCGCGCGCCCCGCGCACTCGGATAAACTGCACGACTTGCACCGGCGGGGCCCGTCCCCATATCGCCCCCATGTACTCACGCAGCAGTGAACCTGTCCAATTCGAACGCGATTGCGCGGCGGTGATGGTGCCGCAGGGCGACGTGGTGACCCTGCCGGCCGGCAGCTATGGCTATATCACCCAGGCCCTGGGCGGCAGCTACACGGTGTTCGTGGAGGGCAACCTGTTCCGCATCGCCGGCAAGGACGGCGACGCCATCGGCAAGGAGCCGCCGCCGGGGCTGGAACTGCCCGACGATGCCGGGGACGAGCAGGTCGAAGCGCTGATCTGGCAGCAGCTGCGCACCTGCTTCGACCCGGAGATCCCGTTCAACATCGTCGATCTGGGTCTGATCTACGACGTGACCATGCACGCGCGCGAGGATGGCCAGCGCACCGTCGAGGTCAAGATGACCCTGACCGCGCCGGGCTGCGGCATGGGCGAGATCCTGGTCGACGACGTGCGCAGCAAGCTGGAAATGATCCCGACCATCGCAGAGGCCGACGTCGAGCTGGTGTTCGATCCGCCATGGGGCCGGCATATGATGTCCGAGGCCGCGCGCCTGGAAACCGGCATGCTCTGACCCCCGCGCGACGCCCCGCGCGTCGTGCCGGAGCCCGGATCTGGCGCCGCCGCTGCGGCCGCCATGCCCGGCGGCCCTGGCCATCCCTCGACTACCACAGGAATTCCCGGTGTCCGCTACCGAGCCGTCCACGCAGTTCCGCCTGATCCCGTCCACCGCCGCGCGCAGCGCCGAGGCGCGCGCGCAGATCCTCGCCGCGCCGGGCTTCGGCAACTACTTCACCGACCACATGGTCGCCATCGAATGGAGCCGCGAGCAGGGCTGGCACGACGCGCAAGTGCGTGCCTATGGCCCGCTGGCGCTGGACCCCGCCGCCTCGGTGCTGCATTACGGCCAGGAGATCTTCGAAGGCATCAAGGCCTATCGCCATGCCGACGGCTCGATCTGGACCTTCCGCCCGGAGGCCAACGGCAAGCGCCTGCAGCGCTCGGCGCAGCGCCTGGCGCTGCCGGAGCTGCCGGTGGAGCTGTTCGTGGAATCGCTGCGGCAGCTGATCGCGGTCGATGCGGCCTGGGTGCCGTCGGCGCCGGAGACCAGCCTGTATTTCCGTCCGTTCATGATCGCCAACGAGGCGTTTCTGGGCGTGCGCGCGGCGCAGAAGGCCGGCTACTACGTCATCGCCAGCCCGGCGGGCGCCTATTTCGCCAAGGGCGTGGCGCCGGTGGCGATCTGGCTGTCCACCGACTACGCGCGCGCCGCCAAGGGCGGCACTGGCGCGGCCAAGTGCGGCGGCAATTACGCCGCCTCGCTGCTGCCGCAGCAGCAGGCGCAGGCGCAGGGCTGCTCGCAGGTGCTGTTCCTCGACCCGGTCGAGGGCAAGTACATCGAGGAACTGGGCGGCATGAACGTGTTCCTGGTGATGCGCGACGGTAGCCTGGTCACCCCGGCACTGTCGGGCAGCATCCTGGAAGGCATCACCCGCGACAGCATCCTGCAACTGGCCCGCGACCGCGGCATGCAGGTGGTGGAGCGGCAGGTCAGCATCGACGAGTGGCGCAACGGCGTGGCCTCGGGCGAGATCGCCGAGGTGTTCGCCTGCGGCACCGCCGCGGTGGTGACCCCGATCGGCCAGCTCAAGGGCAAGGATTTTGAGGTCGGCGACCTCACCGCCCCGGCCGGCCCGGTGACGCTGTCGCTGCGCCAGGAACTGACCGACATCCAGTACGGCCGCGTGGCCGACCGTCACGGCTGGCTGGTGCGGCTGGGCTGAACCCCGCCCCCCGACGCCGGGGGGGAGCATCGGCCGCCCTGGCGTGCGGGTTTCGCGCCCCAGGCGCAGGGTGTCCGGCGATGGCGTCCACCATCGCGGGCGGTATCCGCGCTGGTGGCGCGGCGCCTGAGGCGTCGGTGCCCCGTCCATGCGCCCGACGCGCTCCTGTCCTCTCCAACGGAGGAGTCCGCGCGCTGGACATTTCGTGTCCATCCCGGTGCGGCGAGGTGTCCTGCCGACCCTCCCGGCCTGTCTGTATCTGTTGTCTCTTTTTCTTGCCGAGACGTCGCGCGAGTGCCAAAAGGCTGCCCTGAATTTGCCAAATTTGGCGTCTTGGCATGCTGCACCGCAGCAAAAATGAGGTAAGAATCACTTTATTACATCGAATCCCATTGCATTTCATGGTTTTGTACAACGGATTTCCGTCACAGCCCGCTCCATACGCACTTGTACTGAGCTAGGTTCGATGAATGGTCGGCAACACAGGGGTCGACCGGGCTCGCAATGCATGCCGGGTTCAGGTTAAGGCCGGGCCGGTGCAGCGCGGAACACCGCCATCAGGCGGCTACTCAACCGAAAGGAAGTCCGAATGTCCGAAATGTCGCATCGTGGTTCGCGCCAGCGTCCGTGGCTGGTGGTGCTGGGCGCCTCTGCTCTCACCTCGCTGCTGCTGGCCACCCCAGCGTTTGCCGGTGACGTGAACCTCTCCGGCCTGTCTTCCGAACCGACCGTGCAGCGCTTCATCGTCAAGACCCGCGACGCCGCGCCGGTCAGCATCTCCAGCGCCTCCGCGGCCGCTGCCGCGCCCTCGGCGGCGCTGCGCGCGACGCTGCAATCGGCCGCCGCCGCGCTGCCGGCCAAGAACGGCCGCGCGCTCGGCCTGACCAGCCTGCGCCGCCTGGCGGTGGGGCCGGAAGTGGTCAAGGCCAGCCGTCCGCTGGACCGTGCCGAGGCCGAGACGCTGATGCGGCAGATCGCCGCCGACCCAAACGTCGAGTACGTCGAGGTCGACCAGCGCATGACCATCGCCCTGACCCCGAACGATCCGCGCCTGGGCGACCAGTGGGCCTTCGGCACCAGCAATGCCGGCATCAACGTGCGCTCGGCCTGGGACAAGGCCACCGGCGACGGCGTGGTCGTGGCGGTCATCGACACCGGCATCACCAGCCACCCCGATCTCAACGCCAACGTCCTGCAGGGCTACGACTTCATCAGCGATGCGGATGCCGCACGCGACGGCAACGGCCGCGACAGCGACCCGTCCGACGAAGGCGACTGGGCCGCCGCCGGCGAGTGCTACTCCGGTTCGCCGGCCTCCGACTCCAGCTGGCACGGCACCCACGTGGCCGGCACCATCGCCGCGGTCACCAACAACGGCACCGGCGTGGCCGGCACCGCGTTCAAGGCCAAGATCCTGCCGGTGCGCGTGCTCGGCAAGTGCGGCGGCTACACCTCCGACATCGCCGATGCGATCACCTGGGCCTCCGGCGGCACCGTCAGCGGCGTGCCGGCCAACCAGAACCCGGCCGAAGTGATCAACATGTCGCTGGGCGGCAGCGGCACCTGCTCGAGCACCTACCAGAACGCCATCAACGGCGCGGTCGGCCGCGGCACCACGGTGGTGGTGGCGGCGGGCAACAGCTCGACCAACGTGTCCAGCTCGGTGCCGGCCAACTGCAACAACGTGATCGCGGTGGCGGCCACCACCTCGTCGCGGGCCAAGGCCAGCTACTCGAACTACGGCGCGGGCATCGACATCTCCGCGCCGGGCTCGAACATCCTGTCCACCCTCAACGACGGCACCACCACCCCGGGCAACCCGAGCTATGCCTCGTACAACGGCACCTCGATGGCGACCCCGCACGTGGCCGGCGTGGTTGCGCTGATGCAGTCGGTGGCGCCGACCGCGCTGACCCCGGCGCAGGTGGAAAGCACCATCAAGAACACCGCCGCCAGCTTCTCCTGCTCGCAGGGGTGCGGCGCCGGCCTGCTCGATGCCAACGCGGCGGTCACCGCGGCGCAGAACGGCGGCAGCGGCGGCGGTGGCGGCAGCAGCAGCAACGAGCTGCAGGACGGCGTGGCGGTCACCAACCTCAGCGCCAACAGCGGCTCTTCGTTGAACTACACGGTCAAGGTGCCGTCCGGTGCCAGCAGCCTGGTGGTCACCACCTCCGGCGGCAGCGGCGATGCCGACCTGTACGTGCGCTTCGGCAGCGCGCCGACCGATTCGGCCTACGACTGCCGTCCGTACAAGAACGGCAACAACGAGAGCTGCACCTTCAACTCCCCGCAGGCCGGCACCTACTACGTGCGGGTGAAGGCGTACAGCACGTTCTCCGGGCTCAGCCTGAAGGCCGACTACTGAGGCATCCGTCGCGGCGGCCGCTATGGCCGCCGCGCACCTCCCGGTGCCGGATCGCAGCGGTCGGCAGGACGCCGATGCTGCCACTCTCGGTCGCCCCGCGCTTCGGCGCGGGGCTTTTTTATGGGCGCAGGTTTATGGGCGCAGGGGCGCGCTGTCGCGTGGCGTGCCACCGCGCTACGCCATGTCAGCCATCGCAGCACTTGTCGTGCGGATCCGGCCGCTGGCACGACGGCGTGGGCTTCGGTGCGTGCCAATGCTCACGCACAGGCCGCTGCCCGGCGCGGCGATCGGCAGGGGCGCGAGCTACGCCTTTCGCTCCTGCGTCGCCATCATTCGCACAGATCGCAGGCACGCGCCTGTAGCGCATCGAGGATCTGCGCGGCGTCCATCTCCAGCAGCAGGCCGCGTTGCCCGGCGTTGAACCACACGCTGCCCGCGCCCAGTGCCGATTGCTCCACCAGCACCGGCGCCGGCCGCTGCTGGCCCAGCGGGCTGATGCCGCCGACCTTGTAGCCGGTGCGGCGCTCGGCCTCGGCGGCCTCCATCATCCGCGCCGCCTTGCCGCCCGCCGCCGCGGCCAGCTTCTTCAACTGCACACGGCGGTCGGACGGGACCACCACGCAGACCGCGCGCGTATCGACCCAGGCCATCAGGCTCTTCAGCACCCGCTCCGGCGGCAGGCCCAGCGCCTGCGCGGCCTGCAGGCCCTTGGCAGCGGCCTCGGCAGCGTAGTCGTAGGGATGCAGCCGATAGGCGATGCCGGCCGCGTCCAACGCCTTGGTTGCGCGCGTGGCCTTGGACATCGCGGTCGCTCAGGCGGCTTCGAAGCGGTTGGCCGCCACGTTCTTGCGCACCTTCTGCGGATCCCAGATGCGCCCGTTCATGGCGATGTAGACGCCGGCCGGCAGCGACTGCACCGCGCCGACCGCGCAGCCGATGTTGAACTCGGCGTCGGAACCGCGGAAGCGCGCCGGGTTCAGCGCGCCGGTCATCACGATGGTCTTGCCCTCGATCGCCTGCAGCACCTTGCCGGTCTGCACCATCGAGTCGGTGCCGTGGGTGATCAGCACATGCCGCGCGGACTGCGCGGCGATGGTGGCGCGGATCAGCTCGCGGTCCTCGTCGGTGATATGCAGCGAATCCTTGCGGATGATCGGGATCACGGTGAAGCGGAAGGTCACGCCCAGTTCCTTGAGGATCTGGCCGATCTGCGGGTCGCCGATCTGGTAGTCGGACTTGTCGTCGAAGTAGATCTTGTCGATCGTGCCGCCGGTGGTGACGATCAGGAGTTCTTCCATTGCCGTTCCTAGAAGCATGTCGGGACGCGGCCGTGGCCGCGCAGGCCGTCCATGATACCGGGCGCGGCGGGATGGCCGCTCAGTCGCGCCCGGCGGCGCCGCGGCGGCGAGCGAAGCGCGCGCGGATGCCCGGCGCGCTGGACAGGCCCACCACCAGCAGCGCCAGCAGCAGTTCGGCCCAGCCGTAGCCGCGCTGCGGCGGGTGGCTCCAGGCGGTCATCACCCCATGGCTGAACCACAGCAGCGCGCCGACGCCGCTCCAGAACCGCGCCAGCGCCGAGCCGCGCAGCACGCCCACGCCGAGCAGCAGCGGCGGCAGCGCGAACACCAGCAGGGCGGCGAGACGGTGGCGATCGTCGTGGAACCAGGCCGCGAACAGCGCCGCCAGCGCCAGCAGCGTCACCCCCAGCGCCACCTGAAGGCGCCCCCCGCTCATAGCGCCGCCAGTCGCTGCGCGATGTCGGCCAGGCGCCGGCCGAGCGCGCGCGCCAGTTGCGCTTCTTCCTCGCTGGGTTGCGGATCGTCGTCGGCACCAGCGACGTGGCTGGCCCCGTACGGCGTGCCGCCGCTGCGGGTGCTGCTGAGCAGCGGTTCGGTATAGGGAATGCCGACGATCAGGCAGCCGTGGTGCAGCAGCGGCAGATGCATCGACAGCAGGGTGGCTTCCTGGCCGCCGTGCAGCGACGCGGTCGAGGTGAACACCGCCGCCGGCTTGCCGGCGAGGGTGGCGCTGGCCCAGTCGGCGCCGAGCCCGTCGATGAAGTGCTTGACCGGCGCGGCCATGTTGCCGAAGCGGGTCGGGCTGCCCAGCGCCAGGCCCACGCAGTCGCGCAGGTCGCTGGCATCCACGTACGGCGCGCCGCTGTCGGGCACCGGCGGTGCGCTGGTCTGGGTGACCGCGGCCACCGGCGGCACGGTGCGCAGGCGCGCGGCCATGCCCGGCACCTCGCCGACGCCGCGCGCGATCTGCCGCGCCAGGCGCGCCACCGAGCCGCCGCGGCTGTAGTACAGGACCAGAATCTCGGCCATGCGGCCCTCTCGTGGATCGAAACGACCGCCAGTATCGACGATGCCGGCGTCCATGCGCATCGGGTACCCTTGCCCGATGCAGCCGCTGGACACCGTCAATCTCTGGGCCGATCGCCTGCGCGACCGCGCGCGCATGCGCAGCTTCGCCGGCTTCCTATGGCGGCGCTTCATCGACGACCGGCTGTTCCAGGCCGCGGCCTCGCTGGCCTACACCACCATCTTCGCGCTGGTGCCGCTGGCGGTGGTGGTGTTCGGGGTGCTGTCGGCGTTCCCGGTGTTCGACAAGTGGAGCGACCAGCTCAGCGACTACATCTTCTCCAACTTCGTGCCGGCCGCGGCGCGCTCGGTGGAGGCCTACCTGCGCCAGTTCTCGGCCAGCGCCGGGCAGCTGACCACCGCCGGCGTGGTCGCGCTGGTGGTCTCGCTGCTGATCACCCTCAACAGCGTCGAGCAGACCTTCAACCAGATCTGGCGGGTGGTGTCGGCGCGGCCGCAGTTGACCCGCTTCCTGGTGTACTGGACCGTGCTGACCCTCGGCGCGCTGCTGGCCGCGGCATCGTTGGCGGTGTCGGCGCGGTTCTTCGCGCTGCCGCTGTTCAAGACCAGCGAGGGCCGGCTGCTGGCGCAGGTGGTGCTGAGCGTGGCGCCGGTGCTGATCGAGTTCGTCTGCATCACCCTGGTGTACCGGGTGGTGCCGCACCACACGGTCAAGCTGCGCCACGCGGTGCCAGGCGCGCTGCTGGCGGTGCTGCTGCTGGAACTGGTGAAGTGGGGGTTGAGCCTGTACCTGGGCAGCTTCCAGTCCTACCAGCGCATCTACGGCACGGTCGCGTTCGTGCCGATCTTCCTGTTGTGGATCTACCTGAGCTGGATCGCGATCCTGCTCGGTGCCTCGGTGTCGTCCTCGATCGCCGCGTTCCGCTACCAGCCGGCCTCGATGCGCCTGCCGGCCGGCTACGAGATCTATGGCCTGCTGCGCCTGCTCGGGCGCTTCGCGCAGGCGCGCAAGCAGGGCTGCGGGCTGCAGGAGGACCAGATCCTGCAGTTGGAGCCGATGCTGACCGACTCGTTGATGCAGCAACTGCTGTGCGAGCTGGAACGCATCCGCCTGCTCCGCCGTACCGAGCAGGGCGACTGGTTGCTGGCCCGCGACCTGAGCGACCTGCCGGTGGCCGAGCTGTACGAGAATTGCCAGCTGCGCATCCCCGTCGTCGAGACCTATTTGCCGTGCCGCGACGACGCCCTGGGCCAGGCGGCGTGCCGCGCGCTGGACGAACTGCGCCTGCCGCTGCGCGACGTGCTCAAGCGTCGCGTCGGCGACCTCTACACCGAGATCGGAGACCTTGCATGACCGCCATGCGCCTGTTGTTCCCGCTGTTCGCCGCCGCCGCCTTGCTGGCCGGGTGCGACCGCCAGCCCACGCCCAAGCCGGCCGACGGCACCGCGACCACCGCGCCATCCTCCTCGCCCAAGCCGCCGCCCGCCCCGCCCGCGCCGGAGGCCCCCGCCGCCCCGGCAGCCGGACCGTCCGTGGTGCAGGAGACCCGCCCCGAGCCGACCCTGAAGATGAAGGCGGTGGATGGCCGCGAGTACGACCTGGCCGCGCATCGCGGGCAGTGGGTGGTGGTGAATTTCTGGGCCACCTGGTGCGCGCCGTGCCTGAAGGAGATGCCGGAGCTGTCGGCCCTGCACGTGATGCGCGACAACATCGAGGTGGTGGGCCTGGCCTACGAGGACATCGAGCCGGCGGAGATGCAGGCGTTCCTGAAGCAGCATCCGGTCGCCTATCCGATCGTCATCGTCGACACCTATGCGCCGCCGGCGGACTTCGCCACTCCGCGCGGGCTGCCGATGACTTACCTGATCGCGCCCGATGGCAAGGTCGCCAAGCAGTTCCTGGGGCCGGTCAACGCGAAGGGCATCGAAAGCGCGATCGCCGCTGCCGGCGGCCCGGCACCCGGTCGGGGCAAGGGGAAGGCGGCGGGGTGAGGGTGTCGGTTGGCTGGGCGGCGTGGTCGCCGCCTGGGATTGGGCATTCGGGATTGGGGACTGGGATGCGTGCCTCCGTGCGTGCGGAGGCGCCATCAGGTCGCCATCAGGTCGCGGTCGAATCGCTGTAGGAGCGGCTTCAGCCGCGACCCGGAAGGCTGACCGATGGTGGTGACGCGGCTAAACCCGACCTCCTATCCGATGCGTCCGGAATGAAGCGCAGTCGTTGTGGGAGGGACTTCAGTCTCGACGCCTTGCGCGACGGGAGGATGGGATGGCTTCGCTCGTCGCGGCTGAAGCCGCTCCTACGATGGCCTCTGCTCGCACTCCACTAAACAGGCGCCTGTCCCCCTTAAAAGCGGCTTCAGCCGCGACGCACTATCCCTGTGGGTGGGCGCGCCAAGCGAGGCGCTGTCGGAAGGTGACGACTGCGCGCCTCACCCAATCCCCAATCCCTAATCCCCACTCCCGACCTCATACGACGGAATCGGCTGCAGCAGCCCGAACTTTTCCTTGTGCAGCTTGTGCTTCAGCGGCGGCAGGTCTAGGTCCGGTTCGTGCAGGCGGGTTTCCGGCAACTGATCGAGGAGGTGCCGGATCAGGGTCAGGCGGCCGCGCTTCTGGTCGTTGAAGTCGACCAGGGTCCACGGCGCATAGTCGCGATGCGTGGCCTCCAGCATCGCTTCGCGGGCGCGGGTGTAGTCGGCGTACTGGCTGCGCGACTTCAGGTCCACCGGCGACAGCTTCCAGCCCTTCAGCGGGTCGTGCAGGCGCTCGGCGAAACGCTTTTCCTGCTGCGCCTGGTCCACGCACAGCCAGTACTTGAACAGGCGGATGCCATCGTCCACCAGCAGCCGCTCGAACAGCGGGGTCTGGCGCAGGTAGGCGTGGTACTCGGCATCGCTGCAGTAGCCCATGACCCGCTCCACGCCGGCGCGGTTGTACCAACTGCGGTCCATCAGCACGATCTCGCCGGCGGCCGGCAGGTGCGCGATGTGGCGCTGGAAATACCACTGCGTGGCTTCGCGGTCGGTCGGCTTGGGCAGGGCCACCACCCGGCACTGGCGCGGGTTCAGGTGTTCGGCGATGGCCTGGATCGCACCACCCTTGCCGGCGGTGTCGCGGCCTTCGAACAGCACCAGCACACGCTCGCCGCTGTGCTGCACGGCCTGCGCCATCGCCATCAGTTCCAACTGCAGCGGCTGCATCAGGGCCTTGTACTGCTTGCGCTTCAGATGACTCATTTGCTGCTCCGCTTGCGGGTGCCGGTGCCGGCCATGCTGCGCGCCACTTCCAGCAGCGCGCCCTGCTGGCGGGTGTCGAGGGCGCGGTAGGCCTGCAGCAGATCGTGTTCGCCGCGGGTGCGCGCCGGGTCCAGCTGGCTGGCCAGTTCGCCGAGCAGGGCGCCGGCGGGGACGCCGAAGGTGCGCGCCAGCGCAGTGAGCTGGGCGCGCCCGGGCAATTTCTCGCCGGCCATCCAGGCCTTGACCGTGGCCGCACCGGCGCGTGGGATGGCCGCGGCGATGTCCGCGGCGCTCATGCCGCTGGCTTTGGCCAGCAGGCGCAACGTGGTGTCCAGGGACATGCGGGAGTCCAGGTCATTCCTTCAGCCGCGGGCGCAGCGTGGCCAGATTGCAGGGGCGGGTGCGGGCATCCAGCTGCGCGACGATGATCCGTTCCCAGGCCGTGCGGCAGGCCGAGGTGGAGCCGGGCAGGCAGAACAGGAAGGTGGCATTGGCCAGGCCGGCGAAGGCGCGCGACTGCAGCGAGGAGGTGCCGATCTCCTCGACACTGATCGCGCGGAACAGCTCGCCGAACCCCGGCATCTGCTTGTCCAGCAACGGCAGCAGGGCCTCGGGCGTGGAATCGCGGCCGGTGAAGCCGGTGCCGCCGGTGACCAGGATGCCATCCACTTCGGGATCGGCGATCCAGGCCGAGACCGTGGCGCGCATCCGGTAGCGGTCGTCCGGCAGCAACTCCCGCGCGTGCAGGCGATGGCCGACGCCGCTGAGGGCGGCGACCAGGTAGTCGCCGGAACTGTCCTGGTCGAGGCTGCGCGTGTCCGAGACGGTCAGCACGCACAGGTTCAAGGCAATGAAGTCGGCGTTTGCGCTCATGCCGGCAGCCTAGCCGCTCGCCCGGCCGGCGTATAGCCTGCCCGCGCCACCGCTTCAGCTACGGTGCTTCCAGGGCCATTGCTTGCTGGATGGAGACCGGCCCGCGCCCAATAAGGCAGGCCGCGTGGCGTGTCGGCCTTGCTTGAGCCCGATCCCGGCGCCTAAGCGCGATCGAGCCGCTGCATGCGGAGGATCGGGTATTTCACGCCAGGGCCAGCGTGCGCGGCCGGAAGCGGCGGACGCTGGCGGCACGATCGGCCGCCAGCGGCAGGCGCTCGGGCTCGCGCTGCAGCGCGCGTCGCTGTGCGTCGGCGCCGTGCCACTCGGTGCATTCGAGCAGAGTGCTGCCGTCGTCGGACAGGTACAGCTGCGCGGCGATCAATCCCCGCAGCGCATGCGCGCCATCCTGCAGGGCGGCGAAGGCAGCGTCGGCGCGGCGCTGCGCCTGCGCCGCATCGCGTGTCGGGACACGTGTGACCACCACGCAGGACGCTTCCCGGTGCGGATCGGACACGCCGCTGCGAATGCGCCGGTAGCGCCGCAGCGTCCGCCGCAGCGCCGGCAGGCGTGCGCGCAGCAATTCATGCAGTTCCGGTGCCGCGTCGCAGCAGCAGCGTGCGTACAGCAGATCGGGAGCGTCGCCGAGGGATTCCATCCAGGTCAGGGCGTGCAGGCGGTGGTCGCACAGGCCGCGCACGCCTTCGAGCAGCGCGGTCCGGTCGGGCATGGACGCCTCGGCGAGCAGCATGCTGCGTGTGGGCGAGGGGGAGGAGGGCGTGGACGTGGGGAACGACAGCGACATCGCGGGATCTGCACAGGGAGCGTGCGCGCAGTGTCGGACCTCAAGTTTGCTTGAGGTCAAGTGTTGTGGACGATCCGCTGACATGCACAGGCCACACTCGCTGATTGTCTGTGACGCTTCGGTGCGATCTGCAGCGATGGATCGTCCTCATCGCGGGGTGCGTCGTGGCGTTGCGCGCGAGAAGAGACCGAATGATGCGATGCAAAGGTTCCATCAGCGACGTCGATGGCGACAAGTGACGCGCCGTCGCGCCTCACGCATGTTCATGCGCGCCGCGCGGCTGCCGCACATCCCGATTCAATCAGGCCGACGCGGCGCCTTGCCAGCCGTGGCGTGCCGCAGTGTCGCGCAGCAGCGCGGCGAAGTCGGCGGCGAAACCTTGCATGTCGAACAGCCCGCTGTCCGCGCGCTGCGCGTGCAACCGCTCGCGCAGCGCCTGCAGTGCAGCAGGATCGCGACCCAGGCGCACCGCGGTCGCGACGAACGCCGCGTCGTCGGCGGCATTCATTTCGTCCAGGCCGAGATGATGGTTGAGGCTGCCGGCCACGCGTGCGGCGAAGGTGCTGCCGGGGCAGGTCAGCACCGGGCAGCCGGCCCAGAGGGCATCGGAGGCGGTGGTGTGGGCGTTGTACGGATGGGTGTCCAGGAACAGGTCGGCGTGCCGGTAGCGCGCCAGATAGTCCGGATGCGCCAGCTTGGGCATGAAGCGCAGACGCGTCGGTTCCACGCCGGCCGCCGCAGCGGCCGCACGCAGTCGGTCATCGGCCTGGCCCGGGCCGGACAGCAGCCACAGCACGCTGTCCGGCACCTGTCGCAGCACCTCCAGCATCCGCGCCATGCTGCGCGGGCCGAGCTTGTAGCTGTTGTTGAAGCAGCAGAACACGGTGCCGTGCTCGGGCAGGCCGCAGTCGCGGCGCGCCGGTGGGGCGCCGACGTGGCGGGTGTCGTCGGAAGGCTGGAAGGCGCGCGGCAGCCGCAGCACCCGCTCGCTGTAGTGCGCGGCCAGGGCCGGTGGCAACGCATAGGCATCGCCGACCACGTAGTCGATCCACGGCGCGCCGGAGGTGCCGGGGTAGGCCAGCCAGTTCAACTGCACCGGCGCCGGGCGCAACGCCAGCACCTCGGGTGTGCCGCCGCCGCCCCAGCCGCGCAGATCGAACAGCAGGTCGATGCCGGCGTCGCGGATGCGCTGGGCGATCTGCCGATGCGGCTGCCCGGCCACGGCGTGCCAGGCATGCGCGGCCGCCTGCAGGCGCGCGCCGATCGCGCTGCGATCGTCGTGGTTGAGCGCGAACAGGTGCACCTGCAGGTCGGGATGCGCCCGCAGGCGCTCGAACAGGGCGACGGTCAGCAGGCCGGTGGGATGTGCGCCGAAGCCGTTGGACAGGAACCCGATGCGCAGCGCGCCATCACTGCGCACCTGCGTGGCAGGCAGCGGCGCGAGGGCGCGCGCCAGCGCCTGGGCGCGGTTGCGCGCGCAGCGCAACTGCTCGTCCGCGCCCGCGTCCTCGTTGAGGAAGGCGAACGGTTCGATGGTCGGGTGCCCCTGCCGCACCGCGCTGCGCACCTGTTGCGACAGCGCGTCCAGCCCGCGCCAGTCGCACAGCTTGCGGCGCCAGTTCAGCAGGTAGGCGGCGATCGACGGTTCCTGCGGCAGCAAGGCATGCGCGTGCGCATAGGCCTGCGCTGCGGCTTCCGCCTCGCCGTTGTCTTCCAGTGCGTGGCCCAGCCAGACCGCGATGCCCGGGTGCTGCGGCGCCTGTTGCAGCGCTGCGCGCAGGGCCTGCGCGGCCTCGGCATGGCGACCCTGGGTCCAGCGCACCCGGCCCAGCCGCGCCAGCGCCTCCGGATGCCCCGGACGCAGCTGCAGTGCGCGCACGGCGGCCTGTTCGCCCGCGGCAACCGCGCCGGCGCCGAGTTCGGCGTCGGCGAGCATCACCCAGGCCAGGAAATCCTGCGGATCGAGCCGCACCGCGGCCTGCAATTGCAGGCGTTCGTCGGCGCCGCCGCCGTTCATGCGGCCGTGGCGACCGCGATCGACCGCAGTCCGCGCACACTCATGGCACCAACGCCTTGGCGTAGTGCTGCGCGCTCAGGTCCTGCTGCCAGCCGCAGGCGCGGTACAGGGCCTGCGCGGAGAGATTGTCCTGCGCCGTCTCCAGCACGATGCGCACCGCGCCATCGTCCGCGGCGTGGCCTTCGGCGGCGTGCAGCAGCGCCTGCGCCACGCCGTGGCGGCGGTGCGCAGGCGTGACGTATAGATCGTTGAGGATCCACAGCCGCGCCGCCCGCACCGAAGAGAAGGACGGATACAACTGCACGAAGCCGGCGGCCTGCGCATCGCGCTCGGCCAGCAGCACCACCGACTCGGCGCGGGCCAGGCGCGCAGCCAGGAAGGCGTGCGCGGTCGCCGCATCCGGGGCCTGCCCGTAGAACTGCCGGTAGGCATCGAACAGCGCTGCCAGCGCCGGCAGGTCGTGCGCATCGGCCTGGCGCACGCGCACGTTCACGGGCTGTCGCTCAGGCGCGCGAGTTCGTCGACCTGGTGCTCGTGGCTCAGGCGACCGATCAGTGCATCGAGGTCGCCCTCGATCACGTTCGGCAGGTCGTACAGGGTCAGGCCCTCGACGCGGTGGTCGGTGATCCGGCCCTGCGGGAAGTTGTAGGTGCGGATGCGCTGGCTGCGGTCGCCGCTGCCGACCTGCAGCTTGCGGTCCTGCGCCTCGGCCGCGGCCTGCTTGCTGCGCTCGGCCTCCAGCAACTGCGCCTTGAGCCGCTTCATCGCCTTGTCGCGGTTGGCGTGCTGGCTGCGCTCGGTCTGGCACTCGACCACCACGCCGCTGGGGACATGGGTGATGCGGATCGCCGACTCGGTCTTGTTGACGTGCTGGCCGCCGGCGCCGGAGGAGCGGAAGGTGTCGATCTTCAGGTCGGCCGGGTTGATCGCGATTTCCTCCACGTCGTCGGCCTCGGGGATGATCGCCACCGTTGCCGCGGAGGTGTGGATGCGACCCTGCGACTCGGTCGCCGGCACGCGCTGCACGCGGTGCGTGCCGGATTCGAACTTGAGTTTGGAGTAGGCGCCGCGGCCGACGATGCGCGCCACGATCTCCTTGTAGCCGCCGTGCTCGCCGGGGCTGTCCGATTCCACTTCCACCTTCCAGCCCTGGCGCTCGGCGTAGCGCGCGTACATGCGGAACAGATCACCGGCGAAGATCGCCGCCTCGTCGCCGCCGGTGCCGGCACGCACTTCCAGGAACAGGTTGCCGTCGTCGCGCGGATCCCGCGGCACCAGCAGCAGCGCCAGTTCCGCATCCAGTTCGGCCAGGCGCGCCTGCGCGGCGCCGATTTCCTCCTCGGCCAGCTCGCGCAGTTCCGGATCGGCGCGCATCGCCTCGGCCGAGGCCAGGTCGGCCTTGGCCGAGGCCTCGGCCGCCAGCGCGGCGGCGACCGGCTCCAGTTGCGCGAACTCGCGCGAATAGTCGCGGAAGCGCGTGTTGTCGCCTACCACTTCGGGGTCGGACAGCAGGCGTTCGAGTTCTTCGCGACGCTCGGCCAGCGCCTCCAGCTTACGGCGCAGGGTCGGTGTCATCGGTCTTCAGAATGGGGTGGAAATAGCCCGGCTTCTCCGGGAACAGGCGCTCGGCGGCGCGGGCCAGGTCGGCGTCGCCGCGCAGCGCCGCCTCGCGCAGGGCCGCGGTGGGCGGATGCAGCAGGCGGTTGGTGAGGGTATTGGCGAGGAACTCCAGCACCTCGTCGGCGGGCTTGCCGTGCGCCAGTTGTTGACGCGCCTTGGCCAGCACGTCGTCGCGGGTGCTGTCGCCATGCGCGCGCAGGCGCTTGAGCGGCGCCTGGCGGGTGCTGGCCTGCAGCGCTTCCATGTAGCGCACGACCTGCAGGTCGATGATCGCCTCGGCCGCCTCGGCGGCCTCGCGGCGGCCGCGTCGGTTGTCCTCGACCGCGCGCTCCAGGTCGTCGACGGTGTACAGGTAGGCGTCGGCCAAGTCGGCCACGCCGGCCTCGATGTCGCGCGGCACTGCCAGGTCGAACAGCAGCATCGGCTTGTGCTTGCGTGCGCGCAGCGCCTGTTCGACCTGCGCCCGGGTCACCACCGGCTCGCGCGCGGCGGTGGCCGAGAACACCACATCGGCCTCGTGCAGGTGACGCTCCAGCTCGCTCAGGGGCAGCGCCACGCCGCCGTGGCGGCTGGCCAGTTCCTGTGCGTGGGCGAGGGTGCGGTTGGCGATCAGCAGGCGTCGCACGCGACCCTCGCTGAGATGCTTGGCGGCCAGCTCGATGGTCTCGCCGGCGCCGACCAGCAGCACGGTGGATTCGCTGAGCCGGGCGAAGGAACTCTGCGCCAGGCGCACCGCGGTGGAGGCGACCGAGACCGGATTGGCGCCGACCCGGGTGTCGGTGCGCGCGCGCTTGGCCACCGAGAAGGTCTGCTGGAACAGTCGGTCCAGGCGGCTGCCCATCGCCCCGTGCTCGCGTGCCAGCGACCAGGCGTCCTTCACTTGGCCGAGGATCTGCGGCTCGCCCAGCACCATCGAGTCCAGCCCGGTGGCGACCCGGAACAGGTGCCGCACCGCGTCCGCATCCTGGTGCTGGTACAGATAGCCGTGCAGGCCGGCGGCGTGCGAATCCAGCCAGTCGGCCAGGTGCTGTGCATCGCCGGCAATGGCGTACAGCTCGGTGCGATTGCACGTGGACAGCAGCGCCGCTTCGGTGACGTCGGGCAGCGCACGCAGCGATTGCAGCGCGCGCGGCAATGCGTCGCCGGCGAATGCCACCCGTTCGCGCAGGTCGACCGGCGCGGTCTGGTGGTTCAATCCGAGCACCCACAACGTCATCTGTTCAGTTGCTTGCGATAAGCTGCTGGCCATTCAGGGCCCCATTTTACGGCCCGGCCGCTTCCGATGCCCGCACTGATTCGCATCCGTACCTTTCTGCTGCTGTCCGCAATCGCCGCCGTGGCCGCACCGGCCGCGGCCAAGGCGCCGAGCCCCGCCCAGGACGTGATGACCCCGGTCCTGGCCGGCGAGTTCGCCCTGCAGGCCGGGCAGCTGGCCGACGCCTCGCGCTGGTACCTGCAGGCCGCCAACGACAGCCCCGGCGACGCCGGTCTGGCCGAGCGCGCCACCCGCATCGCGATGCTGGCCAACGACAGTGCCGCCGCCGCCCAGGCCCTGGCGCTGTGGCGGCAGCGCGCGCCCGAGTCGCTGGCCATGCGCAGCTCCGAGGCTTCGCTGGCTCTGCGCAACGGCAACCTGCGCCAGGCGCGCAGCCTGCTGGTGGCCTTGCTGCGCGACAAGGATCCGCGCGGCTGGCGCTTCGCGCTGATCGCGCTGGTCAGCGGCAACCGCGATCCGGAGGTGGCGGCCAAGGCCCTGGACCAGTTGCTCGACGCCAACGCTATCCCCGACCAGCTCGAGGCCTGGCAGGAGTTCGGGCGTTTGGCGCTGCGCCTGGACCAGCCCAAGCTGGCCGAGCGCATCGTCGACCAACTGGTCAAGCGCTTCCCGCAGGAGCCGCGCGTGGCGCTGCTGCACGCCACGCAGCTGCAGCAGGCGGGCAAGACCGAGCAGGCGCGCGCGCTGCTGCAGGGTGTGGAGCCCAAGGTGTCGGGCGATCCGGAACTACGCACGGCACTGGCCTATGCCTACGACGCCATCGGCGACACCGCCGCCGCGGCGCGGGTGCTGGCGCTGGGGCCGCAGACGACTCAGAACTATGGCCTGCGCGCCTCGATGCTGGCCAAGCTGCAGGACAACGCCGCCTTGATGGCGCTGTACGACGAACTGCGCAAGGGCGCCGACCGGCCCGATCCGGAGCGACGCCTGCTGCTCGGCAAGATCGCCGAGTTCCTCAAGCGCAACCAGGAGGCGGTGGACTGGTATCGCGGCGTGCCGGGCGGCCCGCTGCGCAGCGAGGCGCGGCTGCGCGCGGCCGGCGCGTTGTACGCGCTGGGCCAGAAGGACGCGGCCTTCGCCGAGGCGCGCGCGCTGCAGGACGATGCCGAGGCCGACGATGCCGCGCGCCGCGACGCCTATGTGCTGGAGGCGGAACTGCGCCAGCGCAGCGGCGACGACGCAGGCGAGCTGCAGGTGTTCGAGCGTGGCCTGGCCGCGTATCCGGACGACAACGCACTGCTGTACGCGCGCGGCTTGTCCTGGGAGCGCCGCGACCGCATCGACCGCGCCGAGGCCGATCTGCGCAAGATCCTGGTCACCGACCCGGAGAACGTGGCGGCACTGAATGCGCTCGGTTATACCCTGGCCGACCGCACCAAGCGCTATCGCGAGGCGCTGCAGCTGATCGACCGCGCCCGCACCGCCGATCCGGACAATGCCGCGATCATCGACAGCTACGGCTGGGTGCTGTACCGGCTCGGCAAGACCCAGGAGGCGCTGGTGCAGCTGCGTCGCGCCTGGAGCCAGGTGAAGGATCCGGAGATCGCCGCGCACATCGGCCAGGTGCTGTGGGAGCAGGGCAAGCACGAGGAGGCCAACAAGTACTTCGACGAGGCGCGCAAGCTCGATCCTGACAATCGCGCGCTGCGCCGCGCCCTGGAACAGGTGAACCCGTGAGGCCTGGCTTGCGCGCCGCGTGGGCGCTGGCCGCCGGGCTGCTGCTGGGCGGCTGCAGCGCGCTGCCGACCCGCACCCCGGCGCCGGTCGCCGCCGCCACGCCCGATGCCGCCGCGCAGCAGGCCGAGGCCGCGCGCGCGCAGTGGCTGCAGGCGCATCCGGACTGGTCGTTCCAGGGACGGGTCGCGATCAGCAACGGCCGCAATGGCGGCAGCGGCCGCATCGACTGGAAGCAGCAGCATCGCCAGTACGAGGTGCAGCTCAGCGCGCCGGTGACCCGGCAGAGCTGGCGCCTGATCGGCGACAGCCACTCCGAGGCCGGGCGCCTGGAAGGCATGGAGGGCGGGCCGCGCGAAGGCGAAAACGCCGAACAGCTGCTGCTGGAAGCGACCGGCTGGGAAATCCCGGTCAATCTGCTGCCGCAGTGGGTGCGCGGGCAGGTGGCGTGGGATACCGAAGCGCCCGAACACGTGGACTACGATGCCCAGGGGCGGCCGCGCACCTTGCGGCAGATGGGCTGGGACATCGAGTTCCAGGAGTGGTACCCGCCCAGCGACGGCCAGCCGGCCCTGCCGCGGCGCATCGAGGCGCGCAACGGCGACGCCAAGGTGCGCTTGCTGGTGGATCACTGGGACATTCCGGCGCCATGAGCGCGGCCATCGACGGGGGCTGGTCGTCCTGGCCGGCCCCGGCGAAGCTGAACCTGTTTCTGCAGATCACCGGCCGCCGAGCAGACGGCTACCACCAGTTGCAGACCGTGTTCCGCCTGCTGGACTGGGGCGATACGGTGCACCTGCGGCCGCGCGCGGACGGGGTGGTGGCGCGGATCGGCCCCTCCGTGGCCGGGGTCGCCGAGGCCGACGACCTGCTGGTGCGCGCCGCGCGGCTTCTGCAAAAAGCGGCGAATGTCGTCCAAGGTGTGGATATTCGCGTCGAAAAGCGCATTCCGGCGGGCGGTGGCTTCGGCGGTGGCTCGTCCGATGCGGCGACCGCACTGGTGGCGCTGAACGCGCTGTGGGGCGCCGGGCTGGACGAGGATGCCCTGGCCGGCCTCGGCCTGTCGCTGGGGGCGGATGTGCCGGTGTTCGTGCGCGGGCGCGACGCCTGGGCCGAGGGGGTGGGCGAGCAATTGACCGCCCTGGCGCTGCCGCCGGCCTGGTATGTGCTCGCCGATCCGGGGGTGCACGTGCCCACCGCGGCGCTGTTCCAGTCCCCCGATTTGACGCGGGATGCTGCGCCCGCGAAAATAGCGGACTTCGTTTCAGGTTTCCTGCTCGGTAACGCGTTCGAGCCGGTCCTGCTTCGCCGCGAACCGGCCGTCCAGGCCACGTTCCAGGCGCTGGCGCGGATCGGTACGCCACGCCTGACCGGGTCGGGGAGCGGTTGTTTCGTCGAGTTCGCCGATCGCGCTGCCGCCGTGCGCGCGCTCGCGGACTTGCCGGACGGGATGCGCGCCTGGGTGGCAGGCGGCGTCCCGCGTTCGCCGCTACTCGACGCGCTGGAGGCTTGACACAGGTTTACGCAGGGGCGTCGCCAAGAGGCCCAAGGCACCAGGTTTTGATCCTGGCATTCGTAGGTTCGAATCCTACCGCCCCTGCCATTTGGGTATGCAGATCCCTCTGCAAACGCCCGCACATCCCTGTGCGGGAATTCAACGGGAAAGGCATCGCTTTTCCTCGCTTTTTCGATTCGTCCGGTTTTCGTCGCCACACGCTCTTTGCAGCCACCCGAGAGACCCCTCATGCAAGACCAACGCAACCTGCTGGTGTTCTCCGGCAACGCCAACAAGCCCCTGGCCAAAAGCATCTGCCGCGAACTGGGCGTGCGCCCCGGCAAGGCGATGGTCTCCAGCTTCTCCGATGGCGAAGTGCAGGTGGAGATCGAGGAGAACGTGCGCCGGCAGGAAGTGTTCGTGATCCAGCCGACCTGCGCGCCCAGCGCAGAGAACCTGATGGAACTGCTGGTGATCATCGACGCGCTCAAGCGCGCCAGCGCCGCCAGTGTCACCGCGGTGGTGCCGTACTTCGGCTACTCGCGGCAGGACCGGCGCATGCGCTCCTCGCGCGTGCCGATCACCGCCAAGGTCGCCGCCAAGATGTTCAGCGCGGTCAACGCCGACCGTGTGCTGACCGTGGACCTGCACGCCGACCAGATCCAGGGCTTCTTCGACATCCCGGTCGACAACGTCTACGCCTCGCCGCTGCTGCTGGCCGACATCTGGCGCGCCTACGGCACCGACAACCTGATCGTGGTGTCGCCGGACGTGGGCGGCGTGGTCCGCGCCCGCGCGGTGGCCAAGCGCCTGGACGATGCGGACCTGGCGATCATCGACAAGCGCCGCCCGCGCGCCAACGTGTCTACGGTGATGAACATCATCGGCGACGTCGAGGGCAAGACCTGCGTGCTGGTCGACGACATCGTCGACACCGCCGGCACCCTGTGCGCGGCTGCGGCCGCGCTCAAGGAGCGCGGCGCGCTGAAGGTCGCCGCGTACTGCACGCATCCGGTGCTGTCCGGCCCGGCGGTGAGCAACATCACCAATTCGCAGTTGGACGAGCTGGTGGTCACCGACACCATCCCGCTGTCGGAGGCCGCCCGCGCCTGCGGCAAGATCCGCCAGCTCAGCGTCGCCGAGCTGTTGGCCGAAACCATTCGCCGCATCGCCTTCGGCGAGTCGGTGAGCTCGTTGTACGTCGATTAAGGGCAGGGATTGGGGATTCGGGATTGGGGATTCGCAGAAGCGGCGCCGTTGCGAATCCCCAATCCCGAATCTCCAATCCCGGCTTCTCCCAGACTCTTCTGGTCGCGGAAGAGTCATCAAAACCGCCGCGAGGCGGTTCATTCAACCAAGGTAGTAAACGCAAATGGCAACCACGCATGAAATCAAGGTTCAGCGCCGCGAAGTCGAGGGCAAGGGTGCGAGCCGCCGCCTCCGTCGCGACGGCCTGATCCCGGCGATCGTCTACGGTGGCGATCTGAAGCCGGTCAACATCCAGCTCGACCACAACGAAGTCTGGCTGGCCAGCCAGAACGACTGGTTCTATTCGTCCATCCTCAGCCTGAGCCTGAACGGCGACGTGCAGAAGGTGCTGCTGCGCGATATGCAGCGTCACCCGTTCAAGCAGCTGATCATGCACATCGACTTCCAGCGCGTGAACGACAACGAGGCGCTGCACGCGTCGGTGCCGCTGCACTTCCTCAACGAGGACGTGTCCCCGGCCGGCAAGTCGGCCGAGGTGGTCGTGACCCACGAGCTGAACGAAATCCAGGTCGTGTGCCTGCCGAAGGACCTGCCGGAGTTCGTCGAAGTCGACCTGTCGGCGCTGTCGGTCGGCGACGTGATCCACCTGTCCGACCTGAAGCTGCCGGCCGGCGTCGAGCTGCCGGAACTGAAGCTGGGCAAGGAGCACGACGTGGCGGTGGTCATCGCCAAGCACGGCCGTGTCGAGGAAGAGCCGGAAGCCACCGACGCGGCGGCTGCCGCTGCCGAGCCGGCCAAGAAGGACGGCAAGTAATCGCCTGCGCGGCGTCCGGGCTTCGGTCCGGACGCTGCGGCGATGCATTGCGCATGACTGGTCTGCGTCTGATCGTCGGCCTGGGCAATCCCGGTGCCGAACACGCGAACACCCGGCACAACGCCGGGTTTCGTTTTGTCGACGCGTTGGCCGAGCGGGCCGGCGCGCGCTGGGGCGTGGACGCCAAGCTGTTCGGCGAGACCGCCAAGATCGAGGTTGCGGGGCAGGCGGTGTGGCTGCTGAAGCCGGCCACCTTCATGAATCTCAGCGGCAAGTCGGTGACGGCCGCATTGCGCTTCTGGAAGATCGAACCGGCGCAGGCGCTGCTGGCACACGACGAACTGGACCTGGCGCCGGGCACCGCGCGGCTCAAGTTCGACGGCGGCCACGGCGGCCAGAACGGACTGCGCGATACCATTCGCCTGCTCGGGCATGCCGGCTTCCACCGCCTGCGCATCGGCATCGGCCATCCCGGCCACAAGGACAAGGTGGTGCCGTGGGTGCTGGGACGCGCCGGCAAGGACGACCAAGTCCTCATCGACCGCGCCATCGACGACGCCATCGACGTGCTGCCGCTGGCCGTGCAGGGCGACTTCAACGAGGCGATGAAGCGGTTGCATACGAACAGGGATGCGTGATTGGGGATTGGGGATTCGCGGCCGCGCGGCTGGGCGAATCTCCAATCCCGAATCCCAAATCCCGGAAACTGAAACATGGGCATCAAATGCGGCATCGTCGGCCTTCCCAACGTCGGCAAGTCGACCCTGTTCAATGCGCTGACCAAGGCGGGCATCGCCGCGGCCAATTTTCCGTTCTGCACCATCGAGCCGAACGTGGGCGTGGTGCCGGTGCCGGATCCGCGTCTGAACGCGCTGGCGGCGATCATCAATCCACAGAAGGTCGTGCCGACCGCGGTCGAGTTCGTCGACATCGCCGGCCTGGTCGCCGGTGCGGCCAGTGGTGAGGGCCTGGGCAACAAGTTCCTGGCGCATATCCGCGAAGTCGATGCGATCACCCACGTGGTGCGCTGCTTCGAGCATGGCGACATCATCCACGTGAACAACAAGGTCGACCCGGTCTCCGACATCGAGACCATCGATACCGAACTGGCCCTGGCCGACCTGGACAGCGTGGAGAAGGCGCTCAACCGTGCCGAGCGTTCGGCCAAGGGCGGCGACAAGGACGCAGCGGCACGCAAGCCGGTGCTGGCCAAGCTGCAGGCCGCGCTGGCCGAGGGCAAGGCCGGGCGCAACGCCGGCCTGGACGAGGAAGAGAAGGCGCTGGTGCGCGATCTGTTCCTGCTCACCCTCAAGCCGGTGATGTACATCGCCAACGTGCTGGAAGATGGGTTCGAGAACAATCCGCACCTGGATGCGGTGCGTGCGCATGCCGCCGCCGAGGGCGCCGAGGTGGTGCCGGTGTCGGCGGCGATCGAGGAAGAGCTGTCGCAGCTGGACGACGCCGACCGCGATGCGTTCCTGGCCGATCTGGGCCTGAACGAGCCGGGCCTGAACCGGGTGATCCGCGCCGGCTACACCCTGCTGGGGCTGCAGACCTACTTCACCGCCGGAGTGAAGGAAGTGCGCGCCTGGACGGTCAAGGCCGGGTCGACCGCGCCGCAGGCCGCGGCGGTGATCCACACCGACTTCGAGAAGGGCTTCATCCGCGCCGAAACCATCGCCTACGACGACTTCATCAAGTACAAGGGCGAGGCCGGTGCCAAGGAGGCCGGGCGCCTGCGTCTGGAGGGCAAGGAATACCGCGTGCAGGAAGGCGATATCCTGCATTTCCGCTTCAACGTCTGAGGCGTGCGCGTGTCCTGGCCGGGCGCGCGCGAGCAACGACGATTTCCTACGACATCGCGTCAAAATACTGTTGACAAGGCGGGGATGTCAGGGAAGAATAGCGGGCTGTTTCACCCCTCTCTGATTTCGGCTTCGCAGCCGGGTTCGAGTGGGTAAGTTGGAGGGATACCCAAGCGGCCAACGGGGGCAGACTGTAAATCTGCTGGCTTACGCCTTCGGTGGTTCGAATCCACCTCCCTCCACCAGTTATTTTGTTGTGGCAGTGCGGCATCCCGTAGCGGGAGTAGTTCAACGGTAGAACCTCAGCCTTCCAAGCTGATGGTGCGGGTTCGATTCCCGTCTCCCGCTCCATTGAACGCGCTTGTGTCACAATAGAACAACGCTCACGTAGCTCAGTCGGTAGAGCACCTCCTTGGTAAGGAGGAGGTCGAAGGTTCGATTCCTTTCGTGAGCACCATATTCAGTCGTCAAATCTTTCTACGATCACCGAGAAGAAGCAGCCATGGCCAAGGGTAAGTTCGAGCGCACCAAGCCGCACGTCAACGTCGGCACCATCGGTCACGTCGACCACGGCAAGACCACGCTGACCGCGGCGCTGACCAAGATCGGCGCAGAGCGCTTCGGCGGCGAGTTCAAGGCGTACGACGCGATCGACGCGGCGCCGGAAGAGAAGGCGCGCGGCATCACGATCTCGACCGCCCACGTGGAATACGAATCCCCGACGCGCCACTACGCGCA